>CALRQL020000003.1:0-337398 GCA_943370295.1 Agrobacterium sp. 719_389 | reverse complement strand
TGTAGCTGAACTCGCCTTTTTCTACTTGAGATACCACTTGCAATTTAAAGGCTAAACTGTAATCTCGTTGGCTACGCTTGTTCGTCTGTTGTTCTGATTTTAACATAATAAGTTGATTTAGGTGTCAACTTATTTCAGGACGGGACAGATATAACAAAAAAAGCGGCCAAGGCCGCTTTTTTTATTTATAGTCTCAATCCCGCCCAAACTTATTCGGTTTCTTCTCCCGTAGCAGGGCTAACAGGTGTTATAGCAGGTGGAGTAATGAAACTCTTATCTTTAGGCAGCACAACGGTGTACGTTTTCTTTGCCTTATTTTTAAGGTAAGGTTTGCGCAACCAAGGGTTTAGCAGTTTTAGTACTTTGTAGTTTATACCCTGACTAATGGCATATTGGGCAAGATTATCCACTGCACTATCAAGGGTAACGGTGTATGTTTCAATAGTGGGATAATACTCTGCACTATCAATCACAAAACCGTATTTAGCAGGGTTGCTGTAAATTTCTTTAATCGCCAGTATTCTAAACAAATAACGCGATGTTTCTTTATTCAGCAGCAAATCATAGTAGCTGCCCACGCCCTGCTTTTTAATAGCGTTATCTACTCCGTTCTCGCCCATGTTATAAGCGGCAGCGGCTAATGTCCAGTTGCCCAGTTTTTCTTTATTGTCTTTCAGGTACTTGCAGGCGGCTTCGGTAGCCTTTTCAAGGTGATAGCGTTCATCCACCTCTTCGTTTATCTCTAATCCGTAGCGTTTTCCGGTGCTTTCTAAAAATTGCCAGAAACCCTCCGCCTTTGCGGGCGAAACCACATTATCCAAGCCGCTTTCAGCCACTGCAAGGTATTTAAAATCGTCAGGCAAGCCGTTTTTCTTCATCACCGCTTCCATTACAGGGAAAAACCTCTTCGTCTTTTTCAAAGCAAACAAGGTTTGCGAGTGGTAAAACGTGTTTATCATCAACTCACGGTCAAAACGCTCTCTCACATCAAAATCCTTCATAGGCACACTTTCACCGGCAAACAATAACTTTTCAGGCAAGGCGGGAGCTTTTATGCTATCAGGCTTGTTCACCGCTTTTTCAGGCTGGTCAAAAGCAAGCAAGGCTACCACGGTAATGGCAATCACAGCCCCTGTAATAATAAATACTGACTTTTTCATACTATACATATAACGCTGCACAAAGGTACTTAGCGTTTTGTTGTATAGCATTACCATACATTTTTTATTACAGCGATATTTTTATGGCTTTATAAGTGTAATATTGCCGTTAACCACAATACGTAGTGATAGAGACTAAGTTTTTTTCTCAATACATGCTGCCCGCTACCCTCGCTTTTATTATGGTGGGCATGGGGCTATCACTTACCCGTCGCGATTTTTTAAACATCATTAAAAACCCCAAGGGACTTGGTATTGGTTTATTGGCGCAAATGCTTTTGCTGCCTGCATTGGCATTTTTAATCACGTTAATTATTCCCGGTCTTAGCCCTGAGTTAAAAGTAGGTATTGTGTTGTTGGCAGCCTGTCCCGGCGGTGCTACCTCAAACCTTGTAAACTATCTTATTAATAGCAACCTTGCCTTGTCGGTTTCTATTACCACGGTTAATAGTTTCCTTACCCAGTTTACCATCCCTATTTTGGTGAGTTTGGCTTTGGGAGCTTATATGAACCAAGACGCTTCTATCCACCTGCCTTTTTGGGAAACACTGATACAAATTTTATTGATTACGGTTATCCCCGCTGCGATTGGGATTTACATTCGCAGACGTTGGGCTCGTTTTGCCGATAAGGTGCGTAAACCCTTAAAATACATTATGACGGCTCTTTTAGCCGTAGCAATGGTGGGAGCCATTTTTGTTGAGAATAACGAAAACATTAACATTCCCATCCGCGATTATTGGCGGGTAGTACCCCTTACGTTGCTATTGAACGTAGGCGGTATGGTAGCTTCTTTTTATACCGCCAAATACTTTAAGCTTGATTTAAAAAGCCAAGCCACCATATCGGTAGAAGTGGGTTTACAAAACACCGCGTTGGCTATTGCCGTTGCCGCCGGGCCTTATATGCTAAATAATCCCGCTATTGCAATCCCTGCGGCAGTGTATGCGCTGTTTTCGTTCTTTACCACAGCAGCTTTTGGGTTGCTGGTGAGTCGTGAACCTAAAGAGGCTAAAACTGCACAATAAAAAACGCCGCAAGGGTTCCCTTGCGACGTTCTATATACTATAATTTCTCTTTCTTATTGTCCTTGTGCTAAGCTATAGCCTTGCAAATCGCCATAGTTGCGCAGCATCTCAACCGAAGATACGTAGAACAATTCGCCCACTTTAGCTGCTATCTCAAATATCTTATTCAAGTCGGTAGCTGTTTGGTCTTTGGTAGCAATACGAACGCGGTAATGGTCAACACACTCTGTAAATATTGAGCCTACAGGCCATACTTGCGTGCCCCTGTTGCTTATCATTACCAACTCAAATCCTTCGGGTACTATGGGTTGCACTTTTGCAGCAATATCACCGGCAAGTAATTCGGTTTCAACAAAAAAGTCAGCACCAATAAGTTTTTCTTCTCCTTTTTTAGGAGTAACCATCATGGGCTGTTTTTCGGGGAAAACAGGTTTCTGCCATGTATAATCAATAGCCGGAGATTTACGCGGCGTTGTATTAGATGGCAGTTTACCTAAGTTGTTAATAATGGCTTGGGCAAACTCGGTAGTGTTTGCTGCCGGTATTGATTTATCACCGAAATCGCCGGTGTGTACGCCGGTTTCAAGGGTGTACAGTAATGAGTTTTCAATAGCATCTGCTTGAGTAAAAAAGCCTAAGTGGCGAAGCAGCATAATACCGCTTAATAATAGCGATGTTGGGTTGGCTATGTTTTTACCTGCAATATCAGGTGCAGTGCCATGCACAGCCTCAAATATCGAAATACGCTCACCAATATTGGCCGATGGGGCAAAGCCCAAACCACCTACCAAACCGGCACACAAATCAGATACAATATCGCCTTGCAAATTAGTAAGCACCACCACCTCATACTCGTTGGGGCGCACTACCAGTTTCATACACAAGTCGTCAATAATTACATCCTTTGCTTCAATATCCGGATAGTCTTTGGCCACCTCGTAAAAGGTTTCCAAAAACATACCATCCGTAATTTTCATAATGTTTGCTTTGTGACCGCAAACCACGGTTTTGTTACCATTACGGCGAGCCAATTCAAAGGCAAAACGATGAACTTGCGCGCTACCGGGGCGGGTAATAAAACGGCGGCAAAGTGCCACATCGTGGGTATTCAAATGCTCAATACCCCCGTAAGTACCTTCGATGTTTTCACGGATGATGGTAATATCAATCGGTATCCCGGCTTTAGAGTAAACGGTTTCTACGCCGTTAAGCGTTTGAAAGCGGCGTTTGTTGGCAAACGTACTCCACTTTTTGCGGGCAGTAACGTTTATGCTTTTCATACCTTTACCCTTAGGTGTTTCCATCGGGCCTTTAAACAAAATACCATTGCTTTCAATGCTGCGCTCGGCCTCAAGAGTCATTCCGGCATTAAAGCCTTTCAAAAAAACATCTTTGCCCATTTCCACAAACTCATACTCAATATCCACCTTAGCGGCATCAAATATGGAAAGAACGGCATCCATTATTTCGGGCCCTATGCCATCGCCCTTTGCTACTGAAATTTTATATTTTGCCATTATCTACCTTTATCAAATATTTTTTTTTGATGGCGCGAAGGTAACAAGGCAGCGTTAATTATGCCACCCAAAAACAACATAGTACCCGTATAATAAACACAGTGTTGGCATGTTAGTGTGCAAAAGATCGCACAGGTTTAGAAATCAGTAATTTAAGCCCTAATCCTCCACTGGCGGTTGCCCCAAAACCTATTGATACGCTCGGCTCTTTTTGCTGTAGGTATTTGTTGAACGAAAGAACCGATTGTATGTAACTGCGCTCTTTACGAAAATAGAAATAAGAGCTTACGGCACACAAAGCCACACTGCTTGTTAAGCGCGCATAGTTTATACCGTTACCGGCAAGAATATCTGAAAGTTCGATGCCCAACAATGCGCCTCCCGGCAATCCGGTGGCCAGCTCCCATGCGCTTGAACGCAGTGCTTTTCTAAAGTATTGGAATGAGGTAGAGTCTTCGCTTTTCATCAGCGACTTTAACTCCCACTTCGAAATTTTTTCACCATTGTAGATAAACCGATAGCCGAAAGTCGATTCACTCATTTGCAAAGTAGCTTTGTTTTGTGCCAATGCAGGTAATGTAAAAAGGCCTGCAATAAACATTAACAACAGTATTTTAGCTTTCAGGAAAAAATGTTTAATACCCATATAAATCAAATCTATTTATATACACCCAAATGGATAAATGGTTTGTATAAAAGGGCTAAAAAATTGAAAAAACCAAACAAAACAACCTTGTATTTCTTATACTTGAAGTGCGATGAAAGAATTGAGGCAACTGATACAAAAGGGTGAAAACGAAACTCTTGATTTTAAGCAAGAGATTAGCAGTGCCTCAAAAATTGCCAAAACCATCGTTTCTTTTGCCAATCGCAAAGGGGGAAGATTGTTGGTGGGCATTCGCGATAATAAAAGCATTGCCGGCGTTCGTACCGAAGATGAAAAATACATGCTTACCCTTGCCAGTGATTTTTATTGCAAACCTACAGTAGAACTGGTGATAAACGAATGGGAACTTGACGGCAAAGTGGTGCTGGAGGCTATTGTGCCCGAAGGCTCAGACAAACCCTATTATGCCAAAGACGATGACGGAAAATGGTGGGTGTATGTGCGTGTGAAAGACCAAAGCCTGCTGGCCAGCAAAGTTGTGGTAGATGTGCTGAAACGTGAAGCGGCCCAAAAAGATACGCTGATACAAATTACCAGTAAAGAGCAAGCCTTGCTGGATTATCTTGCCAAAAATCATAAAATCACCTTAAAACAATACTGTAAGCTGATTAATATATCACGCTGGCGAGCCAGTAAAATTTTGGTGAACCTTATTTCTGCGGGTATCATCCGATCTCACAATACTGAAAAGATAGAGTTTTATACGTTGAGTTAGTGTTGGGCATCTATCATTAAACATTTAATTATTTGCCCGCGAACGAATAACTCAATAACTAACAACCGATAACAAAAACTGTTTACCTTTGCACAAAATCTCCCCGTTAATGAAATTTGGTGTTGTAATATTCCCAGGGTCTAACTGCGACCAAGATTTAATACAAACTTTAAAAAAAGTTACCCAACAAGAAGTTGTTGAGCTTTGGCACAAGGATACCGATTTGCAAGGTTGTGATATGGTGTTCCTTCCCGGAGGCTTTTCGTATGGTGATTACCTGCGTAGCGGTGCTATTGCAAAGCTATCACCCATTATGAACAGCGTGATTGAGTTTGCAAACAACGGCGGGTATGTGATGGGTATTTGCAACGGATTCCAGATTTTGTGCGAAAGCGGATTACTGCCCGGTGCTTTGTTGCACAACGAAAGCCGTAAATTTATTTGCAAAAACGTTTACATTAAGCCCGAAGCTGATACCGTTTTAACAGCAGGTTTAGATAAAAATAAAGCACTTAAAATACCCATTGCCCACGGCGAAGGAAACTACTATGCTGATGAAGAAACGATGAAAAGTTTGACTGAGAACGGCCAAATACTTTTCAGGTATTGCGATGAAGCAGGCAATGTAACCGCCAAAGCCAATCCTAATGGTGCCTTGCATAATATTGCAGGCATAACTAACAAAACAAAAAACGTGTTTGGTATGATGCCCCACCCTGAGCGCGCATCAGCCGACGAACTATATAATACCGACGGTGTGGCAATGTTTGCCAACCTGCTAAAAATAACAGTACCCGCCTCGGTATAAAACCCATACACAAGGCAACGGGTGCTGCAAAGGCTCTTTATACGTCAACAAAATTTGCTACTTTAGCCGCTTATATTCATTAAGATGATAGCTTTTATAAAAGGAAGGGTAGCTTTTATGTCGCCTACAATGGTAGTGATAGAAACCAGTGGCGGCGTTGGCTATGAGGCACAAATTTCCTTATATACATTCCAAAAAATTAAAGACGAGGAGAACGTACGTTTACTCACCCACCTTTCGATAAAAGAAGATAGCCACACCATTTTTGGCTTTTTCGACGAAGGAGAAAGGTCACTTTTTCGTAATTTAATTTCGGTAAACGGCGTAGGTCCTTCAACAGCGCGGATGATACTTTCGTCGTTAACTCCGGGCGATTTAAACCACGCAATATTAACGGGAGATATCACGTTACTTAAAGCGGTTAAGGGTATAGGCCCTAAAACTGCTCAACGCTTAGTACTTGAATTGCAGGATAAAGTGAAAAAAGGAGAGAGTACAGGTATTGAAATGCACACAGCAGGCAGCGGTGTACAAAGCACAGCAAGGCAAGAAGCAATTAGCGCACTGCTTATGCTGGGCTTTAACAGAGCCAACGTTGAAAAGGTGGTGAAGAAAGTTGTGGATGACGCGAAGGGAGATATTGAAGTAGAACAGATTATAAAAATTGCACTAAAAAACTTATAGTTGTAACTACAAAAAATAACAGCCTATCGGAGATAACTTTACTTTTGGAAACTAACCAAAGCTAAACTGAGGAAAGTAAGTAAGAAACTGTTTTAATGGGTTCGCCAAAAAATGTTGCTTTATTTGTGGTGTTGGGCTTCGTATTGCCCATACTTGCCATAACTGTACCCAATGCAAACCGCACGTGGTTTGCAGCCGGGGAATATATTGATGCTGACAGCACCAAAAGAAAAGGGGGGCCGGGCGACAGCACGGCCGGAGACAGTTCTAAACTGAAATATCCCATTAAAGACAAAAAGAATTTTGAAGACAAGGAGCCTAACGGCCTTGATTTAGAAGACCCTTCGAACATTAAAAAAGAAGTGGTGTATGACTCGTCAACGGGACAGTACGTTGAGAAGCAAACCGTAGGCGGCGATGATTACAGACTACCTGAAACAAAAGACCTTGGACAATACCTTGAAGAACGCCGCAAAAAAGAGAATCAAGACTATTTCCGCCAACGCTCAAAAGCCCAAAACTACGTACAAAGCAACGGTAACATTTTTGATAAACTAAAAACGGGCCCTAAGATTATTGACCGCTTGTTTGGTAGCGGTTTGGTGGATTTGAGACCACAAGGTTCTGCCGAGATTATCTTCGGGTGGAATTTTAACGTGGTACGTAACCCCGCATTTACAGTACGTCAGCAACGCAACGGTCAGTTCGATTTTCGTCAAAAAATACAATTTAACTTAACGGGTACCATTGGCGACCGCTTTAAAACCAACTGGCGCTACGATACTGAAGCTACCTTTGATTTTGATAACCAAATAAACCTTAACTGGGAAGGTAAAGAAGACGACATTATTAAAAACGTGCAGTTGGGTAACGTGAGTTTACCCCTTAACAGCAGTTTGATACAAGGCGGCCAAAGCTTGTTTGGTGCTAAACTGCAAATGCAGTTTGGTCGCTTAATGGTTACCACCATATTTACCCAACAACGCGGACAAACTACAGAAACTGAGGTAACGGGCGGCGCACAAGTAACCAATTTTGATATACAGGCTGATAACTACGACGTAAACCGTCACTATTTTTTGAGCCAGTATTTTGCTAACAACTACGACCAATGGTGCAGTACCCCGGCTTTTATTAATTCGCCTGTATTGATCACCAACGTTGAGGTGTGGGTTACCAACCGCACCGGGGTGTTTGAAAACACACGCGATATATTAGGTTTTATGGATTTGGGCGAAGCCACTCCATATAACAACCAATGGCTAAACCCCACTGCACCCATCAACCCTGATAACACATCAAACACCTTGTATAACACCATGCAGTTGCCTGCTAATGCTGCTGCAAGGGAAAGCAACGATGCGGTAAACCATTTGCGCCAAACCATGGGGTTAAACCCAATACAGGATTTTCAGTTATTGAACAATGCAAGGCAATTGGGTACTAATGAGTTTACGTTTAACCCCCGTTTGGGTTACATATCGCTAAACCAGCAGTTGAACAATGATGAGATACTTGCCGTAGCGTTTGAATATACTATGAATGGGCAGGTGTACAGGGTAGGTGAATTTGCCCGCCAAATACAATCGCCTGACCCTAACCAGCCTAAGGTACTAATGCTGAAAATGCTGAAAGGGAGTACCATTACTACCAACCTGCCAATATGGGATTTGATGATGAAAAACATCTACTCATTAGGTGCTTTCAGTGTTAAGAAAGAGCAGTTTAAACTAAACGTAATCTACGCCGATGACCCTACCGGTGCTGATTTGAATTACATTCCCGTATTGCCTGATGAACCTAATTTTGCCACCGCTACACCGCTTATTTCGGTACTTAATTGCGACAGGGTGAACCAGCAAAACGAGCCAACGCCTGATGGTATTTTCGACTTTCTTGACGGTATAACAATAAACGTAGCAACGGGTCGCATTATCTTCCCTGTAAGGGAACCCTTCGGACGGTACTTGCGAACGAAGTTCACGCAACAGAAAAACGCCGATTATTATGCCTTTGATGCCTTGTACGACTCTACCAAGTGGCTGGCACAACAAGAAGTATTAAAAAATAAATTCTTCCTTCGCGGAAGTTATCAAGGCTCATCCAACTCCGAAATTTCACTGAATGCTATCAACGTGCCTAAAGGGTCGGTGCGGGTAACCGCCAACGGAACCTTGCTTACAGAGGGTACGGATTATATCGTTGATTATACTGTTGGTCGTGTTAAAATATTAAATACAGGCATCCTTAACTCGGGTGCGGTAATCAAAGTAACTTCTGAAAACAACAACCTTTTCAGCATACAGCAAAAAACCTTGATGGGTGCCCGCTTTGATTACAAAATTGATAAAGACTTTATTGTGGGTGGTACGGTAATGCACTTGTACGAGCGCCCTATCACACCAAAAGTAAACATTGGTGAAGAACCCTTACTGAACACGATTGTGGGCATTGACGGTACCATACGCCGTGAATCGCGCGGGTTAACACGTTTGATTGACCGCTTACCGTTTATCAGCACCAAAGAGCCTTCAAACATTCAGTTTAGTTTTGAAGGGGCTAAACTATTTCCCCACGACCCTAAAACTATTGGACAACGCGGTACTGCATTTATAGATGACTTTGAGGCCAGCGAAACTCCGTTTGATTTACGTTTAGGTACCGGCTGGTTTATTGCCAGCACACCGGAAGGTCAACCCGATTTGTTTCCTGAAACTCAATCTCCAACAAACGCACTTCAATTTGGCCAAAACCGTGCCCGCTTGGCTTGGTACTCTTTGGATAATATTTTCCTTAGCGAGCTTACCACCAGCAGCCCTCCTACCCCAACCAATCTGCGCGATGCAACCATCCTGTCAAACCACTACACAAGACAGGTAAACCAAACCGAAGTATTTCCCAACCGCCAGCTGCAACAAGGGGTGCCTACTAACTTGCCTACGTTTGACCTTGCCTATTATCCATACAAACCCGGCCCTTACAACTTCTCGGTGTCTAACCTCAATGCACAAGGAGAGTTAGCTAACCCAAGAAACAGTTGGGGAGGTATAATGCGTCGTATTGACCAAAACGACTTTGAGGCCGCCAACATTGATTATGTAGAGATTTGGATGATGGATCCTTTTCTTACCGGGCCTAACGGAACGATACAAGACGGTAAGTTTAACTCGAACAACCTTTCGGGTGGCTCGCTTTATTTAAACCTTGGGTCAGTATCAGAAGATGTGTTGCGCGATACCCGTAAGAGTTTTGAAAACGGATTGCCCAAACCCAATACCCCGCTTCCGTTGATTGATACTACTGAGTGGGCGATTGTTCCCAATGTGCCTGCCATCAACAATGCCTTTGATGCCGACCCTGATGTGCGTGATGCCCAAGACGTGGGGCTGGATGGTATGAGCGATGCCACTGAGCGTGTAATTTTTGCCCTGTACTTAGATAGTATGCGCAATGCGCACGGAGCTACCTCAGCGGCTTATTTGAACGCTCTTGAAGACCCTGCCCGCGATAATTATAAATTCCATAGCAGTGGTGCGTTTGATGCACAAAGCTTGGGCATTTTGCAACGCCACCAACAAATAAACGGGCAAGAAGGAAACTCTAAACCCGCTACCTTCAGACCTGACGGTTATCCTATTACACGCACCAACCAACCCGACGACGAGGACATTAACCGCGATTTCAGCTTAAACATTACTGAAGAATACTACCAGTATAAAATCGATTTGAAGCCCGGCTCTTTGATAGTGGGCAGAAACTATGTAACAGATAGTGCCTCGGTACCTGTTACGTTACCTAATGGGCAAGTAGAGCAGGTAACTTGGTACCAACTTCGCATCCCCATTAACTCATACAGCCGCAAAGTGGGTAATATCAGCGATTTTAAATCCATCCGTTTTGCGCGTTTGTTTCTTAAAGATTTTGACCAACCCGTTGTACTACGTTTTGCACAAATGCAGCTGGTGCGTGCAGACTGGAGGCGTTACACCAAACCGCTTAGCGTGGGTGTACCAACCCCTCCCGGCTCGCCCGGAGATAATACCACCTTCTCTGTATCCACTGTAAATATTGAAGAAAACGGTACTCGTGTACCTGTAAACTACGTATTGCCTCCTGGTTTCTTCCGTGAGTTGGACGTAACCACCCCAAACAACGTACAGCAAAACGAGCAGTCGCTATCGGTACGTTTTTGTAACCTGAAAGACGGAGATGCCCGCGGGGTATTTAAAACCACCCGTTTTGATATTCGTAACTACAAACGCCTACGCATGTTTGTGCATGCCGAAGGTGAAGACAATAATCTTAGAAACGGCGATGTAAAGGCCTTTATTCGTTTAGGTACTGACCTTGAAAATAACTATTACGAATATGAATTGCCTTTACTGGTAACACCTAATAACAGCCGTGATGCCCAACAGGTGTGGCCCAGCGAAAACGAAATAAATATTGCCCTTGAAGAGTTTTATCTGGCCAAACAATTGCGCGAAAATGCTAAAGCCCCGCTAACACAGGATTTTGTGTACGATATGGGGGGCGGTAAGCGTATTAC
This sequence comes from Agrobacterium sp. 719_389, assembly GCA_943370295.1. Taxonomy (GTDB): domain Bacteria; phylum Bacteroidota; class Bacteroidia; order UBA8524; family UBA8524; genus SB11. The sequence goes on along the minus strand of CALRQL020000003.1, from coordinate 326,270 downwards.
CTTAAAAGGTTTGCCTGATATGAGCAACGTACGGGTAATTATGATGGGTGTACGCAACCCTTTGAAAAATGATAACCCCGGCGCGGATGACGGTTTAGAAAAATGCGGTGAGATTTGGTTTAACGAGTTACGTGTGGTTGAGTTTAACAACCAAGGCGGTGAAGCTGCTACCGCAAGGATGGTTACTAAGCTGGCCGATTTGGGTACCTTTACCATATCGGGTAACTACCAATCAATAGGTTGGGGGGGGATTGATAAAAAACTGAACGACCGAAGCCTGAACGAGATATACTTGTACGATATGCAAACCTCGTTAGAGTTGGGTAAATTCTTCCCTGCCAAATGGGGTATTACTGTTCCCTTCTTTATGCAACGCGGCGAGCAGTTTATTCGCCCCAAATACAACCCGCTGAATCCTGATATATTACTAAGTACCACACTACGCACCGCCCAAACCGAAGAGCAAAAACAAGAAATTTTAAATGCTGCCGAGGATTACACCGCAAGGCGCAGCTATAACTTTACCAACGTACGTAAAAACCGCACCGGTGGAGGCAATGCAAAACTTTGGGACATTGAAAACCTTAACGGTAGCTTCTCTTTCCAAGAGGTATTTAGGCGCAACCAGCAAATTGCAGCCAGCCTGCAACGCACCTGGCGCGGTAGTGTTGGTTATACCTTTGCCACAGGAGCTAAAAGTATTGAGCCTTTTAAGAAAATTAAAGGCGGCAAATACATGCAATTAATCAGAGATTTCAACTTCACGCTATACCCGCAGAGTTTCTCGGCAAGAGCGGATGTTGACCGTTATTATGCCCGTTTAATAAACCGTAATAACGACGGGCCACTAACCATTGTGCCCATCTTATACGACAAGAACTTTACTATGAACCGCGTGTATGACATGCGGTGGGATTTGACAAAATCGTTGAAAATTGATTACCAATCAACCGCTAATGCACGTATTGATGAACCTGCGGGCCGTATAGACCAAAACGAGGAGCCCAGCAAGGTGGATACAATACAAAACAATTTGATTGGTTTGGGACGTACTACCAACTTTACCCAAGTAACCAACGTAAACTATACACTGCCTCTTGCCAAGTTGCCTTTAACCGACTGGATTACGGCAAGCACGCGTTATAGTGCTAACTATGGTTGGACAACTGCACCACCTGCTACATCGTTTTTGGGCAATACCATCCAAAACTCACAAAACTACTCGTACACGGCACAGTTTAATATGATGAACTTGTATAACAAGTTCCCTGCATTGCGACGCATTAATCAAAACCAACCCAAACAGTCAAAAGCAGAACAAAAAACCGAGACTGAGGAAGAAGAAGGCGAGGGTGAAGACAAGAAAAAGAAGAAGAAAAAGAAAAAAGAGGAATCGCCCCTATCAGGATTTGGTACTGCATTGGCCAAAACATTAATGATGCTTAAAAATGCATCGGTTAATTATACCTCTACCAAAGGTACTACGTTGCCCGGTTTCAGGCATACACCATTGTATGCAGGTAATGATGCCGAACGCAATGCGCCGGGTTGGGATTTTGTATTTGGTAGCCAAGACCCTGAGGTGCGCTACCGTATGGCACGCGAAGGATTTTTGAGTATTGATACTCAACAAAACCAGTATTTTATACAAACCAGCAAACAAGAGTTTAGCGCCAATGCTACTTTGGAGCCGATAAAAGACTTTAGGGTTGAGTTACGCTTTATACGCAGCCACACCCAAAATTTGCAAAGTGTGTTTAGGTACGATGAGGCCAGCGACGGTTTCCGTGATTATGGTTTCCAAGAGCAGGGAAGTTTCCAAGTAGGTATCTCAACTTTGCGCACAGCATTAGAAAAGAAGTTTATCAATACCAGTTCGCCTTCATTTGACCAAATGTTGAACAATCGTTTTATTATTGCTCAACGTCTTGCTAATGAAAATCCCCGTTCAACAAGTACATCACAAACAGGTTTCCCGCAAGGATATACCAATAAAAATCAGGATGTGTTAATATCATCGTTTTTGGCTGCTTACACCGGCAAAAACGCATCCGACCAAAACCTTGATTTATTCCCCAAAATACCTTTCCCTTCTATACGTATTAACTACAACGGTTTAAGCCGATTGAAGGCCGTGAAGAAGTTTGCCAGCAGTATTACCCTTTCTTCTTCATACAGCTCAACTTACAGTGTGCCCCAATACACCACGCTACTGAGCCGTACTGACAGTATTAACCCGCTTGACAGTAACTTCTATCCTAAATACGAAATACGTTCGGTAACCATTAACGAAAGCTTTAACCCGCTGATTCGTATCGACATTAACTTTATCAATAATGTTACTGCCAATTTTGAATACAAATCATCGCGCACACTGGCTCTTTCGCTGTCTAACTACAGTTTGAGCGAGACCCGTAACGTTGAGTTTGTAATTGGTTTAGGGTACCGTGCTAAAGAGATTTACCTGCCGTTTAAAATAGGCGGCCGCAAACCATTCCTTAAAAACGATTTAAACATCCGTATTGATTTCTCAATCCGTGATGTGGCTACTATGCGCCGCGACTTGCAAAACCTTGTTACTACACCCACACAAGGGCAACGCATCTTGGCCATTAAACCACAAATTGATTATATGTTGAACGAGAAGCTGAACCTACGCTTCTACTACGACCGTCGCGTTACAACCCCTGCTACTTCAAACGCCTTCCCAACGGCTATTACGCAAGGGGGTATATCGCTGCGTTATACACTGCAATAGTTCTTACGCGTCGGGTGTAAAAACCCGACGCTATATTTCACAACTTTTAACTATGGATTACCCCAGCCACTTTTTAAACAAAGGGGCTTTCTCACGGCTGATATCGGTTTCGGGATATAGAGCTGTTTTCAGCTTCACGTGAAGCTTTCCTGTGTAATCTGCTCGGTAATTTTCAATCACATTTATGTTCACAATTACCTGCCTGTTTGCTCTAAAAAACACCTGTGGGTCAAGCTCGGCTTCAATTTCATCCAAACTATTGTAATGGTCGGGGATATAGCGCTCTCCGTCTTGCGTGTAAATAAACACCAACTCATCGCGGGCAAACAATGCAATTTGGTCGGTGTTCACCGGCATTAGCGTGTTTTTATAATGCACAATAAACCGCTCTTTGTGCTTGGGGTGGGGTGCAGGATATATTTGCTGCACAAGTGCCTGTATTTGGGCTTGCAATGGCGATGTGTTCCCGTTTAGCAAAAACACCTTCCGGTATTTCTCAACCGCGCGCTTCAATTCATCTTCATCAATCGGTTTCAGCAAATAATCAACACTATTCACTTTAAACGCTCGTATAGCGTACTCGTTATAGGCCGTGGTAAATATTACTGGGCATTGCAACCCTGTTTTTTCAAATATTTCAAAACTGGTACCGTCGCTCAATTGTATATCCATAAACACCAAATCAGGAGTTGGATTTGCATTAAACCACTCTACCGAAGCTTTTAAGCTGTTTAGGGTAACTAAAATCTCAATATCGGGGCAGCAGCGTGCCAGCATCTTATTAAGGTCGGCTGCTATCAGTTTCTCATCTTCAACAATTACGGCTTTCATGCGGCTATCAATGGAATTTTTACGGTGAAAATTAGAGGCGAACTTTCAATAATGGCTTCCTTTCCGGTGGTATAGTAATACAAGTCGCGCAGGTTATCCAGCCCTCTTTTGTTACTCCCCTCTACCCGGGTTTTGGGTTGATGGTTGTTTTGCACTACTAAATATCCGTTTTGGGTATATATCTCAATTTTTAAGGGGCTGTCTTCATAGGTAATGTTATGTTTTATGGCATTTTCTACCAGTATTTGCAGGGTAACGGGTATAACCCGGTAATGTGTCTCATCGGGGTTGGGCGGCTGCATTTTTACCTCCAGCCCTTTACCAAAACGGGTTTGTAGTAACGATATGTAATGCTCTACAAAATCGATTTCGGTTTCAAGCGGCACATATTCGGTTTGGTTATTCTCAAGCAGGTAGCGATAAACCTTTGATAACTGCTTCAAGAATTTTGAGGCCAGTTCGGGGTTTTCAAATATCAGACTGTTTAGAGAAGACAAACTGTTGAATAAGAAGTGAGGATTCAGCTGGTTTTTAAGGTTTTCAAAATTTGCCTGTGATTTTTCTTTTTCAAGCATGGATTGTTGAAGGAGTGATTTTTTCCACTCGTTAAAAAAGTGAAACCCGATAATAGCAGAGTTGGCGGCAATGTTTACCAACAAGTACACCACTAAGCCTGAAAAGATGAGCTCACGGGTATAATCAACTTTTTTAAAGATGGGCACAATAACTAAGCCCATCACCATCAAAAAACCATAAAAAAATACCTGCCCGATAATAAGCTGGACAATTATGCGGCGCATCACCCCTTTTGTAAAGGGCACGGTGCGGTTTAAGAACCCGTTTATTTTTTCTAAACCGAGCCAAATAAATGAAATTACTACAAGGCTTAGGAAAAAGCTCTGGATATGTTCGCCAAAGGTGAACATATCCGAGAAAAATATCATACGGGCAACTAACCCCACTACAGCAAGCGTGAGTATGATACCCGTGCGGTATAATGCTTTTGACCCTGCTATCGGACTTCTTTTACACCTATTCATCAAAAAAGTTTTTATCAATCATTTCACCGTCCTGCATCACAATAATACGGTCTGAGTTTTTTGCAAAACCCTTGTCGTGGGTAACTGCCACAATGGTTTGGTTATACTCTACCGTTAGCTGCTTAAATATGTCAAAAACAATTTGTGTATTTTTAGTATCCAAGTTTCCGGTGGGTTCGTCACCCATTATTAATAACGGGTCATTTATCAGTGCACGCGCAATAGCCACCCGTTGTTGCTGCCCTCCGGAAAGTTTTGAAGTAGCTTTTAATGCCTGATCTTCCATACCCAGTATCTTTAGTTTTTCATAGGCGCGGTCTCGTATTTCATCGCGGCTGTATTTACCCAGTTTAAGGGCCGGCATCATTACATTATCCAAGCAGGTAAACTCAGGCAATAAAAAATGAAACTGGAATACAAACCCTATCTTTTCGTTGCGTAAGTGAGCCAACTGGTTTTGGGTTTTGCCTGTTGCGGTTACACCGTCAATCATCAATGAACCTTCATAGTCAGTATCCATGGTTGATAACACATACAGCAAGGTTGATTTACCACAGCCTGATTTTCCTACCAAACTAAGGAACTCACCTTTGTTTACTTCAAAGTTAATGCTATTAAGCACCTTAAACTTTTGCGGTTCGTAAAAGTACTTGGTTATATTTTCTGCCTTTAACGCTATCATTTGTTTAGTTATCCGTTACGGGTTATTTGCACCCCTAAATCCCCTGAAGGGGACTTTCCCTTCGCTCAAAGCTGTCATACCTTTCAATGTTACTTGCTGTTATTCGGTCACCTTGCCAAAGCCCCCTTTAGGGGGATGGGGGCACACCTGCACATTAATTGCTTATCCTCTCAAAATCCTCACAGGGTCTATTTTTGCAGCTTTTCGTGAAGGGAACCATCCTGCAAAAAAGGTAGTGAGTATGCCAAAGGCTATTCCAAAGGCATAGTGTTTCACCTCAAAGGCCACCGGAAAATGATCCATTGCTAAAAACTCACCCCCATCAAACGGTAACGAGTTTAAGAATTTGCTCACGGCAAAACCAATCCCCAACCCGAGTAATGCCCCGCTGATACCTATTATTACTGCTTGCGACATAAAGATGCTTACCACATCTTTACCTGCAAACCCTGTAGCTTTCAGTATGGCTATGTCTTTCATCTTCTCGTTAATCGTCATACTCATAATGTTGTAAATACCAAAGCCTGCTACAATCAACAGGGTGGTTACAACCACAATGGTAAGGGCATTACGTATCACAAAGCTCACTAATATGGTAGCGTTGGCAGTTTCCCAATCTTCGGCAGTATAGCCAAAACTGCTTGCATATTGGGGTGCAAAACTCTTGGCTTGGTTAATGTCTTTTAGTTTCAGGTTAATATCAGTAATGTAGCTGCTGCTTTGCCCCAGTATTTTTTGCACGGTTTGTAAGGTGGCATAGCTGCGGCTGTTATCTATTGCCCCTACCCCGTACGAAAATGTACCTGCTATGATTAGGGTAAGCGTTCCGCCCAAAGGGGTAGAAACGATTACTTTATCGCCCTTCTTAACGTTTAGTTTTTTTGCCAGCCCAACGCCCATCAAAATGGCATCGCTACCGGCCAGCAAGTCTTCAATTTCGCCGCTGCGCATTTTAGGCTTTAGGTCAAACATCCTGTCTTCAGCCAAAATATCAACGCCCGTAAGTATGCCGTTTAGCTGTGTGGGGCCGTAGTTATAAAACACTTGCGAGCTAACCGTAGGCGACACCGCTAATACTTCGGGCTGCTTTTTTAACTGTTCGGCCACGTGCAGTCCGTTCTTTAGTTTTGGTAACTCGTTTTTTGGACGAGGGCTGTGTATCACCGTCAGGTGGTTAGGATTGTTATGATATTTATCGGTAATGGTAGTTTTGGCCAGCTCCACATCGTTGTATAACCGTATATGTGCCGTAGAAGTAAGCGTAGTTTCTGAAAGGAAGTCGTTTATCCCCGTCATAAAACTAATCATGATGATAAACATGGCAATACCGAAGGTTACCCCCAAAATAGCCACGATGGTGGTTTTTTTGCGCGATACCAGGTGTGTGGTAGCAATGTGTATGGGCAGGTAGGGCAAAATTTTCATGACTGGCCTTACTTGGTTATTATTTGTGTATTGGCATCAACGCCGCCTATTACCTCAATGTATTCAAAGTTCTCAATGCCTTTTTGCACTTTTACTTTCTTATTACCATCCGCCGTTTTAACCAATACGGTATCACCGGGCATCATTACGCTTTTGGGTAAGCACAACACGTTCTTCTTTTCTTGTATAATAATGTTCGCCTCAATGTTGGTTCCTGAGAAAATGGCGGGCAATATTTCAGTCATTGCAGCATCTACCCTAAAGGCAAAGTCTTTCTTATTCATGGCAGGATAAATGCGTGTTACTTTAGCCTTAAATATCTTCTCACCGTATGCTTCAATTTGCACCAACACCTGCTGCCCGATTTTTATCTTTTCTATATCGCTCTCGTCAACACTCATTTTCAGCACCACATTTTCAGCATCGCCTATAATGGCTATCGCTTCGCTGCGACGCACTACCTCGCCTTTCTCTTTTAGTAAATCATACACGCGTCCTTTTGTGCCGCTTTTTACCAAGTAATTCGCTACATCATCTTGCGTTATCTTGTACTGGCTTTGGGCATTTTGTAAGGTTACGTACAGTTGCCCCCGTAAGTTTTCAATCCGTTGTTTGGTGGCTTTGTAATCGTTTTGCGAGTTGATATAGGTTAACTCTGCCTTTTCAAAATCAGACTTTTTAACTGCGTTTTCGTTATACAAGCGTTTGTAGCGCACATAGTTAGTGCTATCAATCTGCAAACGGCTTTTCAGGGTGTTCAGTTGTGTTTTCAGTTCTTGCAGGGCAGGTGAGTTTTCTCCATAGTTTTGCTGGGCGGTCTTGTATATCTCTTCTGCTGAATATAAGCGGGCTTCGGTAGCATTTCCATCTACCCTCAACAACGGTTGTGAAGTGCCTATTGTATCCCCTTCGGCTACAAACACTTCAGCAATGGTGCCATCGGCCAACGAATACAGTATAAATTGGTTTTGGGGTTCAAGTACCCCGCTGGCATATACTACTTCGGTAATATCTTTTGATTGGGGAGTAACCGTGTTTACTTTTTTCTTGCAAGAGATGGCAACCAGTAGCAGTGACGATAACAGAAAAACTATAGAGGTTAGTTTCATAGTATATACAAGATAACTTATTTATATGGCAACAAAGGTCGTAAACCCCTAAAAGAATGCACGTTTTGATATTTCGACCCGTAAAAATGAGCGGATGAAACGTACCGTAACCAAAATTAGACGGTTATTTCTGCCTCGTGGTGTATGCAACATCGGGCTTGGTGCATCGGGCTTGGTACATCGGGTATAAAACCCGATGCTATTGAACGTTGGCAGCGTCCCGTAGGGTTTTAAACCCTTCGGGACGAACGCCTGCAAAAGCGGCGGGCTTTATGCCCGTCGTAACAGGGTAAAAGACAGCAGACGGGTATAAAACCCGTCGTTATTGAGAGGTTGCCTATTAATTTACGAAGGATAATTGCTGACCCCGAATATAAAATTCAGGGCTTTTGGCCAAAACGTCCCGAAGGGTTTTAAACCCTTCGGGACAACCCCTTCAAAAGCGACGGGCTTTATGCCCGTCGGAACAGGGTAAAAGACAGCAGACGGTTATAAAACCCGTCGTTATTGATAAGGTTACCAATTAATTTACGAGGGATCATTGCTGACCCCGAATATAAAATTCAGGGCTTTTGGCCAAAACGTCCCGTAGGGTTTAAAACCCTTCGAGACAACCCCGCCAAAAGCGGCGGGCTTTATGCCCGTCGGAACAGGGTAAAACACAGCAGACGGGTATAAAACCCGGCGTTATTGAGAGGTTGCCAATTAATTTACGAGGGAGCATTGCTGACCCTGAATATAAAATTCAGGGCTTTTGACCAAAACGTCCCGAAGGGTTTAAAACCCTTCGGGACGAACACCTACAAAAGCGGCGGGCTTTATGCCCGTCGGAATACGGAAGGCGGATGTAAATTGAAGTTGCTCGCTACGGCAGGTTAAAACCTGCCGCTTTTGAAATTACCCCCTGCAACGGACTTAAGTCCGTTGCAGGTAGGTAATTGTAACAGGATGGGCTTTCAAACCCGTCTCTTTTAAATCCCACAACCACCGGATTTTAATCCCCCATGCGTATTTTAGCACCTGTTTATGATGTTTGAGATTTCACTGTTAAACGAAATGATGGCCGACGGCTTTGTGGTGCGCCAAAACCACCCGCAGGCCGATTTGTTTATTTACAATTACTCGCAAAAGGCGCAGTATGACAGGGTATGGAACGAGGTAACCCTAAATTGCAGGGGCTTGATTATGGACAGCAATATGAATGTGATAGCCCGTCCGTTCCCGAAGTTTTTTAATTTAGGAGAGCAAGAAAACCAGCACATCCCCAATGAACCGTTTGAGGTTTATGAAAAAATGGACGGCTCGTTGGGTATTTTGTATTGGCACAATAACCAACCCTTTATTGCTACGCGCGGGTCGTTTACCAGCGACCAATCGGTGAAGGCCAATGCCATTTTGCAGGCCAAATACGGCCATGTGTTAGCCAATCTTTCTCACAAAAAAACTTATTTGTTCGAGATTATTTACCCCGAAAACCGCATCGTGGTGGATTATGGCTCCACCGAAGATTTGGTGCTGCTATCCGTGGTTGATAATGCAACCGGCAAAGAAGATACGTTAGAAGAAATTGGTTTCCCTGTGGTGAAAAGATACGACGGGGTAAACGATATCAGCCAATTACAATCGCTTGAAGAAAACAACCGCGAAGGCTTTGTAATACGCTTTGCAAGTGGCTTGCGCTATAAGGTGAAATTTAAAGAGTATGTGCGCATACACCGTATTATTACCCAAGTATCTAACATTAGCATTTGGGAATACCTGCGGGCGGGTAATGATTTGGATGAATTGCTGGACCGCGTTCCCGACGAGTTTTTCAATTGGGTGAGAAAAACCAATACAGATTTGCTGAATGCCTATGCTGAGATTGAAAACAGGGCAAAGGCAGAGTTTAAAGATTTGGGCGACCGTAAAGAAACGGCTTTATATTTTCAGCAATGTACCTACCCTGCTATACTGTTTAGTATGTTGGATAAACGGGATTACAGCGATGCGATATGGAAAATGTTACGCCCAACGTTTTCAAAACCCTTTAGTAATATTGAAGAATAGATGAAGAAAGTGATATTGATGCGGGGACTGCCTGCCAGTGGCAAATCAACGTATGCCAAGCAACTGGTGGATGAAAACCCCAATGTGTATAAACGTATTAACCGCGATGATTTGCGGATGATGTTTGATAACGGTTACACCAGCAGAGGCAACGAAAAATTTGTGAAGAAGGTGCGTGATATATTGATTGTAAAAGCCCTTGAAGAAGGAAAAAGCGTAGTGGTGGATGATACCAACCTGTCTGAGCGAAATTTTAGCCGTATCAGCCAATTGGTAGAGGAGTTTAACAAACAGCACAATGATACGGTAACGGTTGAGGTAAAAGAGTTTGATACGCCTTTGCACGAGTGCATTGCCCGCGATGCCCAACGTGAGAAGCCCGTGGGTGAGCGCGTGATACGTGATATGCACCGCCAATTTTATGACGACGGTGTACGCTATGCCAAGCAAGTTGAAACATTGCCCAAAGCTATTATTTGCGACCTTGACGGTACGCTTGCTTTGCTAAACGGTCGCGACCCTTTTAATGCAGAAGGTTGCGAAAAAGATTTGCTGAATGTGCCGGTAGCCAACACGCTAAAAATATACCGGCAATTAGGGTATAAAGTGTTGTTGTTTTCAGGCCGGAAGCAGATGCACCAGCCCAATACACAACGATGGTTGGCGCAGCACAATATACCATATGATTTATTGGTGTTGAGAAAAGATGAAGACAACCGCAAGGATGCTATTATAAAACGTGAGATTTTTGATGCACACGCACAGGGTAAGTACTTTATTGAGTTTGTGCTTGACGACCGCAACCAAGTGGTGAATATGTGGCGCGATGAGCTGAAACTACCTTGCTTTCAGGTGTATTACGGTGATTTTTAACCCACCCGCTGTTTACACAAGGCACACGTTTACTTAAAACGTAGGGCAGTTGCACCCGCCCCCTTTGCTTGATTTGCAAGAGGTAACTGAGGCAACACAAAAGGCCAAAAGAAGCAGTATCAGTACTTTTTTAAGGGTTTTCATCGGGTGTATAACGTTTTGGGCAGCACTTACATTGTGCCTCAACAAAAATAATAATCCTGCGCAGGCAATGTGCTAAATTAACGGTTACTTTGCGCAAAATTATACAATGGAATATATTAAGTTTCTGATTGACTTCATCCTTCACCTTGACGAGAAACTGTTGTTGATTATACAGGAGTACGGTAACTGGACGTATGGTATCTTATTCGCCATCATATTTGTTGAAACCGGGCTGATTGTAATGCCTTTCCTTCCCGGCGACTCATTATTGTTTGCTGCCGGAGCTTTTGCAGCAGCAGGTACATTAAACCTGTATTATATCCTTGGATTATTATTTATTGCAGCCTTCTTGGGCGATACGGTAAACTATTGGGTAGGCCGTTATATTGGTGTGGGGGCTACCAAAATCAAGCTGTTTGGACGAAACCTTGTGAAACCCGAACATTTGGATAAAACCCATGCTTTTTATGAAAAATATGGGCCTAAAACCATCATTATTGCCCGCTTTGTGCCCATAGTGCGCACATTTGCCCCTTTTGTGGCAGGTGTTGGCAGCATGACCTATCCTAAATTTATTACGTATAACATAGCTGGTGCCGCCCTATGGGTAGTTGGTGTAACCCTATTGGGTTATATTTTTGGCCAAACTCCTTGGGTTAAAAATAATTTTGAAACGGTTATTTTTGGTATTATCTTTATTTCGGTGGTGCCTATTATTATTGAGTTTGTGCGTCATCGGTTTTCTAAAAAATAAACTATGCAATTGGGGTTGATAGGCTATCCGCTTGGCCACTCGCGGTCGCCTGAAATTTTTGAAGGCCTTTTTCAAGATGCCGGCATAAAAGGAAGTTATAAGCTGTTTCCGCTTGAAAATATTACCGTACTGCGCGATTGGCTTAAAACCCAGCGAACGTTGACGGGGTTCAACGTAACTATCCCCCACAAAAAAACAATCATTCCCTTTTTAGACAGTATTTCGCCTGAGGCGGAAGCCATCGGTTCAGTCAATACGGTTAAAATTACCCGAACTGATACCTCTATAGAGCTTCACGGACACAATACCGATAGTTTTGGGTTTAAAATTACACTTGAGAATTTTTTAAAGGGTCACACTCCAAAAAAGGCATTAATACTGGGCACGGGCGGCACCTCTAATACAGTGGCGTATGTTCTGAGTCAGCTGGGTATAGAGAGTGTAAAAGTATCCCGCCAAGTGAATACAGAGGCTCAGTTAACGTATGAGGATATCTCTAACCATACGCTGAAAAGCTACGAACTGATTATAAACACTACCCCTTTGGGTATGTATCCCGCCGTAAAAACATTTCCGCATATACCCTACGAAGCCTTAACCGCTCAGCATTATTTGTATGATTTGGTATATAACCCGGTTGATACCCTGTTTTTACAAAAGGGCCGTGAATTTGGTGCCAACACCTGTACAGGACTTGCAATGCTTGAACTACAGGCTCATAAAGCCTGGGAGATTTGGAGAGGGATGGAGTAAGCTTCTTTTTTTTGTTTTAAATCAGAATAAAAAGAAATTTTATTCCACTAAAAGAAATGTATTTCTTATTATTGCTTATTAAATACTATCAAAATGAAGAATATTATACTGATATTTCTATTCCTTTTGGGGATAAGCAGCTTTTCATGCAACAAAGAGAATAACCTAGATCAAACTAAGCAAAAAAAACTTGAAGCCCAACAAAAAATAGAGCGTAAAACAGCTATTGGCGGCCCGCCAGCTGGGGGAGGAGAAGGAGACGATGTTGGCGGCTGTGCTTGTTCTGAAGCACAGTGGAGACAATGCCTCGAATGTGGAAATACCTGTGGCGGTTGCTGTGTAAGAGTTCGCAGTAAATATCCACCTCCGTATACATACAGGTATGAATGCAGATACATGGGGCCTGGCTCAGAACACGATTATCCCCATATTGGTGTTGATTTAACACCCAGTGAGGTTGGCTATAACAACTACACTGTTACAAGAGTTGTAAATGGTAGCGCACCAATAGCACTTGAAACGCACATTCTAAATCCCGCCCCCACAATGACATTATTAAAATATACTGATGACAATCCACCAATAAATTGGTCAACAGATACTTTAATTTATACATTCTCGTTTTACACGGTATCTAATACTCTTATTTCAACTGAAGTTTGGGAATACTATCCTTAATTTGTGTATGCAGCTAAAATATCCACTGATTTTATGTTTGCTATTACATTTCTGCTTCGTTGCTAACGGACAACGCACCGTCAGCTATGATACCCTTTTTTTAAGAGATAGCAAGCCGTCTGATTCTGTTGCAATGGGCGAATGTGCTGGTTTTGCAATTTGTGGTAATAGATTGTGGGTAGCTAATGACGGAGAAGGGGTGTTCTATTCAACTGATAGCGGAGCCTCGTTTGTAGAAGCAAATAAAGGGCTTGGTGAATTATTAGTAACAGCAATATGCGCCCACAAAAACAATGTGTATTGTGCTACAAAATTTAAAGGATTGTACCTTTATGATACCACGAAAATGAGGTGGCATAAACTGAAAAATGGGCTAACAGATAGTACTTTCTGGAGTTTAGAAAGTAATGGAACTTATCTTTTTGCTTCTTCTGAAAGTAAAGGACTTTTCAGGTCGAAAGACGGTTTGTCTTGGGATGATATACGCATAAAATTGGATAATGAAATACACCTTGATAGTATAGTATATACAGGAAAAAATATCCTCCATAGCAATCAAACCGCATTATATGTTGCTACCCCGCATAAAGTATTTTTTTCATTAGATAATGGAAATAGTTGGAAAAAAATCAAAACCCCTTCTTTTCCTTCTTTGGGTAACATCCAATTCATTTCAGGTGATCAAAATACTTTATTGCTCAGTTTTTTCCCCGGCGGTGTTTATATCACTAATGATAACGGAAGGAAGTGGAAGCCTGTAATTGCCGAAAGCTGGCTGTATCCTTGGTCAGCTGAATACTTAAACAACAAAATATGGATATGTGGTATTTTCAGGCATAATGGAGGATTGTATGTGATTGAAGAGAATAATGCGTATGAAAAATTAGCCCCTTTTAAATGGATTAACCATATTACCTACTATGCAGGCAACTACTACATTGGTGGAAAATATCATTACATTTATAGATTAAACTATCCTCAAGACTGATGATACTTTAATCCCTTATTAGTATAACAAATTCTGTCATTGAAATTTCCGACAACGTATGGTTTAAGACCATATGTGCCGCTATCAAAAAAGCGACGAGTTTTTTACCTGTTATTCATATAAGGTCTCTTCATCAGTCCTCAATCGTACGCTGCTTTTGCACAAACTCATCGTTGTAGATGCGAAGCAGCAAAATAAACATAGATACCAACAGCGGCCCGAATATAAGCCCTATAAAACCGAATAAACTTACCCCAATTATCACCCCAAACATAGTAATTAACGGGTGTACGTCGGCCATGCGTTTTTGCAGTACCAAACGGAAAACATTGTCGATATTAATAATCACTACTGCTCCAAAAATCCAAAGAGTAATGCCCTGCCACTCTTGGCCGTTAAAATACAGGTATAAGCTAAGGGGAAACCACACGATAGTGCTGCCAATAACGGGCAGCATGGACGCAAAAGCAGTAACGGCTCCCCATAGCAAAGGGTCGGGAACGCCTAAAAACAAATAAGCAAAAAACGCAAAAACAGCCTGTATAATAGCCAGCAACGGAATACCAATAGCGTTTGAAAGCACCATGCTGTATATCTCATTCCCTATTTTAATTACGTTTTCATCCTTCAACGGTACATATTCATACAACCAACGCTCCATATTGCGTCCCCCCGTAAGCATAAAATACAGGATAAAATACATAAGCGCCACAATCAACAGTGTATCAAAGGTTGCCATTAAAATATTGGGTACTACATTGCCCAACATAGCAGGCAGTTGCTCCACGTTTTTATCGCTCAATAAATCTGTACCCAGTCTTGTATTCAATTGGGTTACCACCGCTTTTACCTTAGCCAGCCACACATCGGGTTCGCTAAGCAGCACCATCAACTTATCGTATAGCAGCTTTAGCAATACACCGGTGGGCAATAGAATAATAACAAACGAAAGTGCCATTATCAGCAATGCCGACAGGGTTTTATTCCATCGCCTCCTCAGCGAAAGATGAAACATTAAACCCCTAAACAATACGTAAAAAGTAACTGCACCCAACAAGGCAGTTAAAAAGGGATAAACCTCCCAAAAAATAAGCAACCCCAATGCAGTTATAATTATCAGAAAGAAGGTTTGCCGCATCCGGCCGCTGTCAAAATTTGCCATAATAGTATTTTTGGGGTGTTTCGTCAGTAAAAATAAATATAAAGCCACAAACACTCACCGTCCATCTAAAAATAGTGGTATTTTTGAGTAGTAAGGCATGCAGGCAATACCTGCTGCAAGTATTGTTATGGAAGATAACTTTAAAGACTTTTTTACCCAAACCAAACAGGTGGTAAAAAGCTACGCCGAAAAGCGCCTTGAACTACTGCGGTTGCAAACCTCACTAAAAACCTCGCAAGCATTGGGTTTGTTCTTTTCGCTATTCATTGTGTTTTTTATCCTGTTGTTCGTAATTGTGTTTGCCGGTATGTGGTTTTCGTTTTGGCTGGCTGAAAAAACTGGCAGCTATGCAACGGGGTTTGGCATCAGCACAGGCATATTATTTCTTCTGTTTGTGCTGGCTTTGGTATTGCGCAAACCGCTTATCCAAACGCCCGTGGCCAATATTGTGGCCCGCGAAATAGCCAACGACGAAGATGATTTTGACGAGGAGGAAGAACTTTAATTGTAACTTTTATGGCAAAACGTATTAAGAATGTAGCCCAACTGCAACAACGTATTAATAAGGCCAAGCTTGAATGCCGCACTATGGAAACCGAACTTGATAAACGGCTGGAGTATTTACAGGATAATTACATAGGCATGGCAGCCAACTCAGCCATATACGGGTTTATTAAATCGCCCAAAAGTTTTGGCATTGCCAAAGATATACTTGGCGGAATTTGGAAGGCTGATAACATAAAAGGGTTTATTAAGAAAATTGCTCTACGCTTGCTGCATACCATTGCCGTGCGGTTAGGTTTTAAAATTGTGCGCGATTATGCAGAGGGGAAAACCGGAGCAACTGAACCGCCCCCCGCTGCCGAAGAACAACCCGCCCCCAAAACCCGAAAAACAAAACAAAACAAAGAATAACTCCTTATTTTGCCTGAAAAAACTACTATGGGACTTGTTGAAGATTTTAACGATTACCGCACCCGCATGAACGAAGAGATATTGGGTGCCGATAACTTGGTGCTTAAACGTCTTTTTAACTTAGATACGCAAACATACGCCGAAGGCGCATTGCCTGTGGCCACCAAAGAAATGCTGGGCTTAGTAGCCAGCATGGTGTTGCGCTGCGATGATTGTGTGAAATATCATTTAGGAAAATGTTATGAATTGGGCATTACCAAAGCCCAGGTATATGAAGTGTTTGCCGTTGCAAACATTGTAGGCGGTACTATTGTGATACCCCACACCCGCCGTGCTGCCGAATATTGGAGCGAATTAGAAAAAACCACCTGAAAAATCAGAGAGCCTGCCCTTTAACTGCTTATTGAGCAGGGCACTACATCTATGCAAAAAATAATATAGTTTTGTTTATCACTCAAACCACCTGTATGAAAAAAATTTACTTGTTATTCGCTTCCGCTTTAGGAACAGCTACTCTTGCAACTGCACAAATAAGTCTTACGCCAAGCAATTTTCCAAGCATACCCTCAGCCACATACCAATACACCGATTCAGGGACTGTACCTGCACTTAATACCGCCACAGGTAGCCTGTGGGATTTAGGCAGTGTGCAAAAACGCGGTGGGCGCAGGCAGGTAACATATACACCAATAAGCAACCACCCTGTGTTTGCAGCCGCAAATGAGCGCAGCGAAGAATGGGCATATTTTGGCCCTTTGCCCGTACGTCAGCAAATTTACCTGCAAAAAACCAATAGCGGCATTGATGCACTGGGGATTGGTTATGAGAAACAAACCATTAGTTTATCGTTTATTACCGGGCAAACCACTGACTCGGTTACCTTTCCTGCCCAAACGTACCCCTTTGCTTTACCATACACGCAAATCAGTTTTCCGTTACAGCATACTAAAACTTGGATAGCACAAGCAAAGGCACATACAGAGTTTACCATGAATATTGCCTTGCTGGGCTTTAATAATACCCCCTGCTATTTTGATAATTATTTTGATGCCTCGCACGAGGTAATAAGCCATGGTACCTGCCGCGTGCCCTCAAAAGGCCAGCCGGGTACTACCTACGATGCCTTGCTGCTTAAATCAGAAACGTTGCGCGTAGATAGTTTTTATATCAGCGGTTTGCCTGCCGACCCTTTTCTATTGGCTGCAATGGGCATTAACCAAGGCGACTCATTACGCACCTATCAATACCGTATTTTCCGCGAAAATGCCGGCATGCAACAACTGGCCATTATTGAGTTTGAAGACGATACCTATACTACCGTGAAACGTGCCGAATACTCTGCCGAGTTTGATATGGTTTCAATTGGTGATATTGTAATTAATAATGGGCTAATGGTGTACCCAAACCCTGCCAACGGAAACACCGTATATATACAAGTGCCCGATGGTTTTGGAGATGTTAAATTTATCCTTACTGATGTAAACGGACGTACTATACCCATGCAAGCCCAAAATACAGGCGCAGGCTACACGCTAACAGCAAACAATCCTTTGGCTGCAGGTGTTTACCAATTAATGGCACAAGGCACAACAAATACTGCTACAATAAAGTTAGTAGTTAAATAACGTTTGATGAAACAACTCCTTTTTGCACTTCTTGCCTTTTCATGTATCCGATTATCAGCACAAAAACAGGTATTGGATGTAGAAAACAATAACGATTACAGCAGTTTTGCAGCACTTGACAGTGCTTACCTTTCGCAGTTTAGTGTTTTTTTTACCGGAGAAGACCACCGCTACCTAAAATCGAACTCACAGCTTGAACTTAAAATGTTTAAATACCTGCATAAAACTGCCGGTGTGCGTGTGTTTATGATGGAGTTCGGCTACTCGTTAGGATACGCTGCCAATAAATATGTGCAAACGGGAGACAGCAATGTTCTTGACCTACTTGACAGGCACACTTATGACGAGTACTTTGAATTGTTTAAGGGGTTGCGTGATTTTTACGACTCATTGCCTGATAACGAAAAGTTTTCATTGGCCTCTGTTGATTTGGAGCGCGAGCCTGTATATCCGGTGAAAATGCTTGAATCGTTGATGCCTGAAGATGGGACTCCGCACGACTCCATTAAACTACACATCGAGTCGCTGAAAGCCATTTCTGAATACCACGATTATGAATCAGCCAAAAACGAAAACGAGGAAGAGGGTGATGAATATGATTATGAAGGCATTGAAAAACCTGCTGATGACTCAGCTTATACCAAAGTATATGTAAACACGCGGTTTACGGTAGAGCTGGTGATAGAGAACTACAAAAAACACAAAGAGAAATACCAAGCTTACTTAGGCAGCAATTTTAATTTGTTTGAAGCGGAGATAAAAAACATTGAGGACTTTTTTGTGTATGATTCTTACGAAGGAGCAGCACACCAATACATTTTCCGCGAAAACTACATGGAGCAAAACGTAAAAGCATTAATAACCCAAAACCCCCAAAACAAAATTTTTGGTCAGTTTGGTCGCTGCCACACCCAACGCAGCCGCGAGAAAGAAGATTGCAGCTATTTTTATTTCAATTCTCTTGCCACAAGGCTAAACAATACCGTGGGTAGTCCTTTAGAAGGTAAGGTATTCTCATGTGCTATTTTTTATCCGGCAATGTTTGATTTTATGGATGATAATGTATCTATAAATACCGGACTTGACAGTTTGATAAGTAATACCGAATTAAATACAATATCTCTGACGGTTTTAAACAATGACGACCCTGCGTTTGCCCAACTTTCAAAACGTTTTAATGCGGTAATTATCAACTACAACGAGAACGATGAGAATAGTGCTGAAACCATAGAAGAAACGATGGACATTTCAAGCCTGTTTGACCCCAACAACAAAGAACGTATAATGTTTTTAGGCACCGCAGGTGCAAAGGGGATGAACATAGCTAACCTGAATAACCGATTGAAAACCGATTTCAATCCATCGGTACAGTTTTATGGTTTTGAGTTTAATTTTTCTAAAAACCGCAGTTATTCACTTATTAATCGCTTCGTTTGGTTTTCTACCGAAACCCGCAATATAAACGACTCAACATCTATTGCACTTTCTGGGTTTTCCATCAACTTTTTGTACGGCGGTGATTTGATTAAAAGTAACACTGTTGATTTTATACTTTCAGCCGGTTATGGTTATGAACGTTGGGAAATGCAAACCATAGAAAGCCTAACGGATGAAAGTAGGAAAGATGTTTTTGGCAGCGATAGAACTACCACCTATGTAAACCCGGGTATGTTTCTAAACGCCATGGCTGATTTGCGCATACACAAGGGTGGGTTCACGTTTGGCGTTTACGGAGGTTACCAACTTGATTTATCGAACCAAAAATGGAGAACAGCCGGCAAAATAAATGGCGATACACCAAAATTTTCACTGAGCAGTTATACAGTGGGTGCTAACATTGGGTTTAATATCCCCTTATAAAAATCAACCCTTTTCACTCAATATTATTCAAACTTGTTTTAATTTGGCATCATGGTAAAAGTTATCACGTACAACGTAAACGGCATCCGCTCTGCGGTTGATAAAACCCTTCCCGAATGGTTGCTCCAGCAAAATGCTGATATCGTTTGTTTTCAGGAAATTAAAGCGGATATGACTAAAATACCCACCGCCATTTTCGACGAGTTGGGCTATAAACATTATTGGTACCCTGCTGAAAAGAAAGGGTATAGCGGGGTGGCTATTCTTAGCAAAACCGAACCTAAAAACGTGGTGTACGGTTGCGGCAATGAGCAGTACGATAGCGAAGGCCGTGTAATACGTGCCGATTACGACGGATACTCTGTATTGTGTGCCTACCACCCAAGCGGAACGAGTGGAGAAGACCGCCAAGCCTTTAAAATGCTGTGGCTGGAGTACTTTCTACGCTATGTGAACGATTTGCGCAAAGAAATACCCAACCTTATTTTAGTGGGCGATTATAACATTTGCCGCGAACCTATTGATATACACGACCCTGTAGGTAACAAAAACAGCAGTGGTTTTTTGCCCGAAGAGCGTGAATGGTTTGCCCGCTTTTTAAACCACGGGTATGTTGATACTTTCCGCCATGCAAACGGTGATGTCCCCCACCAATACACGTGGTGGAGTTTTAGGGCCAATGCAAGAGCCAATAATAAGGGTTGGCGCATTGATTATGTGATTGTGAACGATGAATTGAAGGCGAAGGTGGTAGAATCTAAAATACTGCCCGATGCCAAACACAGCGACCACTGCCCAATGTACACTGTGTTTGATTTGTAATCTCCCACTGTCCTTCTGACCGAAGGGAAGAACCTTATTGCAAATGTGTTAACAAGGGGTGATAAGATGCCTCACTATCATTCAGCATGACAGGAGCGGTTGCCGTCCTGAGTCTGCCGAAGGAGTGCGGTGGTTTAGAGCTTTCCGACACACCCTTGTCTTCCCCCTTACTAGTGGGAATCAGCCACACAAGTCCATTACAGCAGTATGTTTTTGGGAAAGAATTAACCACGGTTGTCATTCTGACCGCAGGGAAGAACCTTATTGCAAGTATGTAAAAAGGATGAAACAAGATGCTTCACTGTTGTTCAACATGACAGGAGAGGTTGCCGTCCTGAGTCTGCCGAAGGATCGCGGGGGTCTGTTCCTCTAAACATCACCCACTTCAAAACATCTATTGGCGGCAATGTATTCCTCAACTTCAGGAGTAACTAAATAACTGATAGGAGCTTTTTGGCCTATTAAATCCCGCACGTACGTGGCTGAAATATGCAATACCGGAGCATCGTAAAAAATAATGTTAGGATGCTTTTCCATTTCGTCGCTTCTAAACCCAAAACGGTGGTACACCAATAACTGGTGGTGCGCTAAAATTTCCTCAAAATCCTTCCACTTATTAAACGAAGCAAGGTTATCACTCCCCATTATTATTTTAAAAATGTGGTGGGGATTACTGCTGCGTAAGTGGCGCAATGTATCAACCGTGTACGATGGTAGGGGCAGGCCAAACTCAACATCGCTTGCCTTAAGGTAGGGTTTACTGCCAATTGCCAGTTTCACCATTTGCAGGCGTTGCTGTTGGGGCAATAAATCGCTGTGGGTTTTAAACGGGTTTTGGGGCGATACAATAAACCACACTTCATCCAACCGCCCAAAGTGGCGCATATAGTTGGCTATGATAAGATGCCCTATGTGTATGGGGTTAAACGAGCCAAAAAACAGTCCTATATTCAAAGGGCAACGGGTTTTAAGATTGGATAAACCGGGTTACAATTTCCTGCGCCCGTTGTTGGGCATTTTCCAGCACATCATTAATCAACCGCACATCGGCATATTTTTCATATTCAAGCTCATGGCGGGCTTTGCTAAGGCGCATCTCCAATTGCTCGGCAGTTTCAGTACTACGGCTGCGCAGGCGGCGTTCAAGGGTTTCAAAATCAGGCAGGGTAATAAACATCAGCAGTGCCTTATCGCCGTACATCTGCTTCAAATTTTTAGCTCCTACCACATCCACATCAAACACCACGTGATGGCCTTTGGCCCATATCCGCTCCACTTCGCTTTTCAAGGTGCCGTAAAAAACACCTTGGTACACTTCTTCGTGTTCTACAAATTCGCCGTTTGCAACACGGGTATTAAATTCATCTACTGAGATAAAATAATAATCTTTACCGTGTTCTTCACCCGGACGTTTTGAACGTGTAGTGGCCGATATTGAAAACTCAAGCACAGGCATTTGTGCCAATAGATATTTGGCAATGGTGGTTTTTCCTGAACCCGAGGGCGCTGATATAATGATGAGTTTACCTTGCAAAACGCATTTAAAATCGCCGACAAAGTAAATACATTTTAGGCATTATACGGTAGTGCCCTTTGCGCGGCCTAAAGTAAACACCCGCAATAAGGCGTTACTTCATAATCTGTAAAATAGTTATACTTGCACCATGCCCTTTATAAAAAGGTATTTTACTTGGCTGTTGGTGTTTTTTTGCGTGGTGTTTGCCCTGCAAATGTGGTTGTGCAGCGGCACGCTGGCTCCCTATGCGGCAACGCTTGCCAATCCGCATTTGGTAAACGACCAAGGGGATTACATTAGCATTGAGGGCGATACGGATTTTAATAAACTGGGCTGTTATTACATTGCCAATTACGACCACAAGCACTACATAGCTAACTATAAACTGATTGACAGAAAGCCGAAGGAGGAATGGAACTGGGCATATTTACTGCGCCGTCCGTTGTTGTACATGGTAAGCTATCCGTTTATGAAGATGTTTGGTTTTACAGGCGGTGGCTTCGTGATGGCCATAGTACTGAATATTGCCGCACTGGTGTGGTTTTGCCAGTGGGCCAAAAAACGCTGGGGCGAAACGGCCTCCTTCGTGGGGTTGGTGTTGCTGAGTGCTTACCCCGCCACAATGTATTGGAGCGGGATGCCCTATCCGCATATTTTAATAACCGCCTGCACACTGGTGCTTACCATATTGCTGTATAAAGTTTGGGAAACCCGCAGTTTACGTAAAACTGCATTATATAGTCTGTTGGCGGGTATCAGCTTTTTGGCGTACGATACCTACATATTTTTTATCCCTGCTTTTGGTTTGTTGCTGTTGCTGCAAAAAAAGTGGCGCGCCATTCCTGTATCAATGGTGATGTTGGTATTACCCCTTGCCCTTTGGTTATGGTTTTTAAGCGGGAAAACATTGCCACAATCCAGCGGAAATACTGATATATACGGCAACATTATCAATGCGTATTTGGGCTCAACGGGTGATGTGTTGTGGGCTAATTTCAAAAAACTGCCCTACTTGCTGTACCGTAACTTTTTTGATGCTACGTATTTTTATTTGGCGGTGCTGTTTTGTGTGGTAATTGTAATGGGAAAAGTGACCCGCAGCATTGCGCTTGATTTGCCCTTTTGGGCCATTGCTGTGAGTATGCTTGCGGTATTTGTGTTTAACAACATGGCTCCTTATTACGAGGGATGGCAAATGCGCGGTGATTGGATTGCCCGTATCTACCAGCCCGCCGTAGTACTTATTTTGTTGCTTGTTTTCGGGGTGATAAAAACGTGGGAACGCGACGGAAATATGCTGCCCATGTATATTGTGCTGGGATTGGCTGTTGTGGTGTTTGCCTTTAATACGAGAATAAATGTATTACCCGCGCTTGGCAACGACTCGCTAACCTACCACCATTACCGTTTTTATTTTCACTCCATGCCCGAAACTATGGGGCAAAATCTTGAAAAATACGGTCGTAGGCCGCTGTGGGTTTGCCCTTGACAATTCTCCGCAGTAGTACTTAAAGTGCTATTCAATCTATAAAACTCTCAAATTCTAAATGCACAGGGTTATATAACCCTTGGTTGAAATACAGCTTATTAACCACCTGTTAACAAATGTTGTATGCGGGGCAAGGGCATCACAACAAAAAAATGTAGGTTTGCACTAAGATGGTTCAGGTGAGAGGCAAGCAAATAGTGGTGGACATTCATATCCCATGCCTTATTGACCAGTTAAACCCCGAAACAGGGTTTAATATGGTGAAGGTGTTGGAATACCTTGAGTGTAAGGTGAATTATGATACCGAACAAACCTGCTGCGGAATGCCTGCCTATACCAACGGTAATTTTGATGATGCCAAATTAATCGGCGAAAAATTTATCCGCGAGTTTCAATACGACCGTCATGCGGTTTCTATTTCGGGAGCTTGCGTTGGTGCCGTGCGCCAGTGGTACACGCACCTGTTTAACAACAGTATGCTGCACAACCCTTGCAAACGCTTGCAGAAGAACCTGCACGAAATATGCGAGTTTATTGTGGATGTTTTGAAAAAAGAAGATTTGGGTTTGAGCCTTGCCGCCAAAGTTTGCTACCACGATAGTTGCCAATCGTTAAAAAGCGGGATTAAAACTGCTCCGCGTACCTTGTTGCACAACATCAAAGGGATTGAGCTGATTGAAATGACCCGCCCTGAAGAATGCTGCGGCTTTGGTGGTTTTTTTGCCACCGATCACGAAGACATTTCAGTATCGTTGGCCGAGCAGAAGGTAAATGATGCGCTGAAAACAGGGGCAGAGTATATCGTCTCTAACGACCCCGGTTGTTTGATGCACATGGATGCTTATATCAAAAAGAAAAATCTCCCCCTAAAACCTGTACATATAGTAGATTTGCTGGCAAGGGCAATAGGGTAGTCTTTTTAGCTGCGATACTTAGCTAAAGGCTAACGTATAAACGCTGTTACGCATGAAAAATTTCTCAAAAAACCACCTCGAAGATTTTTGCAAAAACGTATTTACTAAAATGGGTTGCAGCGATGCACACGCTACGCTGGCTACCGATGTTTTGGTAAAAGCCGATATGCGCGGCATCGATTCGCACGGAGTAGCTCGTCTATCGGGCTATGTGCGGTTGTGGGAAGCCGGTAGGATTAATGCCATGCCCGATATTCGGGTAGTACACCAAACGCCTTCAACAGCAACTATTGACGGTGATGGCGGACTTGGTTTGGTGGTAGCCCCTTTTGCCATGCAGGTGGCTATTGAAAAAGCACAAGCAGTGGGCAGCGGTTGGGTATCGGTTAAAAACTCTAACCACTTTGGTATCGGAGCGTACCACGCTTTAATGGCCGTTGAAAAGGATATGATGGGCATCAGCATGACGAATGCCAGCCCGCTGGTAGCCCCTACAAATAGTAAAGAACGTTTATTGGGTACTAACCCCATGTGTTTTGCCATACCGGGGGGTAAATACCCGCCTGTGGTGAGTGATATGGCGACTTCGGCGGCGGCAAACGGTAAGCTTGAGATTGCCCAACGTTTGAACAAAAGCATTCCGCAAGGATGGGTGCAAGACAAAGACGGACAAGCCAGTACCGACCCTAACGAATTGAAAAAGGGGGGCGCATTATTGCCATTAGGAAGTATGGAAGAGGCCGGCCACAAAGGCTACGCACTTGCATCCGTGGTAGATATATTTTCGGCGGTTTTATCGGGGGCAAATTACGGCCCTTGGGTACCCCCGTTTGTCAGCTTCTTACCTCTTGCCCCTGATATGCCCGGCCAAGGTATCGGTCATTTTTTGGGAGCAATGCGGGTTGACGGTTTCCGTCCGTTGGAAGAATATAACACTCACATAGAAAACTGGATTGAACGGTTTAAATCATCTCCTGCCATTGAAGGACAAACCGTGCTAATACCTGGTGAACCCGAAACGTTTGAGTACGCGAACCGACTAATCGGCGGTATACCTCTTACCGAAGCGGTAATAAACGACCTGACTGAACTGGGAAATAAAATGGGAATAGTGTTTTAGGTTAATTACCCTTATTTATTAACAGGATTGAAATCCTGCTCTGTTAAGATTACCATATTGGAGCGGACTTAAGTCCGCTCCAATATGGTAATTGCCAAAGCGGTGGATTTCAATCCGCCGAAAATGTACCCTTATCTGATAACACATTAACCCGACTTTCAAATCGTCGCCTCCTTGGGTTATGTTTGCTGCAAAGGCACGAAGTCAATAAGTACTATGGCTTTGTGTCTTCGTGTCTTTGCAGCTTGAACAACTTGTCTCAATCAGCAGTTGTTTTTAAATAACTCTAACCTAAAAGCCCCGATACCCAACCGATATTCCAACACTACATCCCTTTTTTGTATATTTTTGCCACAAACGCTACATGACCCAAGCCCTGCATATCGTTGTGCCCTGCTACAATCCCCATGAGGGCTGGGAAGTGCAATTGTGCAATCATTTTAGCGATATAAAACAATACCTGCACGCCTATCAGATTCACCCCGTGGTGGTGAATGATGCCTCCTCAACCGGCATCGGCGAAGCACAATTACAATACCTGGGTCAACACCTGCCCAATGTTACCTATATCACTTACCCTGTTAATCACGGTAAAGGATATGCCCTGCGTGAAGGTATAAAGGGTATTGAAGACGGGCTGATACTTTACACCGATATTGATTTTCCGTACGAGTACGAAAGCATGGTGAAGATTGTGCAGAGTTTGGAACAGGGAAGTGATATTGCCATCGGCACCCGCGATAACGAGTATTACGAGAACACCCCGCTAAAGCGTAAATGGATATCGAAGGTGTTGAGGTTTGTGTTTAAAGTGGTATTCAGGCTACCCATTACCGATACCCAATGCGGTTTAAAAGGCTTCAATCAGCGTGGCAAAAAGGTATTTATGAGTACCACCATTGAACGGTTTTTGTTTGACATGGAATTTATTGCCATTGCCAGTAAAACCAAAACAGTGAAGATGGAACCCGTATTTGTTGTACTTCGCAGCGATGTGATTTTCTCTAAAATGAACCTGAAAATTCTTACAGGCGAATTCTGGAACTTTATAAAAATACTGCGCATTGTGCGCCGTCACCAGCCTTATGAATAGTACCCCCCGCAAATACGGTATTTGGTGGGCACTGGGTATAGGCTGTGCAGTTATCCTGCTGTTTTACGGTAAATTTATCTTTAGCCCCAACAGCTATTTGTTTAGTCCCGGTGGTGATGGGATAAAAAACTACTACACCTTCGCGTGGCACGTACAGTACGATAGCAGCTACAACCATTTCAGGGGGATGAACCACCCTTGGGGCGAACACGTAGTGTTTACCGATAACCAACCCCTTATCAGCAATGCTGCCCGTTTTGTAAACAACAACATTACCCCTGTGGGCAATGTTGCTGTAGGCATTAATAATCTGCTGTTGTTTATCGGCTTACTGGTAGCCATCGGCATCCTGTATAAACTGTTTCTGGCTTTCACCAATCACCAATGGTTTGCGGTAGCAGCTGCGGTTGCAGTAGGCATGATGTCGCCACAAATCGACCGTTTCGACGGGCATTTTGCACTTGCGTATTGCTTTGTAGTTCCCCTGTTTATTTGGTGGTTATACCGGTTTTTTGAGAAACCCGTTGTTACACTTAGCCTTGCAATGGGGATTACCCTGTTGCTATTGCTGTTTATACACGTGTATTACTTGGTGATTGTGGGCGCTTTGGTGCTGTGTGTTTGGTTGGTGTTTTTAGTGAGCAAGGGAAACGGTATCACACTGAAAAAGGCAATTCCCCACCTGTTCATACAAATTGTTCTACCCTTCGGGTTGTATTTTTTGTGGCTGAAGTTGACTGACACCGTTACCGACCGCCCCACCCAACCTTACGGTATTGTTGAATACGCCGCCTACTGGGAGGGCTTATTGCTGCCGTTGGATTATGATTATTTTAAACCGCTGAAGCAGGCATTGGGCGTTCGCAAAGTATCGGTAGAAACTATCGCCTATGCCGGATTGCCTGTGTTGCTGTTTGTTTTGTGGGCGATAGGAAACGGTATCTATTCTAAAATAAAAACTAAAAAAGAGTCTGGAGAAACTCCATCAATCGCTACCTATAATCAACAGTTTTTGCGGGTGTTGCTGCTTGCAGCCTGTATGGTGTTTGTGTATGCGGCGTTTGTCCCCTTTTTGTTTAATATTCCTTCCATCTCAAAATACTTAGGATTGCTAAAGCAGTTCCGCAGTTTGGGTCGCCTGCTTTGGGTGGTGTTTTATGGGCTTAATATTTTTATGTTGGTGTACGTGTTTACAAAAGTGCGTACAAAGAGCCGATACCCAGGGTTGCCTTGGACAATGATTGGCATTTTGGTCGTAGAAGGCGTATTGTACAACATTCACACCCACGGTATTATCAACAATCCCCGCCAACCGCTTGCGTGGCTACCCCAGCACCTTACCCCCGAAAGATACGAAGCCATTATACCTATTCCCTTTTACCACGAAGGTTCTGAGAATATTGGCAAAGTCCCCTTGTCTGATACCATTGTGGGGCAAAGTATGCTGTTATCGTGGCAAACGGGCATCCCGTTGCAGGCAGTGAAAATGAGCAGAACATCGCTTGCCCAAACCTTGCAGCAATTAGAAATGGGGTACGAGATTACACAAGTACCTGCGCTGCTTAAAAAAGCAACAAAACCCTACTTATTACTGCACTTTTTGCGGGATAGTGTTTCACTTCCTTTTTATCGAGAGTTACACCCCATTGTACAAACCGATAGTTTCAGGCTGTATGAAATTACGGCTCAAAAGCTGGAAACGCTGATACAACGCAGGGCAAAGCACATTATAGATTTTGTGGGGAATACAGAGACCGAAACGGCTCCCTGCCTGTTTAAAACCTTTGAAAACCAACCAGCAAAGCTGTATTTTGAAGGGATAGGCGCTTTGGAGGCAAACGGCACTGAAACCACCACTTTAATCGATACTACTTTTACAGCACTAACGGATAGTATCTCCGTATCGTTTTGGATATATGCCCGCACCGAAGGATTGCCGCAATTGAAGCTGCTGGTGGATGAAGCCAAAGGGACGGAACGGGTACACGTGCTAAACCATATACAAGCTGTGATGGACGACTGGATGCTGGTAGAATACAATTACACCACCACAAACGGCAAAGCCCGCGTACAACTTTTGAAAGACGGAGCCAAGCCCAATGAACTCTTATACATTGATAACCTGCTGGTGCGCCCTGCACGGTGGCCGTTTATACAGCAAAAACAAAAGGGGCTGGTGTTTAATAACCGGTATTACAGGTAGCCTCGTAACTTCTTAGCTGATTGGTTATCGGCGCGGGGTACTTTTCGGCGGGTTGAAACCCGCCGCTTTGGCAATTACCGTATTGGAGCGGACTTAAGTCCACTCCAATACGGTAATCTTAACAGAACAGGATTTCAATCCTGTTAAAATATCGGACTACGGGTTAAACGGATAGGGGTCGGCGACAGGTACACAGACCTGCCGCTATTGATAGATAACCCAACATTCTATCAATAGCGTTGGGATTTATTCCCGATGATTTGGGATAAGCAAACCTCCCTCAATTCTTTAGTTTGTATTGCTGATTACATTTGTTTAATCAGCAATACAAACTAAAGGTTAGGGATGGTGGAAAAGTAAGATGCCCGCCTGTGCAGGAATGACGAGATGCATAGCCCAACACTTTTCCCCTTGCAAAGAAGGGCGACTATTGGAAAATCGGGCTAACGTGTTATCGGAGTGGGGTACATCTCGGCGGGTTGAAACCCACCGCTTTTGCAATTACCTATTAGAAGCGGACTTAAGTTCCCACAAATAGCCTATAAATACACGTTCTTAAAAGACTGAAGAAAAATGCTGTAAACAAGGAGTCCTTCGACTTAAAACTGAAAACTACCCTTGCCGCTTTTGCCTGTTTTTATTTATCTTTATGATAAAATAAAATGCGCATTGCTATGAACGTAGAAACGGATTCAAATGATCATATTACAAAATATCTAGATTATTATTTAAGCATACCTGAGAGTCCAGAGTTTGCAATTATGTTAAGAGGAAATTGGGGTAGTGGTAAAACATGGTTCTTAAAAAAATATTTAGAGGAGCGAAAGGAAAAAGATTATTTGTATGTAAGCCTTTATGGGCTATCAACCTATAAAGAAATAGAAGATGAATTTTTTCAGCAATTACATCCGATACTTTCCTCAAAAGGAATGTCTATTGCGGGCAAAATCCTTAAAGGGGCGCTTAAAGCAACTATAAAGCTTGACCTTGATGGGGATAAGAAGGACGAAGGGAGTATCACAACAGGTATACCAGAAATAAACATCCCTGACTATTTAAAAGACACTAAAGGGAGAATACTTGTATTTGATGATTTAGAAAGGTGTGCTATCCCCATTCCAAGCATATTAGGGTATATTAACCATTTTGTTGAGATAAGTGGACTGAAAGTTATTGTAGTTGCTAATGAAGATGAAATTAGAAGAGTAGAAGGATACGATGAGGATAACAGAATTGCTGTAAAATATTCTACCATTAAAGAAAAAGTATTTGGGAGAAGCTTTGAAATTAAAACAAATTTTGAATCCGCCTATAAACACTTCGTGTCCCAGCTAGCAAATAACAATTTAAAAGTGACCTTAAACAATTTTGAATCATTAGTATTGCAAATTTATGATAAATCCAGTTATAACAACCTTAGACATTTGAAGCAAACCATCCTTGATTTCGACAGGTTTTATAATCTCTTACCAGATAAAGCCATTGAACACAATGAGATGTTTGAGCATATCTTAAATTTATTTTTCCCAATATCAATTGAACTAAAAAATGGTGTAATCAATGAGCAAGAAATAATAAATTTATTTCATTCCAACTATCTGTTAAATGATCCCAAAGAGGAAAAAACCCCTTCACAAAAGACACGAGAAAAGTACACGATTTTTGGAATGTATTTCCACCCCATTACTGCTGACCTATGGATGGAGTTTTTTAGAAACGGGACAATGGATTCTGAGGAATTAAATAAATCTATCGAATCAAGTCGGTATTTTCTAGACGAGAAAACCCCTGATTGGATTAAATTATGGTATTATCCTGACCTAACCAGTCCAGAATTTAAAGTGCTAGTATCGATAGTATATGACCAGTTTAAAGGAGGTACTGCTTTTGACAAATATGAAGTTCTACAAATAACGGGTCTTCTTCTTGACTTTTCTGAAAAAGGACTAATAAAACCTACTAAAGCCACCATTGCTAAAATTGCTCGAAAAAGAATAAATAATTTAAATAAAAATAATGGATTCGAACTGAAACAATTTGAAGAATTTCCAGACGAGGGAAGTCATGGAGGATTAGTTTATCAAGGTCGACATATTCAGGAGTTCCGAGACATCTTAGACCTCATGACAGCTTTAATTAAAGACACAAAGGCAAAGAATACACCAATTTTTGCTCAAGAATTGCTTCGGACATTGCAAAAATCTGTCGCAGATTTTTCCTATTCAATTGAACTAACACTTAACGACACACATCCTTTTAATAAATTACCAGTATTAAAATATATTAATTATAGCAAATTTGTTACTGAAATTAAACAGCTTAAGCGTAACGATATAGTTTTATTAGTTAAGTCGTTTAATAAGAGATATAGCTTTTATGACCCCTATATAAAAGAAGAGATACCTTTTTTGGAATTTATATATAACTATTTTACAAAACAAAGAAAAAAAGCTCTCTTAGATCTTAATTCCTTTCTCGTACAACAAATTATGGCTCCAGAAATTAAAAAGATTATAGAAAAAATTAATAGGTTTAGTGACAATGATGAACTATAACGGAATGTGAGCTAACAATAGGATCTTAACATGCTACCAAAACCCATTCCTCATCACGGTTAAATTCCCTACATTTGCCGTTTTGCAAAAATGGGTATCCTCAATCTAAAAGAAGTAGACCAATACAACTTAGACGACCCACGCCGCACGGTGGCGCACGGGGATATTATCCGTAGCAAAAAATTTCTTTACCAACTATACCTCGAGTGGTACAACCACTTTAAACAACGGGGTGCCAACCTTCCGCAAGGACATTGGGTGGAGCTGGGCAGCGGCGCAGGTTTTGTAAAAGAAGTGATGCCCCAAATGCTTACCAGCGATGTGATGGAACTGCCCGGACTGGATTATGTATTTCCGGGCGAAAATATGCCCTTTGAAACCGGCAGTGTAGCAGGCATTTTTATGATTGATGTACTGCACCACATTCCGCAACCTGCTTTGTTTTTAAAAGAGGCCGAAAGGGTGTTGGCCAAAGGCGGCAAAATTTTAATGACGGAGCCTGCCAACAGTGCTTGGGGACGTTTTATCTACCGCAATTTTCACCACGAACCGTTTGAACCCAAAGGCGGCTGGGAAATACCCGCCACAGGCCCATTGAGCGGTGCCAACGGTGCCCTGCCTTGGATAATTTTTGAGCGCGACCGCCAAAAGTTTGAGGCTGAGTTTCCCCACCTGAAAATAGAGAGTATACGCTACCACACCCCTTTGCGTTATTTGCTAAGCGGGGGCGTATCAAAACGCCAGTTGGCCCCTAACGTTAGTTACGGGTTGATAAAAGGCATCGAAAACGCATTGCTGGCCTTGAGTCCGCAAATTTCCATGTTTGTTACCATTGAAATCACCAGGCAATGAGCCAACTAAAAGAGTATTTTAACAACATAGCCCAAAAGCGCCTGAAAGTACGCCGTAAAAACAGCTACTATTGGGATGATATTACCCGCTACTGCAACTATTTTATTCACGACGATTACAGCGTGATAGAGGTAGGCTGCGGCAATGGCGAGATGCTTGCCCAACTGAAAGGCAGCAAAAAAGCAGGTATTGATTTTAGCCCCGCTATGTTGCAAAATGCCCGCAACAACAACCCCGGTATTGATTTTTACCTGATGGATGCCGAAAACATCACCCTTGATGAAAAATTTGATGTGGTGATTATTTCGAACGTTATCGGCTATCTGGATGATATACAAGCAGTGTTTGAGCAGCTTAAAAAGCTTTGCCACCGCAACACCAAAGTAATAGTTACCTATTACAGTTACCTGTGGGAGCCGTTTTTAAAACTGGCCGAAGCCACAGGGCTTAAAATGAAAACCCCCAGCCAAAACTGGCTAAGCGATGCCGACTTAAAAAACCTGCTTGATTTGGCCGGCTTTGATACCTACCGAATGGCTCACCGCCAAATACTGCCCGTTAACATTCCCGGTGTATCGTGGTTGTTTAATACCGTATTGGCCCGTTTTCCCTTATTCCGTCAGTTGTGTATCAGCAAATATGCGTTTGCGCGCCCGCAACCCGATGCCCTGCCTGATTTTAAGAAAGACTTTACCGTAAGTGTGGTAATACCTGCCCGCAACGAAAGCGGTAATATAGAAAACGCCATACTGCGCACCCCAAAGCTGGGCAGCCATACCGAGATAATTTTTATAGAAGGTAACAGTACCGACGATACTTGGGAAAAGATACAAGAGATACAGAAAAAGTACGCCGCTACCCACGATATTAAAATTGGCCAGCAAGACGGCAAAGGCAAGAATAACGCTGTGAAAAAGGGTTTTGCCATGGCTACAGGCGATATTTTAATGATTTTGGATGCCGACCTTACCATGCCCCCCGAAGATTTGCCCAAATTTTACAACGCCATTGCAAGCGGCAAGGGCGATTTCATCAACGGGTCGCGATTGGTATATAAAATGGAAGCCAATGCCATGCAGTTCCTCAACGTGTATGGTAATAAGTTTTTCAGCATGATGTTTACGTGGTTGCTCGAAAGGCCGTTTAAAGACACTTTGTGCGGCACTAAAGTAATTTTTAGGGAAGATTACGACCGCCTGTGCAGCAACCGCAAGTTTTTTGGCGATTTTGACCCCTTTGGTGATTTTGATTTGATTTTCGGGGCGTTTAAACTGAACCTTAAAATTGTAGAAATACCCATTCGTTACCGCGAACGCACTTACGGAAGTACCAATATTTCTCGCTTTTCACACGGACTTATTTTGCTGCGCATGGTAATATTTGCCGCCCGCAAGATTAAGTTTTATTAGTACTGCCTTGTTAGCAAGGTTTCACTGCCTCAGATTATTTATTTCTGATTCGTTGGAAGGAGATAAAAATCTA
The DNA here is from genome assembly GCA_943370295.1 of Agrobacterium sp. 719_389. Lineage (GTDB taxonomy): Bacteria > Bacteroidota > Bacteroidia > UBA8524 > UBA8524 > SB11. Next base: position 292,578 of record CALRQL020000003.1, on the reverse strand, counting down.
TCCCAATGAACTAAACCTGCAACTGCTTGTTACCTTGATATGTTTGGATTGTTTAAGAAGAAAACCGAAGCTGAAAAGTTAACCGAAGAATACAAAAAGCTATTGGCTGATTACCATCGCCTTAGCACGATTAACAGAAAAGAAGCCGACCTTAAAATGGCTGAGGCAGAAGCCATTGCAAAAAAGTTAGACGCGTTGAAATAGCTAGCTTTCCAACGCCCTGCACATCTAATTATTAATGCACTCTATCGCCCCTAAGCTCTAAAGAAGCAAGTATTTCGGCCTCGCCCTCTAAAATAGCATTCCAACGTTCCTTCACGTGCTCTTCGGGCATGTACTTTTTAGCCAAATCAATAAATAAGCGGTAATGTCCTGCTTCCGATACCATAAACTCGTGGTAAAACTCCTTCAATGCAGGGTCGCTGATATGTAGCGACAATAAACGAAAACGCTCGCAACTGCGTGCTTCTATCAACGCAAAAATCAATAAATGTTCTACCAGTTGTTGGTCACGGGTACCACCATCTTGCCTAAGACCTTTAATCTTTAGCACGTATTCATCCCTGCGTTGTCTGCCCAATTTAAGGCCGCGTTTATTCAGCTCCTTCACCACCTTGCGAAAATGCCCCCACTCCTCAGCCACCAACGGAGTAACTGCCTGCACAATATCTTCCTTGTCAGAATAATTCACAATCAGCGAAATACCGCTACTGGCTGCTTTTTGCTCACAAAAAGCATGGTCGGTAAGTATGTCTTCTATTGTTTTTTCGGCAATGTTCACCCAACGCGGGTCGGTAGCCAGCTTTAAACCTAACATAAGCACAAAGGTACTTTGAAGATTTTAAAATGTGCCAATACCAACGTCATTGGCCGCTCAAAAGGTCTTCGCGCAATTGGGTAAGCACCTCCCCTAACCAATTTGTACCCCTCCATTCACTACGGTCAAAACGTTTTGGGTCGTTTTCATCCATACCAATCCCCCAAATTACATCCGTAGGGCTGGCCTCAACCAGTGTCGTGCCTTTTGTATCCAACAAGAATTTTTTTAGGTTTTCGTTTTGTGTAAACTTAGCGTAATTGGCCTTGTACACAATATTCTTTGCTTCACGCTCCCATACTTCGGGTATGAAATTTTTAACCTGTCTGCCCAGTGCTTTTTGGTCGCGGGGATGTTTTACTGTCAATACTTTTTGTGCAATTTCAACGTCTCCAAAAAGCATTGCTTTACCGTACATCATGTATTGTTCAGCAGTATTAAAATGTATGCCGTCAATTTCGTAATTGCACTCGTACCATTGCGAAAACGGGTGTGCCGTTCTGTAAAAAAATGTAAACTGTTCTTCCATCATTGTTTAAAAAAGAAAACGGAGAATCCATACCGTTATGGCCGCACTGATACCCCATAACAATAATGACCGTAGTACTGAGTATATGCGTTGTTTTCTGAGTTTGCTGCGGATTGCCTGTTTTTGGGCTTCGGTAAGTGGTTCAGGCTTTTCGGTCTTTTGTCCCCGCTTGCCTTTGTGCAGCGAGGTGTCAAAATAATCGGGTTTGCTTACTAAAGACGCATTGTGCTTTAGCGTTCGTATCATGTGGCCTATCGAGCCAAAACCCATTCCTCCCATATCACAAAAATAGTTAATCTTAAAACATCCCGATACTCCGTTGGGTGCACATCTATTGACAGGATATAAAATCCTGTCCTTTTACGGGTTTGTTTCGGGAGGGTTTAAAACCTTCCTGAAACAACGTGAAATAGCGAGGGGTTTCATACCCGTCGTAAAAAGCTGGATTACAAGAAACTATTCCCCGTTTTAAAAAATCTTAATGTTTTAATCGACAGGATATAAAATCCTGTTCTTTAGCCTATTTCCTTCTCGAGGGTTTTAAACCCTCACGAAGCAGTAACCCCAAAACGGCGGGTTTTATACCCGTCGTTAGCCCAACACAACCACACTGCCCAAATACCACTACACATATACTGGCTTGTTAACAAATCCGTTTATTAGTATAGCTACCCCCTGATAACTTTGCGTAGGCAAAATACGCCCCTAACAAAAAGGCCCTGCAAGGCATGAGCAAGCAAAACACCTTTAAAAATAAGACTACAAAGCCCTCTGACGCTAAAACTGATTTTGAGCGCGAGAAGAAGAACGAGGAGAAGCCGATAACCCGTAAGGTGTTTTGGCAATGGGCACTGCTGCGTGATGAAAGAGCCAAACAGGTATTTGGTGCTTTTATGATGCTGCTGGCGGTGTTTATGGCAGTGGCTTTTATCTCGTTTATTTTTACGTGGAAAACCGACCAAAACGTGGTGGTAGGTTACGGCTGGAACGATGTTTTAACCGCCAACCCCGATGCTGCCAAAAACACCATGGGTATTTTGGGCGCATTGGTAGCCCACCTGTTTATACACAAATGGTTTGGGATAGCCAGTTTTGCCATTCCGTTGATATTGTTTGTGGGCGGTGCAAGGCTCACGTTTAAAATACACTTATTGCCGTTGGCAAAAACCCTGCGCTACTCCTTCTTTATTGTGATTTGGCTGGCCCTTACCATGGGATTGCTGTTTGGTTCATCGCTTCCGTTTTTGGGCGGTGCCTTCGGCTACCACGGCTATTTGTGGCTAAAGGGATTGATGGGTGTGGCCGGTTCGGGCATATTCCTGTTCTTCTATGCGCTTACCTTTGCCATCATTGTTTACAACCTCAACCTCTCGCTAAAAAATAAACTGGCGGCAAATACCGATGCCGACGGCGATGCTCCGTTTAAAACAGCTGCCGATGGCAATAACCTGCGTACTACAGGCGAAATGGCCGAAGAAATAGCCATTAATACCGCCGAGGAAGAAGCCTATGCAATGGCCGACGAGGATGAGGAAGAAGATGCTGAACCGCTAAATCCTAACGATATTAAGTTGATTGTGAAAGACGACGAGAATAACCCTCCGTTTTCTTTTACTGAAGATGTGCCCAAACCTGACGGCAGCATAGCGTTAGATATACAACCTACACACCCCGAACCTATAATAGTTCCTCCCCCGCCAAGCGGTAATATTTCTTTCAGTATTGAAGATACGAAGGAAGAAGAGCCGGCTGCGGTGGTAGAAACTGAACGACCTACCCATTACGGTTTAGATACTCCATACGACCCAACATTAGACCTTTCGGGGTATAAGTTTCCTACGATTGATTTGTTGAAGGATTACGGCGACAGTAAAAAGGTGATTGACCCTACCGAATTGGAAGGGAACAAAAACCTGATTATTGAAACGCTGAAAAACTACGGAATTGGTATCGGGCAGATAAAAGCCACCATCGGGCCTACTGTTACTTTGTACGAGATTGTACCCGAGGCGGGTGTGCGTATTTCACGCATCAAAAACCTTGAAGACGATATTGCCCTTAGCCTTGCCGCACTGGGCATACGTATTATAGCCCCCATACCGGGCAAAGGAACCATTGGTATTGAAGTGCCCAACAAGAAGCCTGAAATGGTGCCGATGAATACGGTAATAGCCAGTCAGAAGTTTCAAGCGGCGGATATGGACTTGCCCGTGATTTTGGGTAAAACCATTGCCAACGAAATTTTTGTGGCCGACCTTGCCAAAATGCCCCACCTACTGATGGCGGGTGCTACGGGACAGGGTAAATCAGTAGGTATCAACGCCTTGTTGGTGTCGCTGTTGTATAAAAAGCATCCCAGCCAGTTGAAACTGGTATTGGTTGACCCTAAGAAGGTTGAACTTACGCTGTATAAACGCATTGAACGCCACTTTTTAGCCAAAATACCGGGCGAGGGCGAGGCCATTATTACCGATACCAAAAAGGTTGTAACCACGCTGAACAGTTTGTGTATTGAGATGGACGAGCGTTACAACCTGCTGCAAAATGCAGGGGTGCGTAACATAAAAGAATACAACGCCCGCTTTGTTGAGCGTAAACTGAACCCCAACGACGGACACAAGTTTTTGCCCTACATTGTAGTAGTGATAGATGAGTTGGCCGATTTGATGATGACGGCCGGTAAAGAGGTGGAACACCCCATTGCCCGTTTGGCACAGTTGGCAAGGGCCATCGGTATTCACTTGATTTTGGCAACACAGCGTCCTTCGGTAAACATTATTACAGGTACGATAAAGGCCAACTTCCCTGCACGTATTGCGTTTAGGGTAACCTCTAAGATTGACTCGCGCACCATTTTGGACGGCAGTGGTGCCGACCAATTGATTGGTAAAGGAGATATGCTGTACAGCAACGGTAATGATATGATACGCTTGCAATGTCCGTTTGTGGATACACCCGAGGTGGAAGATATTACCAGCTATATTGGTAACCAACGCGGCTACGGCAGTGCCTTTGTGCTTCCCGAAGTACAGGAAGAAGGCGGTACGGGTGCTAATGAAGATTTTGACCCCAGCGAACGCGACAGTATGTTTGAAGATGCTGCCCGTGTGGTGGTTATCAGCCAGCAAGGTTCTACCTCGCTGATACAACGTAAACTAAAACTGGGCTATAACCGTGCAGGTCGTTTGATTGACCAATTGGAACACGCCGGTATTGTAGGTCCGTTTGAAGGCAGCAAAGCCCGCGAGGTATTAATACCCGACGAATATTCATTAGAACAAAAGCTACGCGAACTGGATAGCAAAAGCCACGGCTAATTATTAACTAATACCCTGAATATAAAATTCAGGGCTTTTACGAATAACGTCCCGAATGGTTTAAAACCATTCGGGACGAGCTTTTTAAAAGCGGCGGGCTTTATGCCCGTCGGAACGCACAATGAGGCAGACGGTTATGAAAACCGTAGCTATTGAGAATTCTCCCAATGATTTTAGTTTTTCTGAATCTGCAAAATACCCTGAATGTGAAATTCAGGGCTTTTATTAACAACGTCGCGAATGATTTAAAACCATTCGCGACAAACCCCTGCAACAGCGGCGGGCTTCATGCCCGTTGGAATGCCCGTCGAAATAGCTATCTACGGAGAACACATTAGCCCGATATTTTAACAGGATTGAAATCCTGTTCTGATACGATTACCTATTAGGGGCGGACTTAAGTCCGCCCCTAATAGGTAATCTCAAAAGCGATAGGTTTTAACCTGTCGCCTTAAACTGGTGTGAGATTGATTGCTGAAATAGCCTCTTGTGTCCTACGAAAAGGGAACAAGCAAGGCTTACCAATACTTTCCTTCTGTCAGATAATTCTGTACGTAATCTTTTACCCCTTCTTCAAGCGTATGGAAAGGAGTATCGTACCCTATTGATTTTAGCTTGGCCATATTGGCTTCGGTAAAATATTGGTACTTGTCGCGTATATCAACGGGGGTATCCACAAACTCAATGTTTTCAAGCACTCCCATTGAGGAAAAGGTGGCTTTTGCCAAATCAATAAACTTGCGTGCCGTGCCCGAACCAAGGTTGTATATGCCGTTGTTTTTGCGGTGGTGCATCAAAAAGTAGCACACATTCACAAGGTCTTTCACATATACAAAGTCGCGCATTTGACCGCCATCAGTATAGTTGGGGTTGTGTGAGCGGAACAAACGCATCATGCCTGTGTTTCTTATTTGGTTATACCCGTGCATAATCACTGAGGCCATGCGCCCTTTGTGATATTCGTTAGGTCCGTACACATTAAAAAATTTCAAGCCTGCCCAAAAATAGGGTTTGCGCTCTTGCTGCAATGCCCATATATCAAAATCGTTCTTCGATTCGCCGTAAGGATTCAGCGGTTTCAATTGCGGTATCAAGCTTTCGTTATCATCATACCCCAATTCACCCAAACCATACGTAGCCGCCGATGACGCATACACTAACGGTAAACCGTATTGCACGCATTTATTCCATACCATTTTGGTATAGTTCAGGTTCAATCGGTTAAACACTTCTACATCAAACTCAGTAGTATCCGTTCGGGCCCCAATGTGAAATATAAATTCAATCTGGTTTTGGTTAGCGTCAATCCACTGCTCAAACTCGTTGCGGTGCACTTGCGCACTGTACGTTTTGCCTGCAAGGTTTTTGTTTTTTTCGGTATTGCTAAAATCATCCACCAATACTAAATCGTTGTAGCCTTCGGCATTTAGCCTGCCTACTAAGCAACTTCCGATAAAACCTGCTGCACCTGTGATAACTATCATGCTGCAAAAATACAGTTTTGTAACCTGCTAAAACAAAAAAGCCGGTCCAAAAGACCGGCCTAAATAAACGAGGGTTTTGCGTTTATTTTACTATACTAAATCTACCTGTATGGAGGCCTTGTGATGATTGAACAGCATACACATACAGTCCTTCGGGCAAGCCGTCAAGGGCTACTTGTGTTACATTGCCATCAGTACTTTGGGTTTTAAGTAATTGTCCCGCAGCGTTATAAATCACAATCTCTTGTGCAGAATTGCTTACGGTTTCAATAAACAAAGCTTCTTTGGCAGGAACGGGGTATGCTTTTACCACATTGCCCACTGTTTCTTCTACACTGTTGGGGTTTTGGTTCAGGTTCATCCACACATACATATCTCCAAACTCAGGCTTAACGGTAGTTTGCAATTCGCAAACACTGCCTACGCTGTTTCCCTTTAAACTGTTTTGCCAGTTGTGGGTAGCATCGGTCATACGGTTGTTAAAATCGGTAGCCACTGCACCCCTCAAACCAATCTCCATACCTGTAACAATATTGGGGTTAAGTTTTGCGTCTCTATAGGCTACTTCAACACGGTTCATAAACTCATATAGCATAATGTGGAAGGTAAGGGTATCTTCTCCCTTATCGTCAGCCAAAGAGTTAAACCTTGAAGTGTTTTTCCATTCAATCATCAACTGACGCATTGGAGCATCACCTATCATACCTGATTTAATGGTAGTAGTTAGCCCGGTATTCACGTGCGGGTGCAAATCGCCGCCCATTGCTGCTACAATACCTTTGACATTGCTGTTGTGGTTGGAAGAAATAGGCTGGGTAATAAACGACATAACATCTTCGGTTTCAGGACCAAACCAGATGAAACCGTTTTCGCTGATGTTTACTGAATCGTAAACAACTCCGTTAAACATAAAAGGGAACGGAATAGCTATGCGGTAGGGAGCTACAGCATCATCGGCCACCGTATGGTTGGTTATGGTTACGTTTGGGTAATTGGTAATATCCCAGGGCTGGCCGGTTTCTTTGGTAAAGGTGTAGTTGCTTACCTGTGCCGAAGCAGATACGGCACAAAGGGTAAGCAACATGCAAATTGTTTTACTTAACGCTTTCATAGTTTTATAATTATCTGTCGCAAAACAACTACAAAGCCATTACTTGCCTTTTATATAAGTGGATGAAGGAGGAAACAACGTGTATGCGGGTGTATAAAAAAGGGATAAACGACAACTTTAGCGGTTGAGCCATTTTTTAAATGCTCCCGAACGGTCGATACTCACAATGGTATCAAAGGATGCAGGCGGATTCACCTCTATTTTTATACGGCTTTTGGTGTACGAGTACATGTTTTTAATGGCAGTGAAAGCCACCAGTTGGCCTCTGTTAATCCTGAAAAAGTGTGCAGGATTAAGCAAACCTTCCAGTTTATCCAGCGTAAAATCAATAATATACTTCTCCCCTGCTTTTGATACCATATACACAAAGCGGTCTTCGGCGTAAAAATAGGCGGCATCATCTACCTCCACCGATTTAATCTTTTGTCCCGTAGTAACCATAAACCGTTTTTGGTATTCAGGCGCGGGTGTTTTTATTTGTTGCAATAACTGCATTACTGCATCAGCAGATAAGGCCCCTATCCCGTTGTATTTCTTTATGGCCTGCCTCAGCTCCTCTTTATCAATCGGTTTCAGCAAATAATCAATGCTGTTTAGTTTAAATGCCTGTATGGCATAGTTATCATAAGCAGTAACAAAAATAATGGGTGCTTTTACCTCAACCGTTTCAAATATCTTAAAGCTGATATCATCCGCCAGATGGATGTCTAAAAAAATTAAATCAGGGTTGTTGATTGCCAGCCATTCAGTAGCTCGCTTCACACTGTCCAGCACAGCTACAATTTCAATGCTACTGTCTATCTCGTGCAGTAATTGAGCAAGGTTGTCAGCGGCCAGCCTTTCATCTTCAATAATTACCGTTTTCATTCCTGCGGGATTATTAAGGGTATTTTGGCAACATATTCATTATTCACTACGTGAAACTGCGGTTCTACATTGTGCACTATCCTAAAGCGGGCGGTAATGTTTTTAATACCCACTCCGGTACTCTCCAGCTTTTGTTGGCGGGGTTGAAGGTTGTTACTCACCACCAGCCAGTTTCCTTCGGCATACAGCTTTATCACCAGTTTTTGTTCAGCCGATATAATGTTATGCTTTATCGCGTTTTCAATCAGCATTTGTATGCAAAACGGCGGTATATAATCTTGCAGCAAATGCGCAGGGATATTCTTCTCCAACACCAGCTTTTCTTCAAACCGTATTTTCTGAAGGTACATATAGTCATCCACCAGCCGCATCTCTTCGGCAAGGGTTATCACCGCGTGGTCTTTTAAATCAAGTACACTGCGGTACAAGCGCGAGAATATACCTGCAAATTCAATCGCCCTATCAGGGTTTTGTTTAATGAGTGATGAAAGCGCATTGAGACTGTTGAACAAAAAGTGCGGGTTTACCTGATTGCGAAGTGTTTCATACTGTGCCAGTATGTTTTCTTTTTGCATCAGGCTATTAGCATCCTCAAGGTTTTTATTGGTTTGCTTTTTAAGCTGTATGTTTCGGTATAAAAAGAAAATTGCCGTAGCCATAGCTACCAGCAATATCAACAACCCGTAACGCAACTGCGCTTGCAAACGCAGCTCGCTTTCTTTAAGTGCTTTGTCGGCATTAAGTAAGGCCAACTCTCGGTTCTTGCTCTCAAGGTTATAATTCGCCTCTGCTTGCGCCAATTGCGAAATGTGTTGCTCATTAACCAATGAATCGTTAAGAGCCAAGTATTGCTCCAGTACGGGGTACGCCTCGCTATACTTTCCCATGCGCGACAGTAAGTGGGCTTTGTTGCGGTAATAATTGGCAATTATTGATTTTGCCTTTAACTCACTTGCTGCCTTATAAGCCGCTTCTAAATAATATTCTGCCTTTCGGTAGTTTTTCACCTCAATATAATACCCGCCTAAGGTTGATGCGCTGCTTGCATAGGCGTTTTTGTTATCCAAAATCAGCATATCCACCAAAGCCTGCTCCATGTAGGTAATGGCATTTTTAAAATCACCTTTACCCGCATAAGCAATAGAAAGGCTTGAATAGAGGATGGATGCGTAACTGCGCACTTTATCCTTTTCAGCATAAGGCAACGCTTTTTGGTACACCTTCAAAGCACTGTCATACAAACCTTGCATGATATACGCATTGCCAATATTGTTATGAATGATTATTTGCCTGATATAATCCCCAGTGTCTGATAAAGCCAGTGCGCGGTTAAAAAATTCAATGGCCTTGGGGTAGTTTTTAAGGTAAGTGTAATCACTACCCGTATTCACCAACACATTTCTGTACCCATTCCTAAACCCTAACGAATCGTATATGTGCAAGGCTTCAAAATGCCTGCTCACAGCATCCATATACTTGCCTTGCATTCTGTATATATTACCCTGTACATCCAGTGCCATTGCCCGCCCTTTTGGAAAGTTTATTTTAACGGACAGCCTCATCAATTCATGGGTCTTTTGCATGGCTGCTTCAGGATTAGACTGCACAAGAGTAAACGCTAAGTCGTACAGGGTTTTGGCCTTTACAGTATCATCAGGAAGTCGACGGTACACTGCCTCCAAACTATCTACATCCTGTGCAGATTGTGCCCTGCCTGTAACCGCTAAAGTAATTACGGCCAACAATAACATTGCGTATTTTGGGTAGGGCATACCAGCAAAATACTTCATAATTTTTGCAATAAATACAGCCTTTGTGTATGAAAGTGAATTTTTTTGGATGAAGGGGATAAATCGTTTAGTAATGTAGTATGTACTTTAATTATCAATAAAGTACAGTTAGTTATTATCAAACCAATCCCTACGGCGGTTGATTTTAAGATCTTGCAACACGCTAGATTTTACATTTAGGTTGAACAAGAAGTATTGACGAGGGCCTAACGGAATCCAGCTTAATTTAAACTCCCAGCAATGCAGTTGGCGGTAAAAATCAATACTGGTTAAGTTTACCTCTTTGCGTTTAAAATCGTAACCTGAACTAAATGCAATTTTCCAGTTTTCAGTAAGGTTCATATCACCGTTAAAGGTTACGTTTTGAGTTATGTTCCGTTCAAAAGCAGGTTTAGAATAATTGTATGAGTAGTTAAAACTCAAACTCCAAGGAATGTTAAAATCTACAAAATCACCCATGCTGGATAATAACGCCAGCTCATACGCTGTAAGAAACGGGTTTGACAGCATTGCCGCTCGTTGCAAGTTATTGATACCCGGCTGTGCAGGTTTTTCATCGTTCTCATCCTTTTTGCCGTCAAACATGGTTGAGTTTATAGAAGTGCTTAATGCTATAGAACCACCTGTAAACCTTGCCAGTTTTCCGGTTTCGTTTACCAGATACTTATCAACGTCGCGGCCCACACTATCTTGTGCATAAGGGTTAAACGTAAAGCTGTTAAACATTACACTTACTTGTTTAAATAGCACCGTCCGGGCATTTACACTCACCGGAGCTAATTTAAACTGTTCAGCAAAAAAGTTATACGAAGTTCCAATACTCAAACTCTCAAACAACTTCACTTTTTCTTCTTTAAAGGCCGTATCACCGTTTTTGCGGCGCACCTTCATTTCAATGTTGTTATTCAAGCCCAAACTCACCTGACCTACACGTCCTTGACCCGGCCCCCCTAAAATACCATTGCTTAACCGCGAATACAACTCTTGACGGGTATTACCGGTATCAGCCTGTACTTTTTTATAAATACCAAAACCGGCATCCGAAAAGTCAGGGCGGTAACCTAAACCCATATTCACCGTCATTACATGGCGAATTGCCTGTACACGCTTACTGTTTTTAAAATACTTGGTGCCGTACACCATAGTGCTTAGGTTTGTATTAAAGGCAAAATCAGCCGCACGGGCAAAACCGGGCAAAGTATCGGTTTCAATGCGGACGCTATCATTATTCCATGTTTTATTAATACTCTGCAAGTACCAATACTCATTAAATGATAATGAAGGACTAAGCGAAAACCATTTCAACACCTTAAACTGCGTACTCACAGAGCCTCTGTGTATCCCGCCGTTTTGCATCTTTTTAAACGTCTCTTCCTTCAGCAATGTTGAGTCGCCGGCACTTATGTTATTTTGCGCGTTAAACGAATAGTTAACCCCAATATCTTCATACCAACGTTTTGCGCCCACGGCTTCTTTACGCTTAAAAGGAAAAAAGCGCAATACATCAAAGGTTAGTTGGGGCAACGACATATTTACTGACCCTGTTTGGTTGTTTTGAGAAGCCGATGCCGAAACTCCTAAATTATATTTACCCTCGCCCAATACACGGTTATAGTTGATGCTTGAGTTTACCTGACTTTGAATAATTGTGGTCGGATTGTATGAGTTTAGCTGCAAATAACTGGGGCTTACGTAATTTACCCTTGCACTAAAGTTGGTATTCGGTCTTGCCTTTTGGTCAAGCTGGTGATTCCAAACAATATTGTAGTTGCGTTGGCGCGAAAACCCGCTCACATCTTCGGGAGAACCTTGCTGGTTATTAGCATAGGCTATTTGTATGTTACCGCTGTATTTGTAACGTTTTGCATACGAACTGGCTGTACGTACTGCCCAAGTTCCTTGTGTAAACGCATCACCTGTTACAGCTAAATCAAAATAATCACTGATACCGAAATAGTAACCTCCATTCCGCAAAAAGTACCCTTGGCCGGGCGAGAACCCATAACCCGGCATCAATATGCCCGATTTGCGTCCCTGCCTCACCGGAAAAAAGCCAAAAGGAATCCATGCAGGCGTGGGTATATCACCAATCACAAGATTAGCTGGGCCGCTAACAATTTGCTTGCCCGGCACTATTTTAAGTTTTGGTGCGTGTATATAAAAGTGCGGATGCTCAGCATTGCAGGTAGTATATTTAGCATCGCCCACATAAATATTGTTGTGCTCGTCCTTTTTCACCTTTGTTCCGTAAATAATCCCCTCCCCTTCCTTCATCACAAGGTTACTAATCTTGGCACGTTTGGTTTTAAAATTATACCCAATCTTATCGGCGTCAATGGCTTGACCGCCGTCTTTAAAATTTGGAACCCCCGATTTCTTTCCTGTACTATCGGTTACGTACTCAGCAAAAATCTCACTCGTAGTAAAGTCTAATGTAATTTTAGCTCCCTTCAGCTCCAGCTTTTCGTAAAAAACCTCTGCATCACCAAACAAAAACACTTTTCGCTGCTTAATATCAATTAAAATGGAGTCTTTTGCCTTGAAGCGAACCTTTGCATCGAACATAGACTTTTGAAAACCCGCTTTTTTAAGTGAGTCTTCGCGGGCTAAGCTATCTGGCAAAGGGATAGCAAAAGAATCCGTAGCCATACTTCTGTTACTGTCAATTTGCGCACTGGCATTGATATTGTACAGTATTATAGAAATTAACAGTGCTAAACGGATAAAATAATTTACCATTTTTTTCAAGTCCGTGGAGTGTGTGGTAACTTGCACCGTCAACAATAATGCCGATTTACTAGGCGTTTCAAAAATACGCTACCCGGAATATAAAATGAAACAAACCGCCCACATATTTTATTTACTACTGGTGTTGTTAATGTTTACCTCATTTTCAGGCGCCAAGCAAGGTGATAATACGTTGGTGATTGTTATTGATGCAGGACACGGCGGCAAAGACCCCGGTTCTATCTCTAAAAAAGTACAGGAAAAGAAAGTTACACTTGATATTGCCCGAAAGCTGGGCAAGATGTTGACCGATAGTTTTAAGGATGTTAAGGTAGTTTACACACGCTACAATGATTCGTTTGTTGAATTGCACGAGCGGGCCAAAATAGCCAACCGAAACAAAGCCTCAATTTTTATCTCGATACACTGTAACCACAACCATAAGACTACGCCAAACGGCAGCGAAACATACGTGATGGGTTTGCATAAAAGTGATGACAACTTAGACGTGGCAAAGCGAGAGAATGAGGCGGTTTTGTACGAGGATGATTATGAAAAACAGCAAGATTACGAGGGTTTCGACCCCAACTCGCCCGAAGCGCATATAATATTCAGCTTTTATCAAAACGCTTTCCGCGACCAAAGTCTTACGCTTGCCTCAAAAGTTGAAAAACACCTTTCGGCACGCAAAAAAGTGAAGAAAAGCAGGGGGGTGAAGCAAGCCGGATTTTTAGTGCTTTGGAAAACTACAATGCCCAGCATTTTAATTGAAACAGGTTTTATATCAAACCCTACCGAGCGTGAGTATTTAGCTTCAGATTCAGGTAAAAAAGAGGTGGCCGAATCAATTTTCAAAGCCGTAAAGGATTACAAAGCCTATTTAAGCACCATAAAATAATACTGCAAAACACTACTTATCATTGTGTTTTAGGCAAGCTTCTCAAACAATTAACATATTCTTAACATGGCGCCTTTGTTGGGGGTGTAATTTCGCCGCGTCTAAAAAAACCTATGTTCGGATTAGAAGATACCCTCCTCATTTCGCTACTGATATTCAGTCTTTTATGCGCCTGTTTTTTTGAGTTTGTAAACGGTTTCCATGATACTGCAAACGCAGTTGCCACCGTTATTTACACCAACTCACTAAAACCCTGGGTTGCAGTGGTATGGAGTGCAATATGTAACTATACAGGTGTAATGATGGGCGGTATTGCTGTAGCCATGGGTATTGTGAACCTATTGCCTGTTGAGTTGCTTATAGACCAGAGCTTATCAAGTAGTATGGCAATGGTGATGGCCCTTTTGTTCAGTGCAATTATTTGGAACTTTGGTACTTGGTACTTTGGTCTTCCGGCCAGTAGTTCTCATACACTTATCGGCTCAATATTGGGCGTGGGTATTGCATACGGATTACTGCCAAACACTACTGATGCTGCCATTAATTGGGGAAAAGTAAACGACATTGGTTTATCATTGCTTCTTTCGCCATTGTTCGGCTGCACATTAACTATTGTGTTAATGTACATATTGCGTAGAACAGCCAAAAAACAAAAAGATATTTTGTTTAATCCGCCAAAAGGCGACCGTCCTCCTCCGTTTTGGATTCGTAGTTTACTTATCCTTACCTCAACAGGAGTAAGCTTCTCGCATGGTAATAACGATGGTCAAAAAGGTGTAGGGTTGATGATGCTGATTTTAATAGGGATTGTACCTTCTTACTTTGCGCTTGACAGGGATGCAGACCCATCGAAAATGAAACCCAATTTGGTAAAGATTGAAAGTTACTACCAAGGTCTTAATACCAGTAAACTGAGCGATGAAGACTCAATAAAAGTAATAAAAACACTAGGGTACATTGATGATATTAAAATAACAACGGATACACTAACCTCCGTTACTTATTTGGGCGACAAAAAACCATTTGAGTTGCGCAAGGATATTTTAATGGTATCAAAAAATACCGATAAGTTTTTATCAGCAGGTGTTTTTGAAATTAGTGAAGCGCAACAAAACGAACTGGAAAGTGAAGTAAAGAAAATACGCCAATACACTGATTATGCTCCCGATTGGATAAAGATATTAATAGCTCTTTCATTAGGAATAGGCACAATGGTAGGCTGGAAACGTATTGTAGTTACCATAGGTGAAAAAATAGGTAAACAACACCTTACGTATGCACAGGGAGCCAGTGCTGAGTTAGTTGCTGCAAGTACTATCGGTGTGTCGTCGTTTCTTGGCTTACCCGTTAGCACTACTCATGTGCTTTCTTCAGGTATTGCAGGTAGTATGATTGCCGATAAGGGTATCAAAAACCTACAGGGTAATACCGTGCGCAATATATTACTTGCGTGGTTGCTCACCTTGCCGGCCACCATTATACTTTCAGGTGGTTTGTACTTATTACTGCGTCAAATACTGTAAAATATTTATTGCTTCAATTATCTAAGGCATTTAAAAGCTGCGGCTTTTAAATGCCTTATTTTTGTTGTATGCTGCGAGATGCTTTTGAAAAACTGGTGAAACTTGACGATACTGAATGGGCGGATGCCGAAGGCCGTTTTAAAACCATCAGTTTTGTAAAAGACCAACTGCTTACCCGCGAAGGTGAAATAGAGCCTTACTTTTATTATATAAAAACCGGCGTACACAGCATGTATTACCTAAGCCCTGATGGTGATGAAACCATATTGGGTTTTTCGTTTACAGGTAACTTTTCGGGCGCTTATGATTCTTTCAGCACACAAACCCCCTCAAGATTATACATTCAGGCTCTTACAGCGGGTGAAGCGTATGCTATTACCCATGCTGATATGAGCTATTTGTTTGACCGCTACAAGAACTTTGAGCGCTGGGGAAGGCTATTTATGCAACATATACTTTTTGGGCGCGGAAAACGCGAAATTGAGATGCTTGCCACATCAGCCGAAGAACGTTATAAAGCCTTTATTGAACGTATGCCGCAGGAGTTGCAACAGATACCGTTGCGACATATTGCTTCTTATCTTAACATGACCCCTGAAACTCTTAGCCGTTTGCGGGCAAAAAGATAAAGGTTTCATTTTCTCTGATTTCTTGATTTGCATCAAGGCGTGCCGGCTAACTGCGGGGATAGCTTTGTATCAATAAAATATATGCAAATGAAAAAGAGTGTATTGCTGGCGTTAACTGCTATTGGCTTTATCGCCCCCCTTATCTTAATGATGAAAGTTACTGTTGAAACCGGTAACATTTTATTATGGACTCAACCTTCGGCTACTATTGCCGGGGCTTTTGGAAATGATATTTCTGCCTCGTTTATCGTTGATTTATTGTGTGTAGTGATGGTGTTCTTCTTTTGGACGTATTACGAAGCAAGACGCCACGGTATCAAAAATATCTGGGTTGTTTGGTTGCTAACTTTAGTGTTTGGTATGGCTGGCCCGTTTCCCCTGTTTCTTTACATGGTGCAGCGCGCAAAAGAAAGGGAATAAACTTGAGTGATACCTTACGCTTGACACTAAAAAGCGACCAAACTTTAAAGAATTACAGATAGTAATTCAGTGGCTTTTTTGCTAACCGTAAAAACTTACAGCAAGAGATGTATGAATCAGGTCAAACCTGTTATGCAATCCAACAAAAAAAGAGGCCACCATAAGGTGGCCTCTTTAGTTATTATAGGTTAGGTAGAAGACTATTTAACCAAGTTGTATTTAAACGAGGCACTACCTTGTTTAGTTTCAACTTGTATAAAGTAAATGCCGGCAGCTTGATTGGTAATGTTAACATCCAATTTGTTGTTAACAATATCCGCAACGTTTACATCGGCAATTTTTTGACCCAAGTTATTCAACACAGATACCGCAACTACTTCGCTAGCGCTGATACCGTTGAACTCAAGAGCAAAATTACCTGCACCGGGGTTAGGATACACAGCTACTGAACCATCAATGCCTACAGCTTTCACACCAAGTGCATTAACAAACAAATCTTGTGTGTTTGTACCCACACAACCTTTGTCGCTGGTAACAATTAACCTTATTGTATAGCGTCCGTCAGCAAGGAATTTGTATGAAGTGGTTTTTACACTATCAACACCACCATCACCAAACAACCAGTAGTATTTGGTACCTACAGCGTTGCTGGTAAAGTTGAACGAGCCATCCATGCTTAGTTTAGAGCTGATAATGATATCAACTACAGGCTTAGGATTTACGTTCAAAGTTTGTGTAGCTGTATCAGTACATCCACCGTTAGAAGTAACAATCAAGCTAATGGTTTTAGCACCTGAGCCGGTGTAAACAACACTTGTATCAGCAGAAGTTGCAGTGAAGCCGTCCAAATTCCATGAATATGTAATGCCGCTGTTATCAGCTATGCTTGAGTTGTTGGTGAACTGAGCAGTTTGACCTTCGCACACATCGCTGGTTACAAAATCAGCAACGGGTTTTAGGTTGATGTTGATGTTCATTACTTTTTGTCCATCGCAACCATTGCTGCTGTTAGCAACAAGTGTAACTGTTTTGCTGCCGGGGCCTGCATATTGGTGACTTGGATTAGCATCGGTTGAAGTAACAGCATCACCAAAAGACCATTCATAAATATTAGTTGCACCTACAGGTGTAGTACTTGTATTGGCAAAATTCAATACATCGCCGTTACAAGTTGAACCGGTAACATTGAAATCAACTTGTGGAGATTCTTTCAAGGTGATTGCTTGTGTAGTTGAATCCACACAACCCAACTCAGTTTGCGAAACAAGCGTTACGTTAAATTGTTGGAACGCATTGTAGGTATGGTTTGCATTGTAGCTTGCGGCTTGTGAACCGTCGCCAAACTTCCAGCTGTAGCTTACATTACCAAATGCAGGTGCAGTAGAACCGTTTGTGAAGCTAACATTAGCATCATCACATTGTAGAGCTGAATAAGTAAATGCCGGAACGGCACGAGGAGCTTGAGTTACATATTTAGCAACTTCGTCTTTACATCCGTTTACATTAACCGTCATCTTAACCATGTAGATACCTGGCTGTGCATACAACCTAGTGGTTGAGCTACCTGAACCTGCAGCAGAACCATCACCATAATCCCATGAATACGTTGGAGTACCTGAAGGCAAAGCTGAGTTATCATTCATTGTAATTGCTGTGCCTTGGCAAGCATTAGAAAAAGTGAAGTTTGCAGTAGGAATTTGGTATACATTAATTGTTTTTGTTACAGAGTCTTTATACCCCTTATCAGAGGTAACAACCAATTTAACATTGTAAGTACCGGCAGAGCCTAACACTTGTAGTGGTTCAGCATCAGTGCTGGTAATACCATTACCAAAGTTCCAAAAATAAGTAAGAGTACCAACTTGTATTGTTGACGAATTGGTAAACAGTGTTTTGTCGCCTTCGCAAACTGTATTATTGGTATAAGAAGCCTTAGGACGAGGAGCTATATATATATAGCGTTCAACCGTAGTATCGCAACCATTATCTAACCTAACCAGTTTCATCGATACTCTTATTACACTATCATTAAATGTGGTATCTGTGTTTAGGTTAAATACTCCTGAACTTGAACTGTTTGGATTGGTAAATGAATACATTGACGAAGGAACTGTATAGCCATTAACTGTTCTTACAGTTAACGAAGTCATGTTCCAAGTGCCCGAAGGACCAAAGTTAGCGTTGTTAAATCCGGTAGGAGCAGCCAAGTTGTATGAAATAACATCTGGGCTGGCATTAATATCAGGGTTAACTAAGGTACCGCTATTGAAGAAACCTGCTGAACCTGATTTTGGATTAATGCTACTACCACTTGCAGTTGGATTTACAGTTGCCAATACCGAAGTAGTTGAACTTGCACAACCCAATGGTTTGTAGTGTATTGTACCGTTGAAACCACGTGGGCTGAATGTTCCGCCAAACAATGCAGATACACCATTACCACAGTAAATATCCATATCGCTATTGCTGTAGGTAGTAAAGCCACCTAAAGTAGTATAATCCAATGAAAGTGCAGGGCCTGATATAATTGTGATATAGAAACCATACGTTTGACCGTTGTACATGGTAATATCAGCAATATTAAACTTAAGGAAACCTGTAGAAGTAAATGTTGCGTTGTAATCACCATTGTTTGTCCAAGCACCGGCATTTAATTGTGAACCAATAAATGTTCCTGTTTTGTAATATACCCTGTAGGTATAGTTACCCGGAGTAACGTAAGTTGTGGTTAAGTATAGAGATACTGAATCAATGATTACATCTTTTTTAGGAATAATGTCAAACATTACACCTTGTTGTGCATTACCCGATGTAGTAATGGTAGTTAGTGAGTTTGCACCCCCTGCTCCACCCCTCATGGCTGCTGCATAATATGTGGTGTTGCTTGCAATAACCGGAGTGGCAAAATTGCGAGAAACAGCTAAAGGCGCACCGGCAGTGTTATTGGTTGGGAACCAAACAATAGAATCGGTTGATACCTGTGGAGTTGCGCTAAGGTTTACTGAACCAGCACCGCAACGGCTGCCCGGAGTTACAGAAGGAGCCGCAGGAGTACCAATTACAGTATAATTATATAGTATAGTATCATTGGCTTTGTTGTTATCACCGGAAAGTGCAGTGTATGCTTTAATGCTTACATTACCTCCGTTAAGCGTATTACCACCGGGGAAACTAATGCTGGCGGTGCTGTTTGCAGGGATGCTGGCAGTGTAAGTAGCACTTTGCGTACCTGCTGAAAATAAACTACCTGACACCTCAACGGTAACAGGGATATTGTTTACAGCAAAACCGCTATTGTTTTTCAGCTGTATTCTAATACTGTCGTTAGAATTACCGCAAAGTGAGGCTGGAGACAATACGGCCGATGGTTGAACGTCAACCACGTAATATGCCTGAACGTTGTCAACAATCCACCACCAAGAGTAATCACCTCTCCAGCGGAAACGGATTTTAACACCGGTTTTGTTTGCAGCAAGCGATGTAATGTTAATTACTTGGGTGTTGGGGTTGCTGGTAGTAGTGTTATTGTTAAAATACACTTGTGTCCATGTTGAACCATCAAACACCTCTACGGTTGCCGAACCGCCAAAGCCGGTTTGGAAATACTGGTCCCACTTTAAAGTAACACCGTTGTAACCGGTAGTGTTAAAGGCAGGGCTTTCAAGGGTAACATCTTCTGCGCCGCCACCTGATGAGTACCAATCACTATCAAATATAGCTGCGGGAGTTGACATAGGAGAATTAAGAACCCTAGAGCCGGGGTTGTTAAAAACCCATTTGTCTACGCTTGAGTTTCCTACTAAAGTGTTGTTAGTCCAGCCAGAAGGAGGCGTTGTACCGGAGCCGGTACTGAAATTTTCGTTGACGAAGTAAACTTGCCCATTGAGGGACACAATGCCCCCAAGTAACAAGAATACTAAAGTTAGTAAACTTGTAGATAATCTATTCATAATAAGGTAAGGTTTGTCAATGGTAAAATTAATAAATTTTACTAACAATCCACCTATTAAAAAAAAAATCCCCTGCTAATAACAGGGGATTTTAATTTTTTTATCGAAATGTTATTGGACCATTATTACCTATTTACTACAATTTTTAGGGTATAAACCGAGTTTATTGTTTGTATATTTAGGTTGTAAACACCCACAGGCTGAGCGCTCATGTCAATTTCTGCTTTGCCGTCAATAAGCTGTGAAGCTGAAATTACATTCCTGCCCAAAATATCAGTAACAGTAACTGATTTAATTTCCTCACCTGAGTAGTTGCTAAAGTCTGCTGTTAGTATACCACCGGTTGGGTTAGGATATACTGAAAGACCGTTCATAGCCTCGGCACCTTTAACAGAAAGTGGGTTAACATTAACCGTAGTAGTTTTGCTGTTTACACATCCTTCGGGCGAGGTAACTACCAAACGAACTGTCCACACTCCGGGGAATGCGTATTGGTAGGTTGGGCCCTGTACTGTTGATGAGCCTCCATCGCCAAATGTCCATTGGTAAGTAACACCGGTAGCTGATGTAGTAAATTTGATTTTACCATCACCGGTTAGGTTACTGGCCACAATAATATCAACCGTTGGAACAGCATCAACTATTACTTGCATAGTTGCGGTATCCGTACATCCGGCAGCTGTACTGCTAACAAGCACTACATTATATGTTTGTGCGGTAGCATAAGTAAGCTTAGGGTTTACTGATGTTGAAGTGGTTGAGTTGCCTAAATCCCATGCGTGGGTTAGTGCACCTGAACTGATGGTTGAGTTATTAATAAACTGAGTTTCATTACCCAAACAAACCCTGTTAGCCACAAAATCAGCTTTGGGTTTCTCATCAATTAAAACTACCATATCCGATTCGCCTTGGCAACCATTAGAGCTAATGGCTTTTAACACCACGGTGTATGAATCGGGAGCATCGTATGAGTGGCTTGGAGTTGCAGCAGTAGATGTTTTTCCATCACCAAAAGACCACTCGTAAATGTTTGTGCTACCAACCGGTACATTAGTACTGTTGCTGAAGTTAATCACTTCGTTAGTACATTTAATGGTTGAGTGGTTAAACACAGGCTTTGGCGATTCAAGCATTGTGATTACTTGTTTTGCACTATCAATACAACCAAGATCGGTTTTGGTGTACAATGTTACGGTGTATGCACTAAATGTATTATAGGTGTAGTTTGGAGATGCTGCAGTAGATTGACCGCCGTCGCCAAAGCTCCATTCATAACCCATAAAACCAAATGCCGGTGCGGTTGATCCGTTGGTAAAGCTTACGTTTGCATTATCACACTTCAAAGGAGAGTATGTAAAGGCCGGGGTGGCACGTGGAGCTTGAGTTACGTATTTAGTGATTGAGTTTTGACAACCATTCACATCAACAGTTAACTTAGCATTGTATATACCGGGGTTTGCAAAAGTATGGGTAGTTGTAGTGCCGTTACCGGTATTGCCATCGCCATAGTTCCAAACGTAGGTTGCAGTTCCGGGAGGCAATGTTGAGTTTTGAATAAACCTTAGCGGTAAGTTTTCGCAAGCGTTATCAAAGTCAAAATTAGCAACAGGTATTTGTTTCACAGTTACTGTTTTGGTGATAGAATCTTGGATACCCCAGTTAGTAGTAGCTATTAATGTAACTTGGTATGTTCCGGCACCACCAAAAGTTTTACCTGGGTCGGTAATGATTGATTTTGTACCATCGCCAAAAGCCCATTCGTACTCAATAGTTCCGGTAGATACGGTTGTAATATTGGTAAACTCTGTTTCATCGCCCAAACAAACTGTAGTATTATTAAAGTTTACATTTGGACGTGGGGCAACAAATATTACACGTTTCAAAACAGTATCACAACCATTGTCTAACCTGCGCAAGGTTACTGAAACTTCAACTGTGCTATCTGTATAAGCAGATGAAGGGAAGAATCTAAACAGTGCATTGTTTGAACCTGAAGGAGTTGTGAAGCTATACAACGAAGAAGGCACCGTAGTTCCGTTAACAGTTACTGCACTCCTTGAAGGAATAGTCCATTGGCTACCATAGTTGGCAATAGAGTATCCGGTTGGAGGCAATACTTCGTATGAAATAGAATCGGGAGCAGCAACAACATCAGGCTGACCTTTTGTTCCACCACTAAATGTACCTTTAAATAAGGTTCCTTTTGCTAAATCACCGCCAACTGCAAGTGGTTTTGCAGTAGCTCTAACTTTTACCCTTGTAGGCGAAACGCATACTTGCCTGTAATATATCTTGCCATCCCAACGGGCACCACCGGTTAGAGTAGCAAAAGTATCGCGCAAGGCAACACCGGCAGAAATAGTTAAATCGTCATCAGAAACACCATTGGTGTTGTTAGTAGTGTATATCAAAAACTCGCTTGCATAAATATAGAAACTATATTGGCCTGCGCTCATTTCAATTGGGTTCACCTTTAATCTTGTAGCATTACCTAAACCTGCACCGGTTACTTCATACTCGCCTACGCGGGTCCAAGCCGATGGGTTTGTTTGGCTACCGATATAAGAGCCTGATTTCATGTAAATTACCACTTTACGAGTAGCAGTACCGTTAAGGTGGATATCAAAACTATCTATAGTGATGTTTTTAGTAATGTTTACTTCAAACATATTACCGGCAAAAAAGCCGGCACCGGCATTACCGGTTCCGCTTGTAGGGAAACCAATTGCTGTTGCCGCTGATGTTTTAGTAGCCGCTACAAAAAAACTATCTGTAGTACCACCGGGAATAGTAGGTGAATTTATGCTGGCACCTATGCCTACTAACCTGTTTGCATTGTTGTACCAGTAACCTGTAGTACCACCGGGTAGGTTTGCGCTTAATGGCATAGTACCGGTTCCGCACCTTGATACATCACTTGCGGTTGGAGTTCCGTTGGGAGTACCTACGTTTTTGTACCTGATACGCAAAGTATCATCCGTACGGAAAGTATCGGTAGCATATTTGGTGTATACCAAAATGTTTAAATCAGCACCGTTAGAAGTATTGATGTTAGCAAATTTCAACGATTGTGAAACACCGGGATTCAATGAATCTACAAATGTTGCGTTAAAAGTATTGTTGTATGGGCTGCCGCCAAGTGTACCGGTTACCACACAAGTAACGGGTATGTTGCCGATTTTGTTTAAGCCTTGGTTTGATACCACAGCGCTTATGCTATCTGTAGCTGAACCGCAACTTGTTACCGGAGCCGACATTCCACCAATTGAGGCGTTGTTGCCCAATGGGTTTGAGAAGATAACCGTCATGGTTTGGGTAGGCGCATTACAAGTTGCACCTGCAATACCACCCCAGTTTAGGTTACCAATGTTAGGACGGAAAATATAGCCGGGATTTGTACAGTTACAAGTAAAAGTACTACCTACTACAAGTTCAAGCTCTACTCCGGCGCTTGAACAACCTCCCCAACAAGCACCGGCAGTAATTACCCAGGGTTGCCCATTACAGGTAACACTAAAGTTGGTGCCTGTGCGCATAGCATGTGCTATTTTGCGTGTAAGATCAGGATCGTTACAAGTAATACCTACAGGGTCGTTAGAGCCCTTAACAGTTACTTGTCTGAATTTTTTTGTCGTCGTGTCAAGTTGACTACGAAAGATTCCCCAGTTATCAAACTGTGATTGACCAGGGCAATAAGAGGTTCCGTTGGTAAACGTTTCCGAGTACACAACGTCTTGTGCAACAGCTTGTGGCGCATAAACCACAGCGAGCAAAAGAAAAATACTCCACTGTACCTTTGCTTTAAAACTGTAAAAAAATCTGTGCATAATGTGATTTGTTGTTAAGTTTTTATTATGTGATTTTTTGTTTTAAGAATCCTACCTCATAAAACAAGCGATAAAGATAGTAGATTTTACAATTTTATGTATTAACTACCCGTCAAAATACAAAAAAGAAACCCCACCCCGAACAAATCGGGGTAGGGTTTCTGCTTTTTTCGTTAGTCCTTTACTTCTTAAGACTTAACTTAATTGTAAACGGCCCTTGTGGGGTTTCGGCATTTAGGTAGTAAATACCGGCAGCCAAATTACTTAGGTCTATTGTTTCCTCGGCACCAATAGTAGGCGTAATTGATTTAACTACTAATTTACCAAGCATATCAGTAATATTTATAGCAGAGATATCGCCCTCGGCAAGGTTTCTGTAATCAAGTACAAATACACCGCTTGATGGGTTTGGATATACTGCAAGCTTATTGGCAATACCAGCCACATTAACTGAAAGCGGGTTAACTACCAAGCTACGGTTGCTTATGCCCACACATCCATCAGCTGAAGTTACTTTAAGCACTATCTGCATTACACCTCCGGTTAAGAAACGATATGTAGTATCTTTTTGTGTAGAGTTACCACCGTCTGAGAATAACCATTGATATTTTGCTCCCACTGTGTTGGTTGTAAAATTAAACGTACCGTCTTTGCTAAGTGCTGACGCAATTACAATATCAACTACGGGCTTGGGGTTTACTTTAAACTGCTTGGTTACAGTGTCTGTGCAACCGTTGGCCACTGAAGTTATTAAGGATACGGGGTATGTACCGGGGGTTGCGTACACAAACGAAGTGTCTTTTGCCGCCGATGTTTTGCTATTACCAAAATCCCATGCGTATGTTAAAGGTAATGTAGCGTTTGATGTGTATGAGTTATTAATAAACTGCGTAACCTCGCCCTCGCAAACATCTGTTGATGTAAAATCAGCTGTTGGCTTTTCGCTCACCACTATCACCTTATCCGATGTGCCACTGCAACCGTTTGTATTGTTTACACTTAAAACCACGGTGTAGCTGCCTTCGGCATTAAAGGTATGTGTTGGGTTTTCGTTTGATGAGAAATTTCCATCGTCAAAATCCCAGCTAAACACATTCACGCCACCTACAGGCACATTGGTAGTATTGGTAAAATCAATAGGGCTGTTGGTGCAAGAAATTGCACTATTATTAAAGGTAGGTTTTGGCGATTCGCGCAAGGTAACTGCCTGTGTAGAACTATCCACACAACCCATATCGGTTGATGTAATAAGCTTTACGTTATACGTTCTAAATGCACTGTAAGTGTGTGTTGGGCTGGTGGTTGATGATATAGTGCCATCATCAAAATTCCAAACATACCCTATGGTACCAAATGGCAACGCAGCAGTGTTATTGGTAAAGTTGATGTTTGCATTATCACATTGCAATGCTGGGAATGTGAACGTAGGCACTGCACGCGGTGCTTGGGTAACGTATTTAGAGACGTCGCTCTTACAATTGTTTACTATTACCGATAGTTTTACAAAGTAAATACCGGGGTTTGCATAAAGTTTGCTGGTAGCTGAACCTGCACCGAAGGGAGACCCATCACCAAAATCCCAAACATAAGTAGGTGTTCCGGGAGGTAATATTGAGTTATCGCTTAGCTGAATACTTGCTCCTTCGCATGCATTTATAAACGTGAAGTTCACCTTCGGAATCTCAAACACCTGTATCGTTTTAGTTACAGAATCTTTGTAGCCAAGGTTTGATATTGAATACAATTTAACATTGTATGTTCCGTGGGTAGCATATCTTTTTGACGGATTGGCCAAAGTTGATGTGGTACCATCGCCAAAGTCCCACAGGAACGACATTGTTGCTGAGGGGATTATGGTGCTTCCGTTAGAAAAGTTTGCCATATCTCCATCGCACACATTCAATACAGAAAAGTCAGCGTCAGGGCGTGGTGCAATATAAATGTAACGGTCGATAACAGTATCGCAACCATTATCGTTACGCTTGATTATGAAGGTTAGTTTCACCAAACTATCAATAAATGGGGTAGATGGGGTGAAAATAATACGGCCATTTGCTGATGAATTGGGGTTAGTTACCGCATAATCAGCGGTGGGCACTGTTGTACCGTTCACTGTTTTAAATATAACGTTTGTGAACGTCCAAGTACTGCCATAAGCACCGTTTGCAAAGCCCGTAGGAGGTAAAATATCATACCCTATAACATCGGGAGGGGCAACAATATCAGGGTTTGTCAACGTACCGCTGTTAATAGTTCCTGCGAATGGGGTTCGCGGAGTGTAGTTTGAGTTTGAAGGAGCCGGATTAGCTATAGCTGTAACAGATGCCTTATTACTTTCGCAGAATATCCTGTAAAACAAGTTACCGTTCCAAGTAAAATCATTTGCTACAGTTGAGAACGTTCCTGAAATGGCCTTACCTGCTGAAAGTTCAATATCGGCATTAGAAACTGTATTGCTTCCGCTGGTAAACAGCATCTCGTAGCTAGACCTTATGTAGAAAGAATAGGTTTCACCTGCACGTATGGTGAGCGGGCTTATTTTAATGCTGGCAGGGTTACCTGCACCGGCACCGTTACGAGTAACTGTATTAAGCAAAGTCCACGCTGACGGGTTAGTCTCAAAACCCACGTAAGTGCCTTGTTTGTAGTAAACCGAAATGTCAACTGAATTTATGTTGTTGATGTGGGCTGATAAACTATCAATAATAAGGTTAGAAAGTGCTTTCACTGAGAACATATTACCACCGGGATTACCTGCACCCCACCAAACAGTGCCACCAAAACCAGTAGTTAGTGTGCGATAGGTTGAGGTTTTAGCCTGCGATACATAATAAGTTTGGGATGATGGCGGCATCATCAGCGGTGTGGTAAAGGTTGCACCCGACCATATTGGAGAGGTGGATGAAGCTGAGTTGTACCAAATACCTGTGTTGCCGCTTGCAATTGCACCATCCAACACCACAGTACCGGCACCGCAACGGGTTACATTACTTGGCGATGGTACGGCAGGGGTACCAAATACCGAGTATCCGGTTACTTTAGTTGTATCGTTAGTCCTGTCAGGGTCACTAGCAACTTCAGTATAAGTAGAGTAATTAATAGAACCGCCCAACAATGTATTAAAACCACCTATTTTGAAGGTTGCTATTTGACCGGGAACTAATGTTCCGGTATAAGTAGTACTAATGGTTGAGTTAATTGGGTTACCGCCAATGGTTCCATTAACATTGGCTTTTACCGGAATATTACTTATTGAGTTTGAGCCAACATTCCTAATGGTTACGTTAACGCTATCGTTTGCGCTACCGCATTGTCCGGCAAGCATAACAGCATCAAGTGATGCTCCGTTGTTTGCCACCACGCTTGAGTACACTTTAAGGTTATCAACCTGCCACCACCAAGAGTAGTTACCGCGCCAGCGAAAACGAACACGGGCGTTGGCTTTGTTTGCAATAAAAGAAGTAACATTTACTGAATCTGTGACCCATGCAAGCTGGGCAGTACCATTGGCAACTTGATTCCAGTTAAGTCCGTCAAAAACTTCAACAGTCCAGCTTCCGCCAAAACCTGCTTGAAATTGATGATCCCACTTCACCCATACATTATTATACCCGCGGGTATCAATAATAGGGGTGGTTAAGCTAACGTCTTCATTCAAAGCGTTGTTAGAGTAATTGTCACTATCAAAACAAGCAACTTTACCGGATGCAGGAGCACTGATGGTTCGGTTACCCACGTTGTTAAAACGCCAATAGTCAACACCAAAGTCACCTTGGGTAATTACGTTCGACCAGTTGTTGTAGGGGAAAATGTTAACGCCGGCCGGAAAAGCATCGAAGTTTTCGTCAACATGAAAATAGGTTTGGGCCTTCGTGGAGGTCAGTAGTCCAAAAGCTGACAGCAATAGTAGGCCCAATTTCTTAATAGTAATTGGTAAAAAAGGTTTCATTTGAGTTTAGAGTTTACATATCCTAATTACAATTTAAGGACAGTATTTACCAAAACCAAGAAAAACCTTGCTTTTTAGACAAAAAAAACACCCCTTAGGTATAATACCCAAGGGGTGTTTACTATTTAGCAATAGCTATTACTTAGCTAAAGTTACTTTTTGACTGTATGTTTTACCATCAGCATCAGTAATTGTTACCAAGTAAATACCTGCATTGTATTGGCTAATATCAAACGATACTTCTGAAGTAGTTGATACTGGCTCAATCTCAGCAACTTTTTTACCCAAGATATCAGTAACCTTAACAGCAGTAATGCTTGAGTTACCGTTATAGCGGATGAAGAAGCGACCTGAAGCAGGGTTAGGATAAACAACCATGTTTGCGTTATTAACGCTTTCAGCAGATAGTGGGTTAACAAACACATCGGTGCTTGCCATGTTAACACAACCTTCGGGTGAAGTTACAATCAACTTCACGCTCCATTTTGCACCAAATGGGAATTTGTAAACCGGATTTTGTACTTCTGATGAACCACCATCACCAAATAGCCACTTGTAAGTAACGTTTTGTGTATTGGTTGAGAATTTCATTGTACCATCACCGGTAAGGTTTGATGCAATTCCTATGTTTACTGCGGGTATAGCAGCTACTTCTGCAGTTGCAACTGCGGTATCAGAACATCCGGCAGCAGTTGATGCTATCATGGTAACATTGTAGTTACCAGCGCTGGTATAGGTTTCAGATGGGTTAGTAGCAGTTGATGTATTGCTGTTACCAAAGTTCCAAGTATAGCTTAGTGTACCTGCGCTAATGGTTGAGTTATTTTTAAACTCAGACGCTTTACCCAAGCAAACCCTGTCAACTACAAAATCAGCAGTAGGTTTAAGGTTAACTGTAACATCGCTTTCTTTAACACCTTCGCAACCGTTGGTGCTAATAGCTTTAAGTTTCACAGTATAAGTACCTGCTGCAGCATAGGTGTGTGATGGAGTAGCATCGGTTGATGTAAAGGCATCACCAAAGCTCCACTCGTAAGTGTTCATTGAACCGGCAGGAACGTTAGTGGTGTTAGAGAAATTCAATATTTCGTTAGTACAAGTACCACCGGTTGCAGCAAAAACTGGTTTCGGAGATTCGCGCAACGATACACTCACCACAGCGCTATCCACACAACCCAACTCTGTTGAGGCAACCAAAACAGCATTGTAGCTGCTGAAAGTATTGTATGTATGAACTACTACAGCGCCTGTGGCAGAGTTGCCATCACCAAATTTGTATTGGTAAGCGTAATCGCCAAACTCAGGCTTGGTGCTGGTATTGGTAAACTTCACATCTTTGTTATCACAGTTACCCAAATCAACAGTAAATGAAGGAACCCCGCGAGGAGCCTGAGTTACATATTGAGTAATGGTGTTTGAACAACCGTTTACTGTTACAGTTAGGGTTACGGGGTAAATACCGGGTTGTGCGTATGATTTTGAAGTAGTAGCACCTGTTCCGGTTACACTTTGATCGCCGTAATCCCAAACGTATGATGGAGTACCTGATGGCATAGTAGAGGCATCGGTCATAGTTACTGCTGTGCCTTCGCAAGCATTGGTGAAAATAAAGCCTGCAGTTGGTACCCTGTTAACAATTACAGATTTGGTGATTGAGTCAACATATCCGTAGTTTGAAGTTACGTACAATTTAACATTGTAAGTACCAAATGTTCCATACAAGTGTGAAGGATCTGCATTGTTTGATGAGTTACCATCGCCAAACCTCCAATCGTATGAAATAGTACCTGATTGAATGGTGCTACCGTTGGTGAAATCTACATAGTCACCATCGCAAGGAGTAGTGAAAGTGAAATCAGCATCCGGACGGGGAGCTACAAAGATATAACGCTCAAGAACTGTATCGCAGCCATTATCATTCCTGCGGATATTAACTAACACCCTTATCATGCTATCGGTATAGCTTGCAGATGGCTTATATTTTAATTTGCCATTAGCTGAACCGGGGTTTGTTAAAGTAATATCTCCACTTGGGATAGTTGTGCCATTTACGGTGCGGGCAATTACAGATGAAATTACCCAAGTGCCTGATGAACCATAGTTTGAGTTTAAGAAACCTGTTGGAGGTGTAATTTCATACTCAATTTCATCGGGGTTTGCAACCACATCAGGCTGGTTAGTAGTACCGGCATCGTAAGTGCCTTTAAAGTTTGAGCCTTTGGCGAACGTAGCGCCTACTGCCAATGGCTTAGCTGTTGCAACTACGGGAAGACGGTTACCGCTTGGGCAAGCCTCGTGGTAGTATATTGAACCGTTCCAGCTAAATGTTTGGTTGGTTGTAGGAACAAAAATTGTTGCAAATGTATCACGCAATGCTTCACCATGAAGGGTAGCAATTGCAGTATTTTCAATTACAGAACTTGTCCTGGCAATCTGTTGGAAAATCAAGTTTTCATTTGCATAAATATAAAACGCATAGTTACCTTCAGGCAATACCAAAGGTTTGCTCAATGTAAACGATGTTGGTACTCCAAACCCTTTTGATCTGATTTCTTTGCGTTCAACCAAAGTCCATGCACCGGCGTTTGTAGCAGAGCCGCTGTATGAACCTGTTTTCATGTAAATAGTAACCCTTTGCATATTGGTTTGGTTAATGTGCAAACCAAAGCTATCAATTACTAAGCCTTTCTTCACACTAACATCAAACATGCTACCACCGGCAAAACCGGCACCTGCAAAGTTAGTTCCTGAATAGCCAGTGGTAAGAGTAGAATCGCCTGATATTTTGGCGCCTGCTGCATAGAAAGTACGTGAGGTTGGTGCAGGCACATCGGGTGTTTTAAATGATGAACCGATACCCAAAAGGTTACCGCCTGTTGGTTGGTCGTACCAAAACACAGTGTTACCGCTAACGGCACCACCAGCAAGAGTAACCGAACCTGAACCGCAACGCGAATTATTAGCAGGGGTTGGGTTTGATGTAACTCCACCCAAGGTAGTAAGATTAATCGTCCTTACATCATCTGTTGGGTCACCATCACCGGGGGCTTTAACCCATGAAGAAATGGTAACGTTTGAACCGTTGATGTTATTGATGCGACCTACATTCATTACAACTGTTTTACCTGTGATAAGGCTTCCGTTGTATTGAACACTGTCAGTTAAGCTAAATGCCGAACCATTTACAGTACCGGTAACAGTAGTACCTACCCAAAATGTAGTAAGAGTTGTTAGCCCTATGTTACGCACTTCTATTGAAACAGAATCGGTGGTAGAACCACAATTCAATGCTTTCATGCCTGTGTTTAATAATTGTGCGTGTGTACCGGGCCTTGCACCTTGCCAAATTTGAATTTCACGGTAATTCAGGTTTGAGTTTTGACCTGTACCGGGTACCCAGTTAGCAATTCTTAGCTTGTTGGTTACACATATAGGAAAGGTAACATCGTTTGTACATACTTGGGGCAAGCCTGAGAATGTGTGATGGTTAACCCAAGTTGAACCGTTCCAATATTGGATGGTACCACCGGTTAAGAACCTACCGCCGGTTTCTGCATGGTGAATGGTAATTTTGTCAATAGGATACTGTTGACTCCATTCCCACTCCATGTATTCAGTACCGTTTGGAGGAGAATTTGTCCAGATAAAAGCCGTTTGAGTACCACAAGTACCCAAGTTACCGTCGTTAATGGTGTTCCAGTTCCAAAGGTAAGGAGTAATACCCCCCGACCCTTGCCCGTTGGTTGTGGCTAACGGAGCCAAGTTGGTTTGCGCACTAAGAGAATTACCCCATAGTGTTGCAAAGGTGAGCAAGATGCCCACAATTGCGATTTTAGTCCATTGGTTTGTAAATGTTTTTTTCATATCTACCTTAATATTCAAGTGCATTAATATATGTCTCCTATTTACAGAGTCATAAACTGCAAGGTAAACTAAGTGTAAAATTTTTGCAACTTTTTTTAAAAGTCCAAATGTCATTTTTATACACTTACGCCTGTTTTATTTTATTAAGGCTTAGTTATCATATTGTTATGAATTTGCTGACGATAGTATCAGGTAGAGTTGCAGAGAAATCGGATTGTAGTTTTACTGTCAAAAAAATTAAAAAAGTAGCCAGTGTATGAATAAAAAAGCAGCTACACTAACGCATCTCTGCGCTGTGTAGCTGTCAAAAAAATTGCTTTTTTTGGTGGCTTAATTAACGGGTGATGGTAAACTTGGTGTTGTAAGTACCGTTTTCAGTAATTACATACACAAAATAAACACCCGCGGTTTCGTTGCTTAGGTCAAGGGCAAATGTATTTTGGGTAGCATCTTTAATCGGATGTACCAATACTTGCTGACCTAACATGTTAAGTACCTTAATAGTATTTGCTGTTTGGGCGCCGGTAAGTTTTATGTTTAATGTTGATGATACTGGGTTTGGATAAGCTTCGAAAACACCTTCGTTCGAAACGCTTTCAGTTCCCATAACGTTTATCCTAACATCTTTAGTAGTGGTTGATGTACAGCCATTTTCAGATATTTTAAGAGTAACCTTAAAGATACCCAAGCCCATATATTTATATGTATGGCCTTCTTTGTTAGTGCTTGTACTACCGTCGCCATAATACCAAATGTAAGAACCGTTTCCGTTTGCGCTAACCGGAATAAACCTCATGCCGCCGTCACCGGTTTTAGCAGACTCAATGTTAAAGTCGCTTGATGGGGTTTGAGCTATTACAATGTTTTTACTTTGTGCTTCGCTACATCCGGCACCGGTTGTTGCAACCAGTTTCACGGCATAAGTACCGGGTGTTGTATATGTAACTGTTGGGTTTGTACTTGTTGAAGTACCATTGCCTAAATCCCAAGCATAGCTTAATGAACTACCCGAAGAAATTGTGCTGTTGGTTATTTCAATATTATCACCAACGCAAGCGTTTTCTTTAATGCTAAAGCTTACAATCGGTTTTTCAGTAAAGCTTATTGTCTTCTTCAATTCAGCAACACATTGGTTTGATGCTGCCGCTGTTAGCACTACCTCGTAATCGCCTACGGCAGTAAACATAGCGCTTGCATCTTTATTTGATGA
This sequence comes from Agrobacterium sp. 719_389, assembly GCA_943370295.1. GTDB lineage: Bacteria > Bacteroidota > Bacteroidia > UBA8524 > UBA8524 > SB11. The sequence goes on along the minus strand of CALRQL020000003.1, from coordinate 259,666 downwards.
AGTTGAACCGTTAACATTCCAGCTATAAGTAACTGTAGTACCTGCTGGCTCAGTTGTTGTGTTGGTAAGGTTAATGTTTTCACCAATACATTGACCTGATACAGTAAAGTTTGGCACAGGAGCTTCAGTAATAGTAAGTGCTTTGGTTACAGAATCAGCACAACCGTATTCATTCAACGCTACCAATGTTACTTGGTAAGTTCCGGGGGTAGCATAGTTGTTAACAGGTGATACTTCTTGTGCCATATTACCATTACCAAACTTCCATGCATAACCGGTATTACCCGATGGAATTGAGTTATTGGTAAATGCTACTTGTTTTTGGCTACATGCCAACGTTGGGAAACTAAAATCAGCAGTTGGTTTGGCTGAAGTTGTTACAGGCTTGGTAATTTCTTGCATACATCCTTTTGAGTCGGTTACACGAAGAGTTGCCATGTATGAACCGGTATTGGCATACGCATAATTTGGGGTTGCTGAGGTTGAAGTACCTGAACCGTCGCCAAAATTCCAGTTGTAAGTAGCTGTTCCGTTATAAACTGTTGAGTTATCAGTAAATGGTACTGCACTGCCCAAACAAACGTTGCTATGAGTAAAGTTTACGGTAGGCTTGCGGTACACGTTCACAGTTTTGGTGATGCTTGAGGTGTATCCGTAGTTTGAGGTTGCTGTAAGTTTTACGTTGTATGTGCCGTATGTAGTGTATTTTTTGTTGTTATCGGCAAAGTTGCTTTGTGTACCATCGCCAAAATCCCAATGGTAGCTCATCGTTCCTGAGCTAATTGTAGATGTGCTGGCAAATACTGCTGCATCACCGTCGCAAATATCACTTACATCAGAACCTGCAATAGGACGTGGAGCAACGAATACCACCCTGTCAATATCAGGAGCAAAACACAGGGTAGTGTTTGAATACACACGAATGGTGTACACAAGGAAGCTATCAGTAAAAGTGCTACTTGGCCTTAAACGTAAACGAAGTTTTTGAGAGCCGCTTGCAGGAGTAATTGTATAATCAGAAGCAGGAATGGTGAAACCACCTGCTGTTTTTGCAGTTACAGAACTCAATGTCCATGTTGTTCCATAGCCAGCATCAGTGTATCCGGTAGGAGCCAATAAGTTAAAATCTATCGTATCAGGATTGGCCACAATATCAGGGTCGCTCATGTTTCCTGAAAAGAATTGACCGCTAAATTTAGTACCCTTCGTCCACTCAGCACCCAAAGGAGCCGCGTTCACATTCACTACATAAGGTCCTACGTAAGGCTTACCTTTAATCCTTGATTCAAAAGTATAAGCGCCAGCATTGGTATAAGTAAGTTTTTGAGCAAAAGTAAACTGTGCAGAATCACCGGGGTTTAATGTGCCGGTGAAAGGTTCTACTACCTCGCCGCCGCCGTTTACACGGTACGACATGTTGAAGCCTGACTGAGCGAATGGAGAGTTGTTCTTCACCCATACTTTCACTTGCTCTACCTGCATTTGGCAGTTGCTGGTGCCCGCAAGGTCTAAACGGGTTACGTTAGCATTTATATCAGTTACAAATGCGCCTTGGTCAGGGTCTGTCAAACTATAGTTATTACCGTTAATGTCCTTCAAAATACCGGTACCGGTAAGCCCTTGGCCATCCAGTTGCACAGTAGTAGGAGTTAAATCACCGGTGGAAATGTTGGCAAATTTAGGGTCGGCATAAATACCATTTTGGTCTTTAGATGCACCACTTTGCCATGCACTGAAGTTGTTATAAACTGTGATACCTGTGGCAAATAAGTTATTGCTTCCTGTACCATTCACGTAATAGCTGTTGTTATCAATAACAGGAATGTTTGCATAGTAATAATATGCATAACGAGTACCGCCGGGACGACTTAGCGAAATAATATTATTTACAAAAGAAGTACCGGTCATTGATGTGGTTGCACTATAAAAATACATACCATACCTAACTGATGTGTTTGTAGCTGCCAAATCATCTGAAACAGTATTGTGAGCAAACTGAATACCGAAGGGGTAGTAGGCATAAATACCATACAATGCTCCGTTATGTTCTATATTATAAACAGCGTTTGAAGCTACTACCGAGTTACTGGCACCACTGTAGTTATAGAAACAGTAAATACCGTAAGTAGTGCTGGTAGCAGTTGTCATTGAGGTAAACAGGTTGTGAATTTTGTTACCTATAATGTTATTGCGGTAGCAATAGTAATACATATTGATACCGTAGGTAGTAGTAGAGCTGGTACGTGTAGGGCGTGAAATATCGTTGTTCAATACATCTACTTTACTATTGTAGTAAATATAGATACCCATTTGATGGAAGTCTTGGATGATGTTTTTCTCCAAGGTAATGAAAGCATCAACGTTTTGAGATTGAGCACTTACCTGAATACCAATCACTGGTCCGCGGGTTCCGCCTGTACCTCTAATAGTACAGTTTTTAATAGTAGTGTACCTGGCAGCATTTCCCAACGTAGTGTTTGATGTGGTGCTGTTACACATATTAATACCAATGTTGTTAGCTACAGTGGTACTGGTGTTGTTAACAATCTCAACAGTACAACCGTCAAGCGTGTTGTATTCAGAAGCATTCATAAAGTGCACACCCCATGAAAAACTTGTTCCTAAAGCACGAATGACAAGATTGTTGATGGTTACATAGTCCGCACCGTTAAAACGAAACGTATGCCTTGCAGTGCTTGATGTAGCATTGAATTGCAAAGTTTGCCCGGTTCCGTTGATTGTAATCCTGTTGGTAGAACTTGCCCCCGGAATGTTGTTGGCCACTACCTGCTCGGTGTAAGGCCCGTTTAGTACAGTTACGTTTACACTGCCGTTTACCCCTGATGAGGCCAAGGCGTTGAAAAACGACTGGAAGGTGGTGTAATTGGTGGAAGATGCGGATGCTAATCTGTTTATCGTATAATTCCCATTTAGCTGTGCATAGCTCTTCCCTGCCGTTATGGCGCTTAAGAGAGTTACGACTAAGCAGGCCAATGTGTACCTGCTAACTACCTTGTAAAAGTTTTCCATAGAAAAGGATTAAGTTTTAATTGAACACCGAAATTACTAAAAAAACATTAAAAACAACAATAAATTAACAAAAAACACACTTTTATGTAAAAAATTCTGCAAAACACATTCTAATGTATCATTTTTAGTACATTAAACATCTATTAGAGTAAATAAAAGTTAATTTATAAGCAGTTTATTTTAGTTAATTAGTGTTTATAGATAATTTATTTTTTACTGAGAATTGATGCTAAAAACAAAACACAAAGCATTGATAATAAAATTATTACAGCATATAAAAACTGAAAAATCAATGAATAGGAGCTAACAAAAGAGTGGAATAGTGCCCGAAATAGAAAATCAGCACCAATAAAAGGGTTATTTTTTGGATTTTTTGTTATGAAAAATAAATAACAGCTTGTGCCTTAACGGCAATAAAGATGGGGGCTACAACTGTGTAGTGAAGACTAATTTGTTACAAAAATTCTGTATATACCCGAAATATTGTCAGATATCACCTCAATAAAATACACTCCTTGGCTAAGGTTATCCAATCTTAGTGCATTGGTTTTACTGGAGTTCACATCAACCGGAGGGCTTAAAATTAATTGCCCGTTTATGTTAAAAATATTGATGGTATTAATGTGGTTTTCTGAGTTAATATAAACCATTCCGCTTGTTGGGTTCGGATAAATGGATACACCCATCTTTTCGGTAGGCAGGTGCGCACTCAACGGGTTAATATACACTTTTGCCGTAGTAACTGATGAGCAGCCGTCTTTAGAAACCTTTAAAGTTACCGTAAACAGGCCTGTTGTGGTATATTTAACCGTATGTTCGTTCTTATATTGGCTGTTTTGCCCATCACCGTACCACCAATTGTATTGTCCTGAACCGTTAGCCTCAAACGGTGTAAACACCACACTTCCGTCCCCGTTTCCTGCGGATTTGATTGCAAAATCGCTCAATGGGAGTGCCGCAATGTTTATGGTACGCTCAGCAGAGTCGCTACAGCCAATACCCGATTGAGCTCTCAGCTTCACCTTATATGCACCGGGTGTCGCATAAATAACATCAGGGTTGGCAATGGTTGATGTATCATTATTGCCCAATTGCCATAAGTAGCTTAGGGTGCCGTTGTTAATTACCGTGCCGTTGCTTAGGGTTATTACATCACCTACACAGGCATTTAATCTGGTAGAGAAGTTTGCTAAAGGCTTTTCTGAAATTGTGTACTTACGTTTTACCTCAGCCGAACAGTTGTTTCCGGCATCTGCTTTAAGTAACACTTCAAACTCACCTATGGATGAAAACACATGAGAAATGTGTTTAGCCGTATCTTGTTTATTATCTAACACCCACAAATACGAAACAGTTTCGCCTGGGGGTTCTACTGTTGCATTAGTAAAGTTTATAATACTCTGGGCACATTGGTTATCTAAGGCAAACTCAACTTTTGGAGTTTGTTTAATTTTAATAATCTTGGTAGCCGTATCCACACAATCAAACTGATTACGGGCAATCAGTTGCACAGTATAGTCGCCCGGTTGGGAATAATTATGGTCGATGTGTTTACCTGTTGCCGTATCGCCGTCTCCCAAAACCCACACATACCCGCTGGTTGTAGCTGGTAGGGTATTGTTAGTGAAGGAAATATTTTTTTGGCTGCATAGCCCGGCAGGAACCGAAAAGTTTGCCGATGGTTTTTGTGAAAACGTAACGGGTTTTGTTACCACAGCCCTGCACCCCATGGCATCTAAAACAGTTAAAGAAACAAAGTATATGTTTGGCGTATTGTATAAGTAGGTTGGATTAACAGCCACCGAGCCGCCAAACCCGTCTCCGAAATTCCAGCTGTATAATGGGCCACCGTTCACCACAAAGCTTTGGTTGTTGAAATTAATTGATACCCCCTCGCATTTGTTGCTGTAAGAAAAATCAGGACGTGGATTAGCAAATACAGTTACAGCCTTGGTAAGGCTATCTACATATCCTTTATCAGAAATTGCAATAAGGGTTACATTGTAAGTGCCTGCTGTGCTGTATTTTTTTGTGGGATTAGGTACGTTGCTGGTATCGCCATCTCCAAACTTCCATAAAAAACGCAGTGTACCCAAACTAATGGATGATGCATTGGCAAATTTCATTTCGGCCCCTTCGCATACACTAACTTGGGTAAAAATTGCGCGGGGTCGTGGGCTCACCAACACTTCGCGTTGCACTACCGGAGCATCACAATTACTTGCAATAGCATAGGCTATCAGGCCCATCTCAACCCGTTTTCCGGTTTGCGGAGCCGAGGGTCTGTATCTCAGCTTACCGTTAGCTCCTCCAGCAGGGGCTATCCACCCTGTATCACCGGCATTAAAGGTTCCGCTGCCAATAATATTGGCCGCTATATTTTTTATTCCCCAAGTAAGTCCGTATTGTGAGTAGGGAAAATTAGGCGCTGCTTGAAACTCATAAGTGATTGTATCAGGGGCCGCAACTACATCAGGTTCGCTGGTTGTTCCGGCAGCAAAAAGGCCGTTAAAGGGGGTGCCCATTATTAAACTGCCACCTATCGGAGCTGCTTGCACATTGATTAGGTAAGGACCTATATCAGGTTTTACGCCAATACGAGTTACTATTGAATATACGCCTGATGTGGTATATGAAACCGGTTTGCTGAAGGTAAACAGCGAGGAATCGCCCGCACGTATTACCCCCGTAAATTTTTCAACCACGGGTGCGCCCCCATTTAGCGTGTATAAAACATCAAAGTTAGAAATATCCAATATCGAGTTGTTCCTAATCATTACCCGCATACTGTCTAGTGAACCTTGGCAGCCTTTGTTATTTAGTATCGCCCTGCTCACATTAGCATCAATTGTAAACTCAAAAGCACCGGGGTCGGGTTTGCTTACATCCCTTGTTGATCCGTTTAAATCAGTAGTGATTACTGAGGCTGTGCCAATACCATCTACCATAATATTTTCAGGTGTCAGGTTACCCGATGCAAGGTTAGAGTACTTAGGGTTGTGAGATACAGAATTTTTATCAAAAGGTGAGCCGGTGCCCGATGACCCTTGCCAACCCACTAAGGTTTGAAAACTCTGGCTGCTTGCAAAACCAATGTATGAGCTTGAGCCTGATGAAACAAAAAGGTTATTGTTATCAATATCAATTGCTGAACCGTCTTGGTAAATAGCATAACGGGTGGCTGTGCCGCCCCGCATTATGGATACAATATTGTTTTTAAACATTGCCCCTGTTGATGCGCAGGCATTCTCATGATAGAAACCAAATATACTGCCCGAGGTTGCAGAGGCATTATCGTTTGAAAGGGTATTGTGCAGTATGCTCACACTTGGCGAACATCTCAGATAAACACCATACCATTTGCCTTGGTTACTGTTTTCATAAACAATATTGTTGGCTATGCGGGTATCGGTTGCATTTTGGATATTAAACCCATAAAAATCAACAAACAGCGATGAAGATGTAACATTTTTAAAACAATCGTAAATACGGTTGCCTTCAATCACGCATTCTCTGTTTACATTTATAGCTGCTATACCGCTGCTGTTTGAAACATTTTGCAACAATGGGCGTGAAAAGTGGTTTTGTGTGATTCCAGCTCCCCTGCAATTGGTCATGTAAATGCCTGTTTCCCTAAAACTTTTTATATGGCAGTTTTTTACCTGTATGTTAGAAGCTATAGAACCTGACGACTGCGGGTTTAAAAACATACCGTACCAAGGGCCTCCGCCTGCGCTACCGGAAATTATACAACCCTGAAGTGTAAGGTTTGATGCCGCACCACCCGCTGTAAAAGGGTTTGAGAGTGATGAGCAAACAACTATTCCTCCACTTGTATTATTAAACGTAGAGTTATTAGGCACTACAATAGTGCAGTCCTCCAGTTTATTGTTATCGGCATTATTGGTAAAATGTACTCCCCATGAATGGGTACTGTTAATAGCTCTAATTTCAAGATTTTTTACTGTGATGTAATCTGCACCGTTAAACCTGAGTGTGAAGCCGTTTGCCGCTATTGACCCTGTATAATCATAACTAAGTACTTGGTTGTTGCCAAGCACTGTGATGTTGTTTATTGAGTTTACACCGCTGATAGCATCAATCTGAACTTGCTCAACATACGGGCCGTTTGATACATTTACAATTACCGCACCCCCCACCCCTACTGAGGCAGCATGGGTGAAAAATGATTGAAAAGAAACGAAGTTGGTGGAACCGGGGGAAGCTAAACGATTGATGGTATAATTACCTGCCAGTGGCTGGGCAATACCTTTTGAAGTAGTAATAAGGGTGAACCCTACTACCAAAACAAAGAGTAAGCCTGTGTTTTGTAGCCAACGGTAGAGATATGCCATATAGCCTCTTAAATGTATAATAAAATACTATCAAAGTTAATTAAATAAAATTTAAAACACTATATGTTGCAAAACCGTTGCAAACAGCAAAAAACAAAAAAGCCCCTCGTTGTTGTGAGGGGCTTTTTGATTAAAGAACAAACTCTTATCGTGAAATAGTAATTTTTTGGGTAGCCACTGCGCCGTTATTCTGCACTTGCACAAAATAAACTCCTGCGGCAACATCGGTTAAGTTAATGGCTAACTTGCCGTTTGCAAAGGCATCAGCATTGTATTGCCTAACCAATTGGCCTGCAACGTTAGTTACCACAACACTTTGGGCTGTTTCAGTACCCATATCTACTACAAAGTTACCGGCACTTGGATTTGGGTATATAATAATGTTTGCAGCGCTTGCATCATTAATACCTGTGGTGTTAAGCGAAAAGTCTTTGGTAGTATATGATGAACAACCGTTTTCAGAAATTTTAAGTGTAATCTTAAAAATACCGTTGGTAGCAAAGAAGCGGTAGTTATGGTTGCCCTTGTTTGTAGCAGTGCTGCCATCACCATATATCCAAAGGTATTCACCTGAACCGTTTGGAGCTTCGGGCTTGAAGGTAATCGTACCATCGCCGGTTTTGGCAGATTCAAAGGTAAAGTTACTATTTGGTGTATTTGCCACAGTTATAGATTTTGAGATGGTTTCAGAACAACCTTGAGCGGTTGATACTGTTAACTTCACAGTTATTGTTCCGGGGGTGGTATATGTTGCTGCCGGTTCTTTTGCTGTTGAAGTGCCATTACCCAAATCCCAATCATACGTTAAAGTGCTTTGGTTGGCTATTGAGCCGTTTTTAAACTCAACCAATTGGCCCACACATGAAGTTTCGGGAGCAGAAAATGCTGCAATAGGTCTTTCAGCCATTGCCACTATTAGTTCTTTAGCATTCTCGCAACCATTAGTGGCCACTGCTTTTAGCGTTACTTTATAGCTATCTGTTCCTAAAAAGGTATGTGTTTCGTTTTTGGCTGATGAAGTTGCTCCATCACCAAAATCCCAGCCATAGGTAACGGTAGTACCTGCGGGTTCAGTTGTTGTGTTAGTAAAGTTTACCGGCTCACCTACACACGCTGCGTTTGTTGTAAAGTTAACAGCAGGAGCTTCAGTAATAGTAAGTGCTTTGGTTACAGAATCAGCACAACCGTATTCATTCAACGCTACCAATGTTACTTGGTAAGTTCCGGGGGTAGCATAGTTGTTAACGGGTGATACTTCTTGTGCCATATTACCATTACCAAACTTCCATGCATAACCTGTGTTACCCGATGGAATTGAGTTGTTGGTAAATGCTACTTGTTTTTGGCTACATGCCAACGTTGGGAAACTAAAATCAGCAGTTGGTTTGGCTGAAGTTGTTACAGGTTTTGTTAGCTCTTGCATACATCCTTTTGAATCGGTTACACGAAGAGTTGCCATGTATGAACCTGCACTACTGTATGCATAGTTAGGAGTAGCTGAGGTTGAAGTTCCTGAACCGTCGCCAAAGCTCCAGTTGTAGCTTGCTGTACCGTTGTAGATAGTTGAGTTATCAGCAAATGGTACTGCACTGCCCAAACAAACGTTGCTATGAGTAAAGTTTACGGTAGGCTTGCGGTATACGTTGACAGTTTTGGTGATGCTTGAGGTGTATCCGTAGTTTGAAGTTGCGGTAAGCTTTACGTTGTATGTGCCATAGGTAGCGTATTTTTTATTGTTATCGGCATAGTTGCTTTGTGTACCATCGCCAAAATCCCAATGGTAACTCATCGTTCCTGAGCTGATTGTAGATGTGCTGGCAAATACTGCTGCATCACCGTCACAAAAATCGCTCACATCAGAACCTGCAATAGGACGGGGAGCAACGAATATCACCCTTTCGATATCGGGAGCAAAACACAGGGTGGTGTTTGAATATACGCGTATAGTGAATTTTGCAAAGCTATCTGTGAATGCAGAGCTTGGCTTGAAACGTAATCGTAGGTTTTGTGAGCTGTTTGCAGGAGTAATTGTATAATCAGAAGCAGGAATGGTGAAACCACCTGATGTTTTGGCACTTGTTGCGCTCAAAGTCCAGGCTGTTCCGTAGTTGGCATTGGTGTAGCCTGTTGGCGCTAACAAGTTAAAGTCAACTGTATCGGGGCTGGCCACAATATCAGGGTCGCCGATGTTTCCTGAAAAGAACTGACCGTTAAATTTAGTGCCCTTCGTCCACTCTGCACCCAATGGGGCTGCTTTAACAGTTACTACATAAGGCCCTACGTAAGGCTTACCTTTAATCCTTGATTCAAAAGTATATACGCCCGCGTTGTTATAGGTAAGTTTTTGAGCAAAAGTAAACTGTGCAGAATCACCGGGGTTTAATGTGCCGGTGAAAGGTTCTACTACCTCGCCGCCACCGTTTACACGGTACGACATGTTGAAGCCTGACTGAGCATATGGAGAGTTGTTCTTCACCCATACTTTTACTTGCTCTACCTGCATTTGGCAGTTGCTGGTGCCCGCAAGAGCTAAACGGGTTACGTTAGCGTTTACATCAGTTACAAATGCGCCTTGGTCAGGGTCAGTAGTACTAAAGTTATTACCGTTAATATCTTTCAAAATACCGGTACCTGTGCGGCCTTGACCGTCCAACTGAACGGTGGTGGGTGTCAAATCTCCGGTTAGTATGTTTGCAAATTTAGGGTTGGTATATGAGCCGTTGGCATCGTTACCAGTTCCGCTTTGCCACGATGCAAAATCATTGTAAACACTCAGCCCGGTTGCCATATAGTTTGAACTGCCGGCTCCGTTTACAAAGTAGCTGTTATTATTCATCAAAGGGATGCTGGCATAATAGTAATATGCATAGCGACTGCCCGATGGACGTGTTAACGAGATGATGTTGTTTACAAAAGAAGTACCGGTCATTGATGTGGTACCGCTGTAAACATACATCCCGTATAATACTGACGTGTTTGTTGTGGTTAAATCACTTGAGACAGTGTTGTGGGCAAACTGGATACCAAAGGGGTAGTAAGCATATATAAAATATACGGCACCGTTATGTTCGATATTATAAACGGCGTTTGAAGCTACTACCGAGTTACTGGCACCACTGTAGTTATAGTAGCAATAGATACCATACGTAGTACTGGTAGCTGTTGTCATTGAGGTAAACAGGTTGTGAATTTTGTTACCGATAATATTGTTGCGGTAGCAATAGTAATACATACTGATACCGTAAGTAGTAGTAGTGTTGGTGCGGGTAGGACGAGAAATGTCGTTGTTCAATACATCTACTTTACTATTGTAGTAGATATAAATCCCGTATTGATAAAAATCTTGGATGATGTTCTTTTCTAAAGTAACAAAACCGTCCACGTTTTGTGATTGGGCACTTACCTGAATACCCACAACCGGGCCACGGGTAGCACCAGTACCTTTAATGGTACAATTTTTCACAGTAATGTACTTTGCAGCGTTGCCCAATGTGGTATTTGAAGAAGTGCTGTTGCACATATTAATACCGATGTTGTTGGCCGCCGTAGTGCTGGTGTTATTCGTAATCTCAACCGTACAACCGTCAAGCGTGTTGTATTCAGACGCATTCATAAAATGTACACCCCATGAATAGGTAGTACCCATTGCTTTTATGTATAGGTTGTTGATGGTTACATAATCCGCACCGTTGAAGCGCAACGTATGTTGTGCTGTTAGGGTAGAGGATGTAAACTGTAGGATTTGTCCACCCCCGTTAATAGTGATTTTGTTTGATGCACTTGCACCGGGGATAGCATTGGCCACTACCTGCTCGGTGTAAGGCCCGTTTAGTACAGTTACGTTTACACTGCCGTTTACCCCTGATGAAGCTAACGCGTTGAAAAACGACTGGAAGGTGGTGTAATTGGTGGTGGATGCTGCAGCGTTTTTGTCAATTGTGTAGCTGCCGCTGAGCTGTCCATAAGCCTTTCCGCCCGGTAGGGACATTAAAAGGCATAGAAAAAAACAGGCAATAAGGTGCCCGTAAACTAACTTGTAGAAGTTTACCATGTGTTAAATATTAATTAAGCCAATATCAAATTTCAAAAAAATTATCGACTTATGCTTAAAATGTTGCCTGTAGAAGCAAATTTTTTAACACTGATTATCAATCACTTATACAAAAAACTCAAAGAGCATAGAAATAAGCATACTAAAACATCACTTTCAACGTTGTACAAGGCCAAAAAAAAACACCCCGTGATTTCACGGGGTGTTTTTATGAGTATAGTTAGCTACTGCTAATTAGCGAGTAACTGAAACTTTTTTGGTAGCTACTTGACCGTTGCTTTCGATTTGTACAGTGTAGAAACCTGCAGCTACGTCAGTTAGATCAACTGAAAGTTTACCATTTACTACATCGCTACCAGAGAAAGTCCTGATAGTTTGACCAACCATGTTGGTGATAGTAATAGTAGCAGTTTCGTTGATAGCTACTGCAAAGTCAACATCAAACTTACCGTTGGTTGGGTTAGGATAGATATTGATACCGTTTTCAAATGCTACGTCAGCAATACCAGTTGTGTTTGCAGTAACATTTACAAGGCGCAAGTGAGGCTCAGATACGTTACCAGAACCATCTACAGCTTGGTAGATAACTTGGTACAAACCTTCTTGCAACATGTTTACGTTAGAGCTGATTACTTCAAGTCTGCAGTTATTAGCAAAAGGAAGTTGGAAGTTTACAGGAGCATAGTAGTTATCCCAAGTGCTAACACCTACTGAAGGATCAAAAGTCATCCAACGTTGAATGTTAACAGGAGTGCTTATTACTACTGGGCGAACGCGGTCAACAACTTTGATTGTACGAGTCCATACAGTTACGTTACCAGCACCATCAGTACCAGTGTAAACGATGTCGTAAGTACCAAGTTTAGAGATATCAAAGCTACCAGCGTTGCGAGTAATTTGTACAGTTGGGAAGTAGTTATCAGTACCTGTTACAGCTGGTTCAACGAAGGTTAGGTCGTTTACATCAACTACCATGTACTGAGTACCTGAAAGTGAAGTAAGAACTGGCTTGATAAGGTCTGTAACTACATAAGTACGAGTTTTGTTGGTAGCAGAGTTACCTGAACCGTCTTTAGCAGTGTAAGTTACTTTGTAAGTACCGAACACGTTTGAGTTAACTGAACCAGATACAACTTGTACAGGTAGAGTTCCTTCGAATGCGTCAGTTGCAAAAGTATTATCAACAAAAGGAGTTCCAACTTGGATGGTCAAAGGATCACCACCGGGAGTTTCAACTACAGGAGCTTTAGTATCAACAACATTAACTGTACGAGTTGCAGCAGCGGTGTTACCGTATGCATCAGTTACAGTGTAGTCTACTGAGTAAGAACCAAGAGCATTAACGTTAACCATATTGTTAGTAACAATTAGATTGTCAATGTTTTTAGCACCAGGGTTGTCAGTAGCAGTTGCACCAGCATCAGTGTAAGGAGTACCTGCTTCGTGAGTGATAGTTGCACCACCGTTGATAGCAATAACTGGTTTAGTCATATCAGCCAATACAAATACAAACCTTGTACGTTGTGCTGCAGCGATACCTGAACCGTCTTTTACATTGTAAGTTACAACGTAGATACCGGTTTGGGTAATATCAACTTGGTTGTTAGTAACGATTTTAGAAGTTAAGCTGCCTTCCCTGTTATCCATTGCAGTTGCACCGGCATCAGTGTAAGTAGAACCTACTTCAACATATACAGAATCAGAACCCAACATGGTGATAACTGGAGCTTGATCATCAAGTTTCAAGTTAACCATGTAGTCTTCAAACTCACCAGCATCGATTGGTCCGCAAGGATCCAAAGGACGACCTGCAAGAGCAATAGCAACACGCATACGTGAAAGACCAGGAGTTACTGAAGATACATCAGGAATAGTGATTGATGTAGAAAGTAGTTTGTTAGTTGAATTGGTTTCTGAAGCAACTACTTCGCTAGCGGTAAAGTTACCATCGCGGTCATAGTCAATCCATACTTTCCTGTCAGCTGCATCTACGTTTTGAGTACGCTCTACTTCAAGAGTGTAAGGGCTACCGATGAATAGGTCAGTTGCAGGAACTGATTTAGTGAAATCATCATAACCGTTGTTTCCAATACCTGAAAGGTTTTCAAGAGTATTGATTTTAACACGGTTGTTAGCCATACTAGCAAATGCGTTAGAAACGTTAGGCTCGCAGTATTCAATAACACGGATGAAATCAGTTTTAGAACGAGTGGTAGTACCATTATCGTTTTCAGCTTCATATTTAACAGTGTAACGACCGGCAGCAGTGAATTTAACTTCAATGTCTTGGTCAGTTAAAGTAGTACCGTTCAACAAAGTGTATGTAGAAGGAGTGATAGTCCATTCACCGCTACACCATGCTACTGATTTGTTGTACAATTTAGTGCTTCCGCCTACAGTAAGAATGTTGTCATCAGCAGTAAAGTCAACTACAGGTTTCATGGTAGTAGTACCAATGTGGAAAGTTTTGTAGGTAGTATCCCAACCTTCGCAAGACTCAGCAACCATACGAACTACGTAAGTTTTAGCAGCTGAATAAATAAAGGTAGGGTTAGTGAAGTTACCATTATCTGGGAAATCTTCGTAACCTGAAGGGTAAGCAATGTTAGGATCATAATCAAAAATCCATTGGTAGTCGCTGATGTCGCGTGTACCGCTTGATTTGTTAGTGAAACGAACTTCAGTACCTGACAAGCACTCATAGATTGAGTCGTTACGAGTATTAACAACTTCGAAATCAGCAGTCAAAGGACCATTGTTAAGTTGTTTAGTTTTCCATTTCAATTCAAAACCTTTACCTGAGTAGTAAGGGTAGATGTTACGGAATTCGATAGTAGCATAACCTGATTTAGCGAAGTAGTGTTTGGTAGGAACAGTAGTAACGATACCGGCACCGGCAACATCACCCACAGTAGCTAACAAAGTACCGCTGGTAGTTTTACCATCGTAAATGTTTACGTGACCGTAGTAGTAGAATTGCATTTCACCGTCAAACCACATTTCAATTTCTTCAGCATCACAAGCGTTGATGTTAAAGGTACATGAAACTGCTTGAGCAGGATAGTTACCTGTTAAACCACCTTGGTCATACAAAGTACCTTCTGGAAGGCTGCTTGCAGCATCAATACAAATAAGGTTCTCAGTTTTACCACTGGTTGCAGGGTATTCAATAACTACATAAGAAGGTTTGCAAAGTTTAGTTGCACCAATAATGTTTTCAGCTGTTAAGCATACATCATATTTAGCAGTGTCAGTAAAGAATACTGAAAGTTGTTTATCATATTCGCTACCTGCTACAACAAACCAAAATTTGGTGCTTGCATCAGGAGTTATTTCCCATAGGAAACTTGTAGGACCAGAGGTTGAGAAATCTTTGAAATCAACAATTTCATCAACTACATAATCTGTAGGTTCTTGAGGGATATAGTTGCGGCTTGCTAAGAAGCGAACAGTAGGAGCTACAGTAGGATCGATAACAGTTACGTTTTTAGTAACAGTAGCAGAACCACCGCAGTTAGTAGAAATCAAACGTACTTGGTAATTACCGGCTGATGGGAAGGCAAAAGAGAAGTTAGTATTGTTACCAACAACGTTACCTAAACCGCCAACTGAGGTTGACCACTTGTGGTTGATATAACCTACTTTGTTAGCGTTTGTAAAATCAGCAGGTGAACTGGTAAAGATGGTATCAGGAATAAAGAAGTTTGCTGTAGGGTTATTTGCTGCAGCAATAGTTACTTCATAATCCATGGTTTCACCATAACCGTATGAGGTGTTGTTACAACCCATAGCAGCTGAAAACGCATAGTAGTAATCAATCCTTACACGCATCCTTGTAGTACCGCTTTTAGCAGAACAAGGAATGGTGAAATTGTTGGTCGCAGTACCCAATGGATACGAAATTTGACCTGTAACGGCAATAGCTTCACTAGCCTCAAAGTTGTTGTTTTGGTTGTAGTCAATCCAAGCAGCAGCATAAGTAGGATAGCTGTTTGAAGCAGTTGTCATCGCGATGGTGTAGTTAGCACCTGGAGAGAAAGTAGTTGTTGGTCCTGAGTTCCAAAACCTGTAAGGTCCAGACGAAGGAGAAGAGCTGGTACAGTTGATCTTGTGATCAATAGTTCCCACCTTAATGCGTGAAAACGCAAAGCCGTAGTTGTTGTAGCAGCTTCCGTTTGCGCCCATGTAAGGGTGGTTAGCCCCGCAATAAGGCGAGGGGTTGGTGATTTGGGCATTTGAACCCAACTGCACGCCTAGCACCATGGCTAGCAGCAGAAAGGCCCGGCTTATCAGGCCGCCCGTGAGTTTAGATTTGGTAAACATAATATTCATAGGTGTAAAAGTGATTAGTTTCTAATGTTAAGTAATGGTTACAAACGGTATTATTTTGCTAATTTCTTAAAAAAAATATATCAAACAAACTTTTTGAAAAAATTTGACAATTTGTGACTGTGTGTTGACACTGCCCCATAAACTCTACATTCAAAGTAAAGTAAACAATTTGGTAACAACACTAATGCGATTGTAAGTTTTTGGTAATTATAGGGGTTGAATTTTTAAAAAGGCCTGTTTGTAACTGATTTCAGCTTGCAAAGCATGCAAAATATCACCCCCGATTATCACATCAAACGGAATAAGGCCCATTGTTTCATAGGCTGCATGTACATGGCTAAAATTAATGATGCCGCAATAGAAATCAGTAAGTTTTGCTTTTCCTAAATACAATTCAGGAAAGAGGGCCATCTTAGCCGATATCTTATCCTCACCAATACCCGCAGCCAGGTTATCGTTTACATCCATCATTTCTAATGAGGGATACATTTTTATCACCTTATCAGAAAACACTGTTTTGGATGCCCCTGTATCTATTAATGCAAAGAAGGTATCGTTAAATACTCTGATCTCTGTAAAAATATGAAACCCATCACCTTCCAATTGCTGGAAAGTGATGGGTAGCTTTATTGATCGTTTCAAAATGTTATACCTATATTATATATGTATATCTTTTTTGTAATGAAACTTTGCTTACAACCCTTCAATTATAAAGCACCGATTTCTTTAAGTACTGCATTCATACTGCGCACGGCATCAGCACTGGCAGCAAACTTAGCTTGCTCATCAGCAGTAAGTTTGTAGTCTACAATGCTTTCCCATCCGCTGCGGCCTACTACTGTAGGAACACCAATACAAATATCGCTTTGGCCGTATTCTCCTTCAAGGTAAACACAGTTAGGAAGTATGCGCTTTTGGTCACGCACAATACTTTCAACTAACAATGCTGCTGCTGCACCGGGAGCATACCAAGCTGAAGTACCTAACAATTTGGTAAGCGTAGCACCACCCACCATAGTATCGGCAGCAATTTTTTCCAACTCTTCTGCACTTAGGTATTCTGATACGGGACGACCGTTGTATGAAGCCAAACGAGTAAGAGGTATCATGGTGGTATCACCGTGGCCACCAATTACTGTAGCTTGTATATCAGCCGTTGAGCCGTTAAGACCCAAACCTAAGTATCCTTTAAAACGGGCACTGTCCAAAATACCACCCATACCTATCACACGGTTTTTAGGCAAACCGGTAGCTTTTAATGCTAAATAAGTCATAGTATCCATTGGGTTTGATACTACTATTATAATAGCATTGGGAGAGTGTTTTAATACATTTTCAGATACTGATTTTACAATATTGGCATTGGTGCCAATCAGTTCTTCACGGGTCATACCGGGTTTGCGGGGAATACCTGATGTAATTACTACAACATCTGAACCGGCTGTTTTACTATAATCGTTGGTAGTACCACTAATACGGGTTTTCATACCCAACAATGAGGTGGTTTGGTAAATATCAAGTGCCTTACCTTCGGCAAAGCCTTCTTTTACGTCCAACAATACTACTTCATCAGCCAACTCGCGGTAGGCAATCACATCGGCAGCGGTAGCACCTACAGCCCCTGCCCCTATTACTGATACTTTTGTCATTTTATAATTTGATATTTAAACGTTAATGTTTGTTTACAGTTTCCTGTTTTCAAGTTTTCAGTTAGTACGGTTCTTAAATTTCTCACCTTCAATTCCCGACTTATTAAGATAGCCCATAAATGAAGCTATCATTTTACCTACTTCATCGGCATGGCTGTATAAATCATCAAACTTAACCTTGCTAATGTATTCCCTATCTAAAGCCCTATAAAGTTGAGATTTTACCTCATCCAACGAACCTTTTGATATCCCAAGAAAGTTTATAAATTCTTTACGCCCGCCTCTGCCAAAACCTTCTGCAATATTATCCATTATTGAGCCTGCAGACCTATTAATTTGATTTCTTAAATCAAAATTTTTGGCAAAATCCCCCTCATTACTAATTTCATAAACAACTTTTGCCAGCTCACGGGCTTTCTGCCACGCATTGATGTCTTCAAACCTTTTTATGGTTGCCATTTCAATAGTATAACTGAAAACAGTAAACCCTAAACTGGAAACTAAAACACCATTTCCGGCTCATCACCCGTCATTACCAAGCGGCCTTCGGTTTTGGCTTTTATTTCTTCGTGACTTACACCCGGTGCGCGTTCAATCAACTTGAAACCTTCGGGAGTTACTTCAAACATACCCAAATCGCTCACCACTTTCTTCACGCATCTCAACCCTGTAATAGGCAGGGTACATTTGCTCAATAGTTTTGATTCGCCCTCTTTGTTGGTATGCTGCATGGCAACAATGATGTTTTTTGCCGAAGCTACTAAATCCATCGCTCCGCCCATACCTTTCACCATCTTACCGGGTATCTTCCAGTTGGCTATATCGCCGTTATCGGCAACTTCCATTGCACCTAATACGGTTAAATCAACACGACCGGCACGTATCATCCCGAAACTCATCGCCGAATCAAAAAAGCTTGAACCAGGAATAGTGGTAATGGTTTGTTTACCTGCGTTAATCAAATCAGGGTCTTCGTCTCCTTCAAACGGAAAAGGCCCCATGCCCAGCAAGCCGTTTTCTGATTGCAGGGTTACTTTCATCCCTTGGGGAATATAATTTGCTACCAACGTAGGAATACCGATACCAAGATTCACATAGTATCCGTCTTTCAATTCCCTTGCTATACGTTGCGCTATTTGGTTTTTGTCTAACATTTTATTTTTGATTTGAGATTTGAAATTTTATGTTGCCAAACCTTTGTCCAAAACTCTATAATGATTGTGGTGCTTTAATTTCAAATCTTAAATTAGAAATTGAAATTACCCCCGTTTCCTAACAGTCCTTTGTTCTATGCGTTTTTCGTAATCAGTGCCTTGGAAGATGCGGTTTACGTAAATGCCCGGAGTATGAATAAAGTTAGGGTCTAACTCGCCCGGTTCAACCAATTCTTCAACTTCAGCTATGGTTATCTTACCCGCCATCGCCATCAATGGGTTAAAGCTTCGGGCAGTATCTTTAAATATCAGGTTACCGTCGGTATCGCCCTTCCATGCTTTCACAATGGCAAAATCACTGTCAAAAGCATATTCCATCAAGTAGGTTTTACCGTTAAACTCGCGGGTTTCTTTGCCTATGGCTACCTCTGTACCCACACCAGCGGGGGTATAGATAGCAGGCATTCCGTAGCCTGCGGCCATACAACGGGTAGCCAAAGTGCCTTGGGGCACCAACTCTACTTCAAGTTCGCCACTTAACAGCTGACGCTCGAACTCGGCGTTTTCGCCCACGTATGACGAAATCATCTTTTTCACTTGCTTGGTTTTCAGCATCAGTCCGATGCCAAAATCATCCACTCCGGCATTGTTACTAATACAAGTAAGGTTTTTAGTGCCTTTGCGCACCAATGCAGCAATGCAATTTTCGGGAATACCGCACAGCCCGAAACCGCCCAGCATCAGCACGGCACCATCGTGTATATCTTTCACCGCCTCATCAGCGTTGGCTACTACTTTGTTCATACGTTTTTTGGAAATACGGGGGCGAAGTTAGTTTTTAATGTGCTAAACTGCCATAAGACGATGTGCAAATTTGCTGGTGTGCTAATGTGCTGATTTGAAGATTTGAAAATGAGTATATTGTTTGATATTTGTCTTAAATATAAATCTGTCAATGGATATAATTTTTCAATTTGGGGAATATTATAGCGAAGGGGACAATCCTTCATTTTTGTATCAATCTTGGATTGAGTTTGTGGGGGCTTTTTTAGGTTTTGGCTTTGCCCTCTTGATATTTTATATAGGAATTCGCTGCGATAGAAAAAAAGGAGAAAAGCAAAAGCGGGATAATTACAAGGAGTTGCTCTCATACTATAAAGAGTTGTTAAAGTCTTGTATACATGACTTTAATGAGCGATTAGTTTCC
Source organism: Agrobacterium sp. 719_389 (assembly GCA_943370295.1). Classification (GTDB taxonomy): domain Bacteria; phylum Bacteroidota; class Bacteroidia; order UBA8524; family UBA8524; genus SB11. Next base: position 239,888 of record CALRQL020000003.1, on the reverse strand, counting down.
TTAGACGACTATATTCTAAGACAAGAAGCAAATATTTTAGAGTTAGAGAGTCTTAAGCTTAATGTTACTAATGACTTTCTAAGAATAAAGAATATTGATAATAAAGGTGTTTTTGAGGCATGGACAACTTTGTTTTCTGATGAAGACACCATTAAACAATATAAAAACAATAATGCACGTACGGACTTCCTTGAAAAGCATTTCCTTGAAATAGAAAGAATGCACAAGGAAAACACAAAACATACTTATGACCTGCTTTCTGAGGTTAAAAGTATTGTCGACCATATACCTGATATCTTGTCTATGATGTCAAGACATTTGAGAAACGTATTGGAGGAACAAAGAAAAACCGACCTACAATATGGCACGATACAAGATTTCATCGGAAAATATATAGAACTAGTAGAGGAAAAAGCAAGTTTCGAAAAAATAAATCAGGACTTCCTTTCCCCCTTACTAGAGATTTATTTAACGAATAATGCTTACTATAATTCAGATGAAATAATAATGCTATGCAAAAAAGCTCGTGTAAAACTCAACAATATCAGGGAAGAGCAAAAACAAAGCATTGAAAAGTATAGAGAGATTAGACCAGATACTACCGAGCATATAGAAAGCCTCAAAGTAACAATTAAAAAAATTGATACTTTATTAAACCAAGCTTCATAAGACATAGCCCTGCCCTTAGGGGATGAGTTTGTAGCACCGTCCCCCCAAGCGTCTACGCTTCGGGACTGAAATGTGTAACGTGCCGCTACTAAATCTTAGCGTGGACGCTTGAAGGAATTAACACGTATGCTTTTGGGGAAAAGAGAGACGTTAGTGGTTAATGTTTTAAACTGCCACCACGTAAGTATGCAAATTTGTAATGGTGAAAATGCGTATATTTTTAACGTACGCGAAGAACCACGAAAGATGTTTTTGAGGGAAGTTAAAACCCAGTATAAAGCGATGGATGAGATGGGTTTACTACCTTTAGTTATTGCTTTTTATTGCCTATGGTTAAAATAATGCTGATTTACTCCCGTTTCAAATTAGGGTCAACTTCAAAGTTAATAACGCTGCTATTATTCATGTCGGATTTAAGGTTCAGCACCTCGCGGTATTCTCCGTCGTAGTAAATCACTTCATACGTATTGGGTGGTATACGGCCTAAGTTAAGCGCATGAATTACAAGTTCATTGGTTCCTGTGGCATTTAGCTCCACCTCATAGCAGCGTTCGGTTTTATCCAAAGAAACTGTACGAGCCAAAATCAAACCATTAAGCTCAAGCGTAACGCTGTCCCCGTCAATCGTTTGGTCGTCACGGACACACAGGTGTATTTTAGTATTCTGTACCTTCTTTTGTACCGGAGGCTTTTTGGTGCGATAAATAATGCTGCCCAACGGGTCGGGTGTAACTTTATACTCTACTTCTTTTGGCTTTCTTTCCTTCACCTTAAAGGTGCCCGAAGCAAAAAACCATTTTATATTCAACCTGAAGTGCGAACCGTTTGAAAGAATTTTTAACCCTTTTACGTAGTCCAAAGCATAGTAGCGGTGGTCTATTACGTTTGTAAACCCTTGATGGTATTCAACCCCGTAGGTAAAAGGACCTTTAGAATGCAGGTAGGCAATCTCAGTGCCCACAAACAAAGTAGGATAAATAACGGGGTGTTTTTTAATCTCAATTACCTCAAACGTAAGTTTAGGCACAGATGTAGCCCGATTAATAGCCCCACCCGCATTCACACGCCATTTCCAATAATTACCCATTCGGGAGGTATAGGTATAAAACAACGGGATGTTTAGGTTGCGGTACATCACGATAAAATCATCGCTTTGGTCGCTGTGTATTCGGTAACCGCGGGCACCAATTTCAAACCCGGTGCTTACCGAGTGCTGGCGGCTGAGTGATAGCTCAAAAAACAGGGAGTAATTAAACTTACGAGCAAAATTTTGCAACGGGGTATATTGTGGGTTAGGTCTGCCCCATAAAAACGAAAACAATGGGTATAAATAGTGCGTTCCGGTAATATTGGGCGTGGCAGCTACAGTTCCTCCGCCTTCAAAAGTGGCTCCGGTGCTCACCGTTGGGCTCATCGAAAAATAAAACCGATAGGGCAGCAAGCGGTGCTGCGCCTGCAAACAGATGCAACCTGCAAGCAACAAACAAATTATAGCAATATTTCGCGCCACACTCCGCATGATATATTCTTAACGCAAAATAGCTAAAAAAGGTTGGATGCTATGCGTTGCAAAGGACTAAAATGACAATCCTACAAGCATGATACAGCTATCAGATTTACTAATTCACCCCAAGTTTTTGCAGTTCGTACAATTCGCGGTACAAACCTTCGCGATTCAGTAATTCATTGTGGGTGCCTGTTTGCACAATACGTCCCTTTTGTATTACCACAATTTTGTCCGCTGTTTGTATGGTGCTAAGTCGGTGGGCAATCACAATGCTGGTACGGTTTTTCATCAAGTTATTCAATGCCTCTTGCACCAACTTTTCGCTGGTAGTATCAAGGGCACTGGTGGCCTCATCAAGAATTAAAATATCAGGGTTTTTAAGCACCGCACGGGCAATGGCTATGCGCTGACGCTGACCACCGCTGAGTTTACTGCCTCGCTCGCCAATATTAGTTTGGTAGCCGCGTTCCAAATCCACAATAAACTCATGGGCATTGGCTACACGGGCTGCGTTTTCAATGTCCTCGGCTGTAACATCGTAATTGCCAAATGCAATGTTGTTATACACAGTATCATTAAACAGTATGGATTCTTGGGTAACTACGCCCATTGCCCCGCGTAGTGAGGCAATCTTGTAATCCCTGATATCCGTCCCATCTATGGTGATACTTCCGTTTGTAACATCGTAGAAACGGGGCAGCAAATCAGCCAAGGTACTTTTGCCGCCGCCGGAGGGCCCTACTAAGGCTATCATCTCCCCTTTTTTAATCTCCAGCAAAATATCACTCAATATAGGTTCCCTGTCGTACGCAAACGAAACGTTGTCGTAAACAATAGAAGTAGTAAATCCGCCAACGGTTTTAGCATCTTTTTTCTCAGTAATCTTCTCATCCAACGTAAATATCTCTTCCAGGCGGCCTTTGGCAGCCAGTCCTTTTTGTATGCTGTAAAAAGCAGATGAAAACGATTTTGAGGGAGCTATGAGCATTCCAAACAGCACAATGTAAAATATAAACGCCGAGCCATCCAGTCCCATATCTTTGTTTAGGACAAAACTGCCCCCGATAAACAGGATAATGGCGGCAATGGTAATACCCATTGTTTCGGTGAGCGGTGATGCAATATCGCTGCGACGTGCGATGCCGATGGATATGCGGTTAAGTAGCTGGCTTTGTTTCAAAAAACGGCGAAGAAAGAACGGTTCGCGGGTAAATGCTTTTATAATGCGCATTCCGCCCAGTGTTTCTTCAAAATTACTGATTAACTCGCCCAGTTTGTTTTGCTGGCGAGTGGTTTGAGCTTTTACTGCCTTGCCTATTTTAACAATTAATAATGCAGCAAGCGGCAGCATGATAAACACAATCAGCGTAAGCATCGGGCTTATATATATAAGCATAATAAGGCTTACCAATATATTGAACGGTTGTTTAAACACCGCATCCAATGATGCGTTTAGGTTGGCTTCAACCACTGTTACATCTCCGCTCATGCGTGAGATTAAGTCGCCCTTGCGCTCGTCAGAAAAGTGAGATAGAGGTAAACGAAGGACTTTCTTGTACAAACGGTCGCGCAAATCGCGCACAGTGTTTTGGCGAAACGAAATAAGGTTTACCAATGCCAGATACACACATACGTTTTTAAGGATGGTAAATACTACTATTACCACGCAAATATAAATTAGCGCCTCCTTGGGATTTCCTTGAACAACACGGGCTATTTCATACATCAGCGTAGCTTTTACGCTACCAAAATCGCTTCCGGGTTGTGGTTTTATTAGTGCGGTGGTTTCGGGCTTAAAAATGATATCCAAAAAGGGCATCACGCTGGCCAGCGAAAATAGCCCGAAGACAATGCCCAGCAGGTTGAAAAAAATATTAAGGTAGGCAAAGCGTTTGTAGGCCTTACCGTACTTAAGCAGTTCAAAAAAATTTTTCATTAAAAAGTGCGTATGCTGTGCTACGCACTGCAAATATAATGCTAAGCAGCGGGTTTGCCATGTTGGCAGCTATACACCGGTAAGTTGTTGCATTATTAAACAACGCCTTACCGGCATAAGCATATTATTTGCCCAAGTATTTCAAAAACTCTTGCTTGGTAGATGGGTCGTTAAATCGGCCACAATACTCAGCTGTAGTGGTTGAGCTGGCGGTATCCTGCACCCCGCGTGATGCTACGCAATAGTGTACTGCTTCAATTACTACCGCTACATCGTCGGTATGCAGGGCTTCGCGTAATTCATTGGCAATTTGCTTTGTCATGCGCTCTTGTACCTGCGGACGTTTTGCATAGTACTGCACAATGCGGTTTATTTTGCTAAGTCCTACCACATTGCCGTTAGGAATATACGCTACGTGTGCTTTGCCCACTATGGGTACAAAATGATGCTCGCAATAACTAAACAGCGAGATATCTTTCTCAACAAGCATTTGCTTGTACTTGTAGCGATTTTCAAACAAGGTGATGGCCGGTTTATTTTTAGGATCGAGACCGCTAAAAATCTCTTGCACAAACATTTTTGCCACACGCTTTGGGGTACCCTTCAGGCTATCATCAGTCAAGTCGAGCCCAAGCACATGCATAATTTCAGTAAAGTGCTTTTCAATCAACTCCATTTTCAGCTCGTTATCCATCTCAAAAGCATCTTCACGCAACGGAGTTTTGTGCGATGTAATAATATGGTCGTCGCCAATTATATCTATGCCTTCGCCGTTATTGGCCGGAGTATTCAACATAATTTCGTTCGGTTTCATACAATGTTATGGTTAATTCTAATTTTTTATCTAATCGCTGCCTCAATTTGTTCCATATTACTACGGCAATATTCTCAGCGGTAGGGTTTAAGTGTTTAAATTCTTCAGTATCAAGGTTCAGGTTGCGGTGGTCAAACCGGTTTTCAACCTCTTCATAAATAATATCCTTCAGTATTTTTAAATCAATAACATATCCTGTTATCGGGTCAACTTCGCCGGTTACCTTTACTATCAGATTATAATTATGACCGTGGTAGTTGGGATTGTTGCATAAACCAAAAACCTCCTTGTTTTTCTCATCACTCCACTCAGGTACATGCAAACGGTGGGCGGCATTAAAATGCCCTTTTCTATAAACGGAAACTATCATGGTTTTTTACTTAACCATCGAAACGTGGTTTTGTTTAACACTATTGAAAAAAAAATAAACAAAGTCTTTGGCGTAATAAATAAACAAATACCGTGCTAAAGATATTTTGTCATACAATTTACCAAATAGCCGGCGAATAGCCCACAAATTGTAATAATATATGGTAACAACTGCCAAATGTTCATTTCGGCAGGAAAAAATTTGGTGTCTAATCGCAAAAAAATCATTTCTGAAAACGCACTCCTGCGTGGCGATTTATATCCTTAGGCACACTTTTTGTTTATTGATTTGCAAAAAATCTTAAACAAAAGTTTTGCTTTTATGAAACCTAACTTTAACTTTGTTTAAGATTTTAAAGCAAAGATTAAACAACATGACAAAACTAGAATTTAGTCTAATGGTTCAAAGTGAGTCGCATCCTTTGCGAAATTATGCCTACCAACTCACCCGCAATGTTGAAGATGCAAACGACCTTTTGCAAGAAACAATGCTAAAGGCGTTTACGTATCATAACAAGTTTTCAGAAGGTACTAACCTTAAAGGCTGGTTATATACCATTATGAAAAACAGTTTTATCAACAACTATCGCAGGTTGATGAAACGCAATACTTTTATTGATACTACGGATAATACTTATTATCTTGACAGTCCAAACCATGCGGTAGATAACAATGCCGAAAGTAAGTTTATGATGAAGGATATGGCTGAGGCGATAGATACATTGCCTCACGACCTGAAAAAAACCTTTACCATGAATTACAAAGGGTTTAAATACCATGAGATTGCAGAGATATTGAATATCCCTATTGGGACAGTAAAAACACGAATTTTTGTTGCGCGTCGTATGCTGCGCAAGAAGCTGTGGGCATACGGACAATCGTATGGTATGACGGCAGAATAATTTAATACCACATCAAATAATTAATGGATAAGCAGGTTGTAGTAATAGGATCAGGTTTTGCAGGGTTAGCGTCGGCATGTTTTTTAGCCAAAGCGGGGTACCGGGTTACTGTGCTTGAAAAAAACAGTGATGCGGGGGGAAGGTGCAGATTGTGGAAAGAAAACGGCTACACGTTTGATATGGGGCCCAGTTGGTATTGGATGCCTGATGTATTCGAAAAGTTTTTCTCTCATTTCGGGAAAACACCTGCCGATTATTACACGCTTACTCGCCTAAGTCCATCGTACAGAGTATATTTTAAGAACGAGTACTGGGATATTCCAGCCGGTGCTGACGCTTTAGGGCAATTATTAGAAAGTAAGGAGGCCGGAGCTGCAGAAAATCTCAAGAAGTTTTTAGCAGAGGCAGCTTATAAATACGATGTTGGAATAAACCGCTTGGTTTATAAACCGGGCCGTTCATTGACTGAATTTATGGATTTGAGTTTGCTGAAAGGCATTCTTAAACTGGATGTTTTTAACTCCATGAAAAGCCATATAGGTAGCTATTTTAAAAATCCTGATATACGCCAATTATTAGAATTTCCGGTGCTGTTTTTAGGGGCAAAACCTTCAAAAACCCCTGCATTATATAGCCTGATGAACTATGCTGATATTGAGTTGGGCACATGGTACCCCATGGGCGGCATGTATAAAATAATTGAAGGCATGGTTTCTCTTGCAAAAGAGCTGGGGGTTGATTTTAAATTTAATAGTGAAGTAACCCAAATAAATACGCTTGATAACAAGGTAGAAAAGGTAACAACCCGCAATGGAAATTACTTTGCTGATATTTTGGTAGCAGGTGCTGATTACCACCACGTTGATAAAACGCTATTGAACGGGTATGGCAACTACAGCGAAGAATACTGGCAAAAGAGAACTATGGCCCCAAGTAGCCTGATATTTTATTTAGGTATTGATAAAAAGATTGACGGGCTGCTGCACCACACCTTATTTTTTGACGAGGATTTTGCCGACCACGCCGAAGAAATATACGACCATCCGCAATGGCCTAATAAACCGTTGTTTTACATGTCGGTAACTTCAAAAACTGATGATAGTGTGGCGCCACAAGGTTGCGAGAACGTGATGATTTTGATACCTGTAGCCACTGGGCTTGAAGATACCGAAGAAACCCGCGAACGGTATTACACAATGGTGATGGACAGGTTAGAGAAGCGGATAGGACAATCGGTGAGGGACCATGTTGTAGTGAAGCGTAGCTACGCTCACCGCGATTTTATTGCCGATTATCATGCTTTTAAGGGCAATGCTTACGGGCTTGCCAATACATTGCAGCAAACCGCCATACTTAAACCATCGCTAAAAAATAAAAACCTAACCAATTTGTACTACACCGGCCAGCTTACGGTGCCGGGGCCCGGCGTACCACCTTCACTTATATCGGGACAGGTGGTAGCCTCACAAATACAAAAAGAATTTCCTATAAATAATTAAAAAACTAAACGGTATGCTAACTAAAACTACCAACAATACCGATATGCTGCTTTTTAACGAAGCTTGCGAGCGCTGTGCTAAAGAAATCACCTCAGCATACAGCACTTCGTTCAGTTTGGGCATATTGGCTTTAGGAAAAAAACTACAAGCACCCATACGTAACGTATATGCCTTTGTACGTTATGCTGATGAAATAGTTGATACTTTTCATCAGTTTGATAAAACGCAGTTACTTGCTAATTTCAGACGCGACACTTATGAGGCGATAGAGAACAAGGTGAGCTACAACCCCGTACTACACGCTTTCCAAAAAACTTACCATGAATTTGGTATTGATATGGAGTTGGTAGATGCCTTTTTGGATAGCATGGAAATGGATTTGAATTACCGCAGCTATCAGCACGAAAGCTTTAACAAATACATTTATGGCAGTGCTGAAGTGGTGGGCTTGATGTGCTTGAAAGTATTTTGCGAAGGCAACAACGAAAGCTATAACAACCTTATTGAGCCTGCCCGTAAATTGGGTGCAGCATTCCAAAAAATTAACTTTTTGCGCGATTTAAAATCTGATTTTAACGAGCGTGGGCGTATCTATTTCCCCAATGTTGATTTTTACGGCAATTTTGATAAAAACATAAAACAGCAAATAGAGCAGGATATAGAAAACGATTTTAACGAAGCGTTGCAAGGGATTCGTAAACTACCCATCAGCAGTCGTTTTGGGGTGTATATAGCTTACATCTATTTTTATCGTTTGCTCAATAAAATTAATAAGCTGGAGCCCAAAAGCATACTTGAGAGCCGCGTACGTGTAAACAACTCCGAAAAACTGATGTTGTTTGCCACCTCCTACATCAAATTCAAGTTTAACAGGTTGTAGGGGTTTGCCAAAAGTGAGGCCGGATAACTAAAAAATGATTGCCTAACTTTGAGCAAACTTTAGCTTCACTGTTTATGAAATACACCACCAGCACAATAAAAGCCGAAATGCGCAAAACCATTTTTGCGGCGCACGAACATTTGGCTATTACCATTAATGATGAAACACTGGATGTGTATATTGATGAATTTTATCCTGAAGAAGAATATTTAGGGCTGATACCAACATTACTGCCCGTATATGCCGATGAGGACGAATATAAATTGGTACTTGACAGGATATTGCCCAAGGAAGGAAAAACCACTCTTGCCCCTGTATTAATGTGCCCCGAAGACCTTGACTTGAGCTGCACTACCATTGTGGCGCAAGCAAAAACACAAGGGGATTATGTGATATGGGAAAAGCTGGGCCTGGATATTAGCGGCGGTGAGAATTTTCCGGAAGGAATAGGCAATAAAGTGCAATGGCTGGGACAGATAAAACCTATTTATTTTAAAAAATCAGAATATGTAGAGTGTTTGGCTGAGTTTAAAAAACTTGAAGCCAACCAGTAAAAATTAGTTACCCCATGAAATCGCTATACCTGTTACTAAATATTGGGTCGGTAATATTTCCGTTTTTGCTTTCGTTTGATAAAAAAGTAGCTTTTTATAAAAAATGGAAATATTTATTCCCCGCCCTTGTTAGTGTAGCAGTTTTCTTCCTTATCTGGGATTATTTCTTCACTGATTGGGGCGTTTGGAGCTTTAACGACAACTATATAATCGGCACAAAATTTTTTGGGTTGCCTTTGGAAGAAATACTGTTTTTTTTCACCGTTCCTTATTCTTGTGTTTTTGTGTATGAATGCCTGATAGCATACGTACCCAAAGATTATTTTAAAAATATAGCCATCCCCTTTACTATTGTACTTATTGTTGGCCTTGCCGTAGCCTTATTTTTTAATTACGGCAGGTTGTATACTGCAAGTACCATTATTTTATTAGGGGCTTATTTAGTACAATTATTAGTGGTGAACAGGGCACAATGGCTGGGTAGGTTTTTTATTGCGTACTTGGTATGTTTAATTCCCTTTTTTATTATCAACGGTATATTAACTGCAAAACCAGTAGTGATATATAACGACCTTGAGAATACAGGCATACGCTTAGGTACTATACCCATTGAGGATACTTTGTACAAAATGTTGCTGCTGCTTATGAATGTGGCTATTTATGAACGGCTGCAAAAGCGCTTTGTTAAGGAGGAAAAACAGGAAGAAATTATTTCTGAAACCGAACCTTTGGGAATATGAAAGTAGCCGTTATTGGTGCCGGTTTGGGCGGCTTGGCAGTAGCCATACGCCTGGCAAAGGCAGGACATGATGTGGATGTATTTGAAGCCAATGCTTATGCCGGCGGCAAAGCAACAGTGTTTAATTTAAATGGATATCGCTTTGATGCAGGCCCCTCGTTGTTTACAATGCCGCAATATGTTGAAGAGCTTTTTGCTTTATGCGGCGAAGACATTACCAAAAACTTTCCTTATGTAAGGCTGGATAGTATCTGCAATTACTTTTTTGAAGACGGGACAGAATTAACTGCTCATGCGCGCCCCGAACAATTTGCAGCTGAAATAGAAAGCAAAACAGGTGATAAAGCTGAAGCCGTTATAAATTTTCTAAATCAATCAAAAAACATATACGCGGTTACTAAAGGATTGTTTTTAGAGCAATCGCTGCATAAACTAAACACCTATTTTTCAAAAGATGCTGTAAAGGGCTATGCCAATCTTCACAGAATCGGGGTGTTTTCAACAATGGCAGCTATTATCGACAAGAGTTTTAAAGATAGCCGTACCCGCAGGCTTTTTAAGCGGTACGCTACGTATAACGGATCAAATCCCTACCAAGCACCTGCAACGCTAAACATTATTCCACATTTGGAGTACGGCATCGGGGCATATTTCCCCAGCAAAGGCATACACGGCATTACAGAGGCGTTGTTGTACTTGTGTAATAAAACAGGGGTTAAAATTCATTTAAATACCAAGGTGGAGAGTATAGTGCATAGTGGTGCTAGGGTTAAAGGGATTATAATTAGTCCACAGTCCACAGTCCATAGCCAACAGTCTGTTGACAGTAGACCGTTGACCGTCGACTATAATGCCGTAATAAGCAACTGCGATGTTTATTTCACCTACAAACACCTGTTACCCGATGCTAAAGTGCCCAAAAAGATAATTAACCAGCCGCGCTCATCATCGGCTCTTATTTTTTATTGGGGCATTAATAAACAATTTCCGAACCTCGACTTGCATAATATTCTGTTTAGCGAAAACTACGAGGCAGAATTTGATTTTATTTTCACTAAGAAACTTTTGTACAACGACCCAACAGTGTACATAAATATTACAAGTAAATACAAACCCGATGATGCCCCGCAAGGTTGCGAAAACTGGTTTGTAATGATTAATACCCCACACATCGATGGCCAAAACTGGGACGAATTAATTACGGCGGCACGGCAGCACATTATTGATAAAATAAACAGGGTATTGAAAACAGATATATCACAACACATTGTTGCCGAACAAGTGCTTGACCCCCGAGGGATTGAGAGTATTACCCAAAGCTATCTCGGCTCGTTGTACGGCAATAGCAGCAATACCCGCATGGCAGCATTTTACCGCCACCCCAACTTCTCAAAACAAATAAAAGGGTTGTACTTTGTGGGAGGCAGCGTGCATCCCGGAGGCGGCATACCATTGGTGCTTTCGTCGGCAAAAATTGTAGCCGATTTGATTAATAAATAATCAGGGCAGAACCTTAAAAGAGTACCCCGTTTAAGCGGCAAAGAAATTCCCGCCTGCTTCCTAAAGCTTTGGTACTTTGAGAAACAAGAGTAATTCTAAGGCCGTATTACTTACCCTTAGTTCTATTAACTTCCGGCAACTATATAGCTTAAAATATTTATTACAAGGCCAATCCCAAAACCAATAAGCGCTGCATAACAGGCTGTTTGTGCTTTCTTTGGGTATTTATCTTTGTTTGTGAAGTAGATAATGGCACCGGCAAGAGGGATACAAAAAGATAAAACTTGTAGTCCGAAACTTAAAGACTCTTCTTGATCAGAAACAGGATTAGTGTTTTGTTCATTCATGGTTTAAATAATGTTTAAAGATAAAATAAAACGACCGATAGCTTTGCCCATAATGGCTAATAAAGACATCATTCCTACACCTGCCATTAGCCCGGTTGAAACCCGTAGCCAATTGGTACTTGTGCGGTTATAATAGGCCTGTGTCAACCCGTCGATTACAGTAGGGATTATTAAGGCAAGTGTTAATAAAAGATTGAAAGTAAGCACATTAAATGTAAACAAAGGGAAGCTTAAATAGCCTAAATGTATGCCTGTGCATCGTGCGCAAACAGGGAATTGTTTTCCCTTCCAAAAAAAAGAACGCTCGGGCTTCCGATGACAAAACACAAATTCAATTTTGGTCTTTTTCAATACAACGCTTGCATTAGTTTACACTGCAATGTAAATAATTGTTTTAATAAAATTTGTCAATTAAACATTATTTATTCCTGAATAATACAATGAACTGATAATGGGTAGTTTCATAAATTGAGCTGTGCAACTCCCGCTCTTTTGAGAAAGAATTCCGCGATAAAGCGAGCCCTGAATTAAACTATGAGGGAGTTACAAAAATTTTTTAACCCTTTAAAGTAAGTACCCTCTTCAAGTTCAATACAAAAAAATGCAGTTTTCTACGTAAAAATCTGTGTGTAAAGGTAAAATGATTGCACTATCAGTCCCCTTATTGCCATTTATGTGGTTTACCAATTACTGGGTACAAGTTCTTTGATTATACAATGTAGTTTTAAGTCCAAACGATGCAAACCCCTGTGCGGTGCGTAACAAAAATAACACGATAACTCAGTAACCTGATAACATCGTAACACGGGGGTTGTGTTTTTAAGGCAAAGCCTTAGTTTTGCAGTGCTTGCAAATAAAACAAGATCATATAGTATTAGTAGCACTGGCATTGCTGTTGGGTGCTTTTGCTTGGTTGGTATCTATTTCAACGGGTACTGAAGGGGGTGAAGACAGTTTTCAGCACTACTTAATTGCCCGTTATGCATTTATTCATCCCGAGAACTTTTTAGACCATTGGGGCAAACCCTTGCACACCTTGCTGTTATCACCCTTTGCACAATGGGGCTTTACGGGAGCTAAACTATACAACTGCCTTGCGGGTATGGTAACGGCTTGGTTTACTTACAAAACTGCTGACCGTTTGGGACTGAAAACGGCCATGGCCTCAGTAATTTTGCTGTTGTTTGCTCCGTTGTATTTTTTAGAGCTAAACTCTGCCCTTACTGAGGTTACTTTTAGTATGGTATTGGCGGCGGGTATCTATTTTTTAGTGGCCGATAAATACTATGCGTCGGCAATAATATTCTCGCTGCTGCCATTTGCCCGTACAGAAGGTTTTATACTACTGCCGTTAGTGGGCATATTTTTCCTAACCCAGCGCAAGTTTATCCCGTTTTTGTTTTTGGGTGCCGGCTTAGTGGTGTATAGCCTGATAGGATATTTTTACCATTACCATGATTTGTTTTGGGTGTTTAGCCAAAACCCATACTCGGGCAAAGACGGAGTGTATGGACGCAGTAATTACTTTTGGCATTATGCTGATGCATATCGCTACATTATTGGTGAGCCGCAAAAGTGGTTGTTTATTATCGGGTTCTTGTCGCTGTTTTTCCGTCTCAACAGGGCATCAAAAACAGGACTTTCAAACGCTGAAACTGCGCTAAAATACTGGCTATTAATCATTACTCTTGCCCTTGCCTTCTTTTTTGCCCATAGCATTGTTTGGTATTATGGTATACAAGGCTCGGCGGGGCTGGGCCGTGTATTCGGCAGCATCTTGCCTTTGCTGGTATTAGTAAGCAACCGAGGATTGGAGGCCATTTATAAGCCTTTTGTGGCTAACACTAACCTACGGCTGGCTATTGTGGCTACTATATTGTTTTATGTGGTGCAGTATCCTATTAATAACTACAAGCTGCCCATAATGCTGGGGCCTGAAGAAACTGTTTTGTACGATGCCGGTAATTGGTACAAGCAAAGCAAGTATTATAAACAAGGCAATAAGGTGTACTATTTTGCTCCCACAGCAGCGCTTGCTTTTGATGTGGACCCTTTTGACCCTAACCAACGGGCGTATTTGCACGATGCCAAACGCAGCAATGAGGTGCCACAAGGCAGTTTAATTGTGTATGATATGCATTTTGGCCCTAATGAATGTGCTTTTCCGTTACAGGATATAAAAAGCAATCCTGATTATGAGCTGATACACCAAATTACACCCCAAAACCCCTTTACCACATTGGGCGGCCATAATTACGAGGTGTATTTGTTTAGAAAGAAATAAGGATACTTATTTTCGGCAGGTTGAAACCCGCCGTTATTGCAATACAACGTACAGCAGGACTTAAGTCCTTCTGTACGTTGTAATTGCAGACTGGACTAACTAACCTGCCACAAAACAAAAAAGCCCCAAACGGGGCTTTTTGTATATCAAATAAAGGGTTTGATTATCCTTTTGCTAACGAGGCTTTCACCTTTTCTTTCATCCACTCTGTGGTTACTGATTTAGGACGCTCTATTGGATGGCCTAAGGCGCGATCCCAAATTAATTGAGCTAATACGCCCAATGAGCGTGATACTCCAAATAGCACCGTGTAGAAATCATACTCTTTCATACCGAAGTGAACCAAAAGGGCACCGCTGTGTGCATCAACGTTTGGCCAAGGGTTTTTAACCTTACCAAGGCTTTCCAAAATTGGTGGCACTACTTCATATACATTCCAAACAATGTTCACAAAATCGTCATCAATGTTGTGGCGTTTGGCAAAATCTGCTTGAGCGGTGAAGCGGGGATCGGTTTTGCGAAGAACAGCGTGGCCGTATCCGGGTACTACTTTACCTTCTTTAAGCGTTTTGTTAACATAAGAAGCTATTTGCTCTTTTGAAGGCTTGCTGGTTCCCAACTCTTCCACCATTTCAAAAATCCACTTGATAACTTCTTGGTTAGCCAAGCCGTGCAAAGGACCTGCAAGACCATTCATGGCTGCTGCCAATGAAAGATATGGGTCGCTAAGGGCTGAGCCTACCAAATGGGTAGTATGAGCCGATACGTTACCTCCTTCGTGGTCGGCATGAATAGTAAGGTACAAACGCATCAATGCCTTAATAGGTGCGCTATCGCCCAAACCCAGCATGTGTGCAAAGTTTGCACCCCAATCAAGGTTTTTGGCAGGCGCAATGTGCTCATTGTTTTTGTATGTACGGCGATAAATATAAGCTGCCACACGGGGCAAGCGAGCTATAAGATTTAGTGAATCTTCAAAGGTGTAGTTCCAATAGTCTTTTTTATTCATCCCTTTTTCGTACGCAGCAGCAAACTCGCTTTCGGTTTGCATGGCCATAATACCAATGCTAAGCTGCGTCATAGGATGGGTGGTAAGCGGTAATGCGTCCAGCGTTTTGTAAACGTGTGCAGGCACTTCGGCGCGCTCTTCCAACAGTTTAGAGATATGATTAACGTCTTCCTGTGTAGGTAATTCGCCCATCAGCATCAAATAGAACAAACCTTCGGGCAAGGGTTCAGAACCGCCGGGTGCTTTTGGAAGCTTTTCGCGCAATTCAGGAATTGAGTATCCGCGGAAACGAATACCTTCTTCTGCATCCAGCAGCGAAGTTTCAGTTACCAGCCCAATCATGCCCTTCATGCCGCCATACACATTCTCCACTGTGTATGAACCCAACACCACGTCCCCGTGTGTTTTTATCAATTCTTTCACTTCCTGTGCCATCGGAAGTGCGATAGAAGCGAACTTCTCTTTCAGTTTGTCCATAAATTACCTTGAAAAAGTATTATAAGTTTAAATTTTTGATACCTACCTGTTAAACGTGCCAAAGTTAACATTTGTTCGTAATGATTGCCCGTTACAACATTAAAATTTTATCATAAATCAACTTTTTTTCTAAAGTTTTTTAATGCAGTAAATCACCCCCTTATATCTCAAAAGCTCTTTTTACTTCATTGGTGCGGTTTGCGTCCAATCGTATCAATATAAACAACATAATAGTGAAGCTTAAAAGCGACGACCCTCCGTAGCTGAAAAACGGCAAAGGGATACCCACTACCGGAAACAACCCCACCGTCATTGATAGGTTAATGGTAAAGTGCAAAAATATTACCGATGCTACCCCGTAGGCATACACACGGTTAAAACGGCTTCGTTGCCGCTCGGCAATTTGTACAATTCGCACCAGCAAGCTCACAAATAAAATCACCAACCCAAATGAGCCCACAAAACCATACTCCTCACCAATGGTGCAAAAAATAAAATCAGTATTTTGTTCGGGCACATAGCGCAAACGGGTTTGGGTACCTTGTAAAAAACCTTTACCATAAATACCGCCCGAACCAATAGCTACTTTACTGTGGTATACGTTATACCCAACGCCTTTAATGTCGTCAACACGACCCAGCATAACTTCAATACGCAATCGCTGGTGGTCTTTTAGAACATTGTTATACAAATAGTCAACACTGTATGAAAATCCGCACGATAGCGCCCATACAGCTACCAGTATAAAGATAGCTGACCGGTTTTTGCGTACTAATAAGAATATGAGGACAGAAATGGCTGTTAGAGTTAATAGGATAATATTAATATCCTCAACCAGAATTGAGGCTAAGAATACTATACCTGCATACAATGCGCTAAACAACCAAATGCCCGAAAGTCCTTCGCGAAACAGGGCAAGAAAAAAGGCCGTAAATACTAATGCGCTACCGGTATCGTTTTGCAGCAATACCAAAGCCATAGGCAGTAACACTATACCGAAGCAAATAAGCTGTGTTTTAGTGTCTTTAAAGCTGATACCATATCCGCTCAGGTATTTGGCAAGGGCAAGGGCAGTAGCGAATTTGGCAAACTCTGAGGGTTGAAATTTGAATGAGCCAATCTCGAACCATGAAAGACCGCCCCCAACGCGTTTAGTAACAAGAAAGAACACGGAGACGAGCGAGAGTATAATAATACCGTATATGATATAACCGAAGGCGGGATAAATACGGTGGTCTAACAGTAATATTACCAATGCAATTACCAACGATGCGCCAATCCATATTATCTGACGGCCATAACTATGGTTTAACGAAAAAATACCGGGACTGTTAGTATCGTAATCCGCCGAATAGATGGCAAGAAACCCCCACCCTACCATTATCAAATAAATGAAAATGGTAAGCCAATCAAACGTGCCTGAGCGTATTATCCGTTCCTCGTTATTGGACATTGGGGGCTTTGTTTATAAGGTTTCCTTCTTCCATTCGCTTTTGCAAATCGGGTCGTGCGGTTGGCGCATGGTTGGTTAGGTAAAACTCCATCATTAAACTGGCAATAGGAGCTGCCCAACGCGCACCAAAACCGCCGTTTTCTACCACCACCGCTATGGCAATTTTGGGATTATACATGGGGGCGAAACCAATAAATACTGAGTGGTCGTCGCCGTGTGGGTTTTGTGCAGTACCAGTTTTGCCGCACACTTGTATGTCTTTTATTTGTGCAATACGCGCCGTACCGTTATTCACCACACGCGCCATACCTTCTACTACTGCTTCATAGTATTGGGTATCAACCGATGCATAGCGTCGCTTGGTAAATTGGTCGGGTACATTCTTCTCGTCGCCTATGTACTTCAAAATATGCGGGGTGATAAAATAGCCCCTGTTGGCCACAATAGCCACCACATTAGCCATTTGCAAAGGGGTAATACCTACCTCGCCCTGCCCAATGGATAGTGAGATAATGTTGGTACTGCGCCAAGAGTTTTTGCCATATAACTTATCAAAATAAGTATAGGGGTAAAGTATCCCTTTCGATTCTCCGTAAAGGTCTATCCCAAGTTGTGTGCCCACCCCAAAAGATTGCATGTGTTTGTACCAGTTTTCGTATGCCTCGGCAGTACTTTTAAATTTCTTTTGGTCCATAATCGCCCTAAATACCTGACAGTAATAAGGGTTACAGCTTTGTTCTATTGCACCCCGCAAATCAAGCGGCGAATAGTGACGGTGACTGCATTTTACGGTGTGATTACCCACGCGGTAGCCGCCGCCGCAACCATACATGGTTTGGGGAGTAAGGGTGCCCTCTTGTTGTCCGATTAGCGATTCGATGATTTTAAATACTGAACCCGGAGGATATGGCGCATTTAGCGGGCGATTAAAAAGCGGTCTCATGGGGTCGCGCAGCAACTTCATATAATTATTTCCGCGTTCACGTCCTATAAACTCATTGGGGTCGTAGCCGGGGCTGCTCACCAACGCCAAAATATCACCCGTTGAAGGTTCAATGGCTACCACACTACCTACTTTGTTTTGTAGCAGCTTTTCGCCCAATGCCTGTAACTCGGCATCTAAGGTTACGTACAAGTTGGTGCCGCTGGCAGGTACGGTATCTAAGGCACCGCCATTGTAAGGGCCTATTTCACGTCCCCATACGTCCACCATCATATTGCGCACACCTTTGGTACCGCGCAGCAGTTCTTCATAAGAACGCTCAATACCGTTAAGCCCTACAAATTCACCTTGCCGGTAATATCCGTTCGATTGCTCAATCCTTTTTTCAGAAACCTCGCCCGTATTACCCAGCACGTGTGCCATGCTGTGCGTATTGTATTTACGGTCGGTACGTACCTCAATAAAAAAGCCCGTAAAGTTGAATAGTTTTTCTTGAAACGATGCGTATGCCTTGGGTGAGATTTGTTTCTCAAACACAGATGAACGACGGTCGCCATTCATAATAATGGCTTTCTTCATCTTTTCCACAAACTGCTCGCGGGTAATTTTCAGAAGGTCGCAAAAGGCAGCAGTATCCAAATCCTTCACCTGCCTGGGCACTACCATCAAATCATAAATCACATCGTTATATACCAGCAACACCCCATTACGGTCATAAATAAGGCCGCGTGGCGGAAACTGAACTATTTCACGTCGTGATATATCGCGGGCAAGTTCTTCGTAACTTTTATCAATTACCTGAAGATAAAATAAGCGGATGGCAATAGACAGCCCCACTATACCGAAAATGGCATAGTACAAGAAGTGGCGGTTTTCTGATAATGTCATACCTCTTCTGGCCTTATCCTATAAAATAGTAACTGTATTAAAAATATCATCACTACAGATAGTAGTGTGCTGATGATGGCCGTGGCAAGCGTGGAAAAAAAGTAGTGAAACGAGAATTTTTCCAAAAAGCTGAAAACGATGTGGTACGTTAATGTGAGGCTAAGTGCATAAAAGAAAAACAAACGGTAGCCCAAGTTAAATAAATTGGGTTCGTAAGCTTTTTCAGCCTCGTCTTTACTCACAAAAAGGGGCTGAATGTAATGACGTACCAGCGCCGTTAATACCATAGTAAATGAATGTATGCCACCCGTTGCCGAAAAAATATCGGCTATTTGACCGGCTGCAAAACACACCACAAGAGTAACCCAGGGTTTCACATTGGTAGGCCACAACATTATAAACAGCACATACAACACCGGTGTGGCGTATGCACCAAGGTTTATAGGGTCTATAACCACTGTTTGCAATAGCAACAGCATTATAAACATCAATGTGTACCGTATTATACTACCTGGGGTCAATGTCGCTCCTTCTTTCCAAAGTGTCTTGCTCTGCCTGCAATAGGTTTTTCACAATATACACCTTGCGTAATGTTTCAAAATTAGTAAACAGGCGAACCTTAATTTTATAAAAGTTTTCACCCGGTGGTACATACTTAGTTTCAATAGTACCAATAGGAATGTTTTCGGGATAAATCTTGCTGTAGTTGCTGGTAACTACACGTTGCCCTTCTTTCACAGGCACGTGCATGTTTATTTGTTCCAACGAAGCAAAACGGGGGTCTTTACCATCCCACGTAAGGGTACCAAAATAATCGTTACCTTCTATTTTGGGGGGGATTCGGGTGTTCGTATTCAGTAATGAAATTACCGTACAAAAGTTTGTTGATACTTTGTAAACAGTACCGGCTACGCCTTCACTGCTTATCACACCCATACCTTCAATTACACCGTGCTTGCTACCCCTGTTAAGGGTTAAGTAGTTGTTTTTAAAGTTTACGGTGTTACGTATTACGTCGGCATCAATGTAGGTGTACTTTTGATGCAGGGTAGTGTCTTCTTTTATCCCGAATTTACTGGTATCTACGTATTGAGATTCTTTTAACTGTGCGCGCAGGCGGGCATTTTCAGCAGCAAGGGCATCGTTTACGGTGCGCAGGCTAAAATACTCCTTTACATCACTTACCCGTTGGTAAAACTGGCCTGTAACTTGGTTAGAAGTGTTTACAAATACAGCGCGTTGATAATAGTTTTGCTGTACGATAAGAAAAAGCGAAATACCTTGTAGCAGTAAGAAAATGAAAAATAAATGGTAGCGGGCTATAAACAGCAGCAGGTTGCGCATGGTACTATCCTACCCCCTTTCATCAAGTCATTAAAAACTTAAATGTGTCAACGTTTTTCAAGGCAATACCGGTGCCCCTAACTACCGCCCTAAGCGGATCATCAGCAACATACACAGGTAGCTTTGTTTTCGCTGCAATACGTTTGTCCAAGCCGCGAAGCAACGCCCCGCCGCCGGTTAGGTATAAACCTGTTTGGAAAATATCGGCTGAAAGTTCGGGCGGGGTTAATTCCAAGGCCCTCAAAATAGCTTCTTCAATTTTTGAGATGGATTTATCCAACGCCAAAGCAATCTCAGAGTAGTTAACTTTTATCTGCT
Source organism: Agrobacterium sp. 719_389 (assembly GCA_943370295.1). Classification (GTDB taxonomy): domain Bacteria; phylum Bacteroidota; class Bacteroidia; order UBA8524; family UBA8524; genus SB11. The sequence continues at coordinate 219,456 of CALRQL020000003.1, read as the reverse complement.
TAGGGATACCCGTCATCAAGTCACGGCCGTTTACCGCAAAATCTTCGGGTGGGTTTTCCAATTCGCTCAAAGCACTGCCTACTTCAATTTTCATACGTTCAGCTGTACGCTCACCTACCAACAGGTTGTGTTGGCGGCGCATATAATCCATAATATCGGCAGTAAATTCATCTCCTGCCACACGTATACTTTGGTCGCACACAATACCGCCCAAGGCTATTACCGCAATTTCGGTAGTACCCCCGCCTATATCAATAATCATGTTACCCATCGGCTCTGATACATCTATACCGATACCAATTGCAGCAGCCATTGGCTCGTGTATCATGTACACCTCTTTACCGCCTGCACGCTCAGCACTGTCTTTTACAGCACGTTTTTCCACCTCAGTAATACCTGAAGGGATACAAATAACCATGCGAAGGTTGGGGGTAAAAAGTTTACGGCCGGGGTTTATCATTTTTATCATCCCGCGTATCATCTGCTCAGCAGCGTTAAAGTCGGCAATAACACCATCTTTTAGCGGTCGGATAGTTTTAATGTCTTCGTGGGTCTTGCCGTGCATTTGCATGGCTTGGTTGCCAATAGCCACCACCTGACCGGAGCCGCGATGTACTGCTATTATCGACGGTTCGTCAACTACTACCTTATCTCTGGTAATAATCAGGGTATTTGCGGTACCCAGGTCTATGGCTAATTCTTGCGTTAAAAAGCTAAAAGGGTTCATCCAAAAATCTCTGCTGTAAAAGTGCCCACGTATTTTAAGAACCTGCAAAATAACACTACTTTTTTATCAATTGCCCAATGTTGCAAATATATTTTTGCAATCTGTGTGCAAAACGGACAAATGGCGACAACGTAAGGCTTGCCGCCTGTTATCGGTTTTTTGGTATCTTGCAGCACAAATGGATATTTTGCTACTGGCACTCACCATCGGTCCGGGTATTGCTATTGCCTTGTTTGTTTACTTAAAAGACAGATACGACCGCGAGCCTTTTCGCCAACTGGTGTGGGCTTTTGTATTAGGTATTGTTAGCACAATTCCTGCCGTTATAGCGTCGATAAGTTTGTCCAAAGTTCCCTTTTTGGATGGCGGCAGCAGTGTTACTGATACCTTTTTGTATGCGTTTGTAACGGTGGCCTTTGCCGAAGAAGGAGCCAAGTTTATTTTTTTACGCCGTTTTTACCGAAAACCCTTTTTTGATGAGCCTTTTGACGGTATTACGTATGCCGTAATGATAAGTATGGGCTTTGCCACGCTTGAAAACGTACTGTATGTTTTTATGGAAGGCACAGGCAACTACACTACTGCCTTGCTGCGAATGCTTACGGCCGTTCCGGCACACGCATCGTTTGCTGTAATTATGGGCTACTTTGTCGGCATGGCCAAATTTAAACCCAATTTCCGTACAGTCTATATTTTGCTGGGATTACTTGGGGCGGTGTTTTTTCACGGCACCTATGATTTTTTACTCATGCTTAATAATTATCCCAACCTTGCCATAGGTGCTATGGTATCGTTGGTAGTTGCTTTGTTTTTATCGTTCAGGGCCATCCGTATTCATCAAAACGGGTCGCCGTTTAAAAAAGCCTTGCCTTGGTAAACCAACAGCTGAAAGATTTTTTAGATACCAAAGTTGCCCAATACAATCGCCCTGCGTTTGTTGAGAACGACCCTGTTTGTATTCCGCATTTGTTTACCAATAAACAGGATATTGAGGTGGCTGCTTTTTTTGCGGCTACACTGGCATGGGGACAGCGAACCACCATTATTGCCAATTGTAAAAAACTAATGGGTTGGATGGACAATGCCCCCCACGATTTTTTGCTTAACCATCACGAGCATGAACGTGAACGGTTTGCCGGATTTGTTCACAGAACATTTAACGATACCGACTTACTGTATTTTATTGAGTTCTTCACTCAATACTACCGAAAACATAAAACTCTTGAAGATGCCTTTGCGCAACACATAACCACCCAAGACGCAACTACCGAAAAAGCATTGATAGGTTTTAACCGGTTGTTTTTCAGTTTGCCTTACTATCCGCAGCGCACTATGAAACACGTAGCTACCCCCGCAAAAAAATCGGCTTGCAAACGGCTGAATATGTTTTTGCGCTGGATGGTGCGTAATGATGGCATGGGGGTTGATTTTGGCATTTGGAAAAAGATAAGCCCCGCACAACTGGTGTGCCCTTTAGATACCCACGTGCACAGGGTGGCAATAGGATTAGGGATTTTGAAACGAACTGCCGCCGATTGGCAAGCGGCCTTAGAACTAACGGAGCAATTACGCAGGCTTGACCCTGCAGACCCTGTAAAATATGATTATGCTCTTTTTGCACTGGGTGTAGAGGAGAAGTACTAAAATTACGCCTTCGCCTGCAAGGGAAGGCGACTATTGGGATGTTGGGAGATGTGTTATCGGGGACTTTTCGGCGGATTGAAATCCACCGTTTTTGTAATTACCTTTTAGGAACGGACTTAAGTCCGCTCCTAAAAAGTAATCTTATCAGAACAGGATTTCAATCCTGTTAAAATGCCAAGCTAATAATTTATCCGGAGGGGTAATCTAGTAATCCACAGCCCCTGTGCCATCATGTAAAGTAGCATTGCAACCGTCTCTTTAAATAACAAAAAAGCCATTCAAATAATACACGAGGTAAACATTCGCAATCCCCCCCATTTTTTACTAACATTGCGCTTTCTTTTTTTTCGCCTAATGGTAACCAAAGATATACTGCTCCGTGCTTTTGAAATGATGTGCAACGCCCGCGCTATGGCTGAGACCTACGATGCCAACCGCCAGATTTGCAAATACGTACATTCAACTTCAAAAGGACACGAAGCGATACAACTTGCCGCAGGGATGCAGCTTAAACCCCACGACTACGCAGCACCCTATTACCGTGATGAAAGTATGCTGTTGGGTATGGGTATGACTCCCTACGAACTGATGCTGCAACTGTTGGCCAAAGCCGAAGACCCCTTTTCAGGCGGCCGTACCTACTATGCACACCCATCACTAAACCGCCCTAATATGCCCAAAATGCCGCACCAAAGCAGTGCTACGGGTATGCAGGCAATACCCGCTACGGGTATGGCGCACGGGGTGCAATACCTTGAGAAGCAAAACTTGTTGCAAAGCATTGAGAAACCGGTGGTGCTTTGCTCATTGGGAGATGGTTCAGTAACCGAGGGCGAAGTAGCCGAAGCCTTCCAAATGGCGGTATTGGCTGATTTGCCTATATTATATTTAGTACAAGATAATGATTGGGGTATCTCTGCCAGCGGCGATGAAATGCGCGCCATGGATGCCTACGAATATGCCGCAGGGTTTAAAGGCTTGAAACGCCAACGTATAGACGGCAGCGATTTTGTGGAGTGCTACGAGCAAATGGGTAAAGCCATTGAATATGTGCGCACCAAACGTAAACCTTTGTTGGTGCACGTAAAAGTGCCGTTGTTGGGTCACCACACATCAGGTGTACGTAAAGAATGGTACCGTACGGATGAGGATATGGCCAAGCACACCAGCATCGACCCATTTCCACGTCTTAGAAAATTATTGATTGAGTTGGGCGAAAGCGAAGCATCGTTGGATGAAAAGCTAGAAAATGCCCGTACCTATATTACTGCCGAGTTTGACCGTGCAGTAAATTCACCCGACCCTGACCCCTCAACTGCGTTGTTGCATGAGTTTGCACCTACGCCCATTACCGAGGAAAAAGGCGAGCGCAGCCCCGCAGGAAAAGACCCTGTGATAATGGTTGATGCCGCCTTGTTTGCTATGGACGAAATTTTGCGCAACCACCCTGAAGCCATTTTTTACGGGCAAGATGTGGGCCGCAGGTTGGGCGGTGTATTCCGCGAAGCAGCCACCTTAGCAGGCAAATACGGTGATAACCGTGTATTTAACACCCCGATACAAGAAGCCTACATTGTAGGTTCAACGGCGGGCATGAGTGCAGTAGGGGTGAAACCTATTGTTGAAATACAATTTGCCGATTATATATGGCCGGGAGTAAACCAATTGGTAACCGAGCTTTCAAAATCGTGCTACCTTACCATGGGTAAATACCCCGTAAGTGCTGTTATCCGTATTCCTACAGGTGCATACGGAGGCGGAGGCCCTTACCACTCAGGCACGGTAGAATCGAGCATCTTGCAGATAAAAGGCATCAAAATAGTATATCCCAGCAATGCTGCCGATATGAAAGGTCTTTTGAAAGCAGCTTACTACGACCCTAACCCCGTGGTAGTGTTTGAACACAAAGGGATTTACTGGAGCAAAATGCCCGGTACCGAAGCTGCCAAAACCCCCGAACCTTCTGAAGATTATGTAATACCCTTGGGCAAAGCCCGTATAGTGCAGCACGCCGATGCAGAAATGCAAGAAAACGGCGAAAGCGTTGCGATTGTTACTTACGGTATGGGTGTATATTGGGCGCTGTTAGCGGCTAAAAATTTCCCCGGACAAGTAGAAATATTAGACTTGCGCACCTTGAACCCCTGCGACGACGAAGCCATTTTTGAAGCTACCAAACGCCACGGCAAAGTATTGGTACTTACCGAAGAAACGCTACGTAACTCATTTGCCGAAGCCATCGCAGGCCGTATCAGCAACCAGTGTTTCCAGCAATTAGATGCTCCGGTGCAAACGTTGGGCACGGCAAATATTCCTGCCATACCGCTAAACATGGGGCTTGAAAAAGAAATATTGCCAAACGCCGAAAAAGTAACCGAAAAAATTACATGGTTACTTAACTATTAAGTGGGTTGGTTTCTTATTTTTGAGAAACCTAAACCAATATAAATGAACTTAAAAAAACTAAGCCTATGTATTGCTTTGTTTATGGCTGTTGCTGTAGCTGTTGCCCAAAACAAAGTGTATTTTGTTGAAGACGTAAGTGAAGCAGGAGAACCTGTAGGTGCTGCCGATGTATGGGCAATCTCAGCTGCTGAGGGTGGCTTGATTAACGTACTGTACACCAACAACAACAAAACCATTACCGATGCCCAACTAACCGTAGCCGTTGAAAAGAAAAACGATGCGGGTGCTTTTGATGCTTTTGAAGAATATACGGTTGAGATTGAAGAAAAGAAAAGCTGGGTTTTGTTTACGCTTAATTTTACTGAAACCGGTAATTTTAGAATAATTATTAAAAATGCTGCCAAAAAGAACCTTGCTGTAGGCAACCTTGAATTGGTGTTTGCCGAAGAAGAAGCCGCTGCGGCAGCCATTGATGAGATTGACGAAGCCCACGCTAAAGGATTTAAAATCACTTTTTGCGATTCAGTAAATGAAGAGGGTAACCCTATAAATGCCCGCAAAGAGTTTAAATTAAACAAAGGTGCCGCCAAAGTAGTAGTATTAATAAGCCACGAAGCAGGCTTGAAATCAAGCTCATTTATATTGAAAGTAACCAAATCAGGCGGCGGAGAACCTGAAGTTATTGAGTTGACTTGTGAACCCGATTGGAGTGCTTTTTACTACGACCTTTCACTAACTGAAAAAGGTACTTACACCGTTGGCTTATTTTCACCATCAGGCAAAGTACTGAACTTTGAAATGGTGACGATTAAATAGTTACCTTATCAAGAATATAACAACACAATAAAAAAGGGGCTTAGCGCCCCTTTTTTATTGCTTCACAAAATCTCTATAGCTTTTAAGCACATGGCGGAAAATATAATCCTGCACTGTAATTAGTTCAGGGCTGCCATCAATCAGCGCAAAGTAATTATCGCTATCATATACAAGCATATTGCCTTTATCATCGTACAGCGATTTAGTATCCGAAGTTACCGGCTTGTAATAAATACGCAGCGTTGCAGTACTTCCGTCGTTACGGGTAATGGCAACTATGGCTTTGGGCTTCGCCTGCTGTAATGAGTCAACAAAGCTTTTCGAGTAGCCGCTCAAATACGCCTCAAACGTAATGTTATTAAACTGGGCAGCATATAACTTGGCAAACTCTTGCTTAGTTGCAGCCGCGGCAGCACCGTTTTGTTTCACTGTAAAATTGTTGGCAGCATCCTTCACCAACTGAAATGATTTTTGTGCAGTATCAGGGTAGGTAACCTGCACCGCAGCCAGTTTATCAACAGGCGTAGCAAAAATGGCTTTATCTCGCCAGTCAAGGGGGTTCACGCTGTAGCGGGGGGTTAGGTAGCCCCTAAAGCCCGGTATATGTACCACAAACGGTATAGTTGAACCATCCATGTACATAAACGTACCCATTTCATCTGCCGTTTGGCCGCCCACGTAATAGGTTTTAGTATCCCCGTTTTTCATAAAAGCCTGCACCTTTATGCCGCTCACTGCCAAATCATTCACAATGCGTTGTTGTGCAGCTTGCGATACCGGATTTTTGGCCTCTAACTTATTCATGGTTTTCAGCAATCGCTCAATCTTATCGGGGGCAGCATTAAACTGGTTGTTCACCGTCCAGCGTCCGTCGGCTTGCTTACGCAACAACGTGTTCTCGCCTGCACGGTTCACTAAAAAAATACTGTCAATGTCGGCAATATTTTCAATAGCAAAATCCTTGCGCTCAGTAAGCTTCGGTTTTTTAAAATATTCAATCAGCGGCAGAGTAATAATAGCCGCCACCAACAATATCGAAAGGACAATCAAACTGGTTTTAATCTTCTTCATCGGTGCGCAAAGTTAACAAACAGAACGTAGGATTAAACGGTGGGGTTGGAGATTGGAAAGAAATGTATATTTACAGTTCTTCAAACAAGATATGGCAATTGAAAGGTGGACAAAGCAACAAACAACAGTAGCCTTGTACTATTACTGTAAAGTACCCTTTAGCAAAGCGGTTTCAAGTCATCCGTTGATAGTGGAAGGCTCACAGATAATGGGTAGAAGTGCGAACTCCCTAAAAATGAAAATTGGAAATTTTGGGAGCTTTGATCCAGCGTTAAAAGAAAAAGGTATAGTAGGGTTAACTAACTCAAGCAAATTGGACGAAGAGGTTTGGAATGAGTATTATAATGATTGGGACAAGCTTGGTATTGATGCTGAAGAAATTATTGCAAAATACAGGAATACTTCTTTAGAAGTGATTGCAGGAGTTGACATAAAGAACTTACCAGAAGGAAAAGAAAGAGAAACATTTGTTAAAACACGGATAAACCAACAGTTTTTTAGAGATACAATACTTGTTTCATATAATACCCGGTGTGCCATTACTGGGCTTAACATCCCTGAACTATTAATAGCAAGCCATATTGTGCCTTGGGCAAAAGATAAAGCCAACAGGTTGCATCCAACTAACGGTATTTGCCTTAATGCTTTGCACGATAAAGCTTTTGACAAAGGGTTGCTAACAATTACAAATGATTATAAGATCAAAGTATCAAAATATATTAACGACTTTGAGAAAGAGCCTTCGGTGGTAAGTTTAGTAAAGGATTTTGATGGTAAGGAAATAATCTTACCCAATCGGTTTTTGCCAGCAAGTGAGTTCTTAGAGTATCATAATAACCACATTTTTATTAGATGAACACGTTCAAGGCCATTGAAGTAGATTATTTGCGTCCAAGCAAGACGATTGAAACCATATTTGTTGCAAGCAAGAAAAAGGCTGGCAATGAAAAAATTCTCTATGTCTATAACTTTGAGGGAGCACATTTTAGGCTTTTTGAGAACATATTGGACTTGTTCTCTTTCCTCGCTGATAAAAGCTGTAATATGCTAAAAGAGTTTTCATCGAATGACGAACTAGACAATTACCTTTCAAATATGGAGATGTAATAACAGTATTCAAATCTTGTTTTGTGCGTAGGAAAGATCTTCTCCCGTCCTGCTGACACATTTGTAAGACGGTTCTTCCCTGCGGTCAGAATGACAACAGAAGTTAATTCTTTCCCAAAAACATACTGCTGTAATGGACTTGTGCGCCTGATTCCCACTAGTAAGGGGGAACACAAGGGGGTGTCGAAAAGCTTTATAACAACCGCGCTCCTTCGGCAGGCTCAGGATGGCAACCGCGCTAATACGACTATCGTCGTGCGAAAAAGTCGCCTTTTAGGGGATTTAGGGGTCGGGGTTGCTGTCATGCTGAACGATAGTGAAGCATCTTGTTTCATCCTTTTTACATACTTTCGATAAGGTTCTTCCCTGCGGTCAGAATGACAATAGTGGTTAACTTTTCCCAAAAAAACATACTGCTGTAATGGGCTTGTGCGTCTGATTCCCACTAGTAAGGGGGAACACAAGGGGGTGTCGAAAAGCTCAGACGACAGGGGGACTTACTAAATCTCAACAATCCCTTTTCCTTGGCGTATAATTTCAGGCACTTCGTTTGTGCAATCTATCACCGTTGAGGGTTGGTTGCCTCCTGCCCCGCCGTCAATCACCACATCGGTAATTTTTTCATACACCGCATAAATTTCTTCGGGCTCGGTTAAATACTCCTGAATCTCGTCTTCACTATGTATTGACGATGAAACCATCGGATGTCCCAGTTTTTCAATAATAGCCTGGCAAATAGCATTATCAGGCACCCGGATACCCACCGTTTTTTTGTTGGTCTTAAAAATCTTGGGCACATTGCTGTTGGCCTTTAAAATAAAGGTATAGGGGCCCGGCAGTACCCTTTTCATCAGCTTAAAAGTAGGAGTGCCAATGGGCGTAGTAAATTCTGATAAGTTGCCTAAATCTTTACAGATAAGAGAAAGGTTCGCTTTTTCTGGTTTTTTTCCTAAAATGCGGCACACCCTTTCAATGGCGCGGTTATTAAAAGCATCGCAGCCCAGCGCATAAATACTATCGGTAGGAAAAACAACAACCCCGCCTTTGGCAATAATCTCAACCGCTTTCTCAATCAAACGGTCTTGGGGATTATCGGGGTGAATTTCAATAAGCATAGTACAAAGTTCGGTAAAAAAATAGCCAATAAACAGGGGCTAAGAAACTTGTAATCAAGCCTGTGATTTATATCTAAAAAATGTAGGTTAGCACCTTAATCAACACAACTTTGTGTAAAATAAAACGCACTATATAACAACATTTAGGAATCAAATGCCCCTGAATTTTAAAAATTATAGGCATGATTTACACTATTTTAGCCCCAATTCAGTACTTTCGCAGTTAACATACCTTACATGGCAAAAAAGTTACTTGCTGTAGATGACGAAAAGTCGATACTGATGATTCTCAACCACGTATTCGGAAAGAAGTACGAGGTAGTGCAAAAAACCAATGCAAAGGATGCACTTGAGTGGATGCAGCAGGGTAATATTCCCGATGTGATTATAGCTGATATGAATATGCCTGAAATGAGCGGTTTGGATTTTATACATCAAATACGTTCAAGCGGCTTTTTCAGAGAAGTACCATTGGTGATGCTTTCTGGAAACGAAAGCACTGCTGATAAAATAAAATGTTTGAAAGCCGGTGCCGATGATTACATGGTGAAGCCTTTTAACCCCGAAGAATTAGAAGCCCGAATAGAAAATATTTTCCGCAGGATAAAGAATGACTAACCCCGACGTGAATACACTACCCCGTATTGCCCTTATACATCCCGATCTTGCCTATGCCGAAAACTTGGTAGAGCGGTTTAAGGATAAATACGAGATAGCCATTTTTAAAAACGGGTTTACCTTTTTTGAGTGGCTCACCCCCACTGAAAAATTTGGTTTGCTGTTGGCCTACGGTCCTGTAAACGGGCCTAACACTGCCGGCTTGCAAATGCAGCTTAGGGCTTCAAACCAACTTACTAATGTGCCGATGGCAGTAGTGGTTGACAAAATCAACTCTACAGTACGCAAAGAGGCTTTAGAGGCAGGAATTGCCGAGCTTTTTGATACCAAAACTACCGACGATGAGTTTGCGCTGCGTGCGGATTACTTAATTGCCAACCCGCCGATAGCCCCCGGAAAAGAGAAAAAGCTCCCCGCAATCCCGGCATATTCTATGCCATGGAACAAAAGGGCGTTTGATATTTTCTTTTCATCGTTAGCACTATTGTTGCTTTCACCCTTGTTTTTAATCATCGCCCTTGCAGTTAGGCTTGAGTCTAAAGGTCCTGTATTTTATTACTCGCTAAGGGTGGGTACAGGTTATAATATTTTCAGGTTTTATAAATTCCGCAGTATGTACACCAATGCAGATGCGCGACTTAAGGATTTAAAACACCTGAACCAATACCAAAATAAACCTGAAACAGAACAAAAAGACGATAGCGAACCTAAAAAGCAAGCGGCTGATAAAGAGAAGCTACTGTTGTATGCCGATAACAAGGTAATGACAGAGGACGAGTATAAGCAGTACCGCCTGCAAAAAGACGGCAGCACGTTTATTAAGATTAAAGACGACCCCCGCGTTACCAAAGTGGGTAAGTTTATACGCAATACCAGTATTGATGAGTTACCCCAATTGTGGAATGTGCTAAAAGGCGATATGAGTATTGTTGGCAACCGCCCTTTGCCTATGTATGAGGCTGAAAAGCTGACTACCGACCGCTTTGCCCTGCGTTTTATGGCCCCTGCGGGTATTACAGGACTTTGGCAGGTGACCAAGCGCGGTAAAAAAGGCGAAATGAGCGAAGAAGAACGCATTGGCCTTGATAACGACTATGCCCGCAACTATTCACTATGGTTTGATATCAAACTGATACTAAAAACCATCCCCGCTCTTTTCCAAAAGGAGAACGTATAGTCCACCTGTCTTGAGCTTGCCGAAAGACTCATCGGGAATAAATCCCGATGCTATTGATACAGTTATCGGTAATCTTTTATAGCAGCACACTGCGTACCTTCGGATGATAATTCTGATATAACTCCTAACCCGCCACCCTTCGACAGGCTAAGGACATTAACAGCCGCACAGATAATGCAACAGTTATCAAACGTTCGTCGTTCAACGGACAGTGCGTGTCTTATCCCGTTGATTAAGAAGTGGTTGAGGGATGTTTGATATATTATCGGGAATAAATCCCGATGCTATTGATAAAATAGGAGCACGTTATCAATAATGTTAGGCCTGCATACCTACAAAAGGTATATAAAAAACCTTCACCCCTCTTCCTTATTATCATATAACCCAACTGCCTTTCCCAACTTGTTTTTAATCCGCTGCTGGAACCTTCGTGGTGATAGCACCTTCATCCGTTCGCCAAAGCCCAGTATTTCGCGCTCCAGCTCAAAATTCATCACCACATTAATAGTTATATAAATACCTTCCTCATCTTGTCGCCTCACCTCTTGTGATGGATGCAGGGGTTTGGTAATCACATACGGTGCGTTTTCCTTATCCACCCACAGTTCAATAAGCTGCGGCCGGTCTTGCAATGTTTTAGTTACGCCAATCACATCGTCAAAAAACGTATGCGGGTTAAAAGCCGCCTCAACAAAGGGCTCTCCTGGCATCTCACTAAATCCAACAATGCGGTCAAGTGCCAACAGTGTAGTAGTGGTTTCCTTATGGTCTTTACGTCTGCCCAATAAAAACCAGCGGTTGCGGTACTCCTTTAATAAATACGGATACAGCACCAATACCGTAGGCTGTGTTTTTCTAAACGATTGGTAAGTAATCAATAACGGTTTTTTACTCACCAATGCCCTATGCAAAGGGTCAATATGCTCCAGCCCCTTCAACAATTCATTCTTCTCAAAATCAATGTACGATACCCCCTTGTGTTGCTGCTTATAAATCTTGTCCTCCAAGCGGCTCACCATTTCGGTAAGCTCATCAAAATAGCTAAAGCCCTTAAACTGTTTCAATACCCCCACTACTTCCGTCAGCGTGTCCACATCCTGTTTACTCAGCGGGTTGCTGGTAATGCTGTAATTGCGGTCGTCGTAGCTGTAAAACTTCTTATCCTGCACCACAATGGGTGCATTGTAGCCCAACTTATCACTGCGCATATTCTGCAAATCAAGCTGCACCGTACGGCGGCTTACGCCTTGCGTAATGCCCTCGTATTCATATAAAGCATTGGCACAAGCTTCTACAAGGTCGTCAAGTGTCCATTTTCTAAAGCGGTTTCGCAGGCATTGGTCGATGGTTTTATAGCGCAAAAGTGCCAGTTTGTTCAAAGGCATGGTTAAAAACGGGGTTATTTCAATCCAAAACTACAAAATACTACGCAATGTATTTGCGCACTTCGGAATTTCAAATTTGAAATTTCAAATTATTAACACTGTAAATCAATAATTTAAGAAAAATATTTATTCATTTTATTACTGCGCAATTAGGCTGCGTAGTACGTCCCAACCTTTGTATCAGCAAAACAGCTAAAAAGAATTAAAACAAAAGGAGGACACAAAACATGCGTTTCAACATCTTTAAAACAGAAAACCCAACAGTAAAGGCCATCAAGCCTACTGTGAACCATGAAAACGCACCTGCGTATACACTTACCCCTGAGGTGGAGTTGTATACTGCCGTAGCAACAGCCGGACTTAGCGATAATTTTTACGAAAAGGCCGGTAACAAGCTGGAGCGTATTCAATCGCTTATTGCAAAAAACAACCCTGAGTTTGTGGCAAAACTGGCGGTTTATACCCGTACCAAAATGCACTTACGAAGCGTACCCCTTGTATTGGCGGTTGAGTTGGCAAAAACCAACAACGGTAACGGTTTGGTAAGTAAAACCGTAAACGGTGTGGTACAACGTGCGGATGAAATTGCCGAGTTGCTTGCCTACTACCAAATGGCCAACACCCGTACCGGGGCTAAAAAACTGAACCGTTTATCAAAACAGGTGCAAAAAGGTTTGGCAATGGCGTTTAACAAGTTTGATGAATACCAATTTGCCAAATATAACCGGGCTGCCGAAGTGAAATTACGCGATGCGCTGTTTCTTGTGCACCCAAAAGCTGCCAACGAAGAACAACAAGCGGTATTTACCAAAATTGCCAACGATACGTTGCAAACGCCCTATACATGGGAAACTGAATTATCAGCGCTTGGCCAATATAAGTTTGAGAACGAAGCCGCGAAAGCTGCTGCTTTTAAAACCAAATGGGAAGAATTGATAGCGAGCAATAAAATGGGCTACATGGCTACTATGCGTAACCTGCGCAATATGTTAGAGGCAAATGTATCAATGGTACACCTTGAAAAAGTAGCTGCTTATTTGAGTAACGAAAAGGCTGTGGCCAATTCAAAACAGTTGCCCTTCCGTTTCTTGGCGGCCTACCGTGAGTTGAAGGAGTTGAATTATAAAGGCGTAAGCACTTTGTTGGATGCCCTTGAAGATGCTGTAACCGCAAGTGCGGCAAACATAGCGGGTTTTGATAGCAACACCGCAGTGGTGATAGCCTGCGACGTTTCAGGCTCGATGCAAAAAGCAGTATCGGCCAAAAGCAAAATAATGTTGTACGACGTGGGTTTGATGCTGGGTATGTTGTTGCAATCGCGTTGTAAAAATGTGGTGAGCGGTATGTTTGGCGACCGTTGGAAGATAATAAATATGCCTAAGCGCAATGTGTTATCAAACGTGAACGAATACTACCGCCGCGAAGGTGAAGTGGGTTATGCTACCAATGGTTATTTGGTAATTGATGACCTGATACGCCGCAACGAGATAGTGGACAAAGTGATGCTGTTTACCGATGTGCAATTGTGGAGCACAGGTTTGATGGCTAACCAAATGGAGATAAAATGGAAAGCCTACAAGCGGATAGCTCCCAAAGCCAAATTGTACTTGTTTGACTTGGCAGGTTACGGTAATACGCCTTTGCGAATGACACGCCACGATGTGCACCTGATAGCCGGCTGGAGCGATAAAATATTCGACTTGCTGGCGGCTATGGAAAACGGCCAAACCGCCGTTGAGGTGATAAATAAAATGGAGTTGTAACTGTTGAACACCCTCTCTGTACTCTCCCTTAATACGGAGAGGCCGCGCAAAGCTCTGCGCATTGGATTCCCCCTAAAAAGGGGGAACACAAGGGGGTGTTTAAACTCTGCTTTAACTCACCCCGAAGGGCAAGTAAACGAGCGACTGCCGACACTTCGCCCCTCTCTAAATGCAAATAGAGAGGGAAAATGTTGGGCACTCAACCAAGTTTAGATGTGTTGGGGTGAGTTAAAAAAACAGTCCCTTAGCTTAAAAGGAAAAGCTGCGGTAAAATTTACTTAACCGCGGAGTGTGTGGATTATCCCGTGGCGGCTGTGCGCTGCAAAGGGCAGAATTTACAGTGCACCGAATAAAAAGTAGGGAAGCGTATTTACAGCCACACTGTCTGCAAAGCAGAAATGCGGGTTCGAGTCCCGCAGGGGCTACAAAAATACGGACCGTAGGCCTAATGGTTAGGGCGCCCCACTGTCTATGGGATATTCAAACGGGTTCGACTCCCGTACGGTCCGCATTAAAAATAATTATATTAGTTCTATGGAGAATACGCTTTATGATGATGCATTAGAAGAATATAATGCAGGGGATGAAAATAATAAGCATAAACTTATATATGCATATGTTGGCTTGGCAATTTATTGGAGTCAGTGTATTGAAGAAAGTTTTGCAATCATGTTATGGACAAGTAGAATTTTCAAGCAAAAAGTAAGATCAAATGATGAAGTCAACAAGATCATTGATGAAATTGAAAACTCGAAGAAAACAATGGGTGGATTACTAAAAGAAGTTAAAGAAAGTTACACCTTAACTGAATCGATAATCAATAGCTTAGAAATCATCTTGAACCAACGGAATTATTTAGCACATAAGTTTTTCAAACTAGAAATCGAGAAGTTCTGCTCTGAAACAGGCAAAAAGGAAATGTTAAAATACTTGTGTGACTTCATTTGTGATGCAAAAATGATTGATTCAGAATTAAAAGAATATTACACTAAGAATACTATGAAACTTGGATTTACTGAAGAAAAAATTGCACTGCTTATAGAAGAAATGCGAGAAGCCGAAGTTAAGAGGGATTATAAATAGATAATCATCCACTCGTATATCGGTTTAGTACGCCTGTTTTTCGAGCAGGAAAGCGGGGTTCGATTCCCCGGTGGGCGACATAAAGTTCTTTGAAAAAATGTGTTTCAATAGTTACTCACCTTGACCATGGCAAGGAGTTCAAGTAGTTAAGTACACCCCTTTGCAGAAATGCGAAGGGGGAACTTTTAACCAACAAGGTGAGTAAGAAATTTGTAGAAATGCCGTAGGAAAGGGATACTTCGTCCACCTTTGGGCTAGGTTAATGGATTGCAAAATCCATTTTCCCGGGTGCAAATCCCGGTTGACAAGGCCCTGTTCTTTTTCCGCTTTTCGCTTTCTGCAATAAAACACTTCAAACAGTGTCGTAGATAAGAGTTACTTCGACTTTTAATCGGGTGGTCGCGGGTTCGAGTCCCGTCGGGGCGACCAACTCCAATGTCATGCTGCCGAAGGAAGCCTCTTTGCTCAATTGTGTAAATACACAAATTGGCATAAGATCCATCGTTCCTCGGTATAACAAAATCCTTATATCACGTCCCGTAGCTCAGTTGGATAGAGCACCATGTTCTCTTTTCGCTTTTTACCTGTTTGGATTATTAAGAAATTAAACTCACCCTCGAAAATGCAAATGCCGGGGGTTCACAATATGCGTCCCTCTCTTTAAAAGAGAGGGAGAATTATGCAAGCAATATACATTTTCACATACATCCGGGTGAGTAAAAAAAATACTGAAAGATGCCGTAAACAAGGGATACTTCCGGCAAACCTTAAATGGTAAGCAGGTTCGAGTCCTGCATATAAATGTGCCCTTGTTGCACAATGCTCTTTCATTTAAAAAACAAACGGTGCCGTTTGGTAAGGGATACTTCACGCTAATGAAACCAAGCCCTTGCTTATTAATGCCCGTTTTAAAATGCAGTGCCGTATGGTAAGAAGTACTTCGCTTTTAACGATGACCCGCTTTCTGCCGCTTTTGCCTGCTTTTTTAAAATTATTATATGCGTTCTTTAAAATACTAATGAAAGATGCCGTAGACAAGGAGTACTTCGCTGGTGAACACCTTTTGGTGCGCGGGTTCAAATCCCGTAAATCGCCTTGTTGCCTTTTGCTCTTTCATTGATAAAAAATAAATGGTGCCGTAAGTGAGGAATACTTCGAGAACATTTGTGTGTCGCAGGTTCAAGTCCTGCCCCCGGCGTTAGTTGGGGTAGTTCAGTTGGTTAGAACAACAATAGAAAGAGACCCTTGCTGCCCTTTGCCCATTTTTTAAAATATTGGATAGTGTCGTATAACAGGGATACTTCGATTCAGGCCGGAGGATGCAGGTGCAATTCCTGCGGGTCTACAAGCCGTAGTTTAAGTAAAACGTCCGGAGCAAGCCCCTTTTCGCTTTTTACCTATCCATTAAAATGCAGTGCCGTTGGCAAGAATTCCTTCGACTCCCATTGAAAATTGAGTCTTGCCGCTTTTGCCTGTTTTTATTTATTTTCAAATTCACGCAATAGTTGATACATCTTTTTGGGAGTGTTGAGGCTTTTTTGCAAATCCTGTAGGCTTAACTGTCGGTTCTTTGCCTTAAAAAGTAATGACCTATATGGCAATGCAGCCGCAATTTTATTAAAGTCAGCTCCCGCATCCGCCATTAGCGACTGTGCTTTAAGCTCTAACATATTTTTCAACTCGCCCAGCAACAGTTCTCTTTGTGATAGCATTACTGCAATACCCTCTAAATATTCTTTTACCTCAGGGTCTTCTACAAAAGATAATTTTGATAACTGTTTTTCAATTTCATCAAACCCCATCTCTTCCCAATTCTTGTTTTTAACTACCGGAAGTTGCCAACGACGTTGTTCAGATGCCCAATAATCTTCAGATACCTCGTATTGATGAAAAATAAAGCCCGGAAGTTCAAGTACGGTAAGAAAACCCCCATGGCAGGCTCCCGTATCAATCCCGTAAGTGTTATTTACTATTTTGGGAGACTCCCCAACCACGTGATGACCATAAACGATGGGCTTTGTGCCACTGTAATAATCTGTCCAATGGGTGTTTTCAGGGTATATTTTTTCCAAATACCTTGCTCCTGAAGTCGAACCGCATAAAACGTCTTCTTTTTGATGCTTTAAAGGAACATTATTTTCAAAAGCGGCGTGCACAATAATAGCTTCGGGTGTTTCATAGTAATAACCCAGTGAATTTATCCATTGTATAAACTCAGGATATTCATCACCCATTTGTAGTTTAACAATTTCTTGGGCATAACTTAAAATACCCCGTTGGTGCTTACGCTCATGGTTGCCCATTAATACAACGGCGTTGGGGGTGTTTTTAAAGAAATGATAAACCTCAACTGATTTTGGCCCTCTATCAACAATATCTCCCAAAGAAACGATTACGTCATTTTCAGTAGCATTTAAATCTCTTAGCAAGCCTGTCATTTCATCATAACAGCCGTGTATATCACCAAAAACAAATGTGCGGTTCATTTGACAAAAGTAACTTATGTTCTTAAACCTTATTGTCACTCACTTTAACGGCATCCATGCGTTTATAAAAGTATCCTTCGGTAGGGGTCATTTTCGGCGGGTTGAAACCCACCGCTTTGGCAATTACCCATTAGGAGCGGACTTAAGTCCGCTCCTAATGGCAATCTTAACAGAACAGGATTTCAATCCTGTTAAGATGTCGGGCTATTGTTACCCCTTCCCAAATATTGATTGTGTTACCATCATTCAACGACCCCTTACCCTACAGGAGGGCGACTATTGGGATGTCGAGCTAATGTGTTATCGGGCAGGGGTACTTTTCGGCGGGTTGAAACGGGAACTATATACGAGTTTGACCACGGGCATACTTTATATTATAATATGCGGCATAGAAAAATTTTAAACTAATTATCCGATTTAAAGTGTCCTCGCAAAACCACCAATGGTAAGCCAATAACATTAAGAGTAGTTGTACTTATAAGAGTAATTAATACAGTTTCACTAAGATGAACATGGGAGTCGTTTAAAACCAATATGCCATACACTAAAAGCAGCCAAATAGAAACTACAATAGCTGTCCATTTTGCTAACCACCTTCTGTCGTGTGTGTCTGACTGATACCTCTCTAATATTTTTTGATTTAATTGGCTACGCAAGTCGCCAGAGTCAATATCAGTATCCCCTCCTTCGGTGCCATTTGGCTCTTTCTCTATGATATCTTTTAAGTCTTTAGACATTTAGCGTATAAAAATACTCTTTGATGTATGCAACAGGAATAGGTGTTCCCCATTTAAAACCTATCTCTTTCGTGGTTTTATCCCAAGGACTGTCTTTAGTGTGAGACCATTTGGAAAGTTGTCCTGCGGGGTATTTAGAATATTTACTAACTATTTCGTCTATAACGGTTTTATCTTCTGAGAGTAGGTCAATATTGATGTCTTCCACCTTCCTTATTCGTGAATAATCTGCTTTTGAGCGGGCACATGGAAAAACAGGGCCATACGGCCACGCTTGTGGGGTTTCGTCCAATACAATTCTATCATTTTTACCCAAAAAAGCTCCATAAATTATGTATAGTATTTTTTGGACTTGAGTTACGTTCAAAGAAAAACCATTAGCGCCAGCAACAGCGCGTACATAATTTGCCATATCGACACTACTGTATGTTTTTATATTGCTCACGGTTTTATATATCCAAATATCGTGCTTTAATCGCAACTTTAGCTAAAAAGGGATGCAAATATACACAATGTAATTGTGTCTTAATAGATATTGTGCCTACTAATATATTCAAATCAGCTTATTTTCCCTCATACTGGAATAGCTTGTTTCAGATATTATCAGGTGGTCAAGTATAATAATATCCAACAGCTTACTACCTTCTACCAGTCTTCGTGTTAAAAGTATATCTGCTTCGCTTGCTTGCAGGTTTCCTGACGGGTGATTGTGAGCCAATATTATATAGGGTGCGTTTTTGGCTGCTGCTTGATGAAATACAGGTATTGGCTTTACAACGGCTTCTGTATTGTTTCCCATTGATATTAGTTCAATGAATAGGATAAAATATGCACTATCAAGCCCGATAACGTAAAAGTGCTCTTTTTGTCTGCCTAATCTACCCTCACGCTTAATAATTGCGCTAATGATTTTAAACACATCTTCACCGTTGGCTATTTTTATCTTTTGTTCTTTGGTTAAGCGGACTTGCATATACTTCAAATATAGTATTTCATGTATAAACTTAATGTTTTGATGTATCTAACAACGTTACCCACAAGTATGCAACAGTGTATAGTTACATGTGTATAAATACTTTTTAAGTATTAATTAAGAATGAAGATTGTTTATATTAATAGATTTGTTTAGTTTTTAAACAGTGGATAACTGTTATTTTAGTCAATTCATTAAATTCTGTTTGTTTTATTAAGTTTTTACATGTTACTTTGTTGAAATTTACGAGAATGAAGAAACCGACACTCGAAGAGGCTATTTTAAAGCTTAAACAGCAAATAAAAAAAGACCAAGCGGCATTATCTTTATTGGAAAAAATAAATGAAGAATGGGCAGAAGATGATAAAAGCGTTACTTCACCTGCAATAGAGGCTTTGCAAAATAAAAATTCTGACTTTCCCTTAAATGATAGGCAGGAAAATCAAATTTTGTATATAGTAAAAAGTGAGTTCAAAAAGGGTTCAAAAGCTTCACAAATAGAAGAAGCTTTAGCTGATAGAATAGGAAAGGAAAATGTAAAGCACATCATTAACCCTATTCGAAAACTTAAACAAGCAAAGAAACTTGTTCTTGTCAAATATAATAGTACTAACAAGCAAAGTTTTTGGGGACTACCTGAATGGGTAGATGAAGAGGCAAAAGATTTTAAAGATGAGTTCAAGCCTGAAAAATCTGAGCTTCCATATAATGTTTTTAAAAGTGAAATTATAAGATAATAAAAAAGCCAGCGTTAAGCTGGCTCTTAAAATACTGGAGCGGGGCAAGGACGGTCTTATCAGCCGAAAAAATGTGGTTGCAGCCACATCTTAGCTGGGTTGTAGTAAACCTCAACCGTTCCTTTTTAAAATATTGCGGGTTGTGTTAGCAACCAGCTTAGGTTGAAGGGGTGGCCTTTTAAAACAACCCCAATTTAAAACCAATTACGGCTGAAAAGGAGCAGCCATAAAAGGCTCAGTAATGAGTAACACGAATACAAACGGAAAAGTTGAGATATTCTGTGCTTACATAACTGTCAAAGGACGTAGAGTTTACCCTAAAAAGGCTAAATTCTTTCACTTTTGGATTGATGCACGGAAAGTAAGATAATAACCTTACAATCTCGTAAACAAGCGGGGTATGCTTTAATACACCAACACTTCAAACAAAGGAGTAGTTCACAGCTACTCCCTTTTTCTTTTACAAAGAACGCAAATTATTTGTTGTATTGCAATAAATAATTAAAAATCAGTATTTACGGCACTTACAATGGTTATTGTGTGTCCTCTTTCTTACCCTCATCATATTTTGTAGGCTCTAAAAAGCTAACCTTTTCCCCTACTTCCTGAACCTGTTTTATAGCAGCACTTCTTAATACTTGACGTGCCCACGTAGATACGCCAACCCCTGAAATTTCTGCTGCCCTTTCAAATCCTTCCTTTTCTAAGTCCGACACTCGGATTAGTAACTGTGATGTTTTTGCATCCTTCATAAAACAAAAATAATGTATATGGAAAAGATATACAAATATTTGTTTATCACGCAAAATGTATATACATTTGTAATACAATTTAATAATGAGACCATTCAAATCAATATTAGCATTTCAAAAACATTTCGATACTGACGACAAGTGTCGTGAGTTCCTCGAAGAGCAACGGTGGGGCGGTGAGCCTTGTTGTCCGTTTTGTGGCTCTGTGAATGTTTGTCGTTTTTCAGACGGTAAAAGGTTCAAGTGCCGTGAAAAAGAATGTAGAAAAAAGTTTACTGTGACGGTGGGAACTATGTATGAGAATACCAAAGTGCCGTTGACTAAATGGTTTTTGGCTCAATACATATTATGTGTACACTCAAAAGGCATAAGCAGCTTACAATTGGCTACTTGGTTAGATGTTACTCAAAAAACAGCTTGGTTTCTAAACCACAGAATACGCGAAATGCTGGCTGAAAGAGACCCACAGTTATTAGATGAAATTGTGGAAATTGATGAAACATACGTTGGCGGGAAGGATATAAACAGGCACTTTCACAAAAAGAGGGGGGCTGGTGATAAAACTATGGTAATTGGCGCGGTTAAGCGCGGCGGCAAACTGAAAACACAGGTTATCCCTAAAGCCACTATTGAACAGGTTTCAGAATTTATAGTGAATACCGTTGTGCCTGACAGTACTATGGTAACCGACGAAAGCTATGTTTACGGACGTGTTAAAAAACTATACAAACACGAAACCGTTAAACATAAGGCTAAGGAGTATGTACGTGGTATTGTTCATACAAACACCATAGAAGGGTACTGGAATATTCTTAAAAAACAAATCAACGGAATCCATCACAGTATATCCCCTAAGCACCTGCAACGCTATTGTAATGAAAGTGCTTACAGGTATAACCGTAGGGAGATTACGCAGGATGAACGATTTGCCGAAGCCATTAAAAACTGTAACGGAAGACTAAAGTATAAAGAACTAATACAGACAAATGAGTAGTAACTATTTCAAGTCCGTAGGCAGTAAAATACGGGCAGCACGTATAGAAAAAGGAATTAGCCTGCGTAAATTTTGTGCGTTATATGACCTTGACTTTTCAAATATGGGTGGATTAGAATTAGGCAAACAAGATGTTCGGCTATCCACCCTTTTAATAATAGCAAAAGCGTTGGACAAGGACGTAAAAGACTTCCTTTAAACTTTCACTATCTTTGTACTAAATGACTAAGGAGAAAAAAGAAAAAACTCCAAAAGAAGCTATAAAGCTGTTTGAGGAGTTAATCAAAACAGGGGTTAAAGACAATCCAAAACCAACACCGAAAAAGAAGTCAAAAAAATAGCTTCATCTTATTCCCACGCATAAAACTGCAAGAAATTGTCAGGACGGGATTACGTTTATTAAAAAAACTTCTAAATTTTATGCACAAAATATAAAATTTTATATTACATTGTAATCAATTGCGTTATACATTTGCACAATTTTTAAACTATGCGTGGATTTAATTATAAGAAAGCTGTACAAGCATTAAATTATTTTGCCCGCGAAGAAGGTGGAACTATCAATAAAATGAAAGCTCTAAAGCTTATTTGGCTTTCTGACAGATATAGCCTAATGCTTTATGGAAGAACTATTACAGGAGATGAGTATTATGCCATGCCGAAAGGTCCTGTTGCGTCAGGGGTAAGAAACATTTTAGAAAACTCAAGCTTTATAACAGACGATGCTGCCTTGACCTATGGTAAAAGTTATATTGCTTCCGATGCAAGTAGTCAATATAGTTATGTTTCTTGTGGTGATATAGTAAAAAATGTCTTTTCAGACAGCGATTTAGAAATAATTGAAGCAATATATAACACCTACGCGCACCTAACTCAATTTCAACTTTCAGACTTATCCCATAAGTTTCCCGAATGGAAAAGACATGAGGCTTCGTTAAAAGGTGGGTTTTTGTCAAGACGCAAAATTGTTTCAGATGATTTTTTTCTTCCTGTTCAGGATGGATATAAACTATTCAATCAAAACGAAACAGAAGTTGAAATTTCCAAATTAATTTATGAGGAATACACAAAAATCTCCTCTGTTTTAAGATGACACTGGAAAATCTATTTAT
This sequence comes from Agrobacterium sp. 719_389, assembly GCA_943370295.1. Lineage (GTDB taxonomy): Bacteria > Bacteroidota > Bacteroidia > UBA8524 > UBA8524 > SB11. Next base: position 196,753 of record CALRQL020000003.1, on the reverse strand, counting down.
TTCAACTATCACAGAGAGGCGCATTTTTTATTTTTCAAGCGACCATCTAAATACGGATGAGCCGCATTTTTTTATATGCTTAAAAATTACATCGGACAAACTAATAATATTAGTTTGTTGCACATCTCAATTTGATACTATAAACCGACATATCGAACAACAAAACCTTAATAATCAGACAATAGTTTGGATAAATCCTATCCATGAAACTAATCCTTTTAATAAAGACACTTACATAAACTGTAATTGGACTTGTACTTATACATTAGAAGAATTTAAGACGATGTTCAGTGATAAGAAAATAAAGTGTGACGGTGAAATAAACGAGGCGGAATACGAGCAAATTTTAAAAGGAGTACATTTAAGCAAACTTGTTGAAAACGAAATAAAAGAAGTCTTACCCGTCCCATCTCCATAATTCTCCCTGTAAATAGAGGTCTTTACAGTAAAATTAACGCCGCTACATATTCACTGATTTTGGTCAAAGTAGTATATAGTTACCGTTGAAACCCACCGCTTTTGAGATTACCTATTAGGGGCGGACTTAAGTCCGCCCCTAATAGGTAATCTTAACAGAACAGGATTTCAATCCTGTTAAAACGTTGGACTAAGGGTGTTGGCTTCGTTGCTATGCCAAAATTCTGAAAATCTCTTTTTTAACCCTCATTTAAAACAATAAACCCCGCCTTTTGGGCAGGGTTTATAATAATTTGTATTGTCGTCACCGAACTTGTTTCGGGATCTCATAGGTATTAACCGTAGTTAGCAATGAGGTGCTGGAAACAAGTTCAGCATGACGCTAATTATTAAAGACCGAAAGCGGCTTTAACTTTATCTACGTAGTCAAGTTTTTCCCAAGTAAACAATTCTACTTCCATTTCTTTTTTGGCACCATCAGGTGTGTAGAATGTTTTGGTTACCACTTCGTTTTTGCGGCCCATGTGTCCGTATGCAGCACTTTCGCTATAAATAGGAGTACGCAATTTCAAACGTTGCTCAATAGCATAAGGACGTAGGTCGAAGATTTGCTCCACTTTGCGAGCCAATTCGCCATCACCCATGTTCACTTTTGAAGTTCCGTAAGTGTTAATGTACAAACCGCAAGGTTTAGCAACACCAATAGCATAAGAAACCTGTACCAAAACTTCGTCGCAAACACCTGCTGCAACCAAGTTTTTAGCAATATGACGGGTAGCGTAAGCAGCACTACGGTCAACTTTTGAAGGATCTTTACCGCTAAATGCACCACCACCGTGAGCACCTTTACCACCGTAAGTATCTACGATGATTTTACGGCCTGTAAGACCTGTATCGCCGTGAGGACCGCCAATTACAAACTTACCGGTTGGGTTAATGTGGTAAGTAATGTTTCCGGTAAACAACGCTTGCAATTCAGGCTTCAAAGAAGCTTTTACACGAGGGATAAGGATGTTCACCATATCATCGTATATCTTTTTAGCCATCTCTTCGTCAGTACCAAACTCATCGTGTTGTGTGCTGATTACGATAGCATCTATCCGGGTAGGAACATTATCGTCGCTGTATTCAATAGTTACCTGGCTTTTTGCATCGGGGCGCAAGTAGGTAATATCTTTGTTCTCGCGGCGCAGCGCAGCCAATTCAATCAATAATTTGTGAGCCAAATCCAACGCCAAAGGCATATAGTTTTCAGTTTCGCGGGTTGCGTAACCAAACATCATACCTTGGTCGCCTGCACCTTGTGCATTTGCACGGGCTTCAAAATCTTGCGAAGCAGCACGGTCAACACCACGGTTAATATCATCACTTTGGTCGTGTATAGCACTCAACACACCGCAGCTGTTAGCCTCAAACATATACTCGCTTTTGGTATAACCGATTTTAGCAATTACCGAACGGGCGATTTTTTGCACGTCTAAGTAAGTGTTGGTTTTTACCTCGCCGGCAAGTACCACCTGTCCAGTAGTAACAAGAGTTTCGCAAGCAACCTTACTGTTAGGGTCAAAAGCAAGGAAGTTATCTATAAGTGCGTCCGAGATTTGGTCGGCTACTTTGTCGGGGTGCCCTTCAGACACTGATTCAGAGGTGAACAGGTATGGCATAGTATTCTTTCAGTTAAATTTTTAAAGGCGCGAAAATAAGGATTTTAAACATAAGGTGGTGATACCTTAAAAATGAAATATATTTTGCACCGCATATATGTTTCTAAATGCAACTCGTTATAGATAAAATGCGGTTTATTACCCTCCTGATTCCGCTGATTTTGTTTGGCTGCAAACAAAAGCAAGCAGATAGAACGCGGGTTGCAGATAGTGTACCCATTGCTGAAAATGTAGATAGTGAAGAAGACAAGTGTAGCCGTTTATACGACAGCCTTAGATTTCTTGCGGATACTCCTGTTTGGAAAGATGAAATAGATTTATATAAAACCCTCTATACCAAAACTGAAATACGGGTGGGAAAATCTAACATAACCTATACTCAAATAGCATTTAATACAGGCGATAAGGCTTGGGACAAACAACTAAATGCCAAAATCAACAAAATGGTTGTGAATTATGTAAGGGAAATGGACCTTGACACAACCAAGTTAACCGAAGAAGGTTATGAGTTTCAATTTGATGTTATTCCGCATTTTGTAACCAACAAATGGGTTACTATTGAGCATTTCGGAAGAGGCAACTTAGGCGGCATGCAGCCTTATAACCAAGGCAGCTATAAACACTTTATAAAATCGGCTAATGGTAAAATAAGAGAAGTGCCGCAACCTGAAATTTTTATTTATGATAAGGATTCAAGTGTGACGAACCGCTACTATGATATGATTTTGAAAGGGCTGGACACAGATATAAACTGTGATACTTTTTTTACTATGGCCGGATGCACTGATACAATATATCCCTGCATAGTTTTTGATATGTTTTATAGAGTTAAACTGGAACACTTTATCACCAATGATTGGTACAGAACATTTTATCTAATACCTACAATAACAGGGCTAAAGACAAAAAATGATTATTATGGGCATAGCCCTTCATTCCCATCAGGGTATATTGCCGATATAATCATTCCCTATAAAAGCCTGAAAAGTATTGTAAAACCCCAATACCTTGCTCTTTGGCAAAAAAATAATTAATCCTTCACCGGATTTACCGTGTACCCGGCTTTGCGCAACAGGTTTATCAGCCCGTAATCACCGGCAAGGTGGGCAGCTCCCACAGCAAACAAGGTGCTTTTTTCGGCGGTCATTGCTTTTATTTTAGGTATCCAGTTTTCGTTGCGGTTTTTAAGAAATATGTCCCAGTATTCTGTCAATGCACCAAAATTACTGCGGGCAAATATCATTACCTTGTCCATCTCTTTGTTTTTGTAAATTGATACCATTTCGCCAAACAACTGCTTTTCTTTCGTCCATTCGCGTACCGAACGTAGCAGTTCTTTGGCTTGTATCGCATAGGGTATTGTATCAAATAAACTCACCTGAAACTGGATGGTTTCCAACTCTTTTACTTCTTTTTTGTTGCTTCGAGCCAGTTGCGTAAGTTCGGTTTCGTAAGATTTAATATCCATACAGCCTAATTGCAATGGCATCATGGCAATAATTGAGAAAAAAGGGCTAAACGACGACAGTTGCTCAATGTCGGTTCCCAAACTATCTACAAAAAAGTTGTTCAACTCATTATACTCCGCTTCGGTGTAAAAGTCTTGCAGAGTTTTGCCTTTCATGGCCATTGCCTGCATCAGTACCATCACATTCATCGGGTTATCGGCATCCACTACCTCAAGCACCAACTGTTCGCTTTTGTTCATCTTTGCCCTCAAGCTGTCGCTTATTGTAAAATCATCCGCACACATCATGTGCATGGTGCCGTACAAATAGCTTTTTTGCTTCAGCCCGTTGCCGCTTATTTCCCACAGCCAAGTATCATTTTTTGAGTCTTTTTGCTTTTTGTTAGATGATTTCTCGCGTTGTGCATTAGCAGTGCTAACAAAAAACAGCAACGTAATTGCCAGTATAATTTTTGAAAACAGTTTCATTTAAAAGAGGTTATTTTTCAAATATAGCAGCTATGCTAAGTTGCTGAATGCACAATTCATCCACACACCCCTACCCTAAAAAATACTGAGTTGGGCTTCTTTTAGCTTAAAACTCTTGCGGTGGTGGGGAGTAGGACCGTTGGCAATAAGCAGCTTGCGGTGGGCAAGGGTTGCATAGCCTTTGTTCTGTGCCCAGTTAAACTCAGGATATTCAACAGCAAGTTTCACCATGCATTCGTCGCGGTGGGTTTTAGCCAATATGGATGCCGCCGCAATGTTCATGTACAAACCATCGCCTTTAATTACCGTTTGGTGGGGAATGTTTTGATAGCTTTTAAAACGGTTACCATCAACCGCAATCATACCCGGTTGGGGGGTTAGCTGCGCCAATGCTTTGTGCATGGCCTTTATAGAAGCGTTAAGGATATTTATTTCGTCAATCTCTTCAACACTGCAAATGCCCACTGCCCAAGCCAGTGCCTCTTGCTCAATAATAGGACGCAGGCTATCGCGCTGTGCTTCGGTAAGTTGTTTAGAGTCGGTAAGCAGTTTGTTTTTAAACTTTGGCGGAAGAATAACGGCTGCCGCATACACAGGCCCTGCAAGGCATCCTCGCCCTGCCTCATCGCAACCCGCTTCGGGTACCTCAGTTTGCAAGCTTAGTTTTAGTGCCATTGTTTACTACTTGTTCAATGCTTTGCCACAGCAAAGTAGCGGTTTTTTCCCAAGTAAACACCTCGCTGCGCTCAATAGCTTTTTGGGTGAGGTTGTGCCGTAATTCGGCATTGCTTGCCATTTGCTGCAAGGCATCGGCTATACTTTGCACTGAAAAAGGGTCGACCAGCAAACCTGCGTCCCCAGCTACTTCAGGCATTGAAGATGTGTTTGAGGTGATAACCGGCACGTGGCATTTAAACGCCTCGGTAATGGGTAAGCCAAACCCTTCAAAAAAGGCTACATACACCATGCTAATGCCGGCGGCAATGGTAGCAGAAAGGTCTTCATCGCTAAGGCGACCCGTAAAAACCACGTCGTTCTTAAACTTCATGGCCTCAAAAACCGTGTCCATTTCCTCGGTTTGCCATGCCTTGCGTCCTACTATTACCAACTGGGTGTTTTGGGTATCGGTTTGCTTAAACGCATCAAACGCTTTTAGCAAATTGCTGATGTTTTTGCGGGGCTGCAACGCGCCTACAAACACAAAATAGGGTTTACCACCCGTTGTTTTTTGGCGTACTTGGATTTTTTGTTTCTCGTTCAACGGAAAAAACTTGTTACTGACTCCGTTGTACACCACATCAATTTTTTCGGGGGCTATGCCGTATTGTTTGGCAATGTCTTGTTTCGAATATTCTGAAACTGTGGCTATGCGGGCTGCTTTTTTGGCAAACTTAGGAAAGTAATGGTTGTAGTAGTTGCGAACCAACTTACCTATATCATCGGGGCGGTGAATAAAGGCCAAATCGTGCATTACAGGTATTTGAGGTACGCGGGTGCGCAGGCTTAAATATCCATCGGGCGATAGAAACACATCGGGTTTGTATTTTTTAAGTACGAGGGGTATGCTCCACTCAAACCACAAGTACCACAAAACAGGATGCCTTGCAGGCGGGGGGATAACTATCGGAATTATGTTTTTGGCAAACACAAACTCAGGGTCGTACTTCCTATCGAAAATGAAAATAAAAGTATGTTCAGGATGTTGTGTTACAAGCAGTTTAACGGTTTCGTAGGTAAAACGGCCTATCCCTTCCAGCTTGTTTTTTAAAAGAAACCGTGTATTGATGGCTATTACCAAGTTGCTTGTGTTTATTGCCACTCAGCAGCGGCTTCTGAAAGTTCTTCAATCAGGGTTTTGTCTTTCTCTACCGCATTGCCTATCACTACTACATCGGCTCCGGCATTCCAAGCGGCTACGGCTTGTTTGCTGCTGCGTATGCCCCCGCCAACTATTATAGGCAGGTTTACGGTTTTCTTAACCCTGCTGATAATTTCTTCGCCAATGGGGGTTGCGGCACCACTGCCTGCATCCATGTATATCAACTTCAAGCCTAATAATTCCCCTGCGAGTGCGGTTGCCATAGCAATATCGGGTTTATCGGCAGGAATGGGAATGGTGTTGCTTATGTATTGTACGCTGGTGATTTTTCCGCCGTCAATCAGCATATAGCCTGTGGGTATTACCTCAAGGCCTGATTGTTTAATAAACGGGGCGCTTTCAACGTGTTTGCCGATTAGCAAATCGGGGTTACGGCCTGATATCAGCGAAAGTAGCAACAAAGCATCGGCCTGCTCAGTTAATTGCATGGTACTACCCGGAAACAACAATACAGGTATATCTGTGTGCTGCTTAATGGTAGCCACACAACGGCCGGTATTACCTTCAGTAACTAAGCTGCCGCCCACAAAAATGTAATCTACTTGTGTACGGTTGCAAATATCAATGGTTTTGGCAAGCCCCTGCTCAAAATCAGGGTCTATCAGCACGGCCAGTTGTTTCACCCCTTTTTGGGTTTTGTGTTGTAGTTGGCTTAAAATACGGGCTTGCATAGCGGCTATTTGGGCTGCAAGATAGGGTATTTTTTTAAACCAGTGCGGCAGCCTGTGTGTTATAGGATGCTACAAATTTTCAATGCTGTTTAATATGGCTTCAAATTTTTCCATCGTAATCGGTTTCACAATATAGTCGGTAACATCAGAAATTTGTTTAGCGCGGCTTATATCCATTTCTGATACTGAAGAGCTAACAATGTATATAATTATTTTTTTGGGAAGCCTTGGTTTAATGTTGGCAAACTCATCCAAAAACTCCCAGCCGTCCATATAAGGCATGTTTAAATCCAAAAAAATCACATCAGGCAATTCTTCGGCAAAGGCTATGTTTTCAATCAGGTGCTCATACGCTTCTTCACCGTCAGAAAACACCAGTATTTTTTTGATCCTTTTTGTAAACTCAATAGTTTTTGTCATCGCAAATTGCTGTATCCTATCATCATCAACAATACTCACTATGTTAGGCTTCATTATTATATGTATTATGGTTGGTAAACACTATTTTAAACGTGGTGCCTTTATCTACTTCGCTTTCAACAAAAATATTACCCCCGGCAGATTGTATTTGGTTGCGTGTCATAAAAAGACCTAAACCCTTGCCCGGCCTTTGCCTGTGAAACGTTTTGTGCAGCTTAAATACTTTGTCTTTATACCTTGCTAAATCAATGCCTAAGCCGTTATCGCTAACGCTAAGGGTTTTTACTTTTCCCTCATAACCTGTGGCGATGATAATTTCGGGCTTGCGCGATGGGGAATGGTACTTAAGGGCATTACTGATAAGGTTCAGCAGTATGCTATCGAAATACAGTTTGGGGAAACTTACAGTTTCCCAAGCTTCGATGTTTACAATCAGTTGAGCTTCCAGTTGTTGCAGACTGCCGTCGAGCATTTTTTTAACTGCGGCTACTGCGGCGGTAACGCTCACGTCTTCATACACCAATTCATCATTGTTTATTACCTTAACGGCATCCACCAGCTCTTCCAGCAGGTTGTTTAGTGATGTTGTAACCTCTTTAATATTCTCGATTATTTTATTCTTTTCTTCAGGGTCGTCCGTCTTACTCATAAAATGCAACAACGCGTTTAGACTTGCTACCGGGCTGCGCAAATTGTGTGATACTATTTGGTTATACTCTTGCAACTGCTGCTTTTGGGTAGTAAGTTGGCCTATGAGTGCTTTTTGCTGTAGTTGTTGCTCAACTTCTTTGTTAATATCCTGAAATACCCCGTACAATTTCACGGTTTTTCCTTCGTATTGTTCGGGTTTACCAATGGAGCGCACCCAAATTTCATTGCCTTTGGCTGTAATAAACCGCAAGGTTAGGTCGTAAGGGATTCCATTTTCAATAGCATTTTGAACGGCATTGGCTATTACGGGGCGGGACTCAGGGGCAAAAAAATTGATTGCCTCATCCAATTTGGGCATTTTTCCGTATTCTACCTCGTGTATTTCATACGTTATACGACTCCATAATACGGCTTTTGTTTCTAAGTCTATCTCCCATGCGCCTATTCTTGCCATTTTTCCCGCTTCGTACAGCATAACTTCTTTTTGCCGTATTTCATCCAGATAGTCTTTTAATAGGGTTACATCCCTTGCTATTGATAACAAGTATATCACGTCCCCTTCCTCATTTTTTATCGGTTTTGCTTTTGCTTCAAACCACGAGTAGCCGCCGTGTTTCCTTTTAAACCTAAACTCTATCAGGGTTTCTGCTTGGTTATCGAGCAGTATCGGAAATGCACTCTCTTCTATTACGGATACATCCTCAGGATGAAAAAAATCGTAAGGACTATGGCTTTTTAATTCGTATGAAGTATAGCCCGTTATTCGTTCGCAGTTGGGACTAACGTGCACTATATTTCCATTGACTTTGTGAAGGCTGACAAAGTCGTTTGTATGGAGTAGGCTTATTGATTTAAACTCTTCTTCGGTCATTATAAAATTATAACCGTGGCTTTAACCAAATATAACTCTATTTATAATTATAATGTAAAATTATTTACAGCATCATTTGACCGATGGTAAAGTAGATTCCCAGGCCTAATAAATCGTTGGTTGTTGTAATAAAAGGGCCTGTAGCAAGGGCGGGGTCTATTTTGGCTTTATCCAGTAAAAGCGGAACCACCATGCCCAAAATTGATGCAAATATGATAACTGAAAGTAGTGCCGTGCCTACAGTAAGGCTTAAACTTTGCGGACTGCCGATAATAAAATTATAGCCCAAAATTACCAATGAACAGATGAGACCGTTGATTAGGGCTACGGTAAACTCTTTACCCAGTTTGGGCATAATATCTTTGGTACCCATAGTGTTGTTGGCTAAACCTTGCACAACGATAGCCGACGATTGTACCCCTGCATTTCCTCCCATGGCCGCTACAAGGGGCATAAAAAAGGCCATTTGGGGGTGTATCTGCAACTCGCCTTCGTACAAACCTACCACGCGACTGCTGGCAATACCGCCCAGCAAACCTATTAATAGCCAAGGTAAGCGCGCGCGGCTAAGTATCCATACCTTATCGGTAAGCTCAACATCCTCGCTGATACCCGACATCAACTGGTAATCTTTGTCGGCTTCTTCTTTAATAAAGTCAACTACGTCGTCAATGGTAATGCGCCCCATCAACCTGCCCAGCGCATCCACAACGGGTAATACTACCAAGCCGTATTTGTTCATTATTTGTGCCACCTGCTCACCGGGAGTGTGCGTGGTAACTTCTTGTATATCGGGGTTGTATATGCTGCCTACTTTTTCGTGGGCAGGAGAAAGCATTATGCTTTTAAGCGATACGATACCTTTTAAACGGTTTTTACTGTCAACAACATACACAGAGTACACCACCTCTACGTTTTCGGCTTGTTTGCGTATCTCTTCCACGCATTCGGCAAGTGTCCAATCGATATTTACTTTTATCAACTCCTTTGCCATCAAACCGCCCGCCGTATCCTCTTTGTACCGCAACAGCGAGGTAACGTTACGGGCTTGCTCATCGTCGGTAAGCAAGGCAATAATCTCCTCGGCCATATCGGCAGGCAGGTCGTTCAGCAAATCCGCCGCGTCGTCAGAGTCCATGTAATCCACAAACTCCTTGGCAATATGGTCGGGGGTGTACAACTTTAACAGTTTCACCCGCAAGTCTTCATCCAAAGAACTAAGCGTGCTTACTGCATCTTCTTTCGAAAGCAGCTCAAGCACCTCTTGCATCTCTTCGGTGGTGAGGGTAAAAAATAATTCGGCAATATCTTCGGGGTACAGCTCATTAAGCAACAAGCGCAGCTTATCCATATCGCCTTGGGCGAGGTAGGTTTTTATATCTGCCTTTAGGCCTTTGGTGAGCAATTCAGACATTGTGTGTGCTGTACTTTATGCCCTGCGGTGTTCTTGCACCAATCGGGTGAGGGTAATAAATTCCTGAACGTTTAGTTCTTCAGGCCGCAATTTAGCAAAATCAGTGGTGACAAACACCTCATCGGGCAGGTTAAATTTCTTTAAACTGTTTCGCATGGTTTTGCGCCGTTGGTTAAAGGCTGTTTTTATTACGTCTTTAAACAGGCTTTCGTCGCACTCTAACTGCTGTCGTTGGTTGCGTACAATGCGCACCACTCCCGATTTTACTTTTGGCGGAGGATTGAAAACGTGTTCGTGTACGGTAAATAAATATTCGGTGTCGTAATAGGTTTGCAACAATACCGATAAGATGCCGTAGGCTTTGGTGCGGGGTTTTGCATTAAAACGTTCGGCCACTTCTTTTTGAAACATCCCCACCAGCTCTGGTATTTGGTGGCGGTTATCCAGCATTTTAAATATTATCTGGCTGCTGATGTTGTAAGGGAAATTACCTACCAGCGCAAACGGTTCGGTAAGGTATTTTTGCAGGTGGATTTTTAAAAAATCTTCTTCCAATAACCTGCCTTGTAGTTTCGGATAGTGTTGCTTTAGGTACGCTACCGATTCGGTATCAATCTCAATACACCACGTTTCAAAGCGGGTGTCTTGCAACAAGAATTGGGTAAGCACGCCCATACCGGGGCCAACTTCAAGCACCTGCTTATACCCTTCGCCACTAAGGCTTTGGGCTATGTTGCGGGCAATATTTTCGTCTTTTAAAAAATGTTGCCCAAGATGTTTTTTGGGGGCTACCGTCATGCTTTTATCCTCTCCGGGCTATCACCACCCCATTATTGTTGTTGAAACTAAACGCGGTTATTATTTTTCGTTGTACACCACGTGCAATAGTGTTTCTCCTACTGCCTGCAAGGTGTTTTTATTTACAACGTCCATATCATCGTTGTGGGTATGCCAAAAATCGCCAAACCCACCGCTGGGTTTCACGTGTATAATATCGATACAGGGTATGCCTGTAGCACGGTTTACGTAATAATGGTCGTCAATAATTCCGCCGTATTCAGTGTATAAAAAGTGGTTATAATGGTTAAGACCGCCTGCTGCATCCCATACTTTGCGCAACACATCGGGGGCGGTTTGTTTTGAATATCCTTCTAACAAGAAAGTAGCGTTGGGCGCACCCACCATATCCAACAATATACCGTAGTTGGCTTTGTAGCCGGCTTTGTGCAGGTTTTTACCCCAATATTGCGAGCCTAAACAGTACGAGTTTTCAACTTCTGATTTGCCCCAATCTTCGGCATCAAAAAAGATAATATCAACGCCCCAAGTGGGCTTTTTAATGCTTAGCTGGCGGGCTACTTCTAACAATACCCCTACCCCGCTGCCGCCATCGTTGGCACCCAAAATGGGTTTGTTTTGGTCTTTGGTATCTTCATCCGCCCACGGACGGGTATCCCAGTGTGCAAACAACAAAATGCGGTTAGTTGCCGTAGGGTTAAACTCACCAATGATGTTTTTAATGGTGATGTTGGTTTTATCCGCCGTAACCGCTTGCCCTTGTTGCAGGATAACGTTATCGGCATACTTTTTCAGTTCGCTGTACAGGTATTGGGCGCACTTGGCATGGGCAGCCGTGCCGGGCACACGCGGACCAAAATCTACCTGCTTTTGCACAAACATAAGGGCTGTATCTCCGCTAAATGCAGGTGCAGCTACCGGTTGTGCGGGAGTCGTTTTGGTGCTTGTATCGGTACCATTGCCTTTTTTTCCGTTTGTATCAGATTTACACGCGGCAAAAGCAAGTGTAGCGACTGTTATGTATACCAGTGGTTTCATGTTAGCGGTAACGTTTCAAGTGTGATATGTTGTACAAATAATCAGCAGGTTGGTTCAAAAAAACCCCATTAATTTTCAACACTAAACGTAGTGCCTTCTTTGCCGTCTTTTAGTTGCACGCCTGCTTCTTTCAATCGGTCGCGAATAATATCGCTGGTAGCAAAATCTTTCTTATCCCTTGCTTCCTTGCGCAGGGTAATAATCAATTGCATCAAATCCTCTACCAAGCCGTCGCTTCCTTTTTCTTCTTCTTTCAAGCCCAATACATCTACCAAAAACGTATCAAACAATTGCTTTAGCAAGGTCTTGTCCGCTTCGGTAATGGATTGGCCTGCAACATTCGCAACAGAATTAATGATATTCACACCCTCAAACAAAATAGAAATTACAGATGGGGTATGAAGGTCTTGGTTCATTGCATCGTAACATTTCATCAGAAGAGCGTTGATATTGCTATTACCTCCAGTCTCAAATGTTGAGACTTCATGCGTTCTCAGACCGTCTATTAGCTTATATGCACTGAATAAACGAACAAGCCCTTTCTCGGCTGCTTGTAACGCTTCGTTGCTAAAATCTAAAGTGCTTCGGTAGTGAGCCTGCAACACAAAAAATTTAAGCGTCATGGGGCTGTACGGTTTTTCAAGCAAATGGTTGGTGCCGTCGTACAAATCCATCATGTTGATGCCATTGCCCAACGATTTAGCCATCTTTTGGCCGTTTACCGTAATCATGTTGTGGTGCAACCAATATTTTGCAGGCTGCTTGTGGTGGCAAGCAGTGCTTTGGGCTATTTCGCTCTCGTGGTGGGGGAATAGTAAATCCATCCCGCCGCCGTGTATATCAAACTCTTGTCCTAAATATTTATTACTCATGGCCGAGCACTCAATGTGCCAACCGGGGAAACCAACGCTCCACGGTGAATCCCAGCGCATAATGTGCTCAGGGGCAGCCTTTTTCCAAAGGGCAAAATCATTGGGGTTGCGCTTCTCGTCCTGTCCTTCCAGTTCGCGTGCAGCGTTTCCTGCACCTGCTATCAGGTCTTCCAAAACACGTCCGCTGAGTTTACCGTAGTCGTGTGTTTCTGCGTACTTCATTACATCAAAATACACCGACCCGTTTGATTCATACGCTAAGCCTTGCTCCATAATTCTAGCAATCATGGCTATTTGCTCAGGTATATGCCCCGATGCCAGTGGCTCGATACTGGGGGGTAAAATATTCAAACGGCCTATGGCCTCGCGGTAGCTGTTGGTATATAACTGGGCTATTTCCATAGGCTCCAGCTTTTCAAGGCGTGCTTTTTTAGCAATTTTATCTTCGCCCTCGTCGGCATCATCCACCAAGTGACCCACATCGGTAATGTTGCGCACGTAGCGCACTTTGTACCCTCTGTGTATCAAATAGCGATGCAGCACATCAAAGGTGATAGGACCGCGTGAGTGCCCCAAGTGTGGCGGGCCATACACGGTAGGACCACACACATACAATCCCACAAACGGGCCATTAATTGGTTCAAACTCTTCGAGCCGGCGGGTGTAGGTGTTGTATAATTTTAGTGGTTCCATTTGTTGCAAAAATAGGAGTTTTGGCGGTGAATTGCTTTTTAAACCCTTGTAAAATCCTTGTCATGTTCAATGAGGCATGGTAGGTAGCAATTACTCATGTTTATATGATGACTTTGTTTAATGCCCGCGCAAAAATACGTTTTACAATGCTTTTTCAGCGACAGGTTAAAACCAATCGCTTTTATAAATTACCTTCTTGTGAGGACTTAAGTCCTCACAAGAAGGTAATTGTAGTAGCAGGGGTTTCCAACCCCCTGCCCTTTAAGACAACCCCATTTTAAATCCCTGAGCAATGCCGACTTGTGCTTTTCTCTTAATCTGATTGTCCCCAACCCTGCTGATTTTCAACCACCTGCCCCTTACTGATTAAAATCATATTGCGTGTTTGCTCAAAATGTTGTAATTTCCTAACAATTTCACTTAAACTACCACTAAGGCTATGGCAATATTCGGTTCACTACTTTCTTGGTATTTCCGCCGCCGGATACAGCAGGTTGAGTATGCTATGACCCATGCCGCCGAAGTACAGTACCAAACGTTTAAAAATCTTATTGAGCAGGCACAAAACACAGCTTGGGGTCGTTTGTATGATTACAAAAGCATCCACACCCCCGAAGAGTATGCCCACCGTGTTCCTGTAAGCACTTACGAGGAGCTGAAGCCCTTTATTGAACGCACGATGAGAGGCGAACAAAATGTGCTTTGGCCCAGTGAAATACGCTGGTTTGCCAAATCATCGGGAACTACAAATGATAAAAGCAAGTTTATCCCTGTGAGTTACGAAGCACTTGAAGATTGCCATTTTCAGGGCGGTAGGGATGTGCTTACGGTGTATTGCCACAACCACCCCGAAACGAAAATTTTTGCGGGCAAGGGTTTGGTAATCGGTGGTAGCCATAAGGTGAACAACTACAATGATAGCAGCAACTTTGGCGACCTTAGTGCGGTGATAATGGCCAATTTGCCCTTTTGGGTGAATTTTTTGAGAACGCCCGATTTGTCTATCGCGCTGATGGATGAATGGGAAGAGAAGATTGAAAAACTGGCCTTAGCTACGGTTAATGAAGATGTAACAAATATTTCGGGCGTGCCTACATGGACGGTGGTGTTGATGAACCGCTTGTTTGAAATGACTGGCCGAAAGGATATGACGGAGATTTGGCCTAATCTTGAGCTTTACATACACGGCGGAGTGAGCTTTGTGCCCTACCGCGAGCAGTTTAAAAAACTGATACCGTCGTCGAGTATGAACTACTTGGAGACTTACAATGCTTCGGAAGGGTTCTTTGGTTTACAGGCAGAGAGCGGCAGGGATGATATGCTGCTAATGACCAACTACGGCATTTACTACGAGTTTATTAAGCAAGAAGAATTATATACTACTGATAACCCCAAAACCTATACATTGGCCGAGGTGGAAGCAGGGCAAAACTATGCCATGCTAATTAGTACCAATGCCGGCTTATGGAGATATTTGGTGGGTGATACGGTTAGGTTCACTTCGGTAAATCCTTACCGTTTTAAAATATCAGGCCGTACCAAATTGTTTATTAATGCTTTTGGTGAGGAGTTGATGATTGACAATGCCGAGATGGCAATGGCCGAGGCTTGCAGGCATACCAACGCCGTATTGCGTGATTATACTGCCGCCCCTATTTACTTTACAGAAGAGGACGGCCAAAGTGCCGGCCACGAGTGGCTGGTGGAGTTTGAAAAAGCTCCCGAAAACCCTCAGGAGTTTAAGGCCATTTTAGACAATACGTTGAAGACGTTGAACTCTGACTACGAAGCAAAACGATACAAGGATATTGCTTTGAAACCCCCAAAAGTACATTTAATGGAACCGGGTGTTTTTCATAACTGGTTAAAAACAAAAGGCAAGCTGGGCGGTCAGCATAAAGTACCCCGCCTAAGCAACGACCGCAAAATTGTTGACGAAATTTTAGCCCTGCAAAACGTATAATTTTTTGCGGCGAGTCTTACTCACCTTTAAACAGGACATGAAGTCCTGTTCTTTTTTGAGTATTGCCCCCGAAGGGTTTAAAACCCTTCTAGGACTCAATCTCAAATAGCGACGGGTTTTATACCCGTCGAACAAAATATCCTTTCGACAAACAGCTATCATTTCCTACCACGGTCGTTTCCAACTCCACTTTAAATTGTATATACTCGCTTAACAAATATTTGTGAGTACAACACCGCACATACAACGTGCCGAACTTTTGATGGAGTTGAGGCGATACGATGCAGCCCTTAAAGAATTGCTGGAGGCATTGAAGCACGACCCTGAAGATGTTACGGTGTTTGAAAACCTGACATGGTGCTTTTACCGGCAAAAGCAATACAGCATTGCCGAAGAATGGGCAGCTAAAGTGGTTGCCGCAAGTCCTGACAGTTATAGCGGGTATTATTATTTATCCATTTGTGCGGGTTCGCAAGGACAATTAGACAAGGCTAAAAAGTACATTAACCAAGCCTTGAAATGCAACCCCTATTGGTCGGGGTTGTACGGTTACAAAGCCGAACTGTTTATTGCCGAGGAAGAGTGGGAAAAGGCTGAGGAGGAAGCCCGCAAGGGACTTGCCATAAACCCCGATGACAAGGTTTGCCAGAAAAACCTGACGGCTGCGCTTACCAAATTACGCGCAAAAAATAAGCTGGAAGAGAGCCTTAAAATAGCCTTGGAGCGTAGCCCCGATGATGCAGGTATGCACCTTTCGGCCGGGTGGAGCTTATTGGAAACCGGAAAAATAAAGGCGGCCCGCGAACACTTTGAAGTAGCTCTTGCTAAGAACCCCGAAGAACCGCTTGCCAAAGAGGGGCTGCTGGAGGCCATAAAGGCGAAGAACCTTTTGTACCGCCTGTTGCTTAAAATAGATTTTGCTGTAGCTGCCCGTCCATATAGTGAAAGGCGTTGGTTCTTAGTGCTTTTTACTTTTACTCTTGTTTGCTTCGGGGTGTTAGCCACTATGGACAGTATGTGGTGGCTACTGTTGCTGATTCCGCTGGCACTTACCCTGCAAGTATCTTGGTTGGTAAAAGAAACTGCCTCGTTAGGGGTATTTCTGTTCAACAAAAAATATAAGGATTTATACACGCCCCGTTGGCCTACCATGCATTACTTGGCCAACCAAGGCGTAACAATTGCTTTTTTTATCTTTACTCTTAATTTTTTTCGAAAAGCCGATGATTACGGCGGCCTGTTGATACTCGTTTCTGCTATTGTATTATTTTTAACTGTTGTTTGGCGCAAGCATTATTTGCACTTGCAAACTACCACCAACGGTAATGTAAAGTACTTGTCAATAGGGCTTTCATCAGTAGCTGGCCTGTTTTTGCTTTTTTACCTTATTACAGGTGCTTCTGAAACCCTCGGTGCCCTATTTTTTGTAGGAGTGATATACGGTTGGATGATTGATAAAATTTATACTTGGAAGATATTTAATTAATGGAAGTACAACGACATATTGAACGGGCAAGGCATTTGCTAAACATTAACCGCCCTGCCGATGCGATAAAAGAAATAAATGCCGGCTTGGTGCTTGAACCCCAAAATACCGAGCTTTTATCCATTGCCTCAAGCTGTTATTATGAAACGGGCGAGTATGAACGCTCAATGGCCTTTGCCCGCCAATGGCTAAATGCCGAGCCTGATAATCCTTTGGTGCATTACATAATGGCCATTAATTATGAGCGCACGGAAAAGATGGACAAGGCCAAAAGCCATATCCGACAAGCCTTAGCATACGACCCAACGGATGCCGACTATTGGAGTGCCTTGGCATCGTTTTACTTGCCTGAAAGGGATTGGAATAAGATGCTGGAGTATGCTGAGAAAGGTCTTGAATGCGACCCTGAACATCCGCAAAGCCTTAACTACCGAAACCTTGCTCTTACCAAATTAGGCCGTGCCGATGAATTGCGGGTAGGCATTGAAGAATCGCTGGCCTCCAATCCTAACGATGCGCATACACACGCTACCGTAGGCTGGACAAAACTTGAAATAAGGAAGTATAAAGAAGCTCGTTTTCATTTTGCTGAGGCATTACGTTTGCAGCCCCACAACGATTGGGCACGAAGCGGCATGATTGAAGCCTTAAAGGCCAAAAATGTGTTTTACCGCCTGTTTTTAATGTACTTTTTTTGGATTGCCAAGTACCAACAGCAATCGCAATATGCGATAATAATTGGCATATACATTGGCACAAAAGTGCTAAGAACTGCAGCCAAAGCTGTACCCATATTATACATCCCATACGGCATACTAATGTTTGCCGCTTACCTTACTTGGATTATTGAGCCGTTGTTTAACTTATTTGTACTGATAGACCGCTATGGACGCTACCTGCTAAACCGTCGTGAAAAAACGGGCGCACTATTGGTGGGTTGTGGGGTAGCACTGGCCATCGCTCTTGGGTTAACTTATTTGTACAATACAAACGACTTACTACTATTCCCTGCCCTGTTCTTTGCCACCATTGTAATTCCCGTAGCATCGTTTTACGGATTGGACGAAACCAGTCGTAACTTAAAAACCATCGGTATTTATACCATTGTGCTGGCGGTATTGGGTATTATTTCGGTGCTGCTGTTAGTTTCTAAAAACGACACAGGCCTTATCACAGGAATGCTTTACTTATTAGGTATGTGGACGTTTGGCTGGGTGGCAAATTATTTAAATACCCGATAGTAGTGAAAGACTTAGAGTTTGTTACGCGCAGAAATGCCTTGTTAGAATTAGAAAGATACCGCGAAGCTTTAGAGCAGTTTGCAGAAGCTACAACTAATCAGGCAAACAGGTTGTATTTTAAAATACACCAAATAGCCCTGAAACCATCGCGCCAACCAATTTTTTTGCCCTCTTCGTACGTACGTCCGTAATAAGAAATACCCACCTCGTAAATGCGTATTTTAGGTATGCGTGCAATTTTTGCGGTTACTTCGGGCTCAAAACCAAATCGTTTTTCTTTCAACTCAAGCCCTTGCACCACCTCGCGTTTAAAAACCTTGTAGCAGGTTTCCATGTCGCTTAAATTAAGGTTGGTAAACATATTACTCAAAAACGTAAGAAACTTATTCCCTATCGTATGCCAAAAGAATAAGATACGGTGGGGTCTGCCTCCCATAAAACGGCTGCCGTAAACTACATCGGCAAAACCATCGGTAATGGGGCGAATTAAGATAGGATATTCTTGCGGGTTGTATTCAAGGTCCGCGTCTTGTATCAATACAATATCTCCAGTAGCTTGTTTTATACCGGTGTGCAATGCCGCTCCTTTACCCATATTTATTGCATGGCTGTAAAACACAATGGGTAAATCGGGGTTGCTTTTCATGTATCGCTCCACCGCCTCTACAGTATCGTCCTTACTACAATCATTCACCACAATCACCTCTTTTTGCATACCGCCTTCCAACTGCACAGCCTTCACCTTATCCAATATAAGGTGTATGGTCTTCCCCTCATTATAGGCAGGTATCACTATCGAAAGTTTATTGAACATCCGTTAAAATTTTGTGCAAAGAAAACAAATTAACGGCAAATGGGCTGCCTTTAGCACATTACTATAGCTGCCAATACGGTTTTTTCTTACTTTTGTTTACTATACCTTATGAAAATCATTTTTACCGCCGTATTAATTTGCATTACACTTTGCAACTTTGCCCAAACGGGTAAGCAACCCGCCAAAGGAAAAACTCCGACACCTGTTGAGACCCATAAAAAAATTTATGAAATGGCTGTACAAAATGCTGATGCATCAGTTGCTATTAACAGCCTTTACTACATTATAGCCGAGGAAGGAAAAAATAGCTTGTACAGAGATACACTGGCTTTGTTGTATTTTAATATGACATCGTATGTGCAATGTGAGCTGGTAGCTACAGGTATTGTAAAAGATTTTGCCGATTCTATTGAAAAAGGACAGAAATTATCAGTGTTAGAGGCGTTGGCACTTTCACAAAGCTCTTTAGGAAAGGTAAAAGAGGCTATCCAATCGTTTGAAAAGTTGTTGAGCAAAACCAATGAAATGTATCACGGGTACCGGCTTGCTGAAATGCAATACACCTACCAACGTGTGGGCGAGGCTATGCAAACAGTACTTGGTGCTGAAAAGCTGCAAAACAGTATGAAGGGCAAAGTGAGCATTGATTTGGGCAATAAGCAAACACAGGCCGTTACACTTGAGGCTGCGTTGCAAAACCTTAAAGGATATATTTTGCTGAAAGAGTACCCCGACCAAAAGCCTGCTGCAATTGCTGCTTTTAAAAAGGCCCTTGAAATACAGCCTGATTTTGTGCTTGCTAAAAATAACCTTGACTACGCCGAGGGTAATTTACCTGCTGAACAACAAGCACCATCACAAAACCCTCCTCCTGCTCCCCAAAATAAATAACCCCGCATTGCAAACGCAACACGGGGTATGATAGGAGATTATGGGGGTTTTTACTCTTTAATTACTTTTATTGTTTGGGTGGCTGTGCGCAACAAATACAACCCCTGAGGCACATCAGTAAGGTCAATGTTAAGTGTATTTGTTTGCCCTTTTAGCAAATCAAGCTCATGGGTTTTAAGCACCTTACCTGTTAAATCGGTCAACTCAAGTGTAGCTTCACCGTCAAGCACGGTGTTTATCTCAACAAACAACTTTGTTGATGCAGGATTGGGATAAGCCGCTATACTTAATTTATTGTTTTCCGCCTGTTTAATTCCGGTAGCATTTTTCTCAAACACCAAGCGCTGTGTGGCATTGGCACTCCAGTTTAAACCATTGTTCACACCGGTATGTATGTACGATGTATCGTATCCGCCGCCGGCTGTTACATAGTTTAGCATAATACTATCGTTATTATTCCACCTGCCTGCTCCCAACGAAAACGTTTTAGAAACCATTGTTTTCAACTTGTTTTGTCCGTCGTAGTAGTGCTTGTAATACATATACGGTATGATAGGGGCCGATGCATTTTGCTTTGTAAACATGGCTAACGCATCAATATTACCCGCATTTGTATAGGTATATTCATCATAAAAACTATCAACCAAATCGCCTTGAGCATTCTGAAAATGAAATATCCGGCGTTTAAGCTTTCCCCCGGCAAAATACTCATACACATTCATCATTGAAGTATCCCAAGTATCGTCGGGCATCTTTCCCCAACCCAACTCTCTTACACAATTGCCTGTATTGTCGTAATCATATTCACGAATTGAAATCGCCTCAGTAGTGGTTAAATCAACCATTGAATCCATAGTACGCTGTCCAAGTGTGTTATATTTGATAAAAGTGCGTGTTGATGGATAAAAAATAGCTCCGTTCTTAAATGCAACCTCTACCTCACTTAGCTTGTTTTGGTTGTAGGCGTATGTGTAGCGTAAAGTAAAATCGTCAAAAGGAGATACCACCTCATAAATCATCTCAATAATGTTGTTGTTTGCATCTTTTTGATACTGATAAGAGGCTTGGTAGTCAATTTCCCAACTCTGTGTACCATCGGCCCAATACTTGGTGCTTAATTCTGTGAAATTTCCATCGGAGTTTCTATGGTTGTTAGCTTTTTCAAAGTTCTCCCAAACCGATGTATTAGCGTTTAGTGTTTGGTGCAGCCACTCTTTTGATGATATGCGCAGCACATCGTAATAAGTAGTGGGCTCAGTAACCACCTGCGGAATAGGAGGTGCCCCGTACCTTAAATTGTTTTGCCCAAATGAAGTGACAATGGTGCCCAATGCCAAAAGGGCACACCAATAGCGTAAAAAAACTGTTTTCATGTTTGTTTAAATAATAAATGTAAGTCCATTACCAAACGCCAAAAGCTGCACTAAGGTTGGCGCCGGTTAAAAAAATTACAAACAGGCCTTTTCACTTTCAACTCACGTTAATCGTGCTAACTTTGTTGCAATAACCCAAGTTACAGTTTCGCTATGTCTGAAGAAAAAAAACTCTTCCTGCTTGATGGGATGGCTCTTATATACCGTGCATTTTTTGCATTTAGCCAAAACCCCCGTATTACTTCATACGGACTAAATACAAATGCACCTTACGGTTTTACCAATACCCTGCTTGATTTGATAAGAAGGGAAAAGCCTACCCATGTTGCGGTTGTTTTTGACACCAGCGAACCTACTGAACGACACATTGAGTTTAGCGATTATAAAGCCCACCGTGAGGAAATGCCCGAAGACCTTTCGCGCTCTATTCCGTATATCTTTAAGCTGATAGAAGGCTTTAATATTCCTGTGATTACGGTACCCGGCTTTGAGGCCGATGACATTATCGGCACCCTTGCCAAAAAGGCTGAGATAGAAGGCTATAAAGTGTTTATGATGACCCCTGATAAAGATTTC
This sequence comes from Agrobacterium sp. 719_389, assembly GCA_943370295.1. GTDB lineage: Bacteria > Bacteroidota > Bacteroidia > UBA8524 > UBA8524 > SB11. The sequence continues at coordinate 175,085 of CALRQL020000003.1, read as the reverse complement.
GGGCAGTTGGTGAGTGAGAATATATTTATTTACAAACCTGCGCGACAAGGCGGTGATTTTGAAATAATGGGTGTGCCTGAAGTACTGCAAAAATGGGAAATTACCGATGTGAAACAGGTAATTGACATTTTGGGGCTGATGGGCGATGCGGTTGATAACATACCCGGTGTACCCGGTGTAGGCGAAAAGACTGCTAAAAAACTGGTGCAGGAATTTGGCAGCGTAGAAAACCTGCTGGCCAATACTGATAAACTAAAAGGCAAACAAAAAGAAAATGTAGAGGCACATGCCGATATGGCCCGCTTATCAAAAAAGCTGGCTACCATTATTTTGGACGTGCCTATTGAGCTGGATGAGAAAGCATTTTTGGTAGAAGACCCTAATAAAGAGAAACTGGAAGAGCTGTTTAAGGAGTTAGAGTTCCGTACGTTGGGTAAACGTTTGTTTGGCGACGCTGCTGCTACGGCACCTGCTAAGGAAACCAACGGGCAGCAAAGCCTGTTCGGAGGCGGACAAGAAAGCCCGCAAACTGCCGCTGAGCCTGAGGATGAAACCCCTATTACATTTAAAACAGCCGCCACCACCCCCCACCGTTACGAGTTGTGCGATACGGCTGAAAAGCGTGCAGCATTGATTAAAACACTGGCCGCATCAGCAGAGGTTTGTTTTGATACCGAAACCACATCGTTGGATGCCATTGATGCTGAGTTGGTGGGTATGTCGTTCTCAATAAAACAACACGAAGCATTTTATGTGCCTGTACCCAACCATCGGGATGAAGCACAAGCACTGGTAAATGAGTTTAAAGCCATTTTTGAGAACGAGAGTATTACCAAAATAGGCCAAAATATAAAGTATGATTATCTGGTGCTGCAAAACTATGGCGTGCAGGTGCGCGGCACTTTGTTTGATACCATGCTGGCACATTATGTAATTGAGCCTGATGGCAGGCACAGCATGGATATATTAGCCGAAAACTACCTGCATTATGCCCCAATTTCTATTGAAACGCTCATTGGTAAAAAGGGAAAGAACCAATTGAACATGCGCGATATAGAGGTGGAGAAAATTGCTGAGTATGCGGCTGAGGACGCTGATATAACTTACCGACTTAAACAAGCCCTTTCACCACAGTTGGATGAAAAGGAAGTGCGTAATGTGCTTGAAGATATTGAAGCTCCGTTGATACCCGTATTGGCCGGAATGGAGCGCGAGGGTGTGCGCATTGATAAAGGAATGCTTGCCGAATACTCAAAGGAGTTGCAAGGCGAGATTGCATTACTTGAGAACAGGATTTACGAAATGGCGGGTGTGAAATTTAACATTGCGTCGCCTAAGCAATTGGGTGAGGTGTTGTTTGAAAAATTGCAGCTTGACCCTAAAGCCAAAAAAACCAAAACAGGCCAGTACAAAACCGATGAGGAGGTGCTTACTTACCTTGCCAACCAACACGAGATTGCAAGGGTGATTATGGATTTCCGCCAATCACAAAAGTTGAAATCAACCTATGTGGATGCCTTGCCTTTATTGATAAACAAACACACAGGCAGAGTGCATACCAGCTTTAACCAAGCGATAGCTGCTACAGGCCGCCTAAGCAGTACCGACCCTAACCTGCAAAATATACCCATACGTACTGAGCGTGGTCGCGAGGTTCGTAAAGCCTTTATCCCTCGAGATGAGAACCACGTTTTAGTAAGTGCCGATTACTCACAAGTTGAATTGCGCATTGTTGCCGCAATTAGCAAAGAGGAAGGTATGATTGAGGATTTTAAACGCGGGTTAGACATTCACACCGCTACGGCAGCAAAAGTATTTGGCGTTCCGTTTGAAGGGGTGGATAAGGAGATGCGCCGCAAAGCCAAAATGGTAAACTTTGGTATTATTTACGGTATATCAGCTTTTGGTTTATCACAACGATTGGATATACCCCGCAAAGAGGCCGCCGAGATTATTGAAAACTACTTTAAGCAATATCCGGGTTTGAAGCAATATATGAACGATTCTATAGACCTTGCCCGCCACCACGGCTACGTGCAAACTATTATGGGTCGCCGCCGTTATTTGCGTGATATTAACTCAGCCAACCACACCGTGCGCAGCTTTGCCGAGCGAAACGCTATTAACGCGCCTATACAGGGCAGTGCTGCCGATGTGATAAAAATGGCAATGATAAAAATACATAAACGGTTGATTGATGAAAAACTGCAATCAAAAATGGTGTTGCAGGTGCATGACGAATTACTGTTTGATGTGTATAAACCTGAACTGGAAACTATAAAGCCGATTGTTAAAGAAGAAATGGAAGGCGCTGTGAAGCTGGAAGTGCCCTTAGATGTTGAAGTAGGTTCAGGATTAAACTGGTTGGAAGCGCATTAACGCTTCTTGTGAAAATCAAACCAGTTGTAGCAGCCGCGTGCCAATAGTTCTTTTACTATTTCGGCCAGGTCGCCACGGCTCCACCCCATTAGGCCGGTGCTAAAATCGGCCCACTTCTTTTTATTTTTGTATAGTTCTAAACGGCCGCTGCCGTTTTTAAGACCCACAAAATTCCTTTTTCTCTCAGAAGGTTTTCTTAATTTATACCTCACTTTACTGGCATCAGAGGTAGCTGTATATTTGAAAAAGATAAATCTGCGTCCTTTTAATATTACCTTATTTCCCTCAATAGTAAGTTCTTCAGCCTCGTTGCGCAGCATATAATAGCCCAATGAGCCAAAAACAATAATCCCTTCAACTATCAGAAAACTGTCGACCTTGAATTTATGCAAAAAGAAGAAGGCAAGCAATGACAACGATGATAAAATAAAAATCATACGTACTACCTGAATTAACAGATATACTACAGCGTTGCCGCCCGAATTTTTCAATTTGAAAGAGACCCCCATCAGCCCGTTTTATATAAAACGTGTAACGTAAAGTGCAATAATAATAATAACAAAAAGAAGTGCAAAGAGGCTTTCTCTAAACCACCCCATTTTTGTTTTAATAAAGTAATACGAAACAAAGGGTGATAATGGCAAGGCAACTAATGTAAACACCTGTCCCACGGGGGCTTTACTAAGCATAACCGCACTGAGTGCGCTTAATAACATATAGAACAACATTTGTTGTGATTTTCTTGCCCGTATGGTGTTTTTCATATAATTATCCCTTAAACCTGCGATGCTAAACAGCAAAACTAATGCCGCTATTCCTAGTATTGCCACATGATAGGGGCTTATCATCAACCTTTGTAAATCAAACGAAAAAACATTTGTGGAAAAAAATATGGTATAAACCTCCCATTGCCCCGCTAAAAAGTAACCGATACCCAAAAAGTACAACGGAATTATAAAACCGGTTACATACAACATAAACGTTTTGAAGGTGAGATATGCTGATGCTATTAACGCCAATAAAATGGCCGGAACAAATAAAATTGTATCAGGGGTGAGGCAAAAAGCCATGCCGGTGAAAAAACCCATATCAAGAAACGGGGTGGTGCGGGGTTGTCTTCCGTCTAATGATAAATACCTGTACACTATCAGCAAAATAAACAGTGATGCAAAAAAATGCGGGGTAAGAATATTTTGCTCTTGAAACAGGTGGTTAAAGTAAAAAAAGAACAACACAGGCAGGTATGTTTGCTTGTACAAAACCTCGTGCTCGTTTACCAAATAGTTGTAAAAAAATCCAATTGCCAGGCTAACAACAAATACTATAGCCACTGATATATAAAGGCCGACCGGTTGTTGGTGAAGCCCGTTGAGCCAGCCCGAAAGTAATGGGGATGTATTGTATACCTGTGGCTGTGGGGGATGCCATAACCATTGCAATACCATTATTACGGCAGCAAATAGTAGTACCCACAACAGGTTTGATACGAGCTTATTTCTGAAAAGGTTTAGCAAGGGTTGTTTAGTTGACCAAAAGTTTCAAAAATGCAAATTTACGGTCTTTAGCAGCAGGAAATAAAACAGTTGCTGCATCTAATTGTTGCCCCTCGCGCGGAACCACTGCTATGCTTGAGTTTGAGTTCTTAAAAAGTAATTTGCTATCTGTTACTCCTTTGTTGGTAAGGGTGTATTGGGTAATTTCTGAGTTGCCCCTGTTTTCATCGTTGTAAAAAATCAATACCCTATCACGCAGCGGCAATGTATAAAAGGATGAGTAATACCCTAAATCTAACGATGATGTTTGATTTTTATTAATCACTTTGCCCCACTCTATCGCTCCGTTTTTAGTAACTGAAATTACAGCCACTTTACCAAAATTGTAAACATCACGGCTACCTACCTGCATCATTCCGTTTACAGTAAAGGTATAGGTTTGGGTAGTGGTAAAGTATTCTTCGGCCAGCAGTATATAGCCGCTATCACTGTGCGGTATTATGTTACGAATGTATAAATCACGCAGCTCTTCGCCTTGTTGTGCGGCATAATTACCAATTACTGATGATACAAACTCTTCGGGGTAAGGCACAAAGCTATGATATAGGGGTAAATGCGTGCCCATATCTAAACCAAAATCAAGTAACCCTTTGCTGTAGCCAACATCTTCTAATGAATAAAAACCGCTTACTATTGCCTTGTTGTTTAAATAATCAAGCGTTAAATAGGGCCTGCTTAAGTAGGTATCACTATTGTTAAGGTAAAAATCGGTTAACTCGTTTTTTGCTGCATCATAGGCAAATAAATAATAGCCAAACCGCTCAAAATCTTTTTTCCGTTTGTCTTCATTCTCTACCCTAAAAATAAAATATGCGTTGCCATTGTTTGCCACTTGGCTCTCAAGCGGGTTAAAATTACCATACCTAAACGGCAATACTATTTTTTTGCGATGCAATTCTTGCAATGTATTGCCTTCAAGCACTACAATCTCTATTACAGTATTTTTTTCAGGGTCAATTTCAGTATGGAAGCATAATACCTTAGTTTGGTCTGCTGAAGGAGTTACCACAAAATCACCTTCGTCCGAATAATCTCTTTGCGGAGCATTGGTTATTACCACCTCATCTCCGGTTGGTTCAGCATCAAGTCCGTGCTTTTGTCCTACCAACTCGACTCCGTTTATTTTACGATTGTACCGGCTTTTAAATACACGCAATCCATCAGCATATACCAACGCATTCACCATTGAAGCCTTCTTTAAGCCCGGAAGTTGTTTGCTGTACACAAGGCCCAAATTGTCTTTGTATAGCTGCACATACACTTTGCGGTCGAAATACCGGGTTTTGCTGCGCAATACGTAAATACCCGTTGTGTTTTGACCTACTACCTTTGTAAATGCTGTACGGTTACGGAATTTTTCAGGGTTAGACCATTCTGCATCTTGCCCGTTAACTTGCAAAACGGAACAAAACAGAATAAAAAGGCAATATGTTTTGAGCAGAAGTTTCACTGTGATTTACCAACAATGGTAACGAATTTTTTGCTGATAAAGTTTCATAGGTAAGCTCGTAATGCAAACTTTTTTAATAGCGAAGTAATGCCTATTAGCTGCAAAGGCACGAAAACACAAACCAGTGTTTGCATCTCCGTGCCTTTGCACTTGCTATGGGGTATAAAGCTTGTCGCTTTTTTAAATTAAAAATGTAATACAAGATTTAAAGCCTTGTATCACTTAAAACTTCTCTATTTTAATCCTTGCAATGTTTCCGTTATCGGCTACCTCAACAAAGTAAATGCCAGCGGCTTCTTTGCTTAGGTCAAGTTCAACGGTGTTACCGTTAACATGTGTTTTTTGGGTAACGGTTTGGCCTGTTAGGCTGGTTACTTTTACTGTTGCATCCAGCATGGGCTGGTTGGTTTGCACGGTAAATTTACCTTTAGTAGGGTTTGGGTAAAGGGCAATGCCGTTTGCAAATGAAACAGGCTCAACCCCTACATTGGTAATGCTGATACAAACCGAGGTATCGGTACAGCCGTTTTGGGTTACTTGCACGGCATAATCGCCATTAGCGGTTACCGTTAGCGATTGACTGGTTTCTCCCGAAATTACCGAGTAACTATTATCACAGTCTAACCACCTATAGGTTGCACCCGTTGCAGCAGCAGTTAAAACAAAGCCGCTTTGGCTAATGCCGGGGTTAACTGTATTAACGGTAAGATTTACTGAGATTAAACTATCACAGCCAATACTGTTGGGTATAGTATCAATAAAATTGGCAGATGCAGTAAATACTTTGCCGCTGGGACTGGTATATATATCGCAAACTGTGGGTGAGATAGTGCTGAAACTGCTATAGTTTACAGTAAGGTCTATTGAGATTACACTATCACAACCTACACTATTGGGTATGGTGTCTAAGTATTTGCCTGTAATCGCAAGCAGTTTGCCGCTAGGTGCTGTATACAGGTTACAAACGGTAGGCGATATTGAGCTTGTGGTAGAATAATTTACTGTAAGGTTAATAATAACCACACTATCGCAACCAATGGCATTAGTAATAGTATCGGTATAAATACCCGATGTAGTCCAAGAATACTTAGCGCTGGGGCCAGTGTAGGTATTGCAAGCAGTTACACCAATACTGTCCGTAGTACTTTTGTTAATTGTTAGAGTTATTACCAATATACTATCGCAGCCCAAAAAACCTTTTAAGGTATCCAAATAAACCCCCGATGCTGTCCATGTATATTTCCCGCTGGGGCTGGTGTAGCTGTCGCAAGCAGTTGCTGTTGCAATGTTTGATGAGGAACTGTTAATGGTAAGCGTAATGTTAATTACACTATCACAGCCATTGCTGTTTGATAATGTATCTAAGTAGTTGCCTGATGCAGTCCAGGTATACTTACCACTTGGACTGGTATAACTGTTACATGCCGATGGAAAAATGCTGCTATAGGTAGTACCGTTGATTTTTAAGTTGATGGTAATAATACTATCGCAACCTGCACTATTGGGAATAGTATCAGTATAGGTGCCGGATGAAGTATATACCTTACCACTCGGGCTTGTGTACTTGTAACACGAAACCGGGGAGATTGTGCTTGATGACTTTTTATTTATTGTGAGATTGATGGTAATGATACTGTCACATCCGGCTGCGTTAGGAATGGTATCTGTGTAAGTGCCCGATGTGGTGTACGTTTTATTATCGGGGCTTAGATAGCTTTCGCAAGAACTAACGTTTAGGGTTGATGTAGAGTTTTTTACAATTGTGAGGTTGGTAATAATAATACTATCGCAGTTGTAGTAATTGGCACCTATGGTATCAAAATAAATCCCCGTAGTGGTATATGTCTTCCCTGTGGGTGACAGGTAGCTGTTGCATCTTGAAAAACCGGTAGAGTCGTAGGTATTTCCCAAATAACGAAGTTTTGCAACTTCGGCAGCAGAAAGGGCTCTCCTGTAAAATCTGAACTCATCCATCAACGACCCTGAGGGCAAGCTATTGCTACTTGAGTATCCACCCACTTTAAAAGGGCCTGAACCGCTTAGTGAAAATGCCGTTTGGTTTACCGTGTTTACCAATGAACCGTTAAGGTATGCGTATATTTTTCCTGCGGTAGAATCGTAAACGAAAGTAGTAACAGCCGGAGAGGTAGATGCAGCACCCACAACCTGCACATCGGTTAGCGGGCCCCTCAAAATCCAGTTACCGGCACCTGCAACACCGCCGGTGAAGCATCTGAATGAGCCCGCAGTAACATCACCAAAAATATAGTATGTACTAGTGGTTGATGGAATATTATTTGTCCAAAATGAAATAGTCCAAGAACCTGTAACACTGGTAGTCCATCCGGTATTCACATAATCGTTGGTACTGGTAGCGCCGGTACCCACTAATGCCTTTCCGCTACAAGTTCCTGTTGAGCCTTGTGAAATTGAGCCCGCTAAAGAAGCAGTGCTTGTTCCGGATGGCGGACTACTGGCAAGGTTGGGCACGGTAGTTCCCGAGCCGTTAAACTTATAATATAAAATTTCGGGGGTTCCTTGTGCCTGCACATACTGCATTACAGAAAAAAGGAAAAAAAGGCATAGCGCCTTTATTAGTAAAAGGTTTTTCATAAGCGCCTAGAGGTTAGTTTGACACTTGTAAATTTAACAAATATTTCTAATCTAACTACCTGAAAAACAAAAGATTTGTCAGCGATATGTAAAGAATCGCCAACAATTAAAGAAAAGAATTAGCAAATAATAACCGTACTTCCGATTAGAATTTGTTTTTCCACATCATGCTTTCCACGGGCTTCACTGTGCGCTTATTGTACTTAGCCGATTTTTTACTATCGTAGCTGGTTTCAATTTCACCGCTAATCTCAAAGTAAATCAATTGGCCAATAGGCATACCGCGGTAAATACGCACGGGCTGAGCCACTGATATTTCAAGCGTCCATGTATTACAAAAGCCCACATCGCCCTTTCCTGCCGTAGCGTGTATATCTATCCCCAAACGCCCGGTGCTGCTTTTGCCTTCTAAGAATGGTATGTGTGCATGTGTTTCGGTATATTCTTCGGTTACGCCTAAATATAAAATATCAGGGTATAGTACATACCCTTCCATAGGTATTTCAAAAATTTCAATTTTGTTGTGTTCTTTTGCGTCCAGTACACGGTCTTTGTAGGTAGCAAGGTGGCGTCCCAAGTGCACATCGTACGAGTTGCTGCCTAAGCAATCTTTACGGAAAGGCTCTATTAAAATGGTGCCTTTTTCAATTTCGGCAAGTATCTTTTTATCTGAAAGTATCATTTTTTAGCTATTAGCAGTTGGCGTTTTTTACCTTTGACAAAGGGCTAAAAAGTAAGTAGCCGATAACCAAAGGCGCTCTTTTTGATGAAGAGGGGGACAAAATTAGCACAAACCAACTTAGACTAATTAGCTAATTACCCACAACATAGCTGTTTTATCATCGCTGGCTGTTATCAGTCTTTTATCATCAGCCCACAGCACTTTGTTTACCGATGTGGTATGCCCGTCGTTCTTCGGCTTATCAATCACCTTCAGCAATTCAAACGTGCTTGCATCCCATATTTTGAGGGTTTTGTCAAGACTTACGGTAGCAAATAAACTGCCCGCGGGGTTGTATTTAATGGCGTTGATGTGGTACCAATGGGCATTAATGGTTTGCAGCGGTGCATAGCCGTTATCAGCCGACCAAACTTTTAGCACTGCATCGCGGCCGCCTGAAAGCAGGTATTTACCGTCGGGCGAATAATCCAAGGCAAATACTGAGTTGCTGTGCGCCTCTATCTCATGTACTAAAACAAATGTATTGGTATCAAAAATACGGATGCTGTTATCGCTATACCCAACAGCCATCTCGGGTTTTGCAGGATGTACCGCTATTACACGGGCACTTTTTATGCTATGCTTTAATTGAGCAGCGAGCAAAAAAGTATTATCCCATACTTTTACAGCCCCATCACCGCCCGCTGTAACTATTTGTTTGGTTTGGGGCAAATGGATAATATCAAAAATGCCTGCTGTGTGGGCTTCAATGTTTCTTACTTCTCTGCGTTGCCCCATATCTACCACGTGTAAGTTTCCTGCACGGGTACCGCACACCAATTGTTGTGCTTCGGCAATCACCACAAAAGAATATACAGGCGCATTTACCTGCACCAGCAGTTGTCCGTCGCCAGGAGCCTGGTGGCTCCACTCAACCACCCATCCGTCTGCTCCCCCTGTAACAAATGTGCCTTGGGCAAAACCTTCTCCCAGCCCGTAAATACAGTCTTTATGGCCGGTGTAGGTATGTGCTTTGTGTACAGTAAGCGAAGTCATATCTTCCTATTCTCACATTTCAAACTTACTTTTGAAACGTGCCTATAGTGCTGCAAAAATACCTGAATGATACCACCGAAATGGCGGTGTGGAAAATTACAGAGAGCGTTGAGGAATTGCGCAAGCTGCTTTGGATGTTTACGCACGAAGAATTTAAGTTTGAAAGCCGCAACCTGCATTGGTTAGCCAGCAGGGTGGTATTGCAGGAATTGCTAAAAACAGAAAGCACCCAGCCTTTACAGCTTTTGAAAATGCCTAACGGCAGGCCTTATATTGAAGGGTTGGATTGCCGCATCAGTCTGAGCCATTCAGGCATTTATGCTGCCGCCATTAAAAGCACCACAGGTAGTGTGGGTATTGATATTGAAGAGACAACGGAACGGATTAAGAAAATCGCCCGTAAGTTTATTAACGATTATGAATGGCAATACCTTGAAGGAGAAAACGACCTTGAAACAATGTATTTGTTGTGGGCAGGTAAGGAAGCTATTTTTAAATGGTACGGCGATGGCGGAGTGGATTTTAAGCACCACATGAAAATATTGCTGCCTCTTGCAAACGATGCTCACTCTGTGGATGCCATACTATCAAAAAACGGGGAGCAAAAGCTAACACTACACACCACTTTGATGGACGATGACTACCGCCTTTGCTGGGTGTTTTAGTCATGTTGAACTTGTTTCAGCATCACATTACCATTCACAATAAATACTTAGGAGATCCCGAAACAAGTTCGGGATGACGTGATAGTCCCTCCTCCTGTATCCTCCTCTTAGAGGAGGACATTGGGATGTCAGCTTATTTCACAATTTCTTCAAGTATAGATACTCGTGCGATTTTCAATTTCCCCCGCTTGCGGGGGCAGGGGGTGGAAAGCGTAGCACCCTTAGTCGTGCTGAACTTGTTTCAGCATCTCATTACCATCCACGATAATTCTTATGATATACCGAAACAAGTTTGGGATGACGCGATAGCTCCTCCTCCTGTATCCTCCTCTAAGAGGAGGACATTGGGATGTCAGCTTACTTCACAATTTCTTCAAGTATAGATACTCGTGCGATTTTCAATTTCCCCCGCTTGCGGGGGCAGGGGGTGGAAAGCGTAGCACACGTAGTCATGCTGAACTTGTTTCAACATCGCATTACCATCCACGATAATTACTTATAATATCCCGAGACAAGTTCGGGATGACGGGGTGTGGGAGGGTTACCTACCTATTCGGGCAGCAGTTTCCCGTTTTGCCAGTTCTCTTTTTTAAGTACCGAGCCATCTTCGTTAAAGTATAGCCATAAACCGTTTTTACCCATGTAGCTCATCAATCCCCTTGCCTGTAGTTTACCATTAGGGTAATACTCTTGGCGGATACCTTTCATTTCGCCCTTCACAAACTCTTGTTCGTATTCCAATCCACCATTGGCCTTATAATAACTCCACATCCCATTGGCCTTCCCATTTTCGTATAGGCCTTTAATACTTAACAAACCGGTTTCGGTGTATTGTTTCCAAAAACCTGTTTTAATCCCGTATTCATAACTCCCCTCTTGTTTGCGCTTGCCATCCGGGTAAAACTCTTCAAACCGCCCATTCAGTTTGCCGTTGGCATAAAAACCGCGTTCGTGCAAACTACCTGTAGGATAATAACTGATAAAAGAGTCTTGTTCCATATCGGCAATGTAAGTAAGCCTTGTATAAAGAGTATTAGGCTCTTCGTGATATACCGTCCAAACCCCTTGCTTCGCCCCTTTGATGTACTCCCCTTCTGATAACAATACCGATTTAGCTGAGGGGTAAAACACTTGCCATTTACCATGTCTTAAACCGTTTCTAATAGGGCCTGTTTCTTTTACCAAATTGCCGGGGGCATCGTAATAATGTGTCCAAACCCCATCTTTTTTACCATTTGCATACGTCCCTTTTGATGCCAAATAATTGCCTTCGCTATCGTAATATATTTTCCACTCCCCTACCTGCACCCCTTTGTAAAAAGGGCCTTCTTCGGCTTTTTTCCCGCTCACATGATAGCTTTTATAAGGTCCGTCGGCAATGTTGTTTACATACACCACTTCTTCTATCAAATTTTTACTGGCAGGGTCGTAGCGCTTCCAAACACCTTGTTGTATCCCCGCTTCGTATTTTCCCTCTTGGTCTATTTCACCGTCTATGGTATATAGTTTCCAAAACCCGTCTCGTTTGCCGTCTTTATAGCTTTCGCCTTCGGCTACTAATATTTTATTGGCCGAGTATTCTTTTTCCTTCAGTACTTGTGCCCACCCGGGCATTGTAATCACAAAAAACAATATGGCTATTATGATTTTATTGATTTTCATGCGTTTTTATATTTCTTAAACATCATTTGGTAAATAAGCACCCCCCAAATAAATATGCAGGGTACTGCTTTTAATACATACGGCTCTATGAATTGTTTACGCACAGGCGGCGGAAACAAATCGGTAGGCGATAGTGAGGTAAATACAAACGCCAGTACTATCAGTACTAATGCTGCAGTGTTTTTAGGCTGCATAAAGTACCAGAGGGCCGCTCCCGCAATGGCTATTACAAACGTTGGCGACTCTGCCTTGTGGTTAAATATAATCACCCATAGCAGCACAGAGGCTGTTAGCAGTAAACGGAACGTGTAATCGCTGTATTGCTGCACTTTTATCAACGGGAGGCAAAATAATGCCACACCTCCCAATGTTATCAGGGTTTTGCTACCGTTGTAGCCAAACCACGTTTGTAACCATCCCATTACTGATAATCCTACGGACGCACTGTGGTCTTCCTTCAGCATCATCCACCAACTTTGGTATTGAGCCAGCAGCCCGTCGTAACCGCTTACTACAATAGGTAATACCAACAATAATAGTGTCCACGCTATGCTCCAAAGTATAAACTTCGGCTTCTGCTTGTATAGCAAAAACAGTGCAAAAGCTACTAAGCCAAACAGTTTTATAAATACGGTAAGGGTGATAAACAACGACGACCACCGTACATCTCCGTTTTCCAGTTTGTTAAATGCCAATAGTATCAATCCTGCTATCAGACCGTTGCTTTGCGCGTTTTGTATGCTGGTGAGCAACTCAATAAATATAAAGAGCAGCATAAAGGTTTTTTGCCTGTTGGTAGCATGGGGTATAGTGGCAAAGCCATACCACAGCACCATAGCATTTAGCAGGTTCCAAAGAGTTAGGCCGGCAATATCGGGCAGCCATGCAAACACCCCCATAAACAAAGCAAAGGCAGGGCTGTATTTAAACAAGTCCCAACACTCAGCAGGGTAGATTATGTACAAATCTTTACCATCCAACAGGTGAAAAAAGGCCTGTTTAAAAATAATGTAATTATTGTAGTTGGTGTATTCTCCTGTTTGCGGCTTAAAATATTGCGCCACCGAGGCCAAAATAAAAGCAATACCGTACAGCAAAGCAATGCGGTTGGGCGTTAGCCAATCCCACAGCCGTTGCAGGGTGTTTTTTGGTTGGTTCATTTAATAAAACACAGTGGTTGGTAGTGCAAATAACCGAAAAATAGTTGGTATGGGGTAGATGATTAACCATGCCGCAAGGTTGCAAGGGACTAATCTGCTAAAAAACCAATTACACTGCACAAAAGGTTATTGTTTGAACGATTGTATAGAGTTTAGGGAAATGCACGAAAGCCGCGTTGATTGCGTAACAAAAATAACACCGTAACTGCGTAACCGCATAACAGTGTAACATTGCTTGTGGAATTTGTAGATGGGGTTTAAACCCCATCCTGTTAAGATTACAACCTGCACGGGACTTAAGTCCCGTGCAGGTTGTAATCACAAAAGCGGTGGTTTTTAACCCGCCACAAACAGGTTACAACAGGATATAAAATCCTGTTCTTTTACGGGTTTGTTTCAGGAGGGTTTAAAACCCTCTTGAAACAACGCTCAAATAGCGACGGGTTTCATACCCGTCGTAACAATTTTACCTCGCTCCTTATTTGACAGCAAAAAAACATACAAAACCCTACCTTTGCAGCCGCTATGCTTAACCATACCTGGGAAGTACAACTGCAACAACTGCGCGCTGAGTTAATTTTGATGAAAGAATCCATCAAAGAAACTTCAGGCGATATTATTAAGGGTGGTTACTCAAAACACCCCATCTTTATTGCTCATAGAGAAGACATTGAGATTGGCGAGGTAATACTTGATAAAGACGATATGTCAACCCATTGGAGCATTAGTGCATCTACTTTGGAGGAATTTGTTGACAAAGGAGTAGTGCAGGCTGATAAGTCGGACTACTTTAAAGAGAACTTCAAAGACCCGAAAGAGTTTATCTGTATGTTTGTGATACACGGCACCGAAGCCCGTTTTGTGTTTATCCCCTACCGTGCATCTGCATTAGATAATAACTAATCACGAAAAATGCCACAGCCAAGGGTAGCCGCCGTAATATTAAACTATAACACACGTAAATGGCTCGAGGCATTTTTGCCTGCGGTGCTACAAACCCGTTACGATAATTTTGAGATAATTGTGGCTGATAATGCCTCAACCGACGATTCGGTCGAGTTTTTACGCCAATACTATCCACAGATACGCGTTATACAACTGCCCGTAAACTACGGTTTTGCAGGGGGGTATAACGAATGCCTTAAACAAGTAGAGGCGGATTACTTTATCCTGCTGAACAGTGATGTGGAAGTTACTCCAAATTGGGTGCAGCCCATTATTGATTTAATGGATACTGATACTGCCATTGCCGCCTGCCAACCTAAGATACTATCCTACCACCACAAAGAGCGGTTTGAATATGCAGGAGCAGCGGGTGGTTACCTTGATACGCTTTCGTACCCTTTCTGCCGCGGTCGTATTATTGACCATACCGAGGTTGATGCCAATCAGTACGACACTGTTGAAGAAGTGTTTTGGGCCAGTGGGGCAGCCATGTTTATCCGTTCTGAAAAGTATTTTGAAGCGGGTGGATTGGATGCCGACTTTTTTGCCCACATGGAAGAGATTGACCTTTGCTGGCGATTGAAAAACCACGGGTATAAAATTATGGTGCAGCCGGCATCAGTAGTGTACCACGTAGGCGGAGGAACACTATCTCGGCAAAACCCGCGCAAGACGTTTCTAAACTTTCATAATTGCATGGCCATGATGGTAAAAAACATGAACGGCACAGGGTTGTTGTGGAAATTACCGCTTCGGTTTTTAATGGACGATGCGGCCGCACTTATGTTTTTGGTGTACGGTAATTGGCGCGATACGCTGGCGGTGTTTAAAGCGCACACCACCTTTACCCTGCAAATTGGTAAATGGATAAAACGCCGTAGTGAATACAAAGCCTATAAAACCCACCCACACAACAATACAGGTGTTTATCACAAAAGCATCGTGTTCGATTTCTTTATCCGCAGGATAAAAGAGTTCTCTAAATTGAGTTTGTAGTTTAGTTACAAGCTATGATTTATAAAATTACTTTGATGAGTCGGTAAACGAATTCCAAAAATCCCCGTATTTTATCGCACAGTTTTGGAACGCCGTACCCTCATATTCCACAATACGTTTGCCGCTAAAGGAAAAAACCGCTTTGCACTTGCAAAAATTACCACCCTTTTGCAACAAGAAGGTATTGCCCACCGTGTAGTAGAAACCATTGCCGATGTGGAAGCCAACCGCTACAAGCTTACAAAAGCGTATGAAGAGTTTAATCCCACTGAAATTTGGGTAAGCGGCGGTGACGGTACCCTACATTTATTTATAAACTCGCTGCCGGAAAATATGTGGCACCTGCCCGTAGCAGTAATCCCTTCCGGCACGGGTAATGATTTCATTAAGAATTATATCAGTAAACCGGCTTTTGAAAACTGTTTGACCATTGCCCTAAACGGCAGCCCGCAACCCATTGACGTATGGCAATGCAATAACCGTTTATTTATACATGGGTTTGGGGTGGGGTTTGATGGTAGAATAGTTGAGAGCATGATGCACAGCCCTTCGTGGTTTAGCGGTTTCTTGGCCTACTATTACCACGTAATCAGGCACTTGTTTACTTACCGCGAGCAGGTATTTACACTCACTGCAAACGGTAACATAGTTTCGTTTCCTTGCTTTATGGTTACCGTTGCCAATAGCACCACGTTTGGCGGCGGTTTTAAAATTACTCCAAAAGCTATTATTACCGACAATTTACTGGATGTTTGCGCTATTCATAAAGTAAGCATTATCAAACGCGGACGTTGCCTTAAAATGGTTGAAAAAGGAAAACACCTGCACTTACCCATCTTAAATTATTTTACTGCCGATAAGGTTGTGTTGAAACTTCCGCAAACAATGCCTGCCCATATTGACGGAGAATTGTTTTACGATGATAATTTTGAAATAGCCCCCTTTGCCAAAAAGCTGCACATAAAAATGCCCACCCCATGATTACCATAAAGAATGAGTATCTAACAGCAACCATTAACCCTTTGGGTGCTGAATTAAAAAGCTTGAAAAACTTAAATACAGGCTTTGAATATCTGTGGCAAGCCGACCCTGCTTACTGGAATCGTAGCGCACCCATTCTTTTCCCCATTGTGGGGGAGGTGAAAAACGGGACTTACAGGGTGGATGGTAACGAATACTCATTGAGCAGGCACGGTTTTGCCCGCGATAGTGTGTTTGAAATAACTAAACATACCAACGATGAGGTTTTATTAACACAAAAAAGCAATCCTGAAACCGTAAAGAAATACCCTTTTGAATTTGAGTTTTCGGTTAGTTATCTTCTACAAGAAAACAGCATGATAACCACGTTTACTATTCGTAATCCAAGCACACAAAACATATACTTTTCAGTGGGCGCTCACCCGGGTTTTAATTTGCCTGCAAAGCAACTGGAAGACTATTACATTGAATTTGAAAAACCTGAAACGCTTGAGCGTTGGCTGTTAAAAGACAATCTTTTTTCGGGCGAAACCGAAACGGTAGTTAGTAATTCAAACCGCTTACCATTAACGGCTTCTTTGTTTGATAAAGATGCTATCGTGTTTAAAAATATGGCTTCGAAAAAGTTGAATTTGAAAAGCTTTAGCGGTGATTACAATTTAACCATGGATTTTGAAGGCTTCCCCTATTTCGGTATCTGGACCAAACCCAACTGTCATGAATTTCTGTGCTTAGAACCATGGTGCGGTCTGGCTGATAATGCCAACTTCGAGGGAGAATTTAAGGGGAAAGAGGGGGTTGTTTCATTAAGCCCTAACAATACATTTACAAGGCAATTTTCTATAGAAATAAACAATTAGCCAATCCGCTCATCACAGATTGGCTAATTGAAAATATTGTTATCCGTTCATCGAAATCAAAAATTCTTCGTGAGTTTGAGTTCCGCGCATATATTTAAGCAGCGTATTCATGGCTTCTTCGGGGTTCATATCGGCCAAGTGGTTACGCAATACCCAAATTTTCTGCATCACTGCTTTATCAAGCAGCAAATCTTCGCGACGGGTGCTTGAAGAAAGTATATCGATAGCAGGGTAAATACGCTTGTTCGATAGTTTACGGTCAAGCTGCAATTCCATGTTACCGGTTCCTTTAAATTCTTCAAAAATCACCTCATCCATTTTGCTGCCTGTGTCAATCAACGCAGTAGCAATAATGGTAAGTGAACCGCCGTTTTCAATTTTACGGGCAGCTCCAAAGAAACGCTTGGGTTTATGCAATGCATTCGCATCCACGCCACCCGAAAGTATTTTACCCGACGCAGGTTGCACCGTGTTATAAGCACGCGCCAAACGAGTAATAGAGTCAAGCACTATCACCACATCGTGTCCGCACTCCACCATACGTTTTGCTTTTTCAAGCACAATGTTGGCCAATTTCACGTGTTTTTCAGCAGGCTCGTCAAACGTACTGCTGATAACCTCGCCACGCACGCTGCGTGCCATATCGGTTACCTCCTCAGGACGTTCGTCCACCAAAAGCACAATCAAATACACCTCAGGGTGGTTTGCGGCAATAGCGTTGGCAATATCTTTTAGTAAGGTAGTTTTACCGGTTTTGGGCTGTGCCACAATCAAACCGCGCTGTCCCTTACCAATGGGCGAAATCAAATCTATAATACGGGTACTGTAATTTTTAGGGTCGTACACCAAATTTAGCTTTTCATCAGGGAAAAGCGGTGTAAGGTGTTCAAAACCCACACGGTCGCGAACATCAGCGGGGTCTTTACCGTTAATGCTCTCTACCTTTATCAATGCAAAATATTTCTCACCTTCTTTGGGGGGGCGAACGGTGCCTTTAAGGGTATCACCTGTTTTAAGTCCCAGCAATTTTACTTGTGAAGGAGAAACATAAATATCATCAGGCGAGGGCATGTAGTTGTAATCGCTTGAGCGAAGGAAGCCGTAGCCGCCGTCTTGCACAATTTCCAAAACACCTTGTGAGCTAACCACCCCTTCAACTTCGGCATAATTAATAAACGCATCTACTGCATTGCTATACCTTGCGCCACGTTCTTCGCGGGGTTGTTGGTGGCGTTGCTGGCGTTGTGGTTGTGCTTCGGGTTGTGGTTGTACTTGTGGTTGCGGAGCGGGCTTGGTTTCTTCGTCAGCAACCAAATCAGGGTCGTTTAATATAAAATCCAACGACATATCGTCGCCGGTATCAATCACAAATTCTTGAGGTTCTGGGGAAGTAACGGGTGCAGTTTCAGTATCAGCCTCTTCATCGTCTTTTTTGCGCTTGCCGCGTTTCTTCGGTTCAGGCTTGGCATCTTCTACCACCACCTGTTCTGCTTTTTCCTGTACAGGTTTTTTGCGCCCGCGGCGGGGCTTATCATCATCTTCAGCGGGAGTGCTTACCGCTTGGTGTTCAAGTATCTTATATATCAGGTCTTGTTTTTTTAGCTGCTCCGAATCTTTGATGTTGAATTTCCGGGCAATTTCTCTCAATTCGGATAAGAGTAAATCATTAAGTGTAAGAATGTCGTACATGAGGTGTTGCGGTAAAGTGTTGACAATACAAAAACAGGGTTCTGTTCTTTGGTATAGTAATAAAGTTTAGTTGAAAATTAATATTGAAACAGTGAAATGGATAGATATATCCTGTTGCAATAATACAGGGTAGCATTGTAATGCGCAAGCAGTTTTTTTGATATACCCTGCACAGCATAAGCAGGTTGCTGTTTTATTCAAACGCTGCAGCAGCTTTTTCAAGCGCAATGCCCCGTGAAGCTTTGAATAAAATGTAGCTGTTTTGAGGCTTTTGCTCCAAAAAATACTCTTTTAATAAGGTCGAATTTTCAAAATGCTGTGCGTTAGCAATCTGTGCATAGGGTGCAAAAATAGGCCCTACAAAATATACGGTTTCAAACCCCAATTGCTTACACAGTGCTGCCATTGCTTCGTGTTCGGCCGGGGCAAAACTGCCCAGCTCAAGCATATCCCCAATTACAACTATTTTATTAGGTGTTTCAAACCCTGCAAAGTTCCGTAAGGCAACCTCCATGCTGCTGGGATTGGCATTATAACAATCCATGTACAGCACATTACTGCCTCTTTTCACTACTTGCGAGCGGTTATTGGTGGGTGCGTATCCTTCAACTGCAGCTTTTATTTGCTCTGCCTCAACTTCAAAATAATGACCGATAGAAGCCGCTGCCATAATATTCTGAAAATTATATTCACCGCTAAGATTTGCTTTTATAACCCCTGCACCATAGGGCAACACAGCTTCTATAAATGGATTAACAGATAATAATTCGCCTTTATAATCCGCACTGATTATTTTACGCTGTTCGGTATCATACCCATATTTATATTGTCGTTCAAGCCTGCTTGCCATGCGTACCAACCACTCATCATTAGCATTTACAAACGCTAATCCGTTGTGGTGTAGCAGGTGCAGGTACAACATACTTTCTTCCTTTGCAACGCCTTCAATACTACCAAACCCTTCAAGGTGTTCTTTCCCTATGTTGGTAGTAATACCATAATTTGGCTCAGCTATTTGACATAACAATTCCATATCACCGGGCTGGTTGGTACCCATCTCAATCACAGCAATTTCAACCTGCGGGGTAATGGAAAGTAGTGTTAATGGCACTCCGATGTGATTATTAAGATTACCCCCCGTGGCAAGTGCATTGTACTTTTTTGAGAGTACTGCCAACAACAGCTCTTTAGTAGTGGTTTTACCATTACTGCCGCCAACTGCAATCACCGGAATATTCAACTGCTTGCGGTGGTAGTTGGCAAGCTGTTGCAAGGCTTGCAAAGCATCTTCGGTTTTTAGTATGCGCTCATCAGTGGTTGCAATTTCCTCGTCAACAATGGCATACGCCGCACCCTTCTCAAGGGCATCGGCAGCAAATAAGTTACCGTTAAAGTTAGCTCCTTTAAGGGCAAAAAATATACTGCCCTCAATTATATTTCGGGTATCGGTACACACCTTATAACTGCGGGTGTACAACCCGTATAAATGCTGTATAGAAGGTAATAACTGCATGGCTTAAAAACCCTGCTATATTAAGCTAAATTTAGCGTTTATCGTTTTTTTGTTACTTTGGGGCAACATTTTACCCTTAAACACTATCTAACTATGTACTTAAACCCACAAATGCGCATGAGAAAAACACTTACCTTTTTAGTGGCTTTTGCTTTCTATTCTTTTGCCATTGCTCAAAGTCCCAAATTTTATTTGGACAATTCGTTGGTGTTTAATTCTGCCCCACAGCAAAAAATTCCGTTTCCCTTTGTGGGAGGTTTGGTTTCTCCCCAGTTTTCAAACATTGATTTAAATGCCGACGGCGTTAAAGATTTGTTTGTGTTTGATAGGGGCGGTAATAAAGTGCTAACCTTTATCCGCAATACCGGTGCAGGAGCCGATTGGATTTACGCCCCCCAATATGAATTTGGTTTTCCTAAAATAAACTCTTGGGCACTGTTGGTTGATTACAACAAAGATGGTAAAGAAGACATTTTTACGGCTGCTAATCCCTATTACTACTCACAATCAATAATGGTATATAAAAACGTATCGGCCAACGGCATTCCTGCTTTTGAGGTTGCCAAAGAGGTGCTTGAATACGACCAAAATGTTGACGGTTTGCCATTAGCCTCTATTTACAGTATTGATATGGATATCCCCGCTATTTTAGATGCGGATGGTGATGGCGATATTGATATTTTGAGCTTTGATGCATCAGCGGCTTCTATCACTTTATACGGAAATGAGGCGGTGGATGATACGTTACCTCTGGATAGCCTTCGTTACCGTGCCTATGATTTTTGCTGGGGCAACTTTAGGGAAAGTTTTATAGACCGCAGCGTAACGCTGGGTGTTGAATGCTGGGGCGGTAAATATTACCCAAAAAAATCCGGAGCGCACTCAGGTTCTACCATGTTGATGCTGGACATGGATAACGACAACGATAATGATTTGATTTTAGGGGACGCTTCGTACGATGAGCTTACGTTGCTCATCAATGGAAAAACCCAATTTTCTTGGAACTCTGATTCGATGGTTAGCTATGATACCGTTTTCCCCACAGCCAACCGCGCAAAAGTTTACACATTCCCCGCTTCCTTTTATGTTGATGTAACCAACGATGGGGTTAAAGACTTACTTGTTGCCCCAAATATGGCCTCGGGTGGTAAAACTTTAAACCAGGTATGGTTTTATAAAAACAACGGTACCAATACCCTGCCATCGTTTGCATTAGTAAAACAAAACTTTATACAGGATAATACTATTGATTTCGGTTCGGGAGCTTCACCTTCTTTCCTTGACGTAGATAATGACGGCGATACTGATTTGCTGGTGGCCCACAGGGGCGATTATCAGGTGACTTTGAACGCTGCTGACCGCATGAATTTGTTTTTGAACACCGGAACTAAAACCAAACCCGTATTTGAGCTACAAAGCGGCAACGATTATTTGGGCTTGATAAAGGATAGCATACGTGATATGAAACCTACTTTTGGTGATTTGACAGGCGACGGGAAGCCCGATATGCTAATAGGTGATGCAGATGGTAAGCTTTGGTTCTATCAAAACAATACCTCAACAAGTCTATCGTTTACCACGCCTATAAAAAATTATATGAAAATTGATGTGGGCAATGCTGCTGCTCCTCAAATTGTAGACCTTGATAAAGACGGCCTGCTTGATATTGCCGTAGGTACTTCATCGGGCATCATCAATTTCTTTAAAAACAAGGGCTCTGCCACTGCGGCAAACTTCGACAGTGTTCCCAATATCGATACTTTGGGCGGTGTATTTGTGAACGATTGGTATTACTATTACGTACCCGATCCTAATACCGGTGAAATTATAGATACTACCGTTGTTTACGATACCAAAGGCTTCGCAACTCCTCACTTTGGGGACTTTGACCTTGACGGCAAGTTAGATTTAGCCGTTGGCTGCTACAGCGGCAAGCTTTGGATGTTTGACAGTATTGACGGTAACCTTAATGGGGATTTTATTCCTAATGATACCTTCTTGTTTAATAACATTACCAAACAAATGGGTGGCTACTTGCCCGGTATGCGCTCAGCACCTGTGGTAGCAAAACTTAGCGACAGCGCCAAAGCAAAGCCCATTATGGTGATTGGCAATTTTAGGGGCGGTATTAATTTTTTAAACGCTTTAGAAGATACTTCAAAAGTTCAAAACCCTATCGGGGTGCGTGAGATAAACCCTGAACTAACAGTATCTGTTTATCCTAACCCCGCCAATACCAGCGTAAACATTAGTCGCAGCTTGCAACAATATGAAGGCTCGGTTGACGTTACATTAATTGATTTGTTGGGCAGAGAGGTGTATAGCGGGGTAATTGCTGAAGGCAGTGCGATGCACACTATCAGCACCGCACATTTGCAACAAGGCATTTACTATATACAACTAAACGGAGATTTGCACTACAAAGCAGTGCAAAAAATAACAATATTAAGGTGATGGGAGGTCCGGCTTAAACCTCTTAGACTTTTTCTTACACGAATGGGCATTCTACACAGAATGCCTTTCGTGTTTTTAGGTAGTTAGTTGTTGAAATACATCCTCTAAGCGTTGCGTTTCTTGTGCTGATTCCAAAATCACAAGGTTATTATCAACCGCAAACCTGAATAATAGCTCTTTTATCTCATCGGGGTTGCTTGCCAGTAATTGCCAACGGTTTTCTCCCAAATGTTTTGCCTGCGATACCCCTTTAATGGTTTTTAATTGCTGTTCGGTTACATTACCCTTAAACACCACTTTAATAATAGCACTGCCGCCCTTCACAAAACGGCTCTTCAACGTTTGGGTATCGTCATCGGCCACAATCTGGCCTTTATTAATAATTATCACACGGTCGCACAATGCTTCTACCTCTTGCATAATGTGGGTAGAAAGTATTACCGTGCGATCTTTGCCGGTCTCTTTAATCAGATTACGTATTTCACTAATTTGGTTAGGGTCAAGTCCACTGGTCGGCTCATCCAAAATAAGCACCTTTGGGTTGTGCAATAACGCTTGGGCAAGTCCCACACGTTGGCGATACCCCTTTGATAGCTGCCCTATCTTCTTTTTACGCTCAGGAGTAATGCCTGTTTTCTCAATAATCTCATCCACCTGTGCATTCACATTGCCCGCCAAACCGTGCAACTTGGCAGTAAAATGTAAATACTCGCGCACATACATATCCAAATACAACGGGTTATGCTCGGGCAAGTAGCCAATGTGGCGACGCACTTCAATGGGGTTTTCAGTCACATCAAACCCGCATACTTCGGCCTTGCCCTCCGTTTGGGGGATAAAGCACGTTAATATTTTCATAGTGGTTGATTTGCCGGCACCGTTAGGTCCCAAAAAACCAACAATTTCACCCGGGTTTACAGTGAACGAGATATCATTAACGGCTTTTTGAGTGCCGTATAATTTGGTAAGGTTTTGTACTAAGATTGACAAGCGGCTATCTTTTTTTAAAGCAACAAAAATACAGTTTATAAACGCATAACGACATTTTTTGGTGTATAGGTTAGCCGCCTTCAGTTTTTTTATCCTTGGTAATGACACTTACACTTTGCTGACAGAAATCATATCTCTTGTATAAAAGTTTATAATTATCTTGCGAACATCTTACGGTAAACTTCCGTCACATTCTCAAGATGGCAAAAGTAACTTTCGCAAACAATAAAAGTCCTTTTTATACTGCCCTGCGCAAAGAGGTAGACGCTTATTTTAAACAGCACCAGCTTTCGCAACAAGGCAATTGGAGACTGTACCTAAAAACAATCGTGTTTTTATCGGTAACTGTATTGCTATACACATGGTTGGTGTTTTATACTCCTGTTTGGTACGTAGCGCTTTTGGCTGCGGCATTACTGGGTATGAATCAGGCTTTCATCGGGTTTAATGTGATGCACGATGCCTGCCACGGCAGCTATAGCAAAAAAAAGTGGGTAAACGATTTGTTTGGTTACAGCATGAACTTTTTGGGTAGCAATGCCTTTTTATGGAAAACCAAACACAATGTAGTGCACCACACATTTACCAATATTGACGGGATTGACGACGATATAATGAAGATTCCCGTACTCCGCCACTGCGAAACCCAGAAGAAACTAAAAATGCACCGCTACCAGCACATATACGGTATTTTGGTGTATTGCCTCACCATCCATTTTTGGGTATGGCTGATGGACTTTATAAAATACTTTACCGGCAAAGTGGTGGTAACTCCGCTTAAAGATTTTACTGTAAAAGAACATATTATTTTTTGGGTAAGTAAAGCATGGTATGCAGTGGCATACATTGTTATCCCTTGGTACTTTTTAGGTTTTACTAACTTTATTATTGGGTTTTTGGTAATGAATGCACTGTTTGGCCTCACTATGTCGGTAGTGTTTCAATTAGCCCATGTGGTTGAAAAAGCACATTTTGAAGAAGCCCTGCACGGTGATAAACTGATAGAAAAAGAGTGGGCCGAGCATCAAGTGCTTACTACTTGCAACTTTGCACTAAAAAACAAAACCCTATCGTGGTTCTTGGGCGGTCTTAATTTCCAAATTGAGCATCACCTGTTCCCAAAAGTAAGCCACATACACTATCCCGCACTTAGCGAAATTGTAGAACGTGTTTGCAAGCAGTACAACGTTACCTACAATTACTACCCTACTATGGGTGAAGCCATTGTTTCGCACTACAAAGTAATGCGCGATTTAGGGCGCTAATCAGTGTTTTAGACGAACATATTTTTGTTGGGGCAACGCTTCATTTGCTGTAAGGTTCTTTTTGATTGATAACCTTATTGCACATGAAAAGATTTCTTTTTGTTTTTATAATTGCGCTGCTTAGTAAAACAGTTCCCTGTCAAAATATAGTTGGCTCGTATATAGGTTATAAATCTATCGACTCCGTTAGCTACGAAGTATATTTAACCCTATACCGTGATTGCGCGGGAAGTTCTGTAAACACCCCCAACATAAAAGTTACAGGTAAATCATCAGGAATATACACTGCAAGCACCACCCTGCAATCAGTTAGAGACGTTACAGGCTCTTTTAACGGTTGTACTACCCAAACAACTTGTAACAGCGGTTCTTTCCCTTTAGGCATTCAAGAACTTGTTTATAAAACCACCGTTGATGTCTCATCAGGTGCCTGCCGTTATTATTTTGAGTACGATACTGGCAGCCGCCCCTCTTATATTACCAATGGTGCTGCAAGCACCCCCCTATCAAACAGTGTATGGATTGATAAATGCCTGGGTGCCAATACCAGTGCTGTTTATTCCTTACCGCCGCAATTCATACTACCATTAGGGCAAGATTTTATTCATAATCACGGCTTTTCCGATGATACCGATTCGTTAAGCTATAACCTTGTGGCTCCGTTGGGGGCAGCATCAAGCAATTGGCAAAAACCCGTTACGTTTCTTGGGTTTCCTAATGCCTCCCTTATCTTTCCGTCAGGGTTTCGTTTAGATAGTGTAAACGGTTTATTTATGTTCAGGCCCACAAAAAACAACGAGATTTCATCCTACTGTATACAAATTACTGAGTGGCGAAAAGCAGGAAACAGCCGAACCGTAATTGGCCAAACAAGGCTTGAGGGCACTTTTTTTGTGATGTTGGACAGTATAAACAAAATGCCCAAACTATCCGGAAGCAATGCTGTTGCCTGTGTGGGTAAAAAACAGTGCATTACCATTACTTCCTCAGATTCGGACACCAGCGACAGTACTTTTATTTCGTTTGCAAAACTATTACCGGGTGCAACCACTACCATTACTTACAATGGAAAAAATGCTGTTGCTGAAGTATGCTGGACAGCACAAACCAGCGATTTAAACAACACAAATTTTATCGTTGCTACTGTACGCGACAACAGCTGCCCCAAAAATGGCACCGCCTCAAGGAGTTTTATCTTCAGTGCAAAAGAGACACCGGATAGCAGCTACTTTGGTTTGGGCGGCAAATCGGTATCGTGTAATACAGCCCGAATTAAGTTAATCACAAAAAAATCATTAGCTCAGGCTACTTTCCACTTTCAGCCCATTGACTCAGTGATAGCGTGGCAAATTAATGGCGACTCGTTGAGTGTTTCGTTTGCCGATACGGGTTGGAACAAGTTTTCGGTCCTGCTTCGCACTAATGCTCCTTGCTCCAGCGACCCTTTTGTTGATTCGGTGTATATCCCTGCCACTTCGTACAAGTTTCAAATTTCTGCCACAAACGATACCACCTTATGTATGGGCGACTCGATACC
Organism: Agrobacterium sp. 719_389; assembly: GCA_943370295.1. Taxonomy (GTDB): domain Bacteria; phylum Bacteroidota; class Bacteroidia; order UBA8524; family UBA8524; genus SB11. The sequence continues at coordinate 148,656 of CALRQL020000003.1, read as the reverse complement.
ACTGTTTGCAACACCCTTAAACGGTATTGCCCCGTTTACCTACAGCTGGAGTTTAAACGGCGCAGGTTTATCCAATAGTGCCTCTTTGTATAACCGCCCTGTTGCCACCGCTGCTTATAAAGTTATTGTAACTGATAATAACCGCTGTGTGGCATCAAAAAATATAATCGCAACGGTAAACAATATCCCTACGGTATCAGCCGGAATTGCCAAAACGGTATGCCCCAAAACATCGTTTACCCTTGAGGCTGTTATATCGGTAATATCAAAAGCTCCCTACACTTTTATATGGAACGGAACCGACACCGGGCAAACCCTTGCACGCAGTCTTAACAACAGCAAATGGTTCCATGTAATTGCAAAAGACAGTAATGGCTGCTCATCATTGGCCGATTCGGTTTATTATACCGTGTACCCTTTTAAGCTTACCAATTTTCCTGATACTACCATCTGTTATGGCACGTCCGTTTCAATGGCTGCTACTGCAATCAACTTTAAAAACCCATTAAAGTATGAATGGATTGGTACTTCTAATATTTCAAGCACGATAACTGCATTAAACCTTACCAAAGACTCTTTATTTATACTAAAAGCCAAAGACGGCAACGGGTGTGAGTTGTATGATAGCATACAAGTTACTGCACTGCCCAAACTGCTAATAAATGCTACCGCTGATACAGGTGTTTGTAAAGGGGGCGATATTACCCTTAAAGTAAAAGGGCACAACGGGGTTATGCCTGTTTCTTATTTGTGGGACACCACTTATACAACAGATACGTTGCGCGTTACCGTAAATGCTACCCAAACACATTACTTAAAAATAACCGATGCTTTTGGTTGCGTTGGATTAGATACTATTACAGTGGCAGCCAACCCCAACCCATTGCCCAATGCAGGGGCTGATAGTGTTGTGTGCAAGGGTACCACCTTAACTTTTAAAGCTACCAATAGCGCAGGAACAGCACCGTTTAGCTATTTGTGGGATAATACACACGCCGCGGATACCTTCAGTACTTTAGTTGCATCACAAAAAAGTTATGTAGTAAAATGTACGGATAGCAATAATTGTGTAGGCTTTGATACTGTAGCCGTTAACGTGCATCCAACAAGCAAAGCAACATTTACACCCCTTCCGCAGCTTTGCCAAAACGATACTCTGCAAACACTGCAAGCACTGCCCACTGGCGGCACGTGGTTGGGCAACGGGGTAAGCGGCAATGTGTTTAACCCCCAACTAGCAGGGGCCGGAACACATGTTCTTGCTTACTCTTTCACAGATACTTTCGGCTGTATTTCAGCAGATACAACCACCGCCCTTGTTGATACCGTTCCCGTACCTTCATTTACCGTTGATATTGATACCGGCATCGTTCCTTTTACAATTAACCTTACCAACACAACCCCGCCGCCTGCAAACACATGGCAGTGGGAAGTGCGAAATGAATTTGACACCGTTACGCATACCTCTACCAACAAAAACCCATCATTCACAATAACTACAGTAGGAAAGTATAGCATCCGCTTAACTGCCGGAAATGGTAAATGCGATGGCGAAACAACAGTGAACAATGCGGTAATAGGGCAGCTGAATGTGGGTATTAATACAGATGAAAATCCTTTTATTATTTATCCTAACCCTGCTGCTGATAAAGTATTTATATCAGGACATGAAATAAACACTATTAGTTTATACGACATTCATGGCCGTGTTATTTTAATTGACACCGAACAAAAAGGGACTGAATATACTGTGAACCTACCCGATATTGAAGCCGGCGTTTATTTATTACACCTTAAATACACCAACAAAAAAAGTTTTGTATATAAATTAATAATAGCGAAATAACAAATGCCTTGCTGTGCAAGGCATTTAGAAATTATCACCTGCAAACCAGTTATTAAATAAGCAACGTAAGCATACAAGGCTGTATCTAACCTATACAAGCCTATACCTACCTTTTTATTTATGAAAAAGATTTTTAATCAATTACATAGTGTAATTATTTTTACGCTCGCTTTCTTTTGCTGCATCCATACTGTATCGGCAAATGCAACAATGGGTTCACATATTACCTATAAAGCAATCGATTCGGTAAACTACATTGTTTACGTAACCTTGTACCGCGATTGCAATGGCTTAACTCCTTCAAATCCTGTACTTGAGATTACCGGAAAATCAACCGGAAAATTTAACAGCACTACCACTTTTATTAATAAAGCCGATATTACCCATTTATACTCTATATCAGGCTGCACTTTAGGCAGTCGCTGCAATAGCTCAGGAAATTATGGTATTGAAGCTTGGGAATTTGCAGATACAATTAACATTTCAGGCGGTGCTTGCGAGTATAGTTTTGCAATAACTGAGTGCTGCCGCAGCGGGGCCATTTCAACAGGGATGTCCTCTACAGATATGTACAACTTTGCTTGGGTGAATAAATGTGCAGGAAAAAACACGGCTCCCAAACTGGTACAACATCCACGCTTTTTACTCCCCGCAGGAAAGGATATTACCATTAACCACGCTATGATGGAGTATGACGATACGCAAGATTCAGTATCGTTTATGCTGGCTCCGGCCTATACTGCCAGCAGTACTGTTGCATCCTATACCGGAAGTTTTAGCCCCGCAAAACCGCTTACATTTTTAGGCTTTCCAAACGTAAGTCTTTCCAGCCCTGCCGGTTTTCGCATGGATAATGTTACCGGAGAAATTTCTTTTAGACCTACTAAACAGAATGAATTAGGGATAGTTTGTATTGAAGCAAGGGAATACCGAAAAGTAAACGGAACAGAAACGTTGGCGGGTTTTAGCAGATTAGAAATAATGGTTAATGTTATTTCATCTGTAAATATGAATATGCCGACAATTAGTACTGCCGACGAGTCTATATGCAGCGGTGTAAGCAAATGTATAAACATTGCCACGGGAGGCGTTGATACCACCTTTTTTGCCGGCTGGAGCCAGAATATACCGGGTGCAACTATTACCAATGTAACCAATACTCCCAACCCAATGGCCACCCTATGCTGGACCCCAACCTCCGCGCAAATTAGAAGAGCCCCATACTTGTATGTTGTAGGTACTATCAGCAATCAATGCGTAGCCAATGCTTATATGCAAAATACACATGCCCTTTATGTGAGAAAAGCCTACGATAGCAGTAACCATGCTGTTGAAAAAGTGGTGGTGGGTTGCAACAAGGTAATTGTAAAGGCTTACAAGGATTCTTTTCCCGACCTTACGCTTGACTGGGAAATTGAAAACGGATTTTTTGATACCATTATCGGCGACTCGGCAATTATGTACTTCAACAAGCCGGGCTGGAACCACTTTGCCATAAGGAGTAAAAACAAGTTTGGCTGTTTTGGCAATTATGAGCGTGATTCTGTTTTTATTTCTCCGTTATACGCCCTGCAATTAAACACCTCAAACGATACAGTATCGTGCAAGTTTGATACACTGCAACTAAGTGCAACGCCTTTAAACGGTGCAGGCCCTTATAAGTTTTGGTGGGAAGATAATGTTACTGAACACAGCGGCATTGCAAGAATACCTATGCTGGCTACTAAGTACTACAAGGTAACTGCGATTGACGGGGCAGGTTGCTTAGGCACTGATTCTATACGCGTGGCTGTTTCAGCGCCACTTGCTTCTATTGGTCCTGATACAACCGTATGTCGTTATACACAACTGCAATTAACTGCCAAACCCGTATCGGGTATTGCACCTTTTAAATACGAATGGGTTGGCATTGACACTACACAAAGCATCACCCGACAGATAAACGACTCTGTCCGATTTAATTTAAAAGTAACTGATTCTACAGGCTGTTACGACATTATTACCCGCAAGGTAAAGGTGTTTAAATTTAGCCTTGATTTAGGTCCTGATAGAGTTATTTGTAATGCAAAACCTGCAACTGTTGTTGCTACCGCAGTTGATGGAGTTGGGCCGTTTACATTCCCTTGGCCAATCATACAAACCAATAAAGCCTCCTATACTTTTACCCCAACTACCGATTCATTATTTACTATCTCAATTACCGACGGTAAAGGATGTATTGCATACGATACTTTATTGTTAAAAAGCAATCCTGCCATCACTGTTTCGCTACCTGCAACAGATAGTGCATGTGTTGGCACAAAAATTACCCTTGATGCTTCAGCAAGTAGCGGAGGTACCGGGCCGTTAGAATATTCTTGGAATTCGTCGGCCCCGTCATCGCCTGTATTTTTGTTTACTGTATCGCTTGCTACCCGCCAAATAAGGGTAACTGTAACCGATAGCGTTGCATGTTCAGCTACCGATACAATGTTTATGACTCCTTTCCAAAACCCAATGGCGTTTGCCGGTGCTGATTTTACGGTATGCTACGGAGCTACCGCCGCACTAAAAGCAACCGCATCAATAGGCAAAGCCCCTTATACTTTCAGCTGGGTTAATGGTGCTACTACTGATACTACCTCGTTTGCGGTTTATACAACCAACACTTATAAGGTTATTGTTACTGATAGCTTTGGCTGCAAAGACGATGATGATATCAGAGTTAGTGTACACCCCAGAAACAGGGCAACCATTACGGCACCCGCGCAGGTTTGCGCCAATGCTCAACCCGCTGCATTAATGGCATCGCCAAGTACAGGAAGCTGGCAAGGCAATGGCGTTACAGGCACTTCTTTTAACCCTGCCGTTGCAGGTAGTGGTAACCACAGTTTGTTCTACAGCTTTATGGGGTCAAATAGTTGCCCAATGATAGACACCGTAAACATACACGTGACCAATAATGTACCTGTTGCCGCCTTTACAAATAGTAATAACGTAGGAAACTTACCGCTTACCGTTCAGTTTCTTGACTTAACATCAGGAGGAGCCAGCAGCTGGAACTGGTTAATAACAAATGCTGCCAACACAATAGTAACCACATCAACCCAACAAAACTTTACATATACGTTTACAAGCTTGGGCACTTATAATGTTAGGCTTATAGTATCTAACGGCATTTGTTCAGACACCATTGAAAAGAAAGACCTGATAACTGTTACTAAAAATGTAGGCATACAATCCATTGCAAATTCACATTATAAAATATACCCCAACCCCGTTGCATTAAGCAATATGCTTACCGTAGAAGGTGAAAACATTGCTACTATCCGTATTACCGACATTGCAGGCCGCACAATAAACGCAGGAGTACCTGATATAGGGGTGCAAAAAACCACTATTTTAACAGATACATTTGAAGCCGGTGTATATCATCTATTACTTACGGATATATTCGGGGTACAATATCAATACAGTTTTATTATTACTAAATAATATTGATTATGAAGAAGGCTTTTTACCAACTATTTCTTGCGATTGCATTTTTATGCATCACAGCCCAAAACACCAAAGCAGGGCATGTGACAGGTGCTGATATTACTTATGTAAACAAGGGTAACGATAGTTTATTGGTTACTTTACACCTGTACAGAGATTGTAATTCTATTGTTGCACCAATTCCCCCCATAAGTGTTACATCAGCCTGCAAAACCACCTACTTTCCTTTAACCCTAATTTCTTCTACTGATATTACAGGTGTGGGGCTTAATTGCACCGTAAAAAGCCGTTGCACAGGCAGCTACCCATACGGTGTTGAAGACCGCGTTTATACAACTACTGTTTATATTGGCGGTGATACCTGTTGCTTCTATCGTTTGGGATGGAAGGATTGTTGCCGAAATTCAAGCATCTCTACCGGTGCTGCTGGCGACTACTTTTATACCGAGGCTACCGTCAACAAATGCCTTGCGCCAACCAATTCATCGCCAGTTTTTTCATCTACCCCACAGGTACTTCTTCCCGTAGGTCAAGATATCAGCCTGAATTTTAAAAACACCGACCCTAACTATGATATGCTCACCTATGAGCTGATTAATCCATATTCAGGGCCCGATACTCCTACAAGTTATAGTGGTTCTTTTTCAGCTATCAGACCCCTTACTTTTCTTGGCTTTCCAAATACAAGCCTCAACCTTCCCGCAGGCTTCCATTTTGATACCTCAACAGGCCTCATACAGTTTAAGCCCACCAAACGAAACGAGGTTTCGGTTATCTCAGTTAAAGTAAACGAATGGCGCATGATTAACGGGGTAAAAACCTTAATCGGTTCAGTAATCCGTGATTTGCAGAACATTATTATATCCGCTCCGGACAATAAAATGCCTTATTTCAAAACCACATCTGACGATATTATGATGTGCGGTACCCTTACTACCCAATGTTTCAATATTACAGCAGATGACTATGATGCTGTTGATACGTTGAGTTTTTCTTTCAGTCATTTATTGGATAGCGTAGTAATAACCAACATAGGCACTGTGAAAAGACCCATAATGAGGGTATGTGTAACTTTAGACTCAGCCGAAGTAAACTCAAACAAGCCTTTAGAAATACTTGCAAAAGTAGTTGACAATGTTTGCCCCTTAAGAGGAAGTAGTACAAAAGTGTATAAGCTGCGCGTAGGCCCATATATGCCCGATAGTTTTGCAATAAACAAAACACTAAGTTGTCGGAAGTTAGATGCCAACTTTATCAATAACTCTTCTGTAAGTTCAGTTTTCAATACCAATTTCGAAATCAAATCAGCCCAAAATACCTATACAGAACCTTCGGCAAATGTTATTACAGTTGATGATGTGAAAGAACCGGGCTGGCATTACATAAAAATGGTAGTAAGCTCAAATGCCTTTTGCGATACCCGTACCTACAACGATTCAATATTTATCCCACAATCCAATTTTATGTCGGTACAGGTGGGTAAAGACAGTTCGGTATGCTTTACTTCCGCTTATACGGTTTCATCAGCAATTACCAACGGAAACGCTCCGTTTAAATACCAATGGAGTACGGGTGATTCAACCGCTGCCATTGCAAAAATATTGGCATTGGGAACAAATACTTTCGGGCTTGAGCTAACCGACTCTGCAGGTTGCGTGGCAAAAGACACGGTGCTGGTAAAATACTATAATCCAACCGCTGTACTTAGCGGCGATACTGCTAAATGTGTAAACGACAGTATTACCCTTATAGCAACAATAAGCAATGCCACTAAGCCTGTTTTCCAATGGTCAGGCTTTGCGACAGGTCAAGCGGTTATCCGCACAAAATTAACAGCGTCAAAACAATTCGTTTTTGCATTAGCTGATAGTTCGGGTTGTTTACTTACCCAAACACATGATGTATTTGCTTCAGCTCCAATCGTAACCTTAACTCACGACCATACGCAATGTGTGGGCGATTCTATAAGGCTTTCATCCACCACCTCAGGAGGTTTAGGCACACACACGGTTGATTGGCCAATTTTCTCAAAGAGCGGAGAAAATATCGCCCTTAGCCCATCCGTTTCAGCAGGCAAAATATATTTTTATACCACTGTAACCGATGATTTGGGTTGCCAAAGCACCAAAACAGACTCCGTTACCATTAATGGTTTGCCCGTTGTTAACCTAACTGCACCCGGCAGCCATTGTCAAAACACAGGACTGGTTTCACTACTGGCTTCCCCAACAGGCGGTGCATGGAGCGGACCTTCTGTTACCGGTACTGATTTTAATACCAATACCAGCGGTGCAGGCAGCTTTACACTGAAATATTCTTATACCGACCCAACTACAGGTTGCTTGGGCGAAAAAACTACTCCGATAACCATTAATGCTACTCCTATCGCTGATTTTATGCCCAGCACTAATATGGGAAACAAACCTTTAATGGTGGGTTTGTTTAATACCACTGCTGATACCTCTGCAACGTGGAATTGGATAGTAAAAGACAGCACAGGCGCAGTAGTGCATACCATCACACAACGCCACACTACTTACACATTTACTATTGAGGGTAAATACACCGTTGTTTTAGTTGCTGCTAAAGGGGCATGCGCTGATACAGTTGAAAAAACTGATGTAATAGTGGTGACTTCGAATGTGGGTGTTGGCGAACTAATCTCCGCAAACGTAAAACTATACCCCAACCCTGCAAATGACTTTGTAGTTGTTGAAGCTGATGTTGAAATAAGTGCTGTAACAATAACTAACGCTTTGGGCAGGGTTTGGAATACACCCATAAATATTGAAGGCAAAAAAGCTATTATAAATACTGAGGGTTTAAGTACTGCCACCTATATGATTAAAATAACCACCGTTGATGGTAAACAAGGGATAGCCCAAGTGGCTGTATTGCGCTAGCAACGTTTCATTTTAAAGTATATTGTAATTGCAAAACGGCCTCGTGTTTAAATACACGGGGTCGTTTGTTTTGTAATAATAGGTTCAAATTACCGTCATTGCCATGTCAAATGGTTATTTGGGGCTAACAGCAGGTACTTATGTCTGGTATCTTTGCTATACCAACCACCTCGCATTATGAAAAAGCTATCATTACTGTTATTTATATTTTTCGCTTCCGGTTCGGTCTTATTCGCTGATCATGTGTTGGGTTCGCAGCTTGAATTCAAATCGCTGGGTAACAGAAAATACTTAACAACACTAACGGCCTATAGAGACTGTAACTCAATACAGATAGGCGCGGGGAAATTAACTGCAAAATGCAACACAGGCACGCTCACATTTACTCTAACTTTAGTGTCAACCACTGATATTACAGGTATTAACAACACCTGCGGTGTATCAAGCCGTTGTTCAGGTAGTTTTAGCTATGGGTTTGAAAAACGAGTGTATGAAGGTGTGATTGATTTAAACAGCTTGAGCTGTTGCGAAGTTACCGTTAGCTGGGACCAATGTTGCCGAAGCACATCCATAACTACCGGAGCGCAAGGATCAAACTACTACACTGAAGCGAAGATAAATACCTGCGTCCCCAGCAGTTTTGAATGGAGTAAGATAGACCCTATTTTCCTGCTCAACGTAGGTACAGACCAAATACTTAACTTCTCAGCCCAAGACCCAACAGATAAAGATTCAATCAGTTATGAATTAATCGTTCCGCAAAGTGCGCAAGGTGCCGATGTTGCTTACGGAGGATCGTTTTCAGCACAAAAACCAATCACTTTCTTAGGTTTTCCAAATGCAGGCTTGAACAACCCTGCCGGATTTAAACTTGATGCCGTTAGAGGAAACCTTGCATTTAGACCCGCCAAGCAAAACGAAGTAACGATTATTTCTGTTGAAGCAACTGAGTGGAGGAGGATTGCAGGAACACCCAGCATAATTGGTAAATACCGAAAAGAAATTACTTTTTTTGTTGAACAATCATCAATAATGGGTTCTAACCGGCCTCCGGTGCAAAAAGGCTCAGGGCTTTATGCCGCCTGCTCAGGTGATACCGGTATAGCAGTTATTGAAATTAATGAAAATAATACTAACCAAGTCCTTACATTAAATCTTCAGCACAATCTTAAATGGGCATCTGCTAAACTTTTAGGCGGGGCTTACGGAAGAACTGTTTTTGTGCGGTACTTAACCGATAGTATGCCGATAGATGGAATTGATAACGCTTTTACGTTGGAGGTGAAGGACGATGCTTGCCCCGTTATAGGCAGAACAATAAAAACATATAGCCTGCAAAAAATAGATACGTTGATTATTGATAGCGCAACAATTAAAAAATCCTCGAGCTGCGGAAAGGCATACTTTTCATTAAACAACCGCAACCCGTCAACCCTTGTAAAATATATCTGGGAAATTAGCGCTAATGGAGTTGATATGGGGGTATTGAGTGATAGTGTAGCGGTAGCGTTAAAAGATACTGGCTGGGTGAAAGCACAAGTGTGGGTAAGTGCCGGATGCAGGCATTATAAGTACGTTGATTCGATATATGTATCTAACTTAGAAATAGTAAAGGTGAGTGCAGGACGCGATACGATGTTATGTGGAGGTGCGACATTAACTATGGCTGCAAAACCTGTTTTTGGAAAACCTCCCTATACCTATCAATGGTCTAACGGTGCAACTACTGATACTACAACTATTATCCCCATACTACACGGAAGAAATTACATGGTAGCTATGACAGATAGTAATGGTTGTGTTTCAAAAGACACTCTTTTCGTTAATTACATCTCCCCCACTATAACTCTTTCAGGAAATAAGGCAGCTTGCAAAAACGATAGTTTCCTTCTTTCAGCGTCCTTTTATGGTACAGCAAACCCTTCGTTCGGATGGAAGGGTTTTATAGCCAACACCTTACAAATAAAAACTGCTATAACAACTGCCACAACCTTTGTTTTTGAAGTGCAAGACAGTGGTTGTTTATTTAAGGATAGCATGACCGTACTTTCTTCGGCACCGACACTCACCTACCAGCACGATAGTGTGTATTGCATCGGGGATACTATGACGCTTACTGTAACTGCATCAGGGGGTGTTCCTCCTTATACGATATATTGGGACACTTACTCACTTGTTGGCAACCCCATACAGGTAACTACAAAAAATAGTGCCGCCGGTTATACCAACTTCACAACAAGAGTTTCAGATTCTGCAATGTGTACTGCAGCCATAAGTGGCAGGGCATTACTAAAGCCTGCGCCGATAGTAACACTTTCAAAATTACCCGCCGTGTGTATCACCACCCCAACAATAAATTTAGCAACTGCTGCAACACCAACAGGAGGCTTTTGGAACGGTAACGGTGTTATTGCCGGAAGCTTTAGCCCGTCGGCTGCGGGTGCAGGCCTCCATTACCTGCAATACGAATACACCGACCCGATAACAGGCTGCTCTAATACCACAAAAACGTTCCAACGGGTTATAAATCCACCGATAATAAATTTCACCACTGACAGCACTACGGTAATAAAAGGCTCTACATTGCAATTTGTAAACCAATCATCGGCAGATACTTCCTTTACTAATAAATGGGTATTGGGATTACCTGAAACAGCGTTGAACACCAAAACAGATAAAGACCCTAAATTTACTTTTGCCGATACGGGATTATTTACTGTTAAATTGGTAATAAATGACGGGGTTTGCGAGCCCGATTCTGTAATAAAAACTAATTACATAAGGGTTTATGAACCCAAACAGTCCTCAATTGGAGTTGGCTATATAACTAGTGAGCAACTAAAAATATACCCCAACCCTGCCAAAGATATTTTTACGGTGCAGTTATTAAACGGTGAAACGGTGAAATCAATAACGCTAACAGATGTTACAGGTAAGGCAATCAATGGAGTAATGATAACGGGTAACAAGGTGCATTTACAGAACGCAAACACAGGCTTTTATTTATTAAAAATAGTTACTGATAACCAAAATTTATACAAAGCCACATTGATAATAGAATAATCTATTCGATGAAATTAAATAGAGAAAAGCAACCCTTTTTCATATAAAGGCTTCCTATGCTTAAGGAACCGGAGCCTTTTTTGATTACCGCCTTATGGCATAACTAACCTAATTTTAAATTTTTATGAAAAAGTTATTTGTTGCATTCATTCTTTCGTTGCTGCTCTCCGCAAAGTTTTTAAATGCCACCCATGTAATGGGTGGAGAAATTACCTATAAACACCACGCCGGCGATTCTTTACTCGTAACGCTTAAAGTATACCGTGATTGTAATAGAGTAGCCCTATCAAACATACCCATTTTGGTTACCTCTGAAAAAGGGGCAACAGCACAAGTTACACTCACCCAAATATCTGTTAAAGATATTACAGGGGTATTGCCTAAATGCAACTTGCAAAGCAAGTGCGCCGGAGGTACTTATCCTTATGGATTAGAAGAGTATATTCTGAGGGGAATGGTAGTACTACCTAATGACAATAGTTGTCAATATACCCTTAGTTGGGACCACTGTTGTCGGAACTCCTCGATAACAACAGGTTCGGCAGGTAGGCATTTTTATATCGAAACCAAACTTGATAAGTGCTTGGCATACGGAAACTCATCGCCTGAATTTGTGCGTGAACCAATTATTGTACTTGGTTATGGACAAGACGCAAGTCTTACCCACGCCGCAAGAGACGCTGAAGGTGATTTGGTAACGTATGAACTAGTAAACCCGCTGTTGGGGGCTAACCAATCTATCGCTTACAGCGGCTCTTTTTCATCAAAAAAACCGTTAACCTTTTTAGGCTTTCCTAATACAAGTTTAAACCACCCCGCAGGATTCAGATTCGACAGCCTTACCAGTAACATGTCTTTCCGTCCCACAAAACAAAACGAGGTTACCGTAGTAAGTATCAAGGCCAAAGAATGGAGAAAAATTAACGGTTCTTTTGTTCAAATTGGTGAGGTAATTCGCGATATACAATTATTGGTGCTATCATTTCCCAACAACAAAGTGCCTCAAATTGGTGTACCCAACCAATCCAACATATTTGCCTGTACGGCAGGAAATCACTGCATAACTATTGCTGTAACTGACAGGGACATTGATGATACCTTAAGTTATTCGTATGCACACAACCTTAGCAATGCTGTCATAACAGATACTACCATAAACGATACGCTAAAGGTGACTATTTGCTTTAACGTGACGCAGGCGATGCTTGTTAGCGGAAACTACTTCTTTACATTGTTTGTGCAGGATAATGCCTGCCCTATGGTTGGCAAAACCGAGAAAACCTACCATTTAAGAACATCGGCTTTGGTAAATGCACCCCATCCCCAAAAATCCATTTATTGCGAGTCTGATCCGTCAGTTACATTAGCCACACCCCCTTCAGGAACCTCCGTTTGGAGCGGAAACGGAGTACTAAAAATGGGAACTGTTTATACATTTAAACCTTCTGATGCCCAACCCGGCTGGCACCAACTTAATTTCAGTTATATAGATTCTCTTAACTGCATTGCTAAGGATAGCTTACTGGTAAGAGTGGTAACGCGCCCTTCTATCGGCTTTACTGTTAATGACTCAGTAGGCTTACAAAACGATACGTTTTACTTTACCAATACATCTACAGCCGATACTGCCTTTATTAGTCGTTGGAACTTTGGCGACTCAGGGAGTTTAGTAAATACCTTCGGATATAATGCCCGACATATCTACAAAGATTCGGGAAGCTTTACTGTAAGACTTTTTATTTATAATGGAATTTGCCCTGCCGACTCATTGTTAAAAATCAATTACATAAAAATAGGCAGCAATTACCTTTCTGTACAATCGCCGGTTGATTTAGGGCTACTTATTTACCCCTCACCTGCTTCGGAAACGGTGGTTATTGAAGCCGTGAGCGAACTAAAAGAAGTGTTGCTGGTGGATGTTTTGGGCAAAGTGTACCGCTTTGCTGCAAACGGCAATAAAGCTGAATTAAACATCGGCGAGTTGGCCGCAGGTACTTACATTATCAAAGCTATTGATACCACAGGCAAGCAATACACAGGCAAAGTATTGGTGCAACGGTAAATACTAAGTTTGGCAAAACGGGAGTGTGTGCTGTCATTCTGAATGAGGTGAAGAATCTTATTACAAACGTGTTGACAGAGCGGGATAAGATGTTTCGCTATCGCTCAACAATGACAATGTGCGAGTGTGGCTGACACCCTATGCCTGCCGAAAGATGCCTGAGCTTGCCGAAGGCGATTAAAAAACTGGTTTAAACTGCTCAAACGCTTGCAGGCAGTTATTGCAATAATGCAATGCCCTGCACAACGTAGGCCCGAAAGGAGATTTGAGAGTAGTATTGCGGCTTCCGCAATACGGGCAAGCTACATCGTTTAAAACATCCAGTTCGATATAACCGGGCTTGCGCTCCACAGGGGGTGCAAGCCCGTGTTTTAATAAGGCTTGTTTGCCTTTTTCAGTAATACGGTCAGTAGTCCATGCCACATCAAACGTAGTTTCTACTTCAATGCGGGGAATGTCCATTTTTTGCAATCGCTCGCGCACCATGTCTTCCATCACGCGCAAAGCAGGACAGCCTGAAAATGTAGGCGTCATGTGTACCTTCACGCCGTTACCGCCGTCCAGTACATCCACTCCGGTAATAATCCCCAAATCCACCATTGATATGGTTGGAATTTCAGGATCCATTACCTCCTCTAGCGCACTCCATATATCTTTTTCTTCTATCATGCTGTTGGCTTCTTTTTTTAACGTTTAGAAACCCGATGATTGTTAATCAGAAACTCTCTTACCACTCAGCACCTGGGTCAATGCGGAATACTTCCGTCATTTCGTCCAACAGGGGTTGCAGGTGGGCACTGTGTTGGCCTTTACGTCCGCCGTATACAGGCTGCCAAGTATTTTCAGCAGGCAGGCGCAAGTTGGACTTCAATATCACAGGGGTAATTGCATCCAACCAACGCTCTTGCAATGCTTTCTCGCCAATAAAAATGCCTTCGCTCATTAGTTGCTCCTCAGCATCGCCGGGTTCAAAAATGCCCAAAGCAAGGTTAAACGTTGCGTCCAGCGCATTTTGCATACGGGCATGGCTTTCTTCGTTACCATTACCCAACTTCATCAAAAACGTATCGCCGTGAAACACGTGGTACTTCACCTCGCCTTTAACTTTGCGGGCTACTTTAGCCAACGGTGAAAACGACGAAGTGGCCAACGATTCAAAACGCAACAAATCAGCATGATCGTACAAAAAGTGGCGCACAAGGCTAAAATCATACTCGCCGTTGGGTTGCTCTACCAACTGGCTGCAATGAAACTGGTTGGCATTGCGCATAAACGCAATAGTATCAGGGTCTTGCTCACCCATTTGGTTCAAAATGGTGTACAGTGCCAATGCTTGGCCGATTTTGTCCTGCGCCATTGATGAAAAAGCAATATCCTCTTCCAACAACGGGCCAAAACCTGTCCATTCACCGTTTCTATGGCCTATAATCAACAGGTCGTCGGCCATTTTATACAATAACTCTTTTATGTGTAGTTGGTCGCTCATTGCAGTAAGTATTAGGCTTGTTGGGCTTGCTCTTCTTTAAATTTATTAATACGGTCAACCACTTTGTAAATGGCCGCCTCACGGTATTGTTTATCGGGTACGGTGCTGAAAATATCTTCGTCATCGTAGTCCGTAGCAAACATATCGGCGGTTTTGGCCACCCACATATTTACGCATACACCGCGCCTGCCGTATTGCTCTTTGGCAAATAATAAGGCCATTTCAATATTGGGTGCGTGTAACGAACCAACGTGCACATGGTGTTCGCCGCGTTTTTTTTGGGCAAATACCTCATAGGTTTCAAATTGGTCTAATTTTTCTAACGGATGCTCAAACGGCTTCTCATCATCTATCTGTGCCCTTGACACACGGGGGTCTAACGATTTGATAATCATAGTACAGTAGTATAAAACTAACGCAAGTTAGTTTAATGATTTTATATAAACAAGATGGGAGAACGTGTATTACAGAACTGTCAGAAAAATTAGTATGAGAAGCCCATGAAATGCATGCTAAATATTTTAACAATTTATGGCAAGTGATAAAATAAATATGTCGCTAAGGAAATATTTATCTTGTCTTATAATAAAATGCCTCCCTCTATCAAGGCTTAGCAAACTAAATTGTTCTGATTAATCAGGCTATAATTGTGTTTTCTCAACTGACTTCACTGTCGCTTGACTTTTAAAATGTTTAAGCCCATGTAAGAGGCCTAGTTCATTGCAGAAAAATGCGATTTCTGGAAAATCAATGCCATATTTTTCTTCGAAAAAATTAATTATAAAATCAAGAGTTCTTATAGCTTTTGCTAAATGTTTATCTTTTACAAAATATGCAACCCCTTGAGCTTCATCTTGACCTCTTTTGTTTTCACTCTCATGGCATAAGTATCTTGAGGCTCTACTCAAGCTTGTGAGTTTTCGAAACTTAACACAGAAATCCATGTCAAGTGGGCAAATTGCAAGTTGATTTTCAGGATTTATAGCTTTATAAACCTGCTTATGTTGTAAGTAGTGTAAATCATATTTAGCAATATGTGCATTGACGAGATGGACGCTTACATAATAAGCTACCGTTATTTGCCAATCAACATTTTTTGAACTCTTGTTTAGAAACTCTAAAAACGTGAAGTTGCTTTTGGCCTGTTGAATATGCTCATCGAAAGAAGCCATCAGCTCTACTTATGAAATATTGACGTTATTTCTTTATAATGTGTAGGGACTGGAATTTTATCTTCGCTTTCAACTACCATTACATCAAGCTTGTACCCTTTAACATAGTAGGTGGCATTAACTTTCAACTCTG
Organism: Agrobacterium sp. 719_389; assembly: GCA_943370295.1. Lineage (GTDB taxonomy): Bacteria > Bacteroidota > Bacteroidia > UBA8524 > UBA8524 > SB11. The sequence goes on along the minus strand of CALRQL020000003.1, from coordinate 132,514 downwards.
CCCTATATAAATCCTCTTCGTCTTTCTCGCTATCTATTTCAGCCCAAATTAATGCCGTAGTATTATTCAAGTCTACCGCCATGTGCTGTACATTGGTTCCTAAACTTGCAAGTTCGCGTAAAAAATCAACCACGAGCCTAACTCTCATGGCGGAATCTGTATGTTTTCTGAGTTCTACTAATAGAGGTTCCACATTACCTATTGAGAGGTTATTGTAGATATTTGTCCACTCTTGACCCAATGTACCAGTTTGGTGCATTAGCCTGTGTGTTTCTATATCATGAATAGTTTTTGAAAGCAACTCGCTAACCGGGTCACCAGTAGCAGGCAAATTTTGTATGTGCGCGTTCATGCTTTATACTTCTTAGTTTTTAGCCCTTACTTAAACGAACATAACCTTAAAGAAGTTCAATATTGATGTTTTTTCGTCAAGTATATATATGCAATAGATGTACCTAATAATTGCAATATACACTTTTTTGTTCCTCCGCGAAAGTAATACAAAATAATTATAACATTAAGAAACTCATAAATTTTTCATGGCATAGCGAAGGAAACCAGACTGCTAGACCTAAAGCCTTCATCTTAAACCCCCAACCAATACACCAGTTTCACCACCACGCCGCGGTCTTTTACCCTAAAGTCGGGCATCCTGCGTTGGGGTATGGGTGCGTAATTATCCCCATATACAATAAATACATCGCTCATAGGGGCAAATCGCCATTGCAAGCGAGCATTTACGTTAACATTGTCCACCTGTGTATTGTATTGTACAAACGTGGTAAAAAACAGATTGCGGCTAAAGGTAAGTTCTGCACGGGGGCCTATCAGTATTAAGCGGGTATATCCATAGGGTTTGGGCAAATCCAATTCATTAGCTTCATACGTAAGGCTGAAATTGCCCCACGGTTGCGCTCTGTAATTGATTGCGGCACTGTAGCTAATGCTGCGCCCGTTATAAAAAGTACCTGCAGAAAACTCAGCCCGCCAGTTAAAGGGTTTTCGGGTATTAGAGTTGTAATTTACATCAAAACTGCGGTATGTATAACCTCCTGCGGGCAAGGGTGTATTGCCTGTTCCGGTAATATCAATGGGGTAATACAACCGGGTAAAGTTTTCACTATACCCAACGCCTACAAAGGAGCGATTCATAAACTGTATGTCTAAGTAGGGACGGTATAATATATCGTTAACCGTAATAGACGAATCAGCATAACCACTCACATAAAAGCCGGGAGTTACTTTATACACCCTGCTTTTCTTTGGGAAAAAATTGTACGATATTTCAGGCTCTATACGCCAAAAAGTCATAGGCACTACTTCGTTTGCAGCCTCATTATACACTGTTTGCCGGGGTACAAAACCTACATCGGCACGATAGTTATTGCCCACATACTCGTGGTTCCACATAATAAACCAATGGGTGGTATTGTAGCTTAGCCACGACGCATGGGCATACGCATTTTTGGGCTGATGAGGCGATAGTGATTGATGATAAAAAAACTTACCCATCCATGTGTTATCCTTGCTGGCAAGGTCGTAATCAATACCCACTACCCTATTAAAAGCAACCGCGCCGCTATCGGGTCCGGGCATGTTTTGTTTGTTTACCACAATAGCCGATAAATTAGAGCGGGTAAATACTCTGCGTTGCACTGCGGCCACGGTGTAGTTTTCAGGGTTGGCTTTTACCCCGTCTTTATCGTATGCACCGGTTTGTATGTTCATCAATCCCATTCGCCAGTCTTTGTTCAGCTTGCCACTCAATCTGGCGCCTGCAATAATGGGTATGGTTACACTGCTTCCGTTTTTAAGTCCTATCCTTCTTGAAAAAAACGGACGTATCTGACTGAAACCGAAGCGCGAAAACAAATCGGAATTCTCGATAAAAAACTGCCGTTGTTCAGGGAAAAACAGGCTGAACCGCGAAAGGTTGGTTACTTGCCTATCCACATCCACTTGCGAAAAGTCGGGATTCACAGTCAAATCAAGGTTTAGCGAAGGGGTTACGGCTATTTTAGCATCCATCCCTGCATTTATAGTATGTTGCCCATTGGTGCCTGTTTTAAAGTTTTCGGCATAACGGGTAATGGCATAAGGTATTAATGATATATTCTGACCGGCTACAGGCGGCGGCACATCCCACAATAATTTACCCGTGTATGCCAGCGACGACACGTTAAAATTACGGGGGACGCGATTCCAGCAACTGCCTTCATTAATTTTTAGATTGTTGCGTGAAAAATTAACCCCCCATTGCATAATACCTTCTTTGTAGCGCAGGGTTTTAAACGGTATCCTAAACTCGGCCACCCAATACCCCTCGTAGCGTTTCACTTCTGAGAACCATTTATTATCCCAGTTAGTGGTAATATCAAAACTGCCACCGTTTTGCAACAATGCCTCTAATTGTGCCCCGTAGGGATTTACCCCAAAACAAAACCCGTTTATTTTATCGTTAAACGGGTCTATATACACCATAAAGGCATCGTTGGTAGCGTAGCTGAAATCACGCTTAAGCGACGACACAACAAAATTGCCGGCAAACGTATCGTAGCAAACAGCAGCCACATATATATTATGGTCGTCGTACGCCATCATTACCTCGGTTTGGGTGGCAGCGGCGGCTGAGTCGTAGGGAAATTGTTCCCAGAAATTATCGGCACGCTGGGCTTGCTGCCAATCGGCATCGTCAAGCTTGCCGTCGATTTTTATGGGCTGCAACGCTTTTTTAATGGCGTATGTACGCAACGTATCTGCACCGTTTTGGGCCAGCACAAATACACTCCAAAACAGGGAGGCCATTAATAGTAATACCTTACAGGGATTCAAAACGTGGCAAAAGTATTATTACTTATGTCAAAAAACTACGCCTTCAGTTTTTTAGTAACTACAATACTACTCCTCTAATATCTTTTGTATTACCTCCGAAACCTCAGCCGCGTGCGTCACCAGCATAAAATGACCGCCCCCTTGTATGGTATGTGTAGGTTTAATAAAACGATACGGCAAAATTCTGTCGGCAGTGCCGTGTACATGAAATATTGAAGACGGTTGCCATGCGTTTTTCCAAGTTAAAATAGCATTACCGCTCCAGCGGTACAGTTGGTGGTTGCTAGCATTAAATACGTCTTGCAACAGTTGCTTGTGTTCTTTTTCTTTTAAACAAAAAAACCAGTAGGTAACGGCATTTGCCCGCAAAAACCAAGTAGTAGGCAATACGTGTTGCAACCCTGTTTTACCCATCCAGCGCAAATAAAAAGGGATTTCTGCCTTCCCTTTTGCAGAGGATATCAGAATTACTTTTTCAACCGCAATGTGTTTGGCAATTTCTACTGCCATCATGCCCCCAAAACTAAGCCCTATAATAATTGGTTTCGGGTGAGTGATTTTTGCTGCCATGCGCCCCGCATATTCTTCAATACGTTCCGCAGGCAGTGGCATCAGCCACGGCAAATGCACCACTTCAATCCCCGTAAAATCAAGGTATTTAAATACTCTTTCATCATTTCCGAGACCGGGAAGGAGATACACTTGTTGCATAGTTCTCTTTTGCTGCATTGCAAAATACTATTTCGGCTGGTTAAAAATGTCTTTCGGTAAGCTCAAAACAAATTCAAGTCACAGAGCCGTAACACTTTTCAATCCCTACCTAAAATATAGGCAAAACCGCCGTACTTTTGCACCACCATGACCACAAAACGTACTTTAGTAACCGCGGCCCTGCCTTATGCCAACGGGCCCGTGCATATAGGCCACCTTGCCGGTTGTTATTTACCTGCTGATATTTACGTGCGCTACCTGCGTGCAAAAGGCGAAGACGTATTGTTTGTGTGCGGTAGCGATGAGCACGGTGTGGCCATTACCATAAAAGCCCGCAAAGAGGGCATTACTCCGCAAGAGGTGGTAGATAAGTACAACGGCATTATCAAAAACTCGTTTGAGCAGTTTGGGATTAGCTTTGATACCTACTCGCGCACTTCGGCACCTATACACCACAAAACCTCACAGGATTTTTTCAGGAATTTGTACGAAAAAGGCTCGTTTAAAGAAATTGAAACCGAGCAATATTTTGACGTGGAAGCCAATCAGTTTTTGGCCGACCGTTACATTATGGGTACCTGCCCCGTGTGCAGCAACCCCAATGCCTATGGCGACCAATGCGAAAACTGCGGTACCAGCCTTGACCCAAAAGATTTGAAAGATGTGCGCTCTACACTATCGGGCAGTAAACCTGAGTTGCGTAAATCAAAAAACTGGTTTTTGGACTTGGGTGAGTTAGCCGAAAAGCCCGAATTTATTGAATACAAGAAACGTATTGATGGATGGCGCAGTAACGTAAAAGGTCAGTTTAACTCGTGGTTGACGCAAGGCTTGCACGCCCGCGCCATGACCCGCGACCTTGACTGGGGCGTGAATGTTCCCATTGAAGGCGCCGACGGCAAAGTACTGTACGTATGGTTTGATGCCCCCATAGGCTACATTAGTGCCACTAAAGAATATTTTGAGCAAAAAGGCGATGCCCAAGCCTGGGAAAAATGGTGGAAAGACGATGAAACCGCCTTGGTGCATTTTATAGGCAAGGATAACATTGTGTTTCATACGTTGATATTCCCTATGATGTTGATTGAACACGGGGGATACATACTGCCAACCCAAGTGCCTGCCAATGAATTTTTGAACCTTGAAGGCCAGAAAATCTCTACCAGCCGCAACTGGGCGATATGGCTGAACGAATACTTACAAGATTTTCCCAACCGCACGGATGAGTTGCGCTACGTGCTTACCAGCATTGCTCCTGAAACCAAAGACGCTGATTTTACTTGGAAAGATTACCAACTGAAGGTAAACAGTGAGTTAGTGGCTATTTTAGGCAATTTTGTGAACCGCGCATTAGTGCTTACTCACAAGTTTTTTGAGGGTAAAGTGCCTAACACATTCAGAACAGAGAAGGAGATAGAGAAAATAAATGCGAAGATAGTATATGACAGCAAAACATTAGAACACGAAACTCAACGGATTTTTATTGCCCTTGAGCAACACTTGCAAAACTTTGAGTTTCGCGAAGCTCAGGTTGAGTTGATTAATATGGCTCGTGCAGGAAATAAATACTTAGCAGAAACTGAACCTTGGAAACTGATAAAACAAGGAGCTGTGTTAACAGCATACATAATTAAAAACTCTTTGGATTTGTGCCTGAAAATAGCAGTTGCCGCCCAACCTATATTGCCTGAAACTGCCCGACGTATTAAACTACAACTAAATGTGGAGCACGAAGCCCACACCTATAATGTTGAGGCTACTATGCGCGAAGGCCATGTAATAAACGCTGCCGAACATTTGTTTAAAAATGTGGAGGATGCCGAAATACAAGCCCAATTGGATAAACTGGAAGCCAACAAGGCTGCTGCTGCCTCTGCAACACCTGCACCTGCTGTGAAACCTGCTAAACCCGAAATTGTGTACGACGATTTTGCTAAAATGGACATTCGCGTTGGGACGGTGTTGGAGGCTGAACGTGTGCCTAAAACCGATAAGCTGATGAAGCTTACCATTGATACGGGTATTGATGTGCGCACGGTGGTATCGGGCATTGCACATTGCTACGAGCCGGAGCAGGTAGTAGGTCGCCAAGTAAGTATTTTGGTGAACCTTGCCCCCCGCAAGCTAAAAGGTATCGACTCGCAAGGGATGATATTAATGGCCGAAGACGCCGACGGAAAACTAAAATTTGTTGCCCCCGTTGAGGCGGTGGGAAATGGCAGTGGGGTGGCTTAAAAATTCATCTAACAGGCAAGCGTTACGCAGTGCGGCTGGGCTGTCATTCCCTCAGAGGAGGGAACCTGTGCGGAAAGACAAATAGAAATAGATTCTATATTACTAAGCATTTCATGTTTACTACATTATAAGAATGTTTTAATAGATTCAATAGTTGAGTCAAGTACAGAAGGTACTGCGCCACTTGCAATTTGTTCGTAACTTACAGACATACGATTAATAACATCAACCGAGCAACAAAATCGAAAGTCTATTTTGTAATTTTTCGAAAAGTTAAATTCTAAGTGTTTATAAAGACATTCAGTAAATAGACCTATCTCATCTTTTTTAAAACCGCCTAATTTAGCTATGAACCAAACTGCTCCGATTTTTTTAAACCCATTCTCTTCAAATGTGAAAACAAGATGAGGTTTAACTTGTAAAGGAAGATTATTGATTTTTAATATTGTCTCACCTTTGGGCACAAAATTTAGTTTTGATTCAGGCTTAAGTTGTGCCATATTGAAATTGATAAAGCCGTCAAGAATATCAATATTTCGTTGAAACATATACTTAGATTGATTAGCATGTGCAATTTCTTTTTTTTCTCTTAACTCATCTATTTTATTGTGGATTAGTTTTTCTTCATTAAATTTAAACACATTACTTATTGCGCTGACAGATGTTATCCAGTAATCCCCACCCCCATCTTCAGAAGATATTTTAGGTTTTTTTAGATTATTTACGAAGGTTCTTTTTGAATTCGGATTCGCGATCCTTCTAAACTCAACAAGCTTAACAACAGGTACTTTTTCCATAGCAAAGAATATAATAACACTCCCAAAAATAAATTTTCGTTACAACTAATTGATAAACTTTATTTTAAATTGAAAGATAAATTACCGGTCTTATAATAAATTAATTTCTTAATATTCAAACAGCTTATATGCAAAATAATAAAATGATTTGATATCTTGTTAAACTACCCCTATATATAATCTTTCAAACTAATATAAACTCTTTCGAATTTTATTTTAACCCTACAACTCCTCCCTAATTATCTCCCCCTCCCTTTTACGGTCTTTTTTGAATGTTGCTGATTTATTCTTTCTGTCTCTTCTGTTTGTGTCGCTTTTAAAATGAATTTCACCGTAGGAAAAGTAAGAACCTTGTTTGGTCATTACGCCGTTCAGATAACAATCTTCGTGCGCGCAAATATGTTTTGAGTAAACCCCAAAATTCCGGTGTTTTATTCGTTTATCAGATAAAATTTTTTGTTGTCCCGCTTTAATATCATCCCATGCTTGTTGTTCATCAGCCTTAGTCAGTTCTTGCCCGAGGGTAGTTAAATCAAAATAGGTTTTAGGGTCTTTCAGCTGTAAAAAATTGAACGTCTTTTCAAATGTTTTATTGGCAACATCCCTCACATATATTTTATCTGCCAACCCCAGCTTATCGTTTTCAATAATAGAGCGGTACAAGCCCAGCGTATTAAAATCATCGTACTTCTTATAATGTTCAATAAAGTAGCAGTATTCTTCTACTGTTAACTCATTAAACCGCTTACCTATTTTCATGTCAATTCGTTGCTATCTATACACTAACAAAGATAATAAATGTGTTTTGCGTATCCGATGCTGCATTTTATTATTCAGCTGATTATATTTGACTAATGAAACATTTTATCAGTTTTTGTGCCGTTGTACTTTTTGTTTTAGCTGCTAAAGTAACTATGGCCGCTTCGCAAAACACCGATACCCTTGTGGTAAAAACCAATATTTACTGCAGCCATTGCAAGCAGTGTGAAAGCTGCAAAGGCAAGCTGGATTTGCTAATGGAAGAAAAAGGCGTAAAAGATATGGCACTTAATGTTGAGCTAATGACCATTACGGTGGTGTATAACAGCAAGAAAACATCGCCCGACAAAATACGCACAGCAATTTCTAATCTTGGCTACGATGCGGATAATATACCCGCCAATCCCAAAGCCTACGAAGAACTTGATGGCTGCTGCAAGAAGTAGCATCGTCTCCCCTATTATTTTGCATTGACATACCACTAACTACTATATATTATGAAAAAAAGTTTTTATGCCATTGTGGGCCTTCTAATTGTTTTGGGGGCTTGCAAAACAACGCAAACTAACAACCCTGCCAACTTGGCAAAATGGTACGAAAAAGCAGTTACTACCTCGATGTACCCTCCCGCTGAAACGCCCGACAGTAATTTGATTGCCATTACTAAAAGCAATCCTAATCTAACTTGGAAAACCATTAACGGCGAAGATTACGTGCTGATGGTAAGCTGGAAACCTTCGGCAGGCTACTACCCCGATTCTGGGCTTTACAATACCAGCAAGTGGCAGGTATGGGTTACTGCCTCTCCTGAATTAAAGCAACGTTTTAAGAAAGAGCATCCTAAGGATACTAACTTGAGACTTAAACAGCTTTTGGGACTGACACCCACGGGCACCTACACTGTTTTTGTTGAGTTTTGGGTACGTCCGCAAGACCTGTTCCGTCCTTGTCCCGATAAAGAAATCACTGATACAAAGTGTAACCTGTGCTTCTCGGCAAAAGACTCGTTAGATACGGATTATATTAAGTGGGTGAACCAAACCCGTGTCGACCGCTATTATACCTGTGGTTTATACAATCAATACCCTTGGACACAGCTGGGCTATACTTACGATTGGAACCCTGCCAATAAAAGCCACATTGGGCTGTGTGAATTTGTTATTGATGCGAACAAAAATGTGTACGTGAACAAAATATACACCACCGCCGAATACCTAAATAAGCCATAACTATTTATTAACAAGGGCTTTGTGTCTATTTCAAAAGCATTGCGCTATTTGTTTTGTTTTTGTATTTTTGCAGCCCTTTGGCCTCGTAGTTCAATGGATAGAATAGAAGTTTCCTAAACTTTTGATACAGGTTCGATTCCTGTCGAGGCTACCGAAGCATGATGGCTCCCAGAATTGGGGGCCATTTCTATTTCCAACCCTTCAAGATGTCCGTCAATATTGAATACTTCATCAAGCAACGGATTAGATTCCGTGGTTCGATATTTCCCATCTTCAAAAATAAGTTTTCCTAAAAGTATCGAACCAACGAGGGAGCGTTTTTCTTCAAGGCTGGAGTTTACATAGAGATGGTGCAGGTTTGACAGAATTGAGAATGCAAACTCCATTTGCTTGATCGTTTCCTGAGTTACATCCTTCAACACTTCTTTTTCCTGTTCCAGTTTTATCCTGTCCAATAGGTACGCATCCTTTAAACGTTTATATGAATCCAGGTCAAGCGTTTCGGCAACAAACATTTTGTCCACCTTAAGCAATAACTCCGATATTTTTAAAAGTTCCGCATCAACACGCTCCACTTCTTTTTTTCGATCACCCTCATGCTGTTTGGAAACCATTTCAAAAAATTGCAAGTACCTGTCAGCCCGCTCAGGCAGTATTGAAATACTGACCAGCCAGGCTTCAAAGGCATCATTTGCTTTGTCGGCACGAAACCGTGTTTTGCAAGGTGGTTGACAGTGATAGTAATAATGGCGGGTTTTGTTCCGGCTTCGGGACGCACTTCCGGTTAAATTGCCACCGCATACAGGACATTGTAAAAAGCCGCGAAGCGGCAAATCATCGGTAACAGTATTAGGTTTTGAAAAGAGAGCCTTCTTTCCGGCAGCGATACGTTGGACGTTATTAAATACCGCTTCCGAAACTAACGGTTCATGCACAGCACTAACCAGTTGTTCAGGTTCATTCTTATATTCCTTTACTACAATTTTACCTATATATAAATGGTTATGAAAAATGTTTGAAAAGTGAGCGTTTTGAAGCGTCATACCTTTAGGCTTAAGCATCCGGCGCACCTCTTCTTTGGTGTACTGGCCGGTGGCATATAACTCAAACGCTTCGCGGATAAGGTCAGCCTTGGCACCGTTTGGAATTAAGAGAGGCTTATTGCGTTCATCCCGCGTATAGCGGTACCCAAAAGGCGCAGCATTACACCACCGCCCTTCTTTCATAGCCCTTCGTGTACCATTTATGGTATTCAGCGATCTTCTGTCATTTTCGACTTCGGGCGCACTTAAATATATCGTGAGAAGGAGCTTGTTTTCCGGTATTGTTAAATCAAGCGGTTGGTCGGCAGCTTCACACTCTATACCCAACTTAGAAAGTTCACGTATCATCAATAAGGCATCGGTAATATTGCGGCTGAACCTGTCCCACCTCGCAAATACTAATTTGGAAACGAGGCCCTTATTTTTCTTGATAAAAGAAAACAGTTTCTGAAATGCCGGACGATCAAATGTTTTGGCCGAATGGTCATCCTCATAATGGGCAATAGTTGAATACTGCTTGTTGGTACAATAGCTATCCAGCTTATCCTTTTGGTCACGCAAACTGTACCCCAAACTTTGCTCATCAGTGCTGACACGAGTATAAATAATAACCTTTTCCATTACTTACCTGAATTATTTTCCTGATCCTTTTTTACTTTGTTTTTATATGCCAAATAGGCAAGGTATGCCAGCTTGTACAGAAGCTCGTTTGCGGCATCTGAACAATCGGCGGAATGCTTTGCTGTATGTGGCTTACGCTTACCCAAAGGTATGAAATTAAGAGGGTTAAACCAAAGAAAAGTGAAGAAAGATTAAAGGGGAAAATGCCTGTGATTACAGGCTGTCTAACAAAAAGGCGATGCTGTGTTGATTGGAAAATGATGTTACAGCAAAATTACTTAAACAATTAAAATACCGCATGGATGTTCAAGTCAAATTGGCAGTACCGTTCTAATGTTTAACCAAAAAATTCATAGGTTTGAACAATAAAGGATTGAAAATGAAACTATCAACTCGCCTCGTGGCCGTTCCGCCACTTTTATTCTTAAGTTGCTTCAATAGCGTTTTTAGCCAAGAAAAACCTAAAATGTTGATTAGTGAAACTGAAAATTCAATTGAATACGATTGGGAAAAGTTCTATGGAACAAACCCTTCACGCGATTCAGCTAGTTCATGGGTTAATTCTATGGACTTATTATTACCTGATATTACCGTGACCTATTTGATTGAGCAATACGGTAAGTTCTTTTTCAGATTTAATAAAATTGACGTGATAGAAGATTTGAACAAAAACCTAATTATTGAAAATTATCGAAAACTAGGAATTGATTCTCAGACTGAAATTATACAATGTCCATTTACAAAGGAATATCTAGATAGACTTCCACCGAAGCCGGCATATGAGCAGATTTGGGATGAAAGACCCGATTTTATCGTTAACTCGGCACTGCAAAATCAAAATAATCACGCCCTTGGCCGTACGATAAATACTTTAAGTTTGCTTAAAGATGAAAAGGGAAATTCGTTTGAGACAAATTTAGCACTAATTAAAGACGAATTAAATTTACTCAAATCACAAAGAATTAAGGCAAGGCTTTTATTTGACCTAGCTGTAAAATTATATCAAATTAGGGCTCCTATATACGATATTAAAAACAGTGTTATTGAGCTGTCAAATACTTGTTACAATGCAGAATTTACCCCGATTGAAAAAGCTACATGGCTATTGGCGTGTGGTAAAATTCTTGCAACACAACACCAGCGAGATGAAAGAAACAGTGTATACGGTTATTTTTGTCAGGCAGAGGGATTTTTGAATTGGGCTCCTGAGGAGAACTCAAGTTATATAAATACACTAATAATAATTAAGACATTCTACCTCTCTGAGAATGAACATACCTTTTTCAAATATAATTCTTATGAAGAGATTAATCCAACGTCAAGGTTTTATGACAATAAAATCACAATAATAGATTCGTTTAAGCTCATTCTGTTAGCCGCAAATGTTGAAGTTTCCAAAGGCCGTCTGTATCAATTCTATAATATGAACGTGCCAATTGATGTACAACTTCGGACATCACTATATTTAAATTGCCTGAATAGATATTTTCAAAAGAAAGAAATTTACCCTTATTGCAAAGATACAGAAATTGAGGCTACTCTATTTAGAGTGTATAGTTCATATTTTAAAAATCAAATGGATTATGAAAAAGAATTAAAATATGTTTACAAAAGTATCTCGATTCATATCCAATCGAAAAATAATAATGATAAACTGCTATTGCCCGATGAATATAAAAATGTTGCATCCATATATAGGAATATGGGTGAATATGAAAAAGCTAAGAACCTATTGATGTCTATAGGAAGCGACAGGAAAGAGTATGACCACTTTTCTTTTTATATGCCAGAAGATTTACGGTTATGGAAATCGGAACATTTTGAAAAAATTAAAAACATTGATTTTTATTATTTAAATATTGATAGTTCACATGACGTTCATCATTGGGTATATTGGATGCAATTCGCTTTAAACTTATCCGACTATCAGGCCTCCATAGGAAATTTTAAAGAAGCATATTTATTGACAGTTAGGGCCGACTCAATACGACAACTACTAAGGTATGAGCAAGAGGTGTTTGAATATTATATTTCAAATGCACGTTTAAGCTTTTATGTTCCTCAACTTTATGATTTAGCATTTCAAATATATAATAAGGACAAGATAATAATTAAGAAAAATAACATCTTATTAATAGGACTTATCGTTTTATTTACAATTGTGTTGAGTTTATACATTGCAATTATGCAATGGAGAAGGGCGAGAAAGGCAAAAAAGAAAGCAAATTCACAAGCTATACGAGCGGAACAATCAGAAGCACGCGAAAGAATAGCAGCACAAACTATGTATCAAATGGCACACTTAGGGCCGCAATGTATTAATAAAGTGCTGCTTCGATTTTCAAAAAAAATGGATAAAGTTGACCCTAATATGTATAGCATTTTCCATACACTTTCAAACCTTCTCAGAGGTTTTTATGACTATTACCGACAAGACAAAATAACTTATGAAGAAGAATATAACCTAGTTTGTAAATATGTAAATCTTGCACACTGGCGTCAAGACAGTACATTTAAACCAAGTAAGTTAATTTGGTGTAATTACAAAGATTTTGCGGTATCAAATATGCCTACCTATGTTTTGTTTAATGCAGTACAAAACGCATTTAAACATGGATGTATTGGTGAATCAGATAGAATTGAAATAAAACTAACACAATCTGAAAGCACCTTTCAGATGAAAGTCACAAATAATATCGGATGTAAAGAGCCGATTAATTTGGAAAAAGGCTCAGGGATGGATTATATGGAAAAAATTCTTGGAGCCTGGAATGAAGACGAAGAGTACAGCCTAACTCCAGTTATTGAAAACGATAAATTTATTCTAAGCTATACTTTTAATACTATAAACTAATGTATACAGTTGCTATTATTGAAGATGACGAAATCAGCTATACTGCTGTCGCTACTAAAGTAAGCAAATATGTGGGAGTAACTTTAAATGAAAACATACAAGTAATCCGCGATACACCGAACCCTGACCTTAATGAAAGCGCAACCCATTTTAAAGAGTATGTAGATTTGTTGAATAAGTACCCATCCGACATATATGTTGTGGACTGGGAATTGAAGTTTGGGAATGGAAAACTCAGTTCGCCCAAAGAAATCTTCACATTATTAGCCAAAGAAATGTTTGTTTTTACGGATAAGTATTGGCTGTTTTATTCAAAAGATAAAGGCAGCGAAGGCCTTGATTTTGTAGGTCAATATCTTCCTTCAAATTGTTATACATTTAAAGGAAAAGGACTTATCACAGGCGACTTGCCAGACTCGGGTACATATTACTTAGAGAATATATTGCATGACGCAATAGACTATTTGGACAAAAAACGAATACCTGAAGAATTAAAAGGGCTTACGTGCGAAAGTGATTCAATACGATTGGATATACCGAAAGGGAATTGCTACGATATTGAACAGTATCATGAATTTTACGAGTCAATCTATACGAAAGAGACACGGAAAACCTCATGGCCGCAACCTTGCAGGCCACTTTTCTGCCGTGAGAAGATAATATGCCTCGCATATAATTATAAGACCGGAATATTGCTGGTACTGGATAATGAAACAAACAGATTACGGTTATATCTAATTAACGCGGATTCAATGGCTCATACGAAACGATTGTTAAATCATGCCGAAGTGAGTGGATTTATTTATAATCCTATATTCTTTGATACAAATATTCATCTCTTGCAGGAGTTCAAAGAGTTCGTCCAGCACAAAACACAAATTTTGCAACAGGTTTACCATAAACGCAGCATATATGAGGAGGCTATTGAGATATTGAAGCAACTACAGATCTTGAAAGACCACGGCCTTATAAAATAAACCCCAGCAATATTGCCGGGGTTATCCCTTGTTGCGAGTATTTAATTTTTACCACAAAAGAAAACACAGATAGCAACTTTTAAGGGAGATGACTTAATCATATACTAACATTTATTATTTGTCAAGGGGACGTTAGTTTCTTTCCGATTTCTTTCCGCCGGAGTTTTCCGATTTTATTCCTCTATTGGAATCAATTTTTACAGTGGTTTCAACTTTGTATCACCACAAAAGAAAACTAAAAATGAAACCATTAAACTTTTCCAGCGGTACAAAAGCACCCGGTAAAAAGGTGCGGTTCGCGTCGTTTATCTTCAATTCTATTCATGCAGTACTTACCGGATACAATGCCGGTTTTGTTACCCTCTCGCAAGTACTGTTCTATCTCCAATGGACCCATTCAGTATTTAAAGCTTCAGACAACTTCCCCGGATTGCTGTTTAGTGAAAAGTACCTGCTACGGTACAAGGCACAAAAAGCTGCCAATGCAAATGCCATTGATGAGTTTGTTGATCTTAATCACTCTGCGCAAGGATTTATTGAAAAAGCCAAAGTCCAACAATTGTACAAACCGTCGCACACCAAGACAATGGCGGTAATTTACTGGTATTTAGGAATTACATATCAAAACATAGGTAGCATTGAAAGAGCCATCGAAAATTTTGAAACAGCAGAAAAAATGATGTTTGAATTATTGCAGACCTATCCCGATTATGAATCCGGCTTTCAATTTCTCGACCAAATCCAGGACTCAATTGCCCAATTGACCACCATTTCAGACAACGCCTAACAAATGCCAACCCGATTACCCTGTTGGGAAGAAACGCAGGGTAATTCTTTTATCCATTTTTTCAATTTTAAATCTAAAACTATGCTCACCCATTACACCCCGTACACCAACGTGGCACTGGATGCACACATCAAAAATGCCATCCGTGAAGCTGCCGCCAAAGTCCACATTGCCGCCCAGACAGAGGGCAGTACAAACCAACCACCCCTTGCCGGAGGCAGTGTGGATATCCTGTTTCATCCCCACCATCTGGACTACCAGATGATCCTCGACCATATTAATACCGTCCTGCAAGCAGAAGGCACCAAATTCACCGTGCAGGAAAACGGAGAACAAACTGCACTTGAAACACAACGGCTAAACAATGTACTGGCCGACCAGAAGGCTAAACGCATTCCCATTGAAAACAGGCTTGCTGCTACACCCGTACCAAAAAAGTACTACATCCGTGCAGCACTGGCAGCCATAGCGGTACTGGCCCTTGCCGATGCCTTATTTATCCGACAGGTATTCGAGTGGTGGCTGGGAGTATCGCACATCGAAGCCTTGCTGTTTTCTCTCATATTTGCCGCCGCATTCGGTATATATGCACACACCGCCCGGTATTTAATAGCACTGGGAAAGACCATACTGCAAAAAAGAGCCATTATAATAGCCCTTTCCATAGCCACAGTACTTTGGTTCTTTTACATGGGTGTAGCGAGGGCCGCCTTTATGAATGCGGAAGAAGGCTCAGCTACCCACGGCCCAGTACCGTTTACGGTACTGTCAACCATACTAATGGGCGTAGCGGTTATGATAGCCTGGAGGAATTTCCCCTCGAAGGAAGATAAAGAAGCCTGTGATCGCTATGCAGTAATCAAAGCAGAAAAAGATAGCATAGAAGCAGAGATACAGGCTACCGAACAAGCCATCACAAAACTCAAAGAAGATAATACCAGTCTGCGCACCAGCAGTGCAGCCATCATCGAATATGGGAGAATGCTGGAGCAGCAAACCATAGTGGCCGCTGAAAAAGCCTATTATGAAATGCAAACAATCAATATCCGCTACCGCAGTGACGGTGGCCAGCCCGATTGCTTTGGAAAACCATATCCTTTCGCATTCAAACAATACTTTCTCTTCACCAATAACCAATAAATACCATGAAAAAACCATCTCTGTTCAGGGTTTGCGTAACCCTGCTGGCAGTGCTTTGTCAAAGCTGCTCCGACTCGGAACCAGCAACCTATGATACCACTATAATAGTGCTGATAGACCAAACCGATCCTTTAGTAGTGTATCCCGATGTAAAAAAGATTATGGGGTACACAGGGTTTACTGATGATATATGGACTTCAGCAACAGTGACTGTCTCAACATTAACTGATATGAATATAAGCCCTGAGTACAGCCTATCCATACCATCGGAATCTAAGTGGTTGGGAAACAAGTCGGCACGGCAATCGGATATAGAGGCCTTTACCAATGAGCTTACCCAAAAGCTGGATACACTACGCCCTTTAAGTTTCCAACCTTTGCGGCGTTCGGTCATTTTAGTTCCCCTTATCACCCACCTGAACGCATTAGCAGAACAGAAAGGGGATAGACATATTCTTGTATACTCAAATTTATTTGAGAACTCTTCATTCAGCTTCTATGACCCTCTCACCCTTAAAATGATTGAGAGTATGCCTAAAGAATTCAAAAAACAGGTTGAAGAGCAAATACCCATTAGCGACTTAGAAGGTATCACCATACATTTTATATACAAGCCCGGTACCCGTGAAGACAATTCACGGTACTGTATCATTAGCAGGTTTTTGACCAAATGGTTTTCAGAAAAAGGGGCAAAAGTTATTGTTAGTGCTCAATAACAGCACGTCATGGGAATAATCATTTTCATCATTAAGTTTCTCCTCTTTGCCATCCTTCATTGCCTTGAGTATGCAGGAACGCTCTATCTATACCTCATAAAAATCCTCAAATCATTAGTGGAGCATAAAAACCACTAATCACCATTAAATAAATAATCTTATGAATTTTGAAACCCTTTTGAAAAAAACGGGTAATGCCCTTGGATTGCTCTTATTGTACCTTTGGGACATTATCGCCGATGCACTCTACTCCCTCTGGGACGCACTAACTTCCAAAGGCGGCTACAATGCTGCTTTTGGCAAAGAAACAGATATCGCCAAACGATATAATAAAGGGCTGTTAATTTCACGGAACAGAAAGTTACCAATCCGCACATCCTTTGAAAACCTTATGATTGCTGGGCCTACTGGTTCCGGCAAGACTTCTCGATTATTAATTAAGATATTATTTCATTTAAAAAAATCCTCAGTTTTGATAAATGACCCTAGTGGCGAGGTCTACAAACTACTTTCAGGATTTTTGAAATTATTCTTTAACATCATTGTCATTAATTTTTCAGACAGCGCAAAGAGTTCAGGCTACAATATCCTTTCGAGAATTTGGAATTTACAGGATGTTAACAAAATCGCCGATCTCTTGGTACGGGCCACGATTGATAAAGGCTCATCTGATCCATTTTGGGGACTGCAAAGCCGGAATATAATTGGATGTTTTATCCGGTTAACATTGTATCAACCAGAACAATACAGGCACATGGGGCAGGTATTATTTTTCTTAAACCTGTATGCAACACAGCCAAAGCAAATTGATTTATTTATTATTCGTACACAGGATAAAAAATTAATACTGGATTACAAAAGCCTTGTCGCAATGCCGCAAAAGACCCTTCTTAATATTGTGGCATCGGCAAAAGCCGCCCTGCAAATCTTTGAGTCTCCAGAGATAGCTAAGGTTACATCCGTTGACCATATAGATTTCGAGGAATTCAGAAAAAAACCAACGATTATATTTTTACGGAATAGTATTGCCGAACAGAAATTTATATCAACCCTCAACTCTATATTTTTCGAGCAGTTCTACGGATACATTCTCAGTAAATTACCCGAAAAGGATGATTTAAATGTGTTTATTATTTTAGAAGAATGCTCCAGTTTATACATTCCGGGGCTGCCGATTTATATAGCCAATACACGTAAGCACAAGGTCAGTAACATTCTATGTGTTCAGTCACCCAACCAGCTTAGCGCATTTTACGGGG
Organism: Agrobacterium sp. 719_389; assembly: GCA_943370295.1. GTDB lineage: Bacteria > Bacteroidota > Bacteroidia > UBA8524 > UBA8524 > SB11. Next base: position 114,554 of record CALRQL020000003.1, on the reverse strand, counting down.
ATGAGGCAAAAAATATCTACAGTAATTGTGTAACGAAAATATTTCTACCGGGACAGACGGACTTGCAGGTTATGCGTGATATTGAGGCCCTGAGCGGAAAATATATTTATAAAGATAAGGAAGGGATTGAGCGCTCAAAACCATTGGTCACCATTGACGAAATCAGGCGGCTGCCTAAAAACCGTACCTTAATCATTTCTTCCAATAACCCGCTTATTTTGGGGCGGACAAGCCCGTATTATACATCAGGAAAATATAAGAAGGTTACACAATTGCCACCGGCAGAACTGGAAAGCAAGATACCCGATACACCGTTACCCCTTTTAGAAGCACCGGAAGAAGTAGAAGCGGAGGTGACCGATGAAGATTCGAAGTAAGCCCCTGTTTGCATATTTATGCAGCACAGGTGCGATACATGGTACAGAGGAAACGATACTGGCAGCAAAACGCCACTATCGTGCCCTGTATAAGAAAAAATGGAAACAGCAGCGTATTAAGTGCAAAGAAGTACGGCCTATATTTAATTTAAAAGAGTTTGACCTGCTTACAATCAAAGCCCGGAAGGCAGGACTAAAACCAGCCACATTTGCCCGGCAGGTTATTCTTCAGGCGATAGATAAAAATACGCTCATACCGCAGAAAGAAACATTATTGCAGGTGCTGCAATACCTCAGTATTGCCTGTATAGAGCTGTCAAAGACCAGCATCCCGAAATCAACACTTGATCCATTGGAAAAAGCAGAGCAAATGCTCCTTAAGTATATCCATGATATATAAAATCCTTTCCCGCCATTCTGCCAGTTACAGCAACCTTATTTCTTATATTCTTAATGAAGAAAAGGTGCTGGATGAACGTAATATCATTACCCATAATCTTAAATCCAATGATATTAAGGAGTGGACGAAGGAGTTCATAGTCAATGAATCATTTAGAGAACGTGAGAGAAAAGACCAAGTGTACTTTTACCATGAACTGCTTAGTTTTTCAAAATTTGATAAGGAGCAGATAACTATTGAGAAGGTTCGTGACATTGCCAATAAATATATGGATGAGCGGGGCCGCAATGGCATGTATTTAGGAGCGATCCACCAAGACCGGGACCACATTCATGTTCATTTTTGTGTTTCAGGGTTAGCCTTTAGAACTGGCAAGGCTTTCCGGCTATCTAAGCAAGACCTACAGCGTACCAAAATCAATATCCAAGAGTATCACAAAGCCAAATACCCTGAATTATCTAAAAGCATTTGCGAACACGGCAAAGGCAAAGAATATGTTACCGATAGGGAATATTATGCCCAACAGAGAAATGACCGGACTTTGTTTAAAGAACAAATCCGGCAGACGGTATTAAACTGCTACACCCAGTCAAAAACGCAGCAAGAGTTTTTAGACCTGTTACAGAAAGAAAATCTACACCATTACGAAAGGGACGGCAAAGCACAAGGCATTGTGTATGAAGATATGAAATTCCGGTTTAGCCGCCTGGGGATTGAAAAAGAAGACTTACACAGGTTGCCCGATAAATTACCGGAGGAGAAGGTAGAAGAGCAGAAAGTAATGGATGAGATTGAGGCATTGCGGTCAGAGAGGGAAGCGTTGGATAAAGACGAAGAGAAAGAAATGGAAGAAAATGATTGGGAGTATGATGATGACGAATTAGAACGGTAGTACTCTTAGGGTATTTTATTTCAATTTCATACGCCAATGAAATAATGAGCAAAAAAAAGCTCATTTATGAAACTTATTACCCCTGAATTAGAAAAACGTTTTGCCGAAGTCGGAGAGCAGGATATCCCAGACCCGCTCATTATTGCTAAATTTTTCCTGCCTGTGAGTGCTGCCACTTGGTGGGCCATTGCCTATTATCCTGAAGACAACACATGCTTTGGATATGTGACCGGACTTTTTGTAGATGAGCTTGGCTATTTCTCTATTGATGAATTAGAAGCCCTGCGGATTACACCACTTCAATTCAGAATTGAACGTGATTTGCACTTTGAAGAATGCAGGTTATCCGACATCAAATCAGGCAAGGCATATTAAACCAAAATCATTAAAAGCCGCACCACAAAAGTGGTAGCGGCTTTTACTTTTCAATACACTTTATACGAATTTTAACCTCTGTGCGTATACTGTTTAGGCAGATGCAAAAACAACATACAATGTCTAAGGTTCTCATTGACGAAGACCTCCTTGCTCAATTTGTCAAAGTCGGCAACCAAATCCATGAAACAAACCCTTTGGTACTCGCAAAATTTGTGAACCACATCAATACTTGGTATATCATTTCCTTCGATTCTGTGACGGATACCCTCTATACCTATTGCACATGGGGGGATGCCGGATGGTTCGCAACACTTTCTTTGCGAGATATTGTTTTGGCAAATGGTCTAAGAGATACTTCATTCATCCCATGCCGTTTGTCTGATATTAAATCCGGGAAAGTAAAATGAGTTTGTACCGTGTTAGCGGCTATTGCAATACTATCCTATGTTGCATGGTAGCCTTTCCTCGTGTACTATAAATAATATATGGCTAAGTATATGCAGAAATCATTTGACAGGTCATTACTTCTCAAGCTTTCAAAAGCTGGCGACTTCTTGCATGAAGAAGCCGATCCAATGGTATGGGCGCGTTTTGAATCCGATTCTTTTGTGTGGTTTCTTATTGCATATTTTCCACGGACAACGCTTTGTTATTCCATCATGTATGTACGTGGTACGTCTCTAAATAGCTCCAATCACCTGCCGATTGGTTTTTTGGAAAAAATCAACGCAAAACGCGACCATACATTTATTCCGTGCCGGGTATCTGAACTTTATAAACACCTTTCAAAAACTAATGCCCCTACACGTACAAAACCTGTCATGCGAGACAGAAAAAGTAACCTCATAAAACACGAAGCAAGATAGCATGTCACTCCGCGACAGCTATGCTGTACAGAGTGACATGCTATCTTGCGGGGCCTTCCCCCGAACCCCGCTATGGGATTACCAGCACTTATATGAATACAAAAAGGAGTATGTAGGGATGCCGTTTTTAGTAATTTTCAAACGGGTAGGGAGTTTTTTCGAATCCAACAGATATTCAAAACGATAAATGTACGATAAGTAGCTTTGGGTTTCTTGCTCAAGAAGGTTCTTATCTGGTTTGTGAAAAAACCTTTTGATAGGGTGGTTTTCATATTTGTAATAGAGTACACGGCCTTTGTTTTCTTTGTCCAGATGATATGTGTACATAAAGCTCATGGTGTCATAGGAAGTGCCATTCGGCCATAGTTCTTTTCGTTCCACCATATTTCCATTCTGATAGATGAACTTTTCAATAACTATAATACTGCCCGTATAATCTTTCTCTATAATTTCAGTAACAAAGCCTTGTGCATCATATTGTGCAGTAGTAATAACCTTATCCTTTTTGTTATTAAAATATGTGATATATCCGAATGAGTTGATAGTTGCGGTATGTATCGTTGGGGTTGTAGTTGTATAATCATGAATGGTTTGGGTGGTTGCTGTATATGTATATTCATACAATCCGCTATTTGTCAGTGACATTTGATACACCCGCCCATTTGTATCGTAGTGAAACCCGGCATCATTAAATATATCAAGGTAACATTTCTCAATAATTTGTTGTGTGGTATCGTTTGGATCTGGCACATTTGGGCCACTTGAGTTCCCGGATTCTTTCTTGCAGGCAGAAAGAAAAATAAGAGTTGTGAGAAGGATAATAATGTACTTCATATAGTTTTTTTAAATCAAAACTATATGCTCTCCATCAAGTATTTATGGAAAAGGAGTGAGAGGCAGAGAAAACTACCTGAGAGGTTACTCCGCCGGAGTGAGAGGTGTTTTTAGATATAATAGTACTCTTTGAGGTACCGCTCCACGATGCGGAGCCTGTCACGGGAAGGGTATAGTGTTTCACCTGAGGTGAGGACGATGGAGCCGTCTTTACTCACGGTTTTAATAACTAAAGTATTCAAAAGTATATCCCGGCGGATACGAATGAATCCGCACGATGAAAGGGCAACTTCCAATTCTTTCAAACTTTTAAATATGCGATGGGGTTCTGGCGTATCACTGCATAATAACAAGGCATCCTTGTTGTCAGCCTTGAAATACAAAATGTGTTCAATGACAAAAAAGGTGTACCCTCCTGCCGTGGGCAGTGCAATAGTCTTGCGGAATATGGCGGAGAGTGCAGGGTTCATTCATATGCAAATATACAAAAAGAAAACACGAGTATCCATAAATGATTACCCAAAACCCCTCCTGATTGCCCTGATTTGAGTAATGGTGTCAAAGGAACTCATACAGTTAGGTCAGAATATTAAGAGAATACGTTTAGAAAAAGGTATAAGCCAAGTTGAGCTTGCACATAAATGTGAATTTGAAAAGGGTAATATGTATCGCATAGAAGCGGGAAAAACAAACCCAACCTTTACCACATTGCTTCGGGTAGCAAACGCTTTAGATGTTCCCATAGAAGAAATTGTAAAAGGGATAAAGCAGGAATAATTATTTTAAAGGTATTTCAATAAATTTTAAAATAAAATGATTTATTATTTCTGTACTTTGTGAAAAGACAAATCAATGGCATTAACGATAACAACCCTAACAGTACTAAATGAATACATCAACGGTGTTATGAGCAGAGCTGACCATCATGCTCTAAATGTAAATGAAATTGTTTTAACACTTGCAGGCGCAGTAATCTGGCGATCTACAGATGATATAAGAGTTAGGACTAAGAATACAAAAACAGCAAATGTTTTATGGATGACAATAAATAACAAAACATATGTTCTTGCATATAACCATAATACAGGTGATATTGAAATTCGAGATAAAAACCAAAATGGAAAAGTCTTGGCCACATTCAATAATTCTTCAACAATAACACAGGTAAAAACAGTTTTTTTGGGCCTATAATCGATTAACTCTAAGCCCTTTCCCAAGCGCGCAATATCCAACCTGCTTTTAGACCCATCCCGCTTCGCTGGCACGGACTAAAATACCTAACACTTGTGAAAGCGCTTTCCATCAAATCGGCGCAAAGAGAATTCCGTTTTCTCATACCTCAAAACCTCATACCCTTTGCTATATCAACAACAAAGGAAAAATGCCCCACGCAATCCGGGCCATGCACCATTTTCCTTTGACCCTCCGCACCATCCACTAAGCGGCCTTTTCCTCATTTTCTCTTTTTCACCCTCAAGGGGCTAAGCAAATTTCAATCCGCCCTCTTGTCAAGGCCGGAGCCTGCGGTGTATTCACATTTTTTCTTTCGTACCTCACAAAAAATATGACCAACAGCCTTGCCAATTCCGCCATACCGCACGATGGGGTTTTGCATATCCCTTTCGGGGGAAATGTTTTTTGTTGAGAGAACCCTCCCGCAACGAAAACAAGAAAGCAAAAAACCATTATGACAACACCCGTAAAAAACGGCAACGGTGCGAAGGAAGTAACACCCGCCACAAACAACAAAACAAACGGTACAACCCCCAAAGTACCCCGCCAACTCACCGAAGCAGAAAAAGCAGCACAGGAGAGGCAGGCACAATTGGAAGCACAACGCAAACACTTTGATGGGCTATCACGCTTAACCTCAATGCGTGCCCGCTATTTGGAACACTTAGAAGCCCTGAAAGACTTAACCGTTTCCGATGAAGAGATGGACGACTTCGAGGCCGACACATACAGTGACCTAAGCATCACCATCAAAAACCGTGTGGGCAGCAAGTATGAAATCAAGCACCCATATTTAGTGAAACTCAATTGCGAGTTTTTGATTGCCCACTTTGAGCAGAAAATAGCCGAGTGTGAACACCACATACTCACATACGGCAACTAATCCTTACACCACAGCCCGCCGAAAGGCGGGCTATCCTTTATCAATAATCCATACAGATATGACAACAACAGAGAAAACCGAAGAACTAAAAGCAGGGAAGACCAAGCGGCCAATTGATATAGCCAGGGATACATTAATAACCCTTTCCAACGAAGTGAAAGACCTTGTGGAAGATGGCACATTCCCAACCATTAACACCGCCATTATTGAAACCCTATACAAAGACGGCAACCACCAAACCTTCAATACCTTTATGCGATGGAAGAAATTAGGCAAAAGCGTGAAGAAAGGAGAGAAAGCCTTTTTGCTGTGGTCAAAACCAATACGAACAGGGGAAGCCAAACAGAAAGAGGAAGAGGACACCGAAAATGAACTCCTTTCCCCCGAAGAAGAAGCCGAGTACAAGTATTACGGCATCGCCTATCTATTCTCCAATGCACAGGTGGAAGATGTGCTCAAACCTGAACCCACAACAGAAGCAGTGGAAGAGGCTGAACTGCCTGCATTGATGTATTAACTATCTATTTTCGCTAATAGGTGATTACAGGCAAACGGCTCTCTATGGGGCCGTTTTTGCCGCGCCGGGAAAGCGGCAAACCCTTGTCTCTTTATTTTTTCTTTATGGCAAGGTTTTTTCTTTTTGTTTGATTTTCTTTCACTCTTTTCCTCTCCTAAAGCTCAATCGTCGTAAAAGAAAATGTAATTATATTTTATTAAATAATATCGGGTAATATTTGTGTTTTATACTTTAAACATTGAATGTATTAAAAGCAAGATTTTATAAGTGAAAAACAAACCCAAAGAAACAATAGCATAAGAATTATTCGTATCAATTCATATATAAGTTCCGCTACTTCCTCGAGGGTATCCCATATAATACCAAACCAAGTCTTCTTTTCCGGTTTGCTATGATAATTAGAACTTGATAATTCAGACCAGTTAGTTTTTTGTTGGTGTTCGTCTGTATCGTTTGGAGTATAATAATATTCATATCCCTCTCCTCCACAAGTTTGACATTGTTTCGTCCCATTACAAACTTCACAGGGACGGTCATTATCTGTTGTGCCAAATGACAGTGTACTGATAATTCCTTCTGCAAGTGTAGATACTCTGCCTGTCCCCTCACAATTTCTGCAATCTCCGTCACCTTTTACACCCAATACCCCCGCTAGATCATCACTATCTCCATTACAATCTGGACATTTACGTATCCCATCTTTTGCCATTGAATTGATAATATATTCAAATATAAATTTTCTGTAGAAAAGAAGATAGCATACTTAAAGTGACATGATATACTGTTTGTATGGAATTCTTCAAGAACACAAGCAATGAATACAGTCGAGAAAAGAATGAAAAGCAAAAGAAATGGGATGCTTCACGCCGTGAGGTTAATTATATTGTTGATAAATTAGGTTTAGGAATTGACGAAGGAATTAAAGATATGGTGGCAACCCTTCGAGCAATGGATTTTGCAACAAGCTCATCATGCGCCGGTCATACTGAAAGTAAAGAAGAACGAGGAACACCATATATTGAAATTTGTACAAAAGCCCCAGTCGGATGGAAAGAAGATAAAGAAAAACAAGAGTTATGGAGATCACAGAATCTCAAACAATTTGAACGATTTAGACCGTTGCTCGTTGAATACGATACGCATCGGAATATACCGGCTGACACTCGCTTAATTATATGGGAGCAGGGAATATTTGGAGCTTTTCGATTGCAAAGTGCAGGTGTAAAATCAAAAGAATTAAGAAATCTGCCGGAAAAGCCGACCTTAGAAGAGATTTTCGAAAAAATCAAATCATATCAAGCTGAAATGCAAGAATTTGAACGGTTTTTGAAAAATAAATTCTTAAGGATTGAGGAGAAAAAATAAAGAAATCACTTGGCTCAAATATTCCTTCCAAAGCTACCTAACATAACGTGGCGTTATGTGTGTTTTCGTTTAGACTTCGCTATGCTTCGGGCTTGCAGCCAAAACACATAACAACGTTATATTAAATAGCCGCGCAGCCTGGCCCGCAGGATATTCGGCAGTCGTAGTTTAGCATTTAAAAATAAAAAATGATAAATTGCTATATGCTGAATATTCTATGCCTAGCTTGGTTGGATGGCCCTTACCAAAGTACAGATTTTGCCTTTGGCTTACCAATATTTTGGTGGTCTAGGATAGCCAAAATCATACAATTTATCAGTGGTCTTATAATAGTTGTGGACATTATCGGTGCGGAAAAAGTAAAACTTTTTGGAGCTAAATTGAGAAATTCGATTTCTTTAAGATCGATATGGTCAACAATGATCGTTAGTTTCAAGTTGACCCTCAATCACTATCGAATACTATTTAGGGTTACTAAACCTTCGGTAGTTGAGGATAAAAAGAAACAAAATATTATATTTATACAATGGATATGGCTACAAATATTAGCCTTCGGGTTGCCAATCACCGCGTATAAAATATTTCAAGCTGGCTATTTTAAAAACTTAACGCCTTCAGATGCAATCCCTTTTGTCATTCTCTTTTGTATAATTATAATACTGCATGGCATACTGTTTACACTTTTACAAATAATTATTAATTTAATTATTGCTTTATTTGATATAATTTTTATCGAGCCAATAGCTTTATTTGTTCAACTTAATGGCGTTGAGGCACGAGCTAAGAAGGTTAGCTTATTTTTGTTTTTGGTCGGTTTTTCAGTTGATCTACTTACTTCATAAAAAAAGCCCCGCCTTTCAGCAGGGCTTTGATTGTGTTCATAATTGCGATCTGATGGTAGTTAAGTATTATTTCAAAATTACAATTCGGTGCGTTTCGTTAAGTGTACCGTCAGCAGTTTTGATAATCAGAAAATAAGTACCCGAAACCAATCGTTCTGTAGTGATTTCAAACACTGGCTGATTGTTTCCTGCAACGGTTTCATCTATCAGTGTGCGACCCATTAGGTCAACCACAGTAAAAGTATATTCTTTTTCTTCATCCAGGGAAACTTGCACATGAAATTGTCCGGCAGCAGGGTTAGGATATACAAGGGTTTTGGGTTGCTCTTTTTGTTCAGGTTCGTCAATGTCCGGGTCAGGTGCGCCCCATTTATTCAAAGCACGATTTGCTTTATACCCATCGCTGGTATTTTGGCAAAACGCATCCAATTCAGCTTGGCTGGTTTCAGTGATGTTTCCAAACGGTGAAAACCCATTTACTCGCTTAAGGTGAATATCCCTGCCTATAGTGGTAGTTCCTGATACACCCCGCACAATACTTGTGGCTTGCAACACCGCTTCAAAACCGGAAGCAACTGTTATCGTTCCGTTCAGATGTATAGAATCTGCATTGACATAGATTTTATTGCCAATGGTTTCATACACGAAGGAATCCGTGCTTTCAATGGTTTCATTGGTAAGGGAAACAAAACTTTTCTTTTTGCGGGTCAGGTCTTCAATCTCGTATAACTGGCTGGTGCGGTTCACGCCAGCGGCTTCATCGTACAGCAAGTAGGTGAATTCCTGAAAGGTGTTGTTCTGAATGCCGTTTTTACCAATTTGGTCAAAATACATATCCGCAGCAACTTTCAGCTTCACACGCTTTATATGATATATCGGCCCCTCTTCATTGGAGCACTCATCCCAATCTCCGATACTAACATGGCTAATACCGTTGGAATCAATGATGCGAACATTTGTTCTAAGATAATTGGCAACAAACGTATTGGTGAAATCAATGTCAAACAGGGTTTCCCCCGCCGTTTCCATCGGCTGCCACGGGGACTCAAATATTGCCTGCCAGGCATGACCGTCAATGGCGGGGAACACATCCCGCAGGTACATGTTTTTGCTATGATTGGTAATATTAGACTTAAAGCAGTTAAGTGTATCGGGCATTCCGTTTTCAAGTTCTACTACGAGACTTACATACAGTTTGGTATTGTCATCATCAAAATCCAACGCGCGGTTCAGCTTGTATTTTAACGGGTTTTGTAAGCGATAATAGAACTTATGCTTTTGTTGCCATAGCTCCAGTTTTTCTTCATCAATCTGAAAGATTTTTGGCGAATCAGAAACAACCGTAACCGCAAGCGTATCAAATGACAGGAATGTTTTTTGGTTAAAGCGGTTTTCATAAAAGTTCAGTTGGGGTGTTTGCAATAAGGCAAACAAGCCCGGTACTTCGTTGTACGCAGGATAATTAAATGCTGTGAGTACTTGCGGAAATTTGTATGATCCCGGCGTGAGAAAAGATGCAACAAATACCTGAGCTGAGTCCACAATAGTGCCCGCAATTTTCATTTCACTAAAGGTTGCCGTTGGCATTGAGGGCCGTTGAGGAGCCTCGAAGAAGTCTTTACCAAACGCACTCACAGAAAGAAAATCAAACCCTTTACCAAGCTGTCCTTTTACGTTACTGCTCACTGCTTCCGCCGCTTTTTTAGCATTACTTGTATCTTTCTGGGATGCACCATCAAGGGCAACAAGAGTACGTAGAGCCAAGTCTCCAAAGTTGGTGAGTACCCATGCTCCTCCAGCATTTTCAACGCCAGTCTTTCCGGCGGCAATAATAGTACGCAATCCCTGATTAACAGGTGAGTTGTAACTTTTCAGGCGGGTATTATAAGCAGCCAATTCTGCATCATAATCATCCAGCATCTTGCCGAAAGATTTATAAATTACAGAGCCTTTATTTAGGTTCTCAACAATACCTTCATTTGTCAAAAAATTAGAGTATGCAGGACTATCAATAGCGGAAACCGGCATATTAAAAGAAACACTTCGACCTACTAAATCGACATCGTAGCTTTTTACAGTAGAGAGCCAGAATTCAATATTTGAACGATAGTTGCAAATACAAGGATCGTAGCCGAACTGAAAATCCGAAGACATCCATGTGTTGTTATTGTTGAGGTTTGATTGGTTGGCCGATGCCGCTAAACGTATGTTTGTTCTTTGGTCAAGAGCTTGGTCATAGTTGGCCATGTGGCGGAATAATCCCGATGCCTGATTTGTTGTCGGATGGAAAAATTGCAAGCGGGCGTTGTGGTAGGCGTTAAACCCGGTAACTAAATTTGCGAACGCCCTCAACTTACCTGTATACCGGTTATACATAATAATGTAAGGGACACGTGAGTTCGCAGGCGCGTCAGGCCCCTGAACAACCCTGTTTATATTTAGGGAGTCTATGCGTTCACCGTTAGGATAACGTCCAAGATTGAGCCACATTACTTCCCAGCCGTCTTCCCAGTGGTAATCCATATCATGAACACTTCCACCAATCGGCTCATATAAATAGGAGTACTCGGAAGGCCCGCCGGGTGAGAACGGGTTTTGCATGAGCATGGATACGCCGGAGTTCCAATTCGCATTCGGAGCTAACTGAATACTATTAAAAGCTATCCCGTTGTTAGTACCTACATTAAAGGTGTTAACCCACGGATTTGTTTTAGTGGGATAAAATGGTGTGAGTTCATGGTTTTGGGCACTGTCCCATTTTGTACGGATATTCCGTACACAGTTTTGCGCCACTATATACCCGCCGCAAAGCAACAGATATAAACAAACGATAATTTTTTTCATTTCAAGGCTGATTAATCAGCAATGCGTCTGCCTTTAAACTTTTTGAATGGCCCGTTGGTTCCCGCGTTATATTGTAAAGTAGTTTCCAGAGTAGTAGGATTTACTTTCATATCAAGCCGACTGATTTCAAGGTTCCCAATACTTCTTACTGCAAGAGTGGTATTTGTGTGATAAATATAAATTGCTGATTTCACAATAGTGTCCTGCCTTAACCAAAAATTGACAAATTGATAATTGGACATATTGCAGCTATCCTTTCTATTATTATAATCGACGGGTCTTATAGAGAATAAGGTACTGTCCGTACTACCTTCCCAAACGCCCTTAAATATTCCAATTGTCAGCGTTTGGCACACGGGTACAAACTCAAAGGTTTTGATTAACGTGTCTACACCATCATCTGTGGGGAAGCAGCTTTTATTCGGCTCTTTTTCAATAATCAATTGTACCGTATAAGTACCTTTTGGAAGAGTCTCATCAAACGACCTTTCAAATTTTTGTGTTTTTATCGTTTCAGCACCCAATGTCCATGTATATTTTGCATTGGGAACAGGACAATTAAAGTGAATATATCCGGCTATAAACTTCTCTTCCAGTATAGAAACATTGGTAAATTCAGGATTGGCAACGGGGAAATACTGACCTATTTCTATTTTTGCGGTTACAGGTTCCTGTCCGTAGCAAGGGTCGTAATTTTCGCAATCGGGATTGGATTTATCATGGCATTCTTTTTTGCAGCTTTCGGCCATAAGCAAAATCCCAAAACAGGTCAAAACAAAAAGCAGGAAACGCATTGATTAAGTTATTTATTCAAAGTTATTCTTTTTCTTTTAAAAGACGGTCAACAAGTACCTTTAGTTCTTCATTTTGCTTTTGAAGCAATTCCGTTTGTTTTTTCAACTCATCCAATTGCTTTTGCTGGTCAATTGTATAGAGTGTCAGTTCTTCCACCTTTTTTACAACAGTGGTTGTTACTGCTGTTACTGAAAGTCCTTCATTTTCAACTTGCTCCGCTGATGGCATTTCAGGAAGATGCCCCAAGCTGTCAATTTCCTGTTCAAGCGCAAGCAGTGGTTTTAATCTGTAATTTCTAGCAAATACATAATCGGGCCAGGTAATACCGGTAAGGGTAATCATCATATCGTTTTTGCAGGCAATCCCGCCGTTAACCGCAAGCATATACCCCGAAATTGGGTTAGTGCCGATGCCCACAATACCGCTTGTGTGCATAGTTAATCCTCGGTTCCAGTTCACAGAATCATAACAAGAAAAGTTCACAGGGCTTGTCTGAATTCTAAGAATGCCAGTCGGTAAATCCTGAAATATCCGGGAACTCCAAGTGGGTACAGTAGAGCCCGCGGGAGGAAATACTCCAACTGGGCGATTGAAAATACGGGAACGGCCATACACAGAACTGTCACTATAACAGTTAAAGTTAATTGCACCATCGTTTTGGCCGAAGCCGCCGATAATAATTTGGCTGTTATTACCAAATCCGGCTTGCTGAGTAAAGGTAATGCCATTCACGCCGCAGCGTTGGGCATTGATTGAAGAAACGATACATAAAAGTGTACCTGCGAGGAGAAGATTACCTACTGACTGTAGGATACGAGTTGAGTACTTCTGTTTTTTCATAAAGTAATGAATTGAATTTTTCTGATAGTTTAAGGTTCAATATTAATAAATAAAATTTATGCACTGTTATCAGGATATGAATTTCATATACTAAAAAGTAATGCGTATCAAACCTATAAAATCTAAATGAAGAAAAAATAAAAAAGGTGTGAATGGTTATATTTTTTCAATAAGCGGTTATTATGTGAGAGTAAAAGGTAGAAATGCAAAAGCCCGGTCATACGACCAGGCTATTTTCAAATTTGATTTGACGCAGCAAAATTCTCGTCCTCATCCCACGCATCCTCATCTTCTTCGGGTTCCTCATCCTCTTTTTCCGCCTCTACTTTCTGTTGCCCTTTCAGATTGAGGATATAATCCACCGCCTTTTGCGCTTGCGTCGCAGCAGACACCACCATGCGGGTATCCTCCTGAAACTCCTCCATCCAGCCGTGGATATAATTCAGGTTGTCGAGAAGGGGGACTTTGTTCATTCCTGCATGGTAGCAGAGATAATGAGCACCCATATCCGCAATCAATGATTCCATTGAAAAAAGACTGGCAGGTTTCACCTCAACAGTACGGTTCAGCCGCGATTCATGCGCAGTGCTGTAGATGAGCAATTTAAACAAGTCATAGTAATAGAGTTCTTTTGATTTGAACTCTTCGCTGTTCGGCATAAATACAATATCAGAAACCGTAGCATAGCTGGCGGCTGATTTGTAGTATTCAACCTTCGGGGCATTCGGCATATTTTTGATAATATCCCTGGCAGCTTCAAACGGTTTAGAGGGTCGGTCATATCCCGGTAGAGATTCATGGTCAATGCCCGCACAATCCTCCACGTTATACACCCTGTGATACCGCAATAATGGATACTTGCCTTCAGGTTTCGGCTCACCCTCTTTCGCAAATTTATCTACCCATTCCCAATGGGTAGCAAGGATAGGACCGACACCTTCAGGAACAGAGCCGCCGATATTAGCAAGCTGCTTTTCAGAGAGGAACAAATTGCACTGAAAGGATTCGGCAGCCAAAAGAAACACATTGATGGCACGGTACGGAGAGCGGGTAATGAGATTGGTAGGGACACGGCCTTCACTCCACGGCATCCGCCACGGAATAATGCCCGAAGAAAGAATAGAGAGAACATGGTCAGTTACGATGTCATAGACATCCTTTTTGGATTTTTGTTGGTTTGTCATGGGTTTTGAATTGTTAAAGAATGGTTCAAGCCCAGTGTACTGTTCGGAGAAAGGGAAGAGAAGGAGGGAAAACGTATCAGTTTTGATACGTAGCAGAGACGGTACATTTTCCCGACTTCCTTTGACCCGATATAACCGACATACTGAAAGTATTAACAGGCGACTTAGAATACGATATAATTGATATGCTACACAACAACCGTCATAATTCCGATCCGAAGAATGGAGCCAAAGAAGGGCACCGCAGACGTTTGTGTAGCAATAATGTCGGAACGCGGTGCCCTTCTTTGGGTATTACACGCACATTTAGCTCAAAAGAGAAACATGCAATCATTGAATTAGCTAAGATATTTAAGCGTATCCATGTCCGGCTTATTGCCGAGGGATACATTATAGAAAATGGAAACATTATTCCACCCAAACAACCGGACTTATAACTTCCCCACAGATATAACCCTTAGCGAATACCATAAAGAAGAGTATTTGCTTTATACCCGAAGAAGTACAGATGATGCTGATAATCAGAAAAACTCCATTGAGTATCAATTGGCAGAGGGATTGAAATTTATAGAACGGGAAAAAATACAACTGGCCCATATATCTATTGATCTTTTTTGTGAAGAAGGAATTATCAAAGAATACCATTCCAGCTTTAAGGAAAGTAAAGAATTTGAGGTTCTCTCCGGAGGACGGGTTGTGCAAAAAATTGAACGTCCGAAATTCCTTTTTATGGCCTACCTGTTAAAGAAAAAATATTTTAAAGGTATAGTATGTCTTTGCTGGGACAGAATAAGCAGGAACCGTTCAGACGATACTATTATCAGCAAATTAATCCGCTTGGGTATTGATGTACGCTTTGTTGATACTACCTATGATAATTCAGCAGCAGGGGAACTTCACATGGAAGTGGATGCCGCATTTTCAAGGCATTATTCAAGAACCATAAGTGAAAAAGTGAGAAGGACAGCAAAACATCTTCGGGCAGAAGGTAGGTGTATTTACCAATCACCTATTGGGTACCTTGATAAAGGGTCAGATCAAAAAATCATTGACCCAAGCCGCGCCTCGGTTGTGAAACGGATTTTTGAATTGTACGCTACTGGAGAGTGGAGTTATTCAAAATTGGCGGTTTGGGCAAACAAACAAGGACTTACAACGAAACCTTCCCGTCGGAAACGGACCGCTACAGAACGTTTAATGGGAATTCCGCTTGAAAGTCTCCCAAAAGTTTCTCGTGCCGTTACTCCCAAAAGCATTGAACACATTCTTGAAAACCCTTTTTATATCGGCAAAAATGTGCATGAAAACCAATGGATTGACAGCACTGCACATCAGGCTATAATTGACGAAGGATTATTCTATAAAGTTATGCAGATGCGTAAACAGCGAACCACATCGGTACAATATCCTGAAATTGAATTTGCTACCTACCGGGGACTTGTTCAATGCGGAGATTGTGCCCGCACTTTTTCTCCATACGTTCACAAGGGGAAGACCTACTACCGCTTAAAATGCAAAAGCGGATGCACCAATACGCTCAGGAACATTTCCGAAACTATTTTAAACGATAGTGTATATCAACTTTTTTCAACCATTTATTTTAGTGAAGAAGAATTAGAAGCTATTGGCAAGGATGCCGAGCAGCAACTTCAAAAAGTAACTGAAAAAAGAGATAAGGAATTAGAAGACCAATATCGAAAATTAAATAAAGCTATCGCTGATGCCGACTATCTTTCAAAAGAAAAGCTGACTTTGCTGCGGACAGGGGCAATGACATTGGAAACATTAAGTATGGAAGAAGCCAGGTTAAAAGCTGAAATTACGGAAATCCAAGTTAGGATTGACGCAAACGCAGAATCCACAATGGCCATGCTTGAATACATTATTACCTTCTCCAATTTGCTCAAAGGAGGCGCAAAATATTTCAAATACGCATTAGACACTGAAAAGAGGGAAATCGTAACACAGGTGTTTTCCAACCTTACCATTTTTAACGGGAAGCTAGAATACGTTGCAAATGAAGGGTATATGCAGTTGATGGAAGCAAAAGCCGCATCATTTACGCAATTTGGTGCCCCAGATTACTTATTTTCCAACCTCAGAGAAGTATACACTTCTATCAAAAAAGTATCTCCATCGTTGAAACAATTACTGAGAAGTAATTAGAACACAAATCAACAGAAACACTATAGCAAATATCACTAAATTTAACCAGAGGCAATCGATATGCTATAATCCTTTCAATGGATGAAACGCCAAACAATTATGCATTCATAGACTGTCAGAACCTATATCTTGCACTCAAGAAACAACTGGGATGGAAACTTGATTTTGCTAAATTCAGAATATATCTTACTGAAAAATTTAATATAACCAAAGCATATCTCTTCATCGGCTATCTTGAAACTAATCAAGATCTCTACAAGGAACTCCAAGAAGCTGGGTTTATCCTCATCTTTAAGCCAACCCTCACATACAAAGATGGAACCACAAAAGGGAACTGTGATGCTGAGTTGGTGCTCCAATCAATGATTGAATATACCAATTATAACAAAGCGGTAATTGTGAGCGGTGATGGAGACTTTTATTGCTTAATTAAACACCTAGCAAAAGAAGGGAAACTCGAAGCGGTGGTAGTGCCAAATCAGCATCGCTACTCAGCTCTTTTAAAGAAGGTCAATGAGTCTAGCAAGAAATACCTGTTATTTATGAATCCCCTGAGGAATAAGCTGGAGCAGAAATGAAAAGGGCCCCAAATGGACGGAACCAAGTGGGAGCCTTTTCGTGGTGATATAGCTAGTATATCTTAAATCTACCTGTTTGCCAACTCCTACTGTGGATTGCCCTTTTTACCCTCCGGCGGCGTAATCTTGCTACCCTCAATGGTATATCCCTCCATTATCAGGCGGACATGGATGCGCTTGAGAATCCTGGCAAAGTCTATGAAGGCATCAATCTCTTTTTACTAAATGCCCTGTCCTTATGTTCTTCATCTTTCATCGGTGTTTTGGCTTATAGCGGCTAATGTTCGACCACTGTTACCATAACAGGCTGAAAGTTCAGCTGTACAGACACCTCTGAGATGAGGATATAGGTCATCAAGAGGGGTATTGTACAGAATCCCCAGTTTTACCAGATTCTTGATATTTGGAAAGAACACACCTTTCTCCCAGCGTGATATTTCATTTGAATTCTTAATCCCCAACAATCGAGCAACCTTCACTTGGCTGTATCCGGCTCTGATACGGCATTTCCGTAGATTATTCTCCATACTTTTATGATATGAAAGGTGCTTGAGAAGAAAAAGGAGGGAAAAGTTAGCGAAGGAGGTAACTTCTTTTAATAAATGGTGATTTTATTAAAAATTTATTCTAAGTTGCTAATATTATTTGTCTTACAATTTTTTATTAGTTACAATTGACTATCAGTTGATCAACTCAATTATAATAACTACATGTATCTATCAGAACTTAAAATATGGAATTTTAGAAAATATAGTGAAACTCTTAAACCCGGAGCTGCTTCACTTACCTGTTTATCGGGGCTGTCTTTGAGATTTAATCCTAAATTAAATTTATTGGTTGGTGAAAATGATTCTGGTAAGTCAACAATTATTGATGCAATAAAATTAATACTTCAAACCCAAAGCCATGATTATTATAGAATTATTCTGGAAGATTTTCATTTAAAAGAAGGAGATCCTGAAGGAAACAGAGCTAGCAGCTTCAAAATTGAATGTGTTTTCAGAAATTTCAGCCCAGAAGAGGCTAGTCATTTTATTGAGTGGCTGGGCATTGAAAAAAATCAAAAAGAGGACGGAAAATTTTTCTTAAAAGTTTCGTTAATTGCAAGACGGCGTGGAAGTTCAATATATGTGGACACCAAAGCCGGACCCGATGACGGAACAAACTTGTCAGGTGAAGCGCGCGATTATTTACGCCTCACTTATCTAAAGCCGTTGCGGGATGCAGAAACAGAACTTACACCATCTCGGTATTCAAAGCTCTCTCAAATTTTAGATAATCATAAATCATTTAAAGAGAAAAAAACACATCCATTAGTTGGAATAGCAGAAACCGCGAATGCCAATATTACGAGTTTTTTTAAGGGGAAAGAGGGAGACGGGGTAACGGACCATACTGACCTTTCAGGTAAGTTAATTGTTGATCAAATAAATTCTTACTTGAAGGACTTTTTTGGAGAGGATAAGCAAGCTGATTTTAGTATCTCTGAAGCAAACTTAAAAGGTGTATTAGAGAAATTAAGTTTAAAACTATCGCAAAGTAAGGCAGGGCTGGGGTCTCACAACATGCTTTTTATTGCTGCTGAATTACTTTTATTGGAAAGAGAAGAATACACAGGCTTAAAATTGGCATTAATTGAGGAACTTGAAGCGCACTTACATCCCCAAGCACAACTTCGGCTAATTAAATTCCTTCAAAAACTTACCGAGGAAACGTCGGCTCCTTTTCAGCTAATCTTATCAAGTCATAGCCCAAATCTTGCTTCTGAAGTAAAACTTGAGAATTTAATTATTTGCAATGGAAGTAAAGCTTTTCCAATGGGGCCGTCTTACACAAAATTGAGAAAAGGCGACTATCTTTTTTTAGAAAGATTCTTAGATGTAACAAAAGCTAATTTATTTTTTTCAAGAGGAATAATTATTGTTGAAGGTTATGCGGAAGCATTATTAATTCCGGCAATTGCAGAAATATTAGATTTGCCCTTAGTAAAGCATGGTGTATCTGTTATTAATGTTGGCAGTAAGGCATTTACCAGATACTGCAATATTTTTAAACGCGAGGATCTGGGAAAAGGGCAGCTTAATGTAAATGTGGCGGTAGTTACAGACGCAGATGTTATACCTATTGAAGGCAAAGAGAAATACAAAGATGAAAGAATAGAAGGTGTTGGAAAAACTTTAGTAGATGAAATAAAGAAAATTGAAAATGTTTATAATGGTCAAAATGTTAGAACATTTGTTGCAAAAAATTGGACTTTGGAATATGAGCTAGCACTTAGTGGACTAAAAAATGAATTCTATAAATCAATTTTGCTTGCTGATTTTATAAAAAATAGTGAAAAAATTGGTCTTACAAATAAAAAAATAATGAAAGCAGAAACTCAGGCTGAGTCTGATATAAAGCGTTGGGAAAGTAAATGGGTCTCTGAACCTAGAAAGAATCAGTTGATTGCTTTCCAAATCTACAATAACATAATGCTGAAGAAGGGACAGTTAAAATCAATAACAGCACAATGTTTTGCAGATATCTTATTAGAAAAAGCAAAAGCACAAAAGACAGAGCTGAAAGAAATCCTTGAAACGGATGAATCTTTAAAATATTTAGTTGAGGCTATTAAATATTCAGTTAGCAGAATATAAACATGGAATCAATTCAAGATTGGGAAATTGAAAATGCTGAAAAACTACTCTTGCCGGAAGGCCAATGTTTTGATGAAACCAGAAGAGATATCATAAGAAACTTATCATCAATTGACGTTCAGGCATGTCCGGGTAGCGGAAAAACAACTGTTCTTCTCGCAAAGCTACTAATTCTATCGCAACGGCAACCTTTTGAAAATGGAAAAGGGATTTGTGTCTTAACACATACAAATGTTGCTATTAATGAGATTAAAGATAGGCTTGCAAATAAGGTTGGCGTATTGACCCAATATCCCAATTTTTTTGGGACATTTCAATCATTTGTTGATACTTTTCTTGCAATTCCAGCTAGTATCCATTATTTAAAACGTAGGCCCGATTGGATTGACGCGCAGATAAATAAAGATAGGTTAATTTCAATATACAAGCAAATGCCTTGGAGAGTAGAACCTAAACTTAAAGAATGGCTTTATGGCGTTGCTAACAGGGGAATCAAAAGACTTACCACTGTACAAAAAGATATAAATGCCCAAAACCTTTTCTGTGAACTCAGAGTCGACTATGAAAACAAAAAAGTTATCAGAGATTTGGATTCGGGCACAGTCCTTTTAACTCTAGATTCTAAAATAAAAGCTGCTAGGGATAAATGTGACCTAATAATTCAACTGAAAAACAAAGTGATTAAGGGAGGTGTTCTCGGTTTTGACGAGGCATATTTGATTGGCCTAAAATATTTATCTGATTATGAAAGTATTTTGAAAACTGCTTTTCAAAATAGATTCTCGCATGTTTTTATCGATGAAATGCAGGACACTGACGCCCACCAAAGTGTTATTGTTGATAAATTATTTAAGGATTCTGGGGTTGTCATTCAAAAAATTGGTGACATGAATCAAGCAATCTATAGAAATGTGAAATCAGAAAATTTGTGGCACCCGTCTGGGTTACCAATTAACCAAAGTCAAAGATTTCATGAACAAATTTCAGCCGTAATCAAAAATATTTGTGTTCAACCCAATAATACGCTTAGAGGCAACGATAATAATAGTTTTTGTCCGATTCCAACCATTATAGTTTTCGATGATCCCAAAAAAGTATTACCAAAATATGCCGAATTAATTATTTTACATAACTTACATGGTATTGAAGTTAAAAAAGGCAAAAAAAATGTTCATAAAGCAATTGGATGGGTTAAGCATAACGAAAAAGGTGAGCTTTCACTTTCGACATATTGGGATAAATATTTAAAGGAGACGAGTAGTAAAAGACAATATTTCAATAATCTCAACGAATATCTTGTTTTTGCAGATATTACTTCTACGCTTTTTAAGCAAAGAATCATCAGCATTCTATTGAGGGTTCTGGAAATTTCACAGAATAAAGACATTTCTGGACGTGGTTTTTCAAAGTCAACACTTTTAACATTATTGAAAAATGAGTTTGCCAATGAATACCAAGATTTATTGTGTTGCATAAGCGATTGGCTTTTAAAGGTAGTTAACGGTAATGACGTTACAGATTACATTAAAGATTACATCGAGAAGAAATTCCTTAC
The DNA here is from genome assembly GCA_943370295.1 of Agrobacterium sp. 719_389. Taxonomy (GTDB): domain Bacteria; phylum Bacteroidota; class Bacteroidia; order UBA8524; family UBA8524; genus SB11. The sequence continues at coordinate 93,366 of CALRQL020000003.1, read as the reverse complement.
GATGTTTAACCCTAAAGGTGGCTTATCTGAGCTGACGAAGTTTCTTGAGTCAAGTAACCCAGCCACTATAGAGAATAATGGGGGACATTTACAACCCGTAAATACCTTCAAATTTAAGGATTCAAATGAAAATACTATAGAAATTGATGTAGGCACAATTCACAGTGTTAAAGGAGAAACTCATACTTCCACTCTTTATCTTGAAACCTATTATTATGATGGGCATGAATCAGAAAGATTAATGGATTTTATGAAAGGGAACTTCAATCGAAATCTTTTGAAAAAGAAAAGGCATGTAGAATCATTAAAAATGGCATATGTTGGTATGTCAAGACCAACACACTTCTTATGCGTAGCAATTCATAAAAATCGAATTGACGGACATGAAGAGGGGCTCAAGCAAGCTGGTTGGTCAATTTGTGATGATTTAGTTAATTGATTTTGGCTATTTATGGCCAATTTGTGCCCCCCAGATTACTTGTTTTCCAATCTTGAAAAATAGACATAGTTATCAAGCAAGCTGTACCCAAACTCAAGAGTATTTAAGGGCTAATTAACTCGATGCACTGTTACTATAGCAAAAGAGTCATAAAATTACTAGGCTGTTCATATTGTATGCTTCTTTGTAAACACGAGTTTATTTTTTCTTTAGTTGATACCTATATAATAGCAATATACTGTTAACCGTATATCATCTTACTCAGAATTTTCTGCTCGAATAACAAGGCACAACAAGCGATTGTCGTGTTTTTTGTTTGCTGTATAAAAGCAAAACCGATTGTATCATTTCCGATACCTTTTCCCCCCTTATGTAACCATGCCAATCATTCTATCCTAAAAATATGGAATACTATGGTCGAAAGTTTCCAAATACACTCAGAGAATTTCGCAGGAAATTCGGGTACACCCAGTCCCATGTAGCCGGGCTGTTAGGCCACACCGACAGGACACGGTTGGCAAGCTGGGAAAATGGCACTGCTCAGCCGTCACTCGACAATGCTATCAAACTGGGCATTATATACCGTACCATTCCAAATGAGCTATTTCCCGAAAAACACAAACGGCATAGGGAAGAAATAGCGATATTGGAGACGCAGTTACTCGTGCCCCGTAGTCCTGACAGGAATTGAAATAAAAGTGAAATTTTATTAAAAACCAAATCAATAACTCTCCCGTTCGATACCGATTTATTTATATTTAAATAAATAACGAATCGAGCGGGAACAACACCCCAGTGAATAACATTCACTTTAGTCATAAAACGAATGAGTGGAGTACGCCAGACAATCTCTTTAATGATCTCAACCAGGAATTTCATTTCACACTTGATCCGTGTGCAACACCCCAAAACGCAAAGTGCGAAAAGTACTACACAAAGGAAAAAAACGGCCTTATCCAGGACTGGATCGGAGAGCGGGTATTTATGAACCCTCCATATGGTAAGGCAATCGGCAAATGGATAGAGAAAGCCGTCACTGAATCTTCAGAGGTAGTAGTAATGCTTCTCCCTGCCCGTACCGATACCCGCTGGTTTCATACGCACATTTACGGTTCCTGTACTATCCGATTCCTGAAAGGGCGCTTGACCTTCGGGAATGCCAAACATCCTGCTCCATTTCCTTCAATGGTCGTTATTAAAAATAATATCAAAAATGTTAATTAAACTATGTCACATAACAACCTCGCCAATGAAATAGCATCCTCCCTCAATGACCACGAAGCATTACCACTCTACATCACCTTTACTCAAAAATACTCAGAAGCATTTTTGCGAAAAATCCTTTTGAAAGTATTATCCATACCCGAAGAAAAGATTAAACGCACCCGTGGCGCATTATTCACCTTTTTAGTCCAACAAAATGGCTGGCGTTCTCGGGATTAGTCCCGGAACACGGACACTCGGCGTTGTTATCATCGACCACAAAAACCATATCGTTAAAGGAAAGATAAAAACCTTCAACGGAAAGTGGTCAGAAACAAAACAGCAACGTATCACAGCATACCTTTCAAAGATTGTAGCAACCTACCGCATCACAACTATTGCAATCAAAATAATACACACCTCACGGTGTTCCCCACAATTGAACTCTCTTCAAAAAGCCATTAAAGCACACTGTAGGCAACATCATATCAAACTACACCGATATACTACCCATGAACTCCTGTGCCACGTAGGAGCAGAAAAAAGCATCAGCAAAGACATTATCATGGATTACTTAGTAGAGAAATATCCGCAGCTACTTAGGGAGTTTACCAAAGAAAAAAGAAATCAAAATCCCTACTACATCAAACTCTTTGAAGCCATAGCCGTAGCAGATATGAGTGTATAACAACTCACTAAACAAAAAGCATAACCTACAATTCATTATGTATGACAAATTTCACATTACCCCCATCGGAGTCACCAACTGGAGAAATCAGAACACCCCTTTTGGTATAAAGGATGCAGACCGCTTGCATCATATATACGTTATCGGAAAATCAGGCACAGGGAAAAGTACTCTCCTTATCAACATGGCACTCTCTGACATACAAAAGGGGAAAGGGCTAGCAGTAATTGATCCTCACAGCGATGTATCAAAAACACTGATACAAAACATACCCGAACACCGAAAGCATGACCTCATCTATTTTAATCCGGCAGATACAGAAAACCTCGTAGCATTCAACCCCATACACGGAATACATCCCAACTATCATCACCTGGTAGCATCAGGACTCATATCCACCTTCAGGAAGATATGGAAAGAAAGTTGGGGGCCAAGAATGGAACATATTCTAAGATATACCCTGTTAACCCTGCTGAACTATCCCAATGCCACCTTGCTTGATATACAACCCCTCCTCACCGAATCAGCATTTAGGGACAAGGTATTGGACTATGTATCCAATCCCCATATCATCACCTTTTGGAAGAATGAATATGACGGATATACCCCGAGACAACGGAGTGAATACATTGCACCGATCTTAAACAAAACGGGCATATTCAGGGCAAGCACACCACTCCGAAATATCTTAGGCCAGCCAACGAGGGGTATCAGAATGAGTGAAATAATGGATACTAGCAAGATATTCATTGCCAACCTGTCAAAAGGAATAGTAGGGGAAGATGCCTCCACCATATTAGGAAGTATCTTAGTTACCTCATTTCAGTTAAATGCCCTATACCGGGCAACCATACCGGAACACCAGCGAGCACCCTTTTACTTATACATTGACGAAGCCCATTCCTTTATCACCGATTCCATTGCTGATATTCTTGCAGAAGCACGGAAATACAAACTATCCCTGTTCTTAGCGCACCAGTATATTGAGCAGCTTTCTGAGCCTATCAGGGCCGCTATCTTTGGCAATGTGGGCACTTTAATCTCGTTCAGGGTGGGAGCAACTGATGCCGATTACCTTGCCAAAGAGTTTTATCCTACGTTCAATGAAAGGGATTTAATTAACTTGCCGAAATATCACATTTATCTCAAACTCTGTATTGACGGGGAGACGAGTGTGGGGTTCAGCGGGGAGGCTGTTAAATATAAATGAAAAATCAACTAAACGTAAGTTGATTTTTTTATAAATAAAAGAAATTTGGTAGGTTGCAGTATAGAATATTATTGATTATGAGTGGAAATGCTGGAATCAGAGGCTATTTGATACAAACTATTATATGTGTATTGGATGCCCTAGAATTAGATAATCAGTGGACTACGGTTACTTTGGAACCGTTAGATGAATCTGAAAAGGTTGACATTAAGTGGGTTTATCCCGATAAGGTCAAAGTCTGTCAAGTCAAATCTTCTGAAAATATAATAAGGCATTCTGTTGCCAAAAAATGGTGCGAAGAACTTGTTACCAATACTCCCGGTATAGATGATTATGAATTAACTATTGTGGGTCACCCAGAGGAAAAACTTATCAAAAGTGATTCTATTGAAAAAGTGAAAATATCGAAGGTCCAATCTTTAGATACGGATAACCTTATTGACATTGCATCAACTAAAATTGACGCCTACTATGAGAAACACGGAAAATCGAAAATGTCATCTAAGGTTCGGGAAATATTGGTTAAGACTCTTACTGCCCATTTTGGAACTAACTCTATCACAGGAAAAGAAATCACCCGCGAAGATTTTGATAAACAACTTCTGGATTGGATATTAGCTATAGAAAAACAGATTGAAACCAATCCTTTTGCTGCATTGGCGAGTCCTGCGCCGAATGAAAATAAACCGTTTCATTTGAGAATTGCAAAGAAGATTCTTGATATAATTGGGTGGACAAATTTTGGCGAGAACGTAACTGTAAATATTTATAATGAGAGAAAAGAAATCGATGAGCAATTCAATGTTGATTTTTTTGGTGATTTTGAGAGTAAATTAAAATCTGATGTAGATGATGCCATTTTTATAACGTCTCTTCACGATTTGATGTATCCTGCATCATCAAAAACGGAGATACAGAATTATTTATATGGCTCTGAAAGAGTCTTTGATGATTTAAAAATACAGAAGAAAATTCCAATTAAACGAAATTCTAATACAGAATACCATAATATTCTTTTTTGGCTTACAACTGAAAATTCAGAGGTAAATCAGGATTTCATACATCATGCAAAGGATAATTATAAAAGGGATGGACTTAACGACGATATGTATTATTACCTCGTAGATAACAACAAAGCTAATTTTCTGATTAGTACGATTGTTACCGCCAAAAATTATCGGGATGATCTGACAGTTAAGTTTTTGTATCCGATTACTGAAGCCAACCAAAATCCGGGTCAAATAGGCAAAAGAGGCACAAAATTACCTGTTCAATACATAAACAGCTCCGTTTTACCAATAATTAAGGAAAGTAGTAATAAGATTAGTATATTAATTTTCTGTTCAGACAACTTTACTGAAGATTCTTTGAAAAAACTTATTTGGCTAACGATAAGGCTAACTAGTGGATTAGGTAATGAGTATCTTTTATATTTCCCTGATTATAACGACTCCGAATTTCAAAACATTGCATCTGAAGTTATTCGTTCCTTTAACGATGATGTATTGGAAGAAAAAATCCACGTGAAAAAATATGACAGAATCGACGCGGAAGCATTGGATAGTGTTATTTCTACATCAAATTTATTATTAAAAAATGAAGCGTTTGATGAATTGCAAACCCAGAGCGGTTTAAAATCAAAACATCTAAATGAAACCTTTATAAACATTCTTCCCTATGGTGACATCATTAAGCCATTCTTAAAGACAGATGCGATAACGCCAAATGACATGAAAATCTTTCTCGCAAAAAAAGGAATTTTTGTGAAAAGTGCTGACCGGAGCAAACTGATTGGGCTAATGTCCACACTACTATTCAGCCCGAAAGAACTTGAAAATTTTAAAACGCTTATAGATGTAAAAGATAGACCTCTTAATACTATTAATGAAATATTTCAAGTAAAACAGAATGAAACCTTAGAAAGTGTGTTTAAGAGAATACGACCCAACTTCGACAATCTAACAGATAATTTAAATACAAAGTTATTAGATACACCAGTTTTTAAACAAAGTCCCTCGAATCCTAATGAATATATATTAGATATTCGTACAGAGAGGAAGGACCCAACAAGTCAAATATCAGTAAATACCTTATGGGGCAGAATTGAAATTGTGTGTACAAAAGAAAATGATAATCTTGTTATAAATCGTATAAATACGGTGTCTCGTGAGGACAAGCTAATTGCCAATCGGGTGATGAAGAGTCTTGAAATTGAATTTAAACAGGCAGACTTTATCAAGGAGGACACAGTTAAAGTAATGTTTAAAAGTTTTGGCAGCAATATTGACCGGGTCAATTTCCTATTAAGTTTTACAAATGTTGCTACATCAACGATTTTTAGTGAAGCTGAGATAAAGTCCATTAAATTTAAATTTGATGACAATGAAGATATTCCCGAAGCATTTAAGGATAAAAAAGACAAGGACCTAATAACATATTTTAGTGGCCGGAATTTATCTGGTATTAATGAGATTTCGGACTCTGACTTTAAAAAGGTTTTATTACTTGAAGAAATCTATATTACATATAAGTATAACCATTACAATATCAGAAATGGTTATTACAGCGTAAAATACAATTTTTCCGATGCACTAAAAAATAAGCCGGAAAGAGATGGTATTTTTAAATCGGAGCCAAACTTATTTATGTCAAATCAAGTTAAAGCTCTTGCAAATATTGATACATTCAAAAGAGAATTATCAAAGGAAATTGAGAAAATAAAATTGGAAAAACTTAAACAATTTAATATCGTAGAATGATAGACTTTACAAGCGTTAAATTAAAAAAAATAGCTACCCATTTTGTAGGAAATAAACTGAGGGATGAAGGAATTAAAATTTCTGCCGGTGAAGTTGATATAGCAGAAGGAGATACTATAAAATATTTGCTCAAATACTTTTTATCACCGTTTCAGGGGAATGAATTTTTTAACTTTACCAATCCAACGGAGTTGTCATTGAATGCTGTCTATACCATTGCCAGCAGAATCTTCTCCGAGAACAAAACATTTTACGAAAACAGCGTAGAACTATCAAAGCATTTGTATGAAAGCTCGACGCATCCCAAAGTAAACGGAGGGGAGTTTAATATTTGCTTATTGGAAGATTTATTTCTTGATGGTGTACAATCAACAGCAATCGGACTATTTAAAACAGAGGTTACAGATGTTTTCTTGAAATTCGATCCAACAAAGGACAATTATAAAATACAGCATGATAACGGAGTAGATATTGGAAACCTTAATAAGGGCTGCATCATCTTTAATATTGAAGCAGAACATGGATACAAAGTATCCATAGTTGATTCAAACAAATCTAATGATACTCAATATTGGAAGAATGACTTTTTGAATATAAAGCCAGGCTCTGACGCCTATCATTTTACAAAAAACTTCCTTTCTCTTACCAAAGATTTTGTCACAAAGCAGCTTTCTGAAGAATTTGAAGTAAGTAAGACGGATAAAATAGACCTGCTTAATCGGTCTGTAGAATACTTTAAATCACATGAAAGTTTTGATAAAAACCAGTTTGAAAATGAGGTGTTTAAGGATGAAGGAATAATAAGTTCATTTAGAAACTTTGACTCAATTTATAGAGAAGAGAATAAAATTGGGCCAATAGACAATTTTGAAATATCCTCCCAGGCAGTGAAAAAACAAGCACGGGTGTTCAAAAATGTTTTGAAGTTAGATAAAAACTTTGATATATATATACGCGGAAATAGGGATATGATTGAAAAAGGCGTTGAACGGGATGGAAGAAAGTTCTATAAGATTTACTACGAAAATGAGGCGTAAGCATGAACTACACTGATTGTGTTGAAGAAGTTAAAAAGTATTTGTATCTAAAAAAGTCCGTGATCAGTTTTAGAGATAACAAATATTTGATTCTTGAGGTTATTCCGTTTTCCTCGAATACGGAGAACCTGACATCCCATTTAAATGAAGGGAAAAGCGGTGAAAGTTTTTCTGGGAATTCCGCTAAAATTAAACTTAATGCCGATTTCCAGGTTGGGATAAGATGCCTGCACTTAGAAAACCAAAACATTATTTTACTTCGATTAAAGGACGTAGAGTATTAATAATTGAAGTACTATTAGGATCAATATTGATAATTTATGAGTACTACTACAGGAATTTTCTCTCAGTTTGAAAGAGATGAATTAAATAAGATTACGGCAAAGTCAATATTGGAAAAGCTAATGAATATACGACAAAATATTGATGTCGAATTCACGGCTAGAAGGCTCATATGGGAGCTTATACAAAATGCCAAAGATAATGCAAGCCTATGCAATGAAGACGGAGAAACTGTTGATGTCACAATTGAGATAACAGGTACTGAATTTATTTTCTCCCATAATAAGGGATATTTCACCAACGAACATATAAGAGGATTAATAAGGAAATACTCTTCCAGCGATAAAGATAGAGATGCTGAACAAATCGGGCAGATATATAAAACCACAGGTCGTTTCGGTACTGGGTTTATGACAACCCACCTGCTATCTGAAAAAGTTCAGATAGAAAGCTATTACAAAAATCAACACCAAACTTTTAACAAATTTAGCTTTTGGTTAGACAGGAGCGGGAAAGGTGAAAAGGAGATAATCCAAGGAATTAATAATGCATTTGATGAAGCGGAAGAAAATATCAAAAAGTCACAAAATGTTACACTTGGTAAAAGTGATTTTTACACCTCTTTCATTTATCCACTTACGGAACGGAAGAAAAGTTTAGCCCGTATAGCTCTTGAAGAAGTAAAAAGCGGGATTTCATATACCTTATTTGCAGTTCCTATAGTCAATTCTGTTACTATTGAAGAGGAATTAATCGGCAGTACGGTATATAAAATAAAGCTGGTTGACACAATTTGCTATCAACAGAGTGAATTTTCTATTTACAATCTTCTGGTAAACGAAAAAGAATCAAAAAATCATTATCTAACAATAAATGATAAAGAGCTTCAAATAATCATACCTGTCACAAATAAAAATGGTCAATATTATGCTTTGGAACTAGAGGCTAATATTCCAAGACTTCATTTGGACTTCCCTATGATAGGAACAGAAGATTTGAACTTACCCTTTATAGTCAATAGTCCGTTGTTTGAGCCGACTGAACCAAGAGATGGAGTTAGTCTAATAGATGATGAAGACAATGAAGTTTCTCAAACGAACTGTAATGTCTTACTCCGTGCTGTAAATTTATACAACCAATTTTTATCTTATGTAGGTCATGCTGAAAATTGGAACGATTTATACAATTTATCTAGGATTAGGTTACCCAAAAGGCATTCGTGGATAGATTCCGATTGGTTTAAAGATAATGTCGTTGAACCAATTAGGAATAAGCTTTTATATACTCCAATTGTGGATGTTGTTAGCGGAGATCGAATTGCGATTTGGAACGATGAGGGAGAGTGTCAGGTATATTTCCCTTATGCAGAAAAAGATTCTATCAGAGAGAGGATATGGCAATTATCCCAAAGAATATATCCCCAATTCGTACCCATTAAAGAGCATATAGATCAGTGGCATAATATCATATGGAAGGATTGTTATAAATTCTCCATTTCTGAATTATCGAATGAAATACAAAATCGTGAAAGCTTGGCTGATCTTGCCGATACCCTCAACAGAGAAGAAAAAGATGCGCTAAACTTTCTAAACGATTATTACAGCTTATTGAATCTTGAAGAGAATCACATCAAAGATATCCTCGCAGATAAATTTACTGTGATTCCTGATCAACTAGGGGTATTTAAGAAAAAAAGTGAACTCAATATTGATCAAGATATTGATGAAGAAATAAAAAACGCTTGTTCCTTAATAAGTAAAGATCCTAAGGAATATTTAATACATAAAAATGCCTCGACTGGTGAAGGCATACGTTATCCTGTTAAAAAACAAGATAGTATTGTAACGGAAATAAATAGTATAATTAAAGATGGCACCAATGACAATATACCTATAGTTTGTGATTACTTAGCTTCTCTCTTTCCTGAGAAGAATATTCCTGAGAAACGAGCATCTATTTTCGAATTTTCCAAACGAGTATATCCGGATGACTTTTCTACGAAAAGAAAATTGAAGCATTATGATGAGAAAATATGGGAAGAATCTGATAAAAAGTCCTTATTCTATATTGTTTCAAAAATAGCCGATTGCAAAACAGTTGAAAAAGCCGTTGAAGAATTAGGATTTACTGATGACAAGTCATTTATAACCTGGTTAGACACTTTAGTCACATTTTTAGTAAAAGAGGGGTTTGCCAATAATATCAATCGGGAAAAGAATCCCATTTTACCTAACCAAAATGGTGTATTCTGTACCAAAGATGATTTGTTTCTAGATGATGGGAATATAGACGAGACATTAAAGGATATCTCAGCAGAATTGGCCTACGATTTTAGAAAAGAGCTATTGGACACATCCATATTTTTAGAACTGCCAGAAGCCCGAACACATACTATTGAAAATGTTGCTGAAAAGATATCATCTTCAATAAAGCCTATATTAAGGGATGTCGATAAGAGGAAAGAATACAAAAAGACTCTGAAGAAATTTTATATTTGGATGAATGAACACCGGCAAAAAGCTGATGAATATTTTTCGGATTTGTTTGAGAAGAGATTCCTATTTCTGGAGGATGATGACATTTCTCTGAACATGAAGAAAGCAAATGAGTTCGATCAACTTATGGAAGAGCATGGAATAGAAAGTATTGATGATTTACGCATAAAATTAGCTAAACTCAGTGATAAAAGCGATGAGGATTCGAAAGATGAACCCGAAAAAATAAATATTACTCAAGAAATTTTAGTAAGCTTAGGTATCTCATCACAAAAAGAGCTAGAGGAAGCATTTAAAGACCCCGCAATTTCTTCTAGATTTTTTCACACTTCCACTCCAACAACGGGAATGTTCATTTATGCTCAAGGGCTTATTGAAAGGGCAAAGAAAAATATTATTCAGTTCCTAGAAAATCATCCAGATTATGATTGTAGTGATCTGGAAGAAACCGCTCCAACAATATTGGCCGGTATCATTAAAAATGGAGTATCAATACAGATTGTAACTAGGCCGTCAGATAATGGTGAGGTTATCATTTACTATTCTTCAGAAAAAGATACCTTAGATAGCGATAATTCTGAGCTTTGGGTTGACAATGGTATTTACACCCCTCATATCCTTACGTTAGGAAGAATTCTGAAAACCACTGGTATTAATCGAATACCTATAAACATGGGTTAGCATATGGAGCTACAAGAGTATGTATCGTCAATTATATTACAGCCGGAAAGTGAAATACTAGAGTACAAAGCTGTGTTGCCACCTTCCAAATCCATTGCCCAAATAATCTGTTCCTTTGCAAACACAAGTGGAGGCCTGCTTATTTTAGGGGTTACAGAAATAGGAGGTCTAAAGGTTTCTGGCTTAAGTGAAGATTTTCGAGCGACTTCGATAACACATAAAGCGATAGATTTATTATCTCCAAAACCAATAGTTGACTATGGATATGTTCAGCACAACGGCAAAAAGCTATTTGCCATTAGGGTTGAAAAGTCGTCAAGTATAATTTCTCTTGAAGGTAAAATATTTATACGGAACGGCGAAAGAATAACACAAAAAAATCCGGTATCCGAAGTTTTCTTAACTGGCGAATATAATAGAATATTATCACTTAACACAACTTTAGAATCTTTTGAAAGGAAATCCACCGATTCAAAATTGAAACTGTTGGAGCATTATCAAAGCATTTTGAAGATGGTTGATAATCTTAAACCTTTATTATATCCTGAGGCTCCTGATAAATTTACAACTGTTAAAGAAGGAAAAGTATTATCACGCATCTTGTTCTCTTCAATAGTAGATAACTTCGAAACTTATTTGTCAGACATTCTTTTCGAAATTTATTTGGCAAAGCCTGAAACGCTGAAGTCTGAACAAATGGTTAAAGTTGAAGATGTTCTAAATTGTTCAGATATACAGGAATTTATTACGTTTTGGGCAAAACAGAAAATAGGGAAGTTGCAAAAAGGAAGTGTTAAAGGATTTATTGGCGAGAACAAACAAATCAAGGACTTAAGTGTATTTGACAGAACAACTGAGGATGCGATAGAAAAAATTCTACAAATCAGGCATTTATATTCTCACCGCAATGGAATTGTTGATGATAAATTCCTAAAGTACTTTCCTGCGGGATATACCAATGGGACAGAGCATCAAATGACTATTGACGAAATTTTGGATACCCTAAACTATTTGTCTGAAATTATTGATAGACTTGATAACGCAGCAACACAGAAGTACAGCTTATCTACTATATAGTTTTCGTACTCGACTTCAGTCCAAGCCCATTCCAGTTTCCACACACTCACCCTGTTCATTTTTACAACTTGCTGATTTTAAGCAAAAAACATTGAAATTGGTTCGATAATAAAACACTCCGGGCTACAACACCTAAAACCCTTTTCTTAACCGAGAAGGGTTTTTTGTTTTAGCCCCACTACTATTTATTCTGGAACATCGTCTTTGTGTAAGCGAATAAAATATATATTGCTTATCCTTTTAAATAAAGAAGTTATGAAAAAACTGGTTTACTTGTTAATGTTAGGAGGTTGCTTAACTGTACTTTTAGGAACAACGTGGGGAGTGAAACGTAAAGACGGTACTGAACCGGGTTATACAGGTTCGCCGGGCGACAGCCTTAAAAACTGCACAGCCTGCCACGGTGGTATAGCCACACCGGTTGAAGGATGGATTATATCAAACATTCCGGCATCGGGGTATGTGCCCGGACAGCAATATACCATTACTGCTACCAATACAGAGTTTGGCGGTACAAGGTTCGGGTTCGAAGTTTCACCGCAGGATATTAAGGGTAACCTTTTGGGTACTATTGTGCTGACCGATACTAACAGAACAAAACTGGTAGGAGATAAAAAATACATTACTTACACATCAAACGGTGTTGACGGACAAGACTCCAACTCATGGACGTTTGATTGGATTGCCCCTCAAGCAGGTACAGGAGATGTTGTTTTTTACGGCGCCTTTAACTCTAACTTCGACGGTCACAAAGGCGATGACCATACTTATCTTTCTACCTTAAGAGTAAAAGAGGTGGGGACTGCTTCGTTGCCTACATTACCGGCCATTGTTACAAATGTTTCTGTGTATCCTAATCCTGCCCGCGACTACATCGATGTAAGTTTTACTCCTGTAATCGCCAGTGCAATAACTGTTGACATCACGGATTTAAATGGCAAACAGGTGGCATTAGTTAACCCAGATAAGCAAACAGGTTCCACTATAAAAAGGATTAACATTGCATCGCTATCTGCCGGTAATTACCTGGTGCGCTTTAGGGCCGACGGGCAAACCCAAACCCGAAAGATTACTGTTGTTAAATAAATTAATTACTTCAAACAGTATAATCAGCCTCTTTTCTTAACAGAAAAGGGGCTTTTGTTTATCAAACGCGTATCAACAGCTCTTCATTTGTTCAATAGCGGCCCATCCTTCAGGAGTTACCCCCATAATCTCTGTGGCTACACCCAGTGTTTGATAGGTATCAAAAAAAACCATGTGGGCTATTGGGTGGTTTACCTCGCTGATAACGACATGCCCTTGTGCTTTTAATTCGTTTACTATCTTTTCAAGACCGCTGATGGGCAACCTGAACGCCATGTGCTGTGTGCCACCCAAAGGATATTTAGCAAGGTAATCGTGGAACATACTTCGGCCCGACAAAGGTTGAACAAGCTCAATAAAAGTGCCGCCGTTAAACGTTTGTGTAGTGAGCCATTCACTTGGCTCCAATTGCCCGTAATAAGTCATATTAAGCTCCTCAGCATTAACATGCATGGGAGAAGGAAACCCTGAAATACCCAACGTATTCGAGAGAAACTTGGCTGCTGTATGTATGTCTGGCACTACCCAGCCTATTTGAGCAAGTTCAAGCCCTGCAATGGGGTTGTTAATTGCATTCATGTTTTTATTGATTATTTAACAAAGTTACGGAGCGGTGAAATTCCTTTTAGGTGGTTTCGCGGCAATATAGAGGGCTGTTTGCGACCATATTACTATGCCCGAACCTGCTTTGGCGGCATTCCGAATTTCTTTTTAAAGGCAGTGCTAAAATGTTGCAGTGAAGAATAACCCAGTTCAAAAGCCAACTCCGTTGGCGATTTACTGCCCTCAAGTAAATGTATTTTGGCAGTTTCTAAGCGGTGGTTAGATAAGTATTGAAACACACTTTGATTAAACGTTTCTCTAAATCCTTTTTTCAGCTTAAACTCATTAATACCGGCAATATGTGATAGCTCAGCCAACGATGGGGGCACTTCAATATTCTTTAGTAAATAATCCCGCGCAAAAATAATACGTTCATAATCGTATTCAGTTTTAATTACCCTTGTTTTAGTTTGTTGTGAGCGTTTATACGATTCAGCCTGCAACACCAGCAACTCCATTACTTTTGAGTGTAAGAACATCGGTTTTAACTCATCACCGTATGGACAATATATTATTTGGTTAATACATCGCTGAATTTCGAAATCAATTGACAAATCGACTGTTGAAAAAACAACGGGTACCCCTGCACCCAAAGCCCCCGCAAAATGTTTTAACCCGCCGCCCGCATTGTTTGATAACTTAAAGAATGTGTTTTTTGACAGCTGAATCATAAACAACTTCATCTTCAACTCATCAATTTTTATCTGGCCTTTGGTGGCACTGGTGTATACTATGTTATGTTGATTGCTGTATAATGCAACGGCTGTTTTATTATCTATATCAGAAATCAACAGTTTTCCCTGTAAATTAAAATACAGAGTTATCATTTCTGCGCTACCGTCCCAATTTAAAACTACGGGTGCATTAAAAAGTGATTCAGTATAATAAATACATATACCTTCAATAGCCCATTGCGTGGTTTGGCTACTGCCGAAGGATAAATCAGCGTTGTAGTTGCTTGTTTGATAGCCGCTTACACTAACGTCGTTTTCAGTAAAATTCTGCGAGAACAGTATTTCCCTATCATTCTCATCTTTCAGAAAAAACGACATTACTCCGTTTTATATAAGTTTTCATCCGTCATGTGTAAGCCTTCACCCATTGAGCCTCAGTAGTTTTGCATTACCAAATTCAAAGAAATGGTAACGGTTGAAGTTTTCAAAACAAATATAAACAAAATCAAAGACGCTAAACAGGTAGCCAAAGTGCTGGCTAATGTGCTACCTGCCTGCAAAATAAGCTTTGACTTGGAGGACTGTGACCGCATTTTGAGAATAGAGGTCGTTAAAGGGCAGATAAATTGCTTGCAGGTAATTACCTTAGTGCAAAAAAACGGGTTTACCTGTGAAGTACTGTCCTGATAACGAATAATTATATGGTAAGTTTTAAAAAATTACGACAAATGATCGAAGTAAAAGGAAACGAAAAAATTATTACAAAAGAATTCCCGGTGAGTTCTTTTATCAGGCTGCACATTGCGGTAACAGGTACTGCGGAACTAATTCAATCCGAAGAGGAAAAAGTAATTGTGGAAGCAGACGAAAACCTGATGGAGTATGTTGAGGCAGGGAATGCAGGGCGAAGCCTGTATGTATCTACCGAAAACAAGCTGCGCAAGCCGCTTTTCACCAAATGTCACATAAAAATATACTTAAGGCAGGTTGACGTTTTATACGTGCGTTCTAACCACGGCGATGTATTGTGCCCCGATGTGATACGCCTTGCTAACCCTCTTGATGTGCGGGTGCAAAGTGTAGGTAATACCTCGTTAGCGTTTGATGTGCCTGCCATTAAAGTAATTCACCAAGGCACCGGAAACATTTCGTTGAAAGGCAAAACCGTAAAGCTGGAAATGAAAAACCAAGGAGTAGGCAGTATTTCGGCAAAAGAAATGATTGCCGATGAGGTTACTTTTAAAAACATGGGAACCGGTGATGTGGAGTTATTTGCCGAAAAAGAGATAACCATTAGTAATTATGGAACAGGTACAATTTTGTACAGTGGTAACGGAGTACTAAAAGACGTGAAGCAATACGGGGCCGGACAAGTGAAACATATTAAATAAGTAATTATCTGCAAAACCACCCGTACTTCGGGTGGTTTTTATATTAATCCTCAATAGCTTCAATACCCTGCTCCTTAAGTCGTTCAAGACCTTCTTTCATTACTTTAATCTGCTCTTTCGCGTGACCTTGCCAAACCGTAACCTCTCCTACTACCTTAAACGGGTATTTTGAACGATAAGATTTTGTTGGGTTTCCGGGAAACTTTTTGTCAGTCAAGTTAGGGTCATCTTCTAATTCACCGGTAGGTTCCACAAGATAAATTCTTTCTTTTCCTTCACCCACAGCAAGCTCAGCTCCCCATATAGCAGCATCTAACGTGGCAGTTAAATAAATGTATTTTGCCTTATTATTTTGTCCGTAGTTTGAGGTTATGCCCGTTTCAATAAAATCGCCCAATGTAAGGTTGGCTTTTGTACCATGAAAATACGTTTGCACAAAAGGGGTCTGTGCATTGTTTGTTTGTTCGTTGTTATTCATTACTTGGTTATACTTTTTGTTGTGTTCTTTATTAATTCAATGCTTTTTTCTAAAAAACTTGCAATGGTTTCAATTTCATTTTCAGTATAAGTGGCCAATAACCTTTCAGTTTCATGCTGAAATTCAGCATAAAAGGGTTCTAACAGCGCAATAATTTTATTTGTGTTAGCCAGCACCACAACTTTTCTTCGGTCGTTCTTATCAAAACTTCGTTTCACCAGTTTCTTTTTTTCAAAACGGTCAATCAAGCCGGTAACTGCCCCTGTGCTTAGCCCGGTCAAGTCAGCTAGCTCGCCTGCTGTTAAGCTCCCTTTTTGTATAAAAAACCCCAAATACTTATGGTCAGTACCGCTAAACCCTGCTTTTTTTGACACAGCTTCGTGCAGTTGTAATGACGAATACGCATATTGTTGACTAATCTTCCGAACTTCAATAATGTTACTCATATAAATCTTATTCAAAAAGTATCTTAGTTACAAAGATAAATAGATTTCCTATTTATTAGGCCTAAAACATACAATGGACTGATTATTTGTATTGAGCTTAATGCTCACCAATCTGACTAAGCCCTAGAAAGAGTGTTAAGCAGTGCTGATAAAGCGGCAATTTGCCAAACACCTAAAACACCATACGTTAGAGGAAAACATCAAGCATTAGCAGTTAGATATTGATTGACCGTTGCCGGCTTGTATGAAACGTTTTATTTCACTATAATTGAATATCTATTAAATGTATTGTTTATGACTTGCAAGAAGTCATGAATATAATAAGCGTGGCTATGGTAACTTCAACATGTATAATTGCCGATGCGGATAAGGAGTTTAGAGAGCTGCTTAAATTGCAGTTAAAAAAAGTGGACCCCTATTTAATCATTTGCGCCGAAGCAGAAGATGCCCAAACAGCAGGTCTGCAGATTGACTCCATTGCTCCCGAAATTGTTTTTATGGATGCCAGCCTTCCGCCAACTGATGGCTTTAGAGCGCTGGAGGCATGTACACATACAAAATTTAAACTAATTGTGCTTTCTGACGGTGAGCAACACGCCCTGAAGGCATTAAAGGCAAATGCCGTGGATTATTTATTGAAGCCTTTGCGTCGCACAGATTTAGAAGTGGCATTATATAAAGCGCGTTCAGGCATGGGGAGACGGCCGGTGCCCGCGGCCAGCCTTGTCGGAAAAGCTTCTGCAATTGAGGCACGAATACCGATTTGGACAGGAACTTCATACGAGATGATTGATGCCGATAGTATTGTGTATTGTAAAGCAAACAATAACTACACGGAGATTTTGTTGATAGACAGGCGGAAGTTCTTACTATCAAAAACATTAAAGTTTTATGAAAATCTGTTAAAAGACTACCCCTTTTGCCGTATTCACCAAAGTTATTTAGTAAACACGGTGTATATAAAATCAGTTGAGCGGGGTCGTAAAAGCCACATCACCCTTAAAGACAATACCCGCCTTGAAATTGCACAAGCCCGTAAAGACAAAACGTTTAGGTTTTTGGGTATTATGTAATTAAATACTAATCCAAACATCGCGAATACTAACTCGCCGATTTTTATATACAAAAGGGGCGGTACTTTAGTCGCACATTCAATTGTTGCATTTCTAACCAATTATCTATCATGAAAAAAACCATTTACTTTCTTTTAAGAATGTGGGTTTTTCTGCTGTTTTCACTGCCGCTGGCAGTAAAAGCAGAGCGGCTGGCTCCACCCGGCTCAGAAACCCCTATTGCTGAGGCTCCAATGCCTGCAGCAGGATTTACCTTTATTACTAACGGAAGCTGCGCCCCTGTGGTGGTGCAGTTTTTTAGCCAATTGGCCGGGCCCAGTTACAACTGGACTTTTGGCGACGGTGGCACCAGCACCGATTGTAACCCCGTACACACCTACACTACACCGGGTGTATACACAGTTACTTTAGTGGCTACGGGCGGCACCTACACTACTACTATTACGGTAGGGGCTACTCCCGTTGTAAACTTGTTGACTAATGATTTTGCTTGCCAAAACGAGTTAACAACCTACAATATCTCTACAACCATACCTCCTGCATCCTACAGTTGGTCGGCTCAAGGAGGTACCACCAGCAACCCCAATCCTACTTCGGTGGATGTTACATGGACTAATTATGGTGTTAACTATCTTAACTACACCATTACTACCGCAGATGGTTGTACCAAAACCTTCACCTTCAAAATTAAGGTGATTCCTCCACCGTCTATCAATTTGCCTTGTTGTAAAAAACGTGAAAACGGAACTACTAAACCAACTCAAGGCCACGAAGGTGTGCCCGGCGGTGATGAGCCTTGCGGCGTTTGCGCAGGAAGCTACGATTGCTACCAAGGTTATATCGACGCACAATTTGGTGTTGCGGGTGATTATACCTGGAACTGGACTGTAACCAACGGTACGATTGTTTCTATCAGCCCCGATTCTACCAAAGTATGCGTAGTGTGGGGTACTTCAGGCGTTGGTACTATTACCATCGAAATTACTCATAAAATATACGGTTGCAAAAACATACAAGAGTGTGAGTTAACCATTAACCCCGGAACAACTCCCGCATTTACCATTGATGGAAATTGTATCAGCTCACCCGTAAATTTTAATGCAAGTGCTACAACACCATTAAGCAGTGTTGAAACCTACTATTGGGAATTTGGTGACGGATATACCGAAACTACCTCTGTACCCACAGCATCGCATCAATACGCTTTTACCGGTACTTATACTGCTACTCTTACCATTACTACACACGAAGGCTGCGAATACAAAGTAAGCCAAACCTTTACAATGGTTTCGGGCACTAAACCTGAAATTGAATGCCCGGGTACAATTTGCGAAGGCAGCCGCCAATGCTACAGCACTGCCAGTATAGGCGGAGCAACCTATGTATGGAACATTGTTGGCGATGACCCCTCGTTGCGAGTGATTACTGGCAACAAGGCTTGTGTTACTTGGGGCTCGGGACCGGTGGGTACCATAAGCGTAACAGTATTAGGCGGAGGTTATACCTGCACCAATACTGCAACCGAAGTAGTGCCCATTATCAGCACCAACATTCCTATTACAGGCCCCGATGTGGTATGCCCCGGAGCTGGCTTTATGGAGTATTCAACCGTAAATTATGCCGGAGCTTGCTATAGGTGGTTGGTAAACGGTGTTCCGCAATCATCAACTTCTAACCAACTATGGGTAAACACATCTGCTTATACAGGTACGATTAAAGTTGAAGTTCACGTAAAACATGAGCTTACCTGCTGTGAAGGAAAGGGATTGAAGGAAACCAAAATATTACCTCAATATACAATGGCGCCATACAACGGAACCGAGTGTATTGGCAATTCAGTTACTTACTTCTTGATTTTCCCTGCCGGAGCTCCTTCAACGGATGTTTCGTGGAGTGCTGACGGCGTCACCATAACTGCTTTTGGGCCCAACTGGGTAACTGTTACATGGGATGAAGTGGGTAGCGGCAGTATAACCGCCGGAAATAATACACCCAATCAGTATTGCAACGATGGCAGCAATAGCACTTGGTATGTTAATGTTGTTGCAAAAGCCACCGGAGATGATATAAGCGGCCCCGCATTGGTTTGCGGCGGAGCAACGGAAACTTATTTCCATGCGTATCAATCACCTACCGGTTCTGCAAGCGTTTCAGTATCACCGGCCGGTCCAGTAGTTTCATCGGGTACTTACTCGTCAAGCATTACATTCCCTGCTGTAGGTTCACCAACTACTTATACTATATCGGTAACTTATAATCATAATTCGTTATCAAACTGCGGTACCACCAAAACGTATGATGTAACAGTAATACCTAATACAGTACCAACCTTTACTATACCCCCGGGTAATGTGTGCGAAGGGGATATTGTTACTTATACGGCTTCAATGTCTGACCCATCGTATTATGAGTGGGAAGTTATTGGCGGAAGTATCATTTCTGAGTCGTTTGCATCGGGTGTGTTAACCTTGCAAATACAGTGGAACAGCACAGTAAACAGTAGCATTACTGTTAGAAACATAGCCTGCGATACTGAAAACACCCAAATAATACCCGTAAACGGTAAGCCTGTTGTTATTATTACTCCCGGCCCTATAAGCTGTAGCAGCACCGGCATTACGCTGAATGTAGCTCCTATTTGGACCAGCTATACTTGGACTCCCGCATTGCCAAGCACTCCCACAGTAACCGTTACATCGCCCGGTATGTACAGCGTAGAGGTTAGCAATGGAGTATGTAAAAACACAGGTAGCATCAACGTTCCTTTTATTACTCCTACCCCCCCTGTAATCAACTCGTTCACTACCACGTTGCAAAATGATTTCTGCCCCAAATACTACACCGTATGTCCTAATATCACATTAGGTTCGGGAGCCATTGCATCGTACAGCTGGACGTTTTCAGGAACAAATATTACTACTTCAAGCGCTCCTTGCCCAACCTTCCAGGTTCCTGCAAGCTTTACCCCTGTAACTGTTAACTGGTCGCTAACGGTAACCGATATCTACGGTTGCACCCACAGCAGAAGCGGTTCACTAAGGGATAGCTGCCAACGCGATACCGGTTGCTCAACCTTTGTGGCTACTTTCTCAGCAACGTACAATCCATGTACTGAGCAGTTTACTACAGTAGGCACCAACATCCTTAGCATATTCTGGGATTTTGGCGACGGTGCTACCGGAAACGGTATGAACCCCGTACATAGCTATGGCAGTCCTTGCAGCAAAAACGTAATTGCCTACGTGAAGGATATTAACGGTTGTATGAAAATCATCCCCTTCACTATCAACATTCCTTATGTTATAAATAGCCCGACAATTTCTGTAAACAATACGCCATGTAGTGGTACTACCTCTATTACCGCTTCGGGCATCAGTGTGTGTACAGGAAGTGGCTTAACTCCAACGTATACTTGGACGATAACACCGGCAGGCAGCGGTACCCCTGTTATTTCAGGATTGGTTACCTCGGCTACGCTTAATGTTACTACCTTAGGTTTGGCAAACGGTAATTACAATGCTCAAGTGGTTATGGTGGTTGCAGGCTGTACCGCAACTGCAAACAACAACTTTAATATTGGCGGTTTAATTGCCGACTTTGTAAGTTGCGGCGGTTGTGCAGGTTCACCCATCACTTTCGGAGACCAATCATTGCAATACCAAGCACCCATTATCCAATGGAAGTGGACGGTTGTTGGCCCTCCTAACTACAACTCGTTCTTGCAAAACCCAACCATTGATTTTACTACACCCGGTTCTTATAACGTAACACTTACAGTTACTGATAATAACTTATGTACCGATAATCATACGGTTACTATTAATGTGTTAGCACCATTCAATCCCGGAGATATTGAGGTTAATGGTACATTAACCCCATCAGGAACTGAGTTTGAAGTTTGTCCAGAAGACCTCTATACGTTGGCTGCTCCGTTTGACCCAACCTATACATACCAATGGTCAACAGGTGCTACTACCGACTCAATAAACGTTACTGAACAAGGAGAGTATTTTGTAACCGTATTTAATAGCAGTGGTTGTGCCACTAAAGTGGGCCCAATTATCTTTAAATACAAACCGGCCGCAGAAGCTATTATTCTGGCTACGGTTGATGAGTGTGCAAACAGGTTGCTAAGAGCCTTTACTGGTGTAGGATATACCTATAACTGGACATACCCTCCAAGCGGTACATCAACGCAATCGTTCATTAACCTAACTACTAGCGGTACAGTTACACTAACGGTATCTAACCTATACGGTTGTAGTTCAACCATATCACAGTTTATGAATGTTGACCCAAGACCATCTGTTAGCATATCAGCTGCTCCGGCATTATTCTGCCCCGGCACCACAGTAACACTTACTGCATCGGTAACAGGCGGTACCGGCCCCTTTAGTCCTGCATTCTGGAACAACGGAGTAACATCCTTAACCAATCCAGTAAACGCTCCCGGTTTATATACTTACTATGTAACCGACGCTAACGGATGCAAAGCAGAAGGGTCATTAAACCTAACTACCGATTTGCCAACAGGGCTTGATAAACTTCCCTACGGCTGTTACGATGTTTGCGGCCCGGTTTCATTCTGCGCAGGCACTATTCCTTCAGGATGGAAAGGCCAATGGACTTTGAACGGTAGCAACTACGGCCCTGTAATTCCTACAAATGGTAACATTGCCACTACGTTCAACAGCCCCGGTACTTATGTATTAAATTACATCCCGGTTAACCCTGCAACCCATTGTAGTGCAGTTTCAAAACCAATTACAATCAATTTCATTTCACTACCTGCATTTACAATAACCTCATCAGGTCCTGCACAATTGTGTATAGGTGCCGGAGGCAGTGTATTGCTAACGGTTACCCCTCAATCAACCGAGTATAACTACGAGTGGTTCTTAAACGGTGTTTCAGTAGGCTTTGGCTATACTTACAACGCAACCGCACCCGGGTCTTATACCGTTGAAATCAGCAAGAATGAGTGCTGCGTTAAAACCGTTGGTATTGATGTAATTGAGATTAACTGCTGCTTCGAAAACCCCGGTGTTGAGTTTACCCCAATCACCACACCTTATACCGTTAACGGTAAAGAGTTCTGGTTTAACAAGTACTATATCGACGCTCCTATTTTTGTACCAAGCGGTGCAATTCTTGACCTTACCAACGTTGATTGCGTGTTTGGTCCTAACGGAGAAATTATAGTACAAAACCGTGGTTTCTTGCGTTGCAACAACTCAGTATTGCGTCCTTGTGAAAAAGATGACATTTGGAAAGGTGTTACGTTTACAGGCCCTGAAGCTTCAGGCTGGATAAACACCACAACCATCAAAAATGCCATTGTTGCGGTAAACATCAGAAGCAACGAAACAGGTGTGCGCTTAACTGATAACTCGTTTATCAAGTGCCAAACATCAGTTCGTCTTGAAAAATCACGCAGGCAACAATCAATCAGCGGTAACACGTTTGAAATTGACGAGAGCCGTTTGGATTACCCATCTACACCTAATGAATATTGGGCAATATGGATGCGTGATGTTGAAATGCAAGGCCTAATAGCCCAAAACCAATTCAGGCACGTACAGCCTCGCAAAACCAGCAATATTTACTACGGTATCTATTCAGCGTATTCAAACTTCACAGCTTCAGAAAACCAATTTAACGACATGTACAGAGCGGTAGATATTACTACCAACTCTAACGTTATTGCATTGGAAGAAAACGTAGTGAAACTAAACCAAATGAAGGAGACGTATGATTTGTACCAAATACGTATTACCGATTGTCAAAACCCCGTTTTGGTGTATCAAAACCAATTGTATAACGGTATTGGCGATAGGTCTATAGCCGGTGGTATTTATTGTGAAAAAACAACCCGAACACACATTAAAGACAACTCGTTCGACGGGTTCTTGATTGGTGTATATGGTTTGTATACCCGCGAACTTCATTTGAACCAAAATACGCTTACCAACAACACAGGCATAGGCTTGTGCGTACAAAGCACTGAGCGCTCAATAATATCGTGTAACGATATTAACTCAATGGCTACCAACCGTAACCAATTTGGGGGCGGCCCATTGTGGGGTATTGCAGATTTGGACGGTAACGGTAGTTCAAGCATCTATACCAACTGTATTAAAAACATGAACACTGCTATTTATCTGAGGGCTAATGAAAACTACAACTTGCCCGAACTGGTGAATAACTACATGTATAACTACAAAGACAACGGTATATACAACGAGAACTATGTGGGTACTATTGGTAACCCCGGCGGTCCATTGGCAGCAGGGCGCAATACCTTTATGAGCAATAACGGTAATGCAGGTACCACCATAGATATCAACTCAGTAACTACCTTTATTAATGAGGGAGGTAACTTTGGTATCTTGCTTACTAACAACGTAGGTGCAACCACAGGGCCTGATGAGTATTACTCAACAGCAGCTTGCGGCCAGCAAATACAACAAACCTACCCACGCAACCAGTTGGATAAGTACAACATTTGTGACATTTACTACTTAGAGCAATGGGTATTTAAAGATGCCGATGGCAAGTATGTGCTTAAACAAAGTGCGCAAGAAATTACCCAAGCGGTGGTTAACGAGCACTTGAAAGAAGGCAAACAAGAAATACTTGGCATGATTACCGCACAAATGCTAACCGGTGATGAGCCTGCTAAACGTGCATCGCAAGCGGTACTTGCAAGCAACATGGATAAAAATACCATGGCAACAGTACTGGTGCTTAATGCTGTAAGCAACGGCAATACTCAACTGGCAACTGATTTGCTTGCATCGCAGCAACTATCTGGTATTCATGCTGATTTGCGCAGCGTACTTACTACTTATTTTGAGCTAAAAGGCAATCCTGTTCTAACCGCATCACAACGTAGCTTGATGAAAGCTATCGACGACCGCGAGAATGAATACAGCCCATTGGCAAGAGATATTGTGCAGGCATACGAAGGTGAACACGATTACAAGTTCAAGAAATTCCCAACACCTGAGTTGAAACCTGCATCTAATGTGGTACAACGTGCTGAAAACAACATATCGGTATATCCCGTACCGGCATCACAACACGTTACCCTTGAGTATAACGTAACTGATGCCAAAGTACAAGGCGTTAAAATCATGTCGGCCATAGGTGCTGAGGTTGCAAACTTCAGTTACACATTACAGGCCGGCACTGTTGATATTGATATATCAACCCTTGCACCCGGTGTATATAGCGTAGTACTTGATACTGATAACAAACAATTGCCTGTTATGACAGGCCGCTTTATCAAACTGCAATAACAGTTACAGATAAGCACACTATAAAGCCGCCCCTACATTAAGGGGCGGCTTTTTTAGTATATTAGTGCTAAGTCAACATAAAATTCATTCGCTGTAAAATCGTACTATTGTATAGTTCGGGAAAAAGATGTCCTTAAAAAAACAACTTTGCGTTTTATGTTTATTAATAGTTGTTGCTATAAATGGCAATGCGCAAGGCTATTGGGAAAATATTGACATTTATACTACTAAAAACGGCCTCACAAACAACTCAATACTATCAATTCATCAAGATACCAGAGGATTTCTTTGGCTGGGCACATACAATGGACTTTGCAGATATGATGGTAATGAGTTTACAGGGTTTTCAGACGGGCGAGAAGAAACGCCGTTCATAAACTCAATACATGCAGTTTCACAGGATACCTCAGGCAATATTTGGGTGGTAACCCGCACCGGTATGATTGGCATGCTTGAGTACGGAACTAAGAAATGGAGTTGGAAAAACCGGGTAAAAGACGGCTTGTGTTCTATTAGTTGTGATGACTATAACAACACGTGGGTAGGTTCAATTTTCGGTAGTGTTTACAGAGTAGAGAACGGTATTGTTAAATA
Organism: Agrobacterium sp. 719_389; assembly: GCA_943370295.1. Classification (GTDB taxonomy): domain Bacteria; phylum Bacteroidota; class Bacteroidia; order UBA8524; family UBA8524; genus SB11. Next base: position 67,849 of record CALRQL020000003.1, on the reverse strand, counting down.
CATAGGTAAAACGGGTAATACTATAAAAAAAATAATCCCTATATCAGCTACCAAAGCTAAAGTAATAGCAGAGATAAGCGTTTTCATAATAGACGCGCAAACAAAAAGCATTAGTAGAGAACCACTGCCCGAAGGGCTGCTCCCTGGACTGGATTGGATTGAAATATCAGACTCTGCAACCTATTACATACTATCAAACGGTAAGGTAGTTATCCAGCAGCTAAACGGCACGCTTAAGCATTTAACATTTAATAACGGGTTTGTTTTTAACGTATTTAAAAACACGCCGGCATTATTAAAAAACGGAAACCTGCTACTCTCTAACAATGATATGCTGGTTGAAATCAACCAGCACGGTGAAATACAAAACAAAATAATCGTCGATGATGCGCCTGCCATTCTTAAGGGTAATACTGTTAATGTTGTTTTTGAAGACAACTCAGGTTTGCTTTGGATTGGCACAAATGCAGGACTTTATAAAGTTGACCGCGGGAAAATTGTTTTTAAAAAGTACACGTATAACAATTTTCAAAAGAAGCTTGAGCATAATTATGTAAGGGCCCTGCACGAAAATGGAAATGAAGTATGGATAGGAACGCGCGAAGGCGAGGTTGGCAAATTTGTATTTGATACCCTTACCGGCGAAGCGATATCAAAAACATGGTACAAATCATTAGCAGCCGGACAAACAACACCCGATGCTGATTACACCACAAACACAATACTTACCGATACTAAAGGAAACGTATGGGCCGGCGGCCAAGAAGGCATATTTAAGCTTAAAAAGGGGGATAATATATTTAAACAATTAACCTTTTTGCAAAACGGAAAGCCTACAATCATTCAAGTTATATGGGGTTTGTGCCAAGTAGGCGAGAATGAAATGCTAATTGCCACAGCCAAGCAGGGGCTTTTTTCGCTGAACATGACCACCCACGAGACAACTCCTTTTCTTTTGAATAATGAAATTGTAAAAATACCTGTTTGGAATATATATAAGGCTGTTGACGGAACCATTTGGGTGGGCGCAGGCAATGGCTTATATGTAATAAAAAATAAAACACTGGTAGCCGCACCATCGCCGTTGGCCAAACTGCTTTATGACAAAAACGTGTGGAGCATTGTTGAAGACAATGAGAATAATCTATGGTTTGGCACCTCTGAAACGGGTGTATATAAATACAACCCCAAAACAAGGGCAATAATCAACTACTCTACCCAAAACGGGTTGGCTGATAATATTGCAAGTGCCATTGTGCCCGACAAGCAAGGATATGTTTGGATTAGCACAGTGAACGGGCTTACAAAACTGGATACTAAAACAAACAAAACCATTAATTTTTGGGAAGAAGACGGGTTAATAAACAACGATTATAACTTTAAGGCAGGCATTGCCACTTCATGGGGAAAACTGTTTTTTGGAACAAAACTCGGCATAGCGGCATTTTACCCAAGCCAAGTAATAAATACCAACCAGCTTAAAGGCCCAGTAGAAATTACGGGCATACGCATTAAAGGCGAAACAAACTGGCAACACTACCATACCGGTTCACCTATACAGTTAACGCACAACCAAAACGATATAAGCTTGCGGTTCTCAATGCTGGAGTTTAGAAAAACAGCCAGCCACCGCTACATGTTTAAGCTGGAGGGCTTTGAAGAAAACTGGCAAACCGCCTCTGCTGAAAACCCGGTGGCCGTTTATACCAACTTACCCCCGGGTAAATACACTTTTTTGGTAAAAGCCTCAGTTGACGGGCGCACATGGGATGGACTAACCATACAACAGCAGCTTATTGTGGTGCCTGCTATGTGGCAAACCCCCATTTTTTGGATAATAGTCATCGGGGTATCACTAACCACAATCATTGTGCTTACACGCCGCAGAATAAGCAGCCTGCTTGCAAAAGAACGCGAGAAGGGGCGCATACAAAAAGAAATGGCAGAACTTGAGATGAAAGCACTGCGGGCACAAATGAACCCGCACTTCATCTTCAACTCTATTGGTGCTATACAGCACTATATGGTAAAAAACGATACACAGGCAGCCAACGAATATCTTTCAAAATTTGCTAAACTTATGCGCCTGTTTCTTGATTCTTCACGCAACAACTATACAGTGCTGCAAAGCGAAATAAATTTACTGAACTTATACATTACACTTGAGAAATTACGTTTTGAAGAAAAGTTTGAGTATGAAATAAGCGTGAGTCCCGATTTACAACCCGACGCAATTAAAATACCGTCAATGCTTTTACAACCCTTTGTTGAAAATGCTATTAACCACGGGCTGATACACAAAGCCGAAAAAGGTAAGCTTACAGTAACTTTTAATCGAATAGCAGAAAAAAATCAATTGGAGTGCATTATTGACGATGATGGAGTTGGCAGGGATAAATCATCACAAATCAATCGCTTATATAAAAACATGCACATATCACAAGGCACCAAGATAGTTGAGGAAAGGGTTGACACGTTTATGGTGATGGATGATTTGGAGATAGATGTGCGTATTATTGATAAATTTGAAAACAACGGTGAATCCAGCGGCACCCAAGTAAGGGTGATAATGCAATTAATGGAAAATCAATCTGCAAGGCATGAAAGTAGTAATAGTTGATGATGAAAGAAAAAGCAGGGAAACTATACAAACCCTTATAGAAAATTATTGCGAAGGCGTGAAAGTTGCCGGAACAGCTGAAAACATAGAGCAAGCACTTAAATGCATAGAAACAACCGAACCGGATGTGCTGTTGCTTGATATATCAATGCCCGGAGGAAGCGGTTTTGATTTGCTTAAAAGAGTACCCAAAATAACGTTTGAGGTAATATTTATTACCGCATACGATGATTACGGAATACAAGCCATAAAAGCAAACGCGCTTGATTATCTCCAAAAACCCATAAGTATAGAAGAGTTGAAACAAGCTTTGGGAAAAGCGCACACCCGAATACTTGAAAAAAACACTGCCGGCGGCATAAAATCATTGATAGACCAACTAGATACCACGAAACCCTCTAAAATGGCAAAAATTGCTGTCCCGGCCAGCGATGGGTTAGTATTTGTAGCCAAGCACGATATTATTACATTAAACGCCGATGGAAGCTATACCACTTTGGTACTTGTGGGGGGTAAGAAGATTTTAAGCACCCGCCACCTTAAAGAATACGAAGAGAGTTTGCCCCCCGGCGATTTTATACGGGTGCATCACTCACACATCATCAATCTTGAACACGTAATCCATTACCAACGTGGTGAAGGAGGGGCTGTTTCTATGACCGACGGTTCTGTGGTTATCATATCAAAACGTAAGAAAAAAGACTTTTTAGACCGTTTTACCTCGTAGCAAACCTCCCACTTATTGCCAAAAACTTCCCACTTATTGCTTTTTTCGCCCACTTGTTAAGCCAAGCTCCCGCAAACAATACTTTTTACTAAAATTCGCACAGGTAAATCATACAAGTTGTACCTAATTTTTGGTAGTTAAGTATATTTCGATTGCTAAGGGGGCGCAAGGGATTGCGCCTTTTTTATTTTAACTATGCGGTTATAAACTTGCAAAATCCGCCTGTAAAGAAAATACTGCCACTTATCGTATAAAGTTCCCGCGGGTTAGGCGGGGTTTTAGTTTCTGCTTCAGACAAAAGAAATTTACAGCAGATAAAATTCAATTGTTCATCTAAAACCCTCTTTTATGAAAACCAAAACTATTTTCTTTTTTGCCGTATTAATGGCATTTTTTGTTCTTCCTTCCGTTGTTTCGGGGCAACTTGCCCGACGGACCTTTGGTACCTCAAACAGTGAAACAAATTCTATCATTCACGAAGCATCCGGCACAGATCACTATATTATTAACTCCATATCAACGGGTTTAGGAGATATTTTAATAACCCGTTACACAAGCACGGGTGGTGTTTTGTGGCGCCGCACTATTGGAAGATCAACCCAGAACGAACAAGCCGTCTCGTGCATAAATGATGCAAACGGCAACCTTGTAGTACTGGCAAATGATATGACAAGTAACCGATTCGTTATTATCAAGATAAACCCATTAACAGGAACCTATCTTAATTATTGGGACTATACTGATTTGGCAATCGGACAGACTATAAGAGGGGTTAAAATAGCATTGGGTACGAACAATGATTACTATTTGATTGCAAACACCTTGTCAGGTGCAAACTTTGATGAGGCATATATAATACAAATAAATTCTGCCGCAGGTAGTGTCAGTGATTACGGGTATTTTGATTTTTCGCCAGCGGGTAATAACAATCCATTTGGGTTTTATGATTTTGCACAGCTTTCTACTAATGAATGGGTTATTGGCGGAGCGTGGCTTGATCTGGCTCCGGACCGCTATGATGCCTTTGCAATGGTATATAATATGAGCACAAATACCATTGTGAATCAAAGGCGGTATGTGTTGCATTCTACTCACGATGGCTTCGACAGGCTGGTTGTTGACCATGCGAGGCAACGAATATACTTTGGCGCACACACTGATAACCTAACTCAAATAGATGTTGGAGTGATGTGTACAAATTACTCTCTTACCTTTCAATGGTTCAGGTTGATACCAACATCTCTTTCAGGAGAGAGTGAAAGACTAAGCTCAATGATATATGACTTAGGGCAAGATAGAATACTATTAGGGGGATTTAATACCTTTAGTAACCAATATGGGTTTCTTACCTGTTTTGACCCTAACGGTAATTACCAATGGTCAAAATATCCGGCAGGTGTCGGTGTTTCAAATACCACCTTAAATCCATTTAGAATGGCATTACAGTCGGGTAAAATTCTATACACAAGTAATTATAACAATGCAGGTAATAACGATATTTTTTGGGGAGTAGAACGCTATGATGCAACACCCTCTGGTTGTTTTGCATCAAAAGTATATACACCCACAAGTCCGGTATATAGTCCGGTCGCAATATCATTTACCACTACCACATCTACACTAACACAAACATCATATACTCCGGGCGATTTAGAAACAACAATTCCTGAGCAAACGGTGTGCAATAATTGTAAGGTTCCTGAGATAGGTTTTGTGAAATTAGATAATGCAACCATAAGCCAAAGCACGTTTTGGGGTATGCAAAATACAGGGATTAAATATTATATAACAGGTACCTTAACCGTAAATAGCGGGGTTACTTTAGATATTACAAATATTGATGTTGTGTTGGACGAGGGAGCTGAAATTGTGTTATTGGGAAGTGCTGTTTTGAGAGCCAACAACTCTGTTTTTAGGCCATGTGATCCAACGCGGACATGGAGGGGAATACGCTTTCATGATAACTCCAGCGGAGTGGTTAACAACTGCGTGTTTAAAAACGCAAACTTTGCTTTAAACATTATTACATTCAGCAATAACATTAAAATAACAAATAATCAGTTTTCAAATTGTTTAGTTTCTATAAGGCATGCGGCTTATGCCAATAGCAGTGGATCAATAACCGAGAACAAGTTCTTTGTAGATAACAGTCCTTTACCTTTCCCAGAAACAAACGGTGCCTACGGCGGAACCACAAACTATTCGGGGGTACAGGTTTTTGAAGGTGCTAATGAGCTGATAATTTCTCAGAACGAGTTTATTTATGCCAAAAGTGCAGGCCAATCAAAAAGGGTGTATGGCATTTATTTATACAATGCCGATGCAACTATTACAGAAAACACATTTACAAACTGTTATAGGTCTGTTGATTTAAGCGAACCCCAAACCGTTAGGGTAGAAAATAATGAAATTGAAATTACCCGTGAAAACATTAATAACGAATATCAGATTATTGTTTCCATGGCCCAGTCAGGCAGCCCTCTTACTATTGCAAACAACAGAATCAATAATTTTAATCCTGTTACCGACCCTTTGATATTACAAGCCGCTATTTATGCAGCTCACTCTGGTTATTTTGAAGTACACGACAACCTCATTAACGGATTTAAAACTGGAATACAGTTGTACAACGTGGGATACTCAAAATTATATTCAAATAATATTATTGGCTCGTCAGTATATGGTATTCATGCTGAAAATTGCCAAAATGTATCTGTCCGATGCAATGAGATAGATATGAAGTATAATAAGGCAGGAAACTCTATGAGTACTGGTATCCGTTACTACCAAACCACAGGAGTTAACACAAACCTTGATATTAGGGGGAATTGTATTTTTAACTGCTACGATGCAATAGTATTAACATTAAACTCAAGCACACTAACGCAAATACCTGAAATAAAAAACAATTACTTGTATAACTACTATGACGGAGGGATTCTGAATTATGGCTTTACAGGATCAATAGGTACAGGAGTTACTCCAGCCAGCGCAGGGCGCAATGTGTTTGTAAGCAACAATTACAATGGTTATTTTGGAGCTATTGACATATACTCTGACACATATATTAACGAATCAGGAAATTATAATGACCGTTTAATTGGCAACTTAGTTACACGCATAGGTAATATAAATCTTAGCCATTCAACAGCTTCTTGCGGGCATTTCTTCCTTGCAAATAGCAATGTGAGGTCTGAATTGGAAGATAAGTGTGATTACATTGCAACTACATCAAGCACATTACTAAACTATGATTGGGAGTTTACTTCTTCTCTGATTTCTCCGGATGGTGTTAAAGACGTTTTAGAAACCGAGAACAATTACAACAGATTGCTCATTTGGGCTACCGCAGCAAAAACCCTCGCAGAAAATGAAGGGGAGAGTGTGAAGTTAAAAACGATAGTGAGTACGCAAGAAAAAGACGAGGACGTAAAAATGTTATTCGCTGCCTATTGTTCGATACAAGAAGGGCGCAAAAAAGAGGCCGAAGCTATGCTTAATCAACTTCAAATAATGGATGACGAGCTACTTATCGTTAAAGACAAAATGCTTTTATTGACTGAGGCGATTGGTCAGACTCAACCATTTAGTGAAACTACAATACAAACAATGATGCCTTATATTAATCAATATGAGTACTTTTCATCCGAATTAAGAAGGGGGTTCGCTCCAATGGGTGAAAACGACAATACTTTTGCCCCACTAAGGCCTTTCTCCTCTCCTTCTCAAAGTGAAAGAAAAATGGTTGTAAGTGAGGTTTTGCTTACAATATACCCCAACCCTGTTATGGATAAAGATATAACCATTGAGTACTCAACACCTAATAACAGCAACTCAACGTTAACCGTCAAAGACATTCTGGGCAAACAGGTTGGTATTGTTGACGTTGCTTTTTCAGCAGGTAGCATTACACTGTCTACGGAGAAACTTCAAAACGGGATTTATTTTATCTCAATTGAATGTGAACAAGGGGTGCTGAAAACAGAAAAACTGATTGTTTCAAAATAAACCACTCCGCTTCATTAATCAAAAAACCCGGCCAAGGCCGGGTTTTTTTGTTATGATGAGATGGCAGATACGGACAGTGTTAGCGGCAACTGTAAAATAGGCACATACACATCTGTATTTGAATACGCAATGAAATCGAACGAGTAATTACCCCCGTTACTCTGGGGCTTATTAGCAAGCCAATCCGTAATGCCAGCAGAGAGCATATTGGCTATACTTGCTCCGTTATCCGATACTGAAATATCCGTAGGTGTAATCAGCAGAACAGGCACCTCAACTGGCAACGAAGTACCTGGAATGGTGTAATTATAGTTACACTGTATCTTCATTGTATAGCCTGTAACTCCGCTACTTATATTCTCAGTTAATGCGTCAAACAAAGCAAGCATATGTTGGCTCAATGTGCGCTGCGGTTTCACAGGATATTGAGTTGTACCCACTGCAGCAATATCAATAGCCGTGTTTGAATTCAACAGAGGTATCAGTTTATTATAAAACATTACCTGTGGCGTTTGATAAATAAACAAAGGGTTGGTGGTTAGCCAAGCTCCGTTTGAGTTTTGCAATAATTCCTCATTGCGTATAACAGCCACACTACTCCAGGCATTTTGAGTATTCAAAATATCCAAACCTTTCAGCTCAACCGTTCTTGAAACTATTGTGTTTCTATCTTCATACAATAAATACTGTTTAGCGCCCGAGTTATTCAGTTTGTAATACAAATACTGACTTGAGCTTGCTTTTTCAGCCGTATAACCCTCAATATTTATCGCAATTGTTGTTGCGGCAGATTTGGTGTCGTCTGCAGTTATGGTAACCAACAAATATTCCGTTGTTTCCTGTGCGCTTTCAGTAATTGTATATGACAAAGTATAAGGAGGCACCGGAGGTGGGGCTGCATCCATCATCATTGCCGATTGAACGCGAGGGTTTACCTGATTGGTTTGTTTCCATTGTTTGGCAACTTGTTGCACCACCTTTATAAAGGCAAGCATTGCATAACGGGCATTAACTGCAGCAGGGTTGGTTGATGATAAATTAGCCGGAGTTAGCTGGGCTAAGTAATTATCAAAATCAGCACTTATGGCCGGATAAACACTCATAAACTGCGCTAACGATTGGTACATGGGCAGGTTTTGAGTATTGGCTGATACATAAGAACTTTGCTGCCCTTGTGCAACATTAAACTGCACCTCGGTTACAATTGTATCTTGCGCCGCTGAGGGGTTTTGATACGTGTAAGTGTAATTCCATGTACGCGCATCCTGAATAGTAACAGGGTTTGGCGGGTTATTATCGTTTACAGGATAATCAGTGTTTTGTGCTGAAATTGAGGGCGGAGTGGGGTAGGCTCTTAATGGAACGGGTATTGGTGTTTCTCCAACATCTTCCATGCTCGCCAGCGGACTTGTTGCCCCTGCCACATCTCCATCTAGCGGAACAACAAATGTTAACCACGATGAGGCAAGATAATTGCCCATATCGGGTACTTGCTGTATATCAAACTCAATATGGCTTACCTTATACTTCATATCCCCGAAGCTGAAGCTACGGCTCTCGGCAGCATCTTTGGCCTCAAACATATACGTTAGCCATGAATTGCCGTTTGCTGTAGGAACTTTGGCCGTTGATAATGAATATTCGGTAGATTTTGGAGCATTGTTTGAACCCGGTACAGAGGGATCGTCTCCCTGCATTTTACCAAACAACAAAGGCACATAAGGTGCTTGCGGTGGGTCGTTATTCACCCCATTAAACTGAGAATTAATGGTTGCTGTGGTTTGTACTGATGCCACATAACGGTAGGCATTTGAAAGTTGTTTAAGCATTTGTTGCTTCCACTTCTCTTGTGCATTACCAATATTAGCAACTGTTTTTGCAGTGCATGGCGGCGATGGTTGACCATCACAAGGGTCTATAATAAAATCAATGGTGCCTTCAATAGCCTCTGCCAACTGTTGCTTAGCATCTAATACCTGCTGCAAATAATCAGGGTCGCCGCTAAACACAGCATTCGCATTCATTAAAAATGCCGGCACAGCATACGCAGGACTTAAAAACCTATCAACAGCTTGCAAAAACAGCAATCCCCAGTTATCCATGTCAACAGAAGAGAAGCTTTTGGTAACTGCATTACCTGCAGGATACGCCTGACCCTCTTGATAGCCGTTTATAGGTGCTGAGAACGACTGCAAACTGGTGGCCAAAGGAACCGGAGCAAAATAGTAAACTTGATTATTATTAAAACCGAATTTTATGCCGTTAGCGCCGGTAAGGTCAAAACGCACAACCCAAAGCGGCGGTGTTTCTGTGGTATCACTATTCCCCTTAGTTATGTTTGTGCCTGTGGCAACTTTAAGCACCACACCGTTTACAGGTTGGTTTATAAAAGCGGTTTCAAATTGTTGAGCAAAGAATGTTAATGAAAGCATTCCACCTACACTCGTGTTTGATTGTGGCTGAATAACCGTAGTTGCGTATGCCACACCTGCCACATTGGTAAAGTTGGGGTCTAGCAATGTAGGTGTGCGCTGCATAGTAAGGCTAACCGTCAACGATGATATTTCAGGCAGAGCAGTTATTCCGGTTGTGGTAACCGTTGTACTGATAGTATAAGGTGTTATCGGAGTGGCTGTGGCCCCTCCGGCAACTGCTTTCAGCATGGTAATTATCGGAGTGATGAAACCTGACAGTAGTGCAGTAACATCAGCGGCATGGTTAACAGGGTTTCCGCCCGTATTTTCAATCGATGTTGTATAATTAATCGTCATATTACCGCCGTTAAGCTGGTAATACAAGGTCATGTAGGTAAGCAAATCTATTTGAGCATTATTCTGTGCTCCGTCGCCAATATAGCGGGTAGTATTAAATGCAAAGTTCAGGTCTAATGTAGGTTTACCACCTTCCAAATCAAACAGATAATACACTGATAACGATGGCCATTGACTAAGCGCAACTATCGAATCAGAATACAACAACTGCATTGATGTACCTAAAGGTGCAGTGTTTGCTGGTGGAATGTTACCAAACATATCCTGCCAGTTCAACGCCATTTGTACTGTGGTGCCAATGCCTGCGTATGGGTTAGGATAGTTGGGGTCGGTGCCGCCCGGTTGCACATAGCGGTAGTATGGAATCACACCTGAATAGTTCCAATCCGTAGCATCCGCTCCCGGAGAATTGTTTCCGTTTTTAGCATTGGCAATATCCTCCTCGCTCATTGGGTCGGCTGGACCGGCCGGCAACAAGTTTTTATAACTTGGTACTGATGGTAACGATACCCCGATAAGATTGAACTGGGTTTGTAAATACGTTTGGTCGTCAGTAGTCGTGGGGACAGGTAGTGTTGGGTTATATTCAGGTGGTGCATTACGCGATACCTGATAGCCCACACAACCGGGTAGTATGGTTGCAACCCTTGTGGTAATTTGTTGTGCAATTAGAGCGTTAGCAGGCGATTGAGCAAATACCGAAGTTTTTGAAGTATCTATCTCATCACCAATTACTACGCTGTTTACAAACGGTGCAGGAATAAGCGCATCGTAAGTGATTACCAGTGTTACATTAGCCACCCCGTTACCACTAAACAAAGTATCAGGCAGGCCTTTATTATCACTGGTGTTATAGTAAAAATAAAATCCGCCGCTACGCACTATACTGCACTCCCACAACAACTGTACAAAATCCCCAGCTGTATTTAGCGTATTATAATTACGTGCCGGAGGAGCTGAGGCTTTAAATGCAGCCATTAAATCCATGCCTTGCACCGGATTAGTTTCCGTTGAAAGGTTGGCTTGTACAATCGCTGTTTTGAAACCGCCGTTGGCTGCTGAAATATAACCGCCGTTTGAGTTTTGAACAGGGTCGGGTTGATACAATATCTGTATTTGCTGTATAGTGTTAGTTCCGTCGCTATCGTTATGGGTGTTTAAATAACTGATTAAATCTTCTAAGTACACAATACCTGCATCATCAGCACCCACAAGGTTATACATGTTGCCCGATAGTGGAGTTACTTGCCCCCCTGAAGCGGTAATCTTTTGTAGTGATAGGCTAACCGTGGTAGCCCAAGTATAATTATTTGCAGGGCTTTTAGTTGAATTAGTAAGCGTAAATACATTTAATAATACATTGGGTAATGAATTAAAAATTGTAGTAAGATTTGAAGGTAGTTTCCACAACGATGGGTTGTTTGAAACTCCTGTATAATAATCACCGGGGTACTGCCACAATGCTGGGCTACCCAACGAAAACGATTGCGGAGTATCGTTATAATTTATAATAGGCGATGGGCCTGAAATAAGCGACGGAGCTAAAATTATTCCGCCCAAATCAAGGGTACGCTGTATCTCGCTTGAGGTTATAGTTGCCGCAATAGTGTTAAGCGTAGGTGCATACGGTGGTTTTGTACCGCCAACCATAGTAACCCAATTCAAATCAGGGCTTTGTAGCAATATTGCATATTGGTCGGTAGTTGCAAGTGTTTTTGGAACTGCCACTTGCTGCCCTGTTAGCATATACAACGGTGTTATGGTGCCGGTTGCTGCTACTGGTGGTGCGGGCAAACGCAAACCGTGTAACATAAAGCGCGAAGCCATACCGCCAATTCCCTGTACGCTATTGTTCACAGCATTAGTAACCGTATTGCTCACCGTTGCCGAACCTCCGTTTTGTGTATTCAGGTAATCCAACGCGCCTTGTAATGCTTGCTTGGCAATCAGTGCAACAAAGTCAGTAAATACAAACGTTGGGAACGAAAGGTTTGGTTGGTTCTCATAATCAGGGTCGGTAACATTGCTGCAATCCGACGGAGCAAAATTATCCCTTGCTATTTGCGATTCATATTGCACAGCCATTGCCGCCAATAGCGCCGATACATCCGCAATGTAATTTTGTGTGCCTGTTACAGTTTGCGATGAAAACTGCACAGCAGTTCCGGGAGTGTTGTTGTATAAGGTATTTAAGTACAGCTCTGGTAATACGGGGAACACGGCAGCATCCATTGTATTAGATGCGGTAGTATCACCAATGCGTATGTTCAACATAAAATACGTGCTCAAAAACGTTTGTATATCGTTATGGGCAGCGTTGGCATAGTTAAACGGAGCAACGTTGTTGGGTCTTGTATTAAAATAGCAAAGCAACTGGGTTATTTGGTCGGCAGTAATAGTCTGTCCTTGTAGCCAAGCCAGTCCGGTATTGCTTGAAGTATTGCCAATTAAAGCATTGATGGCCCAGTATAGCACACCCTCTGTTAATGCTGCAAGGCTATTGTTGGCTGAGCCAGAGTTGATATACAGCATTCCCAGGTATTGTTGGGTAGTAGTACTGCTATCACCCGATAAAGTAAGTTGTGGGAAGAATACCAAATCTAACGGCACAGCGCCATTTAGCGGTTTAATAGGTTGCCATTTGAGTACCACAGAAGGTCCTGAGGTAAGTGCGCTGAAGCCAAGCATCATAGTTGTACTGGTAGATTTCGGCGGGCACTGGTTCCAAGGAGCACTGCTTGATGTATCACTACCAATAGTAAATGATGCGCTAACAGTGGCGCTGAAATGCAGGCTCACTTTTATTGAAAACAAACCTAAGTTTATTTTCACAGTTAAAGAAACCGATACCCCGGCTTCAAAATAAATGGGTATGGGTTTATAACTCTCTATTGTAATAGTAACATAAGCGTATGCCATTATATCCAGCCTTGCTGATATAATAGCAAAGTTTATCTCACCGTATATGTGGCCTGTAAGCCCAAATGTACCTTGTAATTTGTAGTAAGTGCCATCGCTGGTTTGCAGTGATGGATTTGCTCGGAAGAAGCCCAACACCCCTTGGAAAATACCAACGGCTGTTAGCGATAATCCGGCCTTTAAAATACCTGCCTCAATGGTTTTGCCAACACCCAACGATAAGCCTAAACCAAACTCAATTACGGGATTAAATGTACCGCAGGTGGTTTGAGGCACGCTGGTTGAAGTAGCCCCGCTGAGATAACCGAAGTAAAACCCTCCGAACCCTATAAATGGGAATACTTGTACCGAGAATGAACGTGAAAAATCGTTAATGCTGGCAGGGAATCCAAAGTCTAAGTAAAAGTTACCGTTGGTATAAACCTTCACACCGATATTGGGCAGCGTTACAGATACCGCCCCAAACTCAAGATGGCGAAACTGGTCGGGTAACTGCAAATCCAATTGGTACATACCAATGGTATCGTTAATCTTCTTATACAGAATTTCAAATTGCAGGTTCTTAAAGTAATCCGCCTTTGCATCAACGCCTATCAACAACCCGTACATATTAGGATCGTTAAACACAGCAGCTACTCTATAAAACTTAGCAACAGTAAAATCAGTACCAATCAGCCAGTTGCTATTTTGGTCGAATACCAACGCTCCGGGCTGTGTAGTACTGGCCGGAACAGGTATTGTAGTTGAGTTAGGGTCTGAAGTTGTTGTAAACGCATTGTTCAAGGCAGTGATTGCATCGTTTACCGAAGCCAGCTCACTTACTTGGTACATTGAAACGTGTTGACCCATAGCCAATAGTTTCAAATCAAACATTTCGCTTCCCATACCGGGTACCGATGGCATATTGGTAACATCGCTACCCTTGCCGTCTTTTTGTAGCGGAGAGTCGTTTTCAATAGGAAGCCCTAAGAATGTACCTTCAATGTACATATACACCCCGCTGCCTGAAGTTGAAGAACCGTCTTTGGTTATTTTTATCGATTTGATATTGATAAAACCCAAATCTACATTTATGGGTATGGTTGCTACTATTGAGCTTTGTGATGAAGTTTTGTAGCGGGTATAGGTAAACTCAAAGCCTGAAAGGTCAATGCTGTTCAGCATGTTCCAAGGCGCAGGCAACGTGAATCCGGGACTGAAAATGCCCACAAACGTACTCACAATTTCGCCCAACGATATCTCCTCAAATTTTATGTCGATTATATCATTCGTAGCGTTGCTGGTATAGGTAATGGTGCTTGAAAACTGAGGGATATTTAAGAACACCTCAGTATCGGCATCACCAAACTCATACCCTATATTAAACGTTAAGCCCAACATTTGGGTGGCATCAGCCGTGCCCGTAATTTTTCCGGTAGTTTTGCTGTTGCTGTATGTTATATCAACGTTAGCATCCAGCGTCAAATCAAAGCTTCCAAATTGCAAGTGCCAGTTTACATCACCTTGTATTTGGTAGGTTGCAGGGTTGGCTTTATCATCGGGAACGGTCGCCAAAAAGTTTACATTGCTAATATTGGGCAGGTTATTAGTAACCCACGAAGGGATATTATCCATCCCGAAAGCGTGCAGGAACGAAGCCGCAATATCACCCAGCGAAATAGTTTGATCTGTTCCCGTACTTGCCCCAAAACTCCATGCCTTGCCATCATAGCCGGCAAACATGGTTAAGTCCACACCGCTGTTAGGCGTGCTTGGGCCAATGTGGAATGTTCCCGTTATTTTACCTGTAGTAGAACCTTGTTGACGGCTTATATCTAACAAAAGTCCCGTCATGGTGAAACTTAAGTTGGGGTTCTGAATGGTGAAGAACGTCCAGTCTGTCGTAATCGCACAGTTTAACGAATAGTTTTCTTGAGAAGGAGCAATTTGGAGATTTAGGCCAGTAATCTCAGCATTCAGGTTTATTGATGTGCCTTCCCAAAACATGGTTAGCAAATCGCCTAACTGTATAGTTCCGGAATCCAAACTAACGGATGCTGTAAAGTTTGGATAAACCGCAGTTACAATAAGATTATTTGAGTTTGCAGGGCCGATAGTAAAATTGCCGCTTATAATAAACGAAGTGCTTCGGTTTTGTGAATCACCGGGGCTTTGTACTGTTGCAGCAATATCAATATTGTTTACTGCCAATTTGGGAAGTATTTGCCATTGATAGGTAGGGCTAGTGCTTATCGCTACTGAAATAAACCCTACGCTCTTTGCCACCGAATCGTAAGATACGTTTATCTCCCGCAGCCCCAAATCAGTAAGGGTGCTAAAGGGCTGAGGTAGTGAAGATGTTAGATTAACACCACCTACCATTTGATAAAAATTTGAAATACTTGGGTATGGGTTTGCAAATGTTCCGTTAAAGAGCCACGTGTTATTAGTAACCGGATAGCTCATGGATAGCGTTAGTATAACGCTTGAGCTTAGGGTAATTGTTCCGCCTGTTGTCCCAACAACAGGAAGCCCACCATCATATACTTGTATTCCAACAAAAGGGTTTGATAAGCCAAACCAACTAATACCATCTATACTCCATGTGCCATTTTCAAGGGTTGCTGAGAGGTTTGATAAAACACCTGCGTTTGTGTTACTGAACACAACAGAAACTTGCATATTCCCTAGCCCAAAGGCCGTGCTTTGTCCGGTGAGGGTAAATTCAGTTAGCGAATCATCCCATGTTGCGGGCTGAAGTGCGGCATTCGAAATTGAAAAAATATTGCTGGGTATTAATCCGGCATAGAACGACCCGATTGCTTCAGACGTGTTTAATACATCGGGAACAAGATTAAATGTTCCCGACCCGTTCTGGATTTGGGTTTGTATGGATTGGTAAAGACTTTTTAACGTTAGGGACATAATGGCTGGTATTATAGTTCTTTTACGCACTGAAGCATATAAAACATTGCTTTTAAAAGCTTGTCGTTTTGTTGGTTATGAAAAAAAACTGGTAATGTAGCTAAGTAGGCAGCCACAGGCTGTTCGGGCTCGTAAACCTTCCAAATAAATTGACCGGCAGCTTTTATCACTGTATCATCAAAACCTCTAGTGCCTAAGGTTGTATTAGTTACCGAAAAAGCCTCGGTCATTCTATACGCTACATCGTTATTGCAATAAACTGCCTGTGCATTGGCGGCAACCTCAGGTTGTAGTAGCTTTACATTTGGCAACGGCAATGTAGGGTAAACATATTTCCTGTTTATTCTTGACGATGTGAGGTTTATGTAGGGAACAGGTAAGTTAAGTACCAAAGAAGCAGTTCCTTTCCCCTCAAAAACACATGGCAGAGTACTCTTATAGTATATATAATTAAATGGCGCGCTTGGCAACCCGTTCATTTTAATTACCAAAATTTTATCGGGATTGCCCGTAACTTCTGCCATACGAGCATCAAAATTGACATCATCAAAACTGATAATCTTAACTCTTTCGTCCAATTTCTGTGACGTAGAATACTCACTCAGGGCAGGAGCGGTAGCATTTGTGCCGTTTAACATTGCTGTTAAATTTCCGTATGGGGTTGCCGTCACACTTGCAATAACAACTATAATTGCCCCCTTTTTTAACTTTGGAACGTCAGAGTGATCTTGCGTGTATGCAATAGCGGCTATTAGGTTGTACAAAATACTTTCAGGCCTTGCGCCTGCCAATGACTCAATTATCCCGAGTTTGTCTCCTATTCCATATACAGGCATCATATTAGCCGCAGGATTATCCCCTGCGCAAGCGGCCAAAATTGCACGATACGGGGCTACTTTAGTTGGGTCGCTATTGGTAAAGTTCGTGTAATCTGTCACGCCCATTTGCGGCAATGGCAAGTAATAGTTAAGCCTTGTATAAACAAACTCGCCTAAAGCCGTAACATCAGATAAATCTACTATTACAGTGCTTTGTTCATTTACATCCCTAATGTATAAAGCATTTGCTTGCGGCCAAGCGTATGGCTGTAGTTTTAAGAAGAGTTTTGTATTTGTTAATGTTGCTAAATTATCACCGCTTGAGTCATATCCTCCTGTTATTCCAAAAGTTCGGACAGGCTGTGCGTTGGCCGTAAACACCGATTGTGCAATAAATGAAATTGTAACCCCATTTATTGTTACCGGAATTGGATTTAGTGGATTTAACCCCGGAATAAGTGTTGCCAATTTTTCTAGGGTTGTTGGCTGGGTAACTATTGTATCATCATAAATTAATTGGACAGCCTGATTGAATCCGGCGGCAGTTAAGCTCCAAATTAAGTTCACCGTATTTGCTTGATGCCCAAAACCTGAAGTTGCAGCTACATAAACACGGATAGTAGCATTTTGGTTGCTTTGTAAAAAGGCAGTAAGCAACGCTTGGTTTGCAGCAAAAGTGTTTGTATTAACGCTTTCACCTTGGGCAAATAAATTATTAACAAAAGTAAGAAAAGGCATTTGTTACTGGTTTTTAGGGCAATATGCCATGATTATTTTTTAACATAAGCTCCGTACCAACCCAAACTTTCAGGTTGGGCATCGGTGCCGGGATTTCCGAACAACATAAAACTGATATTGCCGCCCGGCGGAAACGACAGGCTAAACAGTTTCAGGGCTATGTTGTTTATTTTCATCAAGTACGCAACGCTGGCAGTACCGGTAGCTTTTTCAAGCAGTATTGTGCCAATATTCAGTTTTAACACCCCTTGCAGGCTAAACGAAGGCGCTTGCGGGTTAACACCGGGCAACCTAACGCCTGCCCATGCACCTGTTCCTCCTACGTTCCAAACCATCATAAAGGTTGAGTTAAACCCGGCCGAACTGGCTAAAGAACCCAGTGTGCCCATGTTAAGGTTAAATACCAAACCGTACCACTGGCCTGTAACGTTTTGCTGTTGCTGCAACGCAGGGATGGAAACGGCTAAGTAGCCTTGTGATGTAGGAGTATTATTTGCATCGCCGGAGGTAATGCCAGTAAGTTGTAAGGGGAAATGAGAGTACAAGCTATCCTCACGCGGAGTGCTTTGTCCGATATCAAACGACACGTGCGTAATATCAAACGTAAAGGTTTTAGAGGTAGGAGTATCCAGCGAGAAAGATAAATCAATGTATAAGTTTGAATATGAAAGTCCGGTAAAACTGGGCGAGGTGTTTCCTTGTTCAGCCCCGAACGAGAACAAATCAAAACCTGATAAGTCGTTATAGTTTATAAAACCCCAAAATGTAAATTTTGATTGTACCAGATTACTGGTAGTACCATTTTGTGGGACAATGGTTACAAACGACGCTTTTACAATTTCAACATCAGTGATAATATTTTGGTTTACAAGGTTCAGCACATTATCAGCCGTGTTTGTAAACGTGTAAGAGGGTACTCCGTTATGGTTTTCGTACGTACCCGTTAGTATCAGTAAGTTTTCACGGTTAGCGGGGTTCACCGTTTCGCCAAACAATTTGTTTACTGTAAGAGCCAAGTAACTGTTGTAGTTGTAAATTTTGCTGTTCACAAACACAACCTTCAGCTTCAGTACCGTAAAGTCATAATCTACTGCTCCATTTATGGGTGCCTG
Organism: Agrobacterium sp. 719_389; assembly: GCA_943370295.1. GTDB lineage: Bacteria > Bacteroidota > Bacteroidia > UBA8524 > UBA8524 > SB11. The sequence continues at coordinate 49,232 of CALRQL020000003.1, read as the reverse complement.
TGCTTGGTAAGCCGCAGGTGTACCTCCCAGTGCTTCAAAAGTCTGGTCTTCGTAATCTATCAAGCCAAACAACGAGCTGGTGGGTTGCATCCCCACATTACCGTTATTATTGTTTACAATGCTCACATCAATACCAAAGTGGTGGGCATAAAAACGGCTTAGGTCTATCCCAGCCAGCAAGCCTTGTAACTCTTTGGGAAAATCCTGCACACTAATATCAACCCCCAAGGCAATCACCCCTTGCCAGTTGTCTTGGGTAGCTATGTTGTAAAACTTATAGTAATCGCTATCGCCCAATACAGTGTACTTATCCATACCGTTTTGTATGTACTGTTGCAGCCACATACTAAGGTTGGGTAAACCATTATTGGTAGTGTCGTTAAACATATCGGGCATATTCCATCCCTGTATGTTCTGCACCTTATCTATCAGCCGGCCGTGGCAAAACTTAAAAATAATTACATTGTTGTACCTGCCGTTTACAGGCTGTGTGGGCACATCAAGGTTAAACGGCCACTCGGCAATCTCCATCTCATTGCTAAAATTAGCAAGCACCTGGGTGCCATCGTCAAGCGTTTTGTTATACGATATAACTAAAAACAGCTGGTTAGACTGGAGTGCGGTTTGCAGCGTGGGGCTGGCCGGAGTAAACTGAAGGTTGAATACTTCTGATAGTGTACCGGCATTGGTCATAAATTGGTTACTGGCCAGTTGCAGCACATCCCAAACCCCTGTTTGCTGATTTACACTAACATAAAACCCTTGTGGGCTGGTGGATGAAATTCCACCGGTATCGTTGGTTGCAAACGGACTATTAGTAATGGGTGGTGAAGCTGGAATCTTTTCGCTGCTCATTACTTTAGCAATAATGGCTTTGCGGCTCGGATTCAAAATTTGCTTCTCAAATAATGAAATATCAACCCCTGTAGCGGGTGTTGCCGAAGCACTTCCATAAGGGACTAAAGGGAAAAAGATAGTTTCCTTAGCCATAGAAAGAACTCCCGAACCTGTGTTGAAGTGGTTGAACAACGGTGATGTTGCATTGGTAGGAGGAGAGAATAAAGCCCCGCCTTGTGGTTGTGCATGGTACACCACCGGTGTTTTTTTAGCATTGGCAAGCACCACACCCACCCACGAGGTAATAAAAGTATTACCCAGCCATTGTTGGGTAGTATTGCTGCCCACTACATTTTGGGTAGCTTGTATTGGGAACTGAGGAGCAAAGGCGTTTTCTACTACTGAGTAGTACAACCAGTCACCCGTTCCCGAAACGGTATTTCCATTAGAAGTGTCAACAAACTGCGGAGTAAAACTGATGCTTTCAGTAGAAGCCAGCCCGCACATGAGTTGCATTTGTCCGTTATTATCCACCAACGATTGATAGGATATATCCATTGTTAGCGAGTATGCGCCTTGTGGAGTAAGGTACCAAGTATCCGTAGGGTCATGCGGGGAGCGTTCGCTAAGTACCAGCAAGGCACTGTTTTGTGTGGGGTAGTTTAGCGATGTGCCATTGGTGGCAAAATTTGTATAAGGCATTAGGTCCATCGGGTAGCCTAAGCCTGTTAGATAGTAGGTTGAAAGAACCGTTGGGCTGTATTTCTGGGTAAAGGTATTATACGTTTGACCTAATAGCGCCAAGTAAGTATTGGTGCCTGTACCATTTAGCAAATCGCATGGATAAATACTGGCTTGCATTTGTATCAAATCGTTCATGCTGCCCGGCACCACAATTTCATAGCACATTTCAGTAAGCGGGCCTGTAGGTCCCCCATTATTAAAAAAGTACTTGTTGCTTACATCAAAGCTGATGAAATCAGAAGCATAATCAAACCCAAAAGTAAACCGTATGCGCCCCCTGCCTATTCCGGTTAGGGGTATCTCAATCCCCGCCATAATTTGTGATGACGAGGAAATATTGTTTGGCCGGTAGGTAAAGTTAGTAGCTCCCTGCGGGCCTGTAAGCTGTATTATATTATTTGTAGTATCAATGTTGACCGAAGTATTGTTGTTACTAATAAATAAGGTAGAAAAGTTATTTCCGAAGTTGTAGTTTAAACTTTGTAAAACAGAGAACCACTGTGTGCTGCGCATCAGCATCAACTGGGTGGTATTAGCTGTTGTTAATGCTGCATCAGGGCTGGAAAACCAAACCAGCGACCCCGATTGATAATTTTGTAAAGGCCCCAAAAAAGCGTACACATTGCTCACAAAGGTTCCTGCTGGTATAGTGGGTGCCGCAGTGGCAAACAACAAATACCCGTTATAAGCAGGCAAATCAGTTAGTGATAGTTGCCCGTTTTGTGGGCCTACTACCCCTTTTGCAAGTAAATATGCACACCAGCCGTTGTCATCAGCGGAAGTGTATAATGAGCTACTGCCCGAAGCGCTGTTTGAGAATGTGAGGGTTGCCATAAAAAGTATGCAATTTGAAAATGAAAAAAAACGAAAACGAGCGAGTAGCCCGGCAATTAGTTAAAGCAGCAACTCAAAAATTATCGGTTGCTATTATACCAGCCTATTAAATCGCCTTTGAAATTAAAGCTGGTATTATTGCCCGTTACCGTATAGGTAAAATCGCCCTTTAATTTTGATACCAAAGGAGAATCAACAAGATTGAGAGTTATTGTACCGTTAGCTGTTCCCAAACCTACTTTCAAATCAAAATTATACGTAGGGTCGGTTGCAGTAAGCGCCTCAATGCCTGCAAAAACTGATGAAACATACAGTGTGCAAATAGTGCTTTTCCCTGACGGGTCGATAGTATATTCTGTCGATAAATCGCCAAAAAAGCGTTGACCGTGGTAACCCCTTGGTGCAATAATGGGATCACCCGAGCCAAAAAAAATTTCCCGAGGCGATACGAAAGGAACCGTAATAAGAAAGCATACGAATGAAATTTTAGCTAATAACATACGTCCGGAAATTAAATGGCCGGATTATTACTGATTGCGGTTTTGACGTATTGCCCCGGAAAATGCCGTTTTTAATAATTACGTCCAAGAAGCAATTTGTGCATTAAATGGAGCAGGATTTTGACCGTTTTGGTCGGTTGCAGTACCGTTGCAGGTAACTTGACCTTGATCGAAACCGAATTGAGCCCTGAAAGTAATGTTTGCAATTTGCAATACTTGTTGACCGCGTTTAAACTCAACGTTTGAAGCTGTTGGCTGAACGGGTGACAATGTAATTTCACCAAGGGGGCCTGCCGCAGTAATAAAAGTAATTTGAGCTACTTGCATACCGGCCATGATAGATACAACAGTGGTAGTTTGAATACTGTTAACAAGCATTGCTTGTTGCGTGTAAGGATAAGTTGTTGCCATAATTAGTGATAGTTTATAAGTTGATAGTAAAAATTGTGAAGCAAATCTTAATAAAAGAAACTAGTTATCCAAATTATTTTAAAGTCACCTAAACTAGCCGCACCCCCGAAAATTGTTTAGAGGCGCTGATTATAAGAGATGTCATAAAAAAAAATACCGTTAAAAAACCCTCTTTTATATTGCACAAAAAAGAAGTTTTCAAAATACATTTAGGAGGTGCGTTGTAATTAAGCAACAATCATTAATCGAAAAAACACAGAAAACACATTAAGGAAACGAAAATATAACACATTAGAACTTACATTTGACAATTGTGTCGCCTGTAAACCAATCGATTGCGATTACTGTTTTCTTGCTCCACACATCCATAAAAACAACTACTTAGGAATAATTTACAAGAACTCTATCTATGAAGAAACAACTATTAATTCAATTAAGCTTGCTGTTTTGCTTTTTGCTCAACGGCTTGCTAATCTCTGCGGCCTCGCCTGATTACCCTGCGGGCAAGGTTAAAATCGCACGAACGACGGCCTGTACAATACCTGATACCGTTTTGTATGAAGCTGAACGTGCAACACTTGTTGGTACTGGCCTCACTACCGTTCAGCGCACCAATGCCAGCAACGATACAAACGTAAACAACATTAACTACACCAATAAAGGGGTGCAGTTTATTATGTTGTACGCAGCCAATGCAATTAAACTTTGCCATAGCGGATACCAAAACGGCACATACGGGCTAAAAGTAAACGGCGTAGTAAAAACCTCGTTCACCATTACCAGTTCAGGAGGATGGAACAACATTCGCGAAGCACAAGTGAACGTGAATGTAAATGCCGGCGATACAGTATTTGTTTACTCTCCCGGCGCAGGGGGCGCAGTTATTGAGATTGACTGTATAAAAGCGTACAAGGCACCCAACAAAAAGCCTGCTGTAAGCTTCACTTCGCCCGTAGCTAACGACACTTTTTCGTTTTATTCTTCACTTAACCTATCTGCCACAGTTAATGATAGCGACGGTACTATTACCGCTGTAAAGTTTTTTGTGAACAGCGATACTGTTTTTATTGATTCATCCTCTACATACGGTTTTACATACACCCCAAAAACATTTGGCCATAAAAGTTTAACCGTTACTGCTTACGACAACTGCGGGGATAGTACGGTGGTGGGCCCCACCATCTTTTATTTGGAAGACACTGCTGTAAGCACGCTGAAATACGAGGCAGAGTGGGCAATATTGGTGGGCGCCGGAGTAACAACGGTTTACCGGGCAGGCGTAAGTAATGATACAAATGCCACCCAAATTAATTATAGCGGCAAGGGTATTAAGTTTGTAATGAATGCACCTGCCGATGGTATTATTTTAGGCTATGGCGGTTATCAAACCGGTAAGTTCTCACTCTCTGTTAACGGGACTTTTATTGATAAATTTACCATTATCCGTAGCGGTGCGTATGAAAAAATATTACACTCACCCATTGCCGTTCCTATTGCTATCGGCGATACCGTTTTTGTACACGGTCAATCGGGTTTTGCATCGTTAGAGATTGACTACATACTGTCATACTCCTACGATAATGTAGCCCCGACGGTCAGCATTACATATCCTGATAACAACGATACCATTTATCTGGACAGTACTTACACATTTGCTGCAAATGCAAACGACACCGACGGTACGATAACATCTGTAAAATTTTTAACTGATGGGAAAACCCCTTATACAGATAATTCTGCCCCTTTCACTTATTCATACCTTGCAGATTCCTCGGGCTGGAAAACGCTTACAGCAATAGCTTATGACAACGATGGGGACAGTGCAGTATCAAGCACCTATAATTTTTTGGTGCGCACCATTATTCCTGATACTCTATTGTACGAGGCTGAACGGGCAATTTTAAGCGGGGATAGCTTACGCACCCAATACCGGGCCGGCGCAAGTAATGATACCACCATTACCAAAGTGTACACCACAGGAAACAATCGCATACACTTTATTTTGAAATACGACGCCGATGCAATTATATTAGGTTACGGTGGTTTCCAAAACGGAGTTTACAGTTCAATGGTAAACGGGGTTGATTCTGCCAAATTTACTATTACTAATCCGGGGGGTTACAACAAAAAAGCTCAGGCAAAAGCCAACATTGTAGCTGCCAAAGGCGATACAGTAACTATTTACCCTAAATCAGGCAATGCGTTTTTAGAACCTGATTTTATAAAAGCTTACAATGCCAACGGGTTTGTGCATTGGGTAGCCCCCGGCGACACTGCATACGTACCTGAAAACGAAGATTGGGATTACCCCATTGCCACCGTATTAAAGGGCAGCAGCATCCGCAAAGACACTTTAGATTGGGATAAATTTAAGATAATTAACGATACCACTCTTATTACCCAATACTCTTTTGATTACGAAGCCAAAGGCCGTTACTACTTTATGCTTGACTCAGGCAACCATGATTTGCTGTACCAAGTAGATGTAACGGACGTTACCGGTATTTTTGATACCAATGGCCCTGCAGATTCTGCCGTTGCCGCAAAATACCCAAGCGTTAATGTAGGCGATTACATTTATTGGAACTATTCACCCAACAACTTTGGTCGCATATACGACGTTTCAAAAATATCAGTTCGCTATCCCAACAAAATCCTAATCCATTCAAAAAAATATACAGGGATAATGATTGAAATGGATAGCGCCAAAGGAAACAGTGCTAACGAAAAAATAGTAGTAACCAACTTCTTAGGCCAAGTAGAAGTACGCGATGGGTTCTCGCCCCGCAACGTAACTGCGGTTCGTTTCACAGGTCGTTACGATTCTGCAAACGGCTACGGACACCGTTACTTTACCGGCTGGGACGGTGGCTATGAATTCCGTCACGGTACGTTCGGTTTATATGGCAATAACCGTTGGAAATCAGAGGATATACACCACTTTAATCTAAACACCGCTACCGATAAAATAGAGTTAGACTTTATTGAAGTAGGAAACGGCGGATTTGCAGGGATAAGCTGGAAGAAAGACGGAGCCAACTACACCATTACCGATAGCAGCAGCGTACATGATTGTTTTGTACACGATGTAGGCTCTGAGGGTCTTTATGTCGGCTCTACCCAAGCTGGCCAGCAACAAGTATTTAAAAACCTTACCATTGAAAATAACGTGTTTTTACGTTGTGGTGGCGAGGGCATACAAATGGGTTGGCAAATGGGCAATTGTGTAGCCCGCAACAATGTGGTACACTCAGGATTAGATTGGAAAAACCCTTTCCAGCCCTATCAGGACGGTGTAGTGCAGTTTAGTGTTATTGGCGGTGGTTCATCGGTTGAAAATAACATATTTATAGGTGGCGGAGAACAACTGGGACTTATAGAAATAAAACGTAACCCAACTCCTTACAGCATTACCGAAGATACAGTACACTTTAAAAACAGCCTTATCTATGGTATCAGAGGCGGTATGCTTACCCACTTTGTGAAATATAACGACACCCTAAGTAATCCTGATAGCATTACACACGTGGTATTTGATGGCAACTTTTACAAACAAATTGGTGGCGACTATGCCGAAATAGGATTAGTAAGCGGCGCATTAGATACCGCCAATAGTTCATTGTTTGATATCCGTACCTATTATAATGATGTAATTGTGCGCAATTGCATTTATGATAATACTGCTGATACAATGTTTAGGTTTGGATATAGAGTGGCCGCCACAGCAAACAATACACAAAAAGAGGTGCCTTACCCTCAATTCCGCAACTATATGGCGCTTCCCGATAGTTTCAACTATTTAAACGTGAGCCGCTATACCGATAGTGCGAAAAAATACCAACCCTCAACACAATACATTGCCGCCACATGGGAAGTGGGCAATATAGTGCAACACTGGAATGATTCAGGAGAGACACGTTTATACAAGTGTATTGTAGCTACATCTAATCCCGCCAACCGTCCGCCAAGTAATAACACCGGCAACACTTATTGGCAATTAATGACTTGGGTAAAGGCAGACAGCAGTATCAGTTATTTCCCGCCTGATGATGTTCGTTTAGATAGCGGCAGCATGTACGATACTTTAGGTATGGGTATTGCCTCAGTAACCCCGCCTGCAAGTATAGCCAAGCCATTAGCTCCTGCACACGGAACAAACAATAACAACCCGCTGCAGCCTGAAAACAAAGGCGTAGTTGAGGCTGCTGCCCATCCTGTATTTAGTGCATACCCCAATCCTGCCTCGCATACCTTACACCTTCAATGCAGCCAACCTTTGAGCCGTATTGAAGTAATGGATGTGTTGGGTAAGCAATTGGTAAACAGAAACACTGATGGTGGTATGACTGCTGCGCTGGATGCTCAGGTATTAGGCGCCGGCATTTATTTCATTCGTATGCAAACCGTTAGCGGTATTACAGAAACCATACGAGTACAAGTGATAAAATAAGGGCTTAAAAATCCCGAAAAGTACGGATATAAAGTCCGCATTAGTAACCCTCTTGAAACCATTTTCAAGAGGGTTCTTTGTTTATCAAAAAGAAACCAATTTATGTATTTACTAAACGAACAACTGCAACCCATCAATGCAGAAAATTTAAAAGCGGAAATACTTGCTGAAATTGAAAATCAATCTGCTGTTACCGAGGCTGAAGTTGAAGCCGACCTTGCAAAAGGTTATTTAACGGGCATTGCAGTAAGCGCAAAGATGATTTCTCGCACTCCTGATTTGTTTGAGGCTGCCAGCAAAGCTAATTTTTCACCCCAATTAGCCGGTAGCAATCTCTGGGAAAAAGTAAGGCTGCACCTTTGCCGCATTCTGAAAAAAGATTCTTCTGCCTCAGAAATTATGGACGCCATTATTGAGGTGCTTTCAAGCCTTATTCCCGGTGGCGTGATCATTAAGATCATAGTTAAAAAAATACTGAAATACGTTTTGGATATGGGCTATGATAGATTGTGCCCCATTGTGTAAGCCGCTGTATTAGATTGATAGATAGAAGTGCAAATGTGTGTGAGGCCGCCCTTTTGGGGCGGCCTTTACTTTTTATTTGACCTCAGACATAAAAAAATTTACAAACTAAAAACCAAACACTAAAAGTTTACGTAAGTATGACAAAACCACTTAAAAAAACCCTTACACATGAAAAAGAAATTATTACTACGCATAGCCCTTGGCACATTGGCAACAGTGCTATTATTATTTGTTGCCTTGGTAGCTCACATTTACATGGTTACTCCAAAAGCTACAAAAAATGATAACCGCCAGCGTCAGCTCAGCCGAATAGACTTTAAGCAGGACATTAATGCGGAAGAAGCTGAAAAAATACGCGCCTTTGTAAGCACAATGAACGGGGTAGAAGGCACCCACTTTAATGTAGAAAACGATGTGTTGGTTTACACCTACGCAGCAGGCACTCAAAACTCAGCAGATGTTTTTAATGCGGTTGTTAAAATGGGTAACTACAAAGCTGAGCGCTATGTAGTAAGTCAAGAGCAATCAAAAAACGGCTGCCCCGTTTCTACCGATAAAGAATCATTCTCATACCGTATTACTGCCATTGTCACCAAACTTTTCAATTAATAACAACAATATAAACTATATCAAAATGAAAAAAGTATCTCATTTACTATTGGCTTGCCTGATGGCAACATCTGTATTCGTTGCATCATGTTCAAAAGATGACGACAACAACAACACTACTCCGGCTCCAACTACTCCTTCATTGTATGACAGGGTGGGCGGAACAACGATGGTGAACGACCCTAACAACCCCGGAACCATGATTGAAAAAGGCAGGCTTACTCTGCGTGCAGTAGTTGATAGCTCAATATTAGTTATTGCTGCTGATGCTCAGTTAGCCCCTTACTTTCCAGTATTATTTGCTGAATTGGGCGCTGGTAATACCAGCGGATTGGTAGCATTGAGCGAAAGCTTTACAGATTTTATGTGCGCAGCTACCGGTAGCAAAAACCCTAACTACAGCTACAACGGTAAAAACATGAAAGATGCCCACGACCCTGCAAAAAATAACCGCATGGGCATGAAGGCAAACAAAGCTGATTTTGACAAATTTGTAGGCGATATCGGTATTGGCCTTGCTAAAAACGGTGTTACCGCGCAAAACAACAAACAATTGGTGGATGATTTAGTGGCACTGTTATATACCACTGAAGCTGACATAGTTCAACGATAGTTTAGGAGTATTATTAAAATTGATATAAGGCTGCCATTTTATGGTAGCCTTATTTTTTTATATCGAGTATCTTTAAAAGCGCATAAGCAAGTATGTATTATCCTGCTATATTTGAGTAATTTTAGGAATATTAGCAATGAATATTGCTGAAGAAATTGAACAAATAACGGAGCTTTTAAAGCACGCCTATCAAGGACGTGTGAGCAACTTACACCAAAGTATCTTACTTGCCACACAAGCATTAAGCCGTAGTAAGCTAATTGATAATAAGGCGCTCATCGGCAAAAGCCTTAATCAGCTGGCACTATACCACATGGTTATGGGTGATTACGATGAGTGTATTAGTTTAGCCAAGGAAGCCGAAGCCAATTTTGAGCAAATTAACGACGAACGGGGTGTTGCCGAAGCTAAATACAACATAGCCGGGGTATATTACCGTACCGATAATTACCACCTTGGATTGGTGCACATGATTGACTGCCGAACGGTTTACCTTAAATACGACGACTACCACAATTTATCACGGGTTGAAAAATCAATAGGAACTATTTACCAATATTTCGGGGATCAGAAAAACGCGCAAAAGTCATATGAAAGTGCCATCAGCGCAGCAAAAAAGGCTGGCGATTTAAACCTCGAGTCTAACGCATACAACCCTCTTTCGGGTATATACATTAAGCAAGGTAAAGTACAAGAGGCGTTGGCAATGATTGAAAAATCAATCGCACTGAAAACCCAAACAGGCGATATACGCGGGCTTGCATTTGCAATTTACGGAAGAGGAAAGGTATATACCGAAATGGCTCGTTTTGAAGAAGCCGAAGCCGACTACATGGAGGCAGGCCGAATACACCTTGAAATGGGCGATCGGTTGGGCTTAGGTATGGTATATTATAAAATGGGAGTACTCTACTACCGCTGGGGCAAAAATGGCAAAGCCAAACAAATATTGCAACAAGGCATTGATTTTAGTACCCAATATAATACCGTATTAATTAAAATAAAATGCAGCTATTTGCTGTATCTAATCAGTAAAGAAGAAAACAACATTGGCGAGGCATTAGAATACCTTGAGCATTATTTAAAAGAAAAAGAAACGGTAATAAACACCCAAACCCTTAAAGTAATTGAGAATTACGAACTGATTATTAAAATGGAGCTTCTTGAAAAAGAAGCACGAGCACAGCGTGAAAAGGCAGAGATAATTGAAAAGAAAAACAGAGCCGAAGAAGCGGCGCGTATTAAGCAAGAGTTTCTATCAACCATGAGCCACGAGATACGCACGCCGCTTAATGCCGTTACAACTATTACTGCGCTTTTATCAGAGAAAACAAACCCGGAAGAGAAGCAACTGTTAGATTCTTTGAAGTTTGCATCAAACAATTTACTACGCATAATTAATGATATATTAGATTACACTAAGCTTGATTTGGGCAAAGTGAGCCTTGATTACAGACCGTTGGATTTTAGCCGTTGGTTAAAAGACATAAAAAACACTTACGATAGCTTAGCAAAAGAAAAAGAGATTACACTGGATTTAAAGGTGGATGAGGGATGTGCTGCCGTTTATGAACTTGACGAAACCAAAGCAGGGCAAATACTGGGCAACCTTATAAGTAATGCTATTAAGTTTACGGATACGGGGGGCGTTACATTAGAGGTAAAATGTCTAAAAAAATCAAAGAACCATGATGTTGTTCGCTTTAGTATTATTGATACGGGGGTAGGTATTCCGGTCAAAGTGCGTGACGAAATTTTCGAGAGTTTTTCTCAGCCAAAATCAATCACCACAAAAAAACACGGAGGCTCAGGGCTTGGCCTTGCAATTGTAAAAAAACTAATTGCCTTGCATAATAGTGAGGTGCTTTTAGAAAGCACTGTTGGCGAGGGAACGGTTTTTTATTTTGATTTAAAACTTAAAAAGGCAAAAACAGCCATAACACCGGTAGAAAATCAATCGCTGGGGCTGGGCAATAAAACTGTATTGTTGGCCGAGGATAACAAAGTAAACGCAATGGTTGCTATACGTTTGCTTAAAAATTGGGGCCTTGATACTGAACACGCTGAAAATGGTTTGTTGGTGGTGGAGAAAGCCAAGCAAAAACGTTTTGATTATATATTGATGGATATACACATGCCTGAGATGAACGGATATGATGCGGCAAAAAAAATACGGACAACCAAAGGGGTAAATGAAAAAACGCCCATTTTTGCTTTAACCGCAGACGTAACGGCTGAAAACGAAGAAGAGTACATACAATACTTTGATGGTTTTTTGCGGAAGCCGATAGAAATAAATAAACTTTACGAAGCCTTAGCGAGGGCGACATAGCCCCTTATCAGCTCATCTGTAAATTCAGTAGTTTAATATAAATTAATAAACACGGTTATTTTTAACGTTTATAGCCGCCGGAATGGTAAATAATACTTGATAGAAGCAAAAACCAACCCTTACTTTTTTGATTGACAGTTAATTGTAGTATGTAATGGACATTTTTATTACGATTGTAATAAAAATGTAATAATTAGAGCAGAAACTGAGCAAAAACATCATTTTTCTATAAAAACTGTAAAATAATATTTCGGTAATGTTAATATAATCCATATCTTTGTTAAAAATATAGGCTAAACTTTTACTAAATCTCTTTCCCTATGAAGGGTTTTTCTGTAAAGACAGGAGTATGGGGGCAAGTCTTTACGCACACAAAGCAAACGTCGGCACTTTGCAACTCCTTAGTGCAGGCAAAAAGTCTCGAAGAACGGTTTTGTTCGCTCAGCGGGATAAATGAGCTCTTGATAAAGAGCTATCAAATTAATTTTACCTAGCGGTTCTATCATCGCATAGGGTCTCTGTATTTTCATACACCTTCCTCAAAGCATATTTAAACATTGGCTTTGTGCAGTTTTGCACTTTGTTTTCGTTTTGATACGCACTAAGGGTTTGTGATACCTTTATTTTCTGTATTTCCCGAGGAGAGGGAGGTATAATCTATTCTATTTCAAAAACTTACAACTATAACGATTCACTTAAACCAAAAAAACGTATGATGGGCTTACACGTTAAGAATGGGGTTAATGCTAAACTCTTTTCACTCTTTTTACTTGGCTTTTTGCTCACATTTAGTGCGGCAAAAGCCCAACTTGTCGGGGGTAACACATACCCGATAAACGGTACACAAAATGCACCAACTTCTTTTAGTACAGTTGCTAATGCCTTTGCATACTTAAATGCAAGCGGAACATCGGGCACGGGTACAATTACTCTTGAAATCGCTGCCGGCTATGCTGGAGAGAGCACCACTATTCCGGCACTTATTGCCTACACAGGCATGCATCAAAGCCGTCCCATTATTTTAAAACCTGCAAGCGGACAAAACCCTACTATTTCAACCGCCCCTGCGGCCAATGGTGCGGTAATCAGTCTTAATGGAGCAAGGTTTTTCACCATTGACGGATCTAACAACGGAACATCGTCTCGAAATCTTACCATCACTACCTCAAGTACTACTGCCACAGTAAGGCTTGTTGATTTAGTGCCAACTGCAATAAGCAGTTGCAAGCGCAACACCGTGAAAAATGTTGTTTTGCGCGGAAACTCAACCACCGCCATTGCAAATACCTATGCAGCTATTTACTTAGGAAGCGGTACTGCAAGCCCGGGTGCTACTCTTACATTCGGAAACGACTCAAACTTATTTGAAAACAATTTGATAGAAGCTGTGCGCAATGGTATTTTCCTTAGGGGAACAAACACCGCAAGCCAATATGACATATACAATAGGGTACTAAACAATACCATTGGTGGCACCACAGCTCCCGGCGGCTCACTGCCAACAACCTTTTTTGGTGGGGTTAATACCGTTTCAGGTATATACCTTAACTCTCAGCAAGGTGCCATAATTGAAGGTAACACTGTAAGAAACTCTGTACCCGGATTTTATTATGCAAGGGGTATTCATTTAGAAGCGCTTACTGCCGCAGGAGCTGCCAACAGAGATATTACGATTAATGCCAACAGAATATTTAACTTGGTATATAGTGGAACCGGCGGCTATGGTAACCATGGTATCCGATTGCAGATAAATAACAATACTGCTAACAACATCAATATTACCAACAACTTTATTTACAATATAGCCGCTGACGGTGATAACATAAGCAACTCTTTTGAGTATGCTGTAGCGGGTATCCAAATTTCATCAAACGCAGGCGCGGCCAACGCAAATGTGGGTGTAAATATCTATCACAACAGTATTAACCTTTATGACAATGGTACGCAAAAGCTATTGACCCGTACCAATTTAATGGCGGTTTGTGTAAACATGCAAACCAACGTTGCCGGAGGGGTGAAAGTAGTAAATAACGCCTTTAAAAATGCATACCCTGCAACAACTGCAGCCAATTCAAAAGCACTTATTTACCATGCGCAAAATGCTACAATAAACCCTCTTCATCCCAGCAACGGCGGTTTGTGCAGTAATAACTCGTTGTTCGTAAACGGAACAAACAATACCAATGCAGTAGCAAGGGTTGCCAACACAGATTATACAACGTTCTCAAGTTGGACAGCACTTGGTGTTGACGCAAACTCCAAATACATTGACCCATTATTTCTTGCGAACGATAATTTATACACTTTAAGTTTCGACCTTGATTTGGCCGGAAGCCCTGTGGGTGTTACAAAAGATATTGATGGTGTCACACGAAGCCTAACAAAACCTGATATTGGGGCAAGTGAGTTTACCCCACCGAGGTACAACATTTCATTAGAAAGAATTGTGAGTCTTAATACTGGATGTAACCTTGGCACTAAAACTGTCAAAGCTGTTATCAGAAATAAGGGTGTTGACACCATCTTTTCAGGTGATACTGTCGCAATGTGGTATCGTATTAACGGGGGATCGTACTCAAGAGACTCCATTTTTATCAGCTCGATTTTAGTGCCCGGAGATTCGATACAATTTTCGTTTTCACAACCTGCTAATCTTTCAGCATACGGCACGTATACCGTTGTTGCAGGTTTTTACAGCAGTAAAGACCAATTTCCTGGAAACGACTCAAGCAGTATAGTTATCAGCAACTTTAATTGTGTAAACACCACCCCGTTTGTAGCCGATTTTGAAAGCGGAACCGATGGGTTTACTGAAACCGGCGGCGGCTGGGTTAGGGGTGTGCCTGCAAAAGCAAAAATAAATAAAGCAGGTAGTGGTAGTAATGCATGGGTTAGCCAAGGGTTAACCGGACAGTACAGCAACAACATGAGTGCTTATCTTTACTCACCGTTGTTTGATTTTTCTACTGCTTGCCAACCCTCACTAACTTGGTTAATGAGGTATGAGTTTGAAAATAACTATGATGCGTTGATTGTAGAAGCAACTACTGATAACGTAAACTGGACAAAAATTACATCTATCACCCCGGCCTACAATAGCACAAGTGCCTTAGGGCCTGTTGCACCGCCTAAGTTCACAGGCGATAATAATAACTGGCAGCGTTATACCGCTGATTTAACAGCCTATAAAAATGCTCCGTTAGTACGCTTTAGGTTTTTGATGGGGACTGATGGTAGCGCAACCACTTATGATGGCGCCGCCATTGATAGTGTAGCTGTTGAATTTTATCCTCCGTTAGGTACGCTTAGTATTCTAAGCGGTTTGCAAAACGATACAGGTTTTGTTCAAGCGCCTTACACCTTTAGTGCAAGCACCAAAGGACGCGTTGGGGTTGAACACTTTTGGTATTTGAATAATGTACTTGTTGATAGTTTAAAAGGAGAGTACACTACTTCTTGGCCCAACAACGGTACCCACGAAATAAAACTGATTGCCTCTACTTGTGCAGAAAAAGACACGGTAATAATACCGATTGAAATAGTGACCCCTATCGGACTACCTACTATTGATTTTATTGCCAATAAAAATGTAGCCGGCGTAGGAGAGAATATTAAAATAACCAGCTTGACCGGCAACGGAGCCTTTGCTTGGTCTTGGATTATTACACCTGACATAGGTTTTGACTATTTAGCTCAGATACCTGCCCAAAACTTTACGTTTGCACCCCCAACATCTAACTCAACTCCCAATGCTGATTTGTTCTTCTTTTTGGGTGATAAATTTGATGTTTGTCTAGTGGCTGAAAACGTTAACGGTATTGATACACTTTGTAAAAAAGAATATCTAACCGTTCACAACCAGTTTGATGTGTGCAGCTACTCTTCTATTCCATTCCCAACCGGAAAAGTTTTTGACACAGGTTTGGGTAATGGTACTTATGCCGATAATGACAACTGTACTTCGGCTATTGAGCCTGAATGTGCAGATACAATTTACTTGAAGCTTAACAAGCTTGCTACTGAATTTAATGGCGACTTTTTGCGTATTTATGATGGTGATGAGACTACCGGAACTCCTTTGTGGGATATTAACCAATATCCAAATGGTTTAAGCGGTAACCTTACTCAAGTGTTGAACCTTAACTCTACATTAGTAGCTACACAGGGTCGTGTTACCGTTGTGTTCACAGCTAATGGTGCTACTGTAGATGATGGTTTTGAGATTGAATACTGGAGTGTAGACGCTACACAAAAATCTGCGGCTGCATTTGCTGCCCCTGATACCTTCTGTACTTCAACCGATGTAATCGTGAAAAATAATACCAGCGAGCAAGGCTATACCCGCTACTACTGGGATATTGACGCTGATAATGTTGACGACTATTTTACCAAAGACCTTGATTTCCAATACACCACCCCCGGTACATACACAATTAGGCTGGTTGCTACCAACTGTATTGGTGCCGACACCGTGTATAAATCTATTGTAATTCAAAATACAACAGTAAAACCAACTTCTGATTTTGCTGCCAATATCACAAATCCAGCCGTTGGAGATTTAGTTAAATTAACAAACACAACGCCCGGATGTGTTCAAGGTTTTAATTGGGTAATTACCCCCAACACATTCTCGTACCGTAATGGCACAGGAGCTTCAAGCGCAACCCCTGAGTTGGTTTTCAATGCTGCCGGTTGTTACAATGTAACGCTTATTACATGGAACGGTGTTGGATATGATACATTAACCCGCACCTGCTATTTCAATGTAAAAACAATGTGCCAGCCTTTTGTATCACAGCTAAATACTGATATTGGTATAAGCAGGGTGATACTAAACACTATTGATAACCAGAGTGCCAGTGGTGCAGTTGCATATACCAACTACACAAACCTATACAGCACCGAACTGGTGTTGGGCGGTGTATATGAAATTACACTTGAAAGACCAACCACCAAAAACAACATGAGCCGTAAGGCATGGATTGATTATAATCAAGATGGTACTTTTGACGCCTCAGAGGTAATTGCAACTGAAAACAATGCTTCAACCTTGGTGTTTAAGGCCAACTTTAAAGTGGCCAAAACAGTTCTTACAGGATAT
The DNA here is from genome assembly GCA_943370295.1 of Agrobacterium sp. 719_389. GTDB lineage: Bacteria > Bacteroidota > Bacteroidia > UBA8524 > UBA8524 > SB11. Next base: position 32,276 of record CALRQL020000003.1, on the reverse strand, counting down.
ACACGTTTGCGTGTTGGTGCAGCATTCTCAAACAGTTCACCAAACGCTTGCGGTTCTAATTTTGTGGGTGAGTTTGAAGACTACCGCATTATTATCGTTCGCGATAATACTAAACCTGTTATTACCTTAGTGGGAGCAACCCCTGTTTCAGTAGAAAGAGGTCGTGGTTACACTGAGCCGGGTGCTACTGCGCTTGATGATATTGATGGTGACCTAAGTGCAAATATTGTTATCACAGGCACTGTTGATACCATGGTTGTTGGTTCTTACACAATCAGCTACAATGTTTCTGATAGTTCAGGTAATGTTGCTACCACGGTTACCCGCACTGTGCTTGTAACCCCTGATGTTACCAAGCCTGTTGTAACGCTTAACGGTAATGCCAAAGACACCATTATTGTATTTACCTCATACACCGATTTAGGTGCTACAGCTACTGATATTGTTGATGGTAACCTAACCTCTGCAATCCTTGTTTCGGGTACGGTTGATACTTCAAAAGTAGGCTCTTACACCCTTACCTATTCTGCAACAGATGCTTCGGGTAATACCGGAACAATTGACAGAACAATTATTGTGCTGGATACTGCTAAACCTGCTATTGTGCTTACAGGCAATAACCCATTGATTTGGGCGGTTGATGTTCCTTATGTTGACCCGGGCCATCAGGTAATTGATAACTACGATACTGCATTAGTAGCTACCATAACCGGCACCGTTGATGAAAAAGTAACCAGAACTTACCAATTGTTCTTTAACGTTACTGATAATAGTGGTGCAAGTGCGGTTACTGTTATCCGTGAGGTAGTTGTTTCTGATACTATTAAACCCATTGTTAGCATCATTGGCCCATCAGTGGTTGAAATGGATGTGTTTACCTCATACTTTGAGTTTGGCTCAACGGCTACTGATAATTACGATAAAGCATTAGGTGCTGTATCTGTTGTTGGTACTGTTGATACGGCTATTGTTGGGGATTATGATTTGAAATATGTAATTACTGATAGCGAAAACAATACTTCAGACACAGTTATACGTACTGTTAAGGTATTGGATAGGGTAGCCCCGGTGGTGATCGTTCACAACCCGATTGTGATTGAACGCACACAAGCTAAACCAAGTCTTGCCGATTCAGTGGATTACAACGACAATTATTACCCTAAAGCAGCCCTAACGCTAAACATTACAGAAAGCATTGATGTGAACATTGAAGGATATTACACTGTTGAATACACCGTTACTGACCCTTCGGGCAATATTAGTACAGTGGGTAAAGGCCTTGTGGTGGTTAAAACTGCTACAGGTATTATGCCTGCCGTAATAAACGATGCTGCGGTTAAAGTATATCCTAACCCTACTACGGAAAAAGCATACGTTTCAATGGAGTTTATCCGTGAAACTTCGGCCACTATCAGCGTTTATAATATGATTGGCCAAAAAGTACTTGAAGTAAGCCCAGAAGGTAACTTCCAGTCGAAAGTAGTTGAATTAGACCTTCAACACCTGAATGCCGGTAATTACATTATCCGTGTACAAGGTGCTGACGGTGTTGCCAACAAAAAACTGGCAATCACTAACTAAGACCAACCTACCATATCTACCTATACCTTGCCCCGCTGCGGATACTCTTCTTCAGCGGGGTTTTTGTTTAGTATCGGTTAGTGGTTATAAAAATTGTAATTACGATTATTATTCGCCCCAATGTTGTTTCTCAGTGTCGCTCCACAACGAAGGGAAAAACTTACGTTGCTGAAACTGCGGGTGAAGGTATTTCTTCCATTCAGAACCCCCTGTAGCGGCTTTATTCTCCCCTTTACTGTCTAAATAATGTTTTGCGGTATTCAGGTGCACCAATGGCCATTCAATGTTATACAAACGGTCAAACTCTCTGAATTTTTGTTTCAATTCTTCCGAGGGATTGTTGATGCCATTAAATTTATCTTCTACAGTGTTCCCCTTCATTTGGTAGGCAAGAGCCACGAATTGGGCATGGTACTTTTCTTCAAACTGTCGAAGGGTAAGGGTTTTCTCGCCCGTTTTGCGATTAAGCCCCGCATCTTTCCAATAAATATGCTCAAAACATTCTTCAATACTTGGGTTGGCCGGCAAATGCTGTTTACCTGCCTCGTTCACAAGATTTTCTAAACGGGTACAGTAAATTTCGATAACGCGGAATTGTGCGCTTTGAAAACCGCTTGCAGGCGCCAACGCCGTGCGGAAGGTATTATAGTCGTCATAGTCCATACCGTCCTTCATTATATCAAATGAATTAATAAGCATGGCCGTATAGCGGTTGATGCGGCTTATTTTGGTAATCAAAAAAGATTCATGGGGCTGTGTTTCTGCACAAATTTGTTTCACCTCGTGCAACACCAATTTCAACATCAGCTCAGTAACCTGATGGTACATGATAAAAATTTCCTCATCCTTAAACCCTGTTTTAGGCTTTTGTAATGAGAGTAAGGTATCCACCTCAATATAATCCCAGTAGTTTATCGGCTTTGCTTGCAGTAGGCCTTTCAAATAAGTGTCGGGGTTCTCGCCAAGGGCTTTGTACTTTTCGTTAATGGCCGCAATAAGTTGTTCTTGGTCAGTCATAGTATGGTTGTTGTTTTGTTAACTCTAATGTATTCTATCTTGTGTAAAAACATTTCGGCCATGCGGTTCCCGCGCCATTTGGCCTCCTGCGCTTTTATGCCTGTAAAATGTTCATCAACTGTGCTTTCAAAAAGGGCCAGCCAACGGTCAAAATGTTCTTTGGCTACCTCAAGTTTGGCGTGTGTAGCAAAGGGGCTGCCCAAATAGGTATGCTCTCCCAGCAACACTGTTTGCCAAAAGCGGTACATCTTTTCCAAATGTTCAGGCCAGCGGTTTTGTATCACACCATTAAAAATGGGGCCTAATAATTCATCCGCCCTCACTCGGTCGTAAAATGTATTTACCAGCAATTGTATGTCTTCAAGCGTTTCAATTTCCTTTTTCATCTCCATGCTCCTTTCATTTTCAACTCTTATTTTAAGAAGGTTATTCCTGTTTTCAATCCGTTACTCAAGTCGTAAAGAGTCGTGGTTTCCAGCATTTCGCGCAAACCGTCGCGTATGGCCTTAAACTGATTATGCAGCGGGCAAGGGTTTTTCTCAGAGCAAGCCTTCAGTCCCAAACCGCAACCTACGTATATCGAGTCCCCGTCTATTGCCTTTACAATGTGCTGTAAGGTGATGGTTTGCACTCTTTCAGGCTCAATAGCAAAGCCACCTGCGGGGCCTTTAATAGATGTAGCGATGCCGCTTTTAACTAACTGTTGTAATATTTTAGCCGTAAACGCTTCGGGCGAATCTATCCTCGCGGCGATATCCTTAAGACCTGCCCGCTGACTCTGTTCAGCCTTTGTTGCTAAATAGAGCGTTGCCCTTATTGCATATTCACAAGCTTTTGAAAACATACTTTTTGTTGAGGCAAAGGTAGGTTTCTGATTATTATCGGACAAGTTTGTCCGATAATAATTCCCTCGTTCTCAATTCTATTTATCGAAAAACCAAAAGTTACGAGCGTTGTTTTGTGAGAAACTGACCATTTTTTTGTTCTTTGCACGATAAAGCTATTTTAAGCGTTCTTTTAACATTACAAACCCCTGATATATGAAGAAATACCTGACGTGTACCTTGTTGCTGCTTGCCATTGCCCTACCATCTGTGGCGCAAAAGAAAAATAAATACCAAGGACTGCTTTGGGAAATTACGGGCAACTCGCTTAAAAAACCATCGTACTTATACGGTACTATGCACGTGAGCAATAAGGTGGCGTTTCACTTAAGCGATTCTTTCTTCATCGCACTGAACAATGTGGATATGGCCGCATTGGAAATTGACCCCCGCATTTGGCTTGACTATATTTATGAAAATGAACCTTCGGTTTTATCAGACCATTGGAACTACAGGGATAAAGATAATGAAGGAGGTATTGGGCACACTAAGCACCTTGCCGAAAAGCGGAAAAGGGCGTTGAAAATTGCTCTTTCGAGCGACTTAGAGGTGCTGAACTATCTAATGTTCCGCAACGACGAATACTCCGACAACTTTGAAGAAGATACTTATCTGGATTTATACATTTTTCAGACAGCCAGAAAACTGAACAAACGGTTTAAAGGTCTTGAAAGTTTTGAAGAGCTTGACCAGATAAATGAAGATTTGGCTAATGACGACCAAACAGAGGATTTCATACCCGGTAGCAGTCGCTACAGTGGCGACGATGACAACCCGTTATCGTTTGGTGAAAGAGTAGAAGATGCTTATCGCCGAGGCGACCTTGATTTGCTTGACTCGCTAAATGTGGTAGGTGCCAGCAAAGCGTTTGTAGAGCATATCCTATTCCGCAGAAATATCAACATGGCCAACCGCATGGATTCTATTATGAAAGACCAAACCCTGTTTACAGGCGTGGGGGCTGCCCATTTACCGGGTGAAAAGGGTATTATAGAATTGCTGCGCAAAATGGGTTACACGGTGCGCCCTGTAACTATCGGAGAACGGGATGCAGACCAGAAGAAAAAACTGGATACACTTCGCTTTGGGGTTACGTTTTCTCCTTACACCTCGTTTGACGGGTATTGCAAGGTAGAAACCCCCGGCAAGCTGTTTGAGTTTCCGGGTAACGAAACGTCTAAGCAATATTTATGTGCCGATATGATTAACGGTGCGTACTACCGTGTGATGCGTGTTAAAACATTTGCTGAGTTGCTTAATAACGATAACCAGTATTTATATAAAACCATCGACAGTTTGTTGTATGAAAACATACCCGGTGAAATATTGAGTCAAAAGAAGATTACAAAGTTTGGATTTGAAGGGTTTGATATTACCAACCGCACGCGCAAAGGTGGACACTTGCAACGATACCAGATTTTTGTAACCCCTGCCGAAATCTTTATTTTTAAACTGGCAGGTAATGGTGAATATGTAAACGGACCTGAGGCGGAACGCTTTTTCAACTCTATACGGATAGAGGTACCCGCCAAAACCAACTGGCAAAACTTTTATGCACCCGATAGCCTTTTTACCATTCGTATGCCCCATGCGCCATTGTATTATAACGACACCACCGTTTTTAGCAAATGGTTGCCCGGCCATGAGTACAGTGCCATTGATTTTGAAAACCGCAATCAGTATTATTTAATTAAACAGAATATTTCGCAAGGCAAGTTTTTGGAAGAAGACTCTGTACGTGTGGAGCGGATTGCTTTTGAGTTTTTAGACAATAATAACCTTGAAGAAATAAGCCGTAAGTTTTATTACAACAATACCCGCCCAGTACTGGATATATTGTTCCTTACTCCTGACAGTAACCGATTGAAAGTGCGTTTTACTATTAAACTCACTACACATTATACGATTGCTTGTAAATACAGTAAAGATTCAACAGCCGCCGACAATTACATTAATTCTTTTGCCATCATGCAGAGGGATTACCCCAATGCCGAAGAGTATGTAGACTCTACCCTTTTGTTCAGGGTTAAAACCGGATATACCCCCAAGAAAACAGGTAATTTCCAAGGGCGTTACACTACCAAAAAAGTAAAAGAACACAAAGGCGACTCGCGAACGGCTTCGTTTTTCCCGCCTAACAGTTATAACGGGGTGTATGTAGATTATTACCGCTACGGAAAATATTATAACCTTGTAGACTCAGCCAAATATTGGAAAAACACAGGCAATAACTCTGATTTTATAACCAGTTATCGTAAGCTTGAACACAAAGACGGGTATACTTCTGTAGAAACTAAATATGCCGATACCGGAAGCAGTGTGGTTAAATGGAGTAAAGTGATTATTAAAAACAGTGTGAAATACACGCTTACCAGCCAATATGATACTTCGGAAGGCCCTAGTGAATTTTTGAAAACGTTTTATGCCACGTTTGAGCCATTACCCGATACCACAGTGGGTGAAAACCTGTTTACCAGTCGTGCCAATGTGTACATAAATGATTTGAACGGGGATAGTGCTCATAGGGCGCAGGCGTTAGAATCAATGGGACAGATGGATTTGTTCCCTGAGGATATTGAAGCATGGAAAACGCTAATAGATACCTGCGACAGCCGCAAGAAAAACTACATAGATTATAAAGTAAAAATCATTAATAAAATACGCGAAATAAAGCTGCCCGAAAATGTTGACTACCTTACCTCGTTGTATTACAAAGCGGGCGATACCTCGGCGTTGCAAATGGCTGCCTTGTATTCAATGGCAGCAATCAAAACCGAAAAATCATATAAAAAGATACGTGAGCTTATTTTAGAAGAAACTCCGTTGGTTTCAGAATATAATACAAGTGATATTTTCAGGTATTTTGACGATTCGCTGCAACTGAGCAAATCGTTTTATCCTGATTTCTTTCAGTTAATGCCTTATACAGAGTACAAGAAAGAGTTGGTGTTACTGCTGGCTAAATTGGTTGACAGCAGCCAGATTAAACCCAAGGTGTACAAAAATATGTATCCGCAATTACTAACCGAAGCTAAGATTGCTCTTAAACGCCAAACCCGTGAGGATTTAAGCAACGGAACTAATAGCAGTTATTACGCAAACCAATATTTAGAGAATCTTTCGAGTACTTTATTGCCTTTTTATAAGGACAAAAAAATAAAAGGCTTTTATGAAAAGTTAATGGGGCTAAACAACCTGAATATAAAGCTTAAAGTTATACATCAAATGCTTAGTAACGACATTAAAGTGGCCGACAGCTTGTTTACTCCGTTTGCAAAACACACCCTGTACCGCGCAAAACTGTATAAAACCTTAGCTGCACTTGAGCAAAGCGAACGCTTTCCTAAGAAGTTTGAAACACAAGAACTGATGGTGCAATCGCTGTTTAAAGCTGAGGAATCGTATGCTGATACGTTTGTAATGCTGGATAAACGAATGGTGGAGTTTAAAGGACAAAAGGGCTGGGTGTACTTCTTTAAATATAAATCTGAACGTGGTGATAATTGGTACACAGGGGTGTGCGGGCTACAACCTGAAGACACTACTAAAGTAAATACCAATACCTTGATAAATAATAGCTTTAATAACAAGTTTAATGAAAATATCAGCGTTGAAAAGCAGTTTACCATACTGTTGAAGAAAACAATGCTGATGCGAAAAGGAAACAGCTATGATTATTAAACAAAATAAAAGCGGCACGAATCCCTTCGCGCCGCTTTTTCTGGAGATGATATGAAGTAAGCTGTTTATGAGTGTAACAGAACCCTTACGTCTTTAACTTTAATCACAGGTTTTAATTTATAATCGCCTTCACCGGTTTTGATAACTGATGCCGCAGCATCAAAATCAATCGTAATATCAAGGGTTTGGTCAATGGGAATGGTTTGGTTGATATTGATTTTAAGCCCCATTTTTTCGCCACTTGGGATAATAAGCGGGAATGTACCAACCGAGTCAATCACTACGGTGTTGTTGGTGCCTAAAATCAAACGCATTTGGTTTACTTTACCGGGGTCAAGCGCAGTTCCTGATGCAATAAGAGCAGTAACGCTGTCCCTTAGGGTAAGCAGGTCGTAAACCCCTGCGTTGGTGGGTAGTGTAATCCAGCCGTTTATACTATCACCGTCGTTATATTTAATCTCAACCGCCACAACCTCAACATTCACTTCTTTAAAATCGCCGGGTGCATCGGTCATGTGTACCCTCATGCTGCCTTGTCCTTCGGACGAAGGGTCTTTTTTACATGATACAAGAGCAAAGGCGGCAAACAATAGTGCTAAAATCAGTTTTTGGGTTTTCATAATCATATTGGTTTAGTGTTTTTATTATTAATAGTTATCACCGTTTGTTAGAAAGTGAACTTAATGCCCAAACCGGGGTCGAAGGCCATAAATACGTGGTTGTGGGTGGTAAACTCAACGTAGGGTTTTATGTCAAAGCTTAATGCAAAGGGTATGGGAGGAATTTTATACTCTAAACCCAATGTACCGTCGATACCAATTCCTGCTCCGCCTTCCTGATAACGGTAGTAACGGTACCAATAACCTTTGCGGCCTTCGCGGTAGTAGTAGTATCTGTCGTTATAAAAAGTTGCGTGCGCACCGATACCGTAGTACCATTTAAGGCCGGGTGCTGATGGTGCTGCAACGTGCCACTGATACATGCCGGTAATGCTGAAAGCACTGGGCCACACTCCTATAATTCCTTCAAAAGCATTTCCATTACCCATAAAGTGCTTAATGGTTAGGCCTGAAGTATGCCCTACACGCATACCAATAGCAGTGCGATAACTACCGGTATTAATGGCCGGTTTTTGTGCTGCGGCATCGTTAAAACCCATTATCGCAATACCTGCGATAAAAAAGGGTAATAGTTGTTTAGTTAATGGTTTCATGGCTGTAGGTGTTGGTTGGTTTGTTAAAACCAAACACGGTGCCAGCCAAAAATATTTTTACAACTTGCTGAAAAATAGATGTTTACGACTTTTCGAAAAACGCTCTGTTTTCCCAAATTGGGAAATTAGTTGCCAATCTTAGAATAGAAAAGGCTTATTCGCGTTCTTTTAACATACGATATATGGTTGATTTGCCTATATCTAATTTTTCGGCGACCAACTTCACATCGTTATTGTACTTCTTAAGGTAATGTTCTATTAAACGGTATTCGTATTCTTTCAATGTCATTGCTCCGCCCAAAGTATCCGGCATACTATCCGCGTGGGCAGTGGTAATATCATCGGCGGTAATATCCGCGCCATTGCTCATCACTACAGCAAGCTCTACCATCGATTTAAGCTCACGGATATTGCCCGGATATGCGTACGAGAGTAACTTAGTGCGCCCGCTTTCAGCAATACCTGCGGGGGGCAGTTTGTTTTCTTTGCAAAAGGCATTGATAAAGTATTTGGCAAGCAGCAGCAAGTCTTTTCCGCGCTCACGCAGTGGTGGTAAATGAACGGGTAAACCAAACAAACGGTAGTATAAATCTTCTCTGAATTGCTTTTGCTTCACCAACTCTTGCAGGTTGCGGTTGGTGGCAACAATAATGCGGCAATCGGTTTTTACGGGGGTATTGCTGCCCAGCCTTGTAATTTCTTTTTCTTGCAACGCACGTAGCAGTTTTGCCTGAAAAGCAATGTCCATTTCACCTATCTCGTCCAAAAACAAGGTGCCGCCGTTGGCTTCTTCAAATTTTCCGATGCGGCGGGTTATTGCCCCTGTAAATGCCCCTTTCTCGTACCCAAAAAGTTCACTTTCGATAAGTTCTGACGGAAGTGCGGCCACATTAACTGCCACAAACGGATTGTTTTTGCGTGGCGAATTGTAGTGTATGGCCTTTGCTGCAACTTCTTTGCCCGTGCCTGTTTCGCCCGTAATGCAAACCGTGATATTGGTGCCCGAAGCCTTTTCGAGCAAATTCAGCACCCCTTCAACGGCGGGGCTTTCGCCTATGATAGTCTTTTTGAAATCGTACTTGCTTTGTACTTCGCGCTCTAACGTAACGATTCGCTCTTTAAGGTGGCTGTTTTTGCGAACGTTATTTACGGTGGTAAGCAACCGTTCGCGGATGTCTTTTTCTTTTACAATATAATCGTAAGCCCCTTCCTTCAAAAGGTTTACGGCTGTTTTTATATCGTCTTGCTCTGAGATAATAATCACCTCGGCATCAGGGTATTTTGCCTTTATTTTGCCCATCAATTCCTCGCCGTCCATATCGGGCAAACGATAGTCAATGGTGATAACCGAAGGGTTCTCGTCGGTGTGTTTCAATACCTCCCCGCCCGAAAAGAAACTCTTCACCAAATAATCGGGATTTAATGATAGGGTGTACACCAGCAACTTATTGTACCACTCGTTATCCTCAACCACAAATACTGTAAAAGGAGGTTGCTTCATATTACAAGTATATAGAAAACTACTTACAGGTGCTTCAATTCAGCCTCAAGCAGCCCGATAATAACGGCAGCCTCAACTTTGGCATCCTCTATTTTCGGCCCCATAGTGTGGGTGTTGCCTTGTTTGCGGGCACTCAGCTCAATAGTTTTTAGTTTTTTAAGCAATGTATTGGCTTGCAAATGGCGGCAAGGTGGCACAATTTTATGTGCCGCATCGGCCAACGCTTCAGCATCTTCTTTGATAAGGGCAGCTTCCATTCCGGCAATTCCGCTTTGGGTAGTAGTAATAAATACCTGTACCATTTCGCGCACAAAATTACCATCGCCGTTTGATAGTGCCCTTAACTCTTCTAAATTATACTTTTTTTCGCTGATTGCAGGCGGTTCAACTTCGCCGGTATTATCACTATTTTCGCCATGTTTATGGGGTTTGTTTACCACACTATCCACAAGTAAGTGGTACAAGCGACCCTCATTAAACGGTTTTGATAATACGTGTTGCATGCCTGCTTTTTTGCATCCTTCAATTTCTGTTTGCCGCGTTGTTGCAGTAAGGGCAATAATAGTTAGTTGGGCCTTTTGCGGGTTGGGCAATTGGCGTATTTGTTTGGTGGCCTCAATCCCGCTCAACACGGGCATCCTCACGTCCATTAAAACAACAGCGTAATCGTTGTTTATCACGGCATCAACAGCCTCAGCACCGTTTTTAACTACGGTTACCTCAACACCCCATTTTTTTAGAATTGTGGTGATTAGTTTGCGATTATATTCTTCGTCATCGGCCACCAACACTGCAATTCCCTTCAATTCGCTATTTTTCGTTTCTACAGTTTCAATGGTTTCTAAATTACTTTCTGTTCCAACATCATAAGGAATAATAACGGTCACCCGTGTCCCCTTACCCTCCACACTGCTAAGGTCAATACTGCCTCCTAATAATTCAGTTAGTTTTTTTGATATGGTGAGACCAAGTCCGGTGCCGCCGTACTTGCGGGCATTGCTGTTGTCTGCCTGTTCAAATTCATTAAAGATGGTTTTCAGCTTTTCCTCTCCAATGCCTATGCCGGTGTCCTGTACAGTTATTTGCAACGATACCGCATCGGTGCCTTTTTGCAAGGCCGTGAACCGCACACTTACTTCTCCCTTTTCGGTGAACTTTATGGCGTTTGACATTAGGTTGAGGATGATTTGACGTAAACGAACAGGGTCGCCGATACAAATTTTTGGTACGGAATCGGAAACAGATGTTTGGATTTTCAAGCCCTTATCAGTAGCTGCCGGCTGCATTAATAAAGCAGATTCGTGCAACAATTCAGCAGGTTTAAATCCAACGGACTCAAACCCGAGTTTGCCCGATTGTATTTTTGAGTAGTCCAATATATCGTTAATAATCCGCAATAAATGGTCGGATGACTTTTTAACGATTTGCAGTTGCTCTTTTTGCTCTTTGGTTAGTTTGCTTTGCAATAATTGCCCGGTAAATCCCGCAATGGCATTCATTGGGGTGCGTATTTCGTGGCTCATATTGGCCAAAAAGGTTTCTTTGGTTTTTGCCAGGTTTTCTGCTTGTATTTTGGCATCTCGCAAGGCAGAACGATAGGCTTTATTTTTCTTTGAGAAACTTAAAATAAAGAAGCTGGTAACCGCCAAAAGGCCTGTTGCCAGCACACAAAATATTATAATATAAAAATTGGTTTGATTTGCTTGCTTGGTTATTTTTAACGCTTTACGGGAGTTGGATGTGCGCTCAAAGTTTTCCATTTTCTTAATAATGGATCGTATTTTATCCATTACTATTTTATCCTCTTTGGTAAGGTACAACTCCTGCTCTTTTAACTCTTTAAGCTGAGAAAGTTGGTTAGTTTTGGCGGTGTTTATCTCTTTCTCAACGTCTTTTATATTAAGTCCTGATTTTTTGTCTTCTTTTTTTGATGTGCCGAATATTTTATCAAAAATATTCGTGTTTTTTTTGGAGTCTTTTTGCCGTTGTTTTTCTTGTGCCGATAGTTTTTGAGCGATTTTCTGCAATTCGTCGGCTACCTTTTCATTATTTTCTAATAGCAGCAGCCTGTTTAGCAGCGAGTATTTTATCTCAACCAGTTGGGCTACGCTATCGGCCAACTTCATTAGGTAAACTTCGCCGCTGCTTTGTTGTTTCAGCAAAGCCATTCGCCCGTCAACCTGCGATATAGATTCATAAAACGGGGTTAGATAACTTTCGTCGTTAGTAAGCCGGTACGATTTCATGCTGCTTTCCGCATCTGTTAAATCACCCACCACCTGTTTCAGTAAGTCAATTTTTGAGTTGGGCTGAGTAGCTTCTTTGGCATCAATGATAATGCCGTGCAAACTGTTGAAAGTAAATACTCCTATAGCTGTTACCATTGCCAGTACTACCGAAAGTATTACGATAATGCGCAGCTCAAAAGAAAATGCTCTTCTTCTCATCAATACTTTCAAAGTTCGGTTTTTTTGGCGGGTAAATACCGCGTGTTTTAGTTATACAAGTGTGTATTGTGGCGGGGGGGTGCTGTTTATAATGTCTTCTACTATAAAGCAGCTGCGGGCAAGGGCCGCAGTATCTTTGTATATAAACTCAAAGGCACCAAGGCTTATTGTGTTGTACATACTTTGGGGGTTGCGTACCTGCGATATTACTATGATCTTACAGTCGCGGCATTTTTCGCGTATTTTGGTTATTATTTCAAGCGCGGTAAGGCTGCCCAAATAAAAATCAACAAAGGCTATATCGGTATCTTCTTTTAAGTTGGCCAAAAAATCATAAGGGCTCATAAACGAGCTGATTTCGAAATCATAGTTCTTTTGGGCAGAAATAATATCGGTATAGTTTTTCAACTGTTTTGAAAGGAGCCTGTTATAAAACTCATTGTCTTCTAACACGGTTATCCTATATCTTTTTGTAGGTATCATAACGGTATGTATTAGTTGTAAAACATTTAAAAAAAGGGGGCCTAGGCCCCCTTTACCCACCATACAGTGTTATAGGGCTATTTTACCCATTTGGGTAATTTGTCCCTCAACAATCACCACTCCGCTTAGTTCTTTATTCTGTTTTTCAACATCATCAATCGCTTTGGCCGCAGGGTCAATTATTAGTTTATATACTCCGGGTTTAATTCCCTTCAACATAAACTTCCCTTCGGCATTTATGTAAGTGGCAAAAGTGTTGGTGCCGTCGGTAATTACAATGGCTGCGTTGGCTTGACCCTCAACTTCGCCTTGTATGCCGGTACGGGCATCCTTTATTTCACGTATAACGGGTTGTAATAAGTATTTGTTACCATCTTCAATAACAGAGGCCGCGGCATCAAAATCAAGCAATACTTCGGCTCCGGTTTGGGCGGTTACGGTTTCATTGATGGCTATTTCAACCTCGTTGGCCCCGCTGTACAACCACACTAAATCAACCCTGTTATCGCTTTTAATAACCCCGCCATAGTTCACAAGAGCATAGGCATTTAACTTTAACTCGGCCTGTGAGTCAAATTTCACTTTCAGTTTTGTGTAAACACCCGCCTGTGCATTGTTGTTTACGGCTATCTCGGTTTCAGCACCATTAGTAAGGCTCACTACGTTTACTGCTTTAGCTCTGTTATCAATAGTGACCCAGCCTTGCTCTTCAAGGTAGGCTTCAACGCCTACCACCTTCACATCCAAGGCTTCAAAATCACCGGGGGCATCGGTCATTTTCACAGTAAACGATTGTCCTGCTGCGCCGGGATTATCTTGTGGCGCTGGGGCAGCATTTTCTTCTTTTTTGCATGCTGCTATAAGAAACATACATGCAAAAACCATAACGGATAATTTTTTTAGAGTTTTCATGGTGTTACTGTTTTAGGGTGGAACAATTAGATTAACACCATACATAAACACGAAGTGTATGCCCGATTATTACATTGGTTGAAAAACAGGTATAAATATCTATATAATAATGCTTTATATTCAGTTGCTTTGTGATACAAACGCTTTACGGGTATTTGCAATTTTCCAAAATTGGGATTTTGAGTGCCAAATTGAGATTTTATTTGGTGTTTAATCCGTGTAAATGCGCTTGTATTTTAATACTGTTAGTATAGTTTTGTAGTTAAATACTTGTCAATTTTTTATGAAACGCATTGCTTTGTTCGGCTTCATGCTTATCTCCTTTTTCCTTGTATTATTTATTTTAAGTCCTTTTATCGGTCTTGATTTTTCAGGTGCGGAGGCGTTTATGAAATCTAATCATGGCCTTTGGGCGGCTCTTGCCGGAGTGGGTTTACTAATCATTGATTTTTTTCTTCCCGTTCCCTCCAGTCTGGTAATGATTTACCACGGAGTATTGTTTGGGCCTGTTTGGGGTGCCGTATTTTCGATTATAGGGGGGATGGGGGCAACGTTTACCGGATATTATGCCGGCAAGAAAGGACAACGGTTTTTACTGCGTTTCATTCCGCAACAAGATATTGAGCAATCGGCCAAGTTTTTTGAGCGTTGGGGCTTACCCATCATTGCTATTACACGGCCAGTTCCATTATTATCAGAAGCTATTTCTGTAGTGGCAGGCATGAGCAAAGTGAAACCAATGCCAATGGCGTTATATTCTTTGTTGGGTTTAATTCCATCATCGGTTATTTATTCGTTAGCAGGTGCTTATACGCTGGATATTGAAGGCGGAATAGTCTCTTTCTTAACGGTTATCGGCATTTCAGCCGCGGGTTGGCGAATCAGTTCTTACTTTCAAAAGAAACTGCAACAAACTGCTTCGTAAAGCATAACACCGTACTTATTTATGCTTAAAAAACTATCCATAACATCCTTTCTGTTGTTGCTTGTCATTACAGCAGCAGCAAACGATACCACTAAGAAAAAGCGACCCATTGGTGTTTTTCCGTTGCCTGCTTTCGGTTACGCGCCTGAAACACGTTGGTATGTGGGCGCAGTGGCCTTGTTTGATTTACGCTTTCTGCAAAAAGACTCACTTTCGCGCGTTTCAAGCGCAAAGGCCGAGGTGAACTATACCCAAAACAAGCAGTTTATTGCCGAGATACAATGGAATGCTTTTGCCAAAAGCGGCCAATGGTATCACGAAGGGGTGCTGGGCTACCGCAAATTCCCTGAGTTGTATTGGGGTGTCGGGGCGGCCACAGAAGATAGTGTGAAGGAGCTTTACAGTGCCAGCCGTATTGAGGCCGACATACGCTCGCTGAAATTGGTAGGCGAGAATACATTTATAGGTTTACGCTATCGCTTGCAAAATATGTTTGGGGTAGAGCCTAAACAAGGCGGACTGCTTGAAAACAGCAGCATTTATGGGTCAACAGGAGGCATATCATCGGGCATTGGCCCTGCTTTTTTGTACGATAGCCGCAAAAATGCCCTTAATGCCCAACAAGGATTGTTTATAGCTGCCAGTGCTATGCACTTTGGCAAATCGTTGGGGAGCAACTACAGTTTTAACCGTTTTGAAGCCGATGCCCGCACCTATGTGAAGGTGAAGAAAACCATGTTGGCTTTTCAGGCATACACCGTACTAAACGAAGGGACACCTCCCTTTAGGCTGATGGGCTTAATGGGTAGCGACCGCGATATGCGAGGATACTACCAAGGCCGCTACCGCAACCAAAACTACCTTGCTTTGCAGGCCGAATGGCGTGTACCTGTGAAATGGGGGCTTGGCTTTGCAGTGTTTGGCGGAGCAGGCGAGGTTTTTGAGTGGGGGAAACCCTACACCATGCAGGTGTTTAAATATACTGCCGGAGGAGGACTGCGCGTGCGGGTGGATAAGAAAAGTAATGTGAATATGCGCTTTGACTATGCGGTGGGCTACAAAACAAGCGGTTTTTACGTGGCCTTTGCCGAAGCTTTTTAAAAATAAACTTACATACACTAAACCAAAAATATCATGAGCATCTTTAACTATCCGAGAATTAATTTCACAGGTCTTTTAATGGTGAATGTGGGCACAGCGAATAACGACGATTATTCGAGTGATGTGTTCCCTGCCGGAAGCCCTTATGCGGGCCAACCTGTACGATTGGCCGATTCTATTAATGTGCAGGCAATAACTTACGGCATGAACGATTCGGACTGGATTGCATGGGTACAAACCCAAGGCACTTTTGCAAAACCATCGCAATCAACGGCTGTGGCTGCAAAAATTGCCAACAGCAGCCGTTCAGAAGGAGGAGCATCAACAGCTGCTACTCCTACCGAAACCCCTGTACAGCTTATCCCCGGCGAATGGAACTACTACGGTGATATGGGACTAACCATGATGGGAGTTAATGTTGTAGGCGTTGACGACCCTGCTAATGTTATCCCGGCAAGTCTTATGACACAATTGCGCGGCGCATCATTATCCTACAACAACCGCCCCGACAGTACAGGCCGTACAACGGGTATGCTGATTGACGTGAACCCCGAAGACCCTTCGTGCTCGCAGGTGTTTACCGATTTTCTATCGCTTACGTTCAACGAGGAGTTCCTAATGTCGGGCAAGCCCAGCAAAGCATCTACCCGTTGGATTAACTTTCAGCGCAATGCCAACCTTACAGGTCCAAACGGAGCCGCGGCAACCTTCCAATGCGTAATCCCGCTTTCAGAATTGCAAGGCCAGCCCATATTATCGGGTATGCCCCAAACATCGCCCACAGGGCAGGCATTGGCAGGCGTTGTGTGCCAATACAGTATGTTCCGCAGTATGCAAGCCATCAACACCTTCAAATACCAAGGTCAAGCGTGGTTTGATGCTATTACTAAGCTGTATGAATCAAAAGGACTAAACCCAACCTACGTTCAATTGCAAGGCACTATCGCCCCTTGGTTTGAGGGTGAAATGAAATCAGTTGCAGAAGGTCGTTACCTTATTCCAACCAGCAACACTATACCTGTTCCTCAAGGATGCCAAGCCAACGGCCCGGCTCTATCGTTGGCTCCGGCTACCCTGCAAATCGATACCGTAAACAACAACATCGTTGTAAACTTTACCGCTTCGTTTCCTGAGTTATACAAAGGCCAGTACGACCCTTTGAGCACTGAAAACAATGCTAAATATGATTTTGGCCAGCTGTCATTAGGTATCAGCAACGATGGTGTGAACCAACCCTTTGCCGATATTCTTTACTCTACCATGGTAAACGACGGTATGGGCTGGGTGTTTATTTTCCCCTTCGACCCCACCATCCCCGGTTTGATGGAAAAGCTCGAAAGCGGACTGTTCACGGTTTCAAACTCGCAATACGGCATTTTGCTGCAAGAAACACCTTACATGATTGTATCCGACCAATCCACTGTTTTTGCTGAACAAATAGCCGCCGGCGGCAGCACCAGTTCGTTTTTGGATGAGGACGGAGTGCCCGTAAGTATCAGCTTTAATGCGTATAAAAAGGGGGTACAATTAACTGCCTCTGACCCTGATACATTTGATTTGTGGGTATATGATACCACACCAAATCAAGCTCCCGGCAATGCAACGCTCTTAGTTTCGGGATACAAACCCGGTCAAAGCATCTCGCTGCCGGTGGGTAGCGCGGGTAACCGTTTGATCACTGCCGTGGCTTCTACCGATGCCCCGCCTCCGGCAAGCTATGCCAACTTTCCAATGAACTATATGCCCATCATCAACATTCGCATACTGCCCAACGACGTGGATTATAGCCAGTATTATGTTGACCCAACTGCAAACCCACCTGTTGGAAATGCTTCGCTTACGTTTGATGTGATTTATAACGAGGTATTGCGCAACTACTACCTGCTGTACCCCGCTATGAGCCAACGGGTACCACTGAACGACCCCCAATATTGGGCCGACCCTGTGATGGCGCGCACATTGTTACAACGCATCAGTCTTGAATATTGGGGACGTGCTGAAGCCATGCCGCGTACCCGCGACTTATCACAAACCCGTCGCGATTTACTTACAGCATGGTGCCTAAAAATTATTCAGGGTTAAGATTTAATACTATCAAAAACATACAGTTATGAAAAAGACAACACTTTTATACCTGCTACCGCTATTAACATTGGCGGCATGCGGTGGCGGGGGAAATAACTCCGGCCAAAACGGTAGCGATACTACCAAAAAAGACAGCATGAATACCGCTGCCAATGCCACTGTGCTAACGGCTGTGGGACAACCCGCTGCCACAGCTCCCTACACAATTGAGGTAATAGACACAAAAGCTGCTTTTGCTCCCACCTTGCAATCGTTCGGGTTTGGGCAAAGCGGCGGTCAATGGTTGCTGGTGGGTGGCCGTACGAATGGTTTCCACGGAACATCCGATAACGAAAGTACGTTCCCTACCAAGTTTAGCAATACCAACCTGTTTGTGGTTGACCCCACCTCAAAAAAATCATGGAAAATGCCTATTCCGGCAGCCTTTAAGTTGCAACTGCAAAGCACCAACATGAACTGCTATCAGGATGGTGATTACTTGTATTGTATCGGCGGTTACGGTTCATCCTGCGCTACTGATTCACCCGAGTGTTATCAAACTTTCCCTAACCTAACGGCTATTAATGTGCCCAATGCCATTGCGGCCATTACCTCAAACAATGCTCAGGCGTTAGAGGCTAGCATTACCTCTATTACTGATGAGCGTATGCGGGTTACCGGTGGTGCCTTGCGCAAAATTGGCGGCTGGTTTTACTTAGTGATGGGCCAAAACTATGATAAGAAGTACAAAGGGGCAGTAACCGGTATTTATACCCAACAAGTACGCAAGTTCCAAATAGGGAATACAGGCGGACAACTGACGATTAATAACTATACCGCATACGATGTGCCTTGGAACACTGCTCCGCTTAACGACCAGTTTCACCGCCGCGATTTAACAGTGTCGGAAACTATTATGGACGACGGGACGCAAGGCATTACCGTATATGGCGGGGTATTTACCACCAACGGCGGTAACGGGTTTCCTAATCCTATCTATATTTCTCAGGACAACGCAGGCAATACTTCGTTTGCTTTTGACCAAGGGTTTGCTCAAAAGCTTAACTTATATGAGTGTGCTAATGTTACCATGTACGACCCTACGGCAAAAAATATGTACACCAGCTTTTTAGGTGGCATCACCGATTATTACTACGACAAAGCCGGAGTTTTAACCCCCGGCAGCATAATGAACTTTTTGCCGTTTAGTAAGAACGCAACTACGGTGGTAAGAAGCGGAACCAGCAAAACATCGGTGGAGTATCCGCAACAAACCCCTGCTTTGCCCGGATATATCGGCTCTGATGCTGAGTTTATACCCAACCCTGCATTGGCTACATACGGCGGCATGGACGAAATGATTGATTACTCGCAAGTGCCCAGCGGTAGAACCCTTGTAGGTTGGATGTACGGTGGTATTCTCTCAACTGCCGAGCAAAGCAGCGAGATGAACCCAACGTTTGCCAACAGTAAAATTTACGAGGTTTGGATAACTAAGTAATTCTTTCGAAATAATTTGTAAGCCCCGCTGCGACCTGTTTGCAGTGGGGTTTTTTATTACAAAACGGAGAAAGTATTAATGTCGCAAACAGCCCCCTACTATGCCGTTTTGCCACCCATCATTCAACCGTTTGTCACATACATTTGTATCATACTATTTATAAAACCAGAACTATGGAAACAATTACGCTTGACAATGACATTACCGTTTTTTATGTGGAGGCGGCTTCTTACCCCGATGGGATTTTGGAAGCGCACGAGAGTTTACATTCATTAATTCCTTTTTCACCTGAAAGAAAATACTTCGGTATTTCCAGACCTGAGAACGGGGAGGGAATACGCTACAAAGCCTGCGCTGAAGAAATGCACGAAGGCGAGGGGAAAGCATTGAACTGTAGCACCGTTGTATTGAAAAAGGGCACTTACGTTAGCATTGTTTTGAAAGATTATTTGAAAGACTTGCCAAGCGTGGAGCGTACCTTTAGCCAACTGCTTGAGCATCCCGGGTTAGACCCTCAAGGCTATTGTGTTGAGTGGTACATTACCAATAAAGATATGCGGTGCATGATTAGGCTGGAAAATTAATCCGGTTTTTATACTCCTGACATACGGTTGTCAGTAAGGGCTCTAAATTTGTGTTTGAAAAGGCAGAAACAATGAAAGTACACACCACAAATTATCAAAACGCTTTTATACTGATTGCCGACGATTGTCCTGCTGCTATGGGTGAAATGCCTCCTGTAAAAGAAGATAAACGCACAGCCGCCAACATACAATTTGAAATGGTGTTGAAAAACCCCTACAAGTACACCTCCGATGAGGTGTTGTTTGAGGTGTTTGCCGAGAAAAACGATTTAACGGAAAGTGAACGCGAAGAAGGTTGGAAACAGTTTTTCTCAAAAGGGCAAGCCTGCTTTAGAGCATCGCCGCTAACCAAACGCTACGGATGGGGAGTACACAGCAACGCCGAAGGTAAAATTGCACTGTATGCCAGCGGCACCCCTGAATATGAACGTTTTGCCAACGACAAAACACTTACTGTTGTAAAAGCTATGAAAACAAGCCGATAAGGCACTATACAACCCCTGCTTCTGTGTAAGCGGGGGTTTTTTATTCTTCCTCAAACGTTATTAAAACATTCCCTGTTTTTTGGCCACTGTTTACGTAATAAAACGCCTCTTCTATCTTATCCAGCGGGTATGCCCTGTCTATCAAAGGTCTAAATTGGTTGGATTCAAGCAGTCGCTTAATAAACACCAAACTCTTCATAATATTAAGCGGTATCGGGAATTTTACCTTTTTACCCCCCTTGATGGTGGTAATAAGCGGTAGGTATGTATTCTCCATTCCGGGACCTAATTCTGACGACATATAAATACCCCCGTCCTCTAAAATGGGTTTGCATCGGGCAAAGGTGCTCTTCCCCACAGAATCGAAAACATAGCGGTATTTTTCATTCTCTGTTGTAAAATCTTCCTGCGTGTAGTCTATCACCACATCAGCCCCCAATCCTTTTACGGTTTCAATATGTTCTGTGCTGCAAACAGCTGTTACGTGTGCCCCGTAATACTTTAAAAACTGCACCGTGGCTGAACCTATCGCTCCTGTAGCACCGTTTACCAACACCTTATCGTTTGGAGCAACTTTTACCTTCGATAAAAAATAATAGGCATAATGTGCGCCTTCGGCACTTGCTGCGGCTTGCTCATAGGTTATCCCCTCGGGGATGGTTAGCATGGCCATATTTTCAGGAACAGCAATGTATTGGGCGTGAGAACCGAGCCCGGTATCGTTAAACCCCCAAACCCTGTCACCTACTCTAAACTTGCTCACCTTTTTGCCTACAGCGGCCACCTTGCCTGCAAAATCAGTTCCCGTGCTGGGGAATCGGGGCTTAAATAAGCCGGAGAAAAAGCGGATAACAAAGGGTTTACCTGTAAGTATGGCGCAATCAGTGCGGTTAACTGTAGTAGCAAACACCTGCACCAGCACTTCATTGTCTTTAGGTGTTGGTATAGCTACTTCTTGGATGCTTATCGATTCGGGGCGGCCGTATTGAACCCTGATGGCTGCTTTCATAGTTTATGTTGATTTACAGCAGCAAGTAAAATTTAATACCGCGCCTTTGCGCAAATTCTTAGACCAATCAAAAGTAAAAATCCATTAACCTAAAAAGTGTCAGGGTTGATTGGGAAATCTCTTTAGGGTTTCTTCCACCGTATTTTTAGCCAAATGTACCAACACATCCGTATCAATGTCTTCTATTTTCTGAATGTACACACAACCCTTGCCCGTTTTGTGTTTGCCCAGTTTGGCCAATAGTGCCTCGCGTTCTTCACCACCCGAAAGGTATAATGTAATAGCATTGGCCCTTGACGAAAAACCAACCAGCGGAGCCGAACCCGAATGGCCGCTGTCGTAGGTATAGTTATAGCTCCCAAAACCTACAATGCTAGGGCCCCACATTTTGGCTTCGTATCCGGTACAGGCCGTCATTAGCTTTGCTATGGCTATACAATCGTCTCTTCTTTTGTCGTTGCTTATTGCTGCAAAATAGTCTGCTACGCTTGCTTGGGTTTCTGTGGTTTTGTTTTTTGCCATAACAGGGTTCTTCTGTTTATGCAAGTTCAGAAAAACAAGAAGGAAAACAAAGTTGTTTAGTTTTTACAGCGTGTAAAGAAACCAAAATAACTTGCCGCCAGCATGCGCTATTACAAAAGTTGACATACAGCTGTCAATAAGTGCCTTTAAGTTTGCTATAAATTAAATCATGGAAAACAAAGAAACCGATACTTTTTGCCCCACAGGCCGACAAGACTGGAGGCAATGGTTGCAAGAAAACCATAGCAAAAAACAGTCGGTGTGGCTGATTTACTACAAAATGAAGGCCGGCAAGCCAACTTTGTCGTGGAGCGAGGCCGTGGATGAAGCTCTTTGTTTTGGGTGGATTGATAGTAAAGCGGTTTCTATAGATGACGTCTCTTTTAAGCAGTTTTTCTGTCCGCGAAAACCCAAAAGTGTATGGTCTAAAATAAACAAAGAGAAGGTGAAGCGATTGACCGAGGAGGGGCTAATGACACCGGCAGGCCAACGCTGCATTGATATTGCCAAACAAAACGGGTATTGGAGTATATTAGACGATGTTGAGGAACTAATCATTCCTGATGATTTGATGAAAGAACTTGAGGCAAGACCGGGAGCAAAAGAGTTTTTTATTAGCCACAGTCCTTCTGTACGGAAAATAGCGTTGTACAAGATTGCAGTTGTAAAACGCCCAGAAACAAGGCAAAAAAAAATAGTTGAAATAGCCGAACAAGCCGCCCGAAAGGAAAAGCCAACAGCATAGCTCTAAACCCTGTGCTGCCGCACTCTGGTAAACAAATATTGCATGATTTTTGTTGTATCTACAAATGTTATGCTTAAAATTGTTACCTTGAGGTTGTTTTAATACCCTGCGAGATTATGAAAAACAATAAAGAACGAAGAAGCTTTTTAGGTAAAGCCTTTTTGTTGGCAGTTTCTTAGTTGCCATAACAAAGATCTATTGTGAAATAATAACTATTTGGATACAGTTCCCCTCTTATTTCATACCTCGATATTGTTCAAAAAACTTCATGTCTGGTTCAAAAATTGTTTTTGGAGTTACACCAAGCCCAACTTTTTCAAACATTTCTACTAGTTTCTCACCATCAACTAGTTCGAGTTTAATATTTGCTTTTTCAATTTCAATTGCATTTCTGGCAAATGATCCAGTGGTTATTATCAATCCTTTTTCTACGCTTCTTTTGTTAGTCTCCATTACTCCAATGAATGCTTGAACCTTTTCAGTTGGTACCGTTCCTTGATACCTTTTACATTGAAAAAACACACTTAAGCTAACAAACGGATTTAATTTTAGAGTTGCATAACCATCTATTCCACCATCACCGGAACGTTGCGTAATCTCTATATTCTCAAAATCATACTCCTTCAAAAGTCTGCCACATAGATGCTCAAATCCTGTCGGTGAAATACTTTGCAGCACTTCAATTAAGGAGGGATTTATCAATGCTGGCGCATCTTCGAGTTCAACCACCCCTTGATCATTGATGAAATTCTGACTGGAGCCTTCTACATTTTCCCTGTTATCTCGAAGCTCTTGAAAAATTTTAACCCACTTTCTGAAAATTTCATGAGCATCCTTTTCGTCAATTTTTTTGTTCCACCCTTGCTGAGTTAGTGTCCATACACCATGTTTAGAAGAGTCTAATAATCCATCCCAAACTAGGTATTGTCTTGCCCATGCAATTTGATTCGGAAACTTTAATTGTCCGGATTTTTCGTACCGGGCATTCAATACCTCATCGGAGACATTATAGTGCTCCCCTATCCATTCTGCAATTTCTCTCGGTTTAGCAGAACCTCCCAGTGCTTTCAGTGCCTCTATAACTGGACCAAACCATTTAACAAATTCAGCTTGCCCATTTTTCTTTTTACCCATTACAATATTACTTGATTTGTTAAAACGATATTTTCAATAATAATTTATTCGGATTCAAAGAGCTAAAAAATTAGCATCATTTTTGTTGTATCTACAAATGTTATGCGTAAAATTGTTACCTTAAGATTGTTTTAATACCCTGTGCAACCATGAAAAACAATAAAGAACGAAGAAGCTTTTTAGGTAAAGCCTTTTTGTTGGCAGCTTCTTCAGTTGCCTTGCCTTCTATTCCGTTTGCCCGTAATTTTATAAAAAATAAAGAAACCGTGAATCCGATATTAAACACTAAAGCCCTTGGTTTTACCTGGGAAACCGCCGACCCGTTTTTGTTTTGTGTACACCACGAAGATGATTTTCCCAGCGGTAACGATGAAATGGGTCCTGATATGCGGTATCTGGAAGGTCGTCACATGGGTGAAGACTTTATTATTAAAGACGGTTTCAGGATGTACCACGGGATGAATGTACCCGGCTTTCCCGGCCACCCGCATAGAGGGTTTGAAACGATAACGGTGGTGCGTAAAGGGATTGTTGACCATGCCGACTCAATAGGTGCGGCCGGCCGCTACGGCAACGGCGATGTGCAGTGGATGACAGCGGGAAAAGGGGTGCAGCACTCTGAAATGTTTCCGTTGATAAACAAAGACAAAGGCAACCCGATGGAATTGTTTCAGATATGGCTGAACCTGCCTGCAAAAAGCAAAATGGTAGAGCCGCACTTTAAGATGTTTTGGAAGGAGTCTATCGGTAATTTGGTGCATGAGGATGTAAACAAAAGGAAGACTGCGATAGAGATAATCGCCGGAGAATTAAGCGGGGTAACTGCCCCAGCCCCGCCCCCCAACTCATGGGCGGCTGAGAAAAGTAACGAAGTAGCGGTTTGGAATTTTAAGATGGAGGCTGGAGCTACTTTTACCTTACCCAAAGCTGCTAAGGGCATAAACCGCACTATTTATTTTTACGAAGGGGACGAGATTACCGTTGCGGATACCAAGGTGCAACGCTACCACTCGGTAGCGCTTATGGCCGATGTTGAGGTAACCATAACTGCGGGTGCAAAACCTGCCGAAATTTTACTGTTGCAAGGCCGACCCATTGCCGAGCCTGTGATACAATACGGGCCATTTGTGATGAATACCAAGCAGGAAATACACGATGCGTTTGAAGATTACCACAGAACCCAGTTTGGGGGCTGGCCTTGGCCCAAAGCCGACCAAGTACACGCAAGAGAAAACAAACGCTTTGCTAAATATGCCGATGGCACTGTGGACACGAGGGAGAGTTAATGCGCTGACTTTAGCTTTCAATTATTCTTCATGATTTATAGTTTTAAATACTTGATTTTGTAAATTGGGAAAAATTATTTGTCAGTTGTATGGACGAAAACGAGTATAAAGTTAAGATGTCTGGCTACAGGTTTAGTCTTATCAAATTTGTTATTGGTACCGTGCTTGTCTCCGTTGTTGCAACATGTTTGAATCACCAAATTCAGAAATCAAGGCTAGACTTGGAAGAGTACAATTCTCAAACACGATATTTAGAAACTTTTTTACCCTCTTATTCGGGGGCAACAAGGGAACAAAAACTTGACTTTCTTCAGTTTATGATGTATGCAAATCCTGATACGGAAGCAGCTTCTAGGTATAAAATTTTTTATGCAATTATTAAAGATGAATTAGACACAATAAATAAACAAAAGTCTATAATCGACTCTTTGAAAAAGGAGATATTGATCTTAAAAGTACAAATCGACTCTATTAATATTGCATTGAAGGGGTCAACTAATGACCGCAAAAGTCTAATATCACAAAAACAAAAAATACAGGAAAAACTTAATGGCACTATAAGAGAATTGGATCGTGCATATGAGAAACTTAAAGTGCTTAAACCTGACGAGCAGAACACTCAAGTTATTTTACCTGAGTTTATTGATGAGGAAAAATATCGGTTAGTTACTAGTAAGGTTTGGAGAAGGAATGGCTATGAATTTACTGAAATTGGTTTGTTTAGTGATATTGGTATTTATTACCCTGAGTTCGAACCTATGAAATTAGGCATCAGATATACTGGTGTTGAGGCATATATTACGGTATATGGTATGAAATCATTCAGTTTGAAACATAATGAATCTGTGTCCTTTACTTTCGATACAAAAACCAAATATAAATTTACATTATTATCCAATGAAGAAGCAACAGGAAGTGAGGTGATTCTTAAAATAGACCAGTTTAAACGAAAGTAATTACGAGTAAACTGCTAAGACTAATATTATTAACCCTATTTACCAATACCGTTAAACGGGTAAAAGCCTTTCTCCATTAATCTGATTGTTTGGCAACAGCGGGGTTGTTTTAGCCACAATCTCTTTCTGTAACATATCCAAAATCTTTTTCTTTACAAAATGCCGATGGGTTACTAAACCGATGCTCCGATATGGGGCAGGGTCGATAAAGTTGCTGATAAGCGACTTCTCTTCGTTTGATAAATCAACCACTGATAAATAGGGCAATAATGTGGTAGCACTATTGGCTTTTACAAACCGTAATAAGCTATCTATAGAGCCTGCTTTGTATTCAAAATTTAGTTTTGATGCAAAATCCTTATTGTGTATTTCGCATAGCTTCACAATCTGCGTACGCATACAATGCCCTTCTTCCAACAAACATAAATTGCTCAAATCAATTTTACTTATCGCTTTTTTAGATGCCTTTTTGTTCTTAGCATCATAAAAAACAAACGGCTCATCGTACAGCTTCACCTCAACAATATCTTTATCCTTAACGGGTATTGAAATGATGCCGATATCTAATTCCCGTGATTTTATTTGCCTGATAATTTCTCCTGTGGTTTGTTCCTTTACTTTAATAACCAGCTGGGGAAATTTAGCGGCAAAATCTTGTAGAAATAATGGGAGTAGGAACGGCGCAACTGTCGGGATTACCGAAATAGTAAGCGTTCCCTTTATTTCACCCTTTATTTCTTTGGTAAGCTCGGTAAACTGCTCAATGTTTTTCCAAATTACCTTCAACTGCTCAATAATTACCTGCCCCTCTGCCGTCAACTCCACAGGCTTCTTTTTTCTATCAAAAATTTTTATGCCAATCTCGTCTTCAAACTTAGATATCATGGTACTAAGCGTTGATTGAGTGATAAAACATTTCTCGGCAGCTTGCTCAAAATGTTTGTTTTCTGCTACAGCAAGCGTATATTGTATTTGTTGAATGTTCATCTATGCTATCAATAATGTTATTGAAACAATCGTTTTTGTCAAACAAACTTAAGGATTAGTTTTGAAAAAAATTGCTGTATTAATATGAAAACACGACATATCGCATACGGATTAATCGCAACTTTTACCTTACTAGGAAAGTTCAATTTAAAAGCTCAAGACAAAATGGAAAACAATGGAAAATGTCCTTTCCATATGGAACCACAGGGACAAAAAAAATTAGATGACTCAGTGGTAGTCAGCGTTGATAAAAAGACGACTACAAATACTGATTGGTGGCCCAATCAATTAAACTTGAAAGTGCTTCGCCAAAACTCTGCACTATCAAATCCAATGGATGAAGGCTTTGATTATGCTAAAGCTTTTGACAGCCTTGATTTGAAGGCGTTGAAAAAAGACATAGCAGATTTAATGACTCAATCTCAAGACTGGTGGCCTGCTGATTTCGGACATTACGGACCCTTATTTATCCGTATGGCTTGGCACAGTGCAGGAACTTACCGCACCGGAGACGGTCGTGGCGGTACAAGAGCCGGACAACAACGTTTTGCACCGCAAAACAGCTGGCCTGATAATGCCAACCTTGATAAAGCAAGAAGGCTATTATGGCCGATAAAACAAAAATATGGCAAGCAAATTTCGTGGGCCGATTTAATGATACTTACCGGAAACGTAGCGTTGGAATCGATGGGCTTTAAAACATTTGGTTTTGCAGGCGGTAGGGAAGACGTGTGGGAGCCTGAAGAAAATGTGTATTGGGGATCTGAGAAAAAATGGTTAGCGGATGAGCGTTACTCAGGAGATCGTGAACTTGAAAACCCTCTTGCTGCGGTACAAATGGGATTGATTTATGTGAACCCCGAAGGCCCTAATGGAAACCCCGATCCTCTTGCTGCTGCAAAAGACATTAGGGAAACGTTTGGCCGCATGGGCATGAATGATGAAGAAACAGTAGCGCTAATAGCAGGCGGACACACCTTTGGTAAAACCCACGGTGCGGGCGATGCCGCTTTGGTGGGAGCAGAACCCGAAGCTGCATCAATAGAAGAGCAAGGATTTGGATGGAAAAGCTCGTACAAAAGCGGTAAAGGTAAAGATGCAATTACATCAGGCTTGGAAGTAACTTGGACCACTACACCTACTGAGTGGGGATATGGCTTTTTCAAAATTTTGTTTGAAAACGAATGGGAGTTGACAAAAAGCCCTGCCGGAGCACACCAATGGGTAGCCAAAAATTCAGAAGCTAAAATACCCGATGCTTTTGATGCCAAAGTGAAGCATAAACCCACCATGCTAACCACTGATTTGTCGCTACGTTTCGATTCAATCTATGGAGCTATTTCAAAACGTTTTTATGATAACCCACAGCAATTTGCCGATGCTTTTGCACGTGCTTGGTTTAAATTAACGCATCGCGATATGGGTCCCCGCAGCTTGTACTTGGGCTCTGAAGTGCCAAAAGAAGAACTAATCTGGCAAGACCCTATTCCTGCTCTTAACCATGAAGTAGTAAATGCTGCCGATATTGAAAAGTTAAAAACTTCAATTCTGGCATCAGGTTTAACCGTTAGTGAAATGGTTTCAACTGCTTGGGCTTCTGCTTCAACATTCAGGGGTTCTGATAGAAGAGGCGGTGCTAATGGCTCAAGAATACGGTTGGCTCCTCAAAAGAATTGGGAAGTAAATAACCCTGCCCAATTGGATAAAGTGCTAAAAGTGTTGGAGAAAATACAAAATGACTTCAATGCCGCATCACCAAAAAGGAAAATATCAATGGCAGACATGATTGTGTTAGCCGGAACTGTAGGGGTGGAAAAATCATTACAAAACGCAGGACACAAAACCGGTGTGCCATTTACACCGGGCAGGATGGATGCATCACAAGAGCAAACTGATGTTGAATCAATGGCTGTTCTTGAACCGATGGCGGATGGATTTAGGAACTATTTGAAAACTAAATTTACACTCTCAACCGAAGAGTTATTGGTTGATAAAGCCCAACTACTTACGTTAACAGCTCCTGAGTTAACTGTATTGATGGGTGGTTTAAAGGTTCTGAATATTAATTATGATAACTCTAAACACGGGGTGTTTACTACGAAAAAAGATGCGCTAACCAATGATTACTTTGTGAATCTTTTGGATATGAGCACTGAGTGGAAAGCTACTTCAGCATCAAAAGAAGTATTTGAGGGGTTGGATAGAAAAACCGGAAAAGTAAAATGGACTGCTACAAGGGCAGATTTGATTTTCGGTTCTAATTCTGAATTGAGGGCACTTGCCGAGGTATATGCAAGCAACGATGCAAAAGAAAAATTTGCCAACGATTTTGTTGCTGCATGGGTTAAAGTAATGAATCTGGATCGTTTTGATTTAAAATAAGTTTATTAGTAAGAATGTGTTTAGGCTGCCCCAAAAGGCAGCCTTTTTTGCTTTTAACGATAAAAGAGTGGGCGGTGAACAAGTCGCAGATTACAATTTCAAGGCTTACTTTAGATAAAACCCTTATCTTAACCGATAGGGGTTTTAGTGTTTGTAGCCAGAACAAGCAGATTATCGAACCAGTTTTTCACTTTTTTGAATATGATTAACAACTTACAACCCTAACATAACTCTTCAGTTTCTGAATTATCGCTTACTTTGTTTGAAAATTCATCTCCATTGTTCTGTTTTCCATGCTTTACATCATGTACAACACTTGAAACTCTTCCACCGCCTTTTCTATTTCATCATTACACAAATTGCCTATGCTACCCACATGAGTATGATTTAGTTGAGTAGGCGCACTAAAACTGCCTTCTTCAATTTCTTTGCCCACCTGTTTGTAAGCATCTCTAAAGGGAGTGCCTTGTAATACCAACTCGTTCACACGCTCTACGCTAAAAAGGTGTATGTATTTTTCATCTGCCAGAATATTGTCTTTTACTACAATGTGCTGCAACATCAGGCGGCAGGTAGTTATACAATTCAACAACTCTGTAATAGCAGGAAACAAAGCCTCTTTGGTTATCTGCATATCGCGGTGATAACCTGATGGCAGGTTGTTTATCAGCAATGTTAACTCGTTGGGCACTGCCTGTATGCGGTTGCATTTGGCGCGTATCAATTCAAAAACATCGGGGTTCTTTTTGTGCGGCATGATACTGGAACCGGTGGTGAGTTCATCAGGAAAGCGAATAAACCCAAAGTTTTGGTTCATATAAAGGCACACATCGTACGCAAATTTTGAAAGTGTCGCCGCTACCGATGCCAAAGCAGTTGCGACTGCTTTTTCTGATTTACCCCTCGTCATTTGGGCATACACCACATTATAGTTTAGGGTTTCAAAGCCCAATAACTTTGTAGTTAACTCCCTATCCAAAGGAAATGACGAGCCATAACCTGCCCCTGAACCCAAAGGATTCTTGTTGCAGATATTGTAGGCTGCCTGTACCATCTCCATATCGTCTACCAAGCTTTCAGCATAGGCACCAAACCACAACCCGAATGATGAAGGCATAGCCAGTTGCAAATGGGTATAACCCGGCAGTAGTTTGTTTTTGTGAGTTTCGCTTAAATGTATAAGAGTATCAAAAAGTGCTTTTACTTCTTGGGAAACGTGTTTTAACTCAGCCCTTAAATACAGTTTCAAATCAAGCAACACTTGGTCGTTGCGACTGCGGCCGCTGTGTATTTTTTTGCCGTCTTCGCCAATGCGTTGGGTTAACAGTAATTCAATTTGCGAATGAATGTCTTCGGCACTCGTGTCAATGGTAAATGTACCGCTGTGTATTTCATCAAGAATTGCGTGTAACCCTTGATGGATACTATTCAACTCAACCTCGGTAAGCAAACCGATACTTTGTAGCATAGTAGTATGTGCTATGGAACCAAGTACGTCGTGCTCGGCCAATAGGAAATCAAACTCGCGGTCGCGGCCTACGGTAAAGGTTTCTATCCAATCGGCGGTTTGCTGTGTGTCTTTTTGCCAAAGTTTCATACCAAAAGAGGGGTTAATAGGTCTATGTATAAGTAGATGCCGTCTTTTATTTCGTGCAGAAAAACAAATTCATCGGCGGTGTGCGACCGAGCCGAATCGCCCACACCCATTTTGAGAGAGGGGAAAGGCATTAGTGCTTGGTCGGAAGTAGTAGGAGAGCCGTAACAGGTTCTTTCCAAAGCAATTCCGCTTTGCACTACGGGATGATTTAATGAGATTGAGGAGGGCCTCATGCGTAGCGAGCGCGGAGATACCTCACAACTAACGTTGGCTTTGATGGTTGCCAATAACTCTTCGAGTGTGTAAGCATCTGTGCAGCGAACATCTACCGTAAAAGTACAAGTTTCGGGTACCATGTTGTGCAGCGTACCTGCTTGTATAATAGTTACCGACATTTTCACCTTGCCCAAGGTGGGTGATACGAGAGGAAACTCAAAAGTTTTGAACCACTCAATATCTTTCAGGGCTTTATACAAGGCATTTTCCCCTTCTTCACGGGCGGCGTGGCCTGCTTTACCTTTTACAGCGCAGTCTAATACCATCAATCCCTTTTCGGCAATTGCCATTTGCATTTGGGTAGGCTCACCCACAATGGCAAATTCAATGGGGCCAATTTCAGGCAATACTAATTCTATACCGTTCAGGCCTGAGTTTTCTTCTTCAGCAGATGCCACAAATACAATGTTGTAGTGCAGGTTTTCGGCTTCGTAAAAGTGAAGGAATATTGCCAATAATGATACCAGCGAAGCACCCGCATCGTTACTGCCTAACCCGAACAATTTGCCCTCAGAAATAATAGGGCTGAACGGGTTAAGAGTATAATTGGCATTGGGTTTAACCGTATCGTGGTGCGAGTTAAGCAATAGGCTTGGCTTGTTTAGGTCGTAATGTTTGTTAACAGCCCAAACGTTGTTGCCTTTGCGTTTTACTTCAATGCCGCGGGTTTGCATAAAATCAACCAATAAAGCGGCTGTTTTGTCTTCTTCTTTACTAAATGAAGGAATGGCTATCAGTTGTTGTAGCAACTCAACAGCTTGTGTATAAAGGTGGTGATTGTTAGTTGCTGATAAGGGTTCCTGCATGGTGGTTTTGTTGGGTTAAATAAACTAATTGTGCTGAGTGACCTATGATTACTTTTTGAACACCTGATTGAACGGCTTCAAAAGCGTTATCAAGTTTTGGCAACATACCTTGGGCTATAACGTTTTGTTGTTTTAACTCACGGTATAAATCCAAATTGATAAACGGGATTACAGAGTTTTCGTCTTCAACATTTTGA
>CALRQL020000002.1:0-476288 GCA_943370295.1 Agrobacterium sp. 719_389 | reverse complement strand
CCCACAGGTCGGGGTATAGTCAGTTGGAAATACGCACAAGTATTGGTAATAAACGTGCTGCCCTGTGGTATGTGTGAGTTTATCTTATTCACCAACGCCTTTATGTTATAATTACCAACGGCTTTCAATAGCTTAGTACTGTCGCATTGGTTCAGCACATTGATGAGCTGCGGCGGATTATCCGTAGCCAATTTGCTAATCAAACTATCCGTCATGTATTTATCATACCCAAACTCAGTAATCCGCATCCCGCAGTTTTTAAACGTACTGTAGGTAGTGCGGTCGCTCAATGTTTTCACCAACATCTTCGCATATCGGTCGCCGTAACACAACTGCAAACGGCTGTGAACAAACGAAAGCAGTTCAGGCGTAGTTTTGATATGGTTCCTAAAATCTGCCTCTCCATACCCATAACAATAATAGTTATTAAACGCCTCAAACATATAACTTGGCGGTGCCCAGTTACTACAGGTGCTTTCACTACTGGCTCCGGGGCATTTACCTAAACATTCAAAAACTTTGCACCGCGTAATAACGTCCGGATCATCGATAATATCACCATTCAACGCCCCCAGTCCGCCCAAACTCGGAATATACACATACGTATGGATAACATCCGTCAGCGCATCCATATAATCGTCATACCCCATATAAAGCCCCGTATGCAACTCGTGCGTCATAAAACGTATCAACTCACTGCGCGGCACATCGCTCAACAAAAAGCTGGTAGTATCTCCCACAGTACTGTTTACGTGCAAATACCCTGCTGTAGTCCTAAAATAACCATACAACAATATCCGTGCATCATTACCAATATTATCAAGCAAATCACCACCCCGATATTTTAAAATCAATCCCAACAGCAACTCAGGATTACAATCCAAGAGATAAGGAACTAAACTGTTCCCTTCATTGCTAGCTATTTCCAACAACAACACTATATGATCCGTCCAGCTATTATCACAAGAGTTACAACAACTAAACAACTGGTGGAACATTTGGTCGCCCACACAGCTTAGTATTTCATCCGTAGTAAAACTATCCAAAAAAGCACTATCGGGTATATACTCGCCAAGTCGCCTGTAAAAACTATCATTACCCGCAAACCGTGTTTGTATAAACTGCGCAAACGAAGCCAGCCCCACACTATCAATAAGTTTACCCACAATCTTGTCATACCCCGTATCAATCGGCTCAAAATACGGGTTACTGGTAGTATAAGTAGCCATTATATTACCACTGGCATCCCGCACATAATATTCAGTATGGCTACGTGCCTGTCCTGAGCCTGTCGAAGGAGCCGTATCATTAGGATATACCACCTTTTTACTCAACCTGTTCCCGTCAGGGCCGTAAGTAAACTGCATCGCAGCCTTGGTACTGGTAGTAGTGCGCACTATACGGCTTATCTTACCGTACACATTCCACTGTATACTGTCTATCTCCTCCGCCTTGTCATAAATAAGATTGCCAATCGCATCATACTTATAATTCAAGCTGTCTTGGTCATCTATATCATCGTTGTAATTAGTGTCATTCACCACATCTTCAACGTGGCTCAAGCGGTTCGTATTAGGGTAATATTTATACACCAAACTATCCAACGCAAGATTTACGCTTTCAGCCCCCCTGCGCACTTGCGTAAGTATATTACC
Source organism: Agrobacterium sp. 719_389 (assembly GCA_943370295.1). Taxonomy (GTDB): domain Bacteria; phylum Bacteroidota; class Bacteroidia; order UBA8524; family UBA8524; genus SB11. Next base: position 474,633 of record CALRQL020000002.1, on the reverse strand, counting down.
GTTTGCGTCGTAAGTAAAACGGTTGTGGTATTGGCTCATCGCTGCAGCACCGGTATTCCAACTATTAGTGCCCATGTTTATACTGTCATAAGCATCCATGCGCACAATACGGTTCAGGTGGTCGTATTCATAGGCATAGCCCATCACCCCCTTTAGGGGGCTGGGGGTCATAAACTTCCCGATAGCCGTTACCATGTGGCGTATGTTACCATTGTATAAGCTCGGACTTGCGGTATTAAATCCTCCGCTCACGTTTATCTCAAAATGCTGAGAAGTAGTTTTTTGACCGATATCGTAGTAATCACCTGCATAATAGCCAAGCGTAAATCCAAATTCGTCATTCGGTATATACCTTCTATTGTTGGTTGCACTCCACCACCCGTCTCGCCCAATATCCCTGCTGCTATCCAGCGACCCGCTGTTCACTCCCTTCAGCCAACCGTGTATGGTATAGGCATAGTCCATACCTTGCACTTTTAGCTCCCCTATCTCTGTTCTTGCCAAGGGTCCGTGCTGATAATAATAGTACTTAGCATCGTTATCCGTTAAAATATTATCGCGGCTCGTAAATACTTGTCGGATGCGGTTATCGGCATCATAAACATATTCATGAAAAAACTGATCCTGCTTCCCTTCTTGATAACTTACTTTATTTACGTTCCCACTTATCAGGTCGTACTCATACTTTAGTTTAAAATACCCATATGCCAAGGCTTGCAATTCAGTGTAGTCGTGCACTAATTCTTTTACGTTTCCGTGAATATCGTAGGTATAGTAACTACCATAATCATACTTTCCGGTAGCATCCTCGTCATACGTTATATAAGCCACACGATTACGCAGATTTTCTTGTCCAGCAGCAAACTGTGCATCAACTGTACCTCCTGCTTTATTATCATAATACGTTTTGGTAACCTGCCTAAACAGCGCAGAACTGCTCAACCAAGCTGTTAACAAGGCCGGGTTGCGACTGGTGCTATCTGTTATAGCCGTTGTGTGTTTAGTTTCCCCAACCTCAACTATACGCCCTAACGCATCGTATTTGGTGTAACTAAAGTCATTATTAGAAGCGCTGGCTTGTTTTGCATTTTGCGATACGGCAATCCGTCCTAAACGGTCGTAATAGAATTTAGTAGTTCCGCCATCGGGTGTATTTTGTTCAGTAACGGCATTAAGTGTATTGTACTTGTAATTAGTAACCAGATTATGGTGAGGCGTGTTGTAATAATTTGCTGCTACTTTATTGGCCCTGTTACTTTTTACCAATGCTAATGTATCGGCATGGGTAATTAGCCTCACCCCTGCCGGAGGAACAGTTTTAATTAAATTATCGGCTTGATCGTAATAATACAACGTATAATGATACTGCTTCACATCATAGGCCATCGTAAACTTCTCTAAGCCAGCTATATTCATACACTTCCTAAAGTACTGCTTTCTAAAATTTCCTTTCAAAGTATCCAGTTGTGCCTGATATAAGTCTTGAGCCTGTTCCCACGCTATTTTACGCAAGGCACTATCACAACTTACCGTATCAGGCGTGTAAACAAATGGGTCATCGCATAGACTAAGTTTAGTCAGCAATGTGTCAAGCTTTCCTGATGGAAGGCTATCGCAACCGTTCTTAACGTTTCTGTAGGTGACGTATTTATAATAAATCTGTGTAGTATCATTAAAAAATGAATCACAATTATTTTTTAAGTCCTCATACTCAAAATATCCGTGGTTTAAACCACGTGATTTGTTCATGAAATTGGTGTACGTCTGGATAAAGTTTGTGTCTTTATACACTGTATCAGAATTTACATAAACACCAGAATACGCTAGCCAAAAATAAGCATCAGCCTCGTTCATAATGTCACAAGTAATACAAGCCGGCTTACATGAGAAATCCCGGGGTATTAAAGCAACAACCTGCGTATCTCCGCAATGCACTTTAATAAAGCTATTTATTTCTTCATCGGTAAACGTTTTGTAGTAGTATTGAGCAAAATATTGTTTTACTCTGCTAACAACAGTGCCTTCTTCAGAACATAGGGGGTAGCAAGTTGAGTAGCCTTCTACAGTGTACTCTTCATAAAGATTAGTATACAAATTCATTGTAAAACTAAGGCCGTTAACACTGCCACAAGGATTGTTAAGAAGCACAGTAACCTCTGCAATGCTATCCCAAAACGAAGAAGTATGCCCTGCAGGAGTATTGAAAGTAATAATACAAGAATCCCATACCCCGTTATTCCTACTACGAACAACTGCTTTAAGTGTATTACCACTAATGTAGGTGTAATATTGATTTAATGAATCAATATTGCCCGAGGTATAAGTCATTAGATAAGATTCGAAACCCGCTTTGCTACTAATATTAATAGGCGTTGGAGATTTAAATTGCGATGATGATGCTAAATCGGCTAAAAAATAATAAAATTCCTGAATCTCTGAAGAGACTGAACAAGTAACTGATAATGCCTCATCAACTAATTGATCAAAACAATTATCGTATGGCACAAAATTGCTACCCGAATAATTGTGACCATACTCATAAGGGAAAGGGATTAAATCTTCATTACACAATTTGTTGATAGTGAAAAAATCAGCCAATACCTCTTTAAAGCTCTTGTTGATAACCAAATGCTCGTTTTCAGGTGCTACACTTCTTGACCCCAACGGATTGAACTGATCACAACCAAGTTTACAAATATTAATCAATGAATCTCTTAAAGCTGCCGAATCACTAACAAAACCAGAGCATTCTTTCAATGCAATCATCCAGTTGTTTGCATAGCTCTCACATTGACTCTGGCATTCACTTTTAATACTAGCTTGCGAGTGATTTCTATTTTTTTGAATAATATCACGTTTTGTACCCGAGTCTAAAGGCACTGTTAAAACCTCAGTAAATGATGGATATTGCTTTTGTTTTATTTTAAAACTATCGTTAGTATAAATACTGTTGCACGATTTACTATAAAGTGGTTTATTATTATGTCCGATATTACAGTTTGCACAGTTGTTTGTATAGGCATAAGAACTTCTTACAGTATCTTTATATTTCTGTTTTGCTGAAAGATACAAACTACGAAATACTTCCCACTGTGCATTTTTAATATCTGCATCACCACTGCCAAAGGGATGTGCTGTTAAACAAGCCGATATGCCTGCAACGGTATTCTCGTCCTTACATGAAGCCATAATGGCTGCGGCTTGCCACATCGAATAATCAGTACTGCTATCGGTAAAATAGTGCTGAATTGTATTTTGCATAGCTGTCTTCCATGTGTTCCCAAGCCCTCCTGTTTTAAAGAAAGGATCATCTATCGCTGTAGGATAGGTTGAAGACGCTGCATCAGTTGGATCAAAAAGACTATCTGCTTCTGCCCTGAAATATGTGCTTGCATCATATAAACGATTATCAAATTTATTACTTGCTTCATTTAGTATGCACCACTTGTAATAACAATACTCAGGGTGCATTTTAACCAATGTATGAGCCCAAGCCGGATCCCAGTTTTGTATAAAAATACTATCCGGTAAATCGTTTGGCTTCATCCATGTATTATTGTGCCATACTAAAGCAGTATCTCCGTTACTATCAAAATACACCAAGCTATCATTTCGCCAATCTCGCTGCATGCCTTCATAATTTGGAAGGTCATTATTACTTGTTGAATCCAAAAACGACAAGACATCTGTTACAGTAAAAACATCGTTCACACTACTGTACAATGCATATTGTCCTCCTGGCGAAACATCTTGTAAAAGGCGATAATACTCAATTTCACATGTTGAAATCGTATCACAAAGCTCTTTGCAATCAGCCACATAGTCTTCATACTCGCTTTCAAACTGAGTAACAAGGGAATCAATATTCATTCCATTGGTATCCAGATCAGCAAACCGACTTGTTTTATAATCCGCAAGCGTTCCTAAATTAGTTAGGCACTCATCACACGAATTGGCACACCCTGAATAGTCAATTTCATTCTCCAAACTATCATAAAGCTCTTCCACAGTTCGTGCACACTGATTATTCCTTAAATAAATTTCTTCATAATAATCAAACGATGCTTTATTAACCGAAAGCTGCTTAGAAACTCTGTAACTACCCTTATCCAATGCTAGTGAAAAAGAATGCATGAAAGAATCGTTACTGCAAACCGTATCCAAAAGTTTGATACCAATAAAAGTCGTATCGTGCAAAAGTCTTCCGCACAGGTCGGTTATGCTGAATTTTAAGTCATAAATACAATCATAACAGATGGTAGCACCTGCACACCCTAACTCCAACTGATTTTTCAGTATCCTGTAATCAAAATCTATTTGTGCATTTGTAGACAACATTAAATCATGTGTCACACTAATAGACATATCCATGCTATCTACTACAGGAATCGACTCATCAAGCTTTTCAACAATGCGTTTACGAGCTGTATCAGCAGGCAAAACACTCAAATTAGATGGGTTTTCACCAGCTAATGCTGTAGCAATAACTTTACCTGATGGATTGAGGTAAGAAACACTAATGGAGCCATTAGGATCGACAACCATGTTCTTCTTATAGCGATTAAAATCACCAACCTCTACCCCAAACAACATATCCAACTCCTGCTGAGTAGGTTTACCATAAAAGTACTGAGTTTCATGACCACTGCCCATACGGTGATCATAACCAACCCCGCTTTGCTTCCTCACTCTGCCCGTATTATCAGGCATAAACTCTACCTGTACAAATGGGTACTGCTTAGCATCAGGTACGTAGGCTTGATAAAGATCTTTACTAGGGTTATTGTGTGAATAATATCTAGATGCCCCTGAAGTTGTATCCATACCCGTGAGATGATTGCTACAACTATCACCTGTTGCCGTAGTATCAAAATCACGCCAACTATACGTTTTTTGGGTATAGGCGCTTAAATTAAAATTACGATAGAATTTAATAATTGAATCGCCTGTAGGTACAGGTAAAGCATCAACTACTTTACGTCCAACATGGTCATAAAAACTTTCGGCAACAATTGTTAACTGATCAGTATTTGTATAAGTTACCATCTGACGACTGCGAAGGCTTCCATCAAAGTAGCTTATCACTGTTTTACTTTTCCCTTCTTCTGCAAATGAACTTGTCCATTGCCAGTTAAGAGTATCTTCATGACTTGTCGTTACTGCATAACGATCCACATTACTTGTTCCAAAAGACGACACAGTACTACCAAAAGAATGTGAAGACCAACGACTTTCCAATCGTTGTTTATAAGTTACTGTATCCTTGCCCACATATCTAACCCTAAACAAAAGGTAACCGTGCTGGTAAATATTCTTTAATGTATAGGATGTACCCTTAACCGTAACTCTGGTAGCATCATTTAAAAAACTTACGGGTATTGAGGCTGCTGATTTATAACTAACTGATGACCCGTTAAAATCACCGAAATCATCAAGGTACAGCCACTCTAAATCATACTCTTCAGCACCATTAACACTCGTCCAGTTTACAGTCAATTCATCATTTTGACCCGTTGTTATTGAACTGATAGATGTTGTACCTGCATAGTTTAGCGCATAATACCGTTCTTTTTTAATAATATTTTCAATAAATAAATTTGCAGGAACTGCATTACCTGCTAATGATGAAGTATAGTTTAGAACTTTCGATACAATTTTTATATACCCATCCGTGTAAAAAACATCTTTATCCTGGGCAACTTTTCCAGCGCCGGCATCCCATGATAGGTTAAGAATAATAGTATCTTTCTGTGTCGTACCGGGATTAGAAAGGGGTGTTTTTGTCAATTCCAACGTTACACTGAACGTATAGCTTTGATAACAGTTTTTATTATCGTGATCAACTCCTAACACAATAGCGTTTTTTAGCACAGGAGTTTTAAAAACGGGTGAACACGTTCCCGAACTGATGCAAGTGAACTTATCATCAGTAACAGTAATAGTACTATCCACTCCAATATTGCTACCTTGGCGTTTACCACTCAAAATCGGGTCAACTCCTCCTTTGACCGCTGAAAACCCTAATAGAAACGCAATTAGAATAACAGTTTTTATAGATTTCATAAACAATGCTTTATTGGATGGATACCTTGTTATTTAAAAGGGTGTATGTACTATATTTTTTAATTAGGCTAACATTTCCTTCTGTATCAATTTTCACATAATTGGTTTCTGAAAAAAAGTTTTCAGGAAAAACAGGAGAAATATTATAGCCCGAAACCACAATTTCCAAACGTGGCTGATTGGTTATTTCACCATTATCATCTGTTTCCATGAGGTGAAACACAACCTTTGTAATAAAATTTCTCGCTGGATCTATTGTTATATCTAACTGATTATAAGTGTAATTCAATTCATCGGTGTCAAAAGTGAGCGTATAAACATCAAGTGCTCCACTTTTTTTGCTGGTAATGGTTTTACACAAAGCCAATACAGAATCCATTTCAACCATGAACTGCTCTTGTTTAATAAGTTTCGGCTTATTTTCAATAACAAAATGTTTTGTATCATTATCAAGAATAAGCCTGTACTTATCTGTTACCATAAATTCGCGGGTGTCTATTCTTTGATACATTCTGTTACCATCCTTTTTATAAACCCCACTAAGAGTTTCGTATGGTTTTTTGGCCTTTGAGTCTTGGTAGTAGTTATAAGTAATGTTATAGCTAATCTTATTATACTTGGTAAGTGTTTCGTTTACTTTTTTAAAAGCACTTTTTGCGTCTTGACTTTTTAACAACGTGCTAAAAAATAAAGCATTTAAAAACAGAATAACGGTTATACTTTTTTTCATTTAATTAATCATCATTTATAATAACTATTACCAATACCCGATTCAAATTCCTATCACTCATTAATTTTTAATCCTGTACGAGACTCTTGTAAAGTCACTATACCCCTCTCAGTTTCACGCTTAATACGAACCAGCCTACCCTCGTCATCATACTCATAAAAGGTTGCATAGTTATTTTCATCAAGGGTTGCTACCAACCTTAACGTTCTAGGATGATAGACAAAGCTTTTCATATTAGCATTCCATGGATGGATACGTAAATCATCAAAGTAGGCAGTTTTTGTACCTGCTTGCAACATAACATTAATACATACAGCATTTTGAGGCACATAGAATTTCCCCTCATACCTTTGCCACCCATCAATTACAGGACCTGAAGGAGAGAAAGAGTAAAAAGTACCTGCACCCGAGCTAACGCTTGTAGAAACAAAAATGCTATCCTCTAATTGTGGTAACCCACTATACTCTGTGCTATCTTTCACCCAACATGAAATATGGTAGTAGCCGGTATCGGGAGAAAACTCCTCCAAAATTTCACTTGGTTTTATTATGTAATGGTTGTCTGAAGTATCCGGTTGGCAACCCGTTATTTCCTCATGATATAAGATGCCTTTGGTTACATACACCGGCTGGTTTGGTGATACCCGTATAGAGTGTGCGCCTGTATGGGCAGTTACGGTTGTCAAATTTTCTTTAAACTGATAATAACTAAAGTGATCTTCATCAGGCGAAAGAGTTGAATAATCTTCAAAACCATCATAAGCTAATTGTCTATGCCTGGTATTTGATCCCACTGCTTTAACAATTGAGTTACCATAGCCAAACAAGGCACTAGAATATATGTTTAATGCATCTACATTTTCAATTTCATTGCCGGTACGATTAAACTTGGTAACAGTTGTATTCCATGTCCAGTTTTTGTTAATTGAGGTTCCAGTATCCCAATAGGTATTTGTTAACACCGGACGTTTCCAAAAATCAACATAGTTTTTATAAGTTCCATCCTTACGAATGTTAGTAGTTGATGCTTGGTTACGTTTCTCATAAAACAACCAGTTTCGTTTCGCGCGCCAGTTGCCTTTAATACCTAATACATAGGGGTTAATCGGATTTAAGTCTAACGATTTACCACAACCATACTCTGTATCACTAGTACAATGCATACGCATTAATGCCCGCGTTTTTTTGCCTTCACAGGCAGGAGTTGCTATTGTACCGGGCCATGTTGTACTAACGGCCAACGGATAGCTACTTCCTTTGTGAATTTTAGTGGCTGTATTAAATGCTTCGTCAACACATTGAAGGCATATTTCAAAATAACAGGTATCACCCAATGAGTCTGCCATGGTATATTTTATCACTGAATCGCAATCTGAAAAGTTAAAATCACTACTTGTGATGTTTTCACTTCGCGAAGGGGGCATTGGGGCCATTCTTTCAGTTATTAAATCATCATAAGGCATTACAGGACCTCTATTTCCTATAGAGGTGATGGATGCATATCTAATATCCTCAATTCCGAAAACTCCACCGGGCAATGTAATAGATGAAAAACCCGGTCCCCCTGACGCTGTTTTTTTAACTTTATGTTTACTACGATAAAAAGGCCAGCATTTATAACAATCATACATATCAGCAGCACACCAAAAATTTTCGCGGTAAGGATTGTTTAACAATTCAATTTCACCCCCAATTGGTAATGTCCGTAAATTAGGAGAGATGTTTGGAGAAAATAAAGAGTCTATCAATCCCGTTACACAAGAATCCGGGCAAGAAAACCCCAAATCCACATATTTCGTAGCCCAATAATCCGAAAACTCAACTGCCCCTGCATTAATCACAGAATCAAAAGCCAAATACCCATTGCTAACAGGATTAACCAAAGAAACCACTGTACCAATAGATGCACTTTGCATATTACGACGTCCCGAACGAATAACTTTTATATTGTATTTATAATATTTCCCGTCTTGTTTGTGCCTTGTTTCATAGGCGTTTCCCGATCGTGTTAGAAAAATTAAGTCATTAGGGTCGTGAGGAGATGTAACTGCCCATGCCTTCTCATCTAAAATCGTTGTTGCTTCAAGCCGAGAAGTGGTCGAATTATATCTCTCCATTTCAACATACAATTCATCCCCAGGAACAAAATAACTGGTGTAATTTGAAAGGTTTTTCAACTCACCATTGTAAAATTTAATGTCCTTAAACCAATACCCTATGTTCTTATACGCCTGCCCCATACCCTCATAAGCAAAGTGCGCAGGGTAATTAAACGTATATATAGTATCATTAAACTCATTGGTAGTTTTGGCAAGCAGCACATCCCCTGTTTCAGAATCAAATAATACATTATGGGTTTTTACTGAAGCTCCGTTTTCAAATACCTCTGTCGATTTCAAGATTCCATAACGAGTAATAACTTTTGTGTTTACTGCTGAAGCAAATTCAAGCTCTTGCATGGTAATACTACCAAATAAGCTACTAGCCAATACCGGGAAAATTCCGGCAAGACCTCCATCAAAATTAACCTCTAGCGTGCCCCCTGCATGAAAACTGTAGAAATTACGGGTATCAGTCATGTAATCAATTTCACGGCCAATTTCAGCATTACTAATTGACCCATCGGGATTCACTACGTCAACATTACTAACAAGCTTGTTAGTTCCAAACTCATTTTTGGTGTATTGATATTCATACTTTACTCCTGATATTGGCACCTTATTATCTTCCTCATAAACCCATTGCGCCTTGGGCTTACCATGCATATCATTCAACTCAATAGAATAGCCTTGTGTTACATACATTCTATCTTTAACATACACCTTTAAGATGCTCCATAGCATATTCTCCAATTTTGGATTCTTAGGCCGCTTACCGACATCAGTATGTTTAACAATAACTGGGAAATCATATGCCGTGAAAAACTCATTGACAACCTTGCCGGTTGCTGTACGTTTAATATTTTCAGTAGGTTTTATATTAACCGTAGTAACCATTGAATAACCTACTGATGGCGCAGGGAAAAAGGACTCTCCTATTGGCTTCTCAATCATGTATTGATCATCAGGAGCCAAGGTGTTACTACTGGCGTATGAAACCGGTTGCTTGTGAGAATTCTCATCACCGCCAATTCCGGGCTCCCATGTTGCTACACCGCTACTAATAGTCCTGTAAGTACCATCTGCTTGTTTTTCTTCTTTGGTATAAAGATATTTTTGACCGTAAGAAGATGCCTCCTGTCCACTAACCATTTCATCCCACGCATCACTTAATGCAAGTTGTTTTACCCTAACCCCACCTCCAAATTTTTGTTTAGACGGGTTATTTAGGCGTATTATACTTTTATTCAAGACGAATTTTTGACCAGCGCCCTTAGCCCTCATAGTTCGTCCAAAACCTCTGTACATATTTGCCATCTCAACAAAAGAACCTGCAAGAGATTTAAATGCCCCTTTAGTATCACCCGGAGCCATTTCGAAATTACTGAAAATTTTAGCCAGCTTTTTGGGAGCGTTCATTCGCATGAAATTCCACGAGGCCTTGGTAATAGGGTTAATTAATGGTCCTCTTCGGTCTTTCAGCGATACCCCTTTCAGTTTTACATAGCCTACATCATAAATTCCACTGGATGGGTTTTTAGACGAAAAACCTACCTCACTTTTATCCGCATATCCAGAAACAAAATCATAATCCCCTTTACCTGTTAAATCAACCAAAAATTTAAAATACATCTTATCTATTCCGGCAAAGTAGTCGTTGATTTTCTTTGTATACTCTGCTGTGTCACTAAACGGTTCAGCTAAGTCAAAAAAGAGGTATAAATAATTTTGCTCCCCTATAAAAAGACTATTACCACTTGCTGAAAAAGTTGTGGAGTTGTTAATACCCGAAACCTTAAACATCTGACCGGCTTGTTTATCTTGTATGTATGCATAATCATCAGCCTCATAATTCACATTAATGGTTCCGCCCGATGGAAGCTTTATTTGGGTTAAACTCCATGCTGACGCATACAAATCAGCTGAATCTTTATTTTGCAGTACATACGGATCATCTGCATTAGACAATCGAGTATTGGAATTTGATAAATCATCACATTCACTTTTTGACGCATTGGGTTTAAAATTACCCCAGCGGTCATAGCCCCTTAAATTGTACTTTGGGTTATGGCTATCGTATGTAAACTGATATGAATTTGTACGGCCTTTGCGAGATTTACCATAAGTAAAATAAATCTTTTTTAAGGTTAATTTCCCTGTATTTGGCTGCACACCTGCATTTGAAGAGACGAACAGTTTATTATTTTCTGCATTAGGGCACAATGAATAATCATACTCAAAATGTACTGTTTTTAGTGGTGTAGCATTTGCACCATTTACAATTAATTCTTCCTTGGTGAATAACCTGATACTATCTAGTTTATAAAACGAGGCAGTTGAATCCAGCCCCCCGTTCTCTCCCGCTACCTGATTAGCATCGCTCCGAGGTGAAGTGTAAAAACAGGCTACATAATTTTTACTTTCGATAGAATGTACATACCATATTTCTTTTTCACCGTATATGTAACTGGCTTTATCATCATACTTATCAGATTTTAAGCCCTCATCATAATTTCCCTGGTTTTGAGACCTTCCGTAAGGGGTTCTCCACTTATAATTTTTATAGGCTCTAGTATAATTAAACTTTATAGCTGTACCTATATCATCATCAGAAACCCCATTACCTGTAACATCAACGTAATCGGTTGATAGTACTGATGATAGCAAAAACGAGTGTGCATACCCGGGAATTTCAGTCTTGTTATAAAAATTATCTTCACCTTTTGAGTTGCTTAATGAATTATCATCACTGCTGTAGTTTACTAAGCCTATTGATCTATCTTGTGTTATTGCTGGACTTTTGGGATTAATAACCCTAAAAACAACATCCTGTTGCGTATAATTGTAGGCAGGCACTCCATAAACATATCTTCTTCCATCAGGATTTGTAACAGTTAGCTCCGAAAGTTGATGGTCATAATCGTCATTCGTATATCGCTCAATAGTAGAATCATAAACCATTTGGCGATTTGTCATCAAAGAAAATGAGTTTCTTTCATATAACTTTATATCCTTATCCAATGCAAGCTGTGCCGCCTCATAATTACTTAGTGACGCTACAAGCATATTACGGCGTTGACGGTCATTATATTTTACGGCTCCATGAACATTGTGGTTACCCGATTTGCTAATAAGGTTTGACTTTAATCGTTTACCATCAATTTCTGCACGTACAGGTTCATCATAGCCCATAGTAGCATATATGTCATTATTAGCCACTGTCCTTTCACCTGTGCTGCGAAAGTAATAGGGCTCAAAAGAACTATTAGGGGTCGGCTTTTGGAAGGAGAGATTGTTGATAATATCAAAGTTTTTATCTTTATCAGCTTTCCATGCACCACTTTTTTGGTACCCGTAGTTAGCACTTAAATCTATACCCCCGTGCACTGCATTACCCATACCAAACTCTCCCGCTAAACCTAAACCAACAGTATTACTTCTAGTAAAAGCGTCAAACATTACACCCGCATCACTTCTATAGGGTCTAAACATACCTCCTGTACCTTCACCTGATACGTTAAACATATCATAAGTGAAAACAGGCATTGGTAGCAAAGGTCTATCTTTTGTAAACCCTCCATCATTTTCGCGATTCAAATCGAACATTGTGTTGTTAGATGGGTTATTTACCCCATCATGCGAAAACATATAACCGTAACTATATAAAGTACGACTATTATGCTTTAAAGCTTGGTTTGAATAATTCCCTGTTATACCAAGTTTACCCCACCAGCCAACAACTTCGGGGCCTAGTGTTACAGATAGGTTTAAAGAGATGTTTTTCATCTCATTCTGGATTTCTGGAGTGTATGAAATAGGGTTTAAAGAGATACTAGAGCTCCTTCCCCAAAGCTTTGATTGCCTATTTGCTTTTTGTTTTTCAATAAACCCATAATTAAACGAAACATCCTTCATTCCCTGCCGAGAATTAATTCCGGTTCCTGCCCCAAAACTTAATCCGCCTTTATCTTTATTTTCCCTCTTTATTCGATGTGAATAAGACAGATTTGCATCAATATCAGCACCATAATAAGAACTTGCGGAAAGATTCATTCCCAAGCCGCCAAGTTGACTATTACTTTCCCTCTTATATAATGATAGTTTAGGGTTTAAGGAAAACTCGTAACCTAAACCGCGATAATTATTATAAGTAACACCCAAAGAAACATTAAGTGTGGGAACTTCTAGTTTTATACCTGTAGAATCAGCACCAGGCGGGTAATTCCCCATTTTATTGCTCGTATCTCCTTCTTTACTGTTAAAAAATTTATTTCGTTTTCCAAAAATTTCAAAGGTAGGTTGCAGAGTCACACCCCAGGTTTCGTTGTTCTTAATATTAGTTGTACTTGTAACAGGGTTCCCGTTAAAGTCATCAGGTACACCTCTCATGTTTCGGTTTACCACACCGGGGTTAATATTCCAGCCTAATCCTACCCAACTTGCCTCATCATCCATCCCTACACCTGAGTGGTAAGAGATGTTTATTGGAAATCCTTCAACGTCCAGCAATGGAATGTTGTATACAAAATCCCCCGAAAACACATCCACCATTTCAGTGGTGCCTACCGGCTCAAAACTCTGTACTTCAGGCTGACTGGGTCCTCCTGTAAGCGCTATAGCCGCAATAGGAAAGCTAATGTCCCATCCTATTAAAGTAATAAAAAAAGCTGCAATGATTTTTATCTTCCGTTGTTTCATTTCGGTTATAGTAGTTTTGGCGTGTTTTTGATGTTTTTATTTTTAAACATAAGAGATACTTTTCCAATGCCGAATAATTTATCATCGTAAAGTAACTGTAAGTCTTTATCTGTGGTTTTCTCAAATGGAAAAACCAGCATAAGTATGTTATCAGGACTAATGTTATAAGTACGTTCAAAATGACATATTGAGCAGGGAATAGTGTCTGAACCTATAAGTAGTTTAAAATCGTTTTTAATTTCACCGCTCATGTGTGTAATTCGACTCAAATATTCTTTGGGTGATAACTTTCCTTTAATTACATCATATCCGAATTCTGTCGATAAAATATTAAAACTAAAGTGGTATCCGCCAGTAAACTCTTTTGATAAATTTAAAACGCTATCAGAATCAAAGTTTGTAGGTCCAATTTCTTTGATAGCCAAATACTCAGGCGTTTTATATTGAGAAACCAGCCGCAAGCTTTTTTCTTTATCAACATATTCTTGTATAAGTCCATTATCCGGATTATCAATATACTTAATGTAGTTAGCTCCGTCAACAACACTAATACGGTTGCATGACATTGAAGCTAGTCCAGTTATTAGGAATAAAAGAATTATAGATTTTTCCACCACAAGTTTCAATTTCAGTTAGTTAAAAGCATGATAATTATTGTTCAATGTATCTGAATTTCAAGAAATAGACCTCTTTATCATTTCCTTTAATTTCCATTTTATACATGGCATTATGTTTAAACAATTCCGTCTGCTTCAAATTGATATCATATCTATTGTCCCCTTTTTCAATTTTCAATGGCATATTTAACTCTACAACCTGCCCTTCACTATCATATATCAAATAATTCATCAAGCCTGCTGTATAATTTTCAATGAAGGATAAGTAAAGAATATTTGTAACAGTAACTTCAGCATCTTCATAAAGCTTAGGCACTGCATAAGTAATTGTATTCTTATTCACAATTATAGGAGGCAATTCAGGAGTTTTATAATTTAAACACCATGCTTCCGAAATGCCAACATGCCTAAACGAGTTGTTGTTGGGCTGCGTTTCATTATCCTTATACTTTTTCACTTTAGCTTGCACTTGCCATGCGTAGGTTTTATTACTATCTAAGGGTAAAGCAGTGGATGGGTATTGAAACGAAGTGGACGTTAAATTATCTTCAAAAACAATGGCTAAATTGCGTTGTATTGCATCCTCATTACTCTGTCCTTCAAGAACCTCAGTCAACTTAAAACTGTAGTATACTTGCTGTCCTTTAATTTCGGGCATAGGAGCCAGCCAAGAGAAAAACGGATACTTCGTGTACACTTCGCTACAGTAATCAGGAGTAATTAAAGTAGGAGGTGAAACCGGTTGTGAGGTATGTTCTAAACAACTTTCAGCAACTACTTCACCTGTTTCCTTATCGTATGCATAAATGCAAAGCGTATAATCACCGTATGGCAAATTTTTAAACTGTTCTATAGTAGCAGCATTAGGATGTCCTTGATTAAAATTGAGTGCTATGGTTGTAACATTGTTATTACGAATATTTGTTACTCCATTGCCTAAAACAACATCCGAAGACACCGCGTCCGATATTCGTTTACCATTTTCATCGTTTAACTCCCCTTTCAAATAAATTGTTAGTGGGGTTCCATTATTTACTATGCTAATGTCCCAAAAACTTTGGGATGTAAACTGCACGGGATTGATCGGCATTTGGTTAACAAACACCTGGCTCTTAACTGCTTCTGGTGTTAGGATTAAAAACAGAAATACTGCCTTGTATAATAGTTTTACCATTGTTGTATCAGTTGAATATTTACAATCGTTTGATGTTTGATAGTGCTATTTTGATAATTACCCTTATAAAAATTTTGCTTTAGTAATAATATGATAGATGTTTTAGTATTAAACAACATATTCTGTCTAATAAAAAGCCCACCGTTGTCTCCCAACAAATTGTCCATTGTATAATAAATCCCCCCGGCGCTGATATAAGATCTATTTTTGGGATGCACATAAGATGCTTCAGCTTGGTTGTTAAAAACATGGCTTTGCGTTGGGGTATTATTTAAAAGACTTAAAGAAGATGTATAAGATACTGTGTTACCTTTCTTATCCGATAAACTAAAGTTTCCTAAAAGATTATTGTAGTATCGATTTAATCCAAAAATATTTTTATTTGTCGTATTCTGATGGGTATAACTCAACGCACCAGTGATTACATTTGTCTTTATCCTACGACTATATACCGATGTAATAGTGATAACCTTCGTTCTATTTAAATAAGCAAATTGAGTATTTTCAGAGCTACTAATGCTTTGATCAATGATTGCATAGGAAGCAGTTAATGAAGGTAATTTTTTTAGCCTCAGGCTAATTGTAGCTTTGTAGTTCTCTAGGTTAGAGGTGGTTCTCTTTTGATTTAATAAATTGTCTACACTTGAGCTATATGAGAATGATGTTGACACATAATCCTTGTAAAGCTTCTGAGTCACTTTTACCTCTTTTTTTAGCAAATCATTTCTAAAATATGGATTTAGCGGACTGTAAAAAGACGCCCCAACGCGAGTAACCTGTGCTGTTATTTTGGTTTTTGTTTGTTTGAAGTCGCCATTAACTCCAGCCAAATAATAACTATTAGGCTGATGTAGTATATTGTTAAAGCTATTAAATCTTCCGGGTAATGCGATACTTTCGCCTTCATTTATGGTTTCAATACCATAATCTTTAACATCCGCTATAGCCCAATTACCATAAAGAGAGAGGCTTTTGCTAATTGGTAGTTTTCCGTCAAAAGAAGTCACACCTATATCTTTAGCCAAAAGAAGATCATCTTCATTTATGTTTTTGTTTTTCATGAATGTACCTGACCGAGTATATCCAACATGGAAATGAGCGTTTTCCGGCATTCCCCACCCACCCTTAACTGCATATAGATATTTTCGGGGAGTGGTATTTTGACGCAACTCGCCGAAAGAAATGTTTTGTTGCAAAAGGCCTACTTGTAGAGATGTATATATGTTCCTGAAGCTATTTTCAATTGAAATGCCGTTAACTGAAGTCCCCTGAAGATAGGCCTGAGAAGAAGACGGATTAATAGTTCCAATATTAAAACTTCGTATACTTAATAAGATTTTTTCAGCTTTTGTGAGCCCCGGATGGGTTTTGTATTTTTCAGGTAATGAAGAATACTCTGCAATTTTATCCACTTCAAAAGTTCCTGAACTTTTGAGCTTGTTGTATAGTTTCTTTACTCTTTCGTATTCTTTTTTTTGTTCTTGCAAGCTATCCAAAACTGCTAATGCTATCTTGTACTCTTCTTGTTTTGCCGCATAATCCTTGTACGCTAAACGATACTTCATATCTGAGCTCTTTAAGCTATCTGTGATTTCAGGTGACTGTCGCTCAATGGCCACAAGCTCCTTTTTCTTGCTCTCAGCAGTTTTCTGAGCTACTGATACTGCTTCTTCTACTTTCCCTAACCTATTGAGAGAGTCTTCCCATTGCTGCGCATCAAACTTATTCTGTAGTATACTATCTGTCGCTTTATGCTTTAGTTTTTGCAACAAAATACTGTTGACCTTATTAATGTCAAGAGAAAAACTTATACGATTAAGATTATAATTTACCTTAAACTGCTCAGTACTTAAATTAATATTTGAAGTAAATGGAATACCCCACAACAAAAGTTGAGGTTTAATAGTTGTCTTAAGGTAACTTTGTGGTATTTGTTGGTAGTCGTATGAGCTTGTTGCATATTGTCCTTCTATGAGAATCGTACCATGAAGTTCAATATTTTTTTTGCGTGTAGTATCTTTTAACTTATTGGTGTGATTCTTTATACCCAAAAACATAACCTTTTCTTTGTTATTACTTAACAAAGCATCATTATACATAAGATGTGAAGAATCGGGCTCTATTAACTGACTAAACGATTTGGCTGGAATAGCTGTAAATATTACAAAAAAAGCTATCAGGCACTTTTCCGTATATGTAAAGTTTACATTTACTATTTTCCAAATTGATAGAAACATCAAAAACTTATTTCTAGGTTAATACCTCAAATTAAAACAAGAAGTTTTTCTTAAAAAATAACTTTTCGACGAACGTACATTGTTCACAAAAAAATAAACTCTTTGGCAAAAATTAAATCATTAAAATACAGCTATTTAATTAAATAAATCACTCACAAAAAAAGTACGCACGGCATTTAGCCTAAGATTAATTCTTACTATAAGATGTCATATGTTAACTAATCATCGAAGTAAAACTACAAATCCCATAAATAAGACAAAAACCCTGTAAAGCAAGATTTTCTGTTTTTATGGAGTGGGCGGGAAAATTTATTTAACCCATATACAACTAGAAAATGGCACAGTATCTATATACATTTGCTAGACAAGGTTTAGCAAAAAAGGAATAAAATAACCCATTCTACCGCTCTTACATTTAATAGGTTAGTTACACCTCGGTTAAGTGAGCAAAAAAGTGTTATTTTGAGGTAAGTTTGGTTACTATTTAAAAAATTAACACTACTTTAATATGGCAAAACCGCACTTCAAAATTAGGCTTTTTTACCCTTGATGGATTTTATCAAATACCAGACTCTTTTTACCTTTCCACATCAACTCTTAATCAGAGCTAAAAGATAACAAGGCCATAAAACACAATCCCTTTGTATTGTAAAATCTGTAGGCACGGCTCATACCGCAAATTACTTTTCTAAGTTACAAACATGGCGTATTTGCCCTCACAAATCCCTGCCGCTAAAAGCCACGATACAGGTTTGCGAGAGCAGGGGAAATGACCGCTATTTCTGACCCCGTCCAAAAATAGTGCTGTTATCCATTATTTCCCAAACTTCACCATTTATATATTCGTACGCGATAACACCTAAGGAATTATCCCAATAGATATATTTAATAGATGAAGGATTTATTGCACGGTTATTCGTATTACTTAGTTTATACGCAGTTATCTTCTTTCCGTCGATGTTAAATGTATTGCTATCTGCTTCCAATACTTCATTTAATGATACTTCATGAGAGCAAAATTTTCCATACATAGATCTAAAATCCTTAAATGAGAAATATAGTAATAATTCAGAGTTTCCTAAGTATGTGACTTCTACTAGAGAAGGATCATAAAATTCTATCTTTTCCTTTCCATATCTTTCGGTTATTTTTTTTTCGGTCAAGTTACGACTCGATATTTGATTATAAGTTGCCTTATAGTAAAATAATACCGGATTTAATGGACTGTCTTTAAATCGCTCCTTTCTTGCCTTATTTAAAGTTATATTGCAAATTAGGAAAGTATCTATTTCAAAATGACTACTCTGAAAAAACAATGTATCATTTTTTGAGTAGTAAATCTCATCTATTATAGGCATTGGTATGCTATCCATGTAAAGTGTATCATTAGGTGGTTGACTTCTACACTTATCTGTAAAAACAATAAGGAAAATTACCCACAAATACGTATTTAAAATAATTTTTCTCATATTATTCTGTTAGTTTTCAATCTGTTGGCTTTTCTCTATCTGCCATTGTGTTTGATTGCCCGCTCTCACAACTCTGTCGCGCAGGCTGTGTGGCAGCAACTTGTGAGAATAAGCTACCAACTCATCCTTCCAATGCAAAATAACATTTATTTGAAAAGGTGCGTTTGAAACACTGCTATTTGCACAAATAAAAAAGCCAATGGCAAACAGCCAATGGCTTTTAAGTAAGTGGAGCTGAGGGGAGTCGAACCCCTGTCCGGAGCAGGAATTTGTTGCGCTTTCTACATGCTTATTGGCAGTTATTTTCGGGTATTGCTTGGCCTGCCAATTGCCCTAACACTACCTTAGGTTGCTAATAATTTATCGGGTTAGCAACAATCGCCCATAAATACCCGATATATTGACCGTTCCGGATGATAAGCTATCGGATGAACCTATCGGAACGGTTGGCAAAGCGTAATCGTCCTGATTAGGCAGCCAAAGCGAAGTTATTTTCGCCGTTTGTTTTTTGAGCGTTCAGATTATAGGGCATCCGCACAAGGCCCTGCATGCTTACACACAAACCGCTCTACCCGTCAATTCCAGTCAGCCCCATAGTGGTTTGCAGCCTACAAAGATACAATCAAGCACTGCAAAAAGCATGCACTATTTAAATTTCTATACAAAACACGATATGTAAAAAAGATACCCTTACCAATTTATACCTTTGCGCCCGATGAAAATTGCCTTATTACGGGAGCGGAAAAACCCGCCCGATGAACGCGTTGCCCTTACCCCACAACAAGCCGCTGAAGTAATGCGGGCTTTCCCGGGGACTATTGTTATTGCACAAAGCTCTCCTTTCAGATGTTTTAAGGACGAGGAATACGAAGCTGCCGGAATTGCTGTGCAAGATGATGTAAGCGACGCGGATATTCTATTGGGTATTAAAGAAGTGCCTTCTGAATATTTATTGAAAGGCAAAACATATTTGTTTTTCTCACATACGATTAAAAAACAACCCTATAACCGTAATATGCTGCGCGAAGTGCTTAAGCAACGCATAAAGCTGGTAGATTACGAATGTCTTGTATGGGAAAACGGGAGCCGTATTTTAGGATTCGGACGATTTGCAGGCATTATTGGCACCTATAACGGGTTACGCACTTGGGGACAAAAGTTTACCTTATACGATCTTGAACCTGCCCACGAACTGGATACTTATGATGCGCTGAAAAAGCATTTAAAGCTGGTTACCTTTCCGCCTATGAAAATTGCGCTTTGCGGTGATGGCCGTGTGGCGCACGGTAGTCTTGAATTATTAAGATATGCAGGTTTTAGAGAGGTGACAAGAGAAGAATTGGTGGAAGAATCATACAATGTGCCTGTTTTTGCCCATTTGCGCCCTGAAGATTTTTACGCCCGCAAAGACGGAGAATTATGGGATAAATCTGACTTTTATGTGCACCCCGAGGAGTATGAAAGTACTTTTTTACCTTACGCTGAGGTAACTGATTTAATGATTAATGCTATTTATTGGCACAATAAAATCCCGGTGTTTTTTACAAAAGAAAACATGAAATCACAGGATTTCAGGATTAAGGTAATTGCTGATATTACTTGCGATATTGAAGGTAGTGTTCCTTGTACTACACGGGCAACAACAATTGCCGACCCTGTATATGGCTGGCATAGCTACTACGAAAAGGAGACCGACCCCTACTTGCCAAACACTGTAGATATTATGGCTGTTGGCAACTTGCCTTGCGAATTACCCAAAGACGCATCACACGAGTTTGGGCAATCGCTACTAAAATACATTATGGCTCCTTTGCTAATGAGCGATAAAGATAACATTATTAAAAGGGCTACGATTACCGAAAACGGCTCGCTTACTGAGCGTTATAACTATTTAGAAGATTACGTTGCGTAATTTAAATTGAGAAAGCCGTCGACTTTCCCAAGCGACGGCTTACACCAATTTATATGAACCTAACTACGAACTAATGTTATTTTGAAGTATTGCTTACCCTATCACTGCTTGCTGTTTGTGTATCGCTGTTTTTCAAGCCTAAAAACTCTTTTAATTCTTTATTGCTGTGCATTGGCTTTGAGCTTACTCTTAAAACAGCCTTATTGTTTTTACGGGTAAACATTGAGAAATCACTCTCATCCAATACAGCCACATAATCATCGGGTAGCACAACAAACAACTGATTATTATCCGACTCATTGAATTTTAACGTATTATCACAGCATTTGTAATAATAGTTAGACATTAATATGTTCTTATTTTTAATTAATAAATAAGCTATATCAACGTACACCTCGTCACCCTGATAGGTAAAATCAAGGTTTACTGATTTTGCGCCAGTAAGTCTTACAGGGTTGTCAGAATTGTATATACCAAACTTATCGGCACTAAACGCATTCCGTATCGAACTATAATTCATCCTCTGGTCGTCAGCACTCTTTGCCATCTCCTCCTTATGCTCCCTCATCCGTTTTTCCCATTCTGCTTGTGCAGCAAGCCTCGCAGCCTCGGCTTCTTTGCGCAATTTTTCAAGCTCTTTTGTTTTCTTTGCCAATAGCTTGTTGTATTCATTCAGTCTCACAGTAAAAGCATCCATTGCATTTGCATAATCAGCACCTTCAAGTATCGGATGCACCAGTAATTCAATACTGTTGGTATTTCGCAGATTATACCTTAGCGGTGCGTACGCATTTTGATTTAACGGCAGCAACCTGATATTTCCATTGTAGGTATAATCATACACCGCGCTGTCGCCTCCTACATGGTTTATGTCGTTGCGTTTTTTGTTTTCCTTTTTATCCTTTGTTTTCTTGGATGTAACAGTAGTTTTTTTACGGATAAACAAGTTGCGAACACTTTGTACAAAACGTTCCCACCATGTTTGCTTCTTCACTTGAACATCCCTGCGGCTCAATGCTTCTTCGTCTTGCTCATAAAACCCATCCGAAATTACATCTCCCCGTTCCAACTTCATCGATAATAAACCTGAAAAACTGTCTATTAGGCTGATATCAATCTTCTTCCAGAAGTAATTGTACACAAACGGCCTAAAGCTTTTATCTGTGCTATCTACCTCAAACGTAACTCCCATAAAGGCTGCCAACTCAGGATGGTTTATGGTATCAGCCGTCAAGGTGAAGTTTGTTTTTGCAGTGTTCAACGTTTTAGGCGGTTGCGGTTTGCGTTTCTTCAGTTCCTCTATTTCCGCCAATTTGGCTTCAATTTCTTTACTGCCCACCCCTTCTTTGTGCGAAAATGCGACGGTATCACCGTCTACAATAGTTACGTTAGTTTCACTCCACGATGAAACCCCAATTGTAGTATCTGTTATGTGTTCTTGATTAATACTTTCAGATGGCTCCTTTTCCCAATTTGCATTGCCCAAAAATTGCCAGTTACGCGCTACTGTATCTAAATAATAATTGTTGAAATTAGCGTGCTTGGCTACTGTTTTTTGTTTGATGGTAATGGGACAAGCCGGATTTACCAATACTTGCTTACCGTCTTTCCAACCTTGTATTTCAAACATCCCTGCCGACTCAAACACAAACTTTTGGCCTGCGCTGTCATACGTCATCGGAATTCCGCTCACTGCAAAATCTACAGGGTCTTTCATTTCCCTGTACTTAATTTCTACTTTACCGTTCACTTCTTTTCCATCGGCAGTTAAGAATTGGCAAGCAGGAATTTCTATCGTAGTACCGCCTTGTACTGTAATGGTTTTAGCTTCTCCACTTGTTATTGTGTACGAAGTAAAATCTACATCAAACCCCTTAAAGGCAGGTTTTATGAATGATGCGTTTTGAGCCGGCTGTGCTGCTTGCTGCACGGGTGTAGTGGCTGAAACAATTTCAGAAGGTTTGGGTTGTTCAGGTTTAAAATTAAAGGCCGAAACGGCTATTATGGCTGTGCCAATAACAGCAACCCCTGTACCACCCCAAAACCACCATTTTTTATAAAACGGAAGCGTTGCCGCTGAGTAGCCCTTCATCACCGCCCCAAAATCTTGCATTTGCCCAATGCTCTTGCTATCTATGGGGGTACGGTCTATATTTATTTTAATTCGTTGATTTTTCATGGGTGTAATTTTTTAAGCCTCCTTCATCACGTTTTTAATCCTATCCAGCAATCGGTACAACCGCACCTTTGCGTTATTCTCAGTTATGTCAAGTATTTCGCCTATTTCTTTAAAGCTGCGCTTTTCAAAAAACCGCATCTCTACCAGCATCAGGCTTTCGGCATCTAAATCAGCCAATGCGTTTGCCAGTTGTTCGTAATAATCTTCGTAGCGGTCTTCCTCCATCTCATCAATCAAATCATCCAACCCTTCGCTCTCAATATTTATCGTACGCTCGGCTTTGCGACTGTTAAACCATTTATTTAGTTCATTAATTGCTATGCGGTATAACCATGAAGAAAACGGGAACCCTCTGTATTCAAACTTTTTGATGTTAACCATCGCATTGATAAACACCTGTTGGGTAATATCCTGCGCAGTATCGGTATCATTTAACCGCTGGTAAACAAATCTGAAAATGGGCTCAAAGTATCTTTTATACAGCGGTTCAAACGCTTCGGGGCGTTTTTTGGCTGCATCTATCAGTTCCTTCTCCCCTTGTATACTGGGGGGAGGAACGTTGTATCCGGGGGATGGATTCATACGCAATTTTAATAAGGGTTCTACAAAACTCAACAGTGCGCTTTGTTTCATACCCTTGTAATACGATAACGTGGAAAAAGATACACAGAGTTCGTGAGTTTTTTATTTTTTGGCGTACCGGTGTCACCTCCCCCTTTACTTTCAGTTGGTGCGTTCTGTGATTTTTTATAACTTTCAGATTTAAAATAACGCCATGACCGCCTTTGTAATTGACGAACTGATAGAGAAAGCCAATACGCTGCCTGCACGATTTTATACTGACCCTGAGATATTTGAAGAGTTGAAGGAAAAGGTATTTACCCGTAGTTGGCAGTTTATTGCAGACACTAATGCGGTAAAGGTGCAGGGCGATATGTACCCGTTCAGTTTTTTGGAGGGGTATGTGGATGAACCGTTGCTGTTTACCAAAGACGGGAACGAGCAACTGCACTGCCTATCGAACGTGTGTACGCACCGTGGCAATATTTTGGTGAAAAACCCCACCAACGGCAACCGTGTAATGTGCGGTTATCACGGCCGTTGTTTTGAGTTGGACGGAAGTTTTAGAAGTATGCCTGAAACCAAGGGCATGGAGAATTTCCCCGCCCCTTCTGATAATTTGGCGAAAGCTCCGTTTGCACAATGGAGCAAGTTTTTGTTTGCATCCATCTACCCTGCTTTTGATTTTAGGGAATTGGTGGACGATATGGAAAAACGCATAGGCTGGATGCCCTTGCGTGATTTTTGGTTTGAACCTGTCCGCTCTCAGGATTATTTGGTGAAGGCAAATTGGGCGTTGTACGTTGATAATTATTTAGAGGGGTTCCATATCCCGTTTATTCATAAAGAGTTGGCTAATGCCCTTGATTTTGGCAATTACGGGTATGAAATGTATGAATATGCCAACCTGCAATTGGGCATTGGCAAAAGCGGGGATGTTTTGTTTGATTTACCCGCCACATCGCCTGATTACGGCAAAAATGTAGCAGCTTATTATTACTGGTTATTCCCCAATATGATGTTCAACTTTTACCCTTGGGGCTTGAGTATGAACATAGTGAAACCCATAGGCCCTGAACTTTCAAAGGTGAGCTACCGTGCGTATGTGTGGGACGAGACGAAACTAAACATGGGTGCAGGCGGGGCTATAGATAAGGTGGAACGTGAAGACCAAAACATTGTGGAGGCCGTTCAGCGCGGCGTTAAATCAAGATTGTACAAACAAGGCCGTTTTTCACCCAAAATGGAAAAAGGCGTGCACCATTTTCACTCCCTGTTATCTAAATTTATGAACGATTAAGTTGTATTTATCAGCTGGCTGCAAAGCAACCCTTTTTGTGCCATAGAGCCCTTTATGAGATTGCCAAACGATTAGGTACTAATAAAATGAGGGTGGCAGAGTTTTAGATAGTTGTAATTAATAACTGTTACTATTTGTGCGGCTGTTGTCATTCCAGCGAAAGCGGGAATCTGTGCGAAGGAGTTACCTTTATCGCCTGCCCGCAGATTCCCAATCAAGTTGGGAATGACTGTCCTCCGCACCCTTCGGCAAGCTTAGGAATCACAACTGCACGTTCACCCGACTATCGTCGTTGCGATAAAACCGTCTTCGGGTTTAGATGCAATCTGTTGCCAATACTTTGGAGTTGCAATTACGATGGGGTAACGCCATAATACTCCTTTTGTACACATTATATCGTTATTCTAATACTTTATTTTGATATTTAATTTTTAACTCTTTAAATCGATACTCATAAACATCCTTAGTTGTTAGGGTTGAAGACTCTTCCTCAAACATACTATAAGCAGCGAACCTTTCTTGAGCAACGTGCAGAACATTCAATTCATGCAAAAACTCGTCAAGGTACTCTGATTTTAAAAATTTTTTGTACAATGCAGAAGGAGGAATTTTAAAATGAAACTCTCTACGTAAATCACGTATTAGACTCTCATTAATAAACCTCACAGCTTTTTCATGTTCAATCTTTCTATCTTCCTCTTCAATAAGCGCTTTTGATTTTTCCGGAGCAAGACTATTTTTAACTAATGCCTCAGAATATTCTTTTAAAGCATTTGAAACAGCACTTAATTCGTCAATTTTTGCTGAAATACTTTCAATTTCTATCCTGTCGTTATCTCTTTTTAAAAATTCAGCAAACATGCCCGACCATTGGTCGCGTAACCAGTTAGATATATCTTCAAACTTCTCAAAGCCTTTTACATAATTACCTACCGTTTGGCTGTATATATCATCTATTAATCTAAATACATTAATACTGTCCACGTGGGCGTATTCTATACTATTATTATCACGGTTTTTACGGTAGGTATCGTATTCGGCTAATACATTCTTCTCAACAAAAATAAATACAGGTATATTTTGGCTTAAAGCCGTTTCATACTCCATTTTAGTAATGGAATTATAACGTCTGTGCTTCTCGTCGGCTGTTTCGCTACTCTCTTTATCTGTTTTCTTCTTTTTAGGTTGAATTTTAGCTTTAGATTCTTCGCTCCCGTACCTTCCGCCAATAATTAGTATCTGCATTTGGGAGTTTAGTATTTCTTTATAGCATGATTCATCCAATGGCTTGTCATGCTCAAAAGGGATATCACCACTTTCAAACAGCACAGGTTCGTAGCCAAAGCTATCAATAAATGCTTCTAAATAGTTTCTTATGTGCTTTAAATCGTAATACGTAGAGCTGACGAATATCCTAAGTTTAGCCATTATCTGTTAAATGATAGGTTATTACAATATTATCATTTAATAATTATGAATAAAAGAAATAACTGTTACTACTGTTCCCCCAACCTGTCATTCTGAGCGCAGCGAAGAACCTTATTACAACAATGTAAACAAGGCGGGATAAGATGCCTCCTTCGTCAGCATGACAGCGGCAAGTGCGGCTGCCAACCCTGAGCCTGTCGAAGGGTGCGGCTGCTAAACAATTTAACTCACCCCAAACAATACAAAACTGCCTGAAAACCCAACACTTCCCCTCTCTTTGTAAGAGAGGGGCGAATATTAGAAAGTTGACCAACACAAAAATCAGGGGTGAGTCAAGAAAACAGCCCTTACGCTTCTTTCGTGCTTAAACGGCTGTTGCGATAGCTGTATGTAAAGTAGATAACCAAGCCTATTACCAACCAGATAAAAAAGCCTGCCCAATTGGTATAGCCCAACTCGGTCATTAAATACAAGTTGCACAACAAGCCCAGCACGGGTATTAGCGACAAGGATTTTGTGAAACAACGGTAGGCCAAGAAGATGCAAACCCCTATAAAAATAAACATGGGTATTTTGTGGCTGATTACCGCCCAAGTAGCATTATCGCCTGAGAAGCTGAAAAAGTTGGTTAGTCCCTCGGGATTTAGCCAAGCTACCAAACCCAGCAAACCAACTAACAATGCAGGTACAATGTATTTACTGTTTACGTAAGGTATTTTATAACGACTCTTTTCGGTATCGTGATTTTCTTCAAGGCTAAGAACTCCTGCACACACCAATACAAAGGCAAACAAAGTGCCTACGCTGGTTAAATCCACCACTGTATCAAGGTTTACAAACAATGAGGGGACTGCAACCACTACCCCTGTAACCAAGGTGGCAAAGGCAGGGGTTTTGTATTTGGGGTGAACTTTGCTGAATTTTTTGGGTAACAAGCCGTCGCGACTCATGCTCATCCATATACGGGGCTGCCCCATTTGATATACCAACAACACCCCGGCAATGGCTATAATAGCGCTAATGCCTATGATGTTTGAAAAATAGGTAAGATTGAGTTGTTGAAATGCGTGTGCCAAAGGGTCGCCAACGTTCAATTCTTTGTAGCTAACCATACCCGTTAATATCAGTGCAATGATGATGTATAACACGGTGCAAAGCACCAGTGAGATAAACATAGAGCGGGGTAAATCGCGCTGCGGGTTTTTACATTCCTCGGCAGTGGTGCTTATCGCATCAAAACCTATGTAGGCAAAAAACACTCCCGAAATACCTTTTAAGATGCCCGCAAACCCATTGGGAGCAAACGGCGACCACCTTGCAGGGTCTACATAAAATGCCCCGATAGCGATTACAAAAAATACAATTATCAGTTTAAGCAACACCATAATGTTGCCCGCCCTTTTGCTTTCGCGTATGCCTACATATACCAAATAGGTAATCAATACCGTAATAACAAAGGCAGGTATATCAGCAATCAGTTTTAGTCCACCTAATTGGGGGGCATTTTCCCAAGCCGTCCAGCCTTCGCGCTGGGTTTCGGTAAGTGTATTAAATGCAGTTCCTTTTGCCAGCAAATCAGTAACTTCATTCCAAGTACTATGTGCTGTAAAATAATCGAGGCATAGATATTCAGGAATATGGATGTGAAAACCCCGCATCAGTGATGTGAAATAATCACTCCACGAAATAGCCACCACAATATTTCCTACTGCATATTCCATCACCAGCCCCCAGCCCAGTATCCACGCCATCAGTTCACCAAAACTTGCGTATGCGTATGTATAGGCGCTACCGCTTAGGGGTATGCGCGATGCAAACTCGGCATAACACATGGCTGAAAATGTGCAGGCAATGGCCGTAAAAACAAACAGCAATATTACAGCAGGGCCGCCCTCAAACGATGCTTTGCCAATGGTACTGAAAATACCCGCCCCGATAATGGCGGCTATACCAAACACTACCAAATCACGCAGGGTAAGGTTTTTGGTTAGCTGATGACCGCCTGCTTCTTCTCGTTCGGCGGCCTGTTTAAGTATGATATCTACTGATTTTTTCCTGAAAAGCTGGTTGAAATCCACAGTATTTTTTTGCGTAAAAGTATGGCTTGACGGGCTTTAATGCAACAAGTATTAATGAAGTCCCACCTTTTAACAAAAAAATACCCCTCAAAAGCACAGGGTTTTAAACCCTGTGCTTTTGAGGGGTGAACTATCTTAATCGTTAAATTAGTTACGAGGTCTGGGCGGAGTGCTGCGTGTTGGCGGTTGCGTATCGCTTCCACTGCGTTGCGAGGGCTGCCTGCTACCGCCTGTGTTACCTGTACTTCCCCCTGTATTGCCGCTATTGCCTATGGTGGTTCCCACTCCTATCTCAATGCTTACTCCTGTTCCAACAGTAGTGCTATGATTGGTAGGTCTTTGAGGGTTGTATTGTGTAGGTTGTTGCGCAGGGTTGCTTGCTTTTGTACTGTTTAGGTATTGCATTTCGGGGTCGGTTTGGTGGCGGGCGGTATTGTTTTGAGTTTTAATGCAAGGTGCTGAGGCCATTTCAGGACTTGCGCCTGCGGTGCAGTTAAAACGGAAACTGCCGCTGGTATTTTTATCGCTGTAAAGCGTACCCAAATCTTGTTTCCCGAATTTATACTCAACTCCAACCCCTGAGGTATTATTGGGTATATCGCCCAAGTTATTGGCATACATGATAATGTAGTTACTACCGGGTTGCAGTTTCACCTGCACAGCTTGCTTTTCTTTTTTAAGGCGAAGGTTTTGAACTACCCAAACCCCGTTAAGGTTGATGGAAATAGTATCGTTATCCTCTACGCCGCTATCCCAAAAATAAAGGGTTACCAGCGTGTCACTCACATTGGTGCAGCCTTGTATTTCAACATCGCGGGCGGGTTCGTTGCTATAACGCTTCATCCCTGAGTACAAGAAGTTAAACTTGGGGTTAGCCAAATCAGGATTGGCGCGTACCTGCTGGTTTTCATCGTCCATAAAAATCTGCTGCTCTTTGGGGCAGCCGGTCATTATTTGTGCGGCAGGATTGTTACCCGTAACTAACAAACGTAGTGTTCCGTTGGTGTGCAGGTTACTGCTAAGGGTTGCTTTTCCTTCGTGCCCGTTTTCTTTTATGGCCATTGCGGCGGTATTGTCGTGCAAGTCGCCCAAATTATTGGCAAACAACAACAGTTGGTTTTCGCCGGGGGCAAGCACCACGTCCATTTCTTGTTTAGCATTGGTTAAACGGAAATTACTCAATATCCATTGACCGTTCAGTTGTACCGATACGGTATCGTTATCCTCCACCCCGCAATCCCACAATACCAGTTTCACATTAGTTTGTTTCACCTCCATACAGGCTTGGTTGTTGGGCAACCGCTTTTGGGTAGCTGCTGTAAGTGCCGCCGCTTGTTGAGCCGAAATTGGCCGGGTAGTAATGGGTGTTATGTTTTGCGCTATCAACGGAAGAGCCAATGCGCCGCTAAGCAGATAAAAGGCAAGGGTGTATAATTTTTTCATAGCGATAGTAATTTACTCATTTACAGTACACCAAAATAATGCCATAAGTTCAATTTATTGCTGTGAATAATTTGAAATGAATTGATTGACAGGTATAAAACCTCATAACTAATGCAAAAAAGCCCCGAAGAAGTTTGCACAACCCCGGGGCTTTATATAACAAATGGTGGCCTGTGTGTTCAGGAAATTATTTTAGGATTACTTTGTGATAAAAACGTTGGTTACTATCATCAGTAATGATTATAAAATACGTGCCTTTTGATTGACGGCTCAAATCGATGGCCGTAGTAGTGCCAGTTACTGCTTCGTCAAACACTTTACGCCCGTCTGTTGTGTAGGCTTTAACATTTTTAAGCGCATTGGTTGAAGTAAGTAGTGAGATATTTAACACTCCATCGGTGGGGTTAGGGTAGGCAGAAACAATACCTGTAGCGGGTGTAATCCCTTCAGTAGTTAGTACTTCCTCTATGCTTTCTTTTGCAGCGTTGGTAAGCATTGCATCCATTTCGTCAACCGCTGGTTCTGACCCGTCAATTGAAGGAGTAAGCAATGGTGGCGGGAAATTATACACCGTTGATTGCGAATCGGTTTGGCATCCATTGCTCACTACCAATGATACAGTGTACGACCCATAGCTTGCATACGCATGTGTTGGGTTGCGCAGGGTACTTGTATTACCGTCGCCAAAATACCATTTGTAGGTATGGGTGTAAGCGTTGCAAGTATCATAACCGTGCATGTACTTTATTTTTTTGCCTTCGATGGCTCCGTTTGAAATTACTGCATTTACAAACGAGGTAAGCTGTTTCACAACTCCTGAACTTTCGTTGTAATAACTGCCGCTTGGTGTTGTTTGCAGTTTTACTGCTTTCACGTATAAATGGTTGGTGCTGTAAGGCAGGCAGCTGTATGTGTAGGTACTATCAGTTAGTATGCTGCCGTTAAGTTTTGTAAATACACTATCACCATTGTTCACATATACATTGTAGCCCAAAACACTATCGGTGGTTTTGTTCCATTTTAGTTTACCGCTGCCAAACATTGGTGTTGAGGTAACATTTGACACCGGCTTAATCACATCATTACGCAATGTTAGGTCTCCCATCAAAGCTTGGTGTACACCTCTTGCAAAAATACCGGTGGGTGCGTATAACGAAGCGTTGTTTTGCGACACATTGGTGCTGTATCCTATGTTTTCGCCCAATGCCATGTGGTGGAAAAACCAATTGGGTCTGCCGCCCCAAACATTGGTAAGGGTAGTACCTGAGCATAGCGGCGCACGCAAAAAACAATTGGTAGCATCCCAATCGCCAAAATAGCTTCCAAACAAAATGCTGAAGGTGGATTTTATGCTATTATTCACAAAGCTATCGGTATTCCCTATGCCGCCGGCACTAGTGTAGCTTCCGCCGCCGCAACCATACGCCCATTGGTACGATGAATTTTTAAGGGTTGATATATAGTCTAACGATGATACATTGCTGCTGCCTACTATGGGTGATATATTACGCCAACCGTTGGCACCAAAAGCCTCGCCGCCAAAATATCCAAAGTTATCATCTACCAACCCTCTCTGAATGGTAGTATAATTTTTCACCCTGTAATCATGGTTTTTGGTTAAATAGTCTTCCAGCAATTGTGCCTCTGTTTTTGTTGAAAATGCAGGCATATTGGCTAAATCTATCCTTCCCACTTGTAACTCGGCAGTTCCATCGGCAATATATGTTTGGTCAAACTTACCATCGCCGGGTATGTTGTCGTTTTGTGGGCGCGAAGCCGCTGTGTTATTAACGGTAGCATCAGTCCATGTTCCGTTCATATCACCGTAATAAACATCAGCAGGCCAAGCCCCTACGTGGTCGCCATGTCCATCAGGAGCAAAATTACCGCTGTAAGGTACCGGTACATGCCCTAACAGCATTACTGCCTTTGTGTTTGTTGGGTCGGTATTGTACGCTGATACAATGGTGCTTTTAACCGAAGCTGCGGTAGCGGTGCGACTAACGTAAAAGGTTTTAATACGCCAGCCATCGGCTTTCATATCGGCTATGTAACTTTCAGCACTTAATTGTAAGCTGCGGGTAGATGCAAACGTGCTATCCATTACTAACAACAAAATGCCCCTGTTAATCACAGCCGCTAACTCTATACCTGTATTAATATACCCATAACCGGTATAAGTGGTAGAGCCAATGGTAGCTGTGCGAACCACCTTATACTCATAGGAGGTATTTACTGATACAGGAGTATCAAGATACGAAGTGGCAGAGCCGCCAAGGGTTGCAATAGCTGAACCCCAGGAAGTGCCTGTTTTAAGTTTACGGTAAATAGTGAAGCCCGTTGGGGTTGCACCTGAAACGGCTGCCCAGCTAAGGGTAATTGATGGCGGAGTAGCCACCACTGTTGCTGATAGTTGCACGCTTACTGTTTGCGAGGTTTGCGCTGTGAGTTGAAATGATAGCGCCAATAAAAAGCTGAATAGGGTAAATGCTTTGATAAATTTTTTCATAATAAATTGATAGTTAATGGTGGTTTTAATATGCAATAGCCAACAATACGCAAGGTAAGGCCTTACCCGGCAGCTAAAAAAGTTAAATACAATGTGGTGTAAGGTATTTAATACAGTGGCAAACTTTTTTTTGATTGAAGGTTAAAGCAAATGCAAACGAATCGATTCTATAACGAATATATACAGTGGGTTCTGAATTTCAAAGTTAAGATACTATTAAATACGCGCGGTTACAAAAAAAACACTTTCTCCGTTTGGAAAAGTGCTTTGATAATATTTAATACAGGGGCTACAACCCCACCAACTCAGCAAATTGTTTGGTGTTCTTTACCCCGCTAACATCTACTTTTTTCATAGCAATTTTATTTTCCTCAATTGCATTTGTGGCATTACCATCAATGCAATACACGGTCTCGTCTTCCCCAATGGCTATAATTGTTTTTGTACTTTTCTTGTTCAAACTCACATAACTTGAGCTGTAGGTAAGCAAGCCATTTATTTTTCTATCAACAACAAATACAGTAAGCGGTATAATGGTAGTATCCTGTGTTTTCACCAACACATTAGCAATAACTGTCGGTGGGATATCAAACTTGTAAAAGGCATCGCAGTTAAATACGCCCAATCCTGTAAGTCGCAACGTCCTGCCTACCGCACCTCTCATTGTCCCATCATCAACATAGCCTTCAAGGCCTATACGAGCCATTTTTTTGCGTTGTTCCAAAGCATTGTTCAATCGTTCAATACGCTTGTTTAGTGAACGTTCGTATCTTTTGTACCTGCGCGCAAAAGCCTGTTTAGCATACGTTTCACCAAGCCCTCTTTTACCTTGTGTAATGTCAGCCACCAAATCAATAAACCCTTTTGCAGTTTTTAAACGAATGGTACAGTAATCGTTGCCCTTTTCATATTCAATCCGTACATCGTTGTATTGCTGCTTGCGTACATACATTTTCTTGAACTCTTTACGGGTGGTTTCGTTAGCTGCATAAAAAGTATAACCTTTAAACGCTATCAACTCGTTAAAAAACGGATGCTTACTTTTAGCAATCCCTGTATATAGCTTAAATTTTACTTGGTGTACACTATCCGCTTTCACCTTTTCGGCAGCATCCACCTGTACTTTAAATAAAGTCCGTTGTTTGCCGATAATCTTTGAAACTCTATATCCAAGCCTGCCCTTGCGACTTTTTGCTATTTCACCTACATCGCCACGTATCTCATTTTCATCAAGCATGTATCGGTAGCTCACGTTTGCAAAACGTTCTTCAAACACAGTGGTATCAAAGCCATACGTAAAATCTGTATCCACTATTTGCAAAGGCTTGCTTTTGGTTGAATCTTGTGCCGGTTTTTCACGATTATCTGCAGTTCCCTCAAACTCCCAGTTAGCAGTTTCGGGGTTCAGTTTGTAAAGATTAAAACCGTTGTTTGCATCTGCCGAAACAAACTCAACATCAATGGTTTTATCTTGAGCCAGTGCTAAAGATTCGCCTTCTTTAAATGCCAATAATTCAAAATTACCGGCCGATACAAACTGGTTGGTTACCCCGCCTGAATCGTAAGCCATCGGCACCCCGCTCATCAGCATATCCAAAGGGGTTTTAATTTCGCGGTAAGTAATGTTTACATTGCCCGTAACGGGCTTGCCGTTTGCATCTACAAAAGCATCCTGCGGAATGGTAATTTTAGTACCGCTGTTTACTTTGATGCTTACTGCGCTTTCAGCAGGAATATTAAACACTTTGCGTTTTACATCGGCTTGGGGTAACAGAGGTTTGAAACCTACAGTTGAGGCAAAAACATCCGCGTTAGCCACTTCATTTGCCGTTGCTGCGGGCTTTTCTTGATTTTCTTTTTCACCCAACAAGTAAAAATCACTAAACAATGTGGTAAACGCTTGTCGTTCGGCATCGCTCATATCCGCCATTGTGTTGTAGGTAATGGTAAGTAAACGGGTACACTCATGGCCCTCTTTAGCCATGCGAAACCTTTTTGCCACCAAGTCAGCCTCGGCTGCATCTATGTCTTTTGCTTTTATTATTTCAAGATTTTTAAGCTTGGTGAGGGATTTTAATTCAGCGGGCAGGCTGCTTATGCTTTCTGTTGTAATTAAAACTGAGATTAGTTTCTCAAGCCCAATTAATTTCTCAACCAATACATCATTTTTTGAAGGTTGTTTTGAAAGTATTTCTATTTCCTCTAACTGCTCAGGAAATTCAAAGTCTTTAGGAAGTTTTACCCTTGTTGAAGAGTTCAGGGTTAAAGCAGGACTTTTTAGTTTCTTAATGTCTAAAAGGGCTTCGCTTCTAAGTGTAAACGGCTCAATCAACGTAATTTTATCAACGGTTTGCAAACCGGCCAATGTCTCTATTAACCCCGTAAGGCTATCGCATTCTACAATCACCTCGTCAAGCTCAAGGTGTTTAACGCCGTTTACTACGTGTTTTAATTCATCGGCTGTAAACCCTCTTTGAAAGTAAACAGTGGTTAATGCATCAAACTTGTTGATACGTCTTAAAAATTTATTGGTCTTGCGGGTTTCGTAGGGATTTATAATTACCCCTTCGCAGTATGAAGGATGGTCAAGAGCTTCGCTAATGCTTTCGCAACTTACCTGTCCCCTAGAAATAAGTACTGATACAAAAAATACAGTTAGTGCGGCAATCTTCTTCATAGCAAAAAGTATTTATACCTCTATAATTCCCTTACGGGTAAAACGATACAGTATAAATGCTAAAAGCCGGTTTTTATTTTAATTCAATAATTAACTTACTGTCTTTCAACGATAAAATCTTATCAGGGTCGTAAAATCTTTTTACTTGCGGCATACTTCGCGCCCGCTTAGTTACTTCGTTTTTCAATACTCCGTTTCCTTTGCCGTGTACCACTGTTACCGTGCGCACCCCTTGCTGCAATGCCAGCGCCAATTTATAATCCAAATAATCCAACTGGCCTTGCAATACGGGTGTAGTACGGTAGTTTTTGGGCAATTTTTCAGTGTGCAAATCAATGGTGATATGCTTGGGTACGGTTCCCGTGGGGATTTCTTTTTTAACGGGAATTTTTGCCGTTAGCTCTTCGTACGAAGCCTCTACCAATATTAATGTATGAATGGAATAGTCCATTTCCATCCCTGTTTCATCGTCCAAAATCACCACGTGGCGACTGTCGAGCAGCTTCACCACCTCCCCTTTCAGCGAGGTGTTCTTGCAACATACTTTATCGCCAACTTTAAATTTCATCTTCTGCTTACCGTGTGATTTGGTTTATTTTGCGGCTGCAAAATACAAAATCTATGCAGTACGATATTGTGATAGTAGGCGGAGGTATTGTGGGCCTTGCCACAGCATACCAACTAAAGCAGCTTAATCCTTCTTACAAAATTGCTCTTGTTGAAAAGGAAAACATGCTGGGCAAACACCAAACAGGCCACAACAGCGGCGTGATACACAGCGGCTTGTATTACAAGCCGGGCAGCCTTAAAGCACAAAACTGCATAAGCGGCTATGCCATGATGATTGATTTTTGCAATACCCACGGTATTAAGTATGAACTGTGCGGCAAACTGGTAGTAGCAACCCAACCGCACGAACTGCCTTTGCTGGATAATTTGTACAAACGCGGACTTGAAAACGGCCTGAATAAAATCAGCTACTTAGAAAAGGAAGCTGCCCTCGAGGTTGAACCCCACGTGGATATGCTAAAGGCTATCAATGTGCCTTATACGGGTATTATTGACTATTTGGAGGTGTGCGAAAAACTGGGCGAGTTGTTTAAAAATAACGGCGGTGAGATTTTTATGGGTGAAAAGGTAACCGGCATTACTGAAAAAACCGGGTTTAGTGAGGTGATTACCCCCAACCGCACTTTGCTGGCAAAATTAGTGGTTAACTGTGCGGGCTTGTATTGTGATAAGGTAGCCGCTTACACACAAAAAAATCTGGATACACGAATCATCCCTTTTAGGGGAGAGTATTATATGCTGAAAGAGGAAAAAAAACACTTGGTTAAGAACCTGATATACCCCGTTCCCGACCCTAATTTCCCGTTTTTGGGGGTGCATTTTACCCGCATGATTGACGGCGGGGTTGAGGCAGGCCCGAATGCAGTGTTTGCCTTTGCCCGTGAGGGATACACCAAAAGTGATATAAACTTGAAAGAGCTTTTTGAATCGCTGGCATGGCCGGGTTTTCAGAAAGTGATGTGGAAGTATTGGAAAACAGGTATGGGCGAAATGTACCGTTCGTTTTCAAAGGCCGCATTTACTAAAGCCCTTCAACGATTAATTCCTGAATTGCAGGAAGACGACCTTGTGCCTGCCGAGGCCGGTGTTAGGGCGCAGGCTTGCGACCGCACGGGTGGTTTGATTGATGATTTTAAGATTGTAGAAGATGCGCTAACCATCAATATTCTTAATGCTCCGTCGCCTGCTGCAACCTCTTCGCTATCCATCGGAAAAACGGTGGCTGAAATGGCGGTTAGGAAACTATAACTATTTTATTGTTTTAAAACTTCTTCTTACGAGGGTTTTGACGAGTATCGTAAAACCTTAGTAATTCTATATGGGAGGGTTTGATACGGTAAATAAGCAAGTTGTGCTTTGTAATAAGTACTTCGTGAACATTTTCCCTTCCCGATGACCTAAACTTTATATTACCAGTGCTAATTAAGGACAATACCTTTTCAACTTTAGCAACGAAGCGGAAAACCTCCTTTTCAGTCCATTCTTGCTCTAAGTATTCAATTACTTTTCCAAAAGTTTGTTTAGAGCGGGGAGACCAGATTATTTCTTTCTCCATTTAGAAAACTCTTGCATTACAACTGCATGGGGAATACCCTCGCCCCTATCAAGTTCAGCGATGGCCTCCTCAACATCCTTTCGCACCTCATCGTCCCACTCATCCCAAA
The DNA here is from genome assembly GCA_943370295.1 of Agrobacterium sp. 719_389. Classification (GTDB taxonomy): domain Bacteria; phylum Bacteroidota; class Bacteroidia; order UBA8524; family UBA8524; genus SB11. The sequence goes on along the minus strand of CALRQL020000002.1, from coordinate 437,225 downwards.
TATCGCTTTTGGTTCGTGAATCAAACACGGCTTTTAGTTGCTTAAGTATACTTTTATCCTCTGTTTCCAAAAGCATCTTCATCAATTGAAGCTTTTCGGTTTGTATATCCATTTTGATTCGCTTTTTATTCTTCGTACCGTAATTCAAAGTTACAAAAAACCGTTTGTTTTATGACCCTCATAAAAGTTACTAATCAATAACAATTCTTTAGTTATGTGGATTTAAACTCCCATTCAAGACTGTCGAAGATGCGCTAACAATAAACATTCTTAATGCACCGTTGCCTGCTGCAACCTCTTCGCTATCCATCGGAAAAACGGTAGCTGAAATGGCGGTTAGAAAGCTATAACTACTTTATTGACTTAGAAACTGTAACTTGAAAGTGAAGAAATAAGCTTACAGGTATCACATTTAAAATCATACAGATGATAGGTTTTTTCCTTCAATAACCACTCACCGCCACAGCATGGGCATTTTCGTTTAATATCCTGCGAGTGCCTAATGCTCTTGTAATTAAACAAATAATAGTAGGTAGGTATTTGGCTAAGTTCGGTTATCTTTTTACAAATTTCTATCCCTTGTTTTGACAGTTGAGAGTTAACGTCCCACATTTGTTTCATCGCCCACTTTTCACCAACTGTACAATTTATTTGCAGCGTATCACAAGCTTTGTAGTTACTTTCCCAATGCAAAATATCTTGATAGCCATACTCGTTAAACAATGGTAACCTGTATAGCGGTACATCATGGTTGCAGGTGCAGCATCTTACAGGAGAACTTAAATCCAAAAAAGTTGTAAATAAAATATAGTATTCGCTTTTTGCGCATTTGCATACTTCGGCTTCATCAATATACAGCTTGCCTGATAATTTAATTTGAATTTTGGCATTAGCAAGCTCTTCGATACTTGTAATACTTTTATCAATTAGTGCTGTATTGTATTTTTTGTGTAACGCATCTTTTGCAAGGGTAATAACAGAGCTACAAATCTTATCATCATCAAAATACAGGTTTTCACTATCCCCCTGCACTTGCCCGTTATTCCTGAAAGAAATCAACAGCGAATGGAATTCTCTGTATAGCTTTTCCTTATCCGCAACTAATTTGGTTGATAGCTGTATTTCTTGCGTGTACATGGTTGGGGTTCAAAATTATCTAATCAACAAATCTCAATATCCCTTAATAATACTATTTGGTCTTGTTTGAAATCATCCCAGTTAACAACACCTACTGGCCTAATTCCATAAGTATTACGTCGATGTGTTCCATCCTTATTTAATATTCTTAAAAAATGAAATAGAGGTTCAATGGGATACCCGGCAAGTTTAGAGTTTTCTGTAAGCTTAAAATTGATTTCCGGATTCAAAATTTCAACCACCACAAATCTCGATTCTCGACCTGTAATTTTTAAAACCGCAACAACCAAACATTTAATTTCCATGCTTTACTTCAACCTACCCGGGTTATTTTTAATAAAACTTTCCCAACTGCCGTGTTTCACTCCTTTGCCTTTTAATGATGTATTTTGAAAGAAATGACACACTGCCGCTGCCAAGCCATCTGTAGCATCAAGGTAGGTGGGCATTTCTTCAAACTTTAAAAGGGTTTGCAACATAGCTGCCACCTGTTCTTTGCTCGCAGTACCCTTGCCGGTAATACTTTGTTTAATCTTTTTGGGGGCATACTCAAAAATAGGGACATCGCGCTGCAAGGCCGCAGCAATAGCAACGCCTTGCGCCCTACCCAGCTTCAACATACTTTGTACGTTTTTCCCGAAAAAGGGAGCTTCAATGGCCATCTCATCAGGGTGATAGGTATCGATCAAATACGTAATGCGTTCAAAAATCTTTTTCAGCTTCAACGCATGGTCTTCTAATTTGCTCAGGTGGATAACCCCGGCATTTATTAACTCAAATTTTTTGCCCGTACACCCCAACAAGCCATATCCCATTATATTTGTGCCCGGGTCGATACCCAGGATGATTTTCTCAAAGTTATCTTGACTGTTGCCCACCATAGTTACCAAACCCCAAAAATAGCGCATACCTGTTTGAAAACCCCTACCCTGCTAAAAAAACACTGGCTGCTACTGCTGAAAATAGTGGTGCTTGCCGTGAGTTTGTGGGTGCTGTACGACAAACTGGTAACCGACGGGGGTACTACCTCTGTTTCAATTCAAGGCCATCATTTTATTGCATTACTCTCAAACCCCATGCTGTGGGGAGTGGTTTTGCTGATGTGCCTTAACTGGAGCATTGAAGCCCTGAAATGGAAATTGCTTATCAACCGTTTTGAGCAGGTAAGTTTTTTAACGGCCATAAAAAGTGTTTGCACAGGAGTGTTTATCAGCCTGTTTGTAAATATTCTTGTGCCCAACCGCATTGGTGAGTTTGCAGGCAGGATTATCTACGTTAAAATAAATAAAATCAAAGCTGCCCTTATTACTACTATCGGCAGTTATGCGCAGTTTGCAGCCACTGCCATTTTTGGGGCTATTGCCTACTTACTGTTTTGGTACACCTTTTCGGCCTCGCAATGGGAAGAATACCAAGGTTATTTGTTGATAGCAGCCGTTGCCTTTGTGGGCTTACTTATTCCATTGCTGTATTTTAATATTAACGTGGTTTCGTGGGTGCTTGGCAAACCCAAACTATTACGTAGGTTTAAGAAAATCACTTCGGTATTTTATTTTTATAACAACGTGCTGTTACTTAAAGTATTTGTACTTGCGGTGCTGCGTTACGCCGTGTTTTGCACCCAATTTATATTGCTTTTGCAGTTGTGCGGAGTGCAAATAACCCCAAGCCAAGGATTGCTTGCCGTACCTGTTATCTTTTTGGTGCAAACCGTAGTGCCCAGCAATGCCCTCAGCGATTTGGGTGTTCGCGGGGCGGCATCGGTTAGTTTTTTAAATTACTACAGCGATAACAACACAGGTATTTTAACTGCCGCCTACTTGCTTTGGGGCATTAATATTCTGTTGCCAGGATTACTTGGGGCTGCCTTTTTTGCTGTTTTTAAATACCGCAACGGAAATGGTTCTAATCAGTAGCATAGTTATACTTCTTACCGTATTTTATACAGTGCTGATGGGTGCCTACCGCAAGGGCTGGCGACAAATACCCGCGTTTGAGACAACCCAAACTGCCCCTGCCCTGTTTGTAACCGTTATTATCCCTGCCCGCAACGAGGCACAGAACATTGTACGCATACTTAATTGCCTGCAACGGCAAAATTATCCGATGGGTAGTTTTGAAATTATTTTGGCTGATGACCACTCTGACGACCAAACGGTGGTTGTAGCCAACTCATTAGGTATTTCCAACTTACGAATTATAGAATTGGCTCAAATACCCGGAAAACGATATAAAAAAGCCGCTATTACTGAGGCCATAAAACAGGCCAAAGGTGAGATTATTGTTACTACGGATGCCGATTGCTCAATGAATGAATATTGGTTAAGTACCATCGTATCGTTTTTTGAACAAACGAACGCTGCACTGGCAAGCGGTCCGGTATTGTTTGATTGGGAAAAAGCATTTTTTAAGTCCCCTGCTAATTTTTTACTTACCATACAGCAAGTTGAGTTTGCCGGTTTGGTAGGCATTGGCGGTGCGGCATTGCAATTAAAATTCCCCAATATGTGCAACGGAGCCAACTTGGCCTACCGCAGGCAGGTATTTGATGAAGTAGGCGGTTATATGGGCAATGACAATTTGTTATCAGGCGATGATGAGTTTTTAATGCACAAAGTATTTAGCCGCTATCCTGATAGAGTTCACTTTTTAAAGCACCCTTCCGCAATCGTAAAAACCCCGCCATCGTTTACTTGGGGGCAGTTTTGGGGGCAGCGGATGCGTTGGGTATCAAAAAGTACTAAATACAGCGATAAGCGCATCACTGCTGTGTTGGCGATGGCTTATGTATTTAACCTGTTAATTGTTGTCAATTTGATAGCAGGCTTTGCAAACCCTTTCTATTGGGTGCTTTTTGAAATGCAACTGGCTGCTAAAATTATCATCGAGTACTATTTTTATACACCACTGCTCAAATTTTTCGGGTTACCGAAGTTGCGCAGGTACATTATACTTGCCGAGCCTTTTCACATAGGCTATGTGCTGGCCATTGGTATTTTGGGTAATTTTGGCACTTATAACTGGAAAGGGAGAAAACAATGAGTACCATGCCGCCCGTGCTGGAGAAGAAGATTTTAACATCGCTGCTGTTTACAGAGAGTTTTGAAACAATACTCGAAGAAACTAAGCAAAATGAGTTTTTGGTGGCAAATGTGCTACAGTGGCTTATCACCCGCAGGTACGTAACTCCTATGAAATACAACGAGACCAAAAAAGACTACGAGCCCAGCTTTATATACGATAGCGATAATATGCGGGCATTCCATTACCGCATCACGGCTGAAGGGCTTAAGTTCATCGGTACAAAGTTCTGAACGTGGTATTCCCTATGGGGTATTTCAGGTTTCAAATCTATAATTTCATTACTTTGCAGTTGTGCAGGCAAAAAGCCCGTTTTATAAAAAGTTTGTAGCAAACAAACTGGCTGTGGCCGGTGCTGTATTTATTGCTGTTATTATACTAATGGCAGCATTTGCCTATCTGTTTATACCCGATAAAACCATGTATGCCAATAGTATGCAGCTATCGCTGGCATTACAAAAGCCCGGTTTTAGTACCCAATTTTTCAAAATCCCCCAAACCACAGAAAAAACAAGTTTTATCAGTCGTCTGTTCAATGGAACGGAAGAGGAACACCGACTTATCCCTTTAGAAAAATTTGAAGTGGTGGGCGACACCGTAATTATCTACGAATACTTTGGGGTAGACGGCATACAAGGCCCCATTACCAAACTGGGCAAAAGCGACCTGCAATTACCCGATTTAAGCAAAGAAACCATCCAAAAGCAGTGCATTACCAACAATACTTATTTATTGGGTACTGACCGTTTCGGTCGTGATATGTTTAGCCGAATGGTGCTTGGTTCAAGGGTTTCATTGGCAGTGGGTTTGGTTTCGGTGGCCATCTCGTTACTAATTGGCATAGTTTGGGGCGGTATTGCAGGGTATTATGGTGGCAAAGCTGATGCAGCCATCATGTGGCTGATAAACGTAATATGGTCGTTGCCTACCTTGCTAATGGTTATAGCCGTTAGCGTGGCATTGGGCAAAGGCTTTTGGCAGATATTTATAGCAGTGGGGCTTACCATGTGGGTTGAAGTAGCCCGTGTGGTACGCGGACAGGTAATGGCTTTGAAGGAAAAAGACTTTATAAAAGCTGCCCAAATGTTGGGGTACACCGATATGCGTATTATTTTCAGGCATATTTTGCCCAACGTTACCGCCCCTGTGATAGTAATAGCCGCAGCCAATTTTGCATCGGCCATATTGTTAGAAGCTGGGTTGAGTTTTTTGGGCATTGGCGTACAGCCGCCCATACCCAGTTGGGGCATGATGATAAAAGAACACTACGGCTACATTGTGCTTGATACGGCCTACCTTGCTATAGTACCGGGAGTAGCCATTATGTTGCTGGTAATGGCTTTTAACTTTGTGGGCAACGGATTGCGCGATGCGCTGGATGTGAGGATGAAATGATAATTTATAATAAGGTTAGTGATGATTATGACGGCAAAAATTAGTTTATAACATTGTGAGGACACGCATGAAGGTTTGGTTAGCGCTTTTTAAAAACAGATGGTTGGCTCTGGGAGTATCAGTTTTGATACTTTCGGTAGCTTATTACATTGATAACTACCGACAAAAAGCAGAAAGTAACTATGCCGAACTTACCCGCACCTTACAAACCCACCTTCACGAAAAAGAAAAAAGCATTGAAAAACTGCTTGCCAACGATTCTTTTCTAAACAGTTTTATTAAAGACGGTTTTAGCCTTGAAGGAAGAAAAAGGCTAGATAAGCGTGATTTTACCTTGATGGTTTACAAAGACACCTCTTTGGTGTTTTGGTCGGATAATGAGGCCGACCCTGACGTGGTGCGGGAAAAAAAATCGGAAGAGATTGATGTATTAAAAACCAATAACGGTTGGTACCTGCACAAAACTCGCAAAATTGGTCGCCACAGCTTTGTACTCTTATACCGTTTTTATACCCGTTACCAATACCAAAACCGTTACCTGCGAAGCAGTTTTGCTGATGGTGTCGGAATAAAAAACACCGCTGAAATATCGCCTAAACCGGTGCAAGACTTTGCCCCTGTAAAAAGTATTTACGGCAAAAAACTGTTCTATTTAGCTCTGCATCCCTACACGCATAACTCGTTTACTATTCCTGTAGTGGTGCTTACTTTGCTTGGGTTGTGGTTGTTCTTTATTTTCCTTTCCAACCAATACGAATGGTTTTTAGATAATGGACGTACATTAGCAGGCACGCTATTTTTTGCCCTTGTACTTATACTGGTTAAAATACTGATTGTCGACTTAAAGTTCCCGTCGTTTCTACAATCCAGCTTATTGTTCGATCCCGGAGTGTATGCTTCGTCGGGTTTGTTCTCTTCGTTAGGCGCATTGCTGGTAAACGTGGTACTGCTGTTTGTGTTTGTGTTTACCCTTTCAAAGCAAATGGCTACCGCAAAAGATGATGTAACCGTTACTCCCAAAAATCTCCAATCATCATTATTATTTATCCCTGCATTTTTCGTACTGATTGTTTTTACGGGGTTTATTATTAATATCATTCGCAGCCTTATTATCGATTCAAACATCCCGTTTGATATTGCCAATATTTTCCATTTCACATGGTTTAGCCTTGTTGGCTTATTAATCACCTCGTTGCTGGTATCCATCCATTTCTTTTCAAGCAGCATGGTTTACCAGCTAATGCTTCGCCTGCAGCTTAGCAATCGTTTGTTTTTAATTAACGGCGCAGCAGCGGTGGGCTTTTATGCCGCCTACCAGTTTTTTACTAACCAATGGCAGCCCTCACTGCTGGTGCAGGGTCCCGCTTATGCTTTTGCCATTATTATTGTTTTACAGCTAAGTAAAGATTTAAAAGTAGCCCAGCGTACGTTGGGCTATGTATTGGTAGTATCTGTGTTCGTAGCGTTACTTTTTTACCGGTTTAATATTGACAAGGAACACGAGATACGGAAGCTATACGCCATACAACTGAGCGACGCAAAAGATATTGAGGCTGAAAACACTTTTACGGATATTGAACACCAAATAGCCAACGACCCGCGTATTTTTAATTATTTCACCAACGCCATTTTCTCAAAACGCGACCTTGAAAAACACATCAACCAGTTGTATTTCACCGGGTATTTGGGCAAGTATGATGTAGAAATATTTGACTACGATACCATTGGCAACTTTTTCAGGGAAAATAATTATTACACTTATGAGTTTGTAAACACGCTGTATAACAGCCATTCGCAGCCTACTCTCAGTAATTATTTTTATTACATCGTATATCCCTCGGTGCAATATTCATACATCGCCAAATACGATTATTGCGCAGGCAAGCACACCATGGGCAGTTTATTTATCCTGCTAAAACGTAAACTTACCCAAGACCCCAGTTTATTTACCCAACTGCTATCACAGTCCAATTCTGATAATAAAACACCGCCCTACAACTACTCGTATGCCTTGTACCAAAACGATAAGCTGGTAAACAAGGGTGGCAAATACAGCTACAGCCTCAATTTTACTTTTGATACCAGCCAACGGAAAGAATTTGTAGTATCCGACGGGTATTCTCACCACATAAAGCACGAACCCAATAATTTAATTGTGGTGGTAAGCAAAAAGGTAGATAGTGTGCTGCAACCGCTGGCCGTGTTCTCTTTTTTGTTTTTAATGCTGCTGCTGTTTATTGCCTTGCTGTTTGCTTATAACGGCTTAGTGGTACTGATACGGGCAGGGTTGGCGTATTACACTGGCAAATGGAAATCGCTGTACAGGCTGCATCATTTTGCACGGTGGTTAATCCCGATACGGCGTATGCGAGGACTGCTGTTCAGCACCCGTATCCAAGTTACCATCTTTTCGCTGGTATCAGCTATTTTGCTACTTTCAGGCTATATCTTCCTCCGTTACATTGATTATAAGTACACCGAGCGGCAGCGCGATAAGATGGTGCAAAAGATAAAATCGGTAAGCGGTGCGTTTGAAAACCGTGCACAGCTTGAAATGCAACTGATGCTGCCTACTGAATTAACGGCTTTTGTAAATCAAATAGGCGACTCGTACGAAACGGATATAAACTTTTACAATGTAGATGGGCAGTTGGTAACCTCTACCAAAAACAAAATTTACTCCAGCGGTTTGGTGGGAAGGCAAATACACCCCGAAGCCTTTGTGAAATTGCAAAAAGAAGCGCAGTCGTTTTATATCCACGATGAAAAAATAGGTTCGCTTAAATACATTTCGGCGTATGTGCCCGTGTTGGATGCCAAACACACGGTAATAGCCTACCTGAACCTGCCGTTTTTTACTAACGAAGCCGAGTTGAACGATGAGATTTCAGCCTTCTTTGTCAACTTTGTTAACCTATACATTCTTTTCTTCTTGGTGGCTGCATTGATAGCTTATCTAATCACCCAACGGGTTACCGCACCGCTTACCATCATTCAGAACAAGCTTTCTAAACTAAGCCTTAGCAGTAAAAACGAGGTGATTGAATGGAAAGGCGATGATGAAATTGGCGAGCTGGTAGCACAATACAATAAAATGCTGGTGGCACTTGAAGAGAGTGCAGGCAGGCTTGCACAAAGCGAGCGCGAAGGAGCTTGGCGTGAAATGGCCAAACAAATTGCCCACGAAATAAAAAATCCGCTTACTCCCATGAAACTCAGCGTGCAACATTTGCAGCGCGCTTGGGCTGCCAAGGGAGATAATTTAGAAGACACTTTTAAACGGGTAACACAGGTATTGATTGAGCAAATTGATAGTCTATCAAACCTTGCATCAGAGTTTTCGGCGTTTGCAAAAATGCCCGAACCTGTATCAGAAAGACTTGAACTAAATGAGTTGGTATTGCTTACCGCTACCTTGTACGAAACGACCGAAAACCTATCGGTCTCATTCTTTCCCTTGCCGGCAAAGGCTTACATAAACGGGGATAAAGACCAGCTTTCGCGGGTGCTTACCAACATTATTACTAACGCCATACAAGCCATCCCCGAAGAAAGTCAGGGGAAAATCGAAATACGCATTGCCCACGAAGGAGATATTTATAAAATAGAGGTCAGCGATAACGGCAAAGGCATTCCAGATGATGAAGCAAACAAGGTATTTATTCCGAGTTTCAGTACTAAAACATCGGGCATGGGATTGGGATTGGCCATTTCTAAAAAAATAGTAGAGGGCATGGGGGGTAAAATTTACTTCGTATCGCAAGTGGGTATCGGAACAACATTTTTTGTAGAATTACCTGAAGCTGAAGCGCCGATTGAATAAATGCAGGCAACTTTTTCAGCCCCTACAGCGTTTAGTAATTTAATATCAACACTCTAACCAACCATGCTGAGAATTATAGTTTGCTTTTTATGCTTATTGCTGGTGTTTATTGCAGCCTGCAAAAAGGAAAAAGAGAACAACGACACCACACAATACCCGGCTATATTACCATTTAAAACTGCTGATATGGAAACCTATGGGGTGGACATGGTACGCAATAATAACGGCCGTTTTACAATTCAAATGGTGGATAAACAGGATGGCGGATTAGTGCACACATCTAAAGTAATAAGTTTAGATATTTCATCATCAAGTAGCAATTTGATTGCTTCTTCCGTGCAATTATTTTCTTCACAAACCCCAATTAGTGGCAGCCTTTTTTATGATAAAGCTACCAGCAACAGTTTTTCTCTTTCACAAATAAAAGGGGCAGGAGATACAGTTGTCTTCCTTACCTTTCGAAAATTTAATGATATACTGCTCCAAATGGATCTTCGTAGCCTGACGGAGCCAAATTTTGAGTTAAGTAAAATGATACCTGTAGCCAATGGTTATCTATTTATCGGTTCAGTGCTAAAAAACAATCAGCGTGATGTATGTGTAATAAAATACTCTAAAACCTTAAATAGGGTTTGGACGAAAACTTTTGGCGGCAATTTGAATGATGCAGGGATGGACGGTGTTGAACTTTGCGACAACAACTACGGGATTCTTGCATATACCTATAGCATTGGCTCAGGAGACAGGGATGTTTGGTACCTTAAACTTAGTCCTAATGGAGACTTTATTTCAGGGACTACGTATGGCGGCAGCGGCTATGAAGAACCCCAGCAGATTATCAGCAATGGATGTGATGTTTATATTGCAGGGCACTCTGCAAGTTTCGGAAATCCTGAACATCACGGGTATTTGCTAAAAATAACCGACAATGGCACTAAAATTTGGGAGAACACCTATGGAACAAGCAATCACGACGGCTTTCAAACAGTTACGTTTACTGCTTATAAATCGGGCTTAATTGCTGCGGGAAGAAGTATGCAAAGCACTACAGGACCTGAAGATTTATTTATTGTTTGTACAGATTTGAACGGAAACGAACTATGGCGTAAAAAATACGGAGAGGCTGATTTAACAGAAAACCCTGTTGCTATTCTTGCTGACGAAGAATTTTATTATGTACTCTGCAATCGTATTGACTTGACGGGCAAGTTCGGTGCGGTTTTTATAAAAGATAAACTACCTAATTGATTTTACTTCCAAACGTGCACCACACTTTTGGTTTCAAAGAATTCTTCGGAGTAATATTCTGATAAGGAATAGGTGTCTATCACCAATTTAGGATGCGCACTTACTAATTCACTCAATTCTTCATCAAGGTCGCCACCTTTAAGGTATAAAATACCGTTTTGTAGCGGGTTACGTTGCTCTCCCGATATTTTGTTTTTTACCCAGCCGTAAAAAGGCGTAATACGTGTAACTGCACGGCTTACAATAAAATCAAATTGGCCTTTTAATGTCTCGGCACGTTGGTTTAGCGCTTTCACGTTTTGCAAGCCAAGAGCCGCTGAAACCTCTTGCACCACTTTTATTTTCTTACCAATAGAATCTACCAAGGTAAACTGGCACTGCGGAAACATAATTGCCAGCGGAATACCGGGGAAGCCTCCGCCCGTACCAACATCTAGTATGCGGCTTCCGTTCTCAAACATTACCACCTTTGCAATGCCCAATGAGTGCAGAATATGACGTTCATACAACGCCTCAATGTCCTTGCGCGAAATCACATTAATTTTCTCGTTCCACTCAGTATAAAGCGGCAACAACGCGTCGAACTGCTTTAGCTGCTCTTCGGTAAGGTGATCAAAGTATTTGGTAATGATTTCTGGCATTTAATTTAAAATGATAAGCGTATTTACCAAACCCATTGTTTTTGCTTTGAAAATAATGTGCGCAAGCCCACCAAAAGGTAATACACAAAGTAAAAAATATCTAACAGTATAATACCCCAAATAAGGTTGTTTTCTTTCAGCTTATCCATTGCCATGTAATACACAGGGATAATGGCCAACAAGCGCACCCCGTATGCAATACCAACCCACATGGGCATAAACCAAAACGAAAGCAATACAATGGCGCAGGCATAAAACAATATATGACTGATGTTTAGCACAGTTAAAAGAGCCTTTGTACCAGTTTTGTAATGCTTGCCAGTGTACATATGACGGCGTTTCTGTTTGAACCAATCTCCCCATTTTGTTTTTGGGTTTGAGATGGTAAACGCCGAAGGGCGAATACTAATTTCTGTATTAGAAGCGGTAGCAACCTCATTCACAAAAAGGTCATCATCGCCTGATATAATGTGATTATGGCTGGCAAAACCCTTTACCCTGAAAAATGTATTCTTTTTGTACGAAAGGTTGCGGCCAACTCCCATATAGGGTTTGCCCGCCAACGCAAACGAAAGATACTGCAAAGCAGTATAAAAAGTTTCGTAACGGATAAGGTAGTTTAGCAATCCGCCTGTTTTTTTATAGGCACCATATCCTAAAACCACTTCGGTTTTTTGTCCGTAGGCTTGCTGCATCTGGGTAATCCAATCAGAGCCTGTGGGCATGCAATCGGCATCGGTAAGCAAAAGAGTGTCGTATTTTGCAGCTTTTATGCCTAATGTAATTGCAAATTTTTTGCCTTTGGGGTAGCGTTCCTGCTCTTTAATAGTAACTATGTGAAGGTTTGGATATTGCAAGGCAAACTCTTTAAGCAATTCTTCGGTACCATCCCACGATACGTTGTTAACCACCACAATTTCAAACTCAGGGTGATTTTGGTTAAAGAATAACGGCAAATAATTACGAAGGTTTTCCACTTCGTTTTTTGCCACAATAATTACAGAAACAGGCAGTACCGGCTGTGGAACAGCTTTTGATTTATAGCCGGCCAAGCGACTAAAGAAGCCAAGAATGTATACAAGCTGAATAAGAGTAAATACTCCTAATGCAAATAAAATTACCTGTAGCCAAATCAAATCCATCGCTGCAAAAATAAATTGCGGCAACCGTAGGCGGCACAATATAATGTCCACAGTAATTCATGCATATTTGTTAATAATTTATTTTGTGCTTCACACGTTGTATTAAAAACAAGTTAAATGTTTTAAGTTTTAGAGACACAAATACACTTTTTTTAATTTTTTGTTTTGCATTTAATAAACTTTTTGATATACTTGTGAAGTTTTAAAAATAAACACTTAAGTTCTATAATTAATGATGAGGTTTTTGAGGGGTGCTATAGCTACGGCACTTTTTTTCATTTCGGTATCGGCAGGTTTTGCGCAAAGCGTTACTAAAGGCTTTGCCAGCACTTATCCGCTTGCAATGGAAGGCAGCAATACTGCCAGTGGTGAATTGTACATCTCAACAGAATTCACTGCTTGTCACTCATCATTACCCTTTAATACCTTAGTAAAGGTTACCAATCTTAAAAACAACAAATCAGTAACAGTTCGTATCAACGACCGTTTCAACTTCCGTAACTCAAGGGTTATAGATGTTTCTAACGCTGCTGCAACTGAAATCAGTTTGTTTGATGAGATTACTCCACAGGTTTCTATAGAAGTTATCGGTATTGCTGATGCCATTATGATGGCCTCTGTAAAGGCAAAACAAGATGCTGCCAAAAACCCTGTAAAAATAGCGTCAACTCCTGCTCCCACACTTAAAAAGAAAGTTCCCGCCGAAAAGCAACAACCTGTTGTAGCATCTGTAACTACTACACCTGCTCAACAACCTGCAACTCCTGAAAAAACTGCTCCTGCAACTGCCAGCGTAACTCCTGATGTTGCTAAAACACAAGTTTCTTCAGCCCTTGCCTTGGCAGAGGTTAAGAAAGAGACTCCTGAATTGCTTTCAGGTATCAAGATATCAATCCCTACTATTTCTGTAGAAGCCATCAGCAATTTGGCTACCATCTCTATCAAATACCTTTCGATGGGTTTTTTGAGAAGGTAATTGATTAGCGAAGCTTGTACATTTTCCCGGGCAAACTCTTCACCACGTTTTTCAATTCAAGCTCAAGCAATACCATTGCAGTTTGGTTTATTGTGAGGTTGGCAGCATAGCCAATATCATCCATACCCGCGCCGTTATTGTTCCTTAATATTTCAACCACTTTTTGTTCGTCGTTTGATAGTTCAAACAATAACTGCACTTGGGGAGCCTGTTGCTTTGTAGTATTAGCTTCCCAGCCCATCATTTGGGCAATATCTTCAGCACATTCAATCAATGCGGCTTTATTGGTTTTAATCAAATGGTTACAACCCTTGTTTGGATTTGCCGGAGAAGTGGGCACTGCAAACACATCACGGTTATAGCCAAAGGCAATTTCAGCCGTAATCATTGAGCCTCCTTTCACATCCGTTTCTATTACCACCACCGCATCACACAAGCCTGCGGCAATGCGGTTTCGGGTAGGGAAATTTTCTCTGTCGGGGTTAGTTCCGGTAGTGTACTCGGTAAGCAAACCACCGTTTTCAAGCATCCGCTTTGCGGTGTTTTTATGTGAGGCGGGATACAACCTATCCAATCCGTGCGCAAGCACTGCAATGGTTGGCATTTGATTATCTATAGCAGCTTTGTGGGCGGTAATGTCAATTCCGTAAGCAAGCCCGCTAACAATGGTACAGTTATAGGGTTTCAGCTCGGCAATTAATCGGGTACAAAACTCTTTGGCCTCATCGCTGGCTTTTCTTGTACCAACTACACCTAACATTCTGTTTGATTGCAAATTTACAGCACCTAATGTGTACACCATCATGGGTGCATCGGCAATGTGTTTTAGTTTTTCCGGATAGCCGGTATCGCTAAAGAATAACGGAGTAATGCCGTGTTTTTCAATAAAGTCAAGTTCGGTTTGGGCACGGTCAAAGGCTGAAAACGTTAAAATACTCTCAGCCACCTGCGGACCAATTCCCGGTACCTTAAGCAATTTTGCTTTGGATTGATTAAACACGGCTTTTGCGCTACCGCAGTAAGCCAACAGGCTTTTGGCCAAAACATTGCCCACATTAGGTATTAATGTAAGGGCAATTTTGTACAGAATATCAGGGGGCAAGTTATTGTTTGTTTTTGCGTCGTTTGTCTAATTCTTGTTTCAGACTATCATACTTGTCCCTATCGTCAACACCCGGCAAAGGTGCTTGCCACAAGCTATCGCTTGCGGGCTCAGGCTGCGCAGTTTCCTGTTTTGTTTTGCAGCCTGCAATAAGCACAAATATGCTAACGGCTAATAATAACTTTCTCATTTTTGATGATGGCAGCACCGTTTTCAATACTCAGATAATACACACCGCTTTGAAGGGGTAATGTATTAAATGTGAACTTGTTGGTACCGGCCTTTACCTTTACTTCCACCAATTTTGATACCAGTTTACCGTTAACGTCATATAGGTTGAATACCAATTGGGCCGACTGAGGTAAATCAAATTCTACATTAAACCACTCAATTGCAGGATTGGGGTAAATGGTCATATCAAATTTCGACTGTGAAGCTTCGGGGGTAGATAGTGCAGGGTCGGGGTTGGTAATTTTACCAAGAACAGTAATATGGCTGGGCGATTGAGCAAGGCTGCCCGCTAACCAAAATGTGCGCGGCTCGTTGTATTTGCGTTGAATACCTGTATAATCTCCCCAACGTTCAAGAGTATCGGTAAGTACGTTAATTACACCTGTGCCTTGTTTCACATCAATCACATCAGAGTATTGAAAATCTCTGTTTACATACATAGCCACGGTGCCCGCATTGTAGTTTTTAGACACTTTTGAGAAGGTTAGCATGGCACTATTATCCCACGATTCGCCGTTGCCTGCATACGCAATATCGGGATAACCGTAATCTACAGAGTCGGCACTGATAATGTTTAGGGTAGCAGTGTTTGCATTTACGTTCATATACCCGTGAAAAATACCCGCAGTGTAGTAGTTAGTGTCTACACAGTTTCCTGCAAATTGTATAATGCCGTTTTGCACCATGGCAGTAAGAATACGACCATCATTGGTGGATAGCCATTGCTGGCCGCCGGGTTGCGGTGCATTGGGAGGGAAACCGTAACTCCTGCTGGCTTTTACCAAACGAGTGCTTAGGGTAGCCGTGCCCGAATTAAGGGTATTGGTTATTTCGTGTAAAAAGATACTATCGTTTTGAAAATCGGTAGGGCGAACAGATAAGAAATAGGCATTAGGACCTGCGGGAGACAAACCGCCTTGTGCAGGACAAATACTCCACACATTCCGGTTGCCGTATTTAATACCGTTCCATTTGTTGTATTTCAATGCAGTATCGCCATTGTAACCGCTGTTTTTGTTTACCTGCCAAATCATCGACTCAATAAAGCCATCGCGCCATCCCCCGTTGTTTTTAAGCATATTAAGGGTGATGAATAAATCTTCTTTGGTAATACTAATAATGGGGTAATCAGACCATGTATCGTTTTGAAACAAGTTAGCTCCGGGCAAGGCATAGGCATACCATTCGCCGGTAGGGTCGTTAGTTTTTGAAACACACACGTATGTTTTGCTATCGGCATCCCTATCGTTCAAAAAAACAATAATAAAACGGTCGGCATCAGGGTCGTACACTACCCGTGGGTCAAACGCGGCACTTTGCGCCAAGGGGATACTACCTAATATGCGGAGGGTGAAGTTTTTAAGTATCTGTCCTGTTTCGCTAAACACCCGCATATTGCTGTTCATTACGCTCACAATCTTGCCGTCGTTGCTAATGGCAATATCGTTATCGTTGGGTGTGCCGTTGGGTGAGTTACCAAGTGAAGTAAAAGCAACAGTGGGGTTTACAGCAATCCCGGCTTTGTGTATAATGGGCTGTTTTGTGTTTTTATGTTCAAGGCGAAGACGGTTTACCACTTCTTTGCGGTAGTTAAAATCGCTGCCCGGCTTTGGCATTTCAGCAATAGTAAGCACACTGGGGCTAAAGCTTTTCTCAACCTCTTCAAACCTAACGGTACCTATTAATTTTACGCTGCCGGTTTGCGGAGTTATTACATTTTGTTGGGCATTAACCACTAAAGGAGCTATACAACCAAAAAAGGCTATGTATTTTATTAACCTATTCATCATAATAACAAATTTATGATTTATGACCGTTGTATGAAGGATTTTGTTGTTTGGAGTAAAAGAGAACCTCGCTGTTTTTTAAATACAGTATAAAATTAATCGTTGGCTTTATCCTACATTCAACACAAAAAACTATCAATCAACTCCTTGTAAAACTTGTAATTGTTAAAGGCTTTTGCCGAAGAACCTTGATAGCAACTTATCCCTTTTCGTAAATATTCATACGAAAGATAGACATATACCTTTTGGGGTCTTTTACGATGGTAAACCCAAACTGTTCGTATAGGGTATGGGCATCTTGAGTTCCCAGCATAATGTTGCGCAAACCGCTTGCATACTCGTTTGAAATGAAGTGAGCTACCATGGCTTTTGATAAACCCTTGCCCCTGTGGGCTGGTAATACAAAAACATCAGCCAAGTAAGCAAAGGTGGCGTAATCGGTAATAAACCGCGCAAACCCTACTTGCTTGCCTTCATGGTAAACCCCTACGCAATCCGAACCGATGATTGATTTTTCTACTACCTGCATGGGGATGTTTTTGGCCCAATACGAATGCTTGCTCAAAAACTCATGTATTACAGTGTGTTGCAGCAGACTTTTATCTTCTGAAAGAAAATATCCGTTTCCTAAATCTTTCATACTGCAAATGTATAACGCAGCTATGCAAAGTGCTCACCTTTTTAAAAGGCATAACAAGCATCGCCACGTTTACCGCCTTGCAATTTTATATTAAGTGTAAGATAAAACACCGAGAAGTTATCGGTTGATGATGGATTTCCGCGCGGCTCACCAGCGGGGCGTTTTGCTCCTCCTGAAAAACGGTTTTTATCAGCTATCTCAGCAGCTATATCACCCTCAAGCTGCCTAAGCGTAGTATTGTTATAATAGGGTGCGCTCACATCGTCTATATCATCGGTAAAGGTTTTATTAAACACCAGTTCTGCACCTAAAGATATGCCTCGTCCCAGTAAGTATTTATACCCCGCACCAATGGGAATGGCTAACGTGTTCAGTTTATACTCCGAAGGCCCTCCGGGAAGCCCCTGCCCTGCTGTTGAAAGCTCGGGTAATGAGTACCATTGCCCGTTTAAACTTCCATAGGGACGGAAAGCCATTATTGAAACCCCCGCAAAAACATACAAGTTATGTCTTTTGGTAATAAATTTCTTTTGTGCTGTGCGTCCGTTTTTAAAATTCCAATTAAGCAACGAGTACTCAAGTGTAGCCGCAAAACCAAACACATTTGACTTAAAATCGAGGTTGCGTTGCTTGCGGTATTGTTTGGATGATAATGAATCAACACCTTTAACCTGCGCAAAGGCAAAAGTTCCCCTTACGGCCACTCTATTGGTAATGTAATACCGCAATCCCGCTTGGGCTGCCAATCCTGTTGTGTTGCTATTAATATCGGTGGGTCCATCGGCACCTAAGTCACCAGAAAAGTAGGACCCTCCTATCCCCAGTACAAGTTCAAAACCATCGGCAGCGTTGCTGCGCTGGGCTTGTGCAAAGGCATTTACCAGTATCATCATTAAAAGTAATTGTAGCTGTTTATTGCTAAAAAGCGATAACAAACCGAAAAAAGACAGATAACCACCATAACAACGGATGTTTGCTGTAGTACAGTTTATTGGCATAGGGGCATTAAGGTTATCTAATTTACATAAAAAACTTAACCAAGCAAGCCGCGACACTTTTAATTTGATGCTGCCTATCTAAACCAACTAATATTTCCTAAAGGTTAATAACGTTTTGCAAATATTGTGTTAGCTATTTAATAATTATCAGCCAACCTTTTAGTAACCATTTGCAAACATTTGATATAAAACGTACAAGCAATTTTGGACGAAGAAATCTATTCTAAAAAAAATGAAAAAACTGTACGTTAAAGTCTTGCTTTTCAGCATACTTTCCCTGTTTGGGATTACTGCTTTGCAAGCACAAAAAACGCTCAGCGTTAAAATAACTAACGCTGACGATGATCAAGAGGAATGGCTGGCGGGGTCTAACCAAACCAAAACTGTTGGTGACCTTGACGGTGGCAGCAGCGACCTTGAATTGGGTAATGAAAGCGGCCTAAACGACCCCCAAATGGTGGGCATGCGCTTTGCCAACATTACTATACCTAAAGGCGCATTAATTACCAGTGCATACATACAATTTACGGTGGATGCAACCAGCAAGAACACCGACCCTTGTGTACTGAATATTACAACTGAAGATAACGCTAACCCTGTTACGTTTAATCCTACCGTTAAGTTTGATATTACAAGCCGTACTAAATCAAGCCAATCGGTGGTATGGAATGTTAGTGGAGCATCGTGGGGTACTGTAGGTGCCGCCACTGCTGACCAACGCACTCCAAACCTTAACGGTTTGTTGCAATCACTTATTGATAATAATGCCTGGGCAAGCGGTAATGCAGTTGCCTTTTATATAACCGGTACAGGTACCCGTGAAGTTGAATCAGCAGACGGTAACAACCCCGGTGCTGCTACGTTGGTAGTTAATTATATTGAACCTAAAACCTTATCGTCAAAAATTACAGTTGCTGATGATGATTTAGAGGAGTGGCTTAATGGTGCTAATGCCGGTAACTTAGATGCAGGCAGCAGCGACCTTGAGTTGGGCAATGAAAGTGCCGGTACTGACCCCCAAATGGTGGGCATGCGTTTTGGTAATATTAATATACCAAAAGGTGCAGTTATTACCAATGCTTACATACAGTTTACGGTGGATGCTACCAGCAAAAATACCGACCCCTGCGTGTTGACTATTAAGGCTGAAAATAACGACAACCCTGTAACCTATAACCCTGCTACTAAATTTGATATTACAAGTCGCCCAAAATCGGCTGATTCTGTAATGTGGACTGTTGGCGGAACAACTTGGGGCACAGTGGGCGCAGCAACAGCTGACCAACGCACTCCAAACCTTAAACATCTTGTACAGGCCCTTGTGAACCGCACTAACTGGAGCAGTAACTACGCAATGGCATTTTATATTACCGGTACCGGAACTCGTGAGGTTGAATCTTCGGATGGCAATAACCCCGGAGCTCCAACGCTTGTGGTTGATTATATTGAGCCTACCGTTCTTACAACAAAAGTGGCCTCAGCTGATGATGACCAAGAAGAATGGTTAGCGGCTGCTAACCAAACTAAGACTGTTGGTGACCTTGACGGTGGTAGCAGTGACCTTGAATTGGGTACTGAAAGCGCCGGGAACGACCCGCAAATGGTGGGTATTCGTTTTGCTAATATTGCCGTTCCACAAGGTGCTATCATACAAAACGCCTACATACAATTTACAGTAGATGCTACCAGCAAAAACACTGACCCTTGTGTGTTAACTATCAAAACTGAAAACAACGATAACCCTGTTACCTTTAACCCTGCAACAAAGTTTGATATTACCAACCGTGCTAAGGGTGCAGACTCAGTACAGTGGACGGTAAGTGGTGCTTCGTGGGGTACTGTAGGTGCTGCTACTGCTGACCAACGTACTCCTAACCTTAAAAATCTGGTACAAGCATTGGTTAATCGCGGCGGATGGAACAGCGGCAACGCCATGTCATTCTATATTACAGGTACCGGTACACGTGAAGTAGAATCTGCCGACGGTAATAACCCCGGTGCAGCTTCGCTTGTTATTGAATATTTGGGCGGTAACGGTGGTCCTTCAGGTCCTAAGCCTAAAATACCTGTTACCAACTTCCCTATTGCAAAAAAATCAAACTGGTCTTACCACGATAGCGGCTATATACCAGCCAATAACTGGACTGCCGAAGCATACAAAGGTGATACTTTGTGGAATTTTGGCCCGGCTGTGTTAGGATACGGAGAAACTGTTTTAGGTACTACACTTAAATTTGGACCTAACTCTAATAACAAATACACTACCGCATATTTCCGTAAACCGTTTAATGTGACCAGCGTTGCTGCATTAGCAGATACGCTTGAAATGAATGTATTGGCCGATGACGGTTTTGTTATCTATATCAATGGTACTGAGGTATTCCGTCGTGCGATGCCAACAGGAGCTATCGACTTTACTACCAAAGCAAACAAACGTAGTGAAGGTGCAATGGAATCAGTTTTTTACCTAAAAGACATTCCTAAAACACTACTTAAAAACGGTGTGAACATTATTGCAGCTGAGGTTCACCAATACGATAGCGTAAGCTCAGATTTAACGTTCGACCTTGAACTTAACAACCGTACCAACGTTGGTAATGCCCCCGCATTGGCCTGCACGGGCAGCGGCGATACGCACATCTCTTGCTTTACCTCACTATTGCCTACCGACCAAACTGATACAGTAGGTATTCCGGCATCGCATGCTTTCCAAGCTATCTTCTCACAAGGAGAAACTTATAAAAACCAAGCAGGAACTGTACCCGGCAACTTTGATTTTACCGGTTATGTGCCTAAAAACGGTAGCAGCACCAACGGTTGGCTATCAGTTAACCACGAAACTAACCCCGGTGGTGTTTCAATGCTTGATATCCGCTTTGATTGTAATAATGGCAAATGGATAGTTGACTCGAGCCGTGCCGTTGATTTTACAGGCGAATTGGTAAAAACTGAACGTAACTGCTCTGGAGGTGTTACTCCTTGGGGTACCGTTATCACCAGTGAAGAAACTATGGCTGCGGGTGATGCAAACAATGACGGGTACGAAGATGTGGGTTGGAACGTAGAGATTGACCCCGCTACTAAGCGTGTTAAAGAATACGGAAACGGAAAACGTGAAAAACTTTGGGCTGTAGGCCGTGTAAGCCACGAAAACGTGGTTGTTGCAAACGATAGCATGACACTTTACTACGGTGAAGATGATGGCAGCAGCAACGTGTTTAAGTTTATTGCCGACCAAAAAACCAACCTTTCATCAGGTAAGCTGTATGTGTTGAAACTAAACAGCGGTTTGGTTAGCAACGAGCCTACCAGTACTGTGGGTACTTGGGTGTTGGTTCCCAATACAACCCAAGCTGATCGTAACAATACCAAAGCTTTGGGCGCATCATTGGGCGGTACAATGTTTAACGGTATTGAAGATGTTGAAATCAGTCCTTTGGATGGTAAGATATACTTTACCGCAAAAGGTAACAGCCGCACCTATCGCTTTACTGATAACGGAACTACTGTATCTAACTTTGAAACTTTTGTAGGTGGTAAGAACTACCGTATCAATACCGGTTCTGAAATTATTTCTGAGCCTTGGGGCACAGGTAATGATAACCTTACATTTGACGACCGCGGTAACCTTTGGGTATTGCAAGATGGCAGCCGTAACCACGTTTGGATGATTCGTCCAAACCACACACAAGCCAGCCCTAAAGTAGAGTTGTTTATGATTACTCCGGTAGGTTCAGAACCAACAGGTATGACTTTCTCACCTGATTACCGTTATATGTTTATCTCAATACAAAGCCCTGCAAACAATGCTTTGTCTCAAACCGATGTAACCGGCGCTTCAGTTAAATTTAACGTGAGTAAAACCATTGTGGTTGCCCGTAAAGAAACTTTTGTTTCAGGCACTGCAAATGCAAACTTTACCATTGGCGGTAATACCAGCCAGTGTTTAAAAGGTAACAGCTTCAACCTTACAGAAAGCGTAAGCGGCGGCACCAACTTATGGAAGTTTGGTAATGGCAAAACTTCTACTGTGGCAAACCCAACCCAAAGCTATACAGCAGCCGGTAACTACAACATATCTCTTACAAAAACTACTGCAAACGGTTGCAGCGACGTAGTAAGCAAGCCAGTAACCGTGCTTTCAACTCCTGTTGTTCCTTCAATCACCGGACCATCAGTAGCACAACGCGGCAGCACCCAAAACTACAGCGTTGCTAACAATGCAGGTTCTACTTATAACTGGACAGTTGATAACGGTACTCAAGTATCGGGCGGAAACTCAAACGCTATCAGCGTTACTTGGGGTAACCAAGCTATCGGCGACTTGAAAGTTGTTGAAGTTGGAAGCAGCACTTGCCAAAGCGATACTGCTAAATGGCGTGTAGGCTTGCAAAATGTAGGCATTAATGATATTTCTGCCATTGATGGTTTGCAAGTGTACCCTAACCCAGTAAGCACTGAGTTGACCATTAAATCAACCAATGAACTTGCTTATGAGGTGGTAGATATTAACGGACGTGTGGTGCTTAGCGGTACCAAACCGGCTACTGTTAATTATCTTGTAAATGTTGACGGTTTAACCAACGGCGTTTATATCCTGCGCCTTAACGATGCAGGAACCCTTGTTAATTTGCAGTTTATAAAAAATTAACATCTTAAGAACGTTATCATAAGAAAAGGTTGCCATGTTTGGCAACCTTTTCTTTTTATACAAATACACCCCATGAAAAACCACATACAAAAAGCCCTGCTATCAGTTGTTTATATTCTATTAGTGTTTAATCCTTTGTTTTCACAAACTGAAGAAGGTGAGTTTAGCCTGTACGACCCCAAAAACGTTTACAGCAATTTTGAACTGGCCTTAAAAGACTCACTAAAGGTGGTACACCTTAACCAACGCAACCAATACCTCTCGCAAATTCCTGAGGGCATTAGCAAGTTTAAAAACTTGCAGGCGTATAGTGTGATGAAAAATGAAATTAAAGTGCTTAGCGACGAATTATTTGAGTTGCCCGAATTGAAAGAATTATTGATTAGAGATAATCAGATTAAAGTAATACCTGCAAAAATTAAGCAACTAAAGAAACTTGAGGTGCTTGAAGCGCAAAAAAACCTGTACGACAGCCTGCCTGAAGAGATTGCCGAGTTACCCAAACTAAAAAAACTGAATGTTGAAAAGTGTAAGTTGGTGAAGTTGCCTGCCTCTATTGGCAAACTTAAATCGCTGCAAGTTTTAACAGCAAACTATAATAGCTTAGATGCTTTGCCTGCAAGTGCCAAAAAACTTAAAAACTTGAAGCATTTGGAGTTGAACTACAATAAAATTATCCGTTTTCCTGAAAGTATCACAGCGATGAAAAAGCTGGATGCTTTATACCTAGAAGGAAATGGCTTGGAAAACTTGAGTGATGATATTGATGATTTAAAAAACCTTAATGTGCTGGTTTTAACTTCAAACAACCTTAAGCAACTACCTGAAAGTATTACCCAGTTAAAGAAACTTGAATCATTAATGATTAGCTTTAACCAGTTAACTGTATTACCTAAAAACCTGCATAAACTAAAAAACCTTAAAACGCTGATTGCCATAGGTAATAACTTTAGCCCTGAGGAAAAAGAACGTATTAAAAAGGCTCTGCCTGCCTGCGATATACGTTTTGAGTAAATTTATTATGCGTTTGACGGTAAAATTCTAATACTTCATCGGGTTTAGTTATCCGTACAACTTTTTGGTAAGTAATATTGTCAGCAATTGAGATAACGCATGTTATCACTGAAACCAACTATTATTTACTATGAAAAAAACATTACTTATCGTTTCGCTTTTTGCGCTATGCTTCACAATATCAGCGCAAGACACTATTACTAATCGCGGTTTTGAGCGATGGACACCTTCAGGGAAACCTGCACCTTTTGATTGGCAAGAGCCTGAAGGCTGGACAAGCAGCAACGGGCTTACAGAGTTTATTGGTGCTGCTATTACTAAGACCCAATACCCAAACACCATTTCTAACCAAGTGAAGATTAAAACCTTGAATGTGTTTGGAAATGCAGTGCCGGGCTTGCTAATTAACGGCGATTTTACTTTGAGCCTTAGCGATACCGGAACCTTGCCTTTACTGGGTGGTGTGCCTTGGTCGGGTAGTTTTAAATCAAAGCTGTACGGCTTGTATAATTTCACTGTAACCGATACTACAGATTCGGCAATGGCTGTGGTAATGTTTAAACATTACGACAATGCAAACAATACCCCGATAGCTGATGCGGGCGGTTCTACTGTTTTAGCTCCCACCGGCCCCGGCATGTTCCCTTTTGTAGTTGACATTTCACAAATTACGTTTTCCACCCCAGATTCGATGGTGATCACCCTTGTATCGGGCAAGGAAAATAATTTTAAGTTAGGTGGAGAATTGACGGTTGATTTTGTGAGTTTTGACCAACCTGTTGCCGTACAACCTATTGCATCAACTACTATTGCTATTTATCCAAACCCGGCTACCAATTTAGTTTCGGTATGGGGAGTTGAAAGCGGTTTGCCTTATACGGTGCTTGATATCACCGGTAAACAGTTAATCAGCGGCACCACCACTTCTCACACTTCTATTGATGTGGCCCACCTTGATAAAGGTTGTTACATCATTACTATTAACGGTGCCACTACCCGCTTCATCAAAGAATAATACGATACAAAGAATAAGCTATTGAAACAAAAAAGGCCGCAAATGCGGCCTTTTTTGTTATAGTGGTTAGAGATTTTATAATGCCTCGTAAGCAGTTTTTATTGCTGTTGCAACGGCACTTAGCTCACTTGCCTCGGGTTTTAGTTTAGGCTTGGTAAAATTAATATCACCCACCTCATCCATCGGTACTAAGTGCATGTGTGTATGCGGCACTTCCAGTCCAATCACAGCAACTCCAATACGTTTGCAAGGCACTGCCGACTTTACTGCTTTTGCTACTTTTTTGGCAAATAGCTGCAAGCCTGCTAATGCATCGTCTTCCATATCAAAAATGTAATCAACTTCTTGCTTAGGCACTACTAAAGTGTGGCCCATACGCAAAGGAAAAACATCTAAAAAAGCAATGTAATCGCTGGTTTCAGCAATTATATGGCCCGGAATTTCGCGGTTAATGATTTTGGTGAATATACTTGCCATTAGCGTCCGATTTCAAGTACTTCAAACTCCAATATGCCTGCGGGGGCTTGTATCTGTACCGATTCGCCTACCGTTTTGCCAATAAGGCCTGCACCGATAGGAGATTTAACAGATATCTTACCGCTTTTAAGATCGGCTTCTTTTTCAGTCACCAAAGTATAAGTAATCTTAGCGTTGTTTTTCAAATTCTTAAGAGTCACCTTACTCAAAATCATCACTTTTGAGTTATCAATCAAACTCTCGTCCAGCAATCGTGCATTGGCCAGCATGGTCTCCATTTCGGCAATTTTAGCCTCAAGCAATCCTTGAGCCTCTTTGGCAGCATCGTATTCTGCATTCTCCGAAAGGTCGCCCTTGTCCCTAGCCTCGGCAATTTGCCTTGAAATTGAGGGTCGCTCAACGGTTTTCATGTGGTGGACTTCAGCTTTAAGCTTGTCTAATCCTTCTTTAGTAAAATAATGTACCTCTGCCATAATCGCTTGCTTTAAACAAAAAGAAAAGTTCTGAGTCCGAAACTCAGAACTTTCCAGCAAAAATAATTTATGTTATTGAATATTAAAAAAACAAATACGTGTTATCAGTCATTACCCAAAGCAAGGCGCAACCCAAACGAGTGGATACCCTGGAAGGGGTTTGTGCTACGGTATGAGTAATCAATACCAATTGTATTGCTTGAGAAAGGTACCTCAAGGGTAACACCACCGGCAAAACCGGTTAGTGCATTGGTACGGTTCTCGTCATCAAACAATCCGTCTTCGTAATTAAAACCGGCGCGGAACATGATAAACTCTTTGTAAGAATATTCAAGACCAACACCTAATTGGTTTTTAGAAAAAGTGTTAGATGTGAAGTTGGTAGCTGCTGTTAACCTGTGGAAGTAGCTGTTGCTGTCTTTATCCAACCTGAAATCGTATGCAAAACCGATGTTAAGCAACGAGGGGAGGTTGAATTTAGCTGCACGGTTTTCTAAAGTGCTTGAGTATGAAGCATCGTTCATAGTACCGGTAATTGATAAACCATCGCCACGGAAAACCATGTCGGGGCCTACGTTACGCAAAGCAATACCAAAACGCATGTCCTCACGGTAGCGACCTTTAGAAAATTTAGGGTTACCAATGGTACGTTTTACTGATGTGGTAGCGTATTGGATACCAGCATCGATAGCAAAACCTTGTGCTTTAACGTTTACTACCTCTTGTGATATTGCCCTTAGTAATAAACCACCTGTGATAGATGATGAGAACCTGTGAGCGTATCCTAAGCCTATGTTTATAAACTGAGGCCTAAAAGTACCTAAACCACCTTCGGGCTGGCTAACGGTGGTGATGGGTATATCACCAAAACCTATTGAGGTAATGGTTAATGCCAATACACCGCTTTCGCTCACCCTTTGGCCCAAACCAATGTTGTTAATGTTAATACCCGAGGGAACTAACCAATTGGTGCGGGCAGCAATTACTTCGGTAGAAGATAAGTGGGCCAAACCCGCTACGTTAAGTGTGGTTGACTCAAGTCCCCTGATAGAGGCTGAGTTTACACCGCCCCAGCCTGAGCTGCGGGCCCAACTGTTCACTTGCAGTTCGGTTGCCCCGGCTTGTCCGGCACGGTCAGGGTTACCACCCCTTGCATTTATAACACAGGCTGTAATACCTGCTACTATCAACGTATGCTTTATAAGTTTTTTCATGTTAAATTTCCATTAAAGTGATTAGAAGGTATCCAAATCTATCTGCCTCATAATACCAAACCATTTCAAGATTTTAGTACCTACGCCTTCGGCATCAACGTGTATAATATACATACCCGATGCAATTGGCACGTTGGCTTGGTTTTTCAAATCCCAATCAACAGAGGTTGATTCGTCATCCTTCTTAATTGTGCGCACTAATGTACCGTTGAAGGTGAAAATTTTAATGGTTGTTTTTTGTGGCAGGTTGATAAACTTCACCCTGTTATCCAACCTGCTACCTTCATATTGTGAATATGCGTAGTATGGGTTAGGAACAACACCTATCAAATCAAGAGCACTGCGTTTAGCATTGTCTGAGTTTGGATTGGCAACAATATCGTTGGTGTTGAAGGCAAACAAAGGTTGATTTTTGTTTATGCTATCACCAGCAGCGTTATAGTTTTGATAAGGTTTAGAAGCTCTGATACGTATTCTAACTTCATAAGGAGGAATACCACTCTTAAGGTTAAAGCCTGTTTCAGCAAGTGCTGGCATCACATACATAGCTTGTGCAAACACACGCCTGCGATCAAGCACGCTGTTTGATGAAAGCATTGGTTGGTAAGTAGCTCCTTCGTCGTAAATAGGTCCTTTAAAGTTTACAGCCCTATAGCTGCCCATAATGTAGAAGTAGTGTTTACCACCTAACACAATACCTTGTGATGATGACAAGTTACCGGTTGGGTTCCAAATCATATCGGTACCGTTTTCGTTAGGCAAGTTAGAGTCTTCACCAAAGATAATGTTAAGCCTTTCGCCTGTTTCAAGGTTGATTGCATAACCGGGGAACCAGCTGCGACCTTGGTCACCGTTAGTCATTGGTTTAAAATCTTTATCCAACGATGGGCTACGACGTAATTGGAATTTTTCAGCGTTACCCAAAGAAAGCAATGGGTCTTCTGACATTTCAACTACCGCACAACGAGTCCATTTTGATTTATCCGGAGTAATCACAATATCCACACTTGCCAACTCATTGTAAGGGTTATCAGTAAGTGGTTGTTGTGAATATGCCGGGCCATAAGTAGTGCGGCCTGAAGCGTTAGCAGGGGCACGTGCTGCAAGAGCATAAGGAGCTATGCGACCATCCAACATTTTCTCCCAACGTTCGCGAGGGTCAAGCGGGTTACCGGCATTAGCAAAGTCATGCGCATATACATCCGCATAGCTTGGCGAACCGTTACGACCTGCCCTAATCCAGTTGAACCAAGATAGAGTTGGGCTTGTGGCAAACGCATCGTTGTCTTGCAAACCTGTTAACCATGGTTTTTCATCGTTTTCAAACTCCATTGATGCACTTAAGAAACCATTGCTGTTATCAGTTAGGTTATCAGGATCGCCGGGGCCAACAACTTGTTTAATGGTTAATGAAATACCCCATTGTGGTATTACTTGTTCGTTATCAATGTTTATAACAGTATCAGATAGTACTGATTGCCCGGTGGTAGTATTGGTTAGTACCCAACGGCTACGGAATGGGTTAGTAATAGAATCTTGGAATCTGAATGCGGTACTGTTAAGGTGTACTGAGTCAACAAATCGCAACTCATAATCGCCTCTTTGAATTTTAAAAGGATCAATCACTTTAATGTTGAATGGTCCTGAACCGCCTTTGTATTTAATACGGGGAACGTGTGCACTTGAAGCGTTTAATATTGCGTTTTCTGATTCTTCATCAAGCTCAAGAGCAATACCACCATTACCGCGTCCTGAAATACGGGTAATAGATGGGCCATCACCATAATTAGCTCCAATTTCGGTACCTGAACCGCGAGGTTCCGATTTGTGAGGGATACCTCTGCTGGTTGCAATAAGCCTACCGCCTAAGAATTGAAGATCGTCGTTAGGGTCATTAGTTAAATGAGCATACGACATAATCAAGTAATGGTAAGTTTTAAAGTTTACCAAACGTTTATCGCCTGCGGCAAAAAGGTCTTCGGCCAATTTAAAAGTATGTTGAATACCGGTATTGCTTCCGTTAACTTTTTCAACCGGAACGGTTACACCCACAACATCATCAAACTCTTGGTTAATGATTTGTGCTGTTTCGTCTTTGATATCGCATTGGAACACCAAACGGGCTTTATCAATATTAGTCAAATCAGCAGCTGTTACACTTGCATCTTTCAATTGATATACAAGGTATCCTTGGAACTTGTAGCGCAATTCTTGGCCGTTTCCGCCAATAACAGACTCACTGTATCTTTCAACACGTGGAGAGTTGGTACCGGTAAAGGTCATGATAAGCTCACGGTCAAGTTCGGTTATTTGTACAATTGGAGCATCAGGACCATCAATAATGTCGAAGTTGTTGTTAAACAATTTTTGAGCTTTATCACTTGCCAAACGCAACAATGAAAGTGAACCGGTAGCACCACCTGTAGTAGCACGTGCCCAAACTACACCTACTGTTACGTAGTTAACAGCTCCTGGCTCAAGTGTAAATGGACCTGATGATTGGATATAACGACGGTCACCGGGGGTGTTACCTGCTGATTTTTCGTGCCATCCGCCTGCTTTTGCAGGATCATCGGGAAACATAAAATCAGTACGTGAGCCTGTGTTGTAACCATTACCACCGTATGTTACAGGTGAATTGTCTTTCCACAAACCACGCAAGTAACCATAGTAGTGTTCAGCAAGGGTTGGGTTACCAATTACAGAAAAGTCGTTGTTATAGTAAACAAATTTTGCTAAGCCCAGCTCTTGTCCGGCTTCGTTACGAGGGCCTTCGAAGAAGTCAGTACCTACCGAAGGAGGGTTAGTCCCGTATCCTAAGATACCTTCATCATCATCATCACCGTTGTAGCAGAAGCCTAAATCGCGCGAAGTATCGCAACCTACATAGTCATCAGAATAGTTACCCAAATCAGCATCAACCCATTGTCCAAAATAACAATCCCTTACCGCATCGCGAGAACGGTTGGTAATTTTGGTTTTATAAAAGGTCATGTTGTTAATCTCGTCGTTGGTTTTAAAACCAAAGGCGGTAGTAACCAATTCCAAACCGATAGGAATACCTGAAGTTTCAGAGTGTATATTACCTTTATCGTTGTAAACAAAGGTTAGCATCTGATCAGGTTGATCTTCGGGCTTGTTTTTATCTGATGGGCGTGTTGGGTCTAATACAGGATAATCTGTACCGCTTGAAACATCATAAATTGCATCACCGTTAGCATCAAAAAACGGAGCAATCACCCTTGATTCTTTAAAATTGATATCACCGTTACCGGGGTAATTACGTATATCGTCAGTTGGCGCAACGCCACTGTCGCTAAACGCCATGATATCGGTACGATTGATTTTAAAGATTTTATCGTAGAATTTACACCTTCCGGCTTCGGTTGATGCAGAACCGCCTGTATCCAAAGGGCCGGGGTAATAATCACTACCGCTTTGGCGATAGGTCATAGCAGCCACTTTTAGGTTACCGCCCGGATCAAGACCACCAATCCATATTGCACCCGCAAACAGCGAGTTTTTACGGATAGTATTAGCATCGTTTACCTTTGGTATTTCGTACTTGGCCACGCTATTCAAATCCCACCACATATCACCACCGTTCAAAATACGGGCGCGTACGTTGTTGATATCTAAATCAGCCTGAAATGTAGCAGGCTCGCAGGCTGCGGCTTTACGCTGCAACTTTTGCCCGCCTACGGATGTAGGCAGCCCGATAACTTCTTTTGCCATTAGATTGCTGCCTGCAAATAGCATAACAGCTACACTAACTAATGCCTTTATATTAATAATTCTCATAACCGTAATTTTTTACTTTAATTAAAACTGCAACGATACGCTCAACCTGATACGACGTGGCAAACCATAATATCCGGGGTTGGCAAGGGCAGTGTTGTACAAATCAACAAATGATTGTGCATCAACTGCGTTCCTTATCGACTCGCGGCCAAGGTTTGAACTCAACCAGCCATCATCAGTAGCTGAACCGGTGTATGGATGTACAGCCCTAATGTTATCTATGTTTAGGAAGTTTTGTATCCAGAACATAAACTGCATTTGTCCCATTTTAGGCATACCTGATTTGTTACGTCCCAACTTCACATTTACGCGTTTGTAAATGTTGATGTCGTTTTGCAACTGCCATGGAAGG
This sequence comes from Agrobacterium sp. 719_389, assembly GCA_943370295.1. GTDB lineage: Bacteria > Bacteroidota > Bacteroidia > UBA8524 > UBA8524 > SB11. The sequence continues at coordinate 406,027 of CALRQL020000002.1, read as the reverse complement.
CGTGAACCAAAAGGAGTACCTTTAATTGGGCTACGAACTACTACACCTGATTGAGTGTTAGGAGTAGCAATTTGATTAGCTGTGTATGGAAGACCTGAGAAGGCGTTAAAGATTACACTGACACCTGCGTTTTCAAGTACTTTGGTTTTCTTTTTGCCCCATACCGGTCCGTTGTACCTATCGCCACCGGCAAATTCATAGTACAAGTTAACTTTGATGTTGTGCCTTACGTCGATGTTAAGTGGGAACAGCGTACGCAAGTTGGGCAAGCCTACTGAAATAAGTGATGCTTGAGAACCTGTGCTTGAACCTGTACCATCAGCAAACTGCAAGGTATAGTTAGCGTCCATGTTAAGGTTACCCAAATCCCTCATTTCATACTCAAGCCTGAAGCTTTTAATTGTTGAAAAGTCGATGTTACCAAACGAAGTATAATCAATAGGATAAGCATAGTTGTAGCGGAACAACTGGATAAGGTTACGTTGTTCACGGTACGAAGCCACTATACTTAATGCTGATTGGTGCTTGCTGGTATTATCTGTTAACCTTTGTTTGAAACCAAGCTCATAGTCAGTAGTAGTTTGGGCTTTCAAATTAGGGTTGTTAAGCGTTGTAGTGGGGTTAAAACGCAAGTAGTAATAGTCATCAACTGTAGTAAATACGTTTGATGGCCTTTGTGCAATAACGTCGTAGCTGGCAAAGAACCTTGAAGCTTGGTTAATAGGGAAGTCAAACCAAATACGTGGCAACACGTTGATAGTTGGTTTGAAATCTGTAAACGAAGCAGCTGTAACGTTTTCGTTGTTAGGGTCAACCAAATAAGGTTGGATTTTACCGGTACGTGAGTTGTTGGCAAGTACAGATGGGTCGGCAATTTTAATACCTTCTTTGTTGTACCATTCCAAACCATCACGGTAACCCAAAATGCGGGTTGGGTTTTCAATATTATCTACATACACTGCATAATCATTGCCGATAGATGATGGGTGAGAAACGGCAGTACCGCCTACTTCTTTCACTTCACCTGCTGAGCGGATAGGATACAATGAGTATGGATCTTTTAATACGGGTAGGTTGTTATCAAACCTTTCAACCCTTAAACCTAAACGGAAAATAAGGTCTTTGAAGGCAAATTTATCCTGAACAAATACTGCTGAGTAAATGGGCATGTAAGCACCAATTTCGCGCCTGTTTGGATCTAAGAAATCAGCAATACCGCGGCTACCCCTAAGTTTGTTACCCATGTAATCGTAACCGAAATAGCTAACTAAACGGTTACCGTTGTTTAACAGTTCATCAGCACTAAAATCGCTTATTTTAAAGTCGTTAGGGTCAAATGAGTTGATATCAACGTATGAGTTTTCAGTGATAGGGTTGCCGTAGTTATCCACTACGCCGCGCTCCATTAACCTCCTGCGGAAGTTTTTATCAAAGGTTGATTGGTTTTCTGATTGTTTGTAGTTGTAGCGTACAGTATCACGGAAAATTCCGTTTTGGTCAACTGCCAAAATCGGGTTCTCGGTATCCAATACAATACCGTTGTTCATCAACTGCCACATCAATGTCCACAAACCATTTGATGATACACTCCACGAACGTGATACACGTTGCTCGTAGTAAACACCAAACTTAATGTCATGACCTTTAATACTCACCTCACCCGAAGCGTTCAAACTGTACTGCTCGTTTTGGCTTTTGCCATAGCTTGATGTAAGAGTACCTACGTTGTTCCACATCAAAGAGTATATACCAATTGGGTTTTGTCCGTTAACCAAACCGGCGTTGCTACTACGCACATCAAATATTGAATTGATTGCATCTTGACCCAATAGGTCGTAGTAAGCCGATGTATAGTTAGCCCTGATTGGGTTACGGGTATTGGTACGGTCAAAGGTAAACAGAGTATCAATAGGCCTGTTACCGCTTTGACGGTAATAGTTTTTGATGTAATAGGTTTGGCCGTTGTATTGTACAGTATCGGGTTTTGAGTTTTCATTACCACCGCCTACAAATTCAAATGCGGGGCGGCTGAATGTTTTGAAACGACCGATGTAGCCATAATCAAAGATATTGTCTTTGTGAACTGCATCTTGGTTGATGTTCCAGTTCGACTGGTATTCTAAACGGATGGTGTAGTATGCACTTTCAACTAAACGTTTTGCGTTTTTGTCTTTATTGTCATCCGAAGTAATAAGCCTTTGAGTGAAACTCAAGTAGCTTAATAAACTGTGCTGAATGCTTTGTGCGTTGTTGTTGTAGTTGAACAGGTTGTTTTGGAAGTTGTAGCCTATTGTGTTTGAATAGTCATACTTAGCACCCAAAATCACTTGTATCTTATCGGTTGGAGAAAAGTTTAAGTTACCCAATGCAGTAACCACGTATTGTGGAACGTTGGGGGTTGCTTGTACTTTTTCCAAATCACTATTGGTAATAAACTCAGCCGAAGGCACAAAACCTTGACCGATTGGAGCCGAACGAATGGGGTTGGCTTCTAATTCTTTTAGTTTATCTTCTTTTACACGCCAAACACCGATGGCCGATGGCGAACGGTCGGCACTGTAGTTAAAGTTACCTGCAAACAAGTACCCTAATACTGTGCGAGCAGTTGAACGGCCTTTATTTTTTGTATAAATAGGGCCGGTCATTGCCATTTCGAACAGGTTGAAGTGGTATTTATCAAAAAGACTTGAGGTAATGCCTTCAAACGATGCGTTAAAGGTAGATGACGGAGGGGGTGTGGTTACGCTGATAGCACCCCCAACAAAGTCGCCATACTCAGCAGATACACCACCGGTAATAACGTTTTGCTGGCCTATACCGCGCTGGGGAAGGTTGATGTTACCAATTACCCTTACACCATCAATATAATAAGCAGTACCTGATGAACGAGCACCACGGAAACTTGGTGTACCACCATCTATTGATATGGTACCTGCTACCGTGTTACTAAGGCTGTTTACCCCACGGGTGGGTATTTTGCCTACGTTATCAATGGTACGACCCAACTCGTCACCTTTTACAATGGGAGGACGGGCTTTCTCAGTAATAACAACTTCACCTACGGTAACTACCGATTCACCAATCTGCACATCCTGAAATGTGATTTGATCGGGACGAATAGTAAGACCTTCAATTCTTTTGCTTTGGTAACCGGTGTACTTAACAACAATGTCGTAAGTTCCTGGTTTAAGACCTTTAATTCGGTACACACCGTCAATGTCGGTAGCGGCACCGGTAATTTGCTGGCCTCCCAAAAACGCTTCTACAGTGGCACCTATCAGCGGCTCTTTGGTATCCTCGTCAAAAACGGTACCCCTGATTTCTCCCAACTGTGATTGGGCCATTGCTGTAACCGAAGCAATTACACCCAATAAAAACAGGTAGATTTTTCTTCTCATATCAACTTAGTTTGGTATTAGTTCCAATTCTTGGGTTTGCCCCTAAAATTGGGGGCACAATTTAAAATTAATTTTATACTTCCCACAAAAAAACACTAAACATTTGGCTCCACAAAATCATATCTATTTTATAAACCACTATTTATATCCGATTAATGTTGTTTATAGGTACTGGATACTGAACGACTTTTTTTATCAGGGGGTTGTAACGCCCCCTGATTTTTTATATCTTTTTTTTAAACCCCCTTAAAAACAGTCGGTTATCAAAAGTTTAACGATACCCCTAATCTTATCCTGCGGGGCATTGTATAAAAACCGGGATTTTGCAGTGCTGTGTTGTACAAATCAACAAATGATTGAGCATTTACGGCACTTTCAACTGCTTTTCGTCCTTGTTCAGAGCTTAGCCAACCATCTGTATCGGCTGAACCGGTGTAAGGATGTATTGCACGTATGTTTTTTAGGTTGATAAAATTATTTACCCATAGTGTAAACCTAAACTCGCCCATTTTGTTTTTGCCGTCCTTGGTTCGGCCCAAAACAACCGGGATTGTTTTGAATATACTTAAGTCGTTCTGTAATTGCCAAGGCAAGCGGGCACCAAACGGTGTGCCTTTGATGGGCGAACGGTTGGCGGCCCCGCTTTGCGCATTGGCTGTAGGTTGTTGGTTAACTGTGTAGGGCAAACCTGAAAACGCATTAAGGTTCATCACTACACCCATGTTTTCAAATACCTTTTTGCCCATAATTCTAAGCCCTGTGTACTTATCACCGCGGCGGGTATAGTAGCTGATGTTGAACTTGATATTGTTACGCACATCAAAGCTAAGGGGAAAAAGTGTACGCAGGTTTGGTTGCCCCACTGCAACCAATGCCTGCTGAGAGCCTGCTGATGAGCCTGTGCCATCGGCAAACTGTAACGTGTAGGATGCGTCCATTTCAATCCGCTCGTTTTTGCGCAAAATGTATTGAGCGGTGAAACATTTGATAGTTGAAAAATCGATGTTGGCAAATGATGTATAGCTTACGGGATAAGCGTAGTTGTATTTATATAATTGTATAAGGTTGCGTTGCTCACGATAGGCTGCGGTAAGTGCCAATGCGGAGTTTACGGATAGTTTAACTCTGAAACCTAACTCGTAGTTGGTACTGCGCTGAGGTTTCAAATCGGGGTTGCCAATTATGTCGGTTGAGTTAAATGGTAAAAAGTAATATTGCGCTATGGTAGCAAAGTTATTGGTAGGCCGTTGTGCCATTACATCGTAGCTGGCAAAAAAGCGGGCTACATCTGATATTGGAAAATCAAAATATAAACGGGGTAATAGCTGTACTTGGGGTTTGTAATCGGTAAATGCGTTTGCCCCTACCCTATTTTGTGTTGCATTGCTAAGATAGGGCTGTATGGTGCTTCCTTTTGATTGCTCTGCAATGGCAGCAGGGTCGTTTATTTGCAAGCCTTGTGCATTGTACCATGTATTGCCGTTGCGATAGCCGGTAATTCGGTTAGGGTTTCGGGCATCGTCAACATACACCGTATAATCATCACCAATTGATTCGGGATGCTTCACATCACTTCCGCCCATTGTTTTTACTTCGGCAGCAGTTTTTGCATCGTACAATAAAAACGGATCTTTCAGCACGGGCATATTATTGTCAAATCTTTCAGCACGCACACCCACCCGCATTGTAAAGCCTTTAAACTGTATACGGTCTTGTATAAATGCGGCTGCATAAGTAGGCATATACGCTCCTATGGGACGGTTTAGCACATCATCGGTGAAGGCGTTTATGCTGCGTGCCCCTTTGGCTTTGTTACCCAAATAATCATACCCGTAATAGCTTACATAGCCGTTGCCGTTGTTTAGTAACTCATCGGCACTAAACATTGAGAGTTTAAAATCAGCCGGGTTGTATGCGTTAATATCTATAAACGAGTTTTCGGCAATGGGTTTACCGTAGTTATCTACTGCACCTTGTGCCATTAGCGCTGCCCTGATACGCTTATCAAAAGTTGACTGTGAGGCTGATTGACGATACCCGTATTTAACAGTGTCTCTAAACACCCCGTTTTGATCAAACATCAGTTGGGGGTTATCGGTATCTAACACAATACCGTTGTTGGCTAATTGTCCCATCAATGTCCAAATACCGTTAGCATCCGCACTCCAACTGCGCTGAAAACGTTGCTCGTAATACATTCCAAAGCGTAATTCATGGTTTTTGGTACTTATCTGCCCTGTAGCGTTTATGCCTACTTGCTCGCTCTGACTTTTACCATAACCTGTTACTCCCAACCCCACGTTGTTCCACATGTTTGAATATATGCCTATAGGATTTTGGCCGTTTACCAACCCTGCACCGCTGCTGCGTATAGAGGTTAGTGAGTTTATATTCTCTTGTCCCAACAAATCATAATACAAACTGGTGTAGTTGGCACGCAAAGGGTTACGGGTTTCGTTGCGGTCAAAAGTTACCAAAGTATCAATGGGGCGGTTACCTGTTTGGCGGTAGTAATTTTTAACGTAGTATTTTTGCCCATTTACTTCAAATGTATCCGGTTTCTGATTTTCTGTATGCGACACCAACTCATAGGCAGGAGCGCTGTATGTTTTAAAACGGCCTAAGTACCCATAGTCAAAAAGGTTGTTACCATGTTCGGGGTCTTGAGTAACCGACCACGAACCCTGATAATCAAAACGCACGTTGTAGAATGCATTGGTTATCCAGCTATTTTCTTTAGTTTTCAGTACATGGTTAAAGTTTATATAGGTAAGCAAGTTGTGGTTGATGGTTTGTGAGTTGTTGCCCGGATTGAACAGGTTGTTGGCAAAGTTGTAGTTGATATAATTGCCGTAGTCGTATTTGGCTCCCAATAATACCTGGATGTTCTCGTTAGGAATATAATTCAATTCGCCCAATAATGAAGTAGTTTGTGAAGGGGTATTGGGGTTGGCACTTATTTTCTCCAAGTCTTTTTGGGTGATAAACTCAGCGGCGGGTACAAAACCGTTTCCTTTAGGAGATGAACGTAATGGGGTTTCCTCAAGTTCTTTCAGTTTATCTTCTTTTAAACGCCACACGCCCACTGCTGATGGCGACCTATCGGCTTGGTATTGGTAATTGCCTGATAGTAAATAGCCCAACTTAACTTTAGCACTGTCGCGACCTTTGTTTTCTACAATCAAAGGCCCCATAAAAAAGGCTTCTGCGTAGTTATTGTGGTATTTATCAAACAGGCTGGAGCTAATTGCCTCAACTGAACGGCGGGTAAGTAAGCCGGGGCGAGGGGTATTGATGCTGATGGCACCTCCCAAAAAATCACCGTATTCTGCGGAGAAGCCTCCAAGCAAAACAGACATGTTTCCTGTTGCTGCGGCAGGAAAACTTGAAAGGTTATTTCCATTAATCCATACCCCATTCCATAAAATGCGATGTGAATTACCCCGACTACCTCCAAAAGACAACCCTCCACCATCTTGCGAAAACACAGATGGCATAGTATTAATTAATCTGCTAAGATCATTTCTCAATGCTGATTCTTGTGGTTTATTGATTATCGGCAAATGAGGGTCTACAATTTTCTTTTCATACTCTACAATTGCACCCGGTACTTCAATTATTTCAAAGTGGATTGTAATTTTATTAGCCTTGTCTTCTTCAATAACCACATTTTTCATGGTCTTGTCGTGTCCTACGTAAGTTATACGTACATCGTACTTACCAACACTTATAGGTTTAAAAGTGGTTTTTCCATCTTCCCCTGTACTTTGAGTTTTAATTACAGCTCCGTCTCTATAAAGAGTTACGTTAGCCATATCTACAGGCTCCTCGCCTTCGATGACAGTAACTTGCAACTCCCCTGTGGTGGTTTGTGCCTGTATTGCTACAGGAAGGGCAAAGCAAAGCCATAGGTAAATTATCCTTCTCATAGGTTGTTTTTTAAAAGTGAATAAAATTTTACCTGCACCTACTGGTGCATTGGGTTTGCCGGCCGGCGGTTGTTTTTGATTTCTGTTTATCCCAGTTGTTTTATTTTCTCAACTAAGCTGACTGAAATCTTGTAATAGGATTCATGCGTCCAGCCACCTGTGTGACTTGTTATTAAAACGTTAGGGTATGCCAGCAGGTTGGAAAGTTGCTGACGTTCGTCGAAAGAATATTCGGGCAGGTTTTCGTTTTCCAGTACATCCAGCGCACAACCACGCAGTTTACCGCTTTGCAGGGCCGATAGTACATCGGGCGTGTGCATTATTTTCCCCCTTGATAGATTAAGCAAATAGAGGCTCTTTTTAAAGCTATTAAGATACTCTGTGTTGATAAGGTGTCTTGTTTCATCAGTTAGCGGTAAATGTACGCTAAGCACGTCTGCACGCGCGTACAGATCGCTCATGTTGCATTCTTCTACCTGCTCGGTGCCATAACCGGTTTTGTATTTATCGTAGGCTATTATTTTGCAACCAAAACCTGACAGCTTTTTTGCGAAGGCGCTTCCTGTGTGCCCATACCCAACAATTCCCACAGTCATGTATGATAATTCAAACCCACGGTTGCCCTCTCGCTCCCACACAAAGTTGTTTACTTCTAAGTATGATTTGTGGATGTTTGCCAATAAACTAAGCAGCATACCTACAGCTTGTTCGCCCACTGCATCACAGTTGGCCTCTGGGGTATTAAAGCAATTTATTCCTTTGTGCTCGCAATATTCTAAATCAATAATTTCAAGCCCCGACCCTGCCCTACCGATAAATTTCAGTTTATGGGCTTCTTGCAATACCTCACGGTCTATCTTGGTTTTAGAGCGTACCACCAATCCTTCGTAATTACCTATGCAGTTGATAATTTCTGCCCTTGATATGTAAGGGAGATAATCAATCTCGTATCCCAAAGCAGGTAAATGCTCATTGAGATACGGGTGTACATCGTCTATTATTAATACCGTGCCTTTAGGTTGCATGGGTTATTGCCAAAGCGGGTAATACTCAAGTTTTATTTTTTCTTCAAAGAAAATGCGTGCAGTGCTTTCAAATGCGGTGGTGTAATCTGAAACAAAAAATTTATACTCAGCAGGCCCTGAAGGATTGAGCAGTTTTTTACTCTCCAAAACCTTTTTTACTTGCTGGGCTACCACACTGGCCGAGTCTATAATGGGTACTTGCTTCTTTTGTTTCTGGTAGTATTTTTCTATTTGTGCTTGTATCAGCGGGTAGTGGGTGCATCCTAATACCAGCGCATCAATGCTTTTAAGGGGTTTCTTCTCCAAGTAACTGTTAATAATGGTTTGGCTGATGTTGTTATTAAAATACCCCTCTTCTATCATGGGTGCCAACAAAGGAGTAGCCAATTCTGCGGTGGCTAATGTTGGGGCTGTTTTTTTTATCTTTTTAGAGTAGGCACGTGTGCTTACAGTGCGCTTGGTGGCTATAATACCTACTTTGCCTTGTGTTACTGTTTGTGCTACGTGTTGTGCAACAGGGTCGATAACGTTAATTAATAACTCTTTATCAGCAAACATGGGAAGCAATGCCTGATAACCTGTGGCTGAGGCTGTATTACAGGCTATCACTACCATTTTACAGTTATGTGACAGCAAGAACGAAGCTATTTTACGTGAATAGTGCTTTATTGATTCTGCCGATTTATCGCCGTAGGGTAAGTGGGCGGTATCACCAAAGTAAATAAAGCTTTCGTGAGGCATAAGTTTGGCAATGGCTCTTGCTACGGTAAGACCGCCAATCCCTGAATCGAATATGCCTATGGGTTGATTTTTTGCTTCCACAATTTTTGGTATATCGAATATATGCAAAAAAGTCCCTCAAATGAGGGACTTTCCGTTATGTTTTTATTTTGAGTAATGAACTTATTTAAGACCCAATTTCTTTTTCACATCGTTCATCAGGTTGTCAGCCGGTTGTGAGTAAAGAATACCGCCTGCGCTTGCGTCCAATACGTAAGTATAGCCTTTTTCTTTAGCTACTTCTTCAATTGCCTTACGCACTTTGGCAATGATGGGTTCGTATAATGTTTGGCGCTTTGCAGCCACCGCATTTTTTGCATCTTGGTCAAGTTTATTAAACTTTTGAGTACCTGCCTGATAATCGTCAACTAAAATCTGAAAAAATGGATCGTTTTTAGGCTCTTCTCCACCATTATCAGCTACCTTCTTCATGATGCTGTCATACAAGTTCTTAAGTTCTGCTTCTCTTTTAGAGAGTGCATTTTCCCATGTTTTAACCTCAGCTTGTATAACCGTATCGGCTTTTTGAGCTTCTGGCATTAACAATACCAATGAATCGGCATATATGTGGGCAATTTTAGATTGTGCATTTGCTGTGATTGCGCAAATCATCAAACCAAATACTAAGGCAAGGGTTTTAATACTGTTCTTCATCGTAGCTATATTTTGTGTCGTTTTTGTTCTATACAATTTAAAGTCGCAAGGTAAACACTTTTTTTATTCTTCTTCCGGTGTTTCTCCTTGTCCCTCTCCTCCGGGGCTTATACCAAGGGCTTCCAGTACTTCGTCGCTGCGGTCATATTTTGGATTTGTGTACAACATGGTAACCCCACCCGATTTGTCGAAAATAAAATCTAAGGCGTTGTCTTTGGCAACCTTTTGTATGGCTTCAAAAACCTTGTCTTGAATGGGTTTTACCAACTCCTGACGTTTGGTAAACAATTCGCCGTTTACCCCAAACTTTGATACCTGATACTCGCGCAATTCTTTATTTTTAGCTGATATTTCGTCTGTACGTTGTTTTATTACATCATCCGTTAGCACTAAACGCTCTGCTAAAAGGTTTTTCTCAAGTTTGGCAATCTCCTCTTTTTTCTTTTCAATTTCCTTTTCCCATTGTTCCGAAAGAAAATCAAGCTGTTTTTGGGCTGATTTGTATTCGGGCATCTGGTTAAGTATGTATTCACTATCTACATAAGCAAACCTTTGGCCAAAAACCGGCAAGGCTATTAAAAATGCTATAACTGATATTATCTGCTTCATGTCTTTTATAAAAATTATAGTTGCTGACCTATGAAAAAGTGTACTTGTCCTTTATTTGAACCGGGGGTGTATGGGTTATTATCAAACCCGTAGCCCCAATCTATACCTAACAGGCCGAACATGGGCAGAAATATACGTACACCAACGCCGCCTGAACGTAAAAGGTTGTAAGGGTTGTAATCTTTGAATCGTGACCAGCTGTTACCTGCTTCTAAGAAACTATGTACATACACGGTTGCTTGAGGGTTGGGAGAAACTCTGTAGCGAAGCTCCATGGTAAACTTGTTGTACACAGTAGCTCCAACATAGTTGCCTAAACTTCCATCTTCGTTTACTGATCTTGGGGTAACTGAATTATCCCTGTAACCGCGCATCGAAATCAATTCGCGACCGTCAAGGTTAAATCCTATCAAACCGGCACCACCCACATAAAAACGTTCAAATGGTGAGTTGCCTATATCACGGTTATAAAAGCCCATAAAACCTGTGCGCACCATTGTGGCCAGTACAAGGTTTTTAGCAAGTTTGGTGTAGTGCATTGCATCAAACTTCCATTTATGGTATTCAATCCACTTAAACTTCTGCTGCGTGGTAGCCGTTTTGTAATCAATGCCTGAGAATGATGAAATGGGTGGTGTTAACTGTGTTGAAAAGTTAAACTGTGAACCTGCCTGTGGAAATATAAAATCATCGGTAGAGTTACGCGATAACAGTAAACGGAAGTTTACGTTGTTTGAGCGGCCATCGTCAAACTCAAAAATACCGGTGGTGTAATTACTTAGGTTGTAATGCTGGTAGTTTATAGAATAGTTTATAGTGAACCAATCATCGGGCCAACGCAAACGTTTTCCTAACCCAAGGCTTAATCCTGAAATTCTTAGTTTTGAAGGGGTGCCTGAGCTATTAAATTGCTGAATAGAGTGATATGCACTAAACGATAGCGAGTTGGGGCGTTTGCCACCAAACCAAGGCTCAGTAAATGAAAAGTTATATGATTGGAAAAACGTACCGTTTGATTGTGCACGAATACTTAACCGTTGTCCGTCGCCTGACGGATAAGGATCCCAACCACCTTTTTTAAACATTTTTTTAGTGGCAAAGTTGGATAGTGTAAGTCCTAAGGTACCTACCACAAACCCCTGACCGAAACCACCTGAAAGTTCAATCTGGTCGCTCGATTTTTCTTCCACCTTATATTCAATATCCACTGTACCCGCTGCTAAATTAGGCTTAGGTTGTACGTCCATCTTTTCAGGATCGAAATAGCCTAATGCTACCAATTCACGAATTGAACGTTGTATATCGGTACGGCTGAATTTCTGGCCGGGTCTCGTACGTATCTCACGCAAGATAACGTGGTCGCTGGTTTTGCTATTCCCCGTAACTGTTACCGAGCTGATAGTAGCCTGTGGGCCTTCTTGTATTCGGATTTCAAGGTCAATAGAGTCATTCTCTACCTTTACTTCAACCGGAACCACTGAGAAGAACAAATACCCATCGTCCATATACAATGCTGATATGTCATAACCCCTTGGGTTCATAAACAGCTTGCTCTCAAGGGCTGATTGGTCGTACACATCACCACGCTTAATATCCAACATCTTACCCAGTGTGTCACTGGTAAATTTGGTATTACCTGACCATGAAATATTACGGAAGTAGTATTTACGGCCTTCGCTAAGGGTTAATTGAATATTGATTGTTTTATCGTTGTGCTGGTATATGGTATCACTAAGTAATACTGCATCGCGATAGCCCAATGTATTGTAATAGCTTACTATACCAAGTTTTTCCTCGTTATAGGTATCTTCTATAAATTTAGATTTTTTGAATACACGCCACCATGCTTTGCGTTTGGTATCGCTAAACAGCCTCCTTAATTTGGCTGAGGATACATTTTTATTTCCAACAAAAACGATATCATTTATTTTTATTCTATCGCCGCGATATACGGTTAATTGCAAATCAACGAAGTTTTTGCGGATTGGGCTGGGCACCTCAGTAATTTCAACCCTTGCGTTAAAATATCCTTTTTCTCTGAAATGTTTTAATACTTCGCTGCGGGTACGTTGTATTACGTTTTCGGTAACAATTTGACCGCTTTGTATACTTAAGTCTTCGCGCAGATTTTTTGCATGGCGTTTTTTAAGCCTTCGTATTTTTATTTCGCTCAGGCGGGGTCTTTCCTCTAAATAAAAGTCAATAAAAACTTTGTTCCCCTCCATCTTTTTAAGACGGACTTGAATGTTTACAAAGAATTTTTGTTTCCAAAGGTTTTCGATAGCTTTTGTAAGTTCATCGCCGGGCAATGATATGGTTTGCCCTTCGTACAAGCCTGTTAATACAGATAAAATGCGTTCATCTAAAAACTGAACGCCTATAATGCCTATACCACCTACCACAACTTTTTGCGGACGCTGGTAATCCATGGTATAGTATTCTTCGGTTTGTGATGTATCGCCTTGTGCCCGCAGTAGTGCAGGCAATAATATCAGTAGTACTATCCTTAAGTATCTCATCCTGCTTTTAACTGGTCGCCTGTTTTTCCAAACCTGCGTTCACGTTTTTGATAATCTATAATTGCTTCGTAAAGGTCTTCTTTCCTAAAATCAGGCCATAATACGGGCGTAAAGTACAACTCTGAATAGGCAATTTCCCATAATAAAAAATTACTTATACGTTGCTCTCCACTGGTTCGTATTAATAATTCGGGGTGGGGTATCCCGCGCGTTGATAGGTATTTATCTATCAATTCATCATTTATCTCATTCACATCAATTTTACCGGCCTTCACATCGGCGGCAATATTGCGGATACTATTTGTTAAATCCCACTTGGCACTGTAACTAAGGGCCAACACCAATTGCATACGGGTGTTGTTTTTAGTTTCATCTATGGCTGCGTTTAGTTTTGCTAAACAATTTTTGGGTAAAGACTGTAAATCACCAATGGCCGTTAGGCGAATGCTGTTTTTTTGCAGCGTAGGGATTTCTTTTTCAATGGTATCCACTAACAAGTTCATCAAAGCATCTACCTCTTCTTTGGGTCGGCTCCAATTTTCGGTAGAAAAGGCATAAAGAGTAAGGTGTTTCACTCCCAATTCGGCGCAGGCTTCGGTAGTTTCGCGAACAGACACAACTCCGTTACGGTGCCCGAATATTCTGAATTTACCTTTTCCTTTAGCCCAACGTCCGTTACCATCCATTATGATGGCAATGTGCGTTGGCAGCTTGTCTTTGTTTATTTCATGGGCCGAACTCATGGGTTGGTGCGCATTTTTTTCGAGGGTTGCAAAGTTAATCAACATTATGAAATCTCCTCGTTTTTGGCGGAAATGCGCAATAAATGGGCTCAATACGATATGTAAGCGTAATACCTGCAAACACGTACCAGTCTTTTAAGTGCGGGTCACCGCGCATGTCATTTTTTGCGCTACGTATCTCCCCTGCTCCAGCATTAATACTTGATGGATCAGATAATGCTGCTGCAGCAGCACCGTTGGTTGTGCGTAATTCAACCAAATCAGGGTAGTTTCCGCTCACATCGTCTAAATAATCGGTGTAAGTTTTACGGTAACCAACTTCAAAGCCTAAAATCCATTTTGGTGAGAATTTAAATTTATACCCTGCCCCAATGGGGATTGACACACTCACGCGTGAGTATTTACCCTTTCCTCCATTAAGATTTTGACCTTCGGTGGCAAGGGGTTGTAATGATACCCAAGTATTATTAAATTTAGCTTTGGGGTTAAAGTAAAACGCGTTTATGCCTGTAAATACGTAAAAAGATGATTTTTTGTTCTGTGGATGACTTAATCCAAAAGGGCGAAAGTGAAACTCTATGATGTTAGTTAACTCCCAAATATTTGATTTAAAGGTAAGCCCTCTTAGTTCAGTTGCGGGTTGTAAGGAGTCAGCACCAGAAATTTGTCCGAAAGCTGCTCCAAACCTGTATGAAAAATGGCGTGAAATATTATAACGTCCCCAAAGGTTGATACCTATATGGGTTTTACTTAAAGTAGGTTCTTTTGAAATATCGCCTAAATAATTGGTACCGCCTAAAAGACCGCCAATTTCCCAACGTTGCGCAATGGCATTGTTGCTGCTTATTATAAATATAGTTACTATTAGTAGCGGGGCGACTCTTTTTAAAACTGATAACACTTTACTTTATGCAGATTAATTGTATATGAAAGCGATATACCCAAAAAGTTATACCAATCTCTGTCTTTATTATCACCACGTTGTTGCCCTCTTTGGCTAATTATATCGTATGGGCCTTTATCTTCACCGCTGCGGTTGGCTAATGCTGCCGACTGAGATCCGTATTGAGCCGAAAGGATTGCAGGATTTACATAAGTTAAACTAACATCGTCAAGATAATCTGTAAAAGTAAAGCGGGTGCCGTACTCAATGCCCATTACAAAACGTGGTGCTAATCTAATTTTAAATCCAAATCCAAAAGGTATTGCTACCTGCGTAAGAGCATATTTTTTACGGCTTTGCAAAGGAGTGGTACCCTGTCCCTCGGTTCCTTTAGGCTGTAATTCATACACGGTGTCGTTTAGCACTGTTTTGGGGTTAAATTTAAATATCCCAACTCCGGCGTATATGTATGGGCTAAACCCTTTACCGCCTTTTGTGCCCATAGCATCAAAACCTGTAATATTCCACTCAAACTGCCCCGAAAATTCAAACAAAGGCGAGTAAAAGTCTAAATTACGTTTGCGCTTTTCTTCGCTTGAGAAGTTTGCGTCATCACCGTTAATCTTTCCGTAAAACACATTTCCCCTTAATGAAATATTGTGGTTTGGGTTGTACCTAAGCATCAGCCCGCCTGCAAAATTCATTTCCTGAAAACGGCCCTCAGTCATATCGCCAATGTAGTTGGTTTGACCTAACAAAATTCCTACTTCTACGTTGTCTCTCTGAGCTGCTGAATTAATGGCGATAGCTAAACCAGCCAATAGCAAAAACCGTTTTAATATCATCTTACCTTAGTGTTAACGAAAAATGTTTTGAATTATTATAAAAAAAATCGGGTCAAACATAAAGCTTGACCCGATTACAAATATCTTTAATTTTTTGTTAAAACCTACATTCGAATTTACGAATGGTTTTACTTAAAGTAATACCATAAAAGAAGTAAGCATCTTTATTATCTGCATTACCTCTTGGCCACTTGCTTGGCCAACCTTTTGATGGGTCACTCGAAGGAACGATACCTCTGTATGCAAGTGCTTGCTCTTCGGGTGTTAATGAAGCAAAGTTATCGGGTGCTTTATCACTAACATCATCAAGGTAATCAGTAAATGTTTTGCGGTAACCTATTTCAATACCAAGATTCCATAGTTGTTTGCGTCCGATGCTGAATTTATAACCAATACCAATAGGTATTGCAATACCAAGGGGGCTATAAGCACCATCCATTTTGCCTTGTTCAGTTTTCATTGTACGTAAAGCGTACTTTGTACCGTTAAGGAAGGTTTGAGGGTTGTAGTAAAATGCTGCCAAACCTGCAAACAAATAAGGTGTTGATTTGAATTTGCGTGAACCGGCCACGTACTTCATGAAGTTATATTCACCTACAACTGAAAGCTCAGCAAGTGGTGAGTGAAAGCTAAGGTTCCTGTTTTCACGGTTGGTACCTTTACCGTTGTACTTATCGTAACTGGCAATGTATCCAAAGTTTAACCCAGTTCTAATAGCCCAGTGGCTGTTAAAATTGTAGCGGTAAAACCCTCCAATAGCAGGGCGAGTTCCTCTCAAAGGGAGGGGTGACTGGGCCAAATCACCGTTATAAGTAGAGAGGCCTAAAAAACCTCCCCACTCTCTATCTTGAGCGCTTACACTCATTGTTGAGAGTGCTAAAATGGCAACCAGTAGCAAATTTTTAATCTTCATCATGGCTAAATTTCGATTGGCACAAATATAGGGTTAGTAAAGTAATTTTCTATTAATTTTTTAAAAACTTTCAATTTTAGCAACGGATTACCCCTTATCAAAGTTCCGTTTGTCAACCCCCCACATCAATTTTCTGCGTAATGTACGCAGGTAATTATGGTCTTTTAATTGCACTAATTTAAGTTCAAAATCGCTTTTGCGAATGGCTAATTGCGATGTGAAAGGCACTGATACTGAGCGAGAATCCATACTTATCAGAAATGAATTACTGCGCCCCTCTACTTCAAAAGATATTACATTTTTATCTGATACTACAATGGGTCGTACATTAAGATTGTGGGGTGCTATGGGAGTGATTGCAAAACTTTCGGAGTAGGGAAATAAAATAGGACCACCGCAGCTTAATGAATACCCTGTGGAGCCTGTAGGGGTTGAAATAATCAATCCATCGGCCCAATATGAGTTTAAAAACTCACCATTGAGGTAGGTGTTTACCACAATCATTGATGATGAATCGTTTTTGTGTATCACAAAATCATTGAGGGCAAAATGCAGGCCGTCAAAGTAGGTCTCAGTACTTTCGAGGTATAATAATGAGCGGGTATCAATGGTATAGTTGCCTTTTGCCAAATCGGTAAAGGCTTCATATACTTCGTCTTTTGCCACATTAGCCAAAAAACCCAACCTGCCTGAGTTGATGCCCAACACGGGTATGTTTTTTTCTTTAACCAACGCTACTGTATCCAATAGGGTTCCGTCGCCGCCAATGGATATAAGGTATTCTGCATCTGTTTTAGAAAAGTTTTCGTCGTTAAACGGCTCAATGGCTAATGAAAAATCCTTTGTAAGCTCGTTAAACTCATTAATAATGTTTTCATGAACGTATGCTACGGTATGATTTTCTGAGAAAAAATCTGCAAGGCGGTTAATAAATTCACCTGTCCCGTTGCTTTTTAAATTGCGGCCAAACAGCGCTAATTTCATCTTATATACAAAGGTACTTTTTAAAATAGCATGTTGTAGTGAAAAAATAAGCCCTTTTGCCCCTTATTGTTAAAAGTGTATTCTATTTTAAGTACCCTGTCGTAATAAGTTACTATATCAACGCCTGCTCCGAGGCCTCCCAAGTAACTGTTTGTAAAAGTGTTTGTGGGCAAGGGGTTATTGTTTACCACATAGCCGGCATCGTAAAAGGCTTTGGCAAATATGGTAATTGGTATGTTTCTGAATTTTTTTATCCCACCTGTGGGAATGTGAATGAATTTTGGGGTTAGTATGTTATACAGGTAGTTGATTTTACCCAAAGCAAAGTGTTGCCCGTCTATCACATAATATTCAAATCCCCGCACAAAGTACTCGTAGCCGAGGGCTCTGAATAGGTTGTAGGGCTGCCGACCGGGTGTTGAATATTTTGCATCTACCGATACTGAAGCATAGTGCCTGTAGGATAGTTTTTTATGGTAGGATGCGGTAATAAAGGCATTGAAAAGGTTTTGGGGTGCATTGATAAAAAAGTAATTACCGGCTTCGGCTGACAGGTATTTACCGTTAAGTGGGTAATGTTTGTAATCAAGCATCTCATAAATATACCTGTAACCTGCGTAAAAGGTTTGTTGACGGGTTTGTGCGTTTAAAAAATAATCAGGGTTAACGGCTGCTTTGGTAACTGTATCTGCAATTTGCAGGCGGGTATATTCTAAATCAAGTAATTGTGATGAATATATTTTTTTTCGCAGGCTAAAAGAGACGCCTGTTTTGAGGCGACTGAAGGATATTTTGCCGGTATCGTGAAAAAACTGCAGTTTATTATTTTGGGTGGCAAATCCCAGTTCTCTGTTGTCGGAGTAGGTGAAATTGAGTGCCGCTCCTATGGTAAGTGCCTTGTTTATATAGGGGAAATTATAATCAACTGAAAATTTGCGGGTATAGCCACCTTGTATGTTGATACGTATGGTTTCGTTACGCCCTCGCAAGTTTGAGCGACGTATGCGTACTCCGTAATTTAAACGTGAAAGCTTGTTTTCAGCCAGCCACCATTGGTTAAAATTTCGGTCGGCAATTTCTACAATGGGTATTACAAATAAATACCAGCGTTCTTTTAGGTATATGGTGATATGTGTAAGTCCCGCACTATCGGGTGGGGCTATTTGCATTTCAACCGTATTAAACAATTCAAGGTCGAAAATCTGACGAATGCCTTTTACTTTCATTGCGGCTAATTTGCTTGCAGAAACTGTATCGCCGCTTTTAAAATCAAGTTCCCTTTGTATTATATAGTCTTTTGTTTTTTCGTTGCCGGTAAGGTTTATTGCCCCTATTACCAATACGCTATCGGCATCCTGTGCGCAAACATTGTTGCATAGAGCCCACAAAAGTATCGTTGTAAGTATTCCTACAAAACGAACTGATACAGAAGGTTGTATGGGCATCAAATATCAAGGTATTTCATCAAGGAGTCGAAACGGTTTTTCATGTCTTCCGTGTCGTACTCTCGGTAATACGAGGCTACAATGGTATATCCGTACCGCTCAAAGGTAGCCACTACAGATTTTATATCGGTGGTATTAAGTTTTATGTGCACCTGAAGTTGTGCAGGAGCTTCGGCCACTGTATTTACATACAGGCTCAAAATTTTGGTGTTGTTGTATTCTACAATGCGCGAAATTTCGCTCATTGAATAGCTGATGGCTGGTAATTCTAATGTAATAATACTACCCGGCTGGCTGAAGGCATTAAGGGATGCCATTTTATTTATCAGCTCTTTGGCGGATAGTATGCCAATAAACCTATCATTAATATCAACTACTGATACTACTGATGAGCTTATTTCGCTAAAAATGGTAATGATATCAAATAAGTGCTGGTTTTCGTAAACTTTTGATACTACGGCACTGTTTGTTTTTGTTAATATGTTATCATTAGGGTCTGCATCCAATAAATCAGATGCTGCAACATATCCTAAATGTTTATCACCATCAACTACCGGCAAAAAAGCTATATCAAACTCGTTCATCAAATCGAGCGCTTTACCGCACGAATCGGAATTTTTTAAGGGGAATAACCTGCCGGATAGTAATTGCCCTGCAAGCATTAGCCTGGAATTGTTGTTTTTTTGTACATCCGCGTTAAGAAATCATCCAGTATGCGGTTAAATTCTTCCGGACGTTCCATCATTGCAGCATGGCCGCATTTATCCAGCCAATGTAACTCGGCATTGGGCAGTAGTTGCAAAAATTCTTCAGCTACATCAGGGGGAGTAATGTTGTCGTTTTTGCCCCAAATAAGGCAAACGGGCACTTCAATTTTGCTAACTTCTTTGCGCATGTTGTGCCTGATGGCCGATTTAGCCATTGCAAGTATTTTAAGGGTTTTCATGCGGTCGTTTGTTATTTCAAACACCTCATCAACCAATTCTTTTGTAGCTGTTGCGGGGTCGTAAAAAGTGTATTCTACTTTTTTCTTAATGTATTCGTAATCCCCTCGTTTAGGGTAGCTGCCCCCCATTGCATTTTCATACAAACCGCTGCTGCCTGTAAGCACCAAGCTGTGCATATTATGCTGGTTTTTTAGTGAATATACCAGTGCCACGTGGCCTCCTAATGAGTTGCCCAGCACGGTCATATTACTGTATCCTTTAAACTCAACAAATTCTTCAATAAACTTCGCAAGTCCCTTAACACTGGTGGTAAGTACCGGCATTTCGTAAATAGGCATCATGGGTATAACCACTTTGTATGAACCCGAAAAACGATCGATAACGTCTTTCCAGTTGCTAAGTGCCCCAAATAAACCGTGCAGCAAAAGCAATACCTCGCCTTCGCCTTCTTCAATAAACCTGTATTTACCTTCGTCTTTTAGGCTGTAATCCATTGAACTCATTTTTTAACAATCAGCAAATATAATACTCGATTATACAAATACCATAGGTTTTGACGCAGGCACACAAGTTAACCAGTTTTTAAGCAATTCTATTCCGCTTTGCGTTAAGATTGCTTCAGGGTGAAACTGCACCCCAAATACGGGCAGTGTGTTGTGTTTAAGTGCCATTATTTCACCTTGTTGTGTGTGGGCAATTGCTGTAATTACTTTATCCCCCTCCCACTCTACTATTAGTGAGTGATACCTGCACACTTGCATTGGCGTGGGAAGCCCTGTAAAGAGGCTATCGCGGGTGTGTAGCACCTGCGATACCTTTCCGTGCATGGGGTAGGCGGCTTTTTTTAGTTTTGCACCAAAAAACTCGCCAATAGCTTGGTGGCCCAGGCAAATTCCTAAAATGGGCACTTTTGTGTGATATGCTTGTATTACTTCATTCAATATCCCTGCCTTGGCTGGTGTACCCGGCCCGGGCGATATTACAATACCATCAAACTGTATCTTATTGAGCCCGTTTATATCGGTTTCATCGTTGCGCACCACAATACATTCGCACCCCAGCTGCTCAAAATAATCTTTGAGATTATAGGTAAAAGAGTCGTAGTTGTCCAACAATAGCAGTCGGTATTGCATCTTACTGTAAAATTATAGCCGGTGCAAAGTTTTGTAAAATAAAGCTTTAATACTATAATTACGGGACTTTAATTTTACTACGATACCATATTTTAACCCACTCACAATCAAAACACTATGTTAAAGGCGTTTTTTATTAAAAACAGGCAGCATGTAATCATCATTGCTCTTTTCTTGGCAATATCGGTTATCTACTGCTATCCCGTGCTTAGCGGTAAGGTGATGAACCAAAATGACGAGCTGACTGCTAAGGCTCTTACCCGCGAGGCCGAAGAATACCATAAAAAAACCGGTGATTTTATAGGCTGGTCTAACACTATGTTTTCGGGTATGCCTGCATCAGTGGGTTATACAGGGCCTTCTAACTATTCAATCCAGCTTATCTATGCATTGGCAAATGCCTTTGACGGGTTTTCGTTTGATGTGATTTTTTGGTGCCTTGTGGGAATGTACATCCTGTTTTGTGCTTTGGGCATCACTCCTTGGCTGGGTGCATTGGGCAGTTTTATTTTTGCCTTCTCTACCTTCAACATACTAAGTCTTGAAGGCGGACACGTTCAAAAAACTTTTAACATAGCCCTTGTGCCTCTTTTGCTGGGCGGTATTTATCTTATTTTTCAAAAAAGATATGTATGGGGTTTTATTGCGGTGGCTTTTGGGGTTAACTACCAAGTAGGGCTATCGCATTATCAAATTACTTACTATGCTGCCTTGTCTGCTGCTGTGCTTTGTATTTACTACGGTATTGTATGGCTTAAGGAGAAAGAATTTAAGGCCTTGGGGATTACTATTGGTTTGTTGTTGATGGGGGTTGTGTTTGGCAGTTTGCCAAACCTAACGCTACTGAATACTTATTATGCTTCGCACGAGACTACAAGGGGCGGTGCATCAGAACTTACACAACCTACAGCCAATAACACGAATTCTACGCGAAGAGGGGGAAATGATGCAGGTCTTGATTTTGATTATGCAACACAATGGAGCTACGGTTTGGGTGAAACTTTTACCCTGCTAGTACCAGATGCTTACGGTGGTGCTGATAACGCTGTAGTTGACCGCAAAACAGGAAAGCCTAAGAAAGGTAGTGAGACTTACGACGCTTTGCAACAAAATGTGAAAGATAACAACGAGTTTAATCAATATATACAAATGGCCAGCTCGTATTGGGGAGACCAGCCTTTTGTGGGTGGCCCGATATATTTTGGAGCTATTGTGTGCTTTTTGTTTGTGATTGGAATTATCGCTTCTAACCGTAAAGAAAAATGGTGGATACTTGCGCTAACCGTGTTGTTTTTGTTTTTGGCATGGGGCCGCCATTCTATCATCTACGAGTTCTGCTTTAATGTATTGCCCGTTTTTAATAAGTTCCGTACCCCATCTATGGCGTTGGGTATTGTGCAAATAGGTGTGAGCTTATTGGCGATACTGGCTATAATGGCTATTGCAAATAATGATAACAAAGAAAAGCTGAGCAAAATAGTATTGTACACAGGCTTAGGCTTTGGTGCTTTGTTGCTGATTATGATTGTTGCGCCCAGCATGTTGTTTGGGTTTGAAAGTGCAAGGGAGGCTACTATGCAATTGCCTGACTGGTTTACCAGTGCTTTGGTTAGCGACCGTGAAGCAATGATGAAGAGTGATGCTATTCGTTCGTTAGTGTACATAGCTCTTGCCTTTGGGTTGATTTGGGTGTATTTAAAAGGCATGATTAAAAGCAGTACTGTGTTTATGATTGCTATTGCGGCGCTGATTGTGCTTGATTTATGGAGTGTGAATACCCGCTACCTAAACAAGGACAATTTTGTGAAACGTAAGGATTTTAAATACAAACCTACTGAGGCGGATAATGCCATTTATCAGCAGGCACAACAAGACGGATTGACACATTACCGCGTGTTTAACTTAACCATTAACCCCACACAGGATGCGCGCACCAGTCAGTTTCATCGCTCAATCGGGGGGTATCACGGTGCTAAATTGCGTAAATACCAAGAGTTGATTGACTCTCAGTTGTATAAAAATAATATGGCTGTTTTATCTATGCTTAATACCTCGTATTTACTGGTAAATGGTCAAAACGGCATTCAGCCGCAGTTGCCTCCGGTACCTCCTATGGGTAATGCGTGGTTTGTACGTGAGGTGAAACAGGTTGAAAATGCAGATAAAGAAATGGCCGCGTTGAACGTGGATAGTACTTATGTTTTTGACCCTGCTAAAACGTTGGTAGTGCAAACCAAAAACTTGCCTGAGGGGTTGAAAAACTTTACCCCTGCATACGATTCAGCTGCACAGATTAAGTTGGTGAATTATGCCCCACACATTTTAAAGTATGAATCGAATGCGAGCAGCGACCAGATGGCGGTGTTCTCAGAAGTGTTTTATGAACAACCTGATGGTGATGGCTGGAAGGCTTTTATAGATGGCCAACCTGCCGAACATTTCCGCGGAGATTATGTATTACGTGCCATGAAAGTACCTGCCGGTAAACACGTTATTGAGTTTAAATACGATGCTTCAAAATCACTGGGCAGGGTGAAACTGTCGTTTGTGTTTTTTGTATTATTACTTGGAGTGAGTATTTTGGCTATTTATCTTAAACGTAAAGGCAAACTAAAAGCTTTAGAACAATAATAACCCGTTGGGTACGATATAAAATAAGGGGGTACGGTTTCCGTATCCCCTTATTTATTTAAAAGACTTTGGTATAGTTGGGTAACCTTTTGTGCAATTACAGGGTAAGAATAATTTTCAACGGCTTTGTTACGGGCATTTTCTTGCAAACGTTGTCCGGCTTGTGTTTCCTTCAACACATAGTTAATTCCTTCGGCTAAATCATCCACACTTTCGTAATCGGCTAAATATCCGTTGTGCATATGTTGTATCAAGTCGGGTATCCCCCCTACCTCAAATGCAACGGACGGAACACCGCAACTTAAGGCCTCCATAATGGTATTGGGTAGGTTTTCTTCTAAGCTGGGTAGTACAAACACGTCGCTGGCATTGTAAAAATCTATAATGCGTTCTTCGTCGTTCAAGTAACCCGTAAATGTGTACTCAAAAGGCAAATCAAGATTCACATCGGTTTTAGCCTCCCCCATTACCAATAACTTAATTCTTTTACTCCAATCGGGTTGTTTTACTTTTAGTTTCCAAAGAGCAACACGTAGGTATTCAAATCCCTTGCGTACATCGCTAACATTGGCAGCTACAAAACTGATACACAGCGTATCTTTATCTAACCCAAATTTTGCCTTTGCATCGGCTTTGTTATTAGGTTTATAAACTTCCGTATTGATGGGATTGGGGATTACTTCTATTCGTTTATCGCCTAATAAAGAGCTTTTGCGGGCTCTGGCAGCTAACCAATTACTACAAGCTATAAACGTCAGGTTTAAATCACTATATGTTTTCTCTTTCTTTTCATGCACAGTTGCCGAAACGTCGCTTTCAGATGGGTTTCGCAAGTAAAAACAGTTACCGCATTGTTTTTGGTAGTTTTCGCACTCGCGACTGTGATGGCAACCGCCGGTCATAGCCCACATGTCGTGCATAGTCCACACAATAGGTTTATTCAGTTTTTTTAGCTTGCGAATGCCTTTCAATGAAAGAAAACCGTTGTTTATCCAATGCAGGTGAACAATGTCGGCTTCTTTCACCAACGGGAAACTAGATATATCCAAGCCCATGTTAGCCGTTGAAAACCTAAAACGGTCGGCCTTATTTTTTACCTGAAATGCAAACCATACTTTTTCCCACGCTAAACGAGTAAGAGCAATTTTTTTGCCCATGGGGTTGTTGGCTATCACGTGTACATTTTCAAACCTTTCAGTAGCAGTGCCGTGCAAGTACACCAATTGCGACTGCACCTCGCTGTCACTGTTAAATGCCTCGTGTAAACGGTATGCAGCAACCCCCGCCCCGCCTTTATCAAACGTATTTAGTTGTGTGGTTTTCAATTTTTGCAAATATGGCAAAAGTAAGTTTTCGATGAACAATAACTAACGAAGGCTTTAATATTTTATGATTTAACTATTTTTGGGGAAATATTAAGCCCATGAGAAAGATTTTACCATTAATTTCAATTCTAATACTGTTATCTGCAAGAATACTAACTGCTCAGGTATCAACCGACAGTCTGCAAGCTTGTTTTTTGTTCAACGGAAATACGAATGACACATCGGGTAAAGGCCGTCACGCATCTATTTTAGGTAATGGAATTTCATTAACTACCGACAGACACGGCAACCCAAATAGTGCTTACTTATTTACCGGCCAAGACGGAAGAATCAATGCGAATATCGGTAGTCATAAAGACGAGGTAACTATTGCGCTTTGGTATTATTCTGACGGGCAAACTACCCCCTACCCTCATTTTTTTGATTATGGTGATTATAAGTTCCGTTGCCATGTTATGTGGGGCAGTATATACAACTCTAACGACAGGTATGGCATTTTGTGCGAAACATATAACCCACAAGGAAATATGATTAGGGGTTCTATAAAACCAACAAATAGTTCTTGGACACATGTGGCTGTTACATTTAACAAAACAACCCAAAAACAAAAACTGTTTATTAATGGTGTTTTTGATAGGGAAATGACTATTGGAACGGGACAGCTAAACCTTAGTGATGATATTCTTTGCATCGGACGAGTTAGAAGCGGAGCTACTTCGCAAACATCGATGACCTATTTTAACGGTAAAATTGATGACCTTTATGTTTATTCTCGTGAACTTGATTCGGCTGAAATCGTATCACTTGCGACCCTATCAAACCCAAACACATCTGTTCAACCAGTTGAAAATACAGTGGAACCTGTTGTTACAATTTATCCCAACCCAACTAATGATGTGTTGAACTTTACAGTTTCTACAGAGTTGAATTTGGATTATAAAATCCACGATATTACAGGCAAATTGGTACAGAGCGGCTCAGAGCTTTCATCTATAAATGTTGGCAACATACCCAAAGGGGTTTACTTTATTACTTTTCACAATGCTGCAAAAGATTTTATCTCAATAAAAAAATTCATTAAGGAATGACAAAATATAATCATGTTTAGGAACCCTGCTTATTTTCATTAAGCAGGGTTTTTATTTTGTTTATGATTACTTTTGACACTGTTTTATGGGCTTAGCAAGAAATATATACAGAACCCTACCAGGTAAGCAGCAGCTTTTCAGCATACTGAAAGGCATTGCCCCGCTCCCTTATTCATTATATAAAAATCTAAGGTTTAAAGGCATTATAAAAGTACCCGTTGGCAATAGCAGTTTTTTAATACATACAGACTACGATAAGTATGTTGAAACCAAGCTTTTTTGGAAGGGTATGGATGCTCAATATGAAAAGATGTCGTATGATTTATGGATAAGGCTATCTAAAAAATCTTCGGTGATTCTGGATATTGGGGCAAATACCGGTATTTATTCTCTTATTGCAAAAACGGTTAATCCTCAAGCCAATGTATATGGATTTGAGCCTCTGCCCGATGTTTACAAGTTATTTAAGAGCAATGTTGATTTGAATAAATCAGACATACACTGCCTTGAGTTAGCAGCATCAAATCAAGACGGCACAGCAAGTATTTATACCAATCCTGCTGAAAAACTGTATACATCAACTCTTAACAGTGGTAATACGGTTTCAAACTCAATAGAAACAGTTATCAAAACCAGCACACTTAAAAGCTGGATTGAGGCGAATAAAATTGACAAAATCGACTTAATGAAGGTGGATGTAGAAAGTTTTGAGCCTGAGGTTATGGAAGGTATGGGAGATTATTTGAAAACAATGCGCCCAAGTATGCTTATGGAGATTTTGAGCGACGAAGTAGGCAAACGGGTTGAAACATATTTGGATGGTTGTGACTATCTATACTTTAACCTTGACGAAGAAACTAAACCTACTTTGGTACCACATTTGAGGGCTGAAGGGTACCTTAACCACTTGATTTGTTCTAAAGAAACAGCACAAGAGTTAGGCTTGCTATAAATGCTACGCACTCCGATACTATTTTTAGTTTTTAACCGTCCCAAGGAAACTGCTGTGGTTTTTGAGGCCATACGCAGGGCAAAGCCTAAGCAGCTGTTTATTGCTGCTGACGGGTCCCGTGCAAACAGACCCGATGATATTGATAGTAGTGCTGCGGTGCGTGAAGTTTGCCAAAAAGTGGATTGGGATTGTGAAGTGAAAACTTTATATCGTGACCAAAACTTAGGATGCCGAAATGCGGTGAGTAGCGGCATTACTTGGTTTTTTGAGAACGTGGAGCAAGGCATTGTGTTGGAAGATGATTGTTTACCACACCCTGATTTTTTTACTTACTGCGAGACTCTGCTTGATAAATACTGCGATGATGAAAGCGTAATGCATATTGGCGGCAACAACTTTCAAGACGGGCAGAAACGAAGTGACGGAAGCTATTACTTTAGCAAAATACCGCACATTTGGGGATGGGCAAGCTGGCGTAGAGCATGGCAAAAGTATGACGTGAATATGCCTGCACTTGACAAGTTTATTGCTGAAAAGTCTAAACAAATTTCTTTTAAAACTACTGCTGAAAGGGCGTATTGGATGCAAACTTTCAAAAGGGTAAAGCGCGGAGAAATTAATACTTGGGATTACCAATGGACGTTTGCTTTGCTTAATAATAATGGAATGGCGATAACTCCTGAGGTTAATTTGGTTGAAAACATTGGATTTGGTGAGAGTGCTACCCACACCGGAAATTCTAACGACCGTTTAGGACAGCTACAAACCACCGGGATTATTCCCCTATTCCACCCAACACATATTGCTGTGAACCATGATGCTGATTTTTATTGGTATAAAAAGGTGATACCGTGGCAACTGAAGCTGAAAAATGCTGTAAATTTTCTATTAAAGAAATAACGATTTTATTGCTGTAAGGATTAATGATAGCGGTGTGCTAAACACAGCTAACGGTTTTTTTAGTGCCATTCTTATCCAAGTTCTTCCTAAATGTCTTTGCAATGCCCGTTGGTTATATAATTTAGCCTGATTGTTTTTTGATAAAATACTGCTGAACAACTTATTTACTCCCCCTACGTCCACTTTTTCTAATTGATTGGCACTGATATAATGGAAGTTATCCGCTTCGTATGGAGAAAGTTCTATGCCCAATCTGCTAAGTTGCATTTGACGAATGCCGTATATCACCTCATTAGATCGCTTAACCACTTCGGGTGATTTGGCTTGAATATCAATCCTGTAATCCAGCAATACTTCGGGGATGTTTGCCAACCTAAGTACTTGTGATGCCCGCACCCACAAGTCGTAGTCTTGTATTTTTTTCAGCTTGCTGTCGTACCTCAATCCATGCTTATCTAAGTCTCTTTTCCGCATCATCACTGTTGGATGTGCAATGGCTGAATTAAACAATAGCTTGCATTGTATTTCTTCGTGCTGAACAGGTGTTTTCCAAAGTCCTTTCCAATCGCCTGTTAAATTCACCCAACTGCCTGCTATTGCAATCTCCGGGTGAGCATCCATAAATGCTATCTGTCGTTCAAACCTATTTGGGTAGCAAACATCATCGGTATCCATTCTGGCAATGTATTCACCTGTACAAAGGGCTAATCCTTTGTTGAGTGATGCCGCCAGCCCCATATTAGTTTCGTTGTGGTATATTTTTATGCGAGGGTCGTTATAGCTCTCAATAATTTCTATGCTATTGTCAGGGGTAGCATCGTTTATAATTACCCACTCAAAATCGCCAAACGTTTGGTTCAATAAGCTTTCAATGGCAGGTCGAATCAACTCTGCACTATTATATACTGCGGTAAGAACACTTATTTTGGGTTTAATCATTGCTAAAGCTATGCTTCTCTACCCAAATGGCAAGGGTAAGTAATATCCAAGTATGGTAATTGTTTTTCTCGAAATACGGTTGGCATTTTGTATACTCTAGCAGGCTGTACATCTTATTGTTTTTATTGTACAGGTATTGCCTTTTTAGTTCTTGTACAGCAGGTATTTGCAGCCATTTGTTTACCGGTGCACCAAACCCTTGCTTGCTGCGTTTACGGATACTCTCAGTCCACAATTGTCCCATTGCTTCACGAAGCAATATCTTATCGCTGGCACTGCTTACTTTTAATGTGTAGGGCAACGCGATACAATACTCTGCAAAGTCAACATCTAAAAACGGGGCACGAAGTTCAACGCTGCTGGCCATGGCTGCCCTGTCAGTTTTTACCAATATATCACCGGGCATATAATCCTCGATATCAGCCCGCATACCATCGTCGGGAGTATTATTAGGCTTGAATGAGAATGAAGGTTTTACGGCCTTGCCTTTAAGCCCTATGGCGTCTATTTCGCTATCGCTAAAGTAGGTGTTGTGTTGAGTATGGGCATTTAGCAGGTTGCCATATTGAGTATTGCGAATGCCAGCTTCGTATTTTTTGGCGTCAATGCCCAAGCCCAGTTTACGGGATAGTTTTAAAGCAAGCTTTATTGCAGGGATAATGGCCTGCGGGGTTTTGCCCCCTTTCATCATCTCTAACAATATTTTGTATGAACCATAACCGCCCAGCAACTCGTCGCCTGCATCGCCAGTAAGTATTACGGTTAAATGTTCCTTCGCAAGTTTAGAAATAAGGTAAGTGGGGATGTTTGATGAATCTGCAAAGGGTTCATCATAAATATCCTGCATCTTTAACAGTAAATCAGCTATGTCAGCCTCCTGCTGCTGAAGCTCAATATGATGCGTCTTGTATTTTTGGGCTATTTCACGGGCAAACGGCAATTCATCAATGCTATCACCAAAACCAAACGAAATGGTTTTAATCCCCTCTTTGTATTTAGCAGCAAGAGCTACAATGGTGCTTGAGTCCAACCCTCCGCTTAGAAATGCGCCAACGGGTACATCGGCTACCAATTGCTTTTTTACGGCATCGTCCAGCAAAAAAGTAAACTGTTCAGTAACGTCTGCCAGCTTTTGCGGATCGCCAACTTCAGGCAGATGCCAATACCGTTCGGTGGTTATTTTTTTGGTTTGAGGGATGTATTCTAAAGTATATGCCGGTGGAAGGGTAAATATATTTTTATATATGGTTTTGTGAGGATGTATGTATAAGTGTTTAAGGTAGTGCGCCAAGCTATCCTTATCCAACACAGGCTCTACCAACCCTGAAGCCAAAATAGCTTTTATTTCTGATGAATATACAAACTCTCCGCCTTTGCCCATGGCATAGTAAAACGGTTTCTCACCAAAACGGTCGCGGGCACAAAACAACGTTTGATTGTTATCGTCCCAAATGGAGAACGCAAACATGCCGGGCAAACTCTTCATCATTGCTTTGCCATGTTGCTCGTATAATGCAATCAATAATTCGGTATCGCTATCGTTTTGATAGTTGTAGTGGGTTTCTTGTCGTAACTTTTTATAGCCGTATATCTCACCGTTAAAAACGATACCGATGCTCTTATTGTGGTTAAACATAGGTTGCCAACCGCCGTCCAAATCGACGATACTGAGGCGACGATGCCCTAAAACGCATCGGTCATAAGCATAATGTCCGTCGCCATCGGGGCCGCGGTGCGCTATGGCATCGGTCATCCGTTTGACTGTTGACGTATATTCTGCTGCATTATCAGCAACTATTCCGGCAATCCCACACATGGTTTTAGCGAATTCCGTTTACAACAGGCCCCCACCAATCCGAAGGCTCAATGTTTTTGTAGTTGTTTTCTTTGAACCACATAAATACTTCGTAAGGGGTATGCCCTGATTGGTAGCTTGGGGTAATGCTATCAAACGTATCTAATATGCTCCACTTAAAATCTTTTAAAAGAAAGAAAGGGAAAAAGCTGTTTATCAACGTTCTTGTCCAAGGGAAAAGCCCCATTGGAAAAAATACAATATTTACAAAATAGGTGTAGATAAGTGGAGGATAATGACCAAACACGGGCCATAAAAACTTGAACACTTTACGCCAAAACTTTACTGCAGGTAAATCGTAATACCCCCCTTGACCATAAACGGCACAAGCTGTCCAACCACCTTCCTTCACTGACTCGGCAATTTGTGAAAACCCTTTTTTAGGGTCGGGAGTATGGTGTAGCACACCAATAGTAAATGCTCCGTCAAAAACACCTTTTTTAAACGGCGGTGCCAAAATATCACCCTGTACAATTAGCACATCAGGGTCGTTTGCAAAGTTTTTGCGAGCTGCTTCAACAGCACTGCTGTAATCCAGTCCCACTACTTTTGCTCCTTTTATTCTGCCTGTTTCCACAAACCTGCCGGGGCCACAGCCATAATCAGCAATAAGTTGTCCCTTTAAATCCCCTTTTTTATTGGTGATTTTCTCCCACATTGATTGTGTATAGCCTTCGTATTTCTTCCCTTTATTTTCGCTGTCAAACTGCACTTTACTCCATTTATTCCATTGCCAGCCAAATGATTTTGCATAGTTTTCGTTGGCGTTATAGCCTGCAAAACGTGGCACTCCCCTCACAATAGGGTATGTGTTTGATTTTGATACTAACTCTCCTTCTATCACAAAACCGTTTTCTTCTTTGGTAATTTTCAGTTCAAAGTCTTCTTGCGTTTTAGGGTCACACAAAATGTCTAAATACGATGGGTGCATCTTATAGTTTCTAATTTTAAAGGGCAAATGTACATTTTGGAGCTAAACTTTCAGCCACTTTTCAGGGATTATATCACTTGAATTGTGTTGCTTATCAGCAAACCATCTTTCGGGGGCAATTACAATTTTTTTTTCACTTGGATTTAGCCACGCTCCCCACCAACTGAAGCTGCTGTTTGCAATAATATGATGATTGCACGCACTCATTAACCTGATATCTTCAAAACTGTTTTCACCCTTGTTGTGGTTAATTATCTCGTAAGGATGATTTAACGTGAGGTTTTGTTGCACCCATTCGGGCTCATCAGAAAATAAAAAGAAGTGCGGGTTATCTACCACACTCTCGATGTGTTTTACCGCTCTTTCGTAGTAATCTAATCCGCAAACACCGTGTACCTTAAGGGTTTCGCTGTTGCTCACATAATCTCCTCTTCGCACATGCAATGAAACAGCATTAACTGTTTTAATTTTCTCTAACAATTCGGCGTTTTTTCCTGTTGCTTTAGTTTTAAAACTAAGCTCTTTGCGTATAATGTTTTCGTATTGTTTGAAGTATTTTTCTGACTGAAAACAGCCCTCAATGTATGTATCACTGCTTATTTCAAAAAACTCGGGATGGATGTGGACGTGCGTTTCCCGAAAGGTTTTAGCCGCTACATACATATTTTTTACCCTAAAATATTTCTTTACCCAATGAAATGCAGGTTTTCTAAATCTTTCAATTACATTAAAGTGATGAAGTTCGTATTGCCTTAGATTTTTCTTTCCAGTGGGGGTGGGCAGAAAATGGGTTTTATCCAAATACAACTCCGTATTCAAGCGAAGTGCGTGCGCCCTTGCAGCAGCATACTGAAAAAGCTGGTTTCCCAAACCTCCTGTAAGTTGTATTATAAGCATTATGTTTGTCGAATTTAACTTAAAGATTAATGAAATTTCAATTGCTCGAATTAACTTGCGATGATATAGAAAACAAGGCTCAAAAAGAACTTTACTTTTATTTTAATGTTATCAAACTTCGATTTATTTTCCAACACCCTTAGTAAAAAGGATGCGATGCTTCACAATTTTCTTGTTCTTTTAGTAACCTTTCTTTTTCTTTTTTTTTCAAAAGTTGGTACAGCCCAAATCGTTGATATTGGTGATGTACTAAACTTAAGCTCCTTAAATTACGGATTAGTTGGGTATTATCCTTTTACGGGGAATGCTGGCGACTCAAGTGGAACTGGAAACCATGGAACGACAAAAAACGGGGTATCACTTACAGCAGACCGTTTCGGGAACCCTAATAGTGCGTATCTTTTTGATGGAAGTAATGATTATATTGAGATTGCTGACCATAACTCGCTGGATTTAACTGACAGCTTCTCGATTACTTTATGGCTTAATCAGTATTCATCTGCATCAGGAGGTTATCGATTATTTGATAAAACAACTGTGGGTATTAATGATGGTTACAATTTTGATACGTACGGGGGAGGTAGCGGAAGAAAATTACGGTTGACCGGTGGTAACGCAAATGTTGAGGCGGACGCAACGTTCAATCTTAATTCATGGAACCAAGTATTGGTGATACATTTTAAAGATACTACTTGGCTATACCAGAACAGCACTTTAATAAGTAAAGGAGTACAAAAAAATATATTAGCTAACTCATTAAAAGCGAGAATTGGTGCGAATCAAAATACGGGTAATTGCTTTGATGGGAAAATTGACGAGGTGAGGGTATATAACAGAGCTTTGTGCCCCTTAGAAATAAAAATCGTATATGGCCTTACATTGCGCCTTGGAGCAAAGGTTGCTAAAACCAATTTTTGCAGTTCGGGATCGACAAATATACTTTTGTCTAACCCTCAGCCTTATGTTCAATACCGATTATTAAAAGCTAGCGATAGTTCTGTAGTTGGAACAGTGAAATCCAGTGCTTGTTCCGACACTCTTTATTTTCCGACGGGAATAATTAACCAAACTACTTCTTATCTTTTTAGTGCCTTTGATCCGGCAACAAGCACTTCAAAATACCTTGATACTGTTTTAACTGTAACTGTTTGGCCTCAATCCAATGATACTATTGATACTGCAGTTTGTGGCAATAACGGCGTGTTTTTTAATGGCCAAACACGGTACGTCATTGGAACCTATATAGGTAATTTTAAAAATAAATTCGGATGCGACAGCATTGTAACGTTAGTGCTTTCAAAAAACGGCTATGAAAGCTATCCCGTAAACGCATCGGTGTGTAGTAATGACAGTGTTTTTTTACAGAAGGCTTATCGTAAAACTGCCGGTACATATTGGGATACTACATCAAGAGCCGGTCAATGTGATAGCGTTACGATTACTACTTTGAGCATACTTCCATTGGAAAGTGCAAATAGTTCATTGAGTATTTGTACCGGAGATAGTATTTTCTTACAGAAGGCTTATCGTAAAACAGCAGGAACATATAGAGACACTATAAAAAGAACCGGTAAATGTGATAGCGTTGCCGCAGTTACTTTGAGCTTACAGCCTTTGGAAAGCACAAATAGAGTAGTTAATATTTGCAATGGTGACAGTATTTTTTTACAAAAGGCTTATCGAAAAACTGCCGGTACATATAGAGATACTATAAAAAGAACCGGTAAATGCGACAGTGTTGCTATAACAACTCTCAGCCTAAAAAACTTAATATCAGCTTACCAAGCTATTTCTATATGCATAAATGATAGTATTTTAGTGAATGGTAAATATTTAAAAAACACTGGTTTGTATTATGACACACTAACTAGTGTAGGCGGTTGTGACAGTGTTCTTACAACTGAAATAACTTATAAATCTATTGATTACGGAAGCCGCACAACATACATATGTAGTAACGACAGTATAAAAATAAGCTCCCGTTTTTACAAAACGCCGGGCACTTATTATGATACTATTTTGGTAGCTAATTGTGTTGATTCGATCATCACTATTACCCTAAATACAGTAAATGCACAGTATGATAGTGCTGATGTGCACTTATGTAATGGAGATTCAGTTTTAATAAACGGCAAAAGCATTTTTAACTCAGGCATTTATTACGATAGTTTACAAAACAAAAACGGGTGTGACAGTATTGTAAAATATAATGTAATTACACATTCTGTTGATCCGTATATTTTTACGTTTTCTTTTTGTTTTCAAGACAGCATATTTTTTGAAGGTAGCTTTTATAGAAAAGATACCAT
Source organism: Agrobacterium sp. 719_389 (assembly GCA_943370295.1). Taxonomy (GTDB): domain Bacteria; phylum Bacteroidota; class Bacteroidia; order UBA8524; family UBA8524; genus SB11. The sequence continues at coordinate 371,393 of CALRQL020000002.1, read as the reverse complement.
CTTTTATGACACCCTTGTAACCAGCTATGGCTGTGATAGTATTGTAATGACCGTTCTTGATGCAGGTGGTGTATTGCCTGCAATGAAGGATACCTCCTTGTTTTGTGAGGAGATAAAAGCAGAATTTGATGCCGGTGTTTATGATAGCTATTTATGGAGTAACGGAGAAACCCAACGATACATTTCAACCAACATTGAAGGTTTGTATTGGGTAAATTTAGTTGACTCTTTTAACTGTAAGTACACTGATACCGCGATTGCGCTAGAAAAATGCAGCCCGCAAGTGTTTGTCCCAACTTCGTTTACTCCTAACGGAGATGGTAAGAATGACTTTTTAGTATTCAACGCTTATAATGTTGACCAAATCAGTTTTAGGGTTTTTAATCGTTGGGGCGAAGAAGTTTTTAGTACTAAAGATAAAAACATGGTATGGGATGGCACCTATAAGAATGAGGCTTTGCCTATAGGGTTGTACTTTTGGATTGTGAACTACAGAGGCAAAAATTTAAATGGAATTAGCGAAATCAAAAATCAAACAGGACTTTTGTATATAATCAATTAATTATCATGAAAAAAACACTTTTACTAACTTTATTAACATCTTGCACTTTGGGGCTATTTGGTCAAACACTGGTAGCTCACTATCCCTTTAATGGAAATGCTAATGACTCAAGCGGAAACGGTATTAATGCATCAATAAACAAAGGTATTCCTACCTCTGACCGTTTGGGAAACCCGAATTCTGCTTATAAATTTGGAGGTGATAGTAATACTTATATTCAAATTCCTCACGATAATAAGCTTAATTTAAGCGGTAGCAAGAGTATTGCACTTTGGGTTAAGGTTGACACAATACCAAACCAACAATTCCCATCTCTTTTGTTGAAAGAGGGTACTGCTGATTTTTACCCTACTTTTGCCATGCAACTAAATCATGACAATGGTTATGCATTGAAAGACCGTTATAAAGTTGGTTTTTTCTTTGGCAATGGGTTAACTAATGAACTTCTATCTGCTCAGGCATCATATCTTGATACCACTTACAAGGGTAAATGGATGCACATTGCTGCTACTTACTCTACTACTACAGGCTACCAAATGATTTACCTTAACGGTACATTAAACGACTCTGCCTACGTAGGCTCTTACACCTCTGCTACTTCAAATTCATTCTTACAAATTGGTCGCGGAACGTCTTACGGTAATTTCTCAAACAATTATTTCAAAGGTTCTTTGGATGATATCAGAATTTATAATGGTGCTTTAAATGCTTCACAAGTAAGTGATATCTACTCATCTATGACTTCTACAAACGCTGCAGAGACACTTACTGCTAGTGATTTTGTTATGTACCCCAACCCTACAAATACTACTGTATACTTTAGCAACTTAACAGAAGTAACTGCGGTGTTAGTTTACGATATTAACGGCCGTTTGTGTTTTAATGGCGAAGTTACACCACAAGATAATTCTTTTGATGTATCAGAGTTTAGCAATGGTGTATACACGGTTGTTGCTACTTCAGCATCAAGCACTACAACACAAAAACTAATCGTTCAACGATAAATAAGGTTAGCGTTTACGCTTCCAGCCTTCCCAAACAAACTCATGAAAGAATGTTCTTTCATGAGTTTGTTTTAGTTTTTGGTGAATACGTTCCATCCTTTCTTTTGAATCAGGGAAGAAATCGTGAAACTGTATAATAAGATTATCAATATTGGGTAAATAACCATTATCTATAATATCATCCAGCAAATCATACTCAGCGCCTTCAATGTTGATTTTCATTAAATCAATAGCATTGATGGAATTATCTTTTACAAAATCAATAAACCGTACCAGCTCTATCTCAGTTTTGCTGCTATCCTCTCTTTTATTTAATGTTGATGAGCCCTCACCCTGAATAGCAATGGCCGTTTTCATGTTTTTATTAAACAATCCATACGGATAAACTTTGATTTTTGAATTCTGCTTAAATCGTTCTTTTATCTCATCTGCATATTGGGGTACGGGTTCAAAAACATTAATCTCACAATTAAAACGACTATATATATCGCTAGCCCATTGTCCCTCAAAACCACCTAAGTCAAAGACTACAGCACTACTATTAATATCGAAATCTGTTTTATAAAACCTGTTTTTAGGGTCGGCATACCATATTTTAACACGTTTACTTGGTGTATCGGTATATATAATGCGTCCAACTTTATCTATCACTTTTGCGCCAAAACGAATACCTCCGGCTATAAATTTCAACATGTTTTTTTAGTTCTTTAATGTATCCCAAAACTTCTTGTCAATGAAAATTGTATTGATAAATGTATCTGCGTACACAAAATATCCTTTACCCTTCACATACTCAATTATGGAGTCTATTTTTTGTTCGGTGTTATCCGTTGCAAATGTTATGGTTTCAACACATAATAATTCAGGTCTGTATTTATCAAAATCCAAACTTCTGATAATTTCCTCGTTCCACCCCTCTACATCTAATGAGATAAGGTTAGGTGATTTGCCTTTAAAATTATCTGAAAGTATTGTATTTATGCTTTTTAACGGCACTTTTATTACCTCTTTAATTTTATAAACACCTTCCTTATCCAGCTTTTCTGCATCCTCTTTCGAAAAAGTATTAAGCGTATTAACAGTCATCACGTAAAAATCAGCCATAGCATCTTCACCTGCTGATAAACCCACATTAACACAAGTATCGCCTGGTCTTGCAGACTTTATGATATTGATTAAAGAAGGATCAGGTTCTACACACACGCCTCTACTTCCTCTTTTATAAAACAGATATGTATTATTAAACTTCTTCGGGTGATTTGTGCCAATATCCAAATAACTAAACGTCTTCCATCCGAATTTTTCAGCTAAAAAACTTATTAAAAGGTCTTCACCACACTGTGCATACGATTTATTGATATATGCTGTACCAATTATCTTTCGTATTTTATTATATACTTTCTTAATCATTTCAGTTGATTGCAAATTTATGCGTTTACACCATATAGTTTTTTTAAACTTACTTTGCAGATACAAATGGGCATAGTAATTAGGCAAAGTATAAAAGGTACCGTTGTTGTTTATGTAGGGGTTTTATTAGCTTTTCTGTTAAACTTAGTCATTTTTCCACTTTGCTTTTCTCCAAACGAGGTGGGCCTTTTGAGAGTATTGGCAGAACTGGGCGTGCTTATCTCTTCTTTTACTTCGCTTGGCATACAATCATCGGTATTTAAGTTTTTTCCATACTTTCAAAATGATAAAAAAGGGCATAACGGGTTCCTAACTTTAATCAGCGTTGTTCCATTAATAGGTATAACTCTCTTCACACTATTGTTTTATCTTTTTGAAGACACATTTATAAATATTTACAAAGAAGACTCTCCCCTGCTTTCAAGCTATTCATATTTAATTGTCCCTATTGCCTTCGGGATGATGTTTGTAACTATCTATGAAACCTACTCAAGTGCTAACCTTAGAATAGTAGTACCCAAAATACTAAAAGAGGTATTTGTACGAATCGTTATCATTGGATTGGCCGTTTTATACTTCTACGGTTCTGTTACTTTTGGGTTGTTTGCTTGGATATTCGTTTTAATCTATGTTGTAGTTGCAATACTGCTTCTTGTTTATTTAAAACAATTAAAACAACTGTTTTTTACTCCTGTAACCTTTACCGAACCGGGTTTGCCAAAGCAAATGGCTGTATTTAATGGTTACTTACTTTTAGGTGGTATTGGGGGCATGTTGGTTAATTACATCGATATTTTTATGATTGGTGCCAGCCCCAATGGTGATACAAATAACGGTATTTATCTTACGGCTGTGCTGATGACATCGATGATTGAGTTGCCGGGGCGCAGCTTGGGGCAAATTAGTGCCCCGATTGTGGCTAACCACATGCGTGATGAAAACTATCAAGAGGTAGATAAACTATACAAAAGCTCATCAATAGCGCAACTAAGTATTGCATGCCTTTTATTTACGCTGCTTTGGTGCAATATTGATAACATCTACAATATTATGCCTAATGGAGATAAATTTAACTCAGGTAAATATTGCCTGTTGTTTATTGGTATTGGTCAACTGTTTAATATGGTTACCTCACTCAACGGTACCATATTAGGGCTATCCAAACACTATAAATTTGGGTTTTATGTTGTTTTGGGAGTAGGGGCTATTTCATTGGGCACCAATGCCTGGCTAATACCTAAAATGGGTATTTTAGGTGCTTCCATTGCAAAAGCGCTCAATATTTTCCTATACCAGTTCTCCATCTTTTTCTTCCTCTACCTAAAAACTAAGTTATCGCCCTTTACTAAAAAATCAATATTACCGGTAGTGATTATGGGCATAGCCATGGGCATTTCATACATTATCCCTTACATGGGCAACGCCTTTATAGATACAGCCATCCGCTCACTGCTTATTATAGCTTCGTTTGTGGGCTTAAGTTTATGGTTTAATGTATCGCCCTACTTTAAAGAAATACTTGCCAAAGGCTTACAAAAAGTCGGAATTAAACAATGAGTACCAAAGGAACCTTATACCTAATCCCTAATTTTTTAGGAGAACCTGCCGAAAGTCCTCTTTTGGTCCCTGATGCACAGTTGGCAGTTATACGCACCCTCACCGAGTTTATTGTTGAGAACGAAAAAAACGCCCGTGCTTGCCTAAAAGGACTGCAAATAAGCACTCCGCAAAACCAGCTTACCATTCATGTGCTGGATAAACACAATCCGCAACACAGCATAAACACTTACCTTAAAAATGCGGAAGGTGGCGGAAGCATAGGCTTGTTATCCGATGCGGGGGTGCCTTGCGTTGCCGACCCGGGTGCCGAGGTAGTAAAAGTGGCTCACAAAAAAGGAATACAGGTTGTACCCTTTGTAGGACCTTCGTCGATATTGTTGGCGATAATGGCTTCGGGGTTCAACGGGCAAAGTTTTGCTTTTCACGGGTACTTGCCCATTGATGCTGCCGAAAGGGCTAAGAAACTGAAGTTCTTGGAAAAAGAATCGCGCGAACGCAAACAAACACAGGTATTTATCGAAACTCCGTACCGCAACAACCCGCTACTGGCTGATATTATGAAGCACTGCTCACCGCAAACCATGTTGTGCGTTGCCTGCAACCTAACCCTTCCCGATGAGTCTATCGTTTCTCAATCCATTGATAAATGGCTGAAAAACACCCCTGATTACCACAAAAAACCGGCTGTTTTTGTATTGTTTGGGGGTTGATTTATAGGGTGTTATTAAAAAAACTTGATTTTATCCTTGTCTATCTCTACCTTTGACTAACATACGTTAGTTATGCCCAACAGTAACGGAATTTCACGCAAAGAACAAATCACCGAAACCGCCGCCAAACTTTTTAGCGAGCGGGGCTACATGGCTACCAGTATGCGCGACATCGCTGAAAAAATGGGTATTGAGGCCGCCAGCCTTTACAACCACATCAGCGGGAAAGAAGAAATACTGCACTCCATTTGCTTTGATATGGCTCACTTGTTCATCAGAGCGATTGATGAGGTGAACGACATCTACTTTGATGCCGAAAAAAAATTGAGGATGGCCATACAAAACCACATTGAGATTTTGACGGCAAACCTTACACGCTCAACGGTGTTTTTACATGAGTGGAAATACCTTACTGGCGACAACCGCCCGGCGTTTATTGCCCTGCGCGATAAATACGAGAAAGAATTTACGGTAATTTTACGAAACGGTGAGGACGAAAATTTGTTTAAAGAGGTAGATAAAAAATTTGCCGTGCTAAACATACTCTCATCGCTAAACTGGATTACTGAGTGGTATAAGCCTACGGGAGAAATGACCCCTGAGCAGATTGCAACTAAATTGAGTGATTTTGTTTTAATGGGGCTTAGTAAACCCAAACCTTACTAAATCAATTTCAAATTGAGAAGACACGATATAAGTATTTAATTAATAACAAATAACCAAGCTATGTACGGAAGCGCATATATTGACCCTAACGACAAGTTTGCCAACGAGGATAACCCCGAGTTAATGGCAGAGTTTGAAGCCCGTATTGAACGCGGCGAAAAGATTGAACCAAAGGATTGGATGCCTACTGAATACCGTAAGCAACTAATTCGTATGATTGAACAGCACGCCCACTCAGAAATTATTGGTGCGCTGCCCGAAGGTACTTGGATCACCCGCGCACCGGGCTTCCGCCGTAAATTGGCGTTGATGGCTAAGGTGCAAGACGAGGTAGGCCACGCACAGTTATTGTACAGTGCTGCCGAAACGCTTGGTAAAAGCCGCGAGGACATGATTAATGACCTTATTAACGGTAAATCAAAATACTCAAACATATTTAACTATCCCGCGCTTACTTGGGCGGATAGTGCCGTAATAGCATGGTTGGTGGATGCAGGTGCGATTATTAACCAAGTAGCGAACTCTAAAGGTTCTTACGGCCCTTATTGCCGTGCTTTGGACAGGATTTGTGCCGAAGAGTCGTTTCACTTGAAATACGGACACGATAACGTGGTGTATTTGGCTACCGGTACCAAAACCCAACGCCAAATGGTGCAAGAAGCCCTTACCCGTTGGTGGCCTCCGTTGATGCACTTCTTTGGGCCATCGGATAAAATTTCGGTGCATACCGAGAAGCTGATGAAGTGGAAAGTGAAAATGGCTACTAACGATGATATGCGCCAGCAATTCTTAAACATGTACGTTCCAAAAATTTGGGACTTGGGCTTGGTGATACCCGACCCCTTGTTGCGCAAAAACGAGGAAACCGGCAAATGGGATTATACTGAACCCGATTGGGAAGAATTTAAACGTGTAATCAACGGCGACGGTCCTTGCAACAAAGAGCGTCTTGCCGTGCGCCGCACAGCCGAAGAAAAAGGTCGTTGGGTACGCGCAGCACTTGCCAATGCTGACGCACAATACGTAGCACCGCTTTCGTAATGAAAAAGAAAAAAACGTTGATGTTTATTATCATCGGTGTGGTAAATGTATTGGTGATACTTGGCCTGTACATTTTTATGACTTACTACGCTGATGATTTTATGATGCGTTAACCCTAACGCTTCTATATGCTACTAAGGCGCAAAGACACTAAGTGTTTTTGCGCTTTTTATTTGGTGATTGTATGAGAGGAGCTGATTTGATGTCGTAGTATTAAAATCCTACGCTATCGAAATTACATTGTGGTGAGGACTTAAGTCCTCACCACAATGTAATTGTAACAGGAATGGGTTTCAACCCGTCCCAATGAAATTGTTAACATTTGTAGTACATTTTTATGACCTATTACGCTGATAATTTTATGATGCGTTAACCCTAACGCCTTAATATGCTACCAAGGCGCAAAGACACTAAGTGTTTTTGCGCTTTTTATTTGGTGTTTGTCGGAGCTGATTTGATGTCGTAGGATTAAAATCCTACGCTATCGCAATTACGTTATGGTGAGAACTTAAGTCCTCACCACAATGTAATTGTAACAGGAATGGGTTTCAACCCGTCCCAATGAAGTTGTTAACATTTGTAGTACATTTTTATGACCTACTACGCTGATGACTTTATGATGCGTTAATCCAAACGCTTTTATATGCTACGAAGGCGCAAAGACACTAAGTGTTTTTGCGCTTTTTTATTTGGTGTTTGTCGGAGCAGATTTGATGTCGTTGGCTTAAAATCCTACGCTATCGAAATTACGGTATTGTGAGGACTTAAGTCCTCACAATACCGTAATTGTAACAGGGATGGGTTTCAACCCGTCCCAATGAAACGGCAAATACTTGGCCTTTGTGATTAAAATTCTGCTTAAAAGCTCCGCTTATTTGCAAACTCACACTTAACAAACACATCATTTTTGAACGTAATTCCCTAATTTCGCACAAAATTTAAAATAACCCCGATGGCTTTAGATATTAAAGTACCTACCGTAGGCGAATCGATAACAGAAGTTACCCTTACCAGTTGGTTGAAAAAAGACGGTGATTATGTGGAAATGGATGAAGTGCTGTGCGAGCTTGAGAGTGATAAAGCAACGTTTGAATTGAATGCCGAGGCGGCAGGTGTATTGAAAATAAACGCTGCCGAAGGTGATACTATTGAAATTGGTGCCATTATAGGCAGCATTGATACATCGGCGGCTAAACCTGCCGGCGCAGCTCCTGCCCCTGAAAAGAAAGAGGAGAAAAAAGCTGAACAGCCTAAGGCTGAAAGCAAACCTGTAGAAAAAGCAGCAGAAACCAATGCTACTTATGCTTCGGGCACTGCTTCTCCATCGGCGCAAAAAATACTTTCGGAAAAAGGCGTTGACCCTGCTACTGTGAAAGGTACAGGTAAAGACGGCCGTATTACCAAAGCAGATGCCATGAGTGCGGAATTGAAAGTAGTAACCAATACTGAAAAAACCCGCAACCAACACCGTGAAAAAATGACCAACCTGCGCAAGGCAGTTGCTAAACGTTTGGTGTCGGTGAAAAACGAAACGGCCATGCTTACTACCTTTAATGAGGTGAACATGAAGCCGATTATGGATTTGCGTGCTAAGCATAAAGACAAGTTTAAAGAGGCACACGGCATCAACTTAGGCTTTATGTCGTTCTTCGTGAAGGCGGTATGCAATGCATTGAAAGAATTTCCTTCGGTAAATGCACAAATCGACGGCGAAGAAATTGTATTCAATGATTTCTGCGACGTTTCTATCGCGGTATCAGCTCCCAAAGGTTTGGTAGTTCCTGTGGTACGTAATGCTGAGGCCATGACGTTTGCCGAGATTGAGGCGGATATTGCCCGTCTTGCAACCCGTGCCCGTGATAATAAACTTTCGATTGAAGAGATGACAGGCGGAACCTTCACCATCACAAACGGTGGTGTGTTTGGTTCGCTAATGTCAACCCCGATTATCAATCCTCCGCAATCGGCCATTTTGGGTATGCACAACATTGTTGAACGCCCGATTGTGCTTGACGGACAGATTGTAGCCCGCCCGATGATGTACATTGCCCTTTCATACGACCACCGTATTATCGACGGTCGCGAATCGGTTAGTTTCTTGGTGCGTGTAAAACAACAATTAGAAAACCCAATGCAATTATTAACCGGTGGTAAAGACCCCGGCGCATTTTTGCTAGGCTTATAAGATCATAAACGTTTTTTAAGTATAAAAGTCCCACGGGTAGAAATACTTAGCGGGATTTTTCTGCTTAGAAAAAGGGGATAAACGGAATGGTGAACCCTACTGCGGAAAACATCAACATTAAAATTGCAAAAATGAGTATGGACAGAAATATTATACCTAAAGCTACCCCCGCTATAGCTGACGCCCTGTTTTTATACTTTCCAGGTTCTGCATCCATTTCTCGTAAAGCCTCCATTCCCCGCCTAATCGCAATGATTGCAAACGCAATAGAAAAAGCAATTCCAAGAATAGGTATCAATATTACAACATAAGCAACTATGCCATACCCCAAACTTCGTCCTGCTTTTTTGTGGGGTTTGGGTGCATTATCATCCGCTGTTTTAATGGTAGTTTTACTTGGTCGGGCTTTGAAACTTCTATCCCTTAACTCATTTCTAACTATTAAAAGCATAGTTACCGGTATTAAGATAGCGTTGGGTAAAGACGTATCCTTTTTGCTCAGTATTGAAAAAGAGATGCCTTTACTCACCAAACTTTCAGGTTGTTTTAGATGGGGGTTCCTGATAGGATTAGTTTTTAAAGCAGCCTTCTCTTCTCCCCGCTTCACATAGCCGTAATGCCCGTAGCGTTTGCCTGTGCAAGCTGCAAACAAAATAACTAACAAGCTAATTGCTGCTATTGGTTTCATCGTTTTCGTAAATATCACTTAAACTATCCGTAAACTTTTTGCAATATTTGCGAGCAATATGAAATTTATTTGCATAGGCCGCAACTATGCCGACCACGCCAAAGAACTGAAAAACGATGTTCCTACCGAACCCGTTATTTTTCTTAAACCCGATACTGCCCACCTGCGCAACAACTTGCCGTTTTACATCCCCTCGTTTAGTAATGATGTTCACCACGAGCTTGAGTTGGTAATACGTATTGATAAGCACGGCAAAAAAATTGAGGAGCGGTTTGCGCACAAATACTTTAGTGAAATTACCGTAGGCATTGATTTTACCGCCCGCGACAAGCAAAACGAATTAAAAACTAAAGGTTTGCCTTGGGAACTGGCCAAAGCGTTTGATTACTCGGCTGCCGTTGGGAACATGGTGGATAAAACCCGCTTTGCCGATTTGCAAAACCTAAACATACAGTTGCTAAAAAACGGGCAGTTGGTGCAAAACGGTAATACGGCTGATATGCTATTTAATATCAACAAAATAATCAGTTTTGTATCTCAATACATCACGCTTAAAAAAGGAGATTTCATTTTTACAGGAACACCTGCCGGAGTAGGTCCCGTTGCCATAGGCGACCGTTTGCAAGGCTTTTTAGAAAACGAAATGCTGTTTGATTTCGAAATAAAGTAAGCTCCTATCAACACCTGTGCATATATAACCCCGCCAAATACGGCATGGTAAATGTATTTTGCTAAGTATGAAGCGTTGGATAGTGTGTTTACTTACAATCGTAGCGGGGGTTGCTGCAAAAGCGCAAAACTACCCCAAAGGATATTTCCGCTCACCCATTGATACTACCCTGTATCTTTCGGCCAACTTTGGTGCCGTTAGGGGCAATCATTTTCACTCAGGTATAGATATTAAAACCTTTGGCAAAGAAGGGCTGCCCGTTGTGGCCGCCGCCGATGGATACATCGTCCGTATAAAAGTTTCGCCCTTTGGTTATGGCAGGGCATTATACATGAATCACCCCAACGGATACACCACTGTGTATGCCCACTTACAACGTTTTAGTCCCTTGCTGGATAGCATAGCGCGTGCCGAGCAATACCGCCAAAAAAGTTTTGATGTTGAGATGTTCCCGCAAAGAGCCTTATACAGCTTCAAAAAAGGCGATACTATCGCATTTTCAGGCAATAGCGGAGGCTCTACAGGGCCTCACCTGCACTTTGAAATACGCGATACCAAAAGCGAGGAAATCATAGACCCCTTGCTGTTCGGCCTGCCCATACAAGACAGTTACTCACCCCGTTTGGCAAAGAGTTATTTGGTGTATGAGATGGATGAGGATTTTAAACACAAAAACGGCCATTACCCTTATGTTGAGGTAAAGCAAAAAACTGGCGATACGGTAAAAGTACGTCCGGGTAATTATGCCTTTGCCGCTTGGGGCGAAGATTTTACAAACGAACCAAACGACGGGGTACACATTAATTACTTAGACGTATTGGCCAACGGAGAGAAGATTTTCGGGTGCGGGATTGACCGCTTTGCCTTTGACGATACCCGAATGGTAAACGCCCACATTGAATACAGCGATTATAAAAACAATGGCAACCGCTGGCACAAGTGTTTTGTTGACGATGGTAACCAAATGCCTTTTTACAATTCATTGCCCAAAGCAACGATAACAGTAGAACAAGGTGAAACCAAGAATATTACTATAAGAGCCTATGATTTAGCAGGCTTTGCCGATACCCTGCAAATTATATTGCAGGGCGATACCAACCAGCAAGCGTTTATGGTCTTTCATCCACAAACCAAAAATACTACCTATGCCTACCCTACAAAAAACTATACTTACACGGGTAGCGGGTACAGCTTCAGTTTACCCAAGGGAGCTTTGTACGATACTATTGTAGTTACTTCAAAAATTACCCCCGCAAAAAGAAAAGGATTGTATGCGGGCTATATCAGTGTGATGGATGCCAATGTACCTTTGCACAAATCGTTCAGCATTTCCATCACCCCAAAAAATACAAAAGCCCTTGATGTTGAAAAACTATTGGTGGTGCGCCTTACGGGCAAAGGATTAAAATACATGAGCAGCGAAGGCGGCAGCTACCAAAACGGAACGGTGACAGCCAACAGCAAAACCTTTGGTATTTTTAGTGTAGCGTATGATGATGTACCGCCTGTGGTTGACCGTTTTAAGGTGCGGGATAGTCTTGTATCGGTGCGCATTACAGATGCCCTTAGCGGTATTGAAAGCTACAATGCCTACATTGACGGTGATTGGTGGCTAATGGAATACGATGCCAAAGACGATATGCTGTACGGAATTTTACCAAAAGAAATAGCAGCAGGAAAACATGATTTCAAATTGATTGTTACTGATAAAAAGAAAAACACTACAGCACTGCTGCAAACCATTGAACGATGACAGAATTGAAAGAAGGCGATAAAGCCCCCGATTTTAGCTTAAACAACCAAAACGGTAAAACCGTTACCCTTGATAGCCTGAAAGGTAAAAAAGTAGTACTTTATTTTTACCCGCAAGACAGCACCCCAACTTGCACCGTTGAAGCCTGCAACCTGCGTGATAACCATGCAAAACTGAAAAAAGCTGGATATACCATATTGGGCATAAGCCCTGATAGCGAACAAAAGCACCGCAATTTTATAGCCAAGCAAAATCTTCCCTTTGATTTGCTGGCCGATACCGAAACTAAAATGGCACAAGACTATGGTGTATGGGCCGAAAAGACAATGTTTGGTAAAAAATATATGGGGATTTTGCGCACTACTTTTTTGTTGGACGAAAACGGCATTATCACTGAAATAATCCGCAAAGTGGTATCAAAAGACCACGCCAAACAGATACTTAAAAAGTAATTCCTTAGAGCCTACATAGTATTACTGAGCTTGCCGAAGCATACTTAGACTTAGCCTGTCGAAAAGTCCTGAGCTTGCCGAAGTATCCTGAGCTTGTCGAAGGACAAATACCAAACCGACTCGCATCAGCGTTATCCGGTTATGTTGGCATTCTTAAACGTTTTCTTCTTCGTTTTCCATACCGTATTCATGTTATTTAATATGTTCGGCTGGATATGGCCGCGCTTGCGCCGTTGGCATTTATACGGACTTGCCCTCACCTATTCATCGTGGTTTATTTTGGGCATTTGGTACGGCATGGGCTATTGTGCCTGCACCGATTTACATTGGGACATTCGCCGTCAAATGGGCATTATTGATACCAGCGAATCTTATACCCATTTTCTTATTCTAAAAATCACAGGATTAAACCTCAATCAGGTATTGGTGGATTACATTACGCTGGGTACTATGGTAGCTGCCACCATTATCAGTATTGTACTTGCAGTGCGTGATAGGAAAAAGAAGATTGCTGGTAAGGTTTAATGGCTGGCGCACTTTCCTCTGACCTGCTGAACGATAGTGAAGCACCTTATTAGACTCTGTTAACACATTTCAAAGAAGGTTCTTCCCTGCGGTCAGAATGACACTCTATATCAACACTCATGGCTTTGCGCAAGCTTTCCCCTATCAAGGGGAAACACAAAGGGGTGTCGCCCTAAACACTCCTTCGGCAGGCTCAGGATGGGCAACCGCACTCGTACGTCTATCGTCATTGCGATAAAACCGTCTTCGGGTTTAGAAGCAATCCGTTTGTATTGATGGGGTGAAATTACTTTGTGAAACCTTGCAATGATTGGGTTTACTGTCATGCTGAACAATAGTGAAGCATCTTATTAGACTCTGTTAACACATTTAAAAAAGGTTCTTCCCTACGGTCAGAAAGACAGTCATATCAACCATCATAGCTTTGCGCAAGCCTTTCCCCTATCAAGGGGAAACACAAAGGGGTGTCGCCCTACACTCTCTTCGGCAGGCTCAGGATGGGCAAACCATACTCGCACGTCTATCGTCATTGCGATAAAACCGTCTCCGGGTTTAGAAGCAATCCGTTTGATACCTCCCTTAGTCCCTCCTTACCAACCCCACAGACCACAGTGAAGGAAAAACCACTGTCCTGCTGAACGATAGTGAAGAACCTTATTAGACTCTAGTTAACACATTTCAAATAAGGTTCTTCCCTGCGGTCAGAATGACAAGCATGGGGTTTAAACCCCACGCTGTTAAAATTACTGTGTTGGTAAGGACTTAAGTCCTTACCAACACAGTAATCGCAAAAGCAATGGATTTTAATCCGTTGCAAATGCATAGTTCTTATTGATTATTTGCACCTCCAATCGTCTGTGTTTAAGGATAATGTTGAATTTATGAAGTACCCTACACACCCCTTCGGCAGGCTCAGGATGGGCAACCGCACAGTAACCGCATTCCGTCATTGCGATAAAACCGTCTCCGGGTTTAGAAGCAATCCGTTTACAAGTCAACAGTTTTTAGAATTTCTTGTTTAGAATTTAGAATTTTCAACTACACTCTCACAAACCATGAACATCACAGAGTTTCATACTACTGCTTGACTAATTTATTCATATACGTAACTCCCTGCTTGGAAATTACTTCAACGGTATAAAAACCTTTAGCCAATGATGAAACGTTGTACGTATTCCCCTGAATGAGTTGTATAGGTACTGCTCTGCCTGATACATCGCGGCAAACAACTTGCGCAATCGTTTCCAAACTTTCAACGGTTATAACATCCGTTGCAGGATTGGGATATACCGCTATCCCTTGTTTAGAGATAACTTCATCAATCCCCACAGGACTAATTCCCACTGTGAATTCAATAGTATCACCCACACAACCAAAAACAGTAGTAGCCACAACACGCAGTTTGCCCACAGGGCCGTTATCCCACACAACATTTATTTGCGGTGTGCCGTTACCGCTTTGTAATGTACCGCCTTGTACCCACCAACTATAAAAAGTACCGGGAGAAGGTGTTACTTGGTACACCTCTGAACTTCTGCCCAATACAAAGCTGTTTCCCTGTATTACAGGAACATCGGGCTGAGGGAAAACGCGCACCACTGCAGCGGTAGAATCGGCACAGCCATAATCATTTACTACGGTATGCCATACCACGTAAGTACCTGCCGCAGCGTATGTTTTAACAGCATCAGCAGTGGTATCGGGGTTTGCGGTTCCCATTTCTCCAAAATGCCAACCGTGCTTCACAATCGTTCCCTTTGATGTATCTGTAAACTCAAACTTATTTCCCTTTAAGCACATTTGCACATTATTGGTCTTAAAACCGCTTACGGGTGAAGGTAATACCGTTAATACCAGTGTATCACTACTAATACAGTTATTAGCTGCACGTGCTTGCAGTGCCACTTTGTATGACCCGCTGGATGTATAACTGTGGGTAGGTTTTTGCAAAGTAGATTGGGTATTGTCGCCAAAATCCCACAGCCAATCTATAGCTGCATCAGTACTATCGGTAAAACCAAACAAATTACCCAAACGGCACTGTGCCGTATCATTACTAAAGAAACGAACGTCGGGCTTGGGTTTCACGGTAAAGACCGAACTAATAAGGGTATCTGCGGGTATTGAAGAAATAACTTGTACTTTATAATTAAACCCCGGCGGCAAACTTTCGGGAAGGCGAAAAGTAAAGCTATCGGTTCCCTGTAAATAGTTTTTATCTAAGGCAATTGCCTGTTGTGTCTTACTAAACTCCCCTACACTATCACTAAGGTAGGCAGTAAAAGCATTTGCAGTATCTAATTGGGTTATTACTGTATAATCAATCCTAAAGTTTTCACCCGGGCAAAGCTGCTGTTTCACAATGGGCTGTAAACGGGCTGCCTTGGGAGAAAATTTCACCAAATACGCATCGGTTACACTGTCTTTAGTATTTTGATGTCCGTCTTTCGCAATATCCGAGCTGGTAGTAGTACCGCACAAATACACCAACCCTGCAGTATCAATGGCTACAAAACCGTCTTCCTCCGCATCACCTCCTACGTACATGCCCCAATCAAGTATCCCGTTTGTAGTGTATTTCACTACAAACGCATCCGCACTGCCATGCAAAGTATTGCCTGCCTGCCCAAATGAAATACCCGCTGTGCTGCGCGTTTTACCACTCACATAAACGCTGTTCTTGTTATCAGTTACTATTTTTAAAGCCTCATCATCATCGTATCCGCCATAATAAGTACTCCAAACCGGTGTGCCGCCGCTATCTGCCTTTGTAATGTATATATCATCCAAACCGGCAATAGTATTTCGGTACCCCCCGTTTGCCACTTGCGATTTACTGTAGGTAAGTCCTGTAAAATATAAATTGCCTTCTCCATCCGTGGTTATATCCTTCACATCGTCGTATTCAGTTCCTCCAAAGTATGTGCCCCAAATACGGTTACCGTTGCTGTTAAATTTTACAATAAACGCATCCTTAACCCCCGAAAATGCATTCTTATGGCCGTTTTCAGCTATATCGGTACTGCTGGCGGTATGACCGGCCAAATAAACTTCGCCCGCCGGCCCGGTAGCCACTATACCATATTCGTGGCTAAAAAGTCCACCATAATAAGTAGACCAACGCAAAATGCCATTCCTGTCAAATTTGGCCAAAAAAGCATCGGGCAGCACATCGTCATTATAGCTGTTCAAAAAACCGTTAAAACCAATTCCCGTAGGGCTCGTAGTAGACCCTGAGAGATAAATATCGCCGTCTGTACCCACTGCACAACCGTATGCCAACTCATCGTTGTAGCCGCCAAAATAAGTGGCCCAAAAACGTACTCCGCTGCTATCAAACTTCACCAAAAAGGCGTCCTTATCGCCTGTATTACCCTTCCCTCCTTTTTGTGTTTGATGTCCGCCAAACGCAATCATCGTATCACTTTGGGTGGTGCCGCACAGGTAAAACCCCGCTGCTGAATATGGGGTAATTTTAGTAAGCCTGTCGTTATTCTCACCGCCGTAATACGTAGCCCATAAACGTTTACCGTCTTTATTAAACTTGGCAACAAAAGCCTCGCAGTTATCAGTGCGGGTGTTTTGATGTCCGTTAAGCGCTATCACATTATCACTAAAGGTATTACCCCCCAAATACACGTTACCGTCGATATCAGTATATACTGAGGTCGCTTCATCATTCTTAGTACCACCGTAATATGTGCCCCAAATTTTTATTACAGGGTCTATAGTTAGCTTCAAGCAAGGGTCAAAGCCTTGGTCAAACCCAAAGCTCACCGTTGTTCCTGCAATTATATACTTCGATTTTATTTCACCCTGCTTTTGGTACGATACAGGAGCAGCTTCGGTAATGTTTCCCAACGGAGTTTTTATAATCAACTCATTTTGGGGTGATAAGAAAACAGCGTCAGCACCCTTGTAATTGATTTTTATCTGATACGGATTGCTGCCCGCCTGCACCACAAAATCATACTCAAGCAACCCGTTATTATCGTAAAGCACCACATCAATCCCTTGATACACATTGTACAATACAACTTTCTCATAGGTTTTTACCCCCGTAATCCCTTGCGGGCAGTGCGAAAGATAAAAATTCTCGTAACCACAATGGCCTTCACCAATAGATATTCCTTTTTCTTCAGCCCCTTGCCATTCAACATCCAAACGGTAGGTTGCAGCTTTGTTATTAAATACGTAATTGATTCCCTTTCGGGTAATGTATGCCGTGGCTCCGTTAAGCCGTGCAGTATATAGTATGCTCGCATCTGTAATTCCGCTTTCACCCACTATCTGACCTTTATTTTCGGTGAAACGGACACTGCCGGCCAAGGATTGACCGCATAGTTGACCAAACCCTACAAGGATTGCCAATACTACCAATAAAGTATAGGGTTTATGCATCAGTAATTAAAAAACTATCCCAACAACTGACATAAAAATAGGCTAAATAGCTGGGTGTAATTAACTGAAAAAGTATATTATGACGCAAAGATTACACAGTCCTTCAATGGTCTCAAGAGTCACAGCACTTATGCCAGTCATGCTGTACAGTGGTAAAACCTCTTGTCCCGTTTTGTAAGCATATTTCAAATAAGGTTCTTCCCTGCGATGAGAATGACAAGCCTCATACATTCGTATTACCTACAAAGGGGAACATAAGGGGGTGTCTTTTCCATAGGGTTGAAACCCTACACGATTAAAATTACAAAGCGCGGTAGGACTTAAGTCCTACCGCGCTTTGTAATCACAAAAGAAACGGATTTTAATCCGTTGAAAATATCGTTACAGCTCATACCGTTTCACCACCTTTAAAAATACCTCAAAATCTTTGGGGTACGGCGCATCAACGGTAATGGTTTTATCATCGGGACCAACAAAACTAATGCGGGCAGCGTGCAGCAAAAAGCGTTCAATCATTGGTGTTTCTTCCTCCCACTTGCTGTATTTATAACCCTTCTTAAGCTTTGAAAGATATGGCAACTTGCCACGGTAGGCAGTATCGCCCGTAATCACTGCATTCTGACTGGCAAGGTGTATGCGTATCTGGTGCATACGTCCTGTAACAGGCTTGCACTCAATCAAACTGAAATTATTATATAATTCAAGGGTATTAAAATACGTAACAGCCTCCTTACCTTCTTTAAAATCAATGTTTACGCGGTTACTCTTATCCACCTTTATCGGTAAATCCACCTTTAACATATCAAAGCGCACCACACCGTCAATCACAGCGTGGTAGGTTTTTTCTACCTCACGGCCTTCAAACTTCATGCTCACATAACGGTAGGTTTCAGGGTCTTTGGCAATCACCAATGCACCGCTGGTTTCACGGTCAAGTCGGTGGCACAACTGTGCATCCTCACTATACCGTTTTGCCAAACGCAGCAAACTTTGCCCCTCCCCGTTCCGCTCATCCAACGAAGGCAAAAACGCAGGCTTATTTACTACAATCAGCCTGTCGTCTTCATACAGTATTATATCTTCAAACTTTACGTGCTTCATCTTCTCATTTCAGATTTTTGATTTATGATTGAGTGACTTAAAACCTTCAATCATAAAACCCAATTAGCCAATTACTTAGTGTTAAACTGCTTCAAACGTATGCGGGTAATTACCTGCTTGGTTTGCTGCGGAAAATCACCGTTCATCATCCAATCGTAATACGTTGGCTCGCGTTTAAATATCTCTGCCACCAACTTGCCCCTGTGCTTACCAAAGTTAAACACTTCTTCTCCTTTATCATTACGGATGATACGTCCGGCCAAATCCACCAAATTGCTCTGCCCCGACATTTTGTGCAAGGCTTCAATATTTTTCTCCAACTGCTCGTACTTGGTAAGCTGTGCTTTAAATACCTCAAAAGTGGCGCGGGTATCGGCCTCAGCAGTGTGGGCATTGTCCAATTCGCTGTTGCAATAAAAGCGATAGGCTGCTGCAAGGTTACGAGGCTCCATCACATGGAAAATACGTTGCACATCAATAAACTTGCGGCTTTCAATATCAAACTCCACTCCTGCTCTAAAAAACTCCTCCACCAACATCGGGAAATCAAAACGATTGCTGTTAAACCCTGCAAAATCACAATTTTCTAAAAAGCGGTTCAAATCGTGTGCAAGCTCTTTAAACGAAGGCTTACCGGCCACATCCGCATCGGTTATCCCGTGAAAGGTGGTCGACTCTGCCGGAATAGGTATTCCGGGGTTTACAATGTGGTGCAGCGTTTCTTCTTTTCCGTCGGGATATACTTTTATAAAGTACAATTCAATAATACGGTCGGTGCTGGTGCTGATGCCCGTTGTTTCCAAATCAAAAAACACAAGCGGGCGTTTAAGGGTTAACTCCATGTATTTGATAGCCGTCGGCTATTCTGTTTTAATTTTTTTGCGAAGATATATACAGTTGCGGGTAGTGTGTTTGCAATATTGAGCCATTTTATACGGCGTCAGTCCAACAAATCAGGCCTGCGTTCTTGGGTTCGTTTCAGGCTTTCTTCGTGTCGCCACTCCTCAATTTTTTTATGGTCGCCACTCATTAGTACATCGGGTACTTTTAACCCCATAAACTCTTCGGGACGGGTGTACACCGGCGGTGCTAATAATCCATCCTGAAACGAATCACTGAGTGCCGATTCTTCATCACCTATGGCGCTGGGTATCAGTCTCACAATGGCATCTACCACAATGGCTGCCGCCAATTCTCCCCCCGTAAGTACGTAATCGCCTACCGAGAGTTCTTTGGTAATGTATAGCTGCCTGATGCGTTCATCAATGCCTTTGTAATGCCCGCACAGGATGATAAAATTATTTTTTAATGAGAATTGATTGGCTGTTTTTTGGTTAAAAACTTCCCCGTCAGGACACATAAAAATCACTTCATCGTAGGTGCGCTCACTTTTCAACTGCTCAATACATTTCGCAATAGGTTCAGCCATCATCACCATACCTGCTCCGCCGCCAAAAGCATAATCATCAATTTGGCGGTATTTATTGGTAGCATAATCGCGCAGGTTGTGCACGTGTATTTCTACTAAACCTTTCTCTTTTGCCCGCTTCACTATCGAGTAATTAAAGGGACTTTCGAGCAAGCCGGGTACAACGGTAAGGATATCTATGCGCATCAAGAAGTTTTTAGTTTACAGTTTTTAGTTTACAGTTTGAAATGCACCAAAACGGGCGTCTAAAAACTAAAAGCTCTGTTTTTTTGAAATTATAAATCAATCAAACCTTCAGGCAGCGTGGTGTGCAGGGTTTGGTTGTCAAAATCAATGTCTTTAATAAACTCATCCACAAAAGGTATTAGTACCTCGCGGCCGTTCATCATCATAAACAATAAGGTTTGGGCAGGAGTCTCCATATAATTTTGTATGAAACCCAGTTTACCCAACTCACTGTCAACAACGGTAAAATCAATCAACGCCGAGGCATTTATGCCCCCATCGTCAACAATCCATTTATCAGGCACCAATACCTCAAGTCCCACCAATTCGCGGGCTGCCTCTTCGGTATCAATATCTTCAAACTTCACAATCAGGCTACTACCGCCATCTTGCCATTGTGTAAAATAAAAAGGGACCGGCTTTTGGTGAATTACCAAAAATACCGGCCCCATATTTTTTTCAGGTTTTTCAACCTCAATGCCCCCGTCAAGGTCAATCCTTACAGCACCTTTGTATCCGTGTAGTTTGCCAATGCGCCCTACCTTGCTACAACTGTGCCCGGGGTACTTCATTGTTCTTAGCTTTCAGTTGTTTCAGCAGTAGCGTCTGTGCCTTCTGCTTCAACGTTGGTTTCGCCTTCGGCAGTAGCTTCTTCCGCTGTTTCAGCAGCAGCCTCAACTTCTTCAATTACAGGCGAGTTTTTAGCAGCTATTTTAGCAGCCCTTTCAGCATTTACTTTCGCTTCGCGCTCCATGTCGGCAAGGCGTTTAGTTTGCTTCTCGGTTACTAAAGTAGTTGCTTTAGTTTCAATTTTGTTGGTTTTCTCATCCAACCACTTTGCAAATTTTTCTTCAACTTGCTCAGCAGTTAATGCACCTTTTTTAACACCGTTCAACAAGTGGTGTTTCATCATTACGCCTTTGTACGATAGAATGGCACGGGCAGTATCGGTGGGTGTAGCACCGTTTTGTACCCATTGCAATGTGCTTTCGAAATTCAGGTCAATAGTAGCGGGGTTAGTGTTTGGATTGTAAATACCCAGCTTTTCGATAAACCTTCCATTCCTAGGAGCACGACTGTCTGCCACAACTATATGGAAAAAAGCGGCTTTTTTGCGTCCGTGACGCTGTAGTCTGATTTTTACTGACATTTTAGTATAAAAATTTAACCGCTGGTTCTCCAATTTCCAACGGGGCTGCAAATGTCTGTCAATTATTTGATTTATACAAGAATTAGGGGCGGAAATTCACACATAAACCCGCCGTTTTAATTTTTTATCGACAGTGTATTAAACCTTTACCGTTTAAAGGTATCCTACCCATAACAGAGCAAATTTAACAACACTTTTAACATTTTAATGCCATGAAAAAGATTCTAGTATTTACCATTGCCGCCCTATTTGCCGTAAGCGGTATGGCGCAAGAGAAAAAGAAAGGCAGAAATGCCGAGCAACGTGCCGAGAAAATCACCAACAAAATGAAGGAAAAGCTAAACCTTACCGATGAGCAGGTGGTGAAGATTAAGGCCATTAATTTAGAAGCAGCCCAGCAAAAAGACACCCTGAAAGCCGAAGTAAAAGCTGAACGTAAGGAGAAGGTGAAAGCCATTGAAACAGAACGTGATGCCAAGATAAAAGCTGTGCTTACCGAGGAACAAAAAGCCGAGTACGAAAAGATGAAAGAGAAAGGCAAAGAAAAAATGAAAAAGCACCGTAAAGACAAGAAAGCGGAAGCTACTGAAGAGGAAGACGAGGAATAAAGAACATAGTTTTAATTATAGTTTGGTGTAGGCCACGAAAGCAATAGCTTTTGTGGCCTTTTGTTTTATGCAGATTAATTGACTCTACTTACGCGAAGTATTAGAGTTTATACGTTTAAAACCCAGTAACTCATGATAATCGAGAAACTGGTTGCGTACGTAATAAAAAATATGATAGTCGTTTTCGGTATCAAAGTAATTACCCTCGGTAAAGGTAGTTTCAGGTAACTCAGCAGGATTTTGCGGCGTAGTTACGTACATATAATCGTAGAAACCTTGCTTTAACAAGGCTTTACCTTCGTAGGCTTTGTTGGCTTGGTTATAGGTCATTTTAAACCGCTCTTGTATGCGCCAATCCGTCAATTCCCCCATTACATAAACACTATCAGGCAAAGGCACCTCGCTTTTCAGGGTAAAATATACCCAAGTATAATCCCCGTCAATATTGCCGTCGTTCCCGTCTTTATTGTCCACTACACGTTTACCGTTATAATCAATCAAGTTTACATGGCGTTTAAACGCTTTTATTTCATCGGGTATCAAACGGGTATGGTAAGCTCCTTCAAAAAAATACTTCTTATCCACGTTCATACTGGCAAAACGCAAGCTGCGGGTATCAAAAAACCTAAACTCATTAATACCGCCAAATACGTTTTCTTCTTCGTAGTTATAAATCAAGTCCTGCCCGTTTACAAATTGGGGCTTAAGGTTAGTGATGGCATTATCCTGCCAGTAGTTTTGCATGATAACCACTCTTGTATCCTGAAAGGGGTTTATCACCAAATAGTTTTTGGTATTGGCCGTAAAATCAATCTCTTGCTTATTAAAGCGATAATCCGGACGTGTAGCGGCGATAGCTGTACCTGTGATTCCGATTTTACTATCCAGTACATAAAAACGGCGCGTAAGGATTAATTCCCCCTCGTTAAAGTTCCTGTAAACCTTCAATAAATAGTTACCTGAAAGTTTGGGTTTTATCTTCTCATTAGGAAAATTAAGACGGTAGTGAACGTATTTAAAGTAGGTATTGTTGGCGTATTGAAAACTCTCAATATTGTCAAACATATTACCCTCAAGGTATTGCATGGGTTGCAAATCGCTGGGAGTCCAATCGCTGTTGCAATGCACAAACGTGTATTGAAAATACTCATTTTCAGTACCCAATTGGTCAAAAAGCAACGTCAACCTATCATCAGCACCCAAGCCTAATACGGGCATGTGGTCGTTGCTGCTTTCCTGAAAAAGCAATACCGTTTGAATATTCTCTTCGTAAATAAAATTCTCGTAGCGAAGGGTTTTATCATCATCACCCGCCAATGCAAGCATGGCCGGTACAAAACCAAAAATCAGAAGAAACGCTTTTTTTACCCCCATAGGTAATTGTATAGTTATACCTCCGCCCCTAAAGAGCGGAGGCGGTATGTTTTGTTATTCCTCAAACGCAAGCAACTGCTCAAAAATTGCTTCGTACTGTTTATCAGCCGCGGCAATTTGTGTTGTAAGTGCGTTGTACTCTTTCTGCAAGGTAGCCATTTTATCAGCGTTAGAAACATTTTCAGGCTTGGCCATTTCGTTTTCTAACTGCTCTTTTTGCTGGTTCAGTTTAGCCACTTGCGCTTCGGCAGTTGCCAATTCCTTGTTCAGCTTTTTATGTTCAGCATCCTTGTTCGCATCAGGTTTAGCAACCGTTTCAACCTTTGGCTTGCTTTCAATTTTTACAGCAGGTGCAGAAGGCTTGACTTTTTCTTCGGCCTCACGGCGTTTGCGCCATTCTTCATACTCATCATAAGTACCCACATATTCCTTCAATTCATGGTTTTCAATCCACCAAATTTTGTTGGCTATTTGCGATACAAAGTGCCTATCGTGCGAAACAACCAAAAACGTGCCTTCGTACTGCTGCAATGATTGTATTAAGATGTTGATACTTTGCATATCCAAGTGGTTGGTGGGCTCATCCAGCAACAAAAAGTTGGCTTCGCTCAACAGTGTTTTGGCCAGTGCCACCCTTGCCTTCTCTCCACCCGAAAGTACTTTTATCTTTTTAAACACATCATCGCCTGTAAACAGAAAACAGCCTAATACTGTGCGCAATTCTTGGTCTTTACGGTCACCCGCAAAATGTTGTAGTTCTTCTAATATCTCGTAGTTAACATTTAACGATTCTAACTGGTGCTGCGCATAAAAAGCTTCGCGCACGTTGTAGCCTTTTATCGCCTGCCCTTCTACCTTTTCCTGCCCTGCCACAATACGCAACAAGGTCGATTTTCCCCTACCGTTGGCACCTATAAGGGCAATTTTATCGCCTTTTATTATCTGGCCGCTGGTGTTGTTTAGTATCAGATTATCTCCGTAGCGTTTGGTAATGTCTTTTAACTCGCTAACTACTTTGCCCGATTGCTGGGTTACTTTAAACTGAAGGTTTATTTTGGTATCATCAGTTTGCACCTCATCTACCCGCTCCAGTTTATCCAGTAATTTCTGGCGGCTTTGTGCTGCCGTAGCTTTTGAGGCTTTTGCTTTAAAACGTTCTATAAAACGCTCTTGCTGGCGTATGTAATTTTGCTGGTTATCAAAGGCTTTTTGCTGCAAATCATCACGTTCGGCCTTTGTCTCAAGATAATACTCGTAGTTACCGGGGTACACCGTAATTTTTTGAAACGCAACCTCGGCAATTTTATTTACCACTTTATCCAAAAAGTAACGGTCGTGCGATACCACTACCACACTGCCTTCGTAATTTCTCACATATTCTTCCAACCATTCAATAGAAGGTAAATCCAAGTGGTTGGTTGGCTCATCTAATAACAGCAAGTCAGGTTTTTGCAACAACAGTTTGGCCAGCATTACCCGCATTCGCCATCCGCCCGAAAATTGCGAAAGCGGCTTTTGCAAATCGGCCGTGCTAAAACCCAAACCCTCTAATACTTCCTCGGTTTTATGGTGTATGTTGTACCCGTCAAGACTTTCGTATTCGGTTTGCTTGTTTGATAGTTCCTGCATAATAGCATCGCTATGGTCATCCACCATACGCTCGTATATATGGGCAATGTCTTTTTCAAGTTCCAATACACGGCTAAATGCTTGCAAAGCCACATTCAAGATGCTCTCGTTACTTTCATAACTCAGCAAATCCTGATTCAAAAACCCGATAGTAACATCTTTAGGTTTAGAATAGATGCCGCTGGTAAGGCTGTACTCACCCGTCATCACCCGCAGCAACGTTGATTTTCCGGTGCCGTTCTTCCCAATCAACCCAAAGCGGTCGCCGGGTTTAATATTCCAGTTGGTGTCCTTGTATAAATATCGTCCGCCAAAATCGAACGAAAAATTGGTTAAGTCTATCATTTATGCTCTAACGCTCTTTATTCCTGTAATTTTTTTGTGTTTTACCTTATCCTCAAAAAGCGGCTTTGTTTCACAAACCACTCATTTATTTCTTTATCAGTTTCAACTGCCAAGCCCTACAAGTCCCCTAAGGGGATTTAGGGGTCGGGTTACACTAACAAATCTTTCAAATCGTGCCCCATTTTTTGTTTTTTGGTATCTAAATACTTTTGGTTGTGTTGGTTGGGTTTTACCTGCAAAGGCACAGTGTCGGCAATCTCTAAACCGTAACCTATAAGCCCTGCACGTTTTGTAGGGTTGTTGGTTATCAGTTTCATTTTGCAAACGCCCAAATCACGCAATATTTGTGCTCCCACGCCATAGTCGCGTTCGTCCATCTTAAACCCAAGCTGCAAGTTAGCCTCCACAGTATCTAATCCCTGCTCTTGCAATTTGTATGCCTTTAGCTTGTTTAGCAAGCCAATACCACGGCCTTCTTGGTTAATGTACAACACAACGCCTTTGCCTTCTTTCTCTACAATTTGCATGGCAGCGTGAAGTTGCTCACCGCAATCGCAACGCATCGAGCCAAAAATATCGCCCGTTACACATGATGAGTGTACGCGCACCAACACAGGTTCGCCTTCTTCCCAAGTACCTTTCACAAGGGCAAGATGTTCCTCGCCGGTGTGTACTTGTTTGTAGGCTACTAAATCAAAATCGCCGTAGGCAGTGGGCATACGCACCGAAATTTCGCGTTTTATAAGTGTTTCGGTTTTCAGGCGGTACTCAATCAAATCTTTAATCGAACATATTTTCAAATCGTGTTTTTGTGCAACTTCCATCAAATCAGGAAGGCGGGCCATGCTTCCGTCCTCGTTCAAAATCTCAACGATACAGCCTGCGGGCTCAAATCCTGCTAAACGGGCAAAATCAATAGCCGCTTCGGTATGACCTGCACGACGTATCACGCCTTCGGTTTTGGCTTTTAAGGGAAAGATGTGACCGGGACGACCCAATTCATCGGGTTTGGTAGTAGGGTCAACCAAAGCCTGTACGGTTTTAGCACGGTCAGAAGCTGAAATCCCTGTAGTGCAGCCTTTGCCCAATAAATCTACGGATACGGTAAAGGCAGTTTCGTGGGTAGCAGTGTTACGCCCTACCATCATATCCAATTGCAAATCGTTGCAACGTTCTTCGGTAAGTGGCACACATATAAGCCCGCGACCTTCGCGAGCCATAAAGTTTATCATTTCGGGGGTAACATTGCGAGCCGCTGTAAGGAAATCTCCTTCATTTTCGCGGTCTTCATCGTCCACCACTATTATCATTTTACCTTTTCTAATCTCCTCAATACCTTCTTCAATGGTGTTGAGTTTTATCTCGGTTTTCATGCCGCAAAGGTACGGCTTTATAGGGGGATTTACAGGGGGTAGTTTCGTGATTTATATTGCACTGTTTTGCCTACTGATTATTACTATTTCCTGTCCTGCTGAACGGTAGTGAAGCAGCTTAATCCGCTTTGTTAACACATTTCAACTAAGATTCTTCCCTGCGGTCAGAATGACAAGCATAGAGTTGAAACCCCACGCTATTAAAATTACTGTGTTGGTAAGGACTTAAGTCCTTACCAACATAGTAATCGCAAAAGCAATGGATTTTAATCCGTTGCAAAAGCATCAATCCTACTGATTATTTGCTTTTCAAGCGTCAGTGTTAAAAGATAATGTTGACTTTATGAAATACCCTCCGCACTTGTCCTGCTGAACGGTAGTGTAGCATCTTCGGTAGTCTGTGTTAACAACGTTGCTATAAGATTCTTCCCTGCGGTCAGAATGACAAGCATGGGGTTGAAACCCCACGCTGTCAAAATTACCGTGTTGGTAAGGACTTAAGTCCTTACCAACACGGTAATCACAAAAGCAACGGATTTTAATCCGTTGCAAAAGCATCAATCCTACTGATTATTTGCTTTCAAGCATCTGTGTTCGAAGTTGATTTTAAATGCTCTATCCCTATCGCCAAGCGGTGAAGGGTTGTTTTTTGTGAAGGAAAAAATTCCCAATTGGAGGATTTGGGAGTAAAATGGTATATTCTTTTAAACTACCTGATGGACTAATAAAAAATATATGTAAATAAATAACTTGATTAATCTATGTTCTTACCTTCATCAAGTTCAAAAAAATATTTACCAGTCTCATCTTCCCACTTGATAATTTGTTTCTTTATTTCATGATTTTCATCGTTTATAAAGCCCCCAATTTCAAGAAATTTAGGTAACGCATTGTGAATCATCCTATACTTAACCAGGAAGCCATATTTATTAGAACTTCTAATTTCCAACCATTTTTTGCCTAACCCCGAAACAGCATTATAATATAACATAGCTTGCTCAAAATCGGT
The DNA here is from genome assembly GCA_943370295.1 of Agrobacterium sp. 719_389. GTDB lineage: Bacteria > Bacteroidota > Bacteroidia > UBA8524 > UBA8524 > SB11. The sequence goes on along the minus strand of CALRQL020000002.1, from coordinate 343,523 downwards.
TAACTGTGCTCTAAGGATTTTAGTGTAACTATATTTCTCTTCATATGTTAGAAACGTAGTGTTATCAACGAATTTAATAGTTTGAAAAAGATGTCGATAGTAATGTCCAATAATATAACCATGAAAAGGAGGAATATCAGTATGTAATATTAATGGATTGATGTTCGTCAAAAGTTCAACTTTACCATCACCTAATTTTTTGTTTTTATGATATAATTCTTGAAGGTCGCTAAGGAGGCTTATAACTCTCTTTGCAATCGTGTCATGTTTGTATTTTTCATCTACAATAACCCTTGCTCCTTGCCCTATACCAAAATAAAACAGATTATACGCCATTTCGAGAAAATACTTGTTTAAGCTACAACTACATCTGTTTTCATCTCTATTAACAGTATGTATAAGTTTATAACAAAACTCCAACTCCCTGTACATAGTATTAAACAATTGTCTCCCTTCCTTTACGACTCCATCCTTATTTATTTTACGAACTTCATTCACATTCTCTTTATGCAAGCGAAGTAGTTCATAAAATTTGTCTTCAAATCTCTCCAACTGAATATCATCTCTTTGCTGTTTGTTAGCTTTATACTGAACCCAAAATGCTAAAAACGTAAAAAGAGCTGCTCCAATGGCAATTAGAGGCCCCATAATTCCTCCCATAGTGTCACCAATAATTCCTGTGTCATCAAGCTCAATTTTTTGTGAAGGAAATTGTGATGACGAATACCATAAATACCCAAGGATTACAAAAAATAAAAACGCTATAACACCTAAAATATAAACTATGAATAGTTTTAAATAAGCGTTAAACTCACTATCACTCTTATATATTTTCATAACAACTGATTACTTCAAATATAGAAATAACAGTTTATTTTCATCCCCTCACTCCCCCAAAAACAACTTACCGAAAATGCGTTTTTCGCGGGCATTTAAGTCGCGGAGGTAAATCAAGTTCTCGCGACCGCTTACTATAATAACCTCTTTAGTTTTTAATAAAAACGGGTATTTGTGGAAAATAGCCACCAAACGGTTTTGATAAAACACTAGTTTGAGGCGTTGCGCAGGGTTTTTATAATTAATTCCCACTACTTCGTTAAGCTGAAAAGCAGCAAAACCGCTATCGGCCAAAGGACTGAAAAAACCGAAACTATCCAAGCGGGGGGCTAAATCAACAAAAGAAATATTGCTGTGGGCTGAATCTACCATTTTGGCAAACACCTTTTCGGGCACCCAATTAGAATCAATTTCAGAGATGCGGATATACCCAACCAACTCAAACACTACTTTAGCATCGGTGTAGTAATAGCCAGCGGGCAATTTTAGTTTACCCGAAGCAAACCCTGTAAGTTTGTTATCAGTAGTAAATAACTGTGTTTTTTTGGGGAGAGTAAGCGTGTATTCGTCGTAGCCTACTTTGGCAGCTTGCACCACGGCAATAATTTTTACCCAGCCTTTGTTTTGCTCGCCCACATAAATGGTAGTGCCTTTGTACAGTTGGGCAATAGTTTGCTTGCCTGGCTCTTCGTAAATTTCGGCAAGAGTATTTAACCGTTCAGCTTGGGCAAAAAAAGTGATGAAAAGAAATAATAAAAATGCTGAAACCTTTTTCAATAACGTATTGATTCCCTTTGGTGTATCACAAAGTTAGGGAATCGCAAGGGATTATTTACTGTTTCTTGCCTGTTGCCAGTATTTACGCCCCACAATCAGCATCCCGAAAGATTCTCCTTTGTGTTTATCCAAATGACTGTGGTGGGCACGGTGGGCACGGCGTATGGCTCTAAAGTATATCCAATTGCTGTTTTTAAACCACTTAAACCGTTGGTGTATGTAAACATCATGTACCAAAAAATAAGCAAGTCCGTACAATATGATACCAATGCCCACAAACAACCTCCAATCGTTGCCGTTCATCATGCCAAACATGGTGAATAACCAACCGGGTATGGCAAAAATCAAGAAGAAAACATCGTTGCGTTCAAAGAAACCCTTGCGCCCATTGTGGTGGTCGTAATGAAAATACCACATCAACCCGTGCATCACATATTTATGGGTAAACCACGCCATAAACTCCATTACCAAAAAGGTAATAATAACAACACTGATATTAAACACTGCGTGCATTACTGTGCTTTTTTCTCAATTAGTTTAATCAAATCAGCATCAAAAGGTTTGGTTTTTGAACCAAAGTGAGCCATTAGTTTGCCGTCTTCGTCTAACAAAAACTTATTAAAGTTCCACGATACACTGTAATCATCCACGCCGTTGTATTGTTTCTTAGTTAACCATTGATAAACAGGGTGTTGATTGTTGCCTTTCACATCAATTTTTTCAGTTAGCGGAAAAGTAACCCCATAATTCTTTTGGCAAAACGTAGCTATTTCTTCAGGCGCACCCGGCTCTTGGCCTCCAAACTGGTTGCAGGGAAATCCTACAATCACCAACGTATCTTTATACCTTTCTGATAATTTTTGCAAATCTTCGTATTGGTAGGTATAGCCACACTCACTGGCCACATTTACACACAATACTTTTTTGCCTTTATAATCGGCAAAGTTTATTTGTCCTTTCCCGTCAAGCGTTTTCAAACTCAACTCGTGAAAGGTTTTTGGCACATCGCTGTTTGCAGGTGCAGCAGGTGCTTTATCTTTCTTTGGTAACACAAAAGCTAAGGCTACAACAGCCACAGCACCTAATACTATTACGTATGTTATCACTTTTTTCATTATTTCATCTGTTCACAATACAAAACAAAGCTACATCGTTTTGGTTCATAGTAAAGCGTTCATCAGAATAAAAAACACAAGTTGTATGGCATAAAGCGGCACAGCAACGGGGTTTTGTAATTTTAACTTACTGCTGCTAAAACCAAACGCCAGCAAAGTGCCAAATACACCCCATGCTATATAGTTTTGTATAGGAATGTGCAACGTATGCCACTGCCAATAATCATAGCGAACGGCCACTGGCTCTATCAATACATCCATCAGCACCATAAAAATTCCTGCCAACACACATTTAAGCCAGTTTAACTTAGTAATCATTTCGGCTAATAATAAGCTGCTGTATAACAGTATAAACCAGTTAACACCAATAATCAGCGGAATACCGTCAACCTTTTTTCCCAAAGTAGCACCGTAATGGTAGCTGCCAAATATTTTTCCCGTTTCAACTCCTACCCACTCAATAGCCCAGCCTGCAAACATTACCAAAATTGCTCCCAACACAAACTTTCCCTTCCAGGGTTGGTGAAAAGCCAGCAGCACCCCTAAACACAACAGCAAATGGTAGGGCACTAATTGCATAAACATTGGCTTTAGCGAAGGGATATTAAAGCCCACTAACCCTACCAAATGAAATATAATCAGTATAATAATTCCCCAACGGGCGTTTTTACTCTTTTTTGCCATGCTAACAACGATGAACAACGCAAATATGGGGTTTGTTTGGGTGAATTTGATACCCCCGCTCCCACATTTCAGATACTCACTCCAACAAAATAGCCAAACTCTTGTTTTATGCTTAAATTTGAACTGCTTTGAAAGACCCCGAAAAAGATAAACCCTTGTACGAAGGCGAGGCCTCGTTTGCTCCTTATCCGCTTACAGTGAGCTCACCGCCCATAAAAACCGAAGACAAACGGCTCATAAAAGCCACTGCCTATGAGTCGATGCAGCAACACGCCAACCAGCAAATACTTTTGCTCCGCAAACAGGCAGAGTTGATTTTGGAGCAGGTGCGAAAAATTGAAGAGCGGGTTGAAATTTCGCGGAGGATTTACCAAGCCGACCTCCGTTTTACCCCCGAAGTAGGACAGCAGTATCACTTATACCGAAAAAACGGAAAAGACGTTATTACTATGATTGCCCCCGACGAATGGGGCAAAAAAATGCCTTATGATGAGTATATTGCAAGTATGATACTTCTGGCAGATAAAAGCTGGGAGATAACCAACAGAAACAATGACACCCAACTGTAGCCTGCCTCGTTTTTTAGGAGTAATAGCTCTGATTGCATTATTTTTTACTGCAAAAACACAACCCATTAACTTTATGGTGATGGGCAAACAAGGCAAAGGCAAGAAATACACTTTTTACGAAGGGCAGGAAATTACTTACAAGCTAAAAACCGACATTGGCTATTTTACCGATAAAATTCTAAAACTAAAAGACTCGGCCATTGAGTTTGCCACCTACACAGTAGCCTACACCGATATTGAAAAAGTGCGCATTGATAAAAAAAAGTACCTTATACCCAACAAAGCCGTTTGGGTGTACGGCGGTAATATACTGGCCGCCTCAGCCGTGTTAGAACTGGCATACCTTATCAATACAGGCAGCGGTATTTATAACTTAGGCACCCAAATGCTGTATTTAGCAACCCCTGTGCCCTTGGTATTGTTTGCAAACTGGGTATATGGCAAATTTGTAAAAACCGAATACACACTTTCTGAAGACGAATATCAACTGCGTCCCGTAATTTTGCGGAAAGATTGATACCGTGAGAGGATACAACCCCGCCGATACCATTGCAGCCCTTGCCACACCCAGCGGTGTAGGAGCCATAGGCATTATACGACTTAGCGGCAGCAACACCTTTGCCATACTTGATAAAATATTTACCGTAAAAAATCTGGCGCAAAAGCCCAGCCATACCCTGCATTTTGGCAAGATAAAAGACGGCGATACCGTGCTTGATGAAGTACTGGTTTCCATCTTTAAAAACCCCAACTCATACACAGGCGAAGACGTTGCCGAAATAAGCTGTCACGGGTCGCAATACATACTGCAAAAAGTACTGGAACTATTGGTGCACAACGGCGCTAGACTTGCCCAACCGGGCGAATACACCCTGCGTGCCTTCCTCAACAAAAAACTTGATTTATCACAAGCTGAGGCCGTTGCTGATATTATAAATGCCGATAGCGAAGCCGCCCTTAAAACCGCCATGAACCAAATGCGTGGCGGCTACTCTGAAAAGATACGAATGCTTAGGGAGCGATTGGTAAACTTTGCCTCGCTGATAGAATTAGAGTTGGATTTTGCCGAAGAAGACGTTGAGTTTGCCAACCGCGACCAACTGAAAGCCCTTGTGTACGAAATATTGGGAGTGGTAAACAACCTGCAACAATCCTTCAAACTGGGTAATGTGATAAAAAATGGCATACCTACCGTAATAGCAGGCAAACCCAATGCAGGCAAAAGCACCCTGCTAAACGCCCTGCTAAACGAAGAACGAGCCATAGTTAGCGACATAGCAGGCACCACCCGCGATACCATTGAGGAAGCCATGCAGCTAAACGGCATAGTGTTTAGGATTATTGATACCGCAGGCATACGCACCCACAGCGATAGCGAGATAGAAACCATTGGTATTGGCCGCACACACGAGAAAATAAAAACCGCCGCCCTTGTTATCTACCTGTTTGATGTAAACACCACCACACCCCAAACCCTTGCCGCCGAATTGGAGGTACTGAACGATTTTACAGGCAAACTGCTGCTGGTGGGCAACAAAGCCGAAGGCCACAACCCCCAACAACTGCAACAACAATATGCCCACTTGGGCGATGTGGTAGTAATATCATCTAAAGAGAAAAATATTGCCTCATTGTTGGCCGCCCTTGAAACCTTTGCCGCCACCCACACCCACACAGCCGACCAAACCATTATAACCAACCTGCGCCACTACGAAGCCCTGCAACACACCGCCACCGCTCTTGAAGCCGTTGTAAACGGACTGGACAGCGCCATAACCGGCGAGCTGCTGGCCTTTGATATTCGCCGCTCGCTACACCATTTAGGTGAAATAGTGGGTGACATTACTACTGACGACCTGCTTGCCAATATTTTCAGCAAGTTTTGTATTGGAAAGTAGCTATTCCTTTGTCATTCCGAGCGCAGCGAGGAATCCCATAACAAATATGTTAACTGTTTACATATTCTTTATAAGATGCTTCCTTCGTCAGCATGACAGGAAACCCCTAAATGCTAAATGTTAAATGCCTAACCACTAACCGATAAACAAAAAAAATCTACTCGTTTTTGGGCAAATACCCCGATAAGAAATACACCAAGGGAAACAAGGTTACCCCGATTTGCCGCTCTAATACCGACTCAAAGCACATGGCAAAGAAAAACATGGCGGCAATAGCCCATTGCAACGTATTAGAACGTTTTAATTTAATAAACGGCCACAATATCACTATCAACAGTAGTAATGCGTATATAAGCCCCATTTGCACCGAATTTTCAATAAACTGGTTGTGGGGCATCACACGGTTTTCAGGCCAAAGTACAGTATTGTTACGCTCGTATTGGGCAGCCATTTCGGCATCAAGGTCGCCGGGGCCTACACCTGTCAGTGGGTGTTGTGCAATCAATCCTCCCCCTGTTTTCCAGGCTTCTAAGCGCATACTAAACGAGCGGTGGTTAATATCACCCCCGTCGCGGTTTATCTGCACATCGCGTACGCTATTGATAATCTTATTCTTAAACGTAGGTACGGTAAGGTAAGCTACGGTTGGCAGTAAAGGCAAGGCCAACAAAGCCAACCACACAATTTTTTTGCGCTGGTATTGCCATACAGTGGTAACGGCCAAAATGCCCAACCCTCCGTACAAAGCCACCAGCCCTGTACGCGCACTAAGAATATGGATAATGATAAAATTAAGTATCCCTAACACACCGAAAACAATCCTATCGCGGGAAAAAATTACCGGTTGGATTTCCTTCAAGGCAAAAAACAAGCTGCTGATAATACCAAAACTCATCAATACCCCAAAGTAAATGTGTGAGATACCATTGCCAACCGGCCACACGGGAACTGATTTCGATTCAATCATACTGGCATTAATGGCGGCAGCATTTTGCAGGTAGTTGATGGTACTGGCTATTGAGAAAAAAGTGATAATGGCATTAAACACAAAAAACACCCACCACACTTGCTTTTTAGTTAACGATCGTGCTGATGCAAACCCCAGTGGTAGCAACAACAACGGAAGTTTGCGCGAACAAATCGACCACCATTTTACTTTGTCTTCGCTGTATAAGCCTCCTACTAAAAGCAAAACCCAAAGCAAAATAAACAGCAGAACGGGGGGAGATAACAGTTTCTTTAAGTTATCAATCAGCTTGCCGTCAAACAGCAGGGCTGTTGAACACAATACCGTGCCTATGCTCATAAAAGCAGGGGTAATCTCAAACAATGGGAAACCTAGGCATACCAGTATACACCCGATAAAAAAGTAGTAGTTTTTTAAAAATGCGAACACCTGCACAATAGGTGCAAATATAGATTATTGGGCGTAGCTGAGGGTAAGTTTTACTTTGCCGGTAAGCACAGTACCTAACTCATTGGCAGCAGCAGGAGAAATCATCATAATCAAGGATGCATCGTCAGACTCCAATTTACCCACCACACGCACATACAACGAGCGGTTGTTGGCCGGATTGGTTACTAAAATAATGGTTCCCACGGGAGCCTTGGTGTGCAAAGCAATGTTCTTATCCGAGTCGGGGAAACTTTTATCAATCACCAGCACCATCCCTGTTTCCTGTACCTCGCCTGAGCTATTGCTTTCAGGGGTAGGTTCGGGTTCTTGCTTTTTATCAGTTTTGGGAGTTTCCTTTTTAGTTTCTTTCGGGGCAGGGTCGTTTTTCTTCGGCTTCTCTTGGGCTTTGGCTTTGCGGATAACCAATAACTGTCCGTTTGAGATAATACTATTGTCAAGTCCGTTCAGTTCCATCAGTTCTTGCACGGTAACCCCGTAGTAGGTGGCTATTTTGTACAAAGTTTCACCTGCTTTTACCTTATGCACCAAGTCTTCGGTGCCTTTGTAGTTTTTCCAGTCGTATTTGTCTGTTGTTTCAGGCTCAATTTTAGTTGGGGGGACAATTATCTCATTTTCCTCTTCCTCAACAACTGGAACTTCCTTTTCAGCAGGTTCGGGTTTCTTTTCTTCTTTTGGCATGGGGCCGGGGCCATCTGCATCTACTGTATCCTCCCCATCGCCGGAAATCAAAGTACCTTTATCGCTGATAGAAGATAGTTTTAGCCCTGGGGGAGCCTTAAAATTTTTCAGCGGGATATACAGCAATTTGCCTTGCTGCACTGCCGGCGGCATACCGGGATTAGCTTCTAAAATCTCTTGTATGCTTACTTTATACACCTTGCTCAGTGCGAACAGGGTTTGGCTTTTGGCAACCTCGTGGATAATAAAATAATTACCATTTTTTAGGGCCACCCCAACAGAGTCTTTCACAACGCTTTGGGTTGCAGCAGTAGCTTGCAGGCCTGCAAAAAAGATAGTTACATACAGTAATAGCGATTTCATAGTGTATTTACAGTATGCAAACTTAACAGGTTGGGTACTCAAAATATTGCCTTTAAGCGTAATTTTGTATAACATATGCGTAGTATTTTCTGTTTCTTCACACTATTACTCCTTGCAATGCAGGCTATTGCGCAGGATAGTGCCGCTTTGCCTGTGAAAAAATTGAAAATTGTAAAGTTTTCTATACACGAGGAGATAGCACCCAAAGCTACGCGCAAAACCATGCGCGCCTTTGAAGAAGCCGAAAGGGTGAAGGCCGACCTGATTATCTTAGACTTAAATACCTACGGTGGATTGGTATCGGATGCCGACTCGATACGCACCCGAATACTCAACAGCAAGATACCCGTATATGTGTTTATTGAAAACAATGCCGCTTCAGCAGGGGCGTTGATTTCTATCGCCTGCAATAAAATATTCATGCGCAAGGGTGCTACCATTGGCGCGGCTACGGTGGTGAATGAAAACGGAGAGAAAGTGCCCGATAAGTACCAAAGTTATATGCGCAGTAAAATGCGTGCAACGGCTGAGGCAAGAGGCCGCAACCCGGATATTGCGCAAGCAATGGTTGACGGGGATATTGTGGTGCCCGGTGTGAATGACTCTGGTAAGATTGTTACGCTGACTACTACCGAGGCGATAAAACACGGATTTTGCGACGGCGAAGCCGAGACGGTGGAAGAAATGCTGAAACAAGCAGGGGTAAAAGAATATGATATAGTAGAAGTGCAGGACACCGCGATGGATGGTATTATGGGCTTTTTGATGCATCCCGGTACCAGCGGGGTATTAATACTGCTGATATTTTTAGGCATTTATTACGAGTTGCAAAGTCCCGGTTTCGGGTTGCCTACCGTGGTGGCTTTGGTGGCCGCTGCATTGTACTTTGCCCCCTTATATCTGGAAGGTTTAGCCGCCAACTGGGAGATTTTGTTGTTTATAGTGGGGGTAATACTGGTGCTGGTAGAGTTGTTTGCCATACCGGGATTTGGCATTGTGGGCATAACGGGCATAGTAGTGGTGTTTATATCGCTGGTGCTGGCGTTGGTGCGCAATGTGTCGTTTGATTTTAGCTACAGTGCCCCCGGCGATTTGGGCATGGCTGCCATGCGGGTAGTAGTGTCACTGGGTGCGTTTATAGTGTTTTTGTTGTTGTTCGGAGCATCGTTTTTCCGCTCTAAACTTTTTAAGCGGATGGTATTGACGGATGATTTGGCAGACTCTAAAGCCAATACGATTACCATCACCCCCGATAATCCGTTGATTGGTATGCAGGGTGAATGCTTTGACAATCTGCGTCCGCAAGGAAAGATAAAAATTGGTGAAAAGATTTTTGCGGCTACTTCACTGGGCGAATACATTGAAAGGGGCAGCCTTGTGATTGTTTTGAAGGAACAAGGCGGTTTGCTGGTGGTTAGGAAAGTGGAGTAAGCGCCCCTAAGCTTGCCGAAGGTCGGCAGGCTCAGGATAAGTTATTAGTTTAAAACGAGTTCAGGATGTATAATTTTTCATATTTTAAGGAAAAGGAAAGACAGGTATTACTGGAGTTTATGGAGAACAACCCGTTTGCTTTTTTAACGGGAAGTTTTTTATCAGGGCAACAGGTGGCTACACAGGTGCCTATGTTGTTAGACGAACGCAACGGTGAGTTGTTTTTGCAGGGGCATATCATGCGCAATACCGACCACCACAAGGCATTGGTTGAAAACCCCAACCCGCTGGCCGTATTTACAGGTCCTAATGCGTATGTGAGTGCTTCGTGGTACACCAACCCGCAAATAGGGTCAACGTGGAATTATATGAGCGTTCACGTAACGGGTGAGCTGACGTGGATGACTGCCGATGAATTAATAGCATTTATGCGGAAGTTTACCTTGAAGTTTGAAAATGGTAATACGGACTCTTTGACGATTTACGACAATCTGCCCGACTCGTTTTTAAGTAAAATGATGCCCGCCATTGCAGGCTTTGAAATTAAGGCGGAGAAGATTGACAATGTGTTTAAACTAAGCCAGAACAGGGACGAAAAAAGCTATCTGAATATTATCTCAAAACTTGAAGAACAAGGCGGCAATGCTTCGCAAATAGCTGTAGAAATGAAGAAACGTCACACAGAGCTATTTCCGGAAGGAGTAGCGTGGGACGGTTCGAGGTTTGATTCTTAGAAATGTATTGAAGACCGTTTCCAAAATTAAAATAATACAACTCACGGCTCTATTAACCCGAAAACTATTCTTAGTCAGCTACAAAGACACGAAGTCGCTAATAATGCTTTGCGTCTTAGTGCCTTTGTGGAGTATTATTTTCCGTACGACGGGTATAAAACCCGCCGTTGTTGAGTGTATCGCCTTCGAGGGTTTTAAACCCTCGAAGACGCTGCCGTTTAAAAGGGCAGCATTTAATATGCTGCTCAAAATATCGGCTACGAAGCCACAAAGGTACAAACGACCAAAATATCCAACTTTGCGTCTTAGTGCCTTTGCAGCATATTAATATAACTTATAGATTATTTCAGCTTTTCATATTCAGCCCAAACAAAGTCAAATAGTTGCTTAATGTATTCAGGGCTGAAATCAAATTTTACACCGGCAGCGGCATAAATTTCAGGAATGGTAGCTGTATTACCCAAACTTAGGGCAGCTTTATACAGTTGCAACCCGCGCTGAGGGTTTTCGTTATAGTTTTTCCAAACACCTATTGCTCCTAATTGGGCAAAACCGTACTCAATGTAATAAAAGGGTACTTCGTAAATATGCAGTTGCTTTTGCCAAGCAGTGTTGTAAGCATCCTCGTACCCACTCCAATCCGTTAGTCCTGTCCCGAATTCAGCAAAAATCTGCTTCCATGCCTCGGTACGTTCAGCGGCGGTGTGGGTAGGGTTGGTATATAACCAATGCTGAAATTTATCTACCGTAGCAATCCAAGGCAGGGTTTTAATCACCCCTTCCAGTTGCTCTGCTTTGGCACGGCGCAATTCAGCAGGGTCTTTCATAAACTCATCCCACACATCCATGCTTATCAACTCCATACTCATGCTGGCAAGTTCAGCTACTTCGCTGGGGCAGCTCTTAAAGGCATTCAGTTCAAGGTCTTTGGTTAAAACGCTGTGTATGGCATGACCGCCCTCGTGCACCATCGTTTCTAAATCGCGCAACAACCCTGCTGAGTTCATAAAAATAAACGGATAGTTACTCACCGCAAGGGGGTAGTTGTACCCACCCGGGGCTTTACCGATACGACTGTCAAGGTCAAGATGGCCTTTGGCGCGCATGGTACTGATTACCTCCCCAAAAAACGGGTCAAGGCGGTTAAACGCAGCAATAGTTTTTTCAGCCAACTCCTCGCCGTTGTTAAACGGGTGAACGGGAGGCAAACCGTCGGCATCCACATCCCCGTCCCAAGGACGCAGACGTTCGTACCCTAATTTTTCTTTACGTTCTTCGCCCAATTTTTTTGCAATAGGCACTACTTGAGTAGCCACCGCCTCGTGGAATTTGAAACAATCCTCAACCGTGTAATCAAAACGGCAAAGGAAGCGATGCATATAATCGCGGAAATTATCAAACCCTGTATTGATGGCCAGTTGGTGACGCAGAGCAATCAGTTTATCCAGCAAGGTGTCCAGTGTTTCCCTGTCTTGCAGGCGACGAGCACTAATTTTTTCAAACGCTTCCTGGCGTATATTACGGTCGGTTTTCTTTAGGTAGGCACCCGCTTGTTGCAGGGTTAGTTGCTTGCCTTCCAGTTCCACTGTCATAGCGCCATTTATGGTGCCGTATTTTTGACTTTCGGTTTGCAACTCTACCTCAATTGGTATGTTTTCTTCCCTAAACAGTTCCAAAGCAGTAGCCGTATTGCGCAAGTATATGCTGTGGGCACTATCGGTAAGTTGCTTTGCAAACGGCGAGTGAGCCATAATTTCGTTCAATGTATTTTCAATGGGCGAAATTTGAGGTTGTATCTCACTCACAAAATACAAATAGGCGTCTTCAATTTCTTTGTTAGCCGTATCGCAAGTCATGCGGATATACCGCCATGCAAGGTCTTCGCTCACAATGCTCTCAAGGTCGCTACGATCTTTCAGCCATTGTTTAAACTCTTCGGAAGAGTTGATTTGTCGTTGGGTAAGTTGTGTAAAATAAGGCTCTAACGAAGCCCAATCGGTTACTTTATAGTCAGAAGGGATAAAAGTCATACTATTTTATTAAGAACAGCGAATTTGGCGATTTTGTTTAAGAGTTGGTGCGGTTGTGGATATTTACGATAGCCGGGGTTGCAACAATGGCACGACGGGCATGAAAACCCGTCGTTGTTGCCGGTATCGTCCGGTTGGGTTTCAAACCCAACCGGACACACTAACACAATAGAGCAGCATTTTATATGCTGTTTGAAAATATAAGCCTCAAAGGCACAAATGGGATTGATTGTCCAACGTTGCGGCTTAGCGTCTTTGTGGCTAATTATATTCCGTACGACGGGTATAAAACCCGTCGCTATTGAGAGTATAGCCATCGAGGGTTTAAAACCCTCGATGGCGCAGTCGGTTAAAAGAGCAGCATTTAATATGCTGTTTGAAAATATGAGGCACAAAGGCACGAATGGAATTGATTGTCCAACGTTGCGTCTTAGCGGCTTAGCGTCTTTGCGGCTAATTATATTCCGTACGACGGGTATAAAACCCGCCGCTATTGAGCGTATCGTCTTCGAGGGTTTTAAACCCTCGAAGGCGCAGCCGTTTAAAAGAGCAGAATTTTATATTCTGTTTGAAAATATAAGCCACGAAGGCACTATCTATACAAGCAATTTTTCAAAATAAACTTCAGCGGTTTTACCATCAGACCTATACGAGTGCCCCCTATATCTAATTCGTGTTGACTTATGGTCTTTATCTAATACAACCCTTTGAAAATCGTTTACAAAACCATCAGTTGAAAAAATGAACTTAATTTTTTTGTCATCGGAACTTATGATTACATAATCATAACGTCCATATGGTGTCACTGCACCTTGCAACTTTTCGGTAAACACATTGTTACCTGCATCAACTTGTAATACTCTCTCTTTGGCATAATCTTCATTTGTCTCAAACCTATAACTATGTTTCCATTGACCCTCCATTACTTCATCTAACGATTTAGGTTTAAATTTCTCCTCAAACTCTTTTCTCACTTTATTTAACTCTGATGTAAGCGTAGTAATTGTGTCATCTTTTTTTGAATTATCAATCTGCAAATCATAAGCTTCTCTTTCAGTAGTCTCAACTTCTGAAAGAGCTTTACCCAATTCTTCTTTCTGAGTTTTGTATCTATCCCACAAATTATAATATGTTTCACCACTCACATAATAACTTTTCCCAATGGATAACTTTCGTTTAGTTTTTGCCTTCTTAACTAATTCTCCATACCAAAACATTAGATAATCTACCCATGGTATCACCAATAAGTAAGTTAATGAGAGTACAGAAGGACATATGAGGGTTCTGTTGAAATCTTGAAGCTGGGTGGCAATAAATTGATACTTGCTAACTCCTTCAATTAATTCGCTACTTGAGAAAAACGCAAGTAAGATTCTCCAATTAACTAATAACCAGCTAATAAAAAATGCCCCATAGAATGGGCTTTTAACTCTTTCGGAAACTGGAGAAATTAAGTTTTTAAGAAATTCCATATACAACCGATTTTATCAAAACTACAAAATCCTAAAATCAAAATCACTTTGAATTTGTACATATATTTTTGTTAACTGTTCAATGATAAATGCGCACCGTCTTCTTTACATTCCGTTAAAAATACATATTTTTGATGCCGCGATAAACAACCTCCGAACTTGGAAGATAAAATCTTACTCACCCCGCAAAAGCTCAGCATTATCCTGCAAAGGCTTGCCTTCCAATTGTATGAAAACCACGGCGATTTAAGTAATACGGTAATTATCGGTTTACAGCCTCGCGGCGTACATTTTGGGAAGGTAGTGTGGGAAAAGGTGAAAGAAATTTCGGGCAACGATAAGATTCCGTTTGGCGAGTTGGACACTACATTTCACAGGGACGATTTCAGGCGCGGAGAGCCTTTGATACCCAGTACCAACCGTATTGATTTTTTGATTGAAGGTAAAAATGTAGTGTTGGTAGATGATGTGCTGTACACGGGCCGCAATGTGCGTGCCGCCATGGATGCCTTAACAGCTTACGGACGACCCCACCGCGTGGAATTAATGACACTGATTGACCGCCGCTACAGCCGCGAACTGCCTATAGAACCCGATTATGTGGGCAGCCAAGTGGATACGCGTGCCAATGATAAAGTGAAAGTATTTTTTGACCCTATAAACCAAAACAATCAGGTTTTGCTAATAACAGGCAATGAATAGCAGGCTTAGCTCTAATCACCTACTCGGAATTAAGAATATCAACGAAAATGATATACAGTTGATATTTGAAACCGCCGATACCTTTAAACAGGTAATCAACAGGCCCATTAAAAAAGTGCCCAGCCTGCGTGATGTTACCATTGCCAATATATTTTTCGAAAACAGTACCCGCACCCGCATATCGTTCGAGTTGGCGCAAAAGCGTTTAAGTGCTGATATTATCAACTTTTCATCGTCGCAATCGTCGGTATCAAAAGGCGAAACACTGATAGATACCGTAAACAACATACTGGCCATGAAAGTGGATATGGTGGTGATGCGTCACCCCAAACCCGGCGCCTGTGTGTTTTTGAGCAAACACGTTGATGCCCAGATAATAAATGCCGGCGACGGCACGCACGAGCATCCTACACAAGCCTTACTGGATGCGTTTAGTATCCGCGAGCGGTTGGGCGATGTGGCAGGCAAAAAGGTGGTGATTGTGGGCGATATTTTGCACAGCCGCGTGGCTTTGAGCAATATTTTGTGCTTGCAAAAACTGGGGGCAGAGGTAATGGTTTGCGGCCCTACAACGTTACTGCCCAAATACATTGATACCCTTGGCGTGAAGGTAGAAACCAACCTACGCCGCGCACTGCAATGGTGCGATGTAGCTAATATGCTGCGCATACAATTAGAGCGTCAGGATATTAAATATTTCCCTACCCTGCGCGAGTACACGTTGCAATACGGACTTACACTGGATATACTAAACTCACTGGACAAAGAAATAACCATTATGCACCCCGGTCCCATAAACCGTGGGGTAGAGATAACCAGCGAAGTAGCCGACAGCCCCGACCACAGTATCATCCTTCAACAGGTTGAAAACGGGGTAGCCATCCGCATGGCGGTAATGTACCTGCTGGCAGGGCAGGCGGGTTAAGTAATTCCTTGGATAAGATTTTTTATAATTTTTGATTCCTTTTGAATATCGTTTTCCATTTTTTTAATCTCATTAATCATCTCGGGAATAATGCTTAAATAGGAATCAATTATTCCACTCCGATAGAAAAGGTCTTCCACTTCTTTATCAAAAGAAGGTGTTATTAATACTAAAATTCTTTTGACTCTAGTATTACGATAACGAAATATAATTGCCTGCTCACTCTTAGTCAATGACCAAGTATTTAATGAGCGTATAAAATCATAATTTTTGTCGAAATAATTATTCTGACCTTCTACCAAAACTCCTAACCTTGAATGTGTTTTGTTCAATTCAAGGAAAATGTGCTTGTCAAGAGATAAGTAGTCACAAATTTCTCTGAGCAAGGAATCGTGATGTCCAAGGTATGCAAAATCATCAATTTTGCATATTCCTGTTTTACTTACAAACACTCCCCCAAAAGCTAAAGGGAAAATTGCAGCAATTTTTTTAAACTGCTGTATTATATTAAGTCCATTCAATTCAGCGATAAAGTTTTGAAGAAAATGAACCAAAAATTCATTGTAAAAATTTATTTTATCAACCTCTTGACACAATCTAAAGAAATTTAAAAGTCCTCCTTTTTCTGAAAGTTTAATTAAGTTAGGAAAACTGATTTGATAAATATCTTTTTTGATTGAATCTGAAAATGTTGAAATTAAATCAGCCGCAAAATACTCTTGTATTGATTTATGCGGGAAATGATATTCGATTCCATCTAATACTAAAATTGAAAGACTTGTTCTTAAGTCGTAAATTAATTTTTCTGTCTCAAAATCAAACTTGTGCTCCTTTTTAATTTTTTTTAGTGTTTTGGTTAAATAGTCCTGTTCAAAAGAGAACTGCCCTTCTATAAGGGCTATAAATGAAAACCATTTTATTATATCTTCTATTTCATCTGTTTTTAAACCCGATGTTCTATCTTGAATGTAACCTTCTTTTTTATTGATACTATCGTGATCAAAACAAAGTGTTTTCCAAACATGGTAATAGAACTTAGATTTTTTCTTAGGTATTTCAGGATATTTCTTATATACAGAAATGAACATTGAAAGCAGTAAAGGGTTACTCAAAAATTTCTTGTAATCGCTGTTTTCAGGTTTGTTTACAGTATCTATGATTTTCTCTCCGAGCAAAATATCAGCCATTAAATTTACCTGTTGAGAAATGAATTTCTCAACTTGCATTAAGTCCAATGGTTTAACATCAATATTTCTAAATTTATTAGAGTATTCAATTGAAGTACCTGGCCGAGAAGTTATAATAAAATTATTATTGTTGTAAATCTCAATGAAGTCGTCAATTTCGTTTGTAAGTTTTTGCTTGTTATTAGAATATATCTCATCGTACCCATCTAAAAAAAAGACAAAATCCCCGCTACTTAATACCCTTTCTAAAATCCTCTCAGAAGGATGTATTTTATTATTTAATATCTTTTTGTAAATAAAATCAATAAATGTTCCTGTGAAACTGTTAAATGATCTTAGTTTAACGACAATAGGTATTTTTGATTGCGTTTTAAGATACTCAAGAAATAGTTTGCTAACGAACATTGTTTTACCACTCCCAGCGGTACCAATAATAGCTAAAGATTTTTCTTTATTGGTAAGCCTAATAACTTCACTGTCATTTAAAATTCTCCCATCATAATTGAAATTCACAGGGAAATAAACCTTCTCGAATTCAATTGATTTGTCTTTAAAAATAAAAGTCCTTACTTCTTGATGGTATCTTCTTTGAATTTCTAAATAATCATGCAACCCATCATCAAAGAAATTTGAAAGCTCTTCTTTGGTGACATCTATAGTTTTTGAAATACGATCTTTGAAGAGGCTTAGGAGAGACAATGCTGTAACTGACATAAAAATTAACTTTTGACAAAGTTAGAAACTTAATAATTTAAAACATAGTCTTTAACCTCCCCCCAAAAAAAGAAGTATGTAAACGATACACTCAGAGTTAAGTAGTATCCTATAGCGGGTTGAAAACGGGGTAGCCATCCGCATGGCGGTAATGTACCTGCTGGCAGGGCAGGCGGGGTAATGATTCTTTAGATCACGCAAGACTTTCCGATAATCTTCGGCAAGAAATTTCTTGCTTCATATATTAACTACCGTTTTATAGGGAAAATATTTCAAATAAACACGGTTTATAACCCATAATGCGTTGCCCTTGTTGTCTGTTTTATCAGCAATGATGGACGTTTCACGTTATTAAAAAATAATATTGCCAAAACTTAGCTGTAAAATTATGGGTGTAATTTGCACCTGTTTTTTTCATATCAAAGAATCTTTGATATACCCCCTCTGTCAATAGCCGGACGAGGGGGATTTTTTATTCAAAAAACTAAACGGACTTTCTGCCGCAAAGGCGTTAAGACACAAAGCATTCATAATTTGCACCTTAGTGCCTTAGCAGCAAGATAAAAGCCCCAAGTGAACAGTACTTTTATGAAGCAGTATATCTAATAAGGGTACATGGCACAATTAAAAAATCGTCCCTGTTTCCGATAAAAAGGGCAAACTATTATCTTCGCCCCTATGAAGGAAATAGTGGTTAGCGGTATACGCAGCACAGGAAAACTGCACTTGGGCAACTATTTTGGTGCCATTGTCAATTTTTTAAAAATGCAGGAGCAACACAATTGCTACTTTTTTATTGCTGATTGGCACTCGCTTACCACGCACCCAACTCCTGCCGATTTACGCAGCAGCGTTCGCAATGTGCTGGTTGAATACCTTGCTTGCGGTATCGACCCTAACGTGGCTACGTTGTACATACAGAGCGATATTCCTGAAATAGCCGAATTGTACCTGTACCTGAATATGCTTGCCTATAAAGGTGAATTGGAGCGTGTAACTACCTTCAAAGACAAGGCTAAAACCCAGCCTGATAACATTAACGCCGGTTTGCTAACCTACCCCGTACTGATGGCGGCGGACATTATCATTCACCGCGCTGCGTATGTGCCTGTGGGCAAAGACCAAGAGCAACATTTGGAAATGGCTCGCACCTTCGGAAACCGCTTTAACCATTTGTACGGCGAGGAGTTTTTCCCCGAACCGCAAGCATATAACTTTGGCAACGAGTTGGTGAAAGTGCCCGGTTTGGACGGCAAGGGCAAGATGAGCAAAAGTAACGGTGACCATACTTCGATATTTTTGCAAGACACCCGCGACGAGATTATCAAAAAGATGAAACGCTCGGTAACCGACAGCGGCCCTACTGAACCTAATCAAGCCAAGCCTGAACCTATACAAAACCTGTTTGATTTGATGAAGCTGGTTTCAAAACCTGAAACCTATGCTCATTTCGATAATTTGTATAACACCTGTGCCATACGCTACGGTGATTTTAAAATGCAGATTGCCGAAGATATGGATGCGTTTGTAGCCCCAATTCGTGAGAAAATGGAGGCAATTAGCAACGACGACACCTACATAGCCAATGCACTGAAAACAGGCACCGAGAAAGCCCGCGAAAGTGCCCAAGCTACCATTAAAGAAGTGCGCAGACTCATTGGTTTCGGTAAGTTTTATTGAGCATAGGGGGCAACCCCGATGTATACTGATACCCCCTTGTGTTCCCCCTTACCAGTGGGAAGCCTACGCACAATACCTTTGCCGTTATTAATACTTGTCATTATGACCGCAGGGAAGAACCCTATTTTAAATGTGTTAGCAAGATGGAATAAGGCGCTTCACTATCGTTCAGTATAACAGCTGCAAGTGCCTAAAAACCTGCATTCTGTGTAAAGGTGTAAGGCAACAACAACAGCTATAACATTTATTTCCCCTGATAACCGATAACTGATAACCTATAACAAATTAACGTATCGTACCATAAATGTGTTACAGTACTTAACCTGATATTGCTGCAACGTTCAGCACAAAAAAAAGGTCGATATGTACAATGAAATTCTTAAACAATACTCTGCAACAATTTATTGCTAATCCCAAACGACTATTGTTAGCAGATAGTATTGGTGCTGCCACAACTGCCGTTTTGTTGTTTGTGTTATTAAAAACAAATACCGAGCTGTTTGGCATACCACCAACCGTGTTAAACTACCTGTCAGCAATAGCCGTGATTTTTAGCCTATACTCGTTGATTGGTTCTTTTGCCATCCCCTCAAAATTCAAAACAGTGCTAAGAATTATAGCAACGGCAAACCTCTCGTATTGCATACTTACATGGGCATTACTTATTGCTAAACAAAATAGCATCACCCCGCTTACGGTTGCCTATTTTTTTGGCGAAACATTAATCATATTGACATTAGTGTATGCCGAGTTCACAGTAGCCAACGCACAACAAACAACAAAAAAATAATACTACCCGCAAGTTTTCCGTAGTACCATCGTCAAAAAACTGTAAAAGAGGTTACAACCTTTTTTATACGTTTACGACTAACCATTAACTGTACTATATATGAGGATCGGGAAATTAGTAACTACCGCTGCTTTGGCACATTTATTAGTAATGAGTGCCTGCAAAAAAAACGAGGAAAACAGCACCTCTCCTACCACCAACAACCCCGGCACCTATACCGGCGATATATTGGTGCAAACACCCAACTTACCTGCTACGCCATTTAACTATGCCAATGTATCGCTACCCAATTACCTAAACACCCCGCCCATTGCCGGGCAGGATAATACCCCTGCATCAAACTTAATTACTGATGCCGGCGCTACGTTGGGGCGTGTGCTGTTTTATGATAAAAACTTATCCTACAACAACGCTGTAGCCTGTGCAAGTTGCCACTTGCAAAGTCATGGTTTTAGCGACCCAGCAACATTCAGCAAGGGATTTAAAAACGGAAATACCGCACGCAACAGCATGGGAATTATCAACGCCCGCTATTATCCCAATGGAAATTTCTTTTGGGACGAACGCGCTGCAACTGCTGAGGCGCAAGTGCTAATGCCCATACAAGACCATATAGAAATGGGGATGAATTTGGATACTCTGGTAAACAAACTAAACCGTATTGCCTATTACCCCGCATTATTTCAAAATGCTTTTGGCGATAAAACCATAACCAGCGAAAAGGTATCTAAAGCATTAGCGCAATTTATACGATCTATTGTATCGTTTAATTCAAAATACGATGTAGGCAGGGCCAATTTTCCTGCCAACCAAGCCCCCGCACAATTAGGCGATTTCCCTAACTTTACTACCCAAGAAAATCGCGGAAAAGCAATTTTCTTCGGGCCTTTGGGCGGCTGTGCCCCATGCCACGGTACCGAAACGTTTACCGCAGCCAGGGCTGAAAATAATGGGTTAGAAAGAAACTCCGTAGATAGCGGTGTAGGACGTATAACAGGTAATCAGGCTGAAATAGGCTTGTTTAAAGTGCCTTCACTTAAAAATATTGAACTTACAGCACCTTATATGCACGACGGACGTTTTGCCACACTTGAACAGGTGGTAGAACATTACAACAGCGGTGTTGCAGCCCATCCCAACCTATCACCCACGCTCAGAGTGGGTGGTTCCAACGGAAATCCTAAAAGACTTAATCTTTCAACAGAAGATAAAGCCGCATTGGTAGCTTTCCTTAAAACACTTACTGATAACACAATAGCCGCCG
The DNA here is from genome assembly GCA_943370295.1 of Agrobacterium sp. 719_389. GTDB lineage: Bacteria > Bacteroidota > Bacteroidia > UBA8524 > UBA8524 > SB11. Next base: position 322,256 of record CALRQL020000002.1, on the reverse strand, counting down.
AAGCCAAATACTCAAACCCATTCTAATTTTGCATTTTATTTCTGGAAAGGGGGCATTTTTGATGCCCCCGCTTTTTTAAGAAACTACCCGCAAGTTTTAAAAGCAACCATCGTCAAACATCTATAAACTATAAACCCTCACTATTACTATGAACAACCTGAGAAGATACCTGATGTTGGTTTTTGCAACCTGCCTTTTGATTATAACAGCTTGCAAAGACGAAGAAAATACTACCACCCCAACCAACAACACCGGCACTGACGAGCTGGCCATTTATAAAAAAATATACGGTGCCTCTGATATTTATAAAGATGGAGACTACGTGGTGATAAAAACCAATGGCCGCCCCGACCATAAAAGCCCCTATTATCAAGGCACACAATGGGAGACTTCTCTTTACGAAGCCTACAACGGCAGCAATCCACAGTACAATACCAACCCCAACCGTATTGCAACTGTTAATTATACCTTCCGCATACCGCTAAACCCTACAAAGGCAACCACGGCGCAACAAACCCCAATGGGACCTATGGGAGTATCGCTAAACGGTGTACCATTGTTTAACCAATATGCCGCAGGCCGCACCGCACTTACAGGTGAAATTAACAGCTTCGACCAATACGGAGGACATCCCGCTCAAGCCGGTGATTACCATTATCATTTAGAACCTACCTTTTTAACTACCAATAAGGGAAAAGATGTTTTGCTTGGCTTTTTGCTGGATGGTTACCCGGTATATGGTCCAATGGAAAATAATAAAACTATTACCAATGCTGATTTGGATGCCTATCACGGTCATAGCCATGCCACTGCTGATTATCCCAATGGTATCTACCATTATCATATTACCGCACAAGACCCATACATAAACGGCGACGGCTTTTATGGAGTACCCGGCACTGTTGCAAAATAAAAAAATAAGGCTCATTATCCTGCTCTGGTGCGCGGCTCTCATGCCGGCGTGTGTACGCACCGGGGCGTGTTTGCCGCAACTGCAACCCATGGCCGTGCAGCAAACCGATACTTGCCTAAAGCAACTGCAAGGGCTTTTACTGTATAATAATCAAGCCTACACCGGTACTGTGATACATACACAGGGTGTTGATACGCATTACCATTGTGCCTACAAAAACGGTAAACAAGAGGGAATAGAAATAGTGCGCTACCCAAATGGCATGATGGCTGAGAAAAGGTTGTATAAAAACGGACGAAAACAAGGGTTGCACCAAGGGTGGTACCCCGACGGAGCGCCTAAGTTTGCCTACCATTACAATAACGATATGTATGAAGGTAACGTGAAAGAATGGATGGAGAACGGGCAGCTGATTCGCGATTTTAATTACAAAAACGGACACGAAAACGGCAGGCAACGATTGTGGTATGCAGATGGTAAACTATTGGCCAACTACGATGTGAAAAACGGACGCAAATACGGACTTACCGGTGTAAAAAACTGCGTATCAGCTATTGAGGATAAACCACATGAATAAAACACAAGCAACAATTATCCAACTATTTGCAATGGCCGCCTTATGCCTGTTTTTTAATTCATGCAAAAAAAACACCACCCAACTACCCTACTACCATACTCCTGATTTTTCGCCGATATGGGCTGATGAGCAGCCAATAAACATTGATACTCTGCACACTATTGCTCCCTTTAGTTTCACCAATCAAAACGGGCAAACCATTACCAACCAAACCCTTGCCGGTAAAGTTTATGCAGCCAATTTCTTTTTCACCACCTGCCCGTCAATATGTCCCAAAATGACAAGCAACCTGCAAGCTGCTGCGGATAGTTTTGCTACCAACCCTGCTGTGGCAATTGTATCATTTACAGTTAACCCCGAAACGGATAATGTAGCCCAATTAAAACAATACGCTCAAGCCAAACGCCTTAACAATAAACAGTGGCAATTATTAACCGGTAACAAGGCACAACTTTACCAACTGGCACGGCAAAGTTATTTTGCTGAAGAAGAGCCGGGATTTAATAAAGACTCAACAGAGTTTTTACATACTGAACATTGTGTGTTGGTGGATAAAAAAGGGCATTTGCGTGGTGTATATAACGCTACCTTGAAGCTTGAAATTAATCGCCTTATAGAAGATATTAACAGTTTACTGAAAGAATAATAAGCCTTTGCTTGCCCATCCCATCACTGAAAGTCAACTAATAGCCGGCCTGCTTGCAGGCAACGGGCAAGCCATAAAATTGCTTATTGATACCTATAAAAACAGGGTATTTAACACCATACTGGGCATGGTACAAAACACCGAAGATGCCGAAGAACTGGCTCAGGATGTTTTTATTAAAGCCCTGCAAAACGTTGAAAAATTTAAAGGACAATCGCAAATTAGCACTTGGCTGTACCGCATTGCCATCAATACATCGTTAGACCACATAAAAAAAAGAAGCCGAAAAAAGCGATTTGCCTTTATGATAAGCCTTAGCGATGGTACTGATGAAAACCCTGCTCCCAACCCGCCCGATTTTGTACACCCCGGTTTGCAGCTTGAAAATAAAGAATTAGCCCAAACCTTGTTTAAAGCAATTAATCAGCTGGCAGAAAAACAAAAAACAGCACTTGTGCTTAATAAAATTGAGGGACTTAGCTATGAGCAAACTGCCCAGGTAATGGAAACTACCGTGGCATCAGTAGAGTCGTTGTTATTTAGGGCGAAACAAAACCTAAAAAAGATAATGGGCAATTACCTTGATAATTAAGCAACACCGCAAGTTTTTTATCAAAATACCGTCAAAACTAAAAACAACATGAAACCCGAAACACAAGAAAATATAGCACAGGCACTCAACAGCCTTGATACGGTGAAACAAGCCTCTGTTTCGGACGGCTTCACCCAAAAAGTATTGCAGCGCTTTAATACGGCAACACCAAAACTGGTGCCCATGCGCACGGTTTGGGCAGTAGCTGCTTCTATTGCAATATTGTTAGCCGCTAATGTGTGGATAGGTGTAAATTATAAAAAACAGGAACAAAAAACGGCCAACAAAGAAATACAACAGGTAATTGGCGAATACCACCTGCAAGATGACTTGTTTGGCTTTTAACTACTCCGGTAATGGAAAAAACAAAATTTTTAACCCTTATAATCATAGTGCTGCTTGTTGTAAATGCAGGCACACTGGCTTATTTGGTATATAGCAACGTAAAGCAAAACGAGCCAAAACCTAACCAAAAAGGGGGGCCTGCTGCCTTTATCATAAAAAAACTTAAACTTACTGAACAGCAACAAACTGTTTTTGAAGAATTAAGGTTTGAGCACCGTAGCGGCATGGTACGCAAGCAAGACTCTATACGCACCCTGCACCAGGAAATGTTTAATTATCTGAAATCAGACGTTCCGAATGTAGTTGCTGCCGATAGTGTTGCAACCGTAATCAGCCTGCGTAAAAAAGAGTTGGATATGTTTACCTTCCATCACTTCCGCCAGCTGCGTGAAATGTGCAGCCCTGAACAAAAACAACTGTTTGATACGTTTATCAACGAGATACAACAAGCCATCACCTCACCCCCGCAGCGCGAAGGCGGAAGACCGCCAAGATAAAAGTCCCACCTATCAACAAGTGTAAACTCCTGCGCAGTATTTAAATATAACTTAACTTGCCACCGTATACTATGAATTACCATTTTATATCCATAGGTGGCGCTGTAATGCACAACCTCGCCCTTGATTTATTGGCACAAGGCCACACTGTAACCGGCAGCGACGATGAAATATTTGACCCTGCTCTTACCCGATTGAAAGAAAAAGGCTTATTGCCGGAAACCTTCGGTTGGTTTCCTGATAAAATCACCCCGCAGGTAGATGCTGTAATATTAGGCATGCACGCCCGTGCCGATAATCCTGAGTTGCTTAGAGCCAAAGAACTGGGGCTACCTATATACTCATTTCCTGAGTTCATATACGAACACAGTAAAAATAAAATCCGCGTGGTAATTGGCGGCAGCCACGGCAAAACCACCACCACCGCCATGATAATGCACGTGCTGCATGCCTTGGGCAAGCAGTTTGATTACTTGGTAGGCTCAGCCATTGATGGGTTTGAGCGTATGGTGCACATAAGCGATGCCCCTGTTATAATATTAGAGGGCGATGAGTACCTTACCTCTCCTATAGACCCACGCCCAAAATTTTTGGTGTATAATGCCAATATAGCCCAACTTACGGGAATAGCTTGGGATCACATCAACGTATTCCCCACATTCGAAGGTTACGTACACCAGTTTGAGTTGTTTATCAATCAACTGCCTGATGGTGCCCCACTTGCTTACTATGCCGGCGATGAGCATTTACAAAAATTGGTAACACAGCACACAAACCGACTGCAACTGTTTCCCTACGAGGCTCTACCCCATTCCGTTGAAAATGGGCAAACTTATCTAACCACTCCAAATGGTAAATTGCCTTTACAAGTATTTGGCCTGCACAACCTGCAAAACATGGCAGGTGCCAAGCACCTTTGCAATCAATTAGGTATTAGCGACGACGATTTTTATACGGCCATCTCAACGTTTGGCGGCACCGCCCGCAGGCTCGAAAAAATTAAAGACACCGGCAGCTTAGTGGTTTTCAGAGATTTTGCACACTCTCCCTCAAAAGTAAAAGCAACGGTTGATGCCGTAAAACAACAATATCCCCACCATAAAATAATTGCGTGCTTTGAGTTGCACACCTTTAGCAGCCTAAACAAAAACTTTTTATCACAATACCATCAAACACTCACCCAAGCCGATGATGCCCTTGTGTTTTTTAACGAACATGTGCTTGAATTGAAAAAAATGCCCCCGTTGGATATTGAAACCGTTGCCGAAGCTTTTGGCGGCAGTGTTAAAGTGTACACCGAAAGTAAAATGCTGCATCGTTATCTGCATTCAGCAATCAAAAACAATAGCGTATTACTTTTAATGAGTTCAGGCAATTTTGATAATCTTCCTTTAGATTTTTAAAAAAATACCCGTATGAATTACATCAAAAAAATTACAATAGCAGCACTATTGCTTTCAGCCGCGTCAATTAAATCCTATGGACAAACGTCTGCCGATAGCATCTCAAACGGCCTAAAACAATACATGTTTGTAATGTACACCAAAGGCAGTAACCGCAACCACGATTCTACTACTGCCCAGCGCATACAAACGCAGCACCTAAACCACTTAGACAGCCTGCACGCACTGGGCTTGCTAAACGTTGCGGGGCCTTTTATGGAAGACGGTGATTGGCGGGGATTATTGGTATTAGATGTACCCACCAAAGAAGAAGCTGAAGTCCTTGTGAAAAAAGATCCTGCAGTGATTGCAGGACGTTTGAACTACGTTATTTTACCTTGGATGACGCAGAAAGGCAACTGTTTCAGGTAGAAATACCTGATTCACAATGCAAACTTTAAAACTTTTTACCCTTCTTTACAAAGATTTTAGCCCTCCATCAAATATTTTTGAAGTATAAGAATGTTCTGTGAATGTGAAATTGCTTATTCCGGTTTTTAGGAAAATTAAAATATTTGAAACAATTATGCTTGCTATAGAAAACTACATTAAGGAATGCTCAAACACACAAGCTGCAATATTTGGCTATCTGCGTGAGATAATATTATCATTTTCGCCAAATGTTGAAGAAGACATGAGCAAAAACACCCCCTATTATCATCTTAATGGAGGGGGCTGCTATATCAACAACCACAACAAAGGCACTGCGCTTTCATTCTGCAATGCACATCAGCTTACCGACCCTGAAGGTGTTTTATTGCCTGCCGACGAGCAAAACGAAAAATATTTCTTCTTTAGCTCACTTAAAGATGTAAATGCTGATTTAATATTATCAATGCTTCACCAAGCAACCGGCACCACCGAAACCACAAACGCAACACTTGCCTACTGCTAAATTTTACACGTACACCCCTATACTTTTTTATCACACATCATCGTTATCGCTTAATACCGGTATTGGTTTGCTGTGCTTAGTAAACTTTTAAACCACTTTTACACAGGTATAGCAACTAAATATTGGTTTTGCTATTTTTGATTGTTTGTTCTTTCACTTTCCAAAACATAACACAATGCATACCATTGAAGAGTACATCTTAGCCACTAATAATAAGAATGCAGGTATCGTTGGCTTTTTGCGCCAGCTTATATTTTCATGTTCAAAAAACATAACTGAAAAAATTGCCTATAACTTCCCGTTTTACTACCATCATGGCCGTTTGTGTTACGTATATGCCCATGAAAAAGGAGTGTCGTTGTGTTTTTGTAACGGCAATGAAATTAACGACCCTTTTAACCTATTAGACACAACCCCAAACAAGCAGGTAAAAAGTATCACCTTTAAAGACATCAAAGATGTTGATTATGATAAGGTAATCCCCTTATTACGTCAATCAATTTTACTTAACGAGCAAAAGGCCGGTTTAGCGGAAACAGCTACAGTAGCGCACAGCATAGAAAATCAAGCTCCTGTGAAGCCCTAAAAGCCTCAAAAACTATCAGTTAAAATTTGGTTTTTACCATATTTTTTCTACCTTTGCCGCCCCCCAAAGGAGGATTAATAATTTGACAGAAGAAAACAAAACTCTTGACCCGCAGCCTAACGCAGAAGTAACTGCCAATGAGGTTGCCCAACCAAAAGAGGTAAAAACTGCCTCTGCACCTGCAGCTCCCGCTGACTTTGACTGGAGTATGGACGACCAAGGATTTGGCGGCTACTCTGATGTTGAAAGGAAAAAGCTAGAGAACCTTTATTCAGACACTTTGAGCCAACTTAACGAAGGCGAACTTGTGAAAGGCCAAGTTGTGGCTATTAACGACAAAGACATTGTTTTGAACATTGGTTTTAAATCAGACGGTTTGATTGCCCGTACTGAATTCCGCGATTTGCCAGATATTAAAGTTGGCGACGAAGTGGAAGTATTGCTTGAAACAAAAGAAGACAAACTTGGCCAATTAGTTCTTTCTCGTAAGAAAGCTATTGGCGAAAGGGCTTGGGAAAACATCATCAAAGCCCACGAGAACGATGAAATCGTTACCGGCTACATCAAATCACGCACAAAAGGCGGTTTGGTGGTGGATGTTATGGGTATGGATGCATTCCTTCCCGGCTCTCAAATAGATATCAAACCCATCCGCGATTACGACGTTTACGTGGGTCAAACCATGCAGTTTAAAGTTGTGAAAATCAACCAACTGTTCAAAAACGTAGTAATTTCACACAAAGCGCTTATCGAAGACGATATCGAAGCTCAAAAATCAGACATACTTTCTAAACTTGAAAAAGGTCAGGTATTGGAAGGTGTTGTTAAAAACATGACCTCATTTGGTGTATTTATCGATTTGGGTGGTGTTGACGGTTTGTTGCACATTACCGATATTTCATGGGGACGTATTAACCACCCTGAAGAGGTATTGCAACTTGACCAAAAAATTAACATCGTTGTTCTTGACTTTGACGACGACAAGAAACGTATTTCACTGGGCTTGAAACAACTTCAATCACATCCTTGGGATAACTTACCCGAAGAGATTAAAGTTGACGCTAAAGTAACAGGTAAAATAGTTACTGTTGCTGATTACGGTGCATTCCTTGAAATTGCCCCCGGCATCGAAGGTTTGATACACGTATCAGAAATGAGCTGGAGCCAACACTTGCGCAACCCACAAGACTTTATGAAAGTGGGCGACGAAGTACAAGCGGTTGTTTTAACCCTTGACAAAGACGAGCGCAAAATGTCATTAGGCATCAAACAACTTTCTCCCGATCCTTGGGTTAATATCGAAGAGAAATACGCTGTGGGCAGCCGCCACACAGGTATCGTTCGTAACCTAACCAACTACGGTGTATTTATTGAGTTGGAAGAAGGTGTTGACGGTTTGTTGCACGTTTCTGACCTTTCATGGTCTAAGAAAATAAAGCACCCTGCTGAGTTTGTGAAGAAAGATCAAGAACTTGAAGTATTGGTGTTGGAAGTTGACAAAGAAAACCGCCGTTTGAGCCTTGGCCACAAACAGTTGGATGAAAACCCATGGGATACTTTTGAAACCTTATTCCCCGAAGGTTCAGTACACGAAGGTACTGTGCTTAAAATCGGTGATAAGAGTGCAACCATTGCACTACCTTACGGTGTTGAAGGGTACGCTCCGGTGAAACAACTGCAAAAAGCCGACAAAGGAAACGCTAAAGAAGACGAAGTACTTGAGTTTAAAGTAACCGAGTTTAGCAAAGAAAACCGTCGCATTACCGTATCTCACACTGCCCTATGGAAAGAAGAAGAGAAAGTGAAAAAGGCAGATGCTGAAGATAAGAAAGTGAAGGAAGAAAAAGCAGTTTCTAAAGTTGCTAAGAAAATCAACCAAAACACTGAAAAATCAACCCTTGGCGATATCGATGTACTAAGCGCGCTTAAAGCACAGCTTGAATCATCAGAAAAGAAAACAGCCGCTAAAAAAGCAGAAAAACTGCAAAAAGATGCTGAAGCCCGTGTTGAAAAAACAGAAGAACCAACTGCCGAAGAGCCTTCAACCGAAGCTGAAAACGGTAGCTCCGAAGAATAATATTCTTTGAACTTTATAGTAAATCCCGCCCCTTAAAGGCGGGATTTTTTTGTTTATAGCCTGTTTTACATCTTGATATTTCTAACTTCGCAACATGGCAAAAAAAGTGCTAAAGGTTTTACTTTGGATAATAGCGTGCACACTGATAATTGTCATCTGTGGCTTTTTTTACCTTACCGATACCTCAAAAGTAAACCCGAAAACACTGGAGTATTATTATCAACTAAAAGACACACTGAAGGGTCACGGATACTCTACCAATCTTTATATAGTGAGTTGCAAACGCCCCAAATGGTTTAACAATATTTTAATAAAACTAAAAAGCGGTGCCAAACCATATAGCCAGCACTTACATGGCAACGCAATAGATATAATTGTTTTAGATGTAAACAACGATGGAAAAAACAACACCGCTGATGTTGATTTAGTGTTTGATATACTTGATAAGAAAATAGTAGGCGATAGCGGTGGAGTTGGTACATACAAAATGATGAAAGGTTTTGCCAGCAAGCAAATGATACATTTTGATTATCGGGGAAAACGGGCAAGGTGGCATCATTAAAACTCTGCTACAAATTTCTAACTTCGCAACATGGCAAAAAAAGAGATGAATTACTGGCTGGTAAAATCAGAGCCGTTTAAGTATAGTTGGGATCAATTTGAAAAAGACGGTGAAACCTTTTGGGACGGGGTGCGCAATTATGCGGCCCGTAACAACCTGCGTAGCATGAAAAAAGGTGATTTGGTGTTGTTTTACCACAGCAACGAAGGCCTGCACATTGTAGGGATTGCCAAAGTGGTGAAAGAAGCCTATCAAGACCCAACCACCGATGATGTGAACTGGGTTGCCGTGAACTTAGCCCCGCACAAAAAACTTAAAAAACCAGTTGACCTTGCTACTATAAAAGCCACTCCCGAACTGGAAACCATGCAATTAGTGCGCTTGGGCAGACTGTCTGTGAGTGCTGTAACTCCTGCTGAATTTGATAAAATAATAGCCCTAAGCGAACAATGATAAATTTATCTCTTGCAAAATGCAAGCTGCGCCCCTTGCATCCCGATGATGCGGAAAGTATTGCCAAATATGCCAATAACACGCAGATTGCCGAAAATATGCGCGACCGTTTCCCAAGTCCTTATCAAAAAGAACATGCTGATTTTTTTATCTCGTCGGTATTGTCGCCAGAAAATAAAGACATGGTAAATGCTATTGAGATAAACGGAGAAGCCGCCGGGGTAATATCGTTGCTGCTAAAAGACGACGTACACCGCCTAAGTGCCGAAATAGGCTATTGGCTGGGCGAAGAACATTGGGGCAAAGGCATAGCCACTGAAGCCGTAAAAGCAATTACCGATTATGCATTTGAAAACACTGATTTGGTGCGCATATACGGCATTGTGTTTCAAAACAATCGCGCATCTGCTACTGTATTAGAAAACGCTGGCTACCGTTTTGAAGGTACACAGCGCAAAGCTATTTACAAAAACGGCGTAGTATTAGATGCGCTGGTGTATGCAATGGTAAAATAACCACATACTATCGAGCATGGGTTTTGCGTTGCAATTATACCCATGCAGCACTTCATCAACTTTTTAGTAAACACTCATCGCGCCAAAGTAGCCTTTTGGTTGGCGGCATCACTTGCTATCAGTTTCGGACTGATATTTACACGAGTAACCATTACAGGAACAGAACACTTCCGTTTTCTTGTATGGAATTTGTTTTTGGCCTTTATCCCTTACGTTATCAGTACTTTACTGGCTTACCGTACTTCTCGCCGTAAAAACCTGCTGATAATCACAGCCTCGGCATTCCTTTGGCTTTTGTTTTTTCCCAATGCTCCTTATATACTTACCGATTTATTTCACCTGAAACAACGCAGCGGCATACCCTACTGGTTTGATTTGCTGATGTTATTAAGTGCCGCTTGGACGGGCCTTATGTTGGGTTTTGTATCGCTGGCCGATATGCAAAGCGTTATCAGCAATACGTTTAACAAACTAACGGGATGGATATTTGTGGTGATAAGTATGTTGCTTACCGGTTTTGGTATTTACCTTGGCCGCTACGAGCGTTGGAACAGTTGGGACATTGTAACCAACCCTACCGGGTTAGCAAAAAATATACTTTCATACACCCTGCACCCAATGGATTATCCACGTGTTTGGGCAATAACCGTTGCTTTTGCAGCGTTTTTAATCGTTGGTTACTTCACCATTCGTCAATTAGGCAAAATACCTCTCACTGCTACAAAAAACGATAACGCTTAAGCCGCTAAATATTCCGATATTTACGGCTACTTGACAACATATACCTTATACTATTCTTCACCCATCGGGTTAATTGCCGTTACCGGTACTGAAACCCACATTACCCGTATCGATTTTTGCAAAGGGGATGAAAAAGCGTTGCCTGAAACGCCCACCACTCCAGTAATGCAACAATGTATTACCGAGTTGGAAGAATACTTTGCCAACCGACTTACCACCTTCACCGTGCCTTTACAACCTGCGGGAACTGATTTCCAGAAAAAGGTATGGGAGGAGTTAATGAAAATACCTCATGGTAAAGTAATCAGCTATAACGAAATGGCCAAACGCTTGGGCGATGAAAAGGTAATACGCGCTGCCGCAAGTGCCAACGGTAAAAACCCGATTGGAATACTTATACCCTGCCACCGTGTGATTGGGGCTAATGGTGATTTAGTAGGCTACGCAGGCGGCTTGGATAAAAAACGCCTGCTCTTAGAGCACGAAGGCGCAATAGCTAAACGTTTGTTTTAAATAATGGAGCTAGATAAAGACACTATAAGGTATGTATTTACCCATTGTAACAAACTTCTTACCCTGGATGAGCAAGGGGCATACTCAAAGTTTTACACCGAGAAAGAGATTAACGAAAGAGATATTCAAGGGAATAAACAAATTTGGGCCAATTACTATATCAGAGTAGGCAAACTGAAACCTACTTATCCCGAAAGCACTCTCAGCCTTTTAAAAGACGGAATTGAGGAATTCGAAAAAAAAACTGCACTCCGAATTCTAAATGAGTACCCTAATCATCCTTTACTTAATTTTTGCCCTGAATGCGGTAAACTGGCTCGAACCCCGCTTGCAAAACAATGTAGATTTTGCCGCCACGATTGGCATTAAGAATAATTTTAATAATAGAAATAAATATTAGGCGGATTAAAATCCACCACTTTTGAAATTACACTATGCAACGGGACTTAAGTCCCGTTGCATAGTGTAATTTTAACAGAATGGGCTTTCAACCCCATTTAACAACCCATCACACTTCTTAACCCAAATCAATGAGTTTGGAAAACGCGGGCAATAGCTTTGTACCCGTTAATCAAATTCACATGAACACCCCTAAAAGAAACGCATTATACATAGGCATCTTATTCATCATTCCGTTTTTTGCATACAGCAACGCCGATGGTTTTATCAGCGCAACATTAAATAGCACTGCTATAAACAGCTACTCTCTTATCATCGGAGCTGCTTTGGTGCTTGTAAATGCACTGTGCGCGGCATTAATAGGAATAGTAACTCATACAACCCTTTCGCACTTAAACCCTGCCGTAACCAAAGCATACCGCCTCACCCGCTTGTTAGAAGCATTGGGGTTCATTATCATAGCCACTACAGTTTTATACTTTACATATTCAACACAACACGATGTAAACAGTACCAAAAACATCCTCTTTTGGGCATATCAAACCGCCATGTTGGTATTAAGCATCGGCAGTTTGCCCTTTTTTAGATTCATAATTCAACAACGATTAATACCCCGTTATATGGCAATTTGGGGCATTGGCGGTTATGTATTGCTGGCAACAGGTTCATTGTTAGAAATGGCTGGAATCCCCTTTGGCCTGTACCTTTCCATACCCGGCGGTTTATTTGAATTGGTATTTGCAATTCGATTGATGGTAAAAGGATTTGATAATACCCCTCGTTAATTAGCGGGCTGCAAGCAACCGTTTGCGTATTCTGCTCAACGATTCAGGTTTCACACCTACATACGTGGCAATTTGGTATTGGGGAATGCGTTGTGCAATATCAGGCCTGCCTTCCAACAGTTTTAAATACCGTTGTTCAGGCGTATCAGTAATGTATGAAGCCATCCGTTGCTGGTGTTCTGCCACTACCCTTTCCATCACCTTGCGGGATATGGTTTCAAACTTTGGAAATTGGGCATACAAATCGTTCTCTCGTTCGGCATTGCCCACCACCAACGTTGTATCCTCGGCGCAGACAAAAAAATGGTCGGCAGGTAGTTGCTGCATAAAACTATTCAGCGAAATCACCCATTGTCCCTCAGTAAAAAAGTTATTGGTCTTTTCCTCCCCTCCTACCAAATAATATTGGCGCACACAACCCTCCCAAACAAAGTAGCACTCAGTACTAATTTGTCCCTCACTAAGCAGCACAGTGCCCTTTACAAACGATTTCAACACCATGCTATCTTCAATAGCCTGTGCCTCAACATCGCTCAACGGATGTATCTGCCTAAAATATTCAACCAGTTTGTTGGGCATGGATGTAACAAAAATAACACAACCCGCGCGTATTACTGTAAAATGTGGTTAAGCATAAAGCCATACTCTGTGTAAGAAAATCATCTCACTTACGCAAAATCCCCTTTACTTTGCATCCATATAGCTACCTAATTCCATGTCAGAAAAAATTATCTTTTCAATGGCGGGCGTAAGCAAAATTTACCCCCCACAAAAGCAAGTACTTAAAAATATATACCTGTCGTTTTTCTACGGTGCCAAAATAGGCGTACTGGGTTTGAACGGTTCAGGAAAATCCAGCCTGTTGAAAATTATTGCAGGCATTGATAAAAACTACAACGGCGAGGTAGTTTTCAGCCCGGGTTATAAGGTGGGCTATTTGGAACAAGAGCCTAAATTGGACGAAACCAAAACCGTTAAAGAAATTGTGCAAGAAGGTGTACAACACATTGTGGATGTGCTGGCCGAATACGAAGCAGTGAATTTGAGACTATCGGAGCCGATTGACGAGGATGAAATGATGAAGTTGATTGAGAAGCAGGGCGAGCTGATGGAAAAGATTGATGCCTACAATGCTTGGGAATTGGATAACCGCCTTGAAATTGCAATGGATGCGTTGCGCTGCCCCGAAGGTGATACATTGATAAAACCATTATCAGGCGGTGAGCGTCGTCGCGTGGCATTGTGCCGTTTGTTATTGAGCGAACCGGATATTTTGTTGCTGGATGAGCCTACCAACCACTTGGATGCTGAAAGCGTGCTGTGGCTGGAGCATTTCTTGCAAAGCTATAAAGGGACTGTAATTGCAGTAACCCACGATCGTTATTTCTTGGATAATGTAGCAGGTTGGATTTTGGAACTTGACCGCGGCGAGGGTATTCCTTGGAAGGGTAACTACAGCAGCTGGTTGGAGCAAAAATCACAACGGATGGCACAGGAAGAGAAAACCGAAAGCAAACGTCAGAAAACCCTTGAGCGTGAGTTGGAATGGGTGCGCATGGCTCCCAAAGCACGTCAGGCTAAGGGTAAAGCCCGTTTGGCGGCATACGACAAGCTGTTGAGCGAAGAGAGCAAAGAAAAAGAAACCAAACTTGAGTTGTTTATTCCGCCGGGTCCTCGTTTGGGGGATGTGGTGATTGAAGCCCAAGGGGTAAGCAAAGCCTTTGGTGATAAGTTGCTGTTTGAAGATTTGAACTTTAACCTGCCAAAAGCGGGCATTGTAGGGGTAATTGGCCCTAACGGTGCGGGTAAAACCACGTTGTTTAAATTGATTTTGGGCTTAGAGCAACCCGATAAAGGCTCGTTTAAAGTGGGTGAGACGGTTAAAACTGCCTACGTTGAACAAAGCCACGACGGATTGGAAGCGGATAAAACCGTGTTTGATGTAATAGCAGGCGGCACCGATACCATGATGCTGGGCGATAAGCAAATCAACTCACGTGCCTATATTTCTAAGTTTAACTTTAGCGGTAACGACCAAAGCAAAAAGGTAGGGGTACTATCGGGCGGTGAGCGTAACCGTGTGCATTTGGCTCTTACGCTGAAAGACGGCGGTAACGTGCTGCTACTGGATGAACCTACCAACGATATTGACGTAAATACCTTGCGCGCGCTGGAAGAAGCTCTTGAAAACTTTGCAGGCTGTGCAGTAATCATTAGCCACGACCGTTGGTTCCTTGACCGTGTGGCCACACACATCTTGGCTTTTGAAGGTAACTCACAAGTGTATTGGTTTGAAGGTAACTTTAGCGATTACGAAGAGAACCGCAAAAAACGCCTTGGTGATGCCCAACCTACAAGGGTTAGGTTTAAGAAACTTGGGGTTTAAATACTATAAAATCTTACTTCTAAATCCGAAAACTACATTGTTGGTTTTCGGATTTTTTATTTAACGGGATTGAAATCCCGTACTGTTGCGATTACCCATTTGAAGAGGACTTAAGTCCTCTTCAAACAAGCTTTTTTTTGCCACAAAGGCGCAAAGTCGCCAATCACTTACTTTGTGTCTTACTGTCTTCGTGGCTCAAAATGTTAATTATACAACCATTTTGTAAAGTCATCAATTTTTGGGTTACCTCAAAAACACTGGCTTCAGCCTGCCGAAACGCTATTGACCTGTTTCGGATTTTTATTTAACGGGATTGAAGGTTGATTGTATCCAAACAAGCTTTTTTTATTTGCTACAAAGGCGCGAAGTCGCTAATTATGATACTTTTGTCTTACTGTCTTCGTGGCTAAAAAACATTAATCATATAACCCTATGTAATGTCGTTCTTTTTGGGTTACCTCAAAAAAACAGGTAGGTTTCAACTTGCCGAATAATAGCTGCAAACAACCATTTATACCCCTAAAAACAGTAAATCGTAGCCTTGCGGATATCCACACAGTTATGCACCCATCTTTTTGGTTTACAATAATTTGATATTTGAAAAGTGCCGTTTTCTGCTATCTTTGAGTATATGTGGAGAAAACTTGACGGCACGAAGCTCGGCGAGGACATCTTGACCGAAGTGGAGACAACAATTTTAAACGAGCGGGCCATGGGCAACCGATTAAAGGTGTGCATTGGTACCGACTCACAAGTGTATGGGGAAACGATTGAATACGCCACCGTAATTGTTTTTGTACGTGAAAAGCGCGGCGGCTTTATGTTTATCAAAACTGATAAGCAAAAAGCTGGCATTACCGTAAAAGAACGTATGCTGAACGAGGTGGCAAAATCAATTGATGCGGCCTACCAATTGTGCAACCTGTTGGATAAATACAACGTAGAGCTTGAGGTGCATGCGGATATTAATACCAGCCCGCAGTTCAAATCAAACAGCGCACTTAGCGAAGCTATGGGGTACATTTTAAGCATGGGCTTTATTTTTAAAGCCAAACCCAATGCGTTTGCAAGTTCGTATTGCGCCAATAAGGTGGTGAATTAGGTCTTTATTTCCCGCAAGGCTTAATTCGCAGTAAGCCACCCCTATCGCCTGAGCATCCCTTCGCTCGGATAAAGAAATTATTGTCTGTTAAATAAGCGTTGCCAAAAACTTTTCTTCTCAGGTTTCTCTGCCGTAAAACTCCAATCAAACCCTGCAACAGCCGCTATTTTGTTAGCCATAGTTTGCCCTTCTGTGCCGGTAAACAATTCTATCATGGGTTGCTCAGCAACTGCGCAATACGGCCAGTAATGCTCAATCACATTATCACAACGGCGGGTAGTAAACTCCTTTTGCAAGAAGTATGAAAACGCCAGTTGTTCCATCACGTGTTTTTGGTAGGCAGCCAGCATGGCATCGGTAAGTTGCAGCACCTTTTCCATCACAGGTCGGGCATCGGTATGCAAGCCAATCACCCCAGCATTCCACATAAAATACTCGGCCGGTATATTCACCTTTTCACCGTTTGTAAGGGTAAATGTATTGGCCTTTACAAAACGGTGTATCTTTTTAATAATCGGGTTGGCGTTGCTTTTCAGTTGGGCTTCGGGCAAGTGCATCAGCGCATTGCTATCGTCAATTTGGGTAAACAGTTCCGCAGGCGATTGCTTAAACCACGTATCGCTATCCAAGTAAATAAACTTGCCGCTATAATTGGCCGCAAAATCAAGAAGCATCTGTATTTTCACCCGATGCACAAAATTGTGTTCACCTTTCCATTGCTGCACCGTTTCGGGCGGTAGTGGTTCACACACCACAAACTCTTTTATATCCACAAAAAAAGCAGGGTTATCCGTGTACAAAACTATTTTATACCCTTCTTGTCCTTGTATATACCTAAGTAGCGAGAGTACGCAAAACTTCGCTTCGCGCAATATGCGTTCTTTGCCGTAGCACTGTATCACAAAATAATTCATCTATTCAGGCAGGCTATAACGTTCAATAATCCAATCGGGTAAAGCAGCAGCGCGCCCCGTAGCCATATCAATCATGGTGTAATCAAAATGCCCGGTACAGCACAACTTCATTCCTTCTTTCTTCAATATCTCAAAATCAACCTTGGCAGTATGTTTTTCAAAATGTACAAGTTGAGTACTCACCACAAAGTAATCGCCCAATTTTAACGGGCGTTTAAATTCCATGTGTGTAGACACAATCACCCACCCGAAACCGTTTTGCAGAAACTCTTCCATCGACATACCGTAGCAACGTCCCATTTGATCGTAACGGGCAGCCAATACATAATCAATATAGCGACTGCTGTGCACATGGCGGAACATATCAATGTCGTCCGGTCGCACCTGCATTTCGCTCTCGTATTTATTCTTATTTAACTTCAAAGTATGGTTTATTGAATTTAAACTTAGCGACTTGCGCATTCAAATCATAAATCAACTAGTCAACAAATCAAAATTTACTTGTAAAACGCCATGTATTCCGCGGCCAATTCGACATACACGGCGGCATTGCGCTTCACCTTTGCCACCTGTTCGGGTGTAAGGGTTTTCACAATTTTGGCCGGAGTGCCCACCACCATGCTAAAAGCAGGGATTTCCATGCCTGCGGGTACTAATGCATTTGCCCCTATAATACTAAAATCGCCCACTTTGGCACCGTTCATCACGGTACTGTGCATACCTACCAACACATTATCACCAATGGTAGCCCCATGCACCAGCGCAAGATGGCCTATAATGCAATCGTTGCCAATGGTAGCAGGCTCGTTGGGGTCAACGTGTATCACGGCATTGTCTTGTATGTTGGTTCGGTGTCCAATGGTAATAGAGTCGCTATCAGCTCTCAACACCGCGCCAAACCATACTGAACATTCATCACCCAACGATACATTACCAATTACTGTAGCATTGGGGGCTATAAATACATTTTTGCCTTTTTGAATAGGCTTAGACAGGATTTGCTGTATATCCATAGGGCAAAGATAGGCAAGGGGCAAACTTTAGCTATAAAAGGATTGTATATTTGAAGTACAATGAGTAGCAACGAACTTAAACTCGAAATTCAAAAAGTATTGGATAATATCCCTGATACCGTATTAGAAGAAATATTGGTTGTGCTAAGGGATATTGAAGCTAAATCACGAAAAACAGGTAATGACAACCCTTTGATTACCCGAATATTAGAAGAAGATAGAGAACTTTTACAAAAACTTGCCCAATGATAACTTTTGAGGAAGTATTGATTATCCATACAAGGGTAATAAAAGAGTTTGGTGGAGCTGACGGGATTAGAGACAGAGGGTTAGTAGACGCTGCCATTTCGAGGCCGTTTCAAACATTTGACGGTCAAGAATTGTACCCTTCTGCTATTGAAAAAGCTGCTGCCGTTATTGAAAGTGTTTTAAATAATCACCCGTTTGTAGATGGTAATAAAAGAACCGGGTATGTATTGCTGCGATTGATACTATTGAATAACAACCTTGATATAACCGCAACCCAAGCTGAGAAGTATGACTTTGTGATAAGAATAGCGAACGGCACGGATAAGTTTGAGCAAATCAAATCATGGTTAGAGAAAAACGTCACTGCAAATAGTTAATAATTTTCAACAGCGACGGGCTTTACGCCCTTCGGCACGATAGGTTTAAACCTATCTCTTTTATAATTACCATCTCGGTGAGGACTTAAGTCCTCACCGAGATGGTAATCTCAACAACGCGAGGTTTAAACCTCGCGTTACAAACTCATCCCCAATGTCAATACAAATACGTTATTGTCCTATTCGTCTCGAAGGATAACTCCTATTTTTGCTTTTAAACTATGGAAATCCTCCCCTTACAACCCGAAGACTTACCCCGTTTATCTGAAATTCAACCGACCGATTGGGGCGACATTACCCCCAACGTAACTTATTATCTCAATTCGCCGCATTGCAGCCCCGTGAAAGTGGTTGAAAACGGTGAAATTATTGGTACAGGCTCTGCCATCCGCCACAAAGACACTGCTTGGCTGGCCTTGATTATCGTTCACCCGCAACACCGCAATAGGGGATTGGGCGGTATCATCACAAAGTATTTGGTAGATATGCTAAAAGCCGAAGGCTTTGAAACCGTTTACCTGATTGCTACCCCAATGGGTGAACCCGTTTACAAACGTTTGGGCTTTGAAATAGAAACCGAATACCTGTTTTTCAAGGGTGAGCTTAAGGATACTGAACCGCAGCCTAATATCATTCCGTTTGAAGCCAAACACCTGCCCCGTATTTACGAGTTAGACCAACAATCGTATGGTGAAAACCGATGGTACCGCATGGATGAAAATTTACAAACCGCGATGGTGTATGAACACAACGGCAAAGTGGAAGGGTTCTATTTACCCTCATTGTCAGAAGGGTTGATAGTTGCCGCAACACCCCAAGCAGGCATCGCGCTGATGCAACTGCGCGCCCAAACCCACGAAGTATTTATCCTCCCGGTTGATTGTGCCGCAGGTATTGAGTTTTTAAAAACCAACGGCTACCAGGAAGTTCGCAACGCCCAACGGATGCGTTTGGGCAAACAACGCCCCTTTAACCCCGCCATGTTATACAACCGTGTAGGCGGCCCGATAGGGTAGCAACATACTTTTGCTTAATTTTGGCGCACAAAGTATGTCATCACTCCTTATCACCCATATAAAATCCCTTTACGGGGTTCTTTCTCCTGATGTTACTGTGAAACGCGGCGCAGACATGGCCGATTTTGCACACATTGATAATGCCTATTTGCTGATTGAGAATGGGATTATTAAAGAATTTAGGGAAATGGCCGAGCTTGAAAAATCTTCAAATTCGCAAATCATCAAATCTTCAAATCAGATAAACGCCGAAGGCAGATTAGTACTCCCAACGTTTGTTGATAGCCACACACACATTGTGTTTGCCCGCTCTCGCGAAGAAGAATTTGTGATGAAAATAAAAGGGGCTACTTATGAAGACATTGCCGCCGCAGGCGGTGGCATACTTAACTCAGCAAGGCGTTTGCAAGAAGCCACCGAAGACGAATTGTTTGATACTGCTTGGCACCGTTTGCAAGAGCTGATAAGCAAAGGCACCGGAGCTATTGAAATTAAAAGCGGATATGGCTTAACTGTGGCTAATGAACTTAAAATGCTGCGTGTGGTAAAGCGGCTTAAAGAAAAAGCCCCAATCCCCGTTAAGGCCACCTTTTTGGGGGCACACACCTACCCTGCCGAATACAAGCAAAACCACGAAGGGTACTTACAACTGATTTTTGACGAAATGCTGCCTGCCATTGCTGCCGAAGGCTTGGCTGATTATATAGATGTGTTTTGTGAGAAGGGCTTTTTTAGTGTTGAAGAAACCGCCCGCATATTAGAAGCCGGTACAAAACACGGTTTAAAAGCTAAAATACACGGCAACCAGTTGGATTACAGCGGCGGTGTGCAAGTGGCCGTAGCCCACAATGCCATTAGTGTTGACCATTTAGAACACGCCGGAGATGCTGAAATAGAAGTGCTGAAAAACAGCAATACCCTACCCGTGGGCCTGCCCGGTTGTTCATTCTTTTTAGGGTTGCCCTACACTCCCGTTCGTAAATTAATTAATGCTGGGCTGCCCGTAGTGCTGGCCAGCGATTTTAACCCCGGCAGTTCTCCCGCAGGGGATATGCGTTTTATTACTGCGTTGGGCTGCATACAAATGAAACTTACCCCCGAAGAAGCTTTTAACGCTACCACCATCAACGGTGCAGCGGCGTTAGAAATATCAAAAGAAACAGGCAGTATAACCGTTGGTAAAAAAGCTAATTTTATTATCACTAAGCCCATCCCTTCGCTGGCGTGGATACCTTATGCGCATCAAAATAATTGGATAGAAAATGTTTTTATTAACGGCATAAAAGTGTAATTTGCTGTTACTAACTATCTATTGCTATCTAACTTATGAAATTAATTACTTGGAATTTGCAAGGCGCAAATGACAGTGACGGCAGCAAGTGGTCTATTGTAGCTACTCAGTTTATAAAAAAGTATAAAGCCGATATTGTTTGTTTGCAGGAAAGCGGATGGCCACTTGCCAACCCTGATTTTATGAGGGTATATGAGGAAAACATTGAGCTTATACCCTACCCCACCCGTTTTAAAGGCAATAAACCACCCGACGGGGTAAACTATACCCAATTTATTTGGCGACCGTTTAAAAACGGTAGGGAGGAAGATATACCCATTTATGTTTTTTGGATGGAAACCGACGACGACGGACACAGGGTTAATCTTACCATTTTATCACTCATAAAGCCTTACTACCTGTTATACGTTGAGCCCGTTACCGTTACTGATACATTTTCTACTCGCCCTGCAATAGGAATAAACCTTGGTGTGCCCAATTTTTTCTGCATTCATGCCAATGCAAGAACCAAAGGTGGTGATGCTCCAAGGTTAATAGAAACCATTAACGACCGATACCGGGTTTGGTTTGCCGCAGGTGATTTTAATAAAGACCCTGATACCGAATGGAACCCCGCTGGAGTAATTTGGCCGCCCGGAAGCGCTACACACGATAACGGCAGTTGGCTGGATTATATGGTAGCCTACACCGGTTTTAACAGGGGTGTGGTGCTGAATAAACAAGCTTCCGACCATTTCCCTGTAGAGTATGTTTTCTAATCTCACTTTCACACATCATATAAAATCTATCTAAGCATTATGAGAATTACAACATGGAACATGCAAGGCGCTACGAATAGCGCCGACAGCAAATGGACTATCGGTGTCCAACAATTATTAGCCCCTGACAAGGCTGTAGATTCTGACATTGTTTGCCTGCAAGAATGCGGTGCAGCACCTCCATCAGCCGTTGCGGCGGTAGCCCCCGCTTGGATTGGCAATCCACCGGCAGGACTGGTTACAGGGTACTACACATGGCGACCTTCAAAGGTTACTTACTACGTAGTATGGGCACAAACCGACCCAAACGGCAACAGGGTAAACATTGCCCTTGCTTCACAAAATGCACCTGCTAACCTTTTGTATGCGCCCCCCGGCTTAGTTGGCGGCAGGCCTGCCATCGGCATGCTGGTGGGTGGCCGCTATGTATTTAGTATTCACGGTTTCTCAGGTAGTGGTAACGACGACCCCGGATTGATTAACAATGTGTATGCTATGGGGACGCCTAATTGGTATGTTGCCGGTGATTACAACCGCGAGCCAAACACTTGGGTACCTCCGCACGGGGTTTTATGTCCGCCGGATAAGCCTACCTACCCCGCAACCAAAAGAAAATACGATTACATGGTTAAGGATGCTGCTCCGGCTGTTACGGGCATCACCTTAGATACTTTCGTAGTTTCTGACCATTACCCTGTAGTTTTTGATGTATAAGCAGTGACTACTGTTTGTACGAAATATACGGGATTAAAATCTCGTACTGTTGCGATTACCTTCTTGTGCAGGACTTAAGTCCTGCACAAGAAGGTAATTTTAAAAACTATAGTTTTTAACCTATTGCACCGACGGGCATAAAGCCCGCCTCTTTCGTAGTGGTTTGTTTCAAATGGTTTAAAACCATTCGAAACGGAACACTAACGTACAGTATCGAGAATCAAAGTGAGACCATTTAGTTTGACGGTTTTAATTTTGGTTTCACAACTACTAAGTCGCTAATCACAATATTTTGTGGCTTAGTGTCTTTGCGGCAGAATAACGGTTTTAATAGGCTATATAGCAGGGAATTTTACTTTTGATACCATTCCATGTTTTTTAACTTATGCTTACTTTCGGATGAAATTTTGCGATTGTAATGGACTTTGGACGCATACCTGATATTGAACACACCGATTTCAGTTTACCCCCTACCCCGCCTGAAACCCTTGAGGCACTTTCAAAAGCCGGAAAAAAAGGTAAGCCTGAAATTTTTGTGGGCTGTCCCGTTTGGGGCGAAAAGGAATGGGTAGGTAAAATATACCCCAAAGGCACCAAACCGAAAGAGTTTTTGCACTATTACTCCACCCAGTTTAATTGCATTGAGCTAAACAGTACCCACTACAATTTTCCCAATGAAATATTGGTGGAGAAATGGAAAGCCGACGTACACGAAGGGTTTAAGTTTTGTCCGAAAATTACCCAAGACATCAGCCATTTTAAACGTTTGGTTGGAACTGACGGCATGGTGGAAGACTTTTGCAAAGCCATTCAACTGCTTGAAGGGAATTTAGGCACGGTGTTTTTGCAACTCCCGCCTAATTATACCCCCAAAGGATTAAACGATGTGATACGGTTTGCCGAAACTTTCCCTAAAAACGTTCCGTTGGCTATCGAGTTCAGGCACCCGCACTGGTTTAGCGATGCGTGGGTGCGGAATGAGATTTTTGCAGCATTGCAACATTTTAAAATAGGTACAGTAATTACCGATGTGGCAGGCCGCCGTGATGCTGCCCATCAATGCCTCACTACCCCCGAAGCTTTTATCCGTTTTGGAGCTAATGATTTACACCCCACTGATTATCCTCGTATGCAAGATTGGGCCAACCTGATACACGATTGGGCACAGCAAGGTTTACAACGGGCGTATTTCTTTTTACATACCCCTGTAAAGCATCATAACCTTGAGCTGGCTACGTTTATGATTGATGAGTTAAACAAATTAGGTTATGATTTAAAAGCTCCCTATCCTTACTCAGAGCCAAAGAAAATAAACCCGCAAAGCAGTTTGTTTTAAAGCGTGCGGTAAAAATCAAGCAACTGGCCACAAATTACCTTGTTGTCGTATTTCTCCTCAATAAGTCGGCGTGCGTTTTGTCCCAATTGGGTACGTGTATTTTCATCGGTAAGTAATTGTATCAGTTGATTTGCCACCATTTTAGGGTCTTCGCCTATCAGAATATTCTTCTCTTCCGTAAAATCAATGCCTGCTGCTGCACGTGGGGTAGCCACAATAGGTTTGCCCAATGCCATACCCTCTAATATCTTCACACGAATACCGCTGCCACTTAGCAAAGGCACTACCATAATGTGGTGCTGTTGCATAAAACTTACCGCATCGGGCACTTCGCCTGCAATGGTTACATTGGTATCGTTTCGTTCATAAAACCACTGAGGTATTTTTTTTCCTGCCAAATGGAACTGAACATCGGGAAACCGTGCTACCACCAACGGCCATATCTCATCCAAAAACCATCTCATAGCCTCTTGGTTGGGTATCCAATCCATAGAGCCTAAATGAAATACATCCGGAGTACCTTGTGGCTGCACCGTGTGGTCGAATTTATCCAAATCAATCCCGTGGGGTGATAAATATACTTTCCCTTTAAAACCAATACCTTTAAAAAAGTCTTCATCCTCCTGCGTTAGCGATACCAAAGCATCTAATTGGTGCAGTGTTGCTTGTTCGTATGTTTTGAGGCGGCTGGCCAACAATCCCAAATACCATTTTTTAACAGGGTTGCCGGTATTTGTCGCAAGTTTTTCCCAAATGCGATGCTCTACATTGTGGGCGCGCATGGCAATAGGCCCTTTGTAGTGTTTGCGTATATCGGCTATATATCCTGTAACAAAAAGACTTTCTAAGTGGATTACGTCAAACGTATCTTGTTGCAACACCCTTGCAAGCAATTGGGCAAAGGGTTGCCCGTAAAACCGCACCATGTGGTACGAGTGCGGGGTAAACAGGTTTAAAAAAGCGTCTTTTGCTTTAATGTCTGTATCAATATCAACACTCTCAAACCCAAAATCATCAAAAAAATAACGGGGCAAAGTGCTCACATCCACATTATCTTTTTTGGGATTAAGGCACACAAACTTTACGTGTGCACCGGCAGCTTTAAGCCCGTGCAACAACGTGTGCATGGCTATTACCCCCCCATCTTTTAGCGGATAGGGTACTCGGTGTGATACAACCAGAATTTTCATTATTGGTTTGGTTCTTTGCGCTTGCGGCCAAAGCTAACAATGCGGCGCATACCGCGAATATAGGCATCGGGGTCAAATAACGAAGAATCGCGCGAGGCTTTTGATACCAGCCAAACCCCCAGCGGGGTAAGCACGGCGGCAGCAATCCACATACCTATGCGGGCCGGAAATACCAACTCTTTAGTCATTTTTTCACCCGTAATATTCAGGATATAAAACACCATAAACAGCAAAATGGCAATTACCATCGGCCAACCAAAACCTCCCTTGCGAACGATTGCCCCCAACGGCGCACCAATTAAAAACAACACCAAACAGGCTATAGGCAGCGTAAATTTTTTATGCCACTCAACATTATACTTGGCTTGCTTTTGCAAAGTATCCTTGTGTAGTTTTTTACTGTTTTCAACGGTTCCTTTTGTAGTACGTGCAATGTTTAGTGCCTGTGAATACACCATATTGGCATTGGGGTTTTCCTTCTGTTTCCATTCAGCGGTTGCTTTATGGTACTCCTCAACATATTGGGGCTTCAGCGTATCAAAAATGTGGTAGTTGGCATTTACAAACGTTTGCATTTCGAGCAGCAATGTATCAGCCTTATTTTTTAATGAGTCTATTCCCTGTTGCAGTTGACCTATACTTTGTAATTGCTGATTACCCTTAAACAAGTCTTCGGCAGTTCGGCTTAAGTCTAATTGCGATAAGTCAAACACAATCTCTTGTCGTTCAAACTTCATCGAGTTATGCATAAACGTTCGGTGATAATCGGGGTTATCCCTCATTTCTTCAAACCTGCGTCCGTTAATCAGGGTAAAATATAAAAAGCGTTTGTCTTCGCTGCGGGTCATTTCGCCGCGTTCTGCCAATACTACCGTGGTGCTGGCCTGTTCTTTAGTATGGTCGTAAATTACAATGTCGTAAATGTCTTTCCCGTTCTTATCCTTCTTGCCTATCTTAATGCTAAAACCTTCAATATCATTATAAAAAGCCCCTTCGCGAATATCAAACGCCGGCTTTTTGTTTTTCACATCCCAAAACAGCGAAAAGAATTTAAGGTTGGCGGCGGGTATCACATAGTTACCAAATAAGAAACTGCCTGCTGCTAAAATTGCTACAAACAACGCAACCGGGTATAATGCCCTGCGTAGCGGAACACCTGCTGCTTTTATTGATACCAACTCGTACCGCTCGCTAAGGTTACCAAACACCATAATGCAAGACAACAGCACACCCATGGCCAATGAAAGCGGAATAAAGTTGGGAACGCAATAAAACAGTAATTCGGTTACTACGTACCACTCAAGTCCTTTGCCCACCAAGTCATCAATGTACTTCCACAAAAACTGCATTAAGAAAAACAGGGTGGAAATAAAAAAAGTAACAAGAAAAGGCCCTACAAATGAGCGCAGTATAAAAACGTCGATTTTTTTGGTGCCGAACACTATGGATGTTATTTTGCTATTGCCGATGGCAGTTGCAAATTTTCA
The DNA here is from genome assembly GCA_943370295.1 of Agrobacterium sp. 719_389. Lineage (GTDB taxonomy): Bacteria > Bacteroidota > Bacteroidia > UBA8524 > UBA8524 > SB11. Next base: position 295,885 of record CALRQL020000002.1, on the reverse strand, counting down.
GCCAAAAAACTGAATATGAAAGAAGTTTTATGAGCCAATGGCTGTTTTTAGGGTTTGTACTTGAGTACCCCACAATTGTTTTGATTCCTCAATCTCACTTTCAATAGCAAAATCAGTAATCACAAGCCCAACATCTCCGGTGATTTCATCCTGAATGATTTCAAACTCAAAAAATTCATCCTCGTGGCTGTCTTCCCAACGGAAACGAATGTATTTGTTAGGGCTGTTTTTAAGCATCTCTGCTTTTTGTTCAGAGCCTCCCCAACGGAAAACATATTCCTTTTTGTCGTGTATATCCACATCGTCGCAAAACCACTCAGCAAGACCCGATGGCGTACTCAAATAATTATAAAGAATACTGGGCGAAGATTTAAACCCAAACTCAACTACGTACTTTTTTTTCTTACTCATCATTCATTGTTTTAAAAACACTGTTGCTGCGAAAGTATATGGATAATAGCTTTATTTTGCGCTGACAAAATATACTTTTTACAAAGTAAATCAAAACAATACTCGTGTCAAGTTTTATTAAAAAAAACAAACTGTTTTTCATCCTTTTGTCAGTATTTGCAAGCTTTTTGGCATGGCAAATAATAGCCTACCCAAAAGGTAATTTAGTATTGTTTTTAAATGGTAAGCACACACCTGCCGCTGATGTATTCTTTAAATACTACACCCATATTGGCGACGGAATAACCTCTGTTATAGTGGCTTTGGTGCTTTTTTTTGCGGTGAAGATGCGTTGGGGATTGCTTACGTTGCTAACCTTTGCGCTATCAGGCGGTATATCGCAACTGCTAAAAACAGTTGTTTTTGGCCCTGTACCCCGCCCCCACCGCTATTTTGAGGGGCTTAACCTGCTGCATCAGGTAGAGGGGGTAAAAATTGCCTACTTGCATAGCTTCCCATCGGGGCATACCATCAGCTCTTTTGCATTGTTTGGCATGCTTATTTTTATACTCCCCAAAAATAAAATTGGCGTAACGGTTTTGTTGTTTTGCATGGCTGCACTGGGCGGTATCAGCCGTATTTATTTAGGGCAGCACTTTACCGAGGATGTATTGGCAGGAATGCTGATTGGCACTCTTTGCTCAATGGTTTTATATTATTGGGTTGAGGTGAAAAAAGGCTTTATGGCCTCGCCTAAACTGGATAAACCTTTGTTGAAATTAAAAAAATGAACAACGAACGTAAACACTACTTTATAGTTGCACTAATTGGTGCGCTGCTATTTATCCCCTTTTTGGGGCAGGTGCATTTGTTTGATTGGGACGAAATAAATTTTGCTGAAAGTGCCCGCGAAATGATGGAAAGCGGCAACTACTTTCAGGTACAGGTAAACTTTCAGCCCTTTTGGGAAAAACCCCCATTGTTTTTTTGGCTACAGGTACTTAGCATGAAAGTATTTGGAGTAAACGAGTTTGCTGCCCGTTTTCCCAATGCTTTGTGCGGCATAGCCACTCTGCTGGTGGTTTTTCATATAGGCAGAAAAATATTTAACACCCGCTTGGGTTATTGGTGGGTGGCTTGTTTTGTGGGTGCATTTACCCCGCATTTGTACTTTAAATCGGCCATTATCGACCCTACTTTTAACCTGTTTATCTTTTTAGGAGTATTTCAAATATACCGCGCTTCAATAACCGAAGCCGGTAAACGCCGTTTGGGTATTTATGCGCTTGCAGGTATGTTTTTGGGCTTGGCGGTATTAACCAAAGGCCCTGCTGCTGCTGCAGTTACCTTGTTGTGTGTATTGAGTTATTGGGTGGTAAACCGTTTCAGGTTTTACTTTACTATCAAAGAAATTATCCTGTACACGCTATGCGCTATTGCTGTTGCTTTTGCTTGGTTTGGAGTAGAAACGTTAAACAATGGTTTCTTCTTTTTGCGTGAGTTTATCTTATACCAAATAGACCTTTTCCGCAACCCCGTTGCCGGGCACGGTCAACCCTTCTATTACCACCCCATTGTATTGCTGTTGGGTTGTTTCCCTGTATCCATTATCGGGTTTTATATGTTCAAGAAGAATGAAAACATTTCTGACGAGCAAAAGGTATTTGCCCAATGGATGTTGATTTTGTTTTGGGTAGTACTGATACTGTTTAGCATCGTAAAAACTAAAATTGTTCACTACTCATCGTTGTGTTATTTGCCGCTTACATTTTTGGCTGCCTACACGATTGAAAACATTATTAGCGGGCAATGGCAATGGAAACGCTGGCTTTCAATCCCGTTGTTGGTAATTGGTGTGGCATTGGGAGCTGCCTTTACCATGCTACCCATGATTGCCTCATCGGCAAGTTTAAAGGCCAAATTATTCCCTATGATTAAAGACCCGTTTGCGGTGGCCAATTTTAGTCGCAACGTTGCTTGGGGCGGTTGGGAATGGCTGATAGGTATTTTGTTTCTGTTGGCCATTATTACGGGTACTGTGCTGCTGTATCGCCAACGGTTGCAAAGGGGTTTTATCACGCTATTAGGCGGCACCATGCTTAGCCTGCAATTGTTTTTATACGTAGTAGTTCCTAAAGTTGAACAATACAGCCAAGGTGCGGCTATTAAGTTTTGGGAAAGCCTGCAAGACAAGGATGCTTACGTGCAGCCCTTGGGCTACGATACCTATGCCCATTATTACTATGCCCGCATAAAACCGTGGGACAATATGGCACCTGATTTAAAACGCTTTTATGATGCCGAGGTGGAAGGTTACAAACAGCGCGCCCCAACGGATTGGTTTGACCACCTGCTACGCGACTGGCTATTGGAAGGTAAAATTGATAAACCCGTATTTTTCTGCTGCCACATTTCTAAAGCTCCTGAATACTCACAACGCCCGGACTTATTGCGCATTGGCCAAGACGGTGGTTTTGTATTCTTTATGCGTGAACCAAAGAAAGATTAGAAATTCTAAACGCTTACTTTGTAATACATTAGCACCCTTACACTGTAATGCTGACGCAGGAAGCACCTTCTCTTACTTTGTCAACTTACAAACTGTAATAAGATTCTCCACTATCGTTCAGAATAACATTCAATCAACAAGTCAACAAATCATAAATCAAAAATTGATTACATCCATTGCACTTTCTCGTCCATAGAGCGGCGACGGCCTTGTTGCAAAGGCTCGGCAGGAACACCTATGTAGAAAAAACCCATCAGTTGGTGGTTTTCGTCCAATTGCAGCCACTGGTGCATAGCCGCGCTAAACGTGCCGTTTCCGGTACTCCAATACCCGCCATATCCATACGCTGAAACTGTGAGCCATAGGTTTTGTACTGCCATTGCCACGCTGGCAATCTCCTCCATTTCTGGCACAATGGGGTTGCGGTGCATTACAATAGCAATAATGTGGCTGGTTTGTACAGGTGTTTCGTCAAACACTTTCAGTTTGGCATCCTTTATTTCCTCTGCGGGGGTGTTTGCCAAGTACAACTGTTTTTGAAATCCTACCAGTTTTTCCAACGCCTCACCTCTAAACACCTTAAACCTCCACGGTTCAGTATATTTATGGGTGGGTGCCCAATTAGCCGTTTCCAGCATTTCGGCTACAATTTCGTCAGCAATTTTTTCGCCGCTATATTGGCGCGGAAATATGCTGCGCCTGCTTTTAATCAATTCAGTAATATCTTGTTTATTCATCACTATACGCTCTAATCAGTATCAAAAATCTTTTAAATGCTAATTGTTAAATCAAAAACAATTAGCCCGCTTTTTTGGTTTGGCTGTAGCCATTGTCCAACAACCATTTCAGTATTTTATCGCGGTGGTCTCCCTGTACCAGTATTTCAGCATCCTTAGCACTGCCGCCGCTACCGCAAAGGTTTTTCAGCTTTTTGCCCAGAGCTTCTAAGTCGTCATTACTTCCTACAAACCCTGTTATCAGCGTAACGGCCTTGCCTGCACGGTTCTTTTTATCCAACATCACCCTCAGTTTTTGTTGCTGTGGGGGCAGAGTGTTGGTTTCCTCTGTTGATTCTTCGTTGTATTCAAAATCGGGGTCGGTACTGTACATAATCCCCAATTTGTTTTTGTTCTTGTTGCTCATAATTCAATGTTTAATCACCCCGAAATAAGATAGTTAGTCTCTTACATTAAAATTCGACTTCGTATCTTAAGCATAAAGCCAAAAGTAAACAATCTCAGGGATAACGGTTTTCATCAAGCTGATGTTGCAGCGCTGCAAAGCTACGGTATTGGCACTTATACCGCTCCCCGATTTGCCCGAAATATTTTCCTTCGGAGCGTCCCCTTTCTTTCCTTTGCGCATTCCCTAAACTGTTTTTTACTCTTTGGTTGGGACAGCTGGGACAATCGTTTTTAGACAATAATATTTTGATTTTCAATTTGTTATATATAATAAAACTGTCCCAAACACGTGGGACAAAATGGGACAATTTTATATCGTTGTTACGGTGTTATTCGGTTACGCGGTTATCGTGTTATTTTTGTTACGCACTGCACAAGGGTTTGCGGGGTTTTACCAATATAGCGGTCGGTTACGGCTTTCAAAGAACTTGTTGGATAGGTAGTAATTGGAAACGGGTATAAATGAAAAAATCCCGATTTCTCGGGACTTCCATAACTTTTTTATACAAAGGTGATAATTTGGAACACGACCTACCCTAGTTTTGACCACTATTCCATCCACTCGAATCAATATCAAAAAATATTGTATCTAAGTTTGCAGACTGAGGGTATTGATTACCATTTCTCAGTTCCTGGTTTAACTGATGAGAGAATATCTTAATAGTATATGCTTCACAAGATAAACTTTTAGTCAAATTGAGGATAAATGAGGATTTCCTTTTTGATAAATCATAAAAAACACTTTTAAGAATAGTATTCTCGACATAACTTGAAAACTCTCCATTATTACCATTACAATCATCAAAATCTGCCCCAAGAACTCGAGTAAACAGACCTTTTAAACTATCATTTTTAAAAAAGAAGACAAATTCATAGGTACGTTCTACACTATCCTTTATTAAACACCTATTTACCTCAAGAGTGAAATACCCTTGATTAATATTTTCTTTATTATCTATGATATGGGAACACTGAAATCCTTTTATAATTTTTAAGACATCTGTCTTTGATGAATTTAAAGAAAATGAAAACGGTTCAATATCAACTCTAATTAATTCATTATTGAGTTCATTTCCTATGTTATTATGTTGTACATGATTACAACAATATAATGTTATAATTATCCAGTATAAAAAAAATGTCTCATACAAATAAATCATTCATTTAAAGGATCCAATTTTTAGCGGCTTGGAAAAGTTTTATTACTTGTGGGTCGTCTCCGCTCTCGCAAGTCTGTAGCGCTGGTTGTGTGGCAGCGACTTGAGAGAATATATCCGTCCAGCCCTCAGAGTAAAGGTTACAGAATACAACCCATCTGTATTGTGAAACTTGTAGGCACGGCTCATATTGCAAATTACTTTTCTAAGTTACAAACTTAGCTTATTTGCCCTCACAAGTCCCTGCCGCTGCAAACCATACTACAGACTTGCGAGAACAGGGGGTAATTTGGGACACGACCTACCAATGTCGATAATTTTCTATTATCAACTTAAACCGAATATTATTCTGATTAATGATGCTTTCAAAGAAAGGCGACACAATATTGTTTTGTTCATGAAATAAAAAACCTGTATGCCCTTTTATTTCTAATAAATCATTTTTAAATATGTAAGTAATAAAAAATTTATTTATATTATTATTAATCAACAAATATTTAAAGTTTTCCTTGTTTATTTCAAAACCTGGAGTTGATACTATTAAAATTGAATCTTGGTAATTTAACCAAACCCTTGTCCCAATTTTTTTATCTTCATTATTTTTACTATTTGAAATCAAATATGTTTTTTGAATAAAGACACTATCATTTATTGGGATCAGAGAATCAATGGTATTAAAAGGGAATTTGTATTTAAAAAATGTGGTTATGTAGTTTCCTGTTGAACTATCTTTTTCAATTACTCGTTTTTCATTATTTATCTTATTTAAAAAAATAGCTTTAGCAAACGATCCGTCAGATTTAAAGCTAACTTTTACATTGTTATCTTTTTTATTCTTCACGTAATCAGTTATGCTATCAACTCCTTTCATTGTAAAGAAGTCAAAATCTTTATAGAGATAGCGATTATCTCCCGCAATATTTTTTTCTTTAACTCTACAACTAAATGCAAGAACGAAAATCATTACGTAAATCAACTTTTTCATCATTTTAGAACTTTAATTTTCCCCGCTCTCGCAAGTCTGTCGCGCAGGCTGTGTGGCAGCGACTTGTGAGAATAAGCCTATCCAGCCCACAGTAGCAAAGATTACAAAATACAGTCCATCTGTATTGTGAAATTTGTAGGCGCGGCTCATACTGCAAATTACTTTTTCTAAGTTACAAACTTAACTTTTTACCCTCACAAGTTCCTGCCGCTGCAAACCAAGCTACAGACTTGCGATAGCGGGGGAATCTGTGCGCTCAAGTCTTTTTTTAACTCACTCCTGACTACTGAACAATTGTGCAAGTACCCAACTTTTCCCCTCTCTAACTGCAATTAGAGAGGGGCGACTATGGGAACGTCGGGCTAACACTTTTTCAGGGGTGAGTTAAAGAATACATACCGTAATTATCGCGCAGGTGAGCATCTATTCCATGAGAACTACAGACTTGCGAGAGCGGGGCATGACCGGCAGCTTACACCAGCAAATTAAGCGAAGCAGGATCGATTTTGAAATTTATTTCCGTACCCATTTCGGCAGGTTCGCCGTCAAAGTGCACGGCTCCTTTATCGTTGCGTCGTATGGTAACGTCTTCTGCCTTAAACGATAAGATGTTTTTATTCTTGTCAATGTTTTTGGTAAACATTTGCAAGGCAAGGCGGGGTACATCGTAAAACTTAAACGGTTTCATCACCACCACGTCCATCAACCCGTCGCGGGTACTGGCTGCGGGAGCTATGGTAGCATTGTTGCCCCATTGAGAAGCATTGGCTACTGAGATTAAAAAAGCGTCTTCGGTATATTCTTTACCGTCAATCACCAAACTGTATTGTTGGGGCTTAAAACTGCCCAGCTCACGCACCACAATCTTGGTATAGGTTTTAAAACCTCGCTGCGGAGCTGTGGCAAACAAATACCCTATGTGTGCATCAAAGCCAATGCCCGCCACATTTACGTAGCGTTGGTTGTTTATCAGTAAAGTATCTACTTTTTTAAGGGTCGGAGCATTAAGACGTTGCAAAGCCTTTTCGGTTTGCATGGGTATATTGTGATGGCGGGCAAACCCGTTACCCGAACCCATGGGCACAATGCCCATTAATGTATCGGTGCCTGCTAATTGGCGGGCTACTTGGTTAATAGTTCCATCGCCGCCCGCACCTACAATTATGTCAAAACCATTGGCAAGTGCATTGCCCACCAGTTGTTCCACACTGTCGTGGTCGCCCCATTCTTCAATGGCAAATTCGTACTTCGCCGTATCTATGTTAGCAGCTACCTGTGCCTTAAAATTATCCTTCTTCTTTCCGCCCGAAATCGGGTTCACTAAAAAATATATTTTCTGTTTTGCCATCCTCTGCGGGATTAAATCATGTTCACTTCCGGCACAAGCTGTATCCCAAAACGCTCCTTTACCGAGGCGATTACGTTTTGTGCATGGGCATAAATTTCATGTCCCGTTGCATTGCCGTAATTCACCAACACCAACGCCTGCATTTTGTGGTTACCCGTGTTGCCCACAACCTTTCCCTTCCAGCCTGTTTGCTCAATCAGCCAGCCTGCCGGTACTTTGGTAATGGTATCATTCACCTTGTAACCGGGCATATCTGCAAATTGTTCTTTCAGTTGCAGGTATTGCACCGTGGGTATTTCAGGGTTTTTAAAAAAGCTGCCCGCATTTCCTAAAATAGCAGGGTTGGGCAACTTGCTTTGCCGGATGGCAATTACGGCATCGCTTATTGCCTTAACGTTAAGCGTTTTAACCCCCATTGTTTCCAGCGTTTCTTGTATAGCCCCGTAGGTAGTGTTAAATACAGGTTTTTTGCTGAGCTTAAGGGTGATGGAAAGTATAAAAACTTTGTTTTTCAGTTCACGTTTAAAAATGCTTTCGCGGTAGCCAAAATCACATTGGCTGTTAGTAACGGTATGTGTTTGCAAATCGTCGAAACTAAAGTATTCAACCGTTTGCAGTACGTCTTTAATCTCTACCCCATACGCGCCAATGTTTTGCATGGGCGCAGCCCCCACCGTTCCGGGTATCAGCGATAGGTTTTCTATCCCCCCGAAACCCCTTTCAACACAATACATTACCAAGCTGTGCCAGTTCTCGCCCGATGCAGCTTTCAACACCACTTCGTCCTCGTTTTCAGCAACAATGTCTATTCCTTTCAACTCGTTCAGCAGCGTAATACCTTCCCAGTTTTGGGTAAACAATACATTACTGCCCCCTCCTAATATCAAACGTGGCAGGGCAAAAAGTTGTGGATCGGCGCAATATTCCGTTAGGTTTTGAAGGGAATTAATGCGGATAAAATATCGGGTAAACACCTCGATACCAAAGGTATTGAAGGGCTTTAGCGAAATGTTTTCTTGTATCTCCATGAGGGTGTTGCGAAGGTAGGAAAATGTTTGAAGCGAAGTATTGGGATGGATGTACTCAAAAAAAAACAATGGCAATAGTATCTTGCGGGCAATGAGCCTAAAGATGTTTTTTTCAAATCTGTGGAAGGCAGTTTACAAGAATCCGCGAAACCGACTGAAAGAGGAACGGTTTTTAAAAAAGCGGCTGGCATTTGTAGATAGCATTAAACAACTGCCTACGGAGTTTGACAGGGAGATTGTTGTTATCCGAACGGACGATATCGGCGATTATATTTTGTTTAGAAACTCGCTGGAGTTGTTGCGAAAAGCAAAACCCGGTTATAAAATCACCTTGATAGGCCATGCACTTTGGCAGCCGATTGCAGAGGGCTGGGACAGTGATTTTGCAGACGAGTTTATTTGGCTGCAAAAGGGTAGTTTTTTGAAAGAAGAAGACTATGCCCAACAATTTTTACGAGAAATAAGTGCTAAAAAACCTGAGTTAGTGATAGCTCCTTCGTACTCGCGCAGTACATTTATTGACGGGGTGATTGCCCGGTTACTGCCTGCCAAAGAAAAATATTGCTGGCAACGCAACGATAGAGAAGCACGCCAATGGCTGCGTAACTATTGCGATGCTGATTTTACCCAAACTAAACCTATCCCCGACGGATTACACGAGTTTGATTTGAATACCCGTTTCATAGAATGGGTAACAGGGCAGGCTGCTGAACTTGTGAAACCGATTATCGACGCAAAAAATCTACCCCCAATCACGGGGTTACCACAACAATATGTGGTACTATTTGCCGGTGCTGCTGCAAAACGCAAACGGTGGGGTACTGAAAAGTTTGCGCAAATAGCGGATTATATCGCTACTAAATACGGATTGCCGTGTGTGGTTTGCGGCTCTAAAGGAGATGGTGCATTGGCCGATGAAATTATCAGCAATGCCAAAAACAAATCATCAATAGTAAACTACACCGGCCAAACGGATTTGCTGCAATTAGCCGCCGTGCTCAATGGCAGTCAATTAATAATTACCAACGACACCAGTGCTGCACATTACGCCGCTGCGCTAGGAAAAAGTACCATTGCCTTATTAAACGGTAACAGTTACGGGAGGTTTTTTCCGTACCCTGCTGCACTTCACCCCAATGTAAAAGCCATTTACCCGCCTGCGGTTACCAATCCGCCCTACGATTGGGTAGGCATGGGCGATATACAATCCATAAGTATCACGACTGTAATCAAAGAAGTGGATTTATTTTTGGAGTGGTGATTAATTTTTGTATTTCCAATCTGCTTCAGTATCGTAAAACGTTTTCCACCCCCTGCCCCCGCCAGCGGGGGACATGGAACGACCAGCGAGTTTTGATACCCGATGAAATTATAAAGCAGGTTGGCACCCCAATGTCGGGTCTGTCTCAAAAGGCAGGGGACGAAACCCCTCCTGTTACAATTACTTTTTGGGAAGGACTTAAGTCCTTCCCAAAAAGTAATTTCAAAAGCGATAGGTTTTAACCTATTGTGACAAAAACACTGCAAAACATGCTTCTAAGACAGACCCGATTCAGGAGGAGGAATATAAAAAGCCATCTATGTCGTGCTGACGTAGGAAGCACCTTATCGCACTTTGTCAGCTTACAAATTGTTATAAGATTCTTCACTATTGTTCAGAAAGACAAGTTTCAATAAAGAAAGTCCACCCCCTGCCCCGCCAGCGGGGGACATTGAACGACGGGCGAGTTTTGATACCCGATGAAATTATGAAGCAGGTTGGCACCCCGATGTCGGGTCTGTCTCAAAAGGCAGGGGTTGCCCACCCCTCCTGTTACAATTACTTTTTTGGAAGGACTTAAGTCCTTCCCAAAAAGTAATTTCAAAAGCGATAGGTTTTAACCTATTGTGACAAAAACACTGCAAAACATACTTCTAAGACAGACCCGATTCAGGAGGCGGAATATAAAAAGCCATCTATATCATGCTCACGTAGGAAGCACCTTATAGCACGTTGTCAGCTTACAAATTGTAATAAGATTCTTCACTGTCGTTCTGGAGGACAGGGAGAAGATTAATCAACGAGGTAATAAATCAAAAATCTTTTGCGCTGCGCCTGCATTGTGTTGGATGAAGGCCGCGGCATTTGCGCCTGTTTCCAAACGCTTCTCCTCGTGAGTAAGAAACTCCGATAAGGTGTTTTTTAATTCAGCAGCATTGTTGATGATTACGCCGCCGCCCGCGTTTACTAAACGCCTTCCTTCGGGATATTTATTAACAGGCGGGCCATACAAAACGGGGATTGAAAACACAGCGGCCTCTAAAATATTGTGCAGCCCCTTACGGAAAGCACCACCGATAAGCGCCATATCGCCGTATTGATACAGCGACGAAAGCATCCCGATGTTATCAATCAGCACCACTTCGTATTCCGTAGCATTTGCCTCGGTTAGCTTTGAGTAACGGATAACCTTACTGAATTTTTTTTCAACTTCAGCCAAATGCCCTTCGTCAATCTTATGGGGAGCAATTACCAGTTTTAATACACTGTTTAGTTGCGGATATACTTCAGCCAGTAAAGCTTCTTCTTCCGGCCAACTGCTGCCGGCTACCAATAGTTTTTTATCGGCTTTAAAAGCAACAATTAAAGGGAAATTTTTAGCGTTTTGGACGTTTTGTAATACACGGTCGCAACGGGTATCGCCTGTATAAGTAACTGTTTTGTAACCGATGTTTTGCAATAAAGTTATAGAGCCTTCGTCTTGAGTAAACACGTGATTAAAGCTGTGCAGCATTTGCAAATGCAAGCCGTTATATTTTTTAAAGAAAGGTTGGTTTTGCCTAAACAATGCTGAAACAAGGTATAAGGGAATGTTTCGTTGTTTAGTTTGTGTGAGGTAATGAAACCAAAAATCGTACTTCACAAACAACACCATATCGGGCTGAACCCCATCCAAAAAGCGGGAAGCATTGCCCGCAGTATCGGGCGGAAGGTAAAAAGCAGCATCAATGGCGGGGTGTCTGTGGCGGTATTCATATCCCGACGGTGAAAAGAAAGTGGCGATAATTTCCCACTCGTTTCGGTCAAACTTTTCAATTACGGGCAAGCCTTGCTCAAACTCACCAAGCGAGGCCACGTGCAGCCACAGCCGTTTTTTTGTTTTTGCAGGAAGGGTATGCTGTATCTGTTCAAAAATATTTTTCCGGCCTGCCACCCATTTGCGGGCCTTATCATTCCACAAGGCCATTAAGCGGGCTCCTGCTGTGTAGGCGGCAATTCCCAAATCATACAATACAGGCATGGGCAAACCGTTATCTGTTAGCGGAAAATAAACTCGTCTTCATCACGGTTGGCACCGTATATGGGCAATATCCAACCGATGCGAACCGCCCAGTAATTGTCACTTCGGGTTTTGGTATCGGGTCCCATCAAATCGTAGTTCCAGTTGCGGGCAAATTGTGTGCGGCCTTGTGTAAACTCAAGCCCTACATAAAAATTCACCATTTTTTTAATACTCATATACTGGTACCCTACAAACTCCTGCACGTAGTAGCCATTGGTTAAGCGGTCATAACCCTTCATGTAATCACCTTGCAGTTGGGGGGCAAAATTAGAAACACTCTGAAAGTGCATGCGGTGTTGCAAAAATCCGCCGCCCAAACTTACAAACAAGCCTGAGTTACGGTTTTTATCCAACGGGAATAACCTGCCTAAATGGGCGCTTACATTAAAACCGCGCATGGATAGCTGTGGGTTAAAATTATATCCGTCCTTATCAACCAAATAACCGTCGCTGTTGCGTAACGAATCGAGCATTGAATATTCCAGCACATTACGCCCGAAGATGAAACCACCTTCAGCACGCAAATCCCAACCGCTCTCAAACTTCATCCCCACACTTCCGCCAAGGTTTGAAAATACACCGAAGCGTTTGCCTAAATCGGCTTGAGGAAAGCAATATGAATAATTAAACCTGAAAACCACCGCACGCTGTGCTTTAAACTCGCGCTGGCGCAATGGTTGCTGCACCCTGCTACGGACAGTATCCGATGGAGGCGGACCTGGCTGTGCAAAAACAGCTGTAGCCGTTACTGAGCACAGTATGCACACTATTATTTTTAGGTACTTCATTTCGAGGGTCAAACCTACGTTATTTTTGTCTAAAGGCATAACTGCTAAACGAAAACCATTGGCAAATAGTTGGTAGTGTATCCGCTATTTATCAGCACACTAAAAACCATTTTTAATGCGTAAAGTTGCCTCATATTTCATATTTATTAGGTTATATTTGCGCAAAATCATTTATTTCAGCATGGAATCACAAGGGATGAAAAAGATTCAGATGGTTGATGTTTACAGCCAATATGAAAAAATACAAAATGAGGTGGATGCTGCTATCGCCAATGTTATAAAAACATCGGCATTTATTAACGGCCCCGAGGTTAAAGCATTTCAACAAGAGTTAGAACAATATTTAGGTGTTAAATACGTGATACCATGCGCCAATGGTACTGATGCTTTGCAAATTGCAATGATGGCATTGGGGCTAAAACCCGGCGACGAAGTAATAACTGCCAGTTTTACCTACGTTGCTACTGCTGAAGTAATTGGTTTATTGCAACTTACCCCTGTATTAGTAGATGTTGACCCTGCAACTTTTGAAATTGATTTAAAAGCTATTGAAGCGGCCATCACTCCAAAAACTAAAGTTATTGTTCCGGTACACCTGTTTGGCCAATGTGCCAACATGGAAGGTGTGATGGAAATTGCCAAAAAGCACAACTTATTTGTAGTAGAAGATACTGCACAAGCCATAGGTGCTGAATATACTTTTTCAGATGGTACGGTGAAAAAAGCCGGAACCATCGGTACCATTGGTACTACATCGTTCTACCCATCAAAAAACTTAGGTTGTATGGGCGATGGTGGTGCAATTTTCACCAATGATGATGCTTTGGCCACCAAAATCCGCATGATCTGTAATCACGGACAAAGTACCTTGTATTATCATGATGAGATAGGCGTAAACAGCCGTTTAGATAGTTTGCAAGCCGCTGTATTGCGCATTAAACTCCGTAACCTTGATAGTTACGCTGCTGCACGCATTAAGGTGGCTGATTTTTATGATAACGCATTTGCCAAACATCCAAAATTAACAATCCCTGCAAGGGCTAAAGACTCAACCCACGTTTTTCACCAATATACATTACAGTTACACGATGTTAACCGTGATGAGTTGCGCAAGTTTTTAAGCGAGCGCGGTGTACCCAGCATGGTGTACTACCCTGTACCCTTGCACATGCAAAAAGCCTACACAAACCCCAGATATAAAGAGGGTATGTTTCCGGTTACAGAGCAATTATGCAAAACAGTATTTTCGCTGCCAATGCACACTGAATTAGATGAGCAGCAACTTACATTTATTACCAGCAATGTATTAGATTTCGTTAACAATCACTAATAAACCAAAATCGTATTAAGCACTATGAAAATAGTAGTAGTTGGAACCGGCTATGTGGGTCTTGTAACTGGAACATGTTTTGCCGAAGTAGGCATTAATGTTACCTGTGTTGACATTGACCAACGTAAGATTGAAAATCTTAAAAAAGGCATTATGCCTATCTATGAACCCGGCCTTGAAGAAATGGTACTTCGCAATGTTGAAAAAGAACGTTTACACTTTTCAACCAGCCTTGCAGAAAGTATTGTAGGAGCCGATGTTGCTTTTATAGCAGTAGGAACCCCTCCGGGTGAAGACGGTAGTGCTGATTTAAAATACGTGTTGGCAGTGGCTGATGAAATTGGCCGCAATATGACTGATTACTTAGTAGTGGTTACCAAAAGTACTGTACCCGTGGGCACTGCTGAAAAAGTACGTGCAAAAGTATCAGAAGCGTTGGCTGCCCGCGGTTCTAACTTTACCTACGATGTAGCTTCTAACCCTGAGTTTTTGAAAGAGGGTGCTGCTATTGATGATTTCTTGAAACCCGACCGCATTGTTATTGGCGTTGAATCAGAAAAAGCTGAAGAAATTATGCGCCGCTTGTACAAGCCCTTCTTGTTAAACGGTCACCCGATTATTTTTATGGATGTGCCTTCGGCTGAAATGACTAAGTATGCTGCAAACAGTATGCTTGCCACCAAAATCAGCTTTATGAACGATATAGCCAACCTTTGTGAAATTGTGGGCGCTGATGTGAACATGGTACGTAAAGGTATTGGTAGCGATGCCCGCATTGGTAATAAATTTATTTATCCCGGTGTTGGGTATGGTGGTTCTTGCTTCCCCAAAGATGTGAAAGCCCTTATTAAAACTGCGGTTGAAAAAGGCTACAACATGCGCATACTTGAGGCAGTTGAAGATGTGAACGAAGACCAGAAAATGGTGATGGTTACCAAAATAATGAAGCACTTTAACGGAGATATTAAAGGCAAAACCTTTGGTATGTGGGGACTATCGTTTAAACCCAAAACCGATGATATGCGCGAAGCTCCATCGTTGGTAATCATAGAAAAACTGCTTGAAGGCGGTGCTAAAGTGAAGGCTTATGACCCCGTAGCAATGAAAGAAGCCAAACACATGTTGGGCGATACTATTGAGTATGTGGATGAGCAAGACGATGCCCTGCAAGGTGCCGATGCCTTGTTGCTGATTACTGAATGGCCTGAGTTCCGAGTGCCAAACTTTGAAAACCTTGCCAAAATAATGAACGATAAAGTGGTGTTTGACGGACGTAATATTTACGACGGCAAAGAACTAAACGATATGGGTTTTGCATACTACGGTGTAGGTATCAACGGTAAAAACCAAATAGCAAAAGCCAATGCGTAAACGGATATTAATAACCGGCGGCGCCGGTTTTTTAGGCTCGCATTTATGCGATCGCTTTATAAAAGAAGACTACGATGTGATTGCTATGGACAATCTCATCACAGGTGATTTACGCAATATTGAGCATTTGTTTAAGCTGCCCAATTTTGAATTTTATCACCACGATGTGTCAAAGTTTATCCATGTGCCCGGCAAGTTGGATTACATTCTGCACTTTGCCTCTCCGGCAAGCCCGATTGACTATTTGAAGATACCCATACAAACCCTTAAAGTGGGTTCATTGGGTGTGCACAATTGCTTGGGCTTGGCAAAAGAAAAAGGAGCAAGAATGCTCATCGCTTCAACATCTGAGGTGTATGGCGACCCGTTAGTGCATCCGCAAAACGAGGATTACTGGGGCAATGTAAATCCCGTAGGCCCTCGCGGTGTGTACGACGAAGCTAAACGTTTCCAAGAAGCTATGACAATGGCTTACCATACATACCACGGTGTAGAAACCCGCATCGTGCGTATATTTAATACCTACGGTCCTCGTATGCGTCTGAACGACGGTAGAGCATTGCCCGCATTTATCGGACAAGCGTTGAGGGGCGAAGACATTACTGTTTTTGGTGATGGTAGCCAAACCCGCAGTTTTTGCTACGTGGATGATTTGGTGGAAGGTATTTACCGTTTGCTAATGAGCGACTATGCTTACCCTGTAAACATTGGTAACCCTATCGAAATCACCATTAAAGAGTTTGCCGAAGAGATTATTAAACTTACCGGTACATCGCAAAAAATAGTTTACAAACCATTGCCTACCGACGACCCTAAGCAACGCCGCCCTGATATTACCCGCGCCAAAGAAATACTTGGCTGGGAACCCAAGGTGAGCCGTGCAGAGGGTCTAAAAATAACGTACGATTACTTTAAATCACTCCCAGAAGAAGACTTGTTTAAAGACCCCCACGGAAGGGAGTTTGGCGGCAAGCAAGCTTCAAACTAAACAACTCCTTGATATAGCTGTATGCCACTGGGCTACCATTGATAAATTAAAATAATATCAATAAAAAATTTGAAAGGGACAGTAGAAGTTAGTTTTACAGTCCCTTTCAATTTATAATCGCTTTTAAGCTTCGGTTCTAACAAACTTTAATGTCTCAAAAAAAGTCATTTGGACTTAAATGATGATAGACATTGTGTTAAATCAGAAATTAAAAACCGTAAGTTTAGATAGCTTGATTTACTGAATTTCGGTAAGTAACTTTAAACTAAAAAAAATTGGAATCTAAATACTTTTCACACCCAACAGCAGTTATTGACGAAGGTTGTACCATTGGCGCGGGTACCAAAATCTGGCACTTTTCGCACGTTATGCAAGATTGTGTAATTGGTGAAGGTTGCAACTTGGGACAAAACGTAGTGGTTTCGCCTAAGGTAGTGCTGGGTAATAATGTTAAAATACAAAACAACGTATCCATCTACACAGGTGTAACCTGCGGTGATGACGTATTCTTAGGCCCCAGCATGGTTTTTACTAATGTTATTAATCCACGCAGTGCTGTGAACCGCAGGGATAGTTATGCAAAAACCCACGTGGGCAAGGGTGCCAGCATAGGAGCAAATGCCACTATTGTTTGTGGCAACAACATCGGCGAATACGCTTTTATAGGTGCAGGAGCTGTAGTAACCAAAGAAGTACCGCCTTATGCATTGGTGATTGGCAACCCTGCACGCCAAACAGGCTGGATGAGCGAATATGGTCACAAGCTTTTGTTTGATGAACAAGGCATTGCCGTTTGTGAAGAAAGCAAACAAAAATATCAGTTGAAAGACGGCATTGTGAGCCGTATATTGTAGCCCCATGAGCAAGCCAAAAATATTAGTTACAGGGGGTGTTGGATTTATAGGTTCGCACACTGTAGTTGAATTGTACAATGCAGGATACGAGCCTGTAATTATTGATAATCTCAACAACTCCGAGGCATTTATATTAGACCGTATAACGCAGATAACTGGGCAAAAGCCTGTGTTTTTCAAGGGCGATGTATGTGAGCGTGCCGATTTACAGGCTTTGCTTGCACAGCATTCAGACATTGCCGGAGTGATACACTTTGCAGCCTACAAAGCGGTGGGAGAATCAGTACAGCATCCGTTAAAATACTATCACAACAACGTAAGCGGATTGGTGGTTTTGTTGCAAGAGCTGCAAGCCAACGGTATTAATAATCTTGTGTTTTCATCTTCATGCACCGTTTACGGGCAACCCGAAATAAACCCCGTAACCGAAAATTCGCCCGTGCAAAAAGCTGAATCCCCTTACGGCAACACCAAACAAATTTGTGAAGAAATACTTACCGATACAGTTAAAGTATCTGATACCAAAGCCATTGCGCTGCGCTACTTTAACCCTATTGGAGCCCACGACAGTGCGCTAATTGGAGAATTGCCCTTGGGTGTGCCCAATAATCTTGTGCCTTTCATCACACAAACAGCAATAGGCAAACGCGAAAAACTGACCATATTTGGTAGTGATTATAACACCGTTGACGGTACTTGCGTGCGTGATTACCTGCACGTGGTAGATTTGGCAATAGCCCACGTTCGTGCCATTGAAAGACTGCTGAATAACGAAAGTACCGACAAGTTGGAAATATTTAACTTAGGCACCGGCAAGGGAAGCAGTGTAAAAGAAGTGGTTGATACATTTGTGGCTGAAACAGGAGTGAATTTTAACTTTGTTTATGGCCCCCGCCGAGATGGTGACGTAGAACAAGTGTATGCTGATACTACCAAAGCCAACAATGTTTTGGGTTGGAAAACCCAACGCGACCTGAAAAATATGCTGGTAACCGCATGGGAATGGGAAAAATCGTTGAGTAAAAAATAATTACTCCATAACCATTTAGTTTAGTTGTTTTTACGAAGAAAATATTTATAAATTCGTACAAAACAATTGCTACATGCCACAAACACAAGGTCAGTTCGTACTTTACACCCGCGACGAATTTAAGAACTACTTAGAAAATACTAAGTTTTCCCGCTCAATAGATAAAATTCAGAACCACCATACCTACATACCGGGGTATGTTCACTATTACAGGGATAATCCGCCGCAACCTTTCAAATGGTTAACCAGCATGAAAACCAGCCATTTGCAGCGCGGGTTTAGTGATATTGGTCAAAACCTAACCACCTTTCCTGATGGTACCATTGCACTTTGCCGTAGCATGGAAACCACACCCGCAGCGATAAAAGGAGCAAATACAGGGGCTGTTGCTATTGAGCATTTGGGCTGGTTTGATACCGGACAAGACGAAATGACTGAAGAGCACAAAGAAACTATTGTTTTCCTAAATGCTATACTGTGTAAGCGTTTCAGCTTATTGCCCAATGATAAAACTATTTTATATCATCATTGGTTTGATCTTAATACCGGCAAACGCACCAACGGATCAGGCAGCACTAAAACCTGCCCGGGCACAAACTTTTTTGGCGGCAATACCGTTGAAGCTGCCAATCAAAATTTTATTCCCTTAATCGCTCAAAAAATTACTTCTTTTATAACCGGTTCAGGTTCACAAACCCCGCAACCCATAGCAAAAGGAATTGTAACAGCAAGTAAGTTAAATGTGAGGGCAGGCGCAGGTACAAACTTTGCGGCGTTATACTCCCTCAGTAAGGGGGCGCAAGTAACCGCCTATGCCGAAATTGACGGATGGTATAAAATAGACCCCACACAAAGCCAGTGGGTATCAAAACAATTCATTGCACTATAAAAATTATGGAAAACAATACTACTGAAACTAACAATGCGCCTAAGCCATTGTATAAAAAGATTTTTACGTTAACATTTTGGCAAGAGCAAAACCATTGGCTGGCATTGCTTATTGTAATATTAGTGGCTACCGTAGGTGTTTATTTAGCCATTCACAGCCTTGACCAATACGAAACCACAGATAATAAAAAATACTTTGACGACCCCCACGAGGCGGAGTATAAAACTTTGGATGCTGCAGATATTTCATATATCACCTCATTAATTAATGATGGCTCTGCTAATATGCTTACCACCATAGAAAGCGCTGAACAAGAAGTGGAAGAGGGAGACACTCCCCCTGTAAATTCAACAACAGCAAAATTTACTCAACAACAATTCAAAAACAACCCCAATAACAGGGCCGTAAAAAACTTTATTCTCGCGCAGTTGCCTTATATTTTTCCAGAGGATACTACTAAAATATTTGCCCTGCTCGATCTACAGCCCAATAATTTGGTGGTGACTTTTATACAAAACGCCCGTTTTAAAGTAAAATCTTATTTTTGGTTAGCCGGACCGCACACCTACGTAGAGGTAATTTTCTGGACTATTTTCGGGGTCATTACCAGCATATTGTTTTACATAGCAATGGCTATTTCAAAAGGTACCGGATTTAAACCCTCTGAAACGCCGGGACATTTGGCAAAAATTGCTTATTCGCCCTTTATTTCGCTTATCATCATATTTTCATACAACTACCTTTCTAACCCCGATAGCTTCTTTGATGTAAGTGCATCAAAAGGTACCCTTATCATTTCATTCCTGTTAGGCTTCTATTCAAGCAGAGCAATGAAATTACTTGATAAGCTCAAAGACATTGTATTGCCCTACGGTGATGATTCAAAATCGGTGATAACTCCCACTTCCACCACCGACCCTTCATTAATGGCTGCAAATCCTGCAGGTTCAATCGTTAATGTAGATATTAACTTAAACGACCCCCAACACCCCGATGCCGAAGAGTTGAACGGACATATTTCGCAAACAGTAGTATCGTTAGTGCCTCAAAGCGGCGGCGAACCTATCGTGCTGAATAAAACAGGGGAAGATGAATTAGAAGGGCTGTTTGCAGCGCAAAACGTTCCTACCGGAAACTATACCCTCACTGCTAATCTTACCACCACTGATGGCGGTAATTATGGCGGAAATCAGGATATACAGGTGATAAACGGTGAGAATACCTATACCCTCACCCTCACCAAAACGGAAGTAAGCGGGTAGTTTTTTAGCTTATCTGTGGGCGGCAAACATCGTGTGGGCCGCCCTTTTTTGTGACCAGTGGAAACACAGACCCGTTGTTACTAAAAAATTATCACGTAATCAACCAATATCAATAGAGTCGGGTTTCATACCCGACCTTTATTCCGAAACAAGTTAAGCATGACGTACCCAACAGCCAACGCTAATCCCTATCTTCGCACCCTGTGGGAGTAAATTATCTTTCGGTAGAAAATATCAGCAAATCATACGGCGAAAAGGAATTATTTAAAAACCTTTCATTCGGGATAGAACAAGGCCAAAAAGTGGCCCTTGTGGCTAACAACGGTACGGGTAAAAGCACTTTGCTTAATCTCATAGCGGGATTAGACATACCCGATACGGGGCAAGTAGTGTTTCGCAGGGATATTAAAGTAGGGTATTTACCTCAAGAACCTGATTTTGCAGGGGCAGTAACCGTTGCCGATTATATTTTTTACGAGAATAACCCCGTAATACAAGCCATAAAAGCCTACGAAACGGCTGCCGAAGCCCACAGTTTAGCCCCTACCATTGATACTGAACGCCAACTAAACGAAGCCACAAGGCAGGCAGATGCACTGGATGTGTGGCAATACGAAGCAAAAGTGCGCCAGATATTAGGCAAGCTGGATATTCATCTGCCCAACCGAAAAATTGCCCAACTATCGGGTGGGGAGCGCAAGAGGGTGGCCATTGCCCGTTTGCTGATAAGCAACCCCGATATTTTGGTGATGGATGAGCCCACCAACCATTTGGATATTGAGATGATAGAGTGGCTGGAAAGCTACCTGAGTACCGATAATACTACGTTGCTGATGGTAACGCACGACCGTTACTTTTTGGACAACGTTACCAATGAAATTATTGAATTAGACGAAGGTAAGCTGTACCGCTATTCGGGCGACTATACTTACTTTTTGGAAAAGAAAGACGAGCGCATGGCGATGCAGGAGCGCGAAACCGATAAGGCTCGCAACCTGATGCGTAAAGAGTTGGAATGGATACGCAGGCAACCCAAAGCACGCGGTACAAAATCAAAGTCACGGATTGATGCCTTTTATGAACTGAAAGAGAAAGCGGGCAATGTGCGCAAGGAAGAAAGCATAAGTTTTAATGTGAAGATGAACCGCATCGGCGGTAAGGTGATGGAGCTTAAAAACCTTCGCAAAGGGTATGGCGATACTGTGTTTTTCAACAACTTCACCTACACGTTTAAAGGCGGTGAGCGAGTAGGGATTGTAGGTAAAAACGGTGCCGGAAAGTCAACGTTTTTAAATGTGATTACCGGTCTTGAAAATACTGATGCGGGTACGGTAGTACCCGGCGAAACCCTTGTGATTGGTTACTACAACCAAAAGGGGATGAAGCTGGACGAGGATAAAAGGGTAATTGAGGTGATACGTGATATTGCCGATGTGCTTCCGTTGGGGGGTAAAGAAGGCAGTTTAACGGCTATGCAGTTGTTGCAAACGTTTAACTTCCACCCCAAGCAGCAGCATGATTATGTTTCAACCCTTAGCGGTGGGGAGCGCAGGCGGTTGTACTTGCTTACCATTTTGATGAAGAACCCCAACTTCTTAATTCTGGATGAGCCTACTAACGACCTTGATTTGCTTACGCTTACCACCCTTGAGGAGTTTTTAGCCACCTACAAAGGGTGTTTGGTAATTGTATCGCATGACCGTTATTTCCTTGACCGTTTGTGCGACCACTTGTTTGTGTTTGAGGGCGACTCTAATATTAAAGACTACAACGGTACTTATACCCACTACCGCATTGAGAAAGAAGTAGAAGACGAGAAACGTAAGTTGGAGGAAAAAGCGGCAAGAGCGGCTGCCGAACCCAAAACCCAAGCCACTGCCGAGGTTGCCAAAACCCGCAAACCAACTTATAAAGAAAAACTGGAATGGGAAAGCCTTGAAACGGATATGGCTAAACTGGAAGCCCGCAAAACTGAGCTTACCCATAAACTAAGCAGCGGAGACGGCGACCATACCCAAATATCAGAATGGGCAAAGGAAATTGAACAAGTAAACGCCCAACTGGAAGAAAAAGAACTCCGCTGGCTGGAGTTAAGCGAGTTGTTTTAATCTTCTGTAATTCTGAACGATAGCGAAGAATTTTATCCCAATCTGTAAGCTGACAACGTTTTAATACGATGCTTCTTGTGTAAGCATGACATTGTAAGATTATAATAATCCTCCTCTATGAGTAGAACATTGGAGTGCTAACCTACTCCATCATTTCTTCGGATATCAAAACGCGTTAATCGTTCAATGTCCCCCGCAGGCGGGGGCAGGGGGTGGATTTAATTTATTATGAATTGTCATTCTGAACGATAGCAAAGAATTTTATCCCAATCTGTAATCTGACAACGTTTTAATACGTTGCTTCCTTCGTCAGCATGACATTGTAAGATTATAAGAATCCTCCTCTATGAGGAGAACATTGGAGTGCTAACCAACTCCATCATTTCTTCGGATATCAAAACTCGTTAATCGTTCAATGTCCCCCGCAGGCGGGGGCAGGGGGTGGATTAAATTTATTATGAATTGTCATTCTGAACGACAGTGAAGAATCTTGCTCAAATCTGTAAACCCTACCCTACTTCTAACACCTTTTCTTTCTTACCCCTGAACTCAAAAGTATCACCTGCTTTTTTGTTTAACAATACTTGCGCCAATGGTGTGGCGGGAGAAAGGGCTACCCATGTTTTCCCATCCACTTTCAGCATACCCGCACTCACGGCAATAAAATAATTTCCACTGCTGGTGATGGCCACACTACCCTGTTGTATAACGGTTTGTTGTGCATCAGGATTTATGAGTTTTAGTGTAGCCAGCTCTTTCAATGCCTCGTTCAGTTGTTTGGCATTCATATCGCGCACAATCTGCCCCATAGCACGGGCGGTCTCGTACTTATCCCCCATCGAGCTTTTGCCCTCCTCATTCGCTGAGTTTTGGGCATCCTCCATTGCCTTCTTAGCTACCTCAATACGGGTATTCAATGCCTCAAGGCAAAGGTTATATAATTGTTGTTTGATATTAATCATGGAATATTCTTTTGCCGCTAAGGCGCAAGGCCACAAAGTTAGTTTCTTTGCGTCTTCGTGTCTTTGCAGCAAGACTTAAAACTCACCCAAAGTTTAAATACGTGCATCCTCCATTGCCTTCTTAGCTACTTCAATACGGGTATTCAATGCCTCAAGGCAAAGATTATATAGTTGTTGTTTGATATTAATCATGGAATATTCTTTTGCCGCTAAGGCGCAAGGCCACAAAGTTAGTTTCTTTGCGTCTTCGTGTCTTTGCAGCAGAACTTAAAACTCAAATCCCCTCAACCCAAAGTTTAATCGCATTCCCACCATCAACATACTGCTGGTAGAACGATTATCTGTGCCATCTATTTTCACATTTCGGTGTATGTAGCGCACATCAAAAAACAGGTTGTGTGCGGGCATATAACTGGCCGTTAACTCCCCCCACAAAAGAGTATGCCCTATCCCCTGCCCAATAGTATTGTTTTCATCGCTGTAGCGGGTATCGTAGTTTTGGGTAATATCACCGCCAAAATTTCTTCCTGCACTGTCTTTGCCGTATTTGGCATAAATAGCACGGGCAGTAATATTAATACGGTTGGCAGGCTGGTAGCGCACAATGGCCAACACTTCATTAAAGTTTGCCCCTAGCGGGTGTGCCAACGGTGTGCCCATATTGGTATAAGTTTGTGCGGTATTAAAATGCTGATAAGTGTAGGGGCGCACACTATTAGCTTCTAACTGAATATCCAGATGGGGTATAGTAAAGGCGTTGATGTATTTCATCCCTGCCTGCACCCCGAATTTATTCACCCATGAACCCGGATTACTGCGCAATTGTTTGATGTGCAACTCGTCCAATATTACTTGGCTGTAAAAGCTAAGACTGCGGGTGGCATTGAACTTCACATCAAAACCCAACAACGCATTATCACTGCTCACCCCGCCTGTTGATTGCTCAATAGCGCGGTAAAAAATAATCGGGTTCAGGTAATTATAGTCAAAACGTCCGTTACCTGTGGCACTATCGCCCCTGCTAAACACAATGCTCTCAAAAATTCCCACATTCCAACGGCGACCAAGGTTTACACTCAAATGGTGAAAACTCATAAACTTATCGCGCCTATCGCGCTTTGCTACGGTAGTATTAAAGGCGTTTAACTGCACAAACAAGTTGGTGTAGTTAATGCGCCACACGTTGGTTTTTATCTTTAAGAACAGGTTTTCTTTTGAGAAATCGCTCAACACCAACGAGCGTGCCCCGTTACCGATAAAGTTACGGTCGTGCCCGAACTGAAAATTAATCAACTTAGCAATATCAAACGTAACGTAGCCGCGAGCCTCAAAAAAATCAAACGTATTAGTATCTGTTTTATAAGGCTTGGTAAGCCCTGCACCCGGAAACACCCCTTCGGAACGGGTACGGTCGGCTAAATACATGGGAGCTTTTACTTGGTTCTCCGTTAAATAGGTATAAAACCCGATACGCCTTCCCACTTGTCCGCGCATTTCAGCACCGCGCGTGTTTTGCCATATCATCCGGCTTTCACCGTCCACCTGCTCAGTACCCGAAGTGAAATTCAACACAGGATTTACAAACACGCTAAACTCGTACGCTTTAAAAGCATACAACGCAGCCTTATAGGTATAAAAATACTTTACTATCGGCTTGCCTTTTACCACCTCATTTTCTTGCACATCAGGATTATCGGCCAGTAAATACGTTAGATTAAACACATCACGATTGGTATAGCGTCGGTTGCTGTCGCCCAACAGCTTTTCAGCCATTGCACCTACTTCGTAACGTTGCAAGGGTTTCGCCGAAGTATGCACCCCGCCGTATAACCAATACTTGCGGGCCGGGCTGCCGTTCATTATCTCGAAGCGGTCAATCAAGTGCGAATACTCGCGGTTATTGCTCATCGTGTAGGTTGATTGGGAAATCAACGGGCTTACCGCCAACAGTGCTGAAAAAAGGAGTAAGAAGCGCATGGTGTGCGAAGATAGGGGATTTTTTTGGGGCAAGGTTTATCACACCGGCTATTCCAACTTTAATCAAAACAATAGCGTTTATTAATTAAAGAGTCGTTCTTTTAATGAGTTTACCCTATAAGCGGTTGGTTTTATTCATGTCGTCCCGACGAGCATAAAGCCAGCCTCTTTCGTAAAGGTTCGTTTAAAATACATGGGATTAAAATCCCATCCTGATACGATTACCTTCTGCGAAGGCATTATTTCATGTTTGCCCCTACAGCAATTAAAATCCCATCCTGATACGATTACCTTCCCGCAAGGGACTTAAGTCCCTTGCGGGAAGGTAATTACAAAAGCGACAGGTTTTAACCTGTCGGGCCCGCAGTCAAGTTTGGTTTTGGCAACCTTGTAATCTTTTGTTATCACTTAAAACCACCCCTCTATGGAAAATAAAGTAATACTCACTTTTCCTTGCTCTAAAAAATGGCAGGATATGACTGATGCAGGCGGCGGTAAGAAATTTTGCAGCGATTGCAATAAGTGTGTTACCAATCATACCGGACTAAGTAAAGGAGAACTTCACCAAAAACTAAACAATCCTGATGAACAGGTGTGCGGTTTATACACCGTTGACCAACTTGATAACCTGCATCAACAGTATTTCTTTTCGCGGTTTAAAGGCCTTACAGTTTCATTATTAAGCCTATTGGGTGTATTTGCCACTAATGGCATTGCTAATGCCCAAACCCAACAAGAACAGGCTCCCGCAAACCTTGTAAGCGATAGTATCAACCCTGTTGACACTATTAGTTTACCTGTAGAAATAAGCGGCAGATTGAGGGATAAAGAAACATTGATGGCAGCCTCAGGCATTACCATCCAGATTTTGCAACACGGTAAAGTAATTAAAACCGTGGGTACTGATTACAAGGGGCATTTTAAGTTTGTATTGACAAAAGAGGAGTTAACCGATACCTCCATCACATTGAAAGCTGTATTAGGTGCTAACCCTTTTAACACCGCAGAAGCAATGACGGTGCGCAACGACAGTACACTCACCGATGCCTCGTTCGATATTTTGCTTAGTGGCATTCCTACTTATCACCTACTTAATAATTATGATGACGCCAACCCGCCTAAATTTAATAATTGGGGGCCGCGGTATATGATCGGTTGTGCTGTATCATTGTTTCAAATGCCTGAACCATTTAACAATACAACCTTGCCCCGTTTAGATTTTGAATAGAACAAAACCACTATAAATTCTAACCATCCGATACAAACAATTTGTAACTTTGGCAATTAGTGAAAAAGCTAACCACATTCATTATTGCCCTGTTGCTAACTGCGGTTGCGTTTGGGCAAGCCTCTAAAGACTATACCGTACAAATTAAACTATCGGTACAAAAAAGTCCTTTGCGTTTCACTCTGTTGTGGAACAAAGCAGCAGCGGCAACCCAATACAAGGTATTCTCAAAAACACCCGATGCCCTTGCATGGACAGAACTTGCAACACTTTCGGCATCAGACACCACCTATACCGATACAACAGTAAAAGCAGGAGTTGCAGTTGAGTACCAAGTAGTGAAGTTTACCCCAAATTACAATGGGTATGGCTATTTGTATGCCGGCGACGGAATTGACGAATACAATTACCGTGGCAAGCTATTATTGATGATAGATAGCAATTACCGGCTGCCACTTGCTACAGAGATTAAACTGTTGCAAGGCGATTTACGTAGCGACGGATGGCAGGTAATTACCCGTTATGTAAGCCGCACATCAACTCCTGTGAAAGCAAAACAACATGTGATTGATTTGTGGCAGCAGGACTCAATAAATTTTAAGGCAGTTTACTTATTGGGACATGTACCTGTACCCTATTCTGGCTATGTGGGGCCTGATGGCCACAGCGACCATTACGGTGCTTGGCCTGCTGATTTGTATTACTCGATGGCGGATAACAGTCAATGGACAGACTATGTGTTGAACGTAAAGGTTTCTTCAAGCCCACGCAACTACAATACCCCCGGCGACGGAAAGTTTGATGCCGATTTAATAAACCCCGGTAGTGCCAAACTACACGTAGGCAGGGTAGATATGTTTGATATGCCTGCTTTTGGCATGAGCGATACAGCACTTACCCGTCGCTACCTTGCCAAAGCCCATAATTTTAAACTGAATAATTATGCCGTTGTGCAACGAGGATTTATTGACGATGCCATTGGCGGATTTGGCGGCGAAGCCTTTGTGCGCGGTGGCTGGGGAAGTTATGCGGGGATGTTTGGAGATTCAATCCGTGAGGGAGATTTCTTAACTGAATTAAAAGCACGTCCGTATATGTTTTCGGTTACAGCTGGTTTTGGCAGTTATACCTCCAGTTCGGGGGTGGCAACTACCACCAATCTTGTAAACGACTCGCTTACCGCTCCGTTTACTTCATCGTTTGGCAGCTACTTCGGCGATTGGGATAACACCAACAATTTGTTGCGTGCGCACATTGCCTCGCGTTCACTAATATTAACCTCAACGTGGAGCGGTCGTCCCGTATATTACCACCACCAAATGGCTTTGGGGCAACCTGTGGGCTATAGTGCAACAGCATCGGCCAACTCACCGCGCAACCTATACCACTCATTATACTCAAGTAACAGCGTTACTATGGGTTTAATGGGAGACCCCACTTTGCGTTTGCACCCCATTACACCTGCTACCGCGTTCACAGCTACTGAAAATTGTTCAAATGTTTCTTTAAGTTGGACGGCCTCTACCGATACAGGCATCATGGCACACCGTATCTATCGCGCCGCCTCCGTTGACGGCAAATACGAGTTGATAGGTCAAACCACTGCATCAAGCTATGTGGACGCTTCGCCCTTGTTAGGCAAAAATTATTACATGGTAAAAGCCTTACGCCTGCAAAAAACACCTGCCGGAACCTATTACAATACTTCGTTAGGAATTATGGACAGTGCAGAGTTTTTACCTGCTCCAAAATTAATGTTGACGGTAAACGACAGCGAGCAGTGCGAATTCAACAACACATTTATTATTAAGAAAACCCAACCGCAAGGTTACACCCTCCCATACACCGAACGCTGGTGGATAGACGGGCAGCAAAAAACCTATACCGACTCTTTGGTTGAGAGTTTTGTAGGCGCAGGTTCATTTAATGCAAGCGTAGCCGTGGTTTCAAGCGGTAACTGTTACGACAGCACTGTTTTGCATTTGCTGGTAAACCCCATCCCTCAATCGGGTATCACTTTAATAAAAGGCGGTGGCTGTGATGATAGTACCAACGTGCAACTGCTTTCACCCGCTACGGGCGTAAGCTACACATGGGCATTTTCTGACGGCGATACCCTGTACACCCAGCAAGTGGCTAAAAACTTTGCCGACAGCGGCTGGCAAACGGTACAACTAATTGTTGAAGACCTTTCTACTGGATGTATCAACAACTTTGAAAACCAAACAGTGTATGCCAAGCTGAAACCTGCACCCAAAGCTTCGATACTAATTAATAATACCACCCAGTGCTTAAACGGCAACCGCTTTGTAATACGCGACGGTGTTGTTGCATACCCTGCACCTTATACCCAAAGCTGGCGTATTGATGGGCAAACCGAGGTATTTACCGATTCGTTGGTGAAATTTTTTAATACTTCTGGCACTTACACGTTAAGCTATGCAGTAGGTATTGACGGCTGTTACGACAGCACAACCACTACCTTAACGGTGAACAGCAACCCAACGGCGGGTTTCATTGCACTATGGGAAGGGC
The DNA here is from genome assembly GCA_943370295.1 of Agrobacterium sp. 719_389. Taxonomy (GTDB): domain Bacteria; phylum Bacteroidota; class Bacteroidia; order UBA8524; family UBA8524; genus SB11. The sequence continues at coordinate 266,639 of CALRQL020000002.1, read as the reverse complement.
AATGTGCCGATAGCAACCTTTTGAAATTAGCCACCAATACCGTTACTGATAAGTACACCTGGAGATTTTCTGACGGTGACTCGATTGTAACATCCTCTCGCAATGCAGTGAAAACATTTACCGTTGGGGCAGGTAATTACACTGTTGAGTTAACTGTTGAAAATACTACCACTGGCTGCAAAAGCTCAATTACCCAAAATGTAAGCGTATTATCCAAACCCGCTTCCGTAAACATTACGGGTAATCCGTTTATGCAATTAGGCAGGCCGTTTACATACAAAGCACAAGGCCAACCTACTTACAACTATACTTGGTCGGTAAGTCAAACCCCTGATTTGTTGCAGGCAAATAAAGACAGTATTACCCTGCGTTGGGATAATACCCTGCTGGCAGCAGTAATAAAACTGGTAGTACGCGATACCAACGGCTGCAAAAGCGATACCTCGTATTTTAATGTGTGGACGATTATTAACAGCACCAACGAGTTAAGCAACAACGCCTTTGAAGTATATCCCATCCCTGTTAGCAATGATGTGTTGTACATCAACAACCTTGCTGGCATAGCGGGTGAAACCCTTGTTACTGTGTTGGATGCAACAGGTAAAGCCATCTTTAATAAACAAACAGTATTGCTGCAAGGCGAAAACAAGCTGGATGTAAGTAATTTAGCGGTGGGTGTTTATTACATCAGTCTGCAAAACGGCACACAGGTATTCACCCAAAAAATTATTAAACAATAATGAGGCGATTATTAACCCTTGTATTGATGGTGTTTGCTTTTGCGGCGGCAAAAGCTCAATACACTGTATATGTGTTTTTGGGTGAAAGTTGCCCCATTTGCCAATACCACACCCTTACTTTAAATACCCTTAGCGCTGAGTATGCAGGCAAAGGAGTTGCGGTAGTTGGCTTGTTCCCTAATCCTGATTCTGACTCGGCTACTATTGATAGTTTCCGCCGTGAATACCAACTTACTTTTGAACTACGAAAAGATATTGGCCGCCAATACATGAACCGTTTTGGAGCTACGATAACTCCGCAAGTGTTTGTGGTGGATGAAACCACAGGAATAGTGCACTACAAAGGCCGTATTGATGATAAGTACGCTACATTGGGCAAACGCAAAACTACTCCCGTAGTGCCTGACCTAAAAAACGCGCTGGATGCCCTGCTGGCTGGCAAAACCATTCCCGTAACGGAAACTACCGCTGTAGGCTGTTACATTGATAGTGAGTATTAATAGTTTCCTTTGCAATTATGCACCCACTGCTCGAAGCAGGTCTTAGCCGACATATACAGCTTACCGATGAAGAAAAAGAATTGCTGTGGCAAGCCGTAACCGTACGTAAGTACAGAAAACGGCAATACGTGCTGCAAGCCGGTGATGTTTGCCGTCACGAAAACTTTGTGGTAAGCGGTTGTTTAAGGGCTTATTATATCGACGATGCAGGCACGGAACATATTATCATGTTTGCTGTTGAAGACTGGTGGACATCGGACTTATTGAGCTTTTTAACCCAAACGCCCTCTAAACTGAATATTGACGCACTGGAAGATTCCGAAGTGTTGCAAATAGAACGTTCAGCACTTGAAGCCTTGTACCTTAAAATACCTAAGTTGGAGCGGTTTTTCAGAATAATGATGCAAAACGCATACATAGCCCAGCAACAGCGGATTTTGTTCAACATCAGTAAAACGGCTAAAGAACGTTACCTGTACTTTATTGAAAAATACCCTAAATTGGAGCAACGCCTGCCCCAACACCAAATAGCGGCCTACTTGGGTATCACCCCTGAATTTTTGAGCCAGATACGAAAACAATTGAGCGAAGGATAAAATGGAACTGCAACAAGCCATACGCCGTTTTATAGCCCTTGATGAAGAGAGCTTGCAAGACATTGCCTCGTACTTTAAACCATTACACTTGCCTAAAGGTGCCTTTTGGGTAAAAGCCGGACAAGTAAGCACACAAGTGGGTTGGGTAAAAGATGGTTTGTTGCGCACTTGGTATGAGGTTGATGGAGAAGAAATTACCCACTGGATTAGCGAAGAAGGATATTTTGATACCTCACTCAGCAGCTTTAGTTTTAAAACACCAAGCCGATGGAATTTACAAGCCATTACTGATTGTGAACTTTTAGTACTGGATTGCGACGACCACCGCGAATTGCTGAAAAAATACACCCAGTGGCGCATTTTTGAAAGTCAGTTATTGATTTTTAGTTACTTGGGATTAGAGGAACGAATGTTTTCGCAACTGCACCAAACGGCTGAAGAACGCTACGAAAAACTACTGATTGAACGTCCTGAACTGGCCGCCCGTGCCCCTTTGCAACACTTGGCAAGTATGTTGGGCATGAAACCCGAAACTCTGAGTCGTTTACGTAAAAAACAAACCACCCGCATTTCTTGATTTTTGTCAAGCGGCTGCCCCACCCTATCGGCGTAGGTTTGTAGTATGAAAACCACACTACAATTAGAAGAAGCCGCTCAATTTGCATTGGGCATTATTGTATTCTCTCAACTACCCTATGCTTGGTGGGTATTTGCTGCTCTTATCTTTACCCCTGATATTGGTATGCTGGGTTATACAGTAAACAATAAAGTGGGGGCTGCTATGTACAATCTGTTTCACCACAAAGGTATGGCTATTGCCATAGCAGTAGTGGGTTTTTACCTGAAAAGCGATGTTACTGCACTTACCGGAGTAATATTGTTTAGCCATGCCGCAATGGACAGAATGATGGGCTACGGTTTGAAATACGAAACCGGTTTTAAGTTTACCCACTTAGGCAAAATTGGCAAACCCGATTTGCAGGCATAAAATATACTTGTATGCCGCAAAGGCTCGAAGACGCAAAACACTTCTTCCTTCCTAACTTAGTGGCTTTGTGGCCAAAGAAAAATCCTTTGCAATGAAACAGGCATTAAGTTTATACACTTAGGCAACATAGACAAACCCGATTTGCAGGCGTAAAACATACTTGCATGCCGCAAAGGTACGAAGGCGCAAAACACTTCTTCCTTACTAACTTAGTGGCTTTGTGGCTAAAGAACACTCTTTAGCAATAGAATTTTTCATGAATGGGAAGAGTACTCTTAAGGTAACCCTATTTTCCTTAAACTACTTTAAGATAATTTCTTAAAATAGTTCAATGCCTTGCTGCTAAAGGCATCCCGACCTTTGTTCCAACAAATAACAAACGATTTAAAATTATGATGGAACAATTTTTCAGCTCACAAAACAACTGGGCAGGTCTTTTACTAAGGGTTACTATTGCCGTGGTATTATTTCCGCACGGTGCACAAAAACTATTGGGATGGTTTGGCGGGTTTGGCTTCGACGGAACCATGCAGTATTTTACTCAAACCGTAAAATTGCCATACATCATCGGTCTGCTGGTAATACTGATTGAGTTTTTTGCCCCCATTGCTTTGGTATTGGGCGTTGGCAGTAAAATTTTGGCGGCAGTTATCGCCATCCTGTTTGTTGGCATTATGCTGACTTCGCACCTTAATTTTGGTTTTTTTATGAATTGGATGGGAAACCAAGCCGGGGAAGGATTAGAGTACTTTTTGCTGGGTATTGGGGCAAGCTTAGCACTAATGATGAACGGAAGCGGCAAGTTTTCAATAGATAACCTTATTGTTGCTGCCTTAAAATAACCTGCTTTACCTTCTACACACATAAAAAGCCCGCCGGCTTAAGCGGGCTTTTACTTTTCATAGTAAACCCAATTGCTTTTGCTCTTCTTCGGTAAACAATCGTGAGCGGATAATAAACCGCAACCCTAAGGGTATTTCAAGTGAAAAACTGCTTCCCCTGCCTTTTACAACATCAAGGGTTAGCTGAGTATGTTTCCAGTATTCGTATTGGTCGCGACTCATGTAAAACTCACAGTCTTGCACTTCTCCCAACAACACATCACTTTCACCTGTTTTAAACTCTCCCTTCTCAAAACACATCGGTTGCGAACCATCACAGCAACCACCGCTTTGATGAAACATCAACGAGCCGTGTAACTTCTTAAGCCTTGTTATTACTTCGTCAGCTTGGGGCGTACTGGTTACTTTTTGTATCATATTTAAACACTCTTTAAAAATAAAAGGTCATTGCCCAAAGGCAACACCCTTTTCTATAAACCGCAAAAAGGGGAGATTAAAAGAAACCAAGTTTCTTTTTATCGTATGATATCAGCATGTTTTTAGTTTGGCGGTAGTGGTTCAGCATCATTTTATGCGTCTCACGCCCAAACCCTGATTTTTTATACCCGCCAAACGGTGCATGTGCAGGGTACGCATGGTAGCAATTCACCCATACACGGCCTGCTTCTATAGCACGGGGCATTTGGTAAATTTCGTGTGCATCACGGGTCCACAAACCGGCACCTAAGCCGTACAAAGTATCGTTGGCAATTTCAATCGCCTCTTCAGCTGTTTTAAAAGTAGTTACACAGGTTACGGGGCCAAAGATCTCTTCTTGAAACACTCGCATTTTATTGTGGCCTTTCAAAATAGTAGGTTGTATGTAGTACCCTTCGTTTAAGCCGTCGCCCAAGTTAGCGGCAGTACCGCCACACAGCACCTCTGCTCCTTCTTGGCGACCAATATCCATGTACGAAAGTATTTTTTCGTATTGGTCGTTTGATGCTTGCGCACCCATCATTGTTTCGCCGTCCAACGGATTACCCATTTTAATAGCCTTTGTACGGGCAACCACTCGTTCCATAAACTTATCGTAAATAGATTCGTGTACCAAAATCCTTGATGGGCAGGTACATACCTCGCCTTGGTTAAGGGCAAACATTACTGCACCTTCTACACACTTATCAAAAAACTCATCATCAGCATCGGCAATGCTGGGCATAAAAATGTTAGGTGATTTTCCGCCCAACTCCATGGTAACTGGTATCAGGTTTTCACTGGCATACTGCATTATCAAACGTCCGGTGGTTGTTTCGCCTGTAAAGGCAACTTTAGCTACCCTGTCCGATGTTGCCAAAGGTTTGCCGGCCTCAGGGCCAAAGCCGGTAACAACATTAATAACACCGGGAGGCACAATATCTTTAATCAGTTCCATCAGCACCATAATGCCGGTGGGGGTTTGTTCAGCAGGTTTCACCACAGTAGTACAACCCGCAGCCAACGCCGGAGCTATTTTCCACGATGCCATCAATAAGGGAAAGTTCCAAGGGATAATTTGCCCAACTACACCCAAAGGCTCTTGCAAGTTGATACTGATAGTGTTTTCATCATGTTCTGACATGGTGCTCTCATCTGCCCTTATTACACCTGCAAAGTAGCGGAAGTGATCGATACACAAGGGAATATCAGCCGCACGGGTTTCGCGCAACGCTTTGCCGTTATCTACAGTTTCAACCCTTGCCAAAAGCTCAAGGTTTTTCTCCATCACGTCAGCAATGGCAAGTAATACTCTTGCGCGTTCTGCTGCCGATGTTTTGCTCCATGTTGCAAAAGCAAAATGTGCTGCATCCAATGCCTTATTTATATCTTCTTTATTACCGCGTGCTGCTTGGGTAAACACCTTGCCATTGATGGGCGATACATTATCAAAATATTCACCGCCGGCGGGTACTACCCACTGACCTCCGATAAAATGATTGTACTTTTCTTTGAATGCCGGAAAAGCAAGTTTTTCGTCTTGTTGAGTAAGCTCTAATGTCTCCATAAAAATGTTATTTGGTTTATTTAAACTCAAAGGTTGTACACCCTGTAACAAAAAACTATGCTGTGAGTATCAATCAATACGCTGCCCGTATAAGGCGTGCTGTTTATAAAAATATATTCGTTAAATTAGTTGTATGAAAAGAGTACAGATAGCTGAAAACATACCGTTACACACTGAAAAATCGCTGTACACGTTGGTTGAAAACCGCTCGGCATTTACGCTGGATAAATGTGAGCTGAATGTGTTTGAAACTCACCGGGAAGCAAAAGATGTGAAGTTGGTATTTGGCGATATGGTACTTACCAGTATGCTGAAAGGTAAAAAAGTGATGCGTTTGTTTGATAAACCTGCTTTTGATTACCTGCCCGGCGAATCGGTGATTGTGCCCCCTAACGAGGTAATGCGTATTGATTTTCCCGAAGCTAATACCATGCAACCTACCCAATGTATTGCCCTTGCTATTAATCACGAACAGATATTTGATACTCTTAATTTACTGAACGACCGTTTTCCTAAAGTGGAACGTGATGACTACTGGCACGTGGATGCCGACAGGTTTCACCTGATAAACAATAATGATTTAAGCGACAGCATACAGCGCATGATACGCATCAGCGTGAACGAACACACCAAAGAAAAAGATGTGCTTGCCGGCTTAACCCTGCGCGAGCTTTTGGTGCGATTGATGCAAACACAGGCCCGCCAGTTGTTTGAAATGAATTATGTACAGATGGCCAGCCGACATCGCTTTGCGCATGTGGTACAATACATTAAAGAAAACCTTACCGGAAAAATAGATATGGATTTGCTGAGCGAGCAGGCCTGTATGAGCAGGGCTAATTTTTTCCGCAAATTCAAAGAGAACTTTGGGCAAACTCCTGCCGAATATATTTTAGAGCAACGCATAAAGCTATCTAAAGAGTTGCTGAAAAGTCCTAAATACCAAGTGACGCAAGTGTGTTTTCTGGTAGGCTTTAACAACTTAAACCACTTTATCCGTTGCTTCAAACAATACGAAGGCACTACCCCCAAGCAATATAAAGACAGCTTTAGAAACTACGCCTGATAACACTCTCAACAGGCTACTCTTGTTAACTTTTCTGCATAATTCACACACTTTCTTGGCCTAATAAAAATAATGGCTATTTTCGCCACCAACAGAATATTGAAAGTATATGAGCTACGAGAATATAATTGCCCAAAAAAACAATGGTGTTTTTACCATTACCATTAACCGCGAAACCAAGCTAAACGCACTGAACGTGAAAACCTTGCAAGAAATTCGCGAGGCCGTTCTATCCATACAAGAGGATAAAGAAGTGTATGGTATAATACTTACCGGTGCCGGTACTAAGGCTTTTGCTGCCGGTGCTGATATTGCTGAGTTTGCCAATTTTACCATTGCACAAGGAACTGAAATGAGTGCTGCCGGTCATGCGGTGATGAACACCATTGAGCAATCAAAAAAAACCGTAATTGCTGCCGTAAACGGTTTTGCATTGGGCGGTGGTTGCGAGTTGGCAATGGCCTGCCACATGCGTGTGGCCAGTGACAATGCCCGTTTTGGCCAACCTGAAGTAAATTTGGGTTTGGTACCGGGCTATGCGGGTACACAACGTTTGGTACAATTAATAGGCAAGGGCAAAGCGATTGAATTGCTTACCACAGGCGATGCCATTAATGCTCACGAAGCTAAATCATTGGGATTGGTGAACCACGTGGTAGAACAAGCCGAATTGATTATTAAGTGTAACGAGATTATTGATAAGATTAAAACCAAAGCCCCATTGGCTATTGAAAGCGTAATACGCTTGGTAAATGCTAATTTGGATAAGAAAGAGGACGGGTTTGCCAATGAAATCACTGATTTTGGTAACTTCTTCGGTACTAAAGACTTTAAAGAAGGTGTAGATGCGTTTTTAAACAAGCGCAAAGCCACCTTTACCGGCGAATAATAGTTGTATCCGCCTAAATAAAAACGGTCAGATTGATAATCAATCTGACCGTTTTCTTTTGCTATACCCCTATGGATTATAGGTACTTATCGCCTAATTTCAGTTTAATGTTGGTCACAATCTGCTTCACCTCTTGCTCGCGGTTTTTATCACAAATCAACAATACCTTATCCGTATCCACTATAATTTTGTCTTCTAACCCATTAATTACTATCAACTTACCTTTGGGTACATCAATCATGCAATTGCGGGTATCATACAACTCAACAGCAGTAGCGTTTACCGCATTACCGTTTTCATCCTTATCGTGTACTTCAAACAACGACGACCATGTGCCTAAATCGCTCCACCCAAAATCACAAGGTATCACATACACATTATCGGCCTTCTCCAATACCCCATAATCAATAGAAATACTGTTACTAAGCGGGTACACCCTCACTATTGCATCCGTTTCGGCTGGCGTGTTCAATTCAGCTTCAATGCTCTCAAAATTGGCGCTCAACTCAGGTAAGAACTTATCAAACGAGTTAACTATCGCACCTATCGACCATATAAATATCCCTGCATTCCACAAAAATTCGCCGCTTTCAACAAATTTCTGCGCCAGTTCATAGTTGGGTTTTTCAGTAAAGGTTTTCACCTTGTGCACATCATTCTCATTGCCACCCTCCAAAAACTGTATGTAACCGTAACCGGTATCAGGGCGTGTGGGTTTTATCCCTAACGACACCAACGCATCGTTATTTGCTGAGAACTCCAACGCAGTAGTAATGTCATCCAAAAACTGCTGTTCGTTCAAAATAAGGTGGTCGCTCGGAGCTACCACACAGCAGGCATTAGGGTTAATCTTACGTATTTTGTACGTTGCGTAAGCAATACAAGGAGCCGTGTTTTTTGCCGATGGTTCGCCCAATATGTTGTTATGAGGCAATTGGGGCAAGTGCTCCTTCACCAAATCTATATACATTTGGTTGGTTACCACAAAAATACGCTCAGCGGGCACCAGTTTGTTAAAGCGCTCAAAAGTTTGGGTAATCAGTGATTTTCCTGTCCCCAAAATATCCAGAAACTGCTTGGGGTGTGAGGTTTTGCTCAATGGCCAAAACCTGCTGCCTATTCCACCCGCCATTATCACCACATAATATTCGTTAGCCATTCAATTAATTTTTTCTTAACTTTGCTTGTTTTAAAAAAATAGACCCCTATTCGAGTAAAATTTCTACCTATTTTTTATTAGATTTTATTAACTTACAGCTTCAAGTCGGACGCAAAGAAATTAAAATCCGGCGTGAAAATAAAGCATTGTAAGCAAATTAAGTTGTACTTAATTACACTGAGATGGTAGAGAGTTCTGTTAATCTTAAAGATTCACTAAAAGAGTTTTTTGGTTTTAATACATTTAAAGGTAACCAAGAACAGATTATTGACACCGTGATTCACGGTGATGATGTGTTTGTTATAATGCCCACAGGAGCCGGTAAATCACTATGTTACCAGCTGCCTGCACTTATAAAGCCGGGGACGGCCATTGTTATTTCTCCCCTTATCGCCTTGATGAAAAATCAGGTGGATGCCATACGGGGATTTGGCAGTACCGATGCTGTTGCACATTTTTTAAACTCGTCGCTTTCTAAAGGCGAAATAATGCGGGTGAAGGATGATATTACAGAGGGTAAAACCAAATTGCTTTACATAGCCCCCGAAACACTTAAAAAAGAAGAAACCCTTGATTTCTTAAAAAGCATCAACATATCGTTTGTAGCTGTTGACGAGGCACATTGTATTTCAGAATGGGGACATGATTTCCGACCTGAGTACCGTCGTATCAAAACAATGGTGAAGGATTTGGGAGATATACCCATGATGGCGCTCACCGCCACCGCAACCCCTAAGGTACAAGCCGATATTCAAAAAAACCTTAACATGGGCGATGCTACGGTGTTCAAATCATCGTTCAATCGTACCAACCTGTATTACGAAGTTCGCAACAAGGATAAAAAAGATAAGGTTTATAAAGAGATTGTAGCCTATATAAAACAACGCCAAGGCAAAAGTGGTATTATCTATTGCCTTAGCCGCAAAAAAGTAGAAGAGATTGCCGAGATGCTGAAAGTAAACGGCGTTAAAGCTCTCCCCTACCATGCCGGTTTGGATGCAAAAACACGTGCCCAGCATCAAGATATGTTTTTGATGGAAGAAGCAGATGTGATTGTGGCTACCATTGCTTTTGGGATGGGTATTGATAAGCCCGATGTTCGCTTTGTTATCCACTACGATGTACCCAAAAGCCTTGAAGGATATTATCAGGAAACCGGCCGTGCCGGACGCGACGGGCTTGAAGGTGAGTGTATTTTGTTTTACAACCCCAGCGACATTGAAAAGCTGGAGAAGTTTATGAAAGACAAGCCAGTGGCCGAACGTGAGATTGGTGCGCAGTTGCTATTTGAAACTTCATCGTATGCAGAATCATCACAATGTCGCCGCAAAATGTTACTGCATTACTTTGGTGAGCATTTTGATGATGCGGATTGCGGTAAAATGTGTGATAACTGCCGACACCCTAAAGAAAAATTGGATGTGACTGCCGAAATGGTGAAAGCACTTAAAACCATTGATGGTTTGGGCGGTAAGTTTAATCTTAAACACATTGCCAATGTGCTGCAAGGAATTAAGGCACAAGAAGTAACTGATTACGAGCACCATAAAAGCGAGTTTTTTGGTATTGGCAAGGACAAAGACGACAAGTTTTGGAAAGCAGTGGTTAGGCTGGGCTTACTAAACAGTTTTATTGATAAGGACATTGAAAACTACGGTTTACTGAGCGTGAGCGAGGCCGGTAAAGAATATATTGCCGCTCCACAGCCGGTTGAAATGGCATTGGACAATACCTATGATAAGATAACCGAGGACGACTTTGAAAGTGTGGCAGTGGAAAACATTTTTGACAAAACACTTTACGCCATGCTGAAAGACCTTACCAAGAAAATTGGTAAGCAAAAGGGGCTTCCTCCATACGTAATTTTCCAAGACCCATCGCTGGAGGATATGGCCTCTAAATACCCGATTGCAATGGAGGAAATGGAAACCATTGTAGGAGTGGGTAAAAATAAAGCCTTAAAGTTTGGCAAGCCGTTCATCGAAATGATTGCCAAATATGTTGAGGAGAACGACATTGAACGTCCGCAGGATATTGTAATCCGCACAGTGCCCAACAAATCGGGTAAAAAGGTGCAGATTATCCAAAATATTGATAAAAAAGTTAGCCTCGACGATATTAGCCGCTCAAACGGTATCAGTATGGCTGAATTGATTAAAGAGCTTGAAAACATTGTTGATTCTGGTACTAAAATCAATATTAAGTATTACATCAACGACCACCTTGACGAAGAAAGGCAGGACGAAATTTTTGATTACTTCAAATCATCCGACGAAGATTCGCTTCAAAAAGCCTACGATGAGTTTGACGGTGAGTATTCACTAGAAGAACTACAATTGATGCGTATCCAGTTTATATCAGAAATGGCTAACTAATAGGCTGTTCCAAAAAACATTGTGAAAAATGCAAAAAAATAGTTGACTTGAAAAAGTCTTTTACTAATTTTGCATCCCCATTGACCGATGGTGTAACTGGCAACACGTCTGATTTTGGTTCAGAAGAGTCCAGGTTCGAGCCCTGGTCGGTCAACAGTAAGCACCTCCAACGAGGTGCTTTTTTTATGTTCAAAAACTTCAATCGCTAATAATTTATTAACACTCCCACGCAGCAAAAAGGCTTTTAATTATTTTTGCCCCAATGAATTCTGCCGTAAACAACCGCAACCCCGTAAAATTATTTTCCGGTACAGCTTCGCACTACTTTGCCCAAAAAATTTCTGAGCACTATGGCCAAGAATTGGGAGACGTTACATTACAACGTTTTAGCGATGGCGAAATGCAACCCAACTTTAACGAATCGGTAAGGGGCTGCGATGTGTTTTTAATCCAATCTACCTTTGCCCCCAGCGACAATCTTATGGAGCTGCTGCTTATGGTAGATGCGGCCAAACGTGCATCGGCTCACTACATCATTGCTGTTATTCCTTATTTTGGCCTTGCCCGCCAAGACAGAAAAGATAAGCCCCGTGTAGCTATCGGCTCTAAAATGGTGGCTGATTTATTAGAAGCTGTTGGGGTGCGCCGTGTAATGACGATGGATTTGCACGCTCCACAGATTCAAGGTTTTTTTGATATACCGGTTGACCACTTGGATGCTTCGGTAATCTACATACCTTACATACAAAGCCTGAATTTACCTAAACTTACCATTGCGGCCCCCGATATGGGGGGTACTGCCCGTGCCCGCTATTTTGCTAAAATATTGGGCTGCGACCTTGTGGTATGCGATAAAGAACGTAAACGTGCCAATGAAGTTGCCGGTATGACGGTGATTGGTGATGTAACTGATGCTGACGTGATTATTATAGACGACCTTGTAGATACCGGTAATACCTTGTGCAAGGCCGCCAAAATGATGAAAGAAAAAGGCGCCCGCAGTGTACGTGCAATGTGTACCCACCCTGTGCTTTCAGGTAATGCATATGATAATATCGAAAACTCGGTATTGGATGAGTTGGTAGTATGCGATACTATACCGCTAAACCACGAAAAAACTACTTCTAAAATAGTACAACTGTCTGCTGCTCCATTGTTTGCTGAGGCTATCCGCAACATAAATGAGCACGGTTCAATCAGTTCTCTATTTAAAATTGGAAATTCAATCCAATCTTCATTACCTTTGCAACCCTGATTTTAAACGCCTCGTAATTAATATGATAAAAAACCTGCTGTGCTAAGGCGTTGCATGGGGGTTTTTGACAGTAATTAATTCATTAAAAAAATGAAAACTATTAGACTAATCGGCGAAGCCCGCAAAGATTTGGGCACAACCGCCACCCGCCGCCTTAGGGAAGAAGGTAAAGTTCCTTGTGTATTGTATGGTGCAAACACTCACGTGTCATTTGCAGTATACAGCGGCGATTTCAAAAACCTTGTATATACTCCCAACACTTATTTGGTTCAAATAGAGGTTGATGGTACTAAATACAAATCAATTTTGCAAGCCATTCAGTTTCACCCGGTAAACGACGAGATTACTCACGTTGACTTTTTGCAGGTGTCTGACAATAAACCAGTATCACTAAACATTCCTGTAAAAATCACAGGTAACTCTCCCGGTGTTCGTGCAGGTGGTAAATTGTTGGTTAAAAACAAAAAACTTCGCGTAAAAGGCCTTATTGCCAACATTCCGGATAGTATCGAAATCAATATCGATAACCTTGAATTAGGTAAATCAATCAAAGTATCAGAAATTAAAGTTAACAATCTTGAATTGTTAGATTCTCCTGCAAACGCAGTAGTGAGTGTATTAACCACTCGTGCTACTAAGCAGGCTGAAGTGGATGCCGCTAAAAAGTAATTTCTTTTAGCCGGTTTACCATCATAGTAAACTTATCAGAAAGCTCCCAGAACATCTCCGGGAGCTTTTCTGTTTCTATACGGTTTTTGGCCATCTCCTCCATCTCCATACAAAGGTTATACGCCCAATCAGCACCCATAATGGCATAAGAAGACTTCATTTTATGTGCGGCAGATTTTGCCTTATCATAATCTTCCCAATCAATAGCATCTTTAAGTGCTTGCATATCATCGGGAATTGCGTTTAAAAATATATCTACAAATTTTTTTAGCAATGCATCGTTTTTCCCCACCTGTTCATACAGCATGTTCAAATTATAAAAATCGCTTTCAAGTTCAGGCATCTATCTGCAATTTAGTTATCAAAATATAATTATTTATTCAATTTTTAATCAAGGTATTAATTTATCTTGATTAAAGCCAATAACTATTGCTGTGTAACTTATTTAATGCCCCTTTTATCCAGCTCAAGGCGGTAGCGTGCGGCATTTAGGTTGTGCTGGGCAAGATTATCAGTAAAATTATGATAGCCGCTTAGATCTTCTTTGGCACACATATAAATGTAATTATGATTGGCGGGCGTAAGCACCGCCTGTATAGCCTGCTGCGAAGGTAATGCCAGCGGCCCCGGTGGCAATCCTTTGTGGATATAGGTATTGTAAGGCGATTGTATTTGCGTATGGTAATTATACACCCGCTGCAAACCACTGTTACGTGCGGCATACTTTACCGTAGGGTCGGCTTGCAATAGCATATCTTTCTTTAATCGGTTTAAGTATAACCCTGCCACAATCCCCATTTCATCGGTTTTGTTGGTTTCGCCGTCAACAATCGAGGCAAGAATACCCACCTGCAATGGGGTTAATCCTTGCGCTGCTGCCTGCTGTTTGCGTTTATCATTCCAAAATTTATCGTGTTCTTTCTTTAAACGCTCAAATACCGCCTTGGCATCCGTATTCCAATAAAAGTTATACGTGTTAGGAACAAACAGGCACAGCACCGTTTGCGGCGTAAAACCAAACTTTGCCAGATAAGCACTGTCTTCAAGCATATTGATAAACTCAATACTATCTGCCTCCAAATTTGCCCCCACAATAGATGCCACTTGTCGTGTGGTTATCATGGCGTTTATTACCAACTTCACCTCCTCTTGCTTGCCCGCCCGCAGCTTTCGTATCACATCTATGTAAGTCTCACCTATGCTAATCTTATACTTACCGGCCTTTACCTTAGCAGGGTATTTTGCCCGTTGGGCCAAAAAGTCAAACACCTCTTCACTTTCTACCCATCCGTTACGGGTTAGCGTCATCAACACATCTTCATACGTATCGCCCGTTTTAATAATCAACCACTCGGTATCGGCTTGCACATTCATACGTGCCCCTACCAGTTTATTGTAAAAAAATCCACCAATGGCAGCTAACAGAACAACACAAATTGCAAGTACCAACCAAAACTTGCTACGCTTATAAAAAGGGCTTTTATCCACTACTATTATTAAATAAAGAGCAAATATAAATAACGCCCGCAGCCATGCGTTATTTTTTCAATCGTTAAATTATTTATACTGATAGATTTTGCTGTGGCATGGTTGGCCACAAAAAGGTAGCTTTGCCAAAACACATTAAAACGGTTACCTTTTTGAATATAGCACTAATTGGATATGGTAAAATGGGCAAAGCTATTGAGCAAGAAGCCCTATTGCGTGGCCACCGCATTGTACTGGCTATGGATTTGATAAACAAAGATCTTACAGCCGATTCATTAAAAGCTGCTGATATAGCCATTGAATTTACCCAACCCGAGGCCGCGGTAGATAATATTTTTAAATGTTTTGAAGCCGGTGTGCCCGTGGTTGTAGGTACTACAGGGTGGTATGACCGATACGAAGAAGTGAGAAAGCGCTGCGCTGATACCAATGGGACATTGTTTACTGCCACCAATTTTAGCATTGGCGTAAACATTATGTTTGCCGCTAATCGCTATTTGGCCAAAATTATGGCCGGCCAGCCTTCATACAGAGTTTCTATGACTGAAACTCACCATACACAAAAACTGGATGCACCCAGTGGCACAGCCATCAGCCTTGCTGAACAGGTGATAAAAGCACACAATGGCTATGACAGTTGGGGGCTTGCAGGACGAGATTATATTGAAAAAGGGGTATTGCCGATTAGCGCGCATAGAAAAGACGATGTGCCCGGCATACACGAGGTGATTTATACCAACGAGATTGACGAAATAAGCATACGCCATAGTGCATACAGCCGCAAAGGATTTGCACAAGGTGCTGTGATTGCTGCTGAATGGACTGCCGATAAAAAAGGCGTGTTTACTATGGATGATATGTTGAAATTTTAACCCATAAACGCATTGTTTACTAAATGACCGGATTTATAATTTTTATCATACTTGTATTTATCTCACATCAAGTGGGATTGTGGATGATTTTTAAAAAGGCTGAACAAAACCCCGTTCTGTCGCTCATCCCCGTATACAACTATTACATCCTTATAAAAATATCTAACCGTCCTTGGTGGTGGGTATTGCTATTGTTTGTGCCCATTGTACAGTTTGTAACCAACTACAACATACGCACCGATACTGTTAAAAACTTTGGCCGCCAATCGTTTTTAGACGAAGTGCTGGGTGTTATGTTTTTCTCGTTTTATCTGGTGTATTTGGGTCGCAACAAAAACATAAAATACATTGGTCCTTGCAATACCGAAGAGTTTAAAGCCAAATACCCCGTGCGCAAAACTACTCCGCGCGATTGGGGCGAAGCGTTGTTTTTTGCAGCAGTTGTAGCCACCCAAGTACGTGCTACTTATATTGAGGCTTATACCATTCCTACGGCTTCTATGGAGCGTAGTTTATTGATTGGTGATTTCTTGTTTGTGAGCAAAACCCACTACGGCGTACGCATACCAATGACACCCGTGGCGTTTCCGTTTGCACACCATACCATGCCCCTTATTGGCGGCAAGGCATACGTTGATTTTATAAAATTCCCCTACCTACGCCTTCCGGCATTGGAGAAGATTGAAAACAACGACATTGTGGTGTTTAACTTCCCCGAAGGAGATACCGTATTTGTTAAGGCACAAGAATCTAGCTACTACAAGGTGATCCGTGATAATTACGTAGCCTATCTGAACGCCCACCCCGAAGAAAAATTTGAAGGGTTTAGCGGTGCTAAGTTTGAAGCCTTCAAAGCTGATTTAGTTTCACGTAATGATTATGTAGTGCGACCATTGGATAAAATGGACAACTACATTAAACGTTGTGTGGCCATTGGCGGCGACAGCATTCAGGTAATTGGCGGTAAAGTGTTTATCAACGGCAAGCCCTTGCCCGAAGCAAAAAAACTGGCACACAGCTACGAAGTAGCTTTTAAAAATAAAGTTCCCAAAAAAGATATCTCAGAACTGGGTATATCGGTAGATGTTACCAACTACCAAGGCAACCGCATGAGCCTTACTTATGATGCCCTTGCCCAATTGAAACAAAAAGGTATTATTGACAGTGCCCGCCAGTACATGGATGTAGCAGGTAATTGGGATGCAACGGCATTCCCCGCGCACGATTTGTACCGTTGGAATAAAGATTTCTTTGGCCCGCTTTGGGTACCCAAAGCCGGAGCTACCATTACCCTTACTAAAGAAAACTACCCCTTGTATGAGCGTGTGATACGTGTGTATGAACACAACGAGGAGTTTACTATACAAGGTGATAAGTTTATACTGAACGGACAGCCTGTAACCACTTATACCTTCAAACAGGATTACTACTTTATGATGGGGGATAACCGCGATAACTCTCTCGACTCGCGTTTCTGGGGATTTGTACCCCACGACCATGTTGTAGGTAAGCCCGTATTTATCTGGCTTTCGTTGGATTACGAACAAAAAAGCCTGTTGGATAAAATACGCTGGAATCGCCTGTTCAGGGTAATCAGTTTTGATTAATCTAATAGCACTTATACTTACTAAGGCATAAAGAGTTACCCTACTTTTTGTGCCTTAGTTCTTTTTATAACAACCTATATTTTACAACAAAAAATAAATCGTGCCGGTAGCGCAATTTCTTAGCTGCTTTTGTAGTTTTGATATATAAACAACAGCGTATGATTTAAAGTTTACAATGCAACGTTTGACCGACTAATGGCGTTTACTATAATACAGAAGGGAAGTTTGGCACTGCTTTTGGCTATTATTTACCAAACGGGTGCTAAAGGTATTGAGAATAAAACTGTAACGTTTGATTTTTACGGCCACCCGGTAAGCATAAGTTACGACACAACTTTAAATACGATACGATATGAAAACGCTGTTGAACAATTTATTAAAAGGTTTGATGAAGAGGTCATTAACCCGCACCATGTACCTTTAATTAAAGAGGTACAAAAAACCGCCACCTATTTTGGTTTGGACGATGTGGGCAAAACATTATTGATTACTGCCTTTACTGAAAAGGCTTTTGCCCACCGGCCCCAAAACTACCGAACGCTTGTAAAATGGTACATCTTGTACCACGATAGCATGGATGTGATGCTATGCTACGATGCAAAAAACATTACTTTATACGGCAGCATGGATGCCAAGCCCTACGGCACGGGCTACATAATGAAGGGCGGTAAAATATACACCGACCTTAGTTTTGCACGCACTCCCTACCCTACTGCGGGCAAAGTATTTGAATACAAACCAAAAACTCCGCGTAACTTTACTTTACAGGACTTTAAACTGAATAAGCACGCCTATCCCAAGTTGAATGCTCTTACTCAGAAAAAGGCTCATGCTTTTGAGTTTGCAGGCAAAAAGTTCAGCTATACGTACACACTCAACAAATCACTGATACTGTATTTGAAAGACTTGCCCATTGTTGAACTGGGCAGTATTTATGTAAACTACGGTTTTTCTGAAGCGTTAAAAAACACGCTCATAAAAGAACTGCGCTCTACCATTGATAGCATGGGCAAACGGGAGGCATTGGGCTTTTTGCTGAAGTTTGTACAGGAAATACCCTACAAAACCGACGAAGAGGCTTGGGGCTATGAACGTTACGCTTATAGCGAAGAAGTACTTTACAATGATTTTGCCGATTGTGAAGACAAGGTGGTGCTGTATGCCACCCTTGTAAAAGAAATGCTGGGAGTGCAAAGCGTGGCCTTAGTGTATGAAAACGATGAACACGTGGCCATTGCATTAAAGCTGCCCGAAGAAACGGCCAATTATTCGTTCATGTACAAAAACAACCGTTATGTAACTGCCGAGCCCAGTGGCGAAGGTTTTGAGTTGGGCAAACTGGGTATGGATGTAAAAACCGTTAGCCTTGTGGTTGAACTGTATTAAGAACTTTTCATCCTAAATACTAAATACTAACCACTAATCACCCTCAGCTTACTTTAACTCCTCAAAATAGCCTGTCTGTCGGTTTTTGCGAACGTTGTCCCAATTAAAATAACGGCCATTCATGGCTATATAAACCCCGTATGGCAATGCTTGCGCAAATGCAAGGGCACTACCCAAATTAAACAATCCGTCACTGCTGCCAAACTGTATCGGTATCATGGCACCTGTAAGCACAATTGTTTTATCTTTTATCCCGCCGTTTGCAAGTACTTTAGCGGTTTCAACCATTGTATCCGTTCCGTGGTTAATAACGATATTTTGCTCTTCGCAACGCAGACAACTGTCCAAAATTATTTTACGGTCAGTCTCCGTCATTTCAAGACTATCAATCATCATCAGCGTGCGTATGCTAATGTCTAAACGGCTGCGTCCTTTTTCTAGCAGTTCTGGAATGTGAGTGTCTTTAAAATGAAGTTGTCCGGTTAATTCATTATATTCTTTGTCAAAAGTTCCACCGGTTACAAATAGTCGTATTCCCATTTAATTATTAGGTTCGCGTAAGAAACACTTTTAAAATACCGGTTGCAAAAGTATCTTAAAAAAACAAAAATGCCTATTTTGTTACAGGTCCTTTAGGTTGCAGGGGACGTATCTCGTAATTTACTGTGTGATAATTATCCGGTGTTTCTAATATCTGCTCAATGGCAGTGGCAACATCGTTAGGCATTAACATATAATCATGAGGTTGAATACCGGGGCTGTGCTTAAAAAACTCAGTTTTAACAGAACCCGGATATACACAAGTAACCTTTACTCTAAAATCACGCACCTCTTTATACAAAGCCTCTGTTAACCCACGCACTGCAAACTTAGTGCTGCTGTATGCTGCTACTTGCGGGTAACCCTCAAGCCCCGCCACTGATGATATATTTATAATATGTCCGTATTGTTGTGCTTTCATTATAGGTAATACCAGCTTGCAGCAATAAAACGTACCACTCACATTGGTATCATACATAGTATGCCATTGGTCAAGCGAAATATTCTCAAGGTACCCGAAATACCCCAAACCGGCATTATTAACTAATATGTGAATCTCTTCACCAAAACGCTCTTGAGCCTTTAAAAAGGCGGTTTTTACTTCCTCAAAATTCCTCACATCGGTTTTAATAAAAAGAAAATCAGGATGCTCATAATCAGGCACCGTAACCCCAAAACCGGCTACACGACAACCGTTTGCCAATAATTGTTGTACAATGGCTTTGCCAATACCTTTGCTAACTCCTGTAACAATTGCAGTTTTTCCGTTTAATTCCATGGCACAAAGGTATAGTATATAAAAAATAAGAGGATAGCGTAATGTGTTAAACGGGGCCGGTACTTGGGTAAATGAATATATTTTTATGTGAGCAGGGGAAGTAAAAAAGGGTGCTTGTTGTAAGTATTGACGGATGATTCAGTTAAAAATCAATAAGCATGCTAAAGAACCAATAACTGTTTGTACCTTTGCACCATCCACTTATTCTGCTATTTTCTAACCAATCTGGTCGGACCAAATGGATATCTAAACAAATTAATACTCTATGGCGAGATCAAAAGAAACACAAGGCAAAAAAGAAAACGACAAAAAGAAGCAGAAAAAAAGGAAAGAGAAAGAGGAGAAAAGAGAAGAGCGCAAAGCCAATTATAAAAAAGGCAAAAGCCTTGAAGAGATGATGGCTTATGTGGATGAAAACGGGAACATATCTAACACCCCGCCCGACCCCAAAAAAATGCGTGAAATACGCACCGAAGATATTGTTACCGGTGCAGCCCACCGTGAACCTGAAGATGCGGCTGATGCAATAAGAACCGGTACTGTTACCTTTTTTAACGACTCTAAAGGCTATGGCTTTATTAAAGATGCTAAAACAGGCGAGACTGTTTTTGTGCACGCCAATGGTTTAATTAAGCCGGTGAAAGAAAATAATAAAGTGACTTTTATAGCTGAAAAAGGACCCCGCGGGCTTACTGCCACTAACGTTACTATTATCGGGTAATTCGTGTTCGACTGAACACGAATCCCGTGTAAGTCATTCTTTTTCAGAAAAATGATAAATTTACCAATATAAAGCTTTACCTTTGTATCACTTTCTTAAGGAAGATTGTATCTCAATCTGTTTGTACCCCCTTCTACAATCCGAATAATTTTACATTTTTCTTTAAACACAGGCCGTGAATGGCTTAAATTCATTCATAATATACCTGCTGATAAGTATGAAGAAATATTATATAAAAATAGTTAATGACATTTTCAAAGTTACAACTCAGTGCGAAGTTAACCGACGTGCTTGATGAATTGGGCTACATAGCCCCCACTCCTATCCAAAGCAAAGCTATCCCTCATATATTAGACGGAAAAGATATTTTTGGATGTGCCCAAACCGGCACAGGAAAAACAGCAGCCTTTGCATTACCCATTATACAAATGCTGGATGCCGAAAAAATACCGGGCACAGCTGCCACAGTTAAAGCTCTTATTTTAGCCCCTACCCGCGAACTTGCATTGCAAATAAGCGAAAACATAGACTCATATAGCAAAAACACAGTACTTAAACATACCGTAATTTTTGGAGGCGTATCACAATACCACCAAGCAAAAGAATTGCGCAACGGGGTTGATATTTTAATAGCCACCCCGGGCAGATTACTTGATTTGGTGCAACAAAATATTGTGAAGCTGGCACAGGTGAAATATCTGGTGTTTGATGAAGCAGACCGCATGCTTGACATGGGTTTTATACACGACATTAAAAAGATAATTGCAAAATTACCCGCAAAGCGTCAAACTGTATTCTTCTCGGCAACAGCTTCAAGAGAGATAATGATTTTAGCCGAAACCATATTACACAACCCCATAAAGGTTGAGGTAAGTCCGGTTTCATCTACTACTGAATTGGTTGAACAATCGGTTTATTATGTGAGCAAAGACGATAAGAAATTGCTGCTTAAACACCTTATTGTAAGCGATTCTATTGAGCATGCACTTGTTTTTACCCGCACCAAACACGGTGCAGATAAAGTAGTTAGAGAATTGAAACGCGATGGTATTGCTGCCTTGGCAATACATGGTAATAAATCTCAAAACGAACGTGTAAAAGCTTTAAAACAGTTTAAAGATAAAACCATCAGCGTATTGGTAGCTACTGATGTAGCATCGCGCGGCATTGATGTTGAAAAACTAAGCCACGTTATCAATTACGATATCCCTAACGAGGCTGAATCATACGTGCACCGTATTGGCCGTACAGGCAGGGCAGGTGAAAACGGTATTGCTATGTCGTTTTGTGCTGCCGATGAAATGGACTTTTTACGCGATATTCAAAAACTGATTAAGAAAACCGTTGATGTGGTTGAGGGACATCCCTATGCGCAAACATTTGCCATGGCTCCTCCCCCACAAAGCATACAACAGCAACAACGTAATCACAAAGCCGCTTATGCAAGAAGCCGCCGCAACAACAACCGTTCAAGGGCGTATAGCGCATAAGCATTAAATTCTAAAACCCAATTTTAAATAACACAATCAAATAAATTTTATGGAAAAAGGTACAGTTAAATTTTTTAACGAATCTAAAGGTTTCGGTTTCATCAAAAGGGACAACGGCGGTGCCGACATTTTTGTTCACATCTCTGAATGCAAAGATGAGTTGAGAGAAGATGACACCGTTGAGTTCGAAGTAAAAGAATCGAACAGGGGCCTTAATGCCGCCAACGTAAGAAGGGCGTAATCGAAGAAACAACCGATTGGAAAGGCCGGATATATTGAAAACCGGCCTTTTTTTTATTTTTTAGCGTTTTACCGCACTTATCATACGCTGTTTACCTTGCATATCTGCATATACTTCAACAGCAGCAAAACCTTTATTTTCAAGCATTTCTTTGGTTTCATTACCAAACTGCTCATTAATTTCAAAATATAATTTTCCGTTAACCCTTAAGTTCAGCAAAGAAAAATCAGCAATGGTGCTGTAATACCTTAATGGGTCTGTATCTGGAACAAATAGCGCCTCTGCGGGCTCAAACGCAAGTACATTCGGTTGCATCTCTACTTTCTCACTCTCAGTCACATAAGGAGGATTAGAAACAATAACATCAAAGCTCCCTAACTCATTCCACCAAGTAGTATCAAAAATATCACGCTGTAAAAATTTTTTCTCTTTGTCACGTTGCAGCAAACTCAAAGCATTTTGTCTTGCCAGTCTCACCGCAGCTTCTGATGCATCAATAGCAAAAACCTCTGCATTTGGTATGCAGTGCTTCAACGCAATAGCAATGCATCCGCTACCGGTACCAATATCAAGCATACGCGGGGCTGTAACAGCATTTTGTTTCACTATCAAAGCTACCAACTCTTCAGTTTCACGCCTGGGTATCAATACTCCTGGATGCACCACCAGCCGTAATCCGTAAAAATAAGCCACCCCCAAAATGTATTGCACAGGCTCATGGGTAAGCAAACGCTTCACCACCATGTCTATTGCCTCTGCTTCCATGGGTTTCAACACCTCATCTTTGTTCATGCGCAATTGCAAAGGGCTCAATTTTAGCACCTCGGTAAATACGTATTGCACAATGCTGTCGGCCTCATCCTTAGGGTAAATGTTTTGTAGTAAAAGCGAACATTGTTGTTGCTTTGCAAAAAGGTTGATATTGTTAGCCAAAGAGAAAATAATAAGTTGTTTTTTAGGCCAATAATTGGCCAGTATAATGCCTATTTTTGCAGCAATTTTAACACCAAAATACAATCTTTTTTAAAAAAATTTATAATTGACCTCAGACGAATTATATATGCAGCGTTGTTTGCAACTTGCGCAGCTGGGGGCGGGCAAAGTAAGTAAAAACCCTTTGGTAGGTTGTATAGTTGTGCATAACGGGATTATTATAGGAGAAGGTTATCACCATGCGTATGGCCAAGCCCATGCAGAAGTGAATGCAATAAATGCTGTAGCTGATAAAAGCATTTTACCGCAAAGCACATTGTTTGTGACATTGGAGCCTTGCGCTCATTACGGAAAAACACCGCCCTGTGCTGATTTGATAACAACACACCAATTACAACGAGTGGTGATAGGTACTACTGATACATTTAGTTTGGTAGCAGGTAAGGGAATTGAAAAACTTAAAAATGCAGGCATTGAAGTAACAGTTGGTGTGTTAGAAAATGAATGCCGCTATCAAAACCGCCGTTTCTTTTGTTTTAATGAAAAAAAGCGTCCGTATGTACTACTGAAATGGGCACAAACTGCCGATGGTTTTATAGGCCGCTTGCCCATTGAAAACGACTTGGACAAAGGGATTAGCAATGCCGAAACCAATACTTGGGTGCACCGTTTACGTACCGAAGAAGACGCCATTTTGGTTGGAAAAAATACTGCCTTGCTGGACAATCCTTCGCTTACAGCAAGGCTTTGGCAAGGAAAAAACCCGACAAGGATATTAATTGACCGTAAGTTGGACGTTCCTAAAACGTTCAATCTTTTTAAAGACGATGCACGGGTAATTGTTTTTAATGAAACAACCGAACAAGAAGACGGTCACATACATTATTGCAAAACTGATTTTGAACAACCGCTTATACCGCAGGTTTTAGAGGGGCTTTACAAACACAATATCCAATCGGTATTGGTAGAGGGTGGCACAGCCACATTACAGCAGTTTATTGATGCTCGACTTTGGGATGAAGCCTTTGTGATTACTTCGGCCAAAACTTGGGGACACGGAATTAAGGCTCCGCAAATAAACGGCACCGTGTTTGCTACCCGAACGATAGGTAGTGATACTATTAATCAGCTACTTCCAACCGAATAAACGCCATCGTAGTTTCGTACGCTGTGCCACTGTGGTAGGTAACTGTATCACGGTTTCTTTTTTTAACTTTAACAGGTTTTGAAAATAGAGGTGCATTGAGTACAAACGTATGAAACTCCCCATTCTCCCCACACTTATCTACTCCTTCGGGCAACGAAGCTATCAACGCATCATCATAAAAATTTCCCGTAAGGTTTGCTGCTAAATGTTTTAAGTTTACGGAAGCGATGATGGTTTCAATCCCGCTATCAATAATCTCATTACAAAGTATGTGCGTAGGTTTGCCCCACAAAGGGAAAACACAAGCGATACCGTACTGTTGGTGTATGGTTTGATGATACGCTTTTAACTCTTCTAAAAATATATCCCCGAAAATGGCATGGGTGAAGCCTTCTGCAATTAATTGCTGTAGCACCGCTCCCATCGTTTCTTCATACACCGTATTGGGAGCAAAGGGGGGCAGTTCAATTATTTTAACCGGAATATTTAGCGCTTTTGCCTGCTCCTGAATAAGCGCAGCAGGTATTTCATGCGCGGCTACGCTTCCTTCAGGTGAAGTCCGGCACAGCAGTAATTGGGGCACTATACCGTATTGTTGCACAAAAACGTGCAGAGCCATTGTAGCATCTTTGCCTCCGCTCCAGTAAATAAATGCCTTCATTAACATTTATCGTTTTTACACCCGTTACTGTTTTTGCAGGCAGGCAATAAACATACCATCGGCTTGGTGTTGCCAGCCTTCTATCAGTTGTTGTGATACGGTCTTTAATCCCAATCCCTCAAAATACGATAATTGGTTTTCGTTCTCAGCTGCAAATACTGAACAGGTGATGTAGAACAACCTCCCCCCCTTTTTCAGGTACGGGGCAGCATTGGAAACTATGGTGCGTTGCTTGGCAGCAAACGCCTCTATCTGAGCTATGGTAAAATAATACCCCTGCTCAGGGGTGCGTGCCCAAGTACCGCTACCCGTGCAGGGTACATCGGCTACAATCGTATCAAAATAAGGGCCTTTGGCTGTTTTGTACTCGCTTTTGTTTTCAAACAAAATTCCCTCGCCGCTCACATTGCTAATGTCTTTAACCGCGGTAAAAGGTCTTGCCAATCCTGAAACTTTAAACCGTTCGTGCAGGTTTTGAAGTATTTGGGGGCGAACATCACTACTATACAACTCTATCTTTGCCTCAATATCACGCAGCATTAGGCTTTTCCCTCCTGCTCCGCAGCAACAATCCCACACCTTTTCAGAGGGTCTCATTTCAATAAAAGTACCCGTTTGTTGCGATGCAGCATCCTGCACTTCACCCCAATGATAATACCGGTTTCCCAATACCTGCTCAATATTGGTTTGTTGGGGTAAGCCTACAGCATTAGGCAATAAAGGATGGCTAAATGAGTTAACTTTTGCCTCCGTTAGTAACTCTACCAGTTTTTCTCGCTTCCCTTTTTTAGCACGTAGCCATACCAACGGTTGTTGCAGTCGGGCTAATAAAAAATCTTCCTTGTTTTGCATGGGAGATAAATGCCCCGTATGTGGAAATAGTTTCTCGGCCTCAAATCCGGCGTGGGCTTGCAAAACAGTTATCTTTTCTTCAACCGTTCCGGCAAAAAACGGTTCATCTACAAAAGGCAAATATTGCTGCATCAACGGCAAAGCATCTACGGGTAGTAACTCAGGCTGGCAAAGACTGATGCCTGCCAGTAGTTTAGCCTCAATGGGTTGCCCATCAAAATTGGTACCCATGCGGTAATACGCATAGCACAAAGCCGATATGATTTTTCTATCCCTGCTGCCGTGCTTTTTTTGGGCTGAGAAATATTTTTTTAGGTATAGATGTAGCGGTTGGGGCGGGGTGTATGCCTTTATAAGGTTTGACGCCGCAGTGAGGTATGAATGAAAATATGACAACTGTTATTTATTAATACGTTGAAAACGGTATTCTGAAAACTGAATGATGTTTACCGAGCGGTTTTCAAGTGCGCGCCCGTTAAACCTGAATTTGAAAGTATTGTGCAATCCTTTAACTTCCATTTCTTCTGCTGATTCGGCAAGATTATCCCCTTTGCCGTTCATAAACAAAATGCCCATCGCAACAATATGGTCGAACCCTCTAAAGGCAAAGTCACTCGGAATCGTTGCAAAACGTTCTTTATATGCTGCTTTAAATGCGATTACATCTCTTGCGTAATCATCTGCAAAATAATGAGTTAAAATATGCAGATGGTTTTGCTCCCACAGTTCGTAGGTTTGGTAGTTCGTGTTTTTAAAATTCAACCAACTTTCAAGTGTAAAAAGTAGATTCACATGACTACCACCGTCATTTTTCAGATTGGTTAGCAGCAATTGCGCAGTTTTTTCGTTTGATGTGGGAGTAATAATGATGTTGGTATCGCCGTCTCCTTTTTGCAGTTGGGGTAAAATATCCGAACCTTTTTGGTAGGTAACATCCTTCCACTTTTCTAATCCCAACTCGCGGGCAGCAACTTTAAATCGCCACAAAAAATCTTTATCCTCTTTGCTGTTATCATTAACCAATACAAGGTTGGCATTGGGGTGATGCTTGGCAATATGCGCCGCCAGAGCAGCCGCATACGATTTATCATCGGGAGTACAGTACATTGAATAATGATTACTGTCGGTCCACATATTGGCATTTGAAAAAGGAGAAACAAGAGCAATTTCACGTGCCTTCACATACTTTGAAAGCATGGTATGCCCGTTTTTAAACGTAGGCCCTATAATTACATCACTTTCTGCCAGCTCTTTCTTCCAAGTAATTTTTTTAACTACTGCGGTATCATTCTTTGTATCATATACCGTAACAACCACGTCCATACCAAGTTTTTTCAGCGAGTCTAACCCCATTAGCAGTCCTTCGTAATAGTCCGCAAAAACATCGTCAAGCTTATACTCACCGGGACCAATATTTAATGGCAGCAATACGGCTACTTTAAAAGGACCAAGGTTCTTATTAATAGTATTTCTTTTAGGTTTTTTCTCAGCAATAGTGTCTGTTAACAGCTCTGTTTCCGTGGGTACAGCAGTTACAGGCGGCTCAACCGCAACGGGAGTAAAAGTATTGAGTGTGCGCGTACTGCCGCAGCTTGCCAGTGCTATTAAAAAAAAGGCTATTAATTGGCAGGGGGCTTTCATAAGTACTGCAAAGGTAGTATTTTAAAGGCTATGATAAAACTTTACAAAGGCCAACAAAAAAGCCAAACATAGCAACTATGTTTGGCTTTACATTGTGGTAAGAAGTATTTTAGTACCTCCTGTTGTAGCCGCCACCACCACCGCCTGATGGACGGTCGTTAGTTTTCGGGCGGGCTTTGTTCACAACAAGCTTGCGTGATAAAAACTCAGTTTCATTTAGGTCTTCGATAGCGCGATCGGCAGACTCTTCAGTCGCCATCTCAACGAAAGCGAAGCCACGAGGGCGGCCGCTTTGAATATCTTTAACAATTTTTACTGAAGTAACTTCTCCGTAATCAGAGAAAAGTTGGGCTAACTCTTGCTCACCGGCCTGGTAGCTAAGGTTTCCTACATAAATGGTCATCGTTTTGTTATTTGTTAATTAAAAATTTCAGAAAGCATCAGCCTAACTGTGTTACCCTCTTATTAACAAAGATATAAATCGGTTTCACATATTGCTAATTTTTTTTAGCTAATGCGGATTATTTTTTGTATATCCCTAACCTGCTTGTGTTTGCTATGGGTTGCTAATATTTAATCTTTAATTAATTTAACATAAGAACGCTGCCCAGCAACGTTATATACTATTAAGATATATATGCCCGGCCTTTCAGCACTCAGGTCAATTTCTGTTTCACCGTTATTAATATCAGCAACTTTTTTCCCCTCAACCGTAAATACTTCCATGGCCGCTAACGGACTAAGACTATATATAGTAAATGCGCCTTTAGAAGGATTGGGATATACAACAAAAGAACCCGATTGGGTTTCTTCAACTCCAATTGACCCTCCTTTACAGTTTTTCACTAATACGGTTTGTGCACTCTGTCCATCTTTGGTTTCACCAATAAAGATAGTGGTTTGTTTTGCCGTCAGTTTTAGTTCAAAAGCAGTGCTCAAAACTGTTGATGGGTCATAGGCAGCATACCACTTATACGGGCCGTTGCCAATTAAAGCGAGGGTAAAGGTATCTCCCACGCAAACACTGTCTTGGGTGTAACTCCTTACTATAAAAGGCAAGCCTTCCACAGGATTTATTTGTATGGGGTTGCTAAATACGGTATCTTTAATAATACTGGTGGTAGTATTGGTGGTAATCGGGCTGTTAAAATCAAAGTAAATATCGGCTTTGTTGGTGATGGTTGTGCCTTGGCTTATCCCTTGTTTATGCGCCACTTTATAGGTGAAAAACCCATTACTCCCCTGCTCATCAGTGCTACTATCGGGTAGGTAAATGTTGGCAAAAGTTACTTCTAAAACTGGCTTGCCCTGTCCTTTAATTACATAGCTATATTTGTGTGAGGCACTACCTAAACTAAATGTCCTTAAATCAAGGTGCGGTGAAAGAGTATCGCGCACTACCACTTTGTAAGCGGTATCGGTTCCGGTATTCTGAAAACGGATTTTATAGTATAGCTCGGTGCCTGTTTTTACATAGTTATTGTTGGTAATGCCTAAAGGCGTTACTGCTTTATCATTAGGGTCGTAGCTGTCTGTTATTTCTTGGCAGTCAACGTGCTTCTTCATACTAAAATCATTCACCGGCAGTTTGTTCACAAAGCCTTTACTAATATTTCCTGCTCCTTCTCCTTCACAACCTTCAACAGTTGCTTGGGCATATTTACTCAACGGATGACCTTTGTGCTGGTCGGCTTCTAACCTAAATGTCGTAAAATCCGCTTTTACAGTCAATCGCAACGTGTCTTTTGCGGGTAGTTTAAAGTTACGGGTGGATACCAAGGCTGCATTGCTATAAAAACGTAGCGGCAAACTATCACTCATGTCTTTATCGGTTGGGTTGATAATATCAAAGCTTACCCACCCGTTCAGGCACTTGCCGTTTACTATCACTTCGGTGCTGTCCCATGTAGTTGTATCTGTTTTGTAGTTCACTCCGTCGCCCATTATTTGTGCTTCTGTGCAAACTGTTAACCCTCTGATACTCTCTAATCCGCATACTACTCTGTCGTAGAGTATTATGCTACCCCCTCCGAATGGGGGAACCGTGCCCACGTTAAAAAGGTAATTCCCGTCCGCATCGGTTGTGTAACTCACTGAGGCACTATCCAACGCAATATATTGGGGTAGTTTCACTTTCACTACTGTGTTTTGTGATGTACCAAATCCTGAGTTATTATAGTTAACCACAGTTACACTCGAAAAACAACGGCGGCGGCGATTGCTGGTTATTGTTACATTAAGTATAGCCTTACTTACAAGAGGTTTCAAACTAAAGTTACCGATTACCGTTTGCCCCCCTGATACAATACTTACATTACGTAACCCATTTGCAGGGGCATTAAACTTAACAATATTATCACTATAGGATTTTAAAAGGGTAATCCCGTGGTTTCCAATTCCTAACGAAAACGAGTAATTGCCCCAGCTATCAGTGGTGGTGTAATAGCCTCCGGGGTTTAAAACAAGAGTAGCATTTGACAACGGAACATCAACCAATGAATCATACACATTATTTGTTCCCAACTCAATATACACCCTGCCTTTCACAAGGCTTGCCCCTTGTGATGCAACACCGTACCTGAAAAGA
Organism: Agrobacterium sp. 719_389; assembly: GCA_943370295.1. Taxonomy (GTDB): domain Bacteria; phylum Bacteroidota; class Bacteroidia; order UBA8524; family UBA8524; genus SB11. The sequence goes on along the minus strand of CALRQL020000002.1, from coordinate 236,593 downwards.
TTATACTTATTGTTTTTTTTGTTAATCAAATAGCCCAATGAGGGATTAATCATACATATCTCCGAAGGCATATTTTTATCCATGGTAGAAGTATCGTTAAGCCCCGCAGTGTCTAACACCCAAATGAGCGTGGGGTGATACTTATACACCTCATTACCTCTATTCACCGTCCACCCGTTTATCGAGTCATAAAATGAATACTCCGTAAAAAATGTAGTATTACCTTCATTGCCTCCATCCCAAGTTCTACCGTAATCCTTTGTCATATATCCTCCCCCATTGGCTGTGGTAACAAAACCATATTTTTTGTCGGGGGTAAAGTACATTCTCCGCAATGCAGCCCTATATTCCAATGAATTTACTGTATAAGTGAGAACAGTCGTATCGTACCATGTTTTACCACCATCATTTGTATGAAAAATTCTTGCATCATCGTAATACCTTGCAATGCCTATACTGTCGTTATAAAAGTTAAGCCCGTTTTCAAACACATCAAGTCTATTGGTCTTTTGCCAGTTTTTTCCACCATCAAGCGTTCTATATAAAAAGCTGTAAGAAGTGATGTAAAAGAGCTGTTCCGATATATAGTCTGCAGAAATAAAAGGGTCCAATTTATCATTTAAAGGCATCGGAATTGGAGACCAGCTATTACCTCCATCGGTTGTTTTAATTAACAAACCATTCCATTCATCGGCCATGTCTATCGAATCAAAAAAGATCGAATCTCCTATTGCAATTCCGGTATTTGCATCAAAAAAGTGGAGATTACGCATCCTGAATCTATGTCCTAAATTTATACTTTCCCAGCTCACTCCTGAGTTTCGAGAAACAATCAATGTATTTTCGCCATACGCAAACAACGTATTTGAATCAGATTTTGTGAGTCTCTCAATCAACAATATAGAAGGCTCCCCATTTGGAAAATTCAAACTGCTTTGCCCAACTTTTTGCCATCTTTGGGCACTTGCACTTAATATAATCAGCAGGAAAACAACCGTAGTAAGAACTCTTTTCATAGAACAATAAAATGTTTTGTAATACTCAACAAAGATATACAACTATTTTTTGAACCTTTTTACCATTAATCGAAAACACAGTCAATTATCCCAACTGCAAAAATCAAGGGATAAGCGGTTACTTTGTTTATCTTAATGGCAAGCATAATTATTCATGTAATCCAATCAAACAATCTTCGTTACTTTTGCGCCTGCAAATGATTTCGTACCATAGCCATACCCAAAAAGGGGAAGAAAAGTTCACCATATTGTTACCCAGCTGGAACAACTTGGGATACCTGAAAACTTGTGTAAACAGCATCCGCAAAAACTCAACCTTTGCGCACCAGATTGTAGTGCACGCAAACGATGGTAGCGACGGTACACTTCAATGGCTTGAGGAACAAAAAATTGATTATACCCACAGCCCTGAAAATGTGGGCATTTGCTTTGCGCTAAACGCAGCCCGCACATTGGCCTATACGGACTATATAGTATATATGAACGACGATATGTACGTATTGCCCAATTGGGATGCTGCATTATTAAATGAGGTTGAAGCCGTTGGCCACTCCCTGTTTTTTATATCGGCTACGATGATTGAACCGTATGACAGCGGAAACCCCTGTGTGATTGCCCCGCATGATTACGGTCGTGACCTTGCTACCTTTAAAGAAGCAGAACTGTTGAATGATTTTGCCAAGTTTGAGAAGAAGGACTGGATGGGTGCTACTTGGCCTCCTAACATTGTGCACATAAAAACATGGGATTTAGTTGGTGGCTACAGTACTGAGTTTTCACCGGGTATGTATAGCGACCCTGATTTTAGTATGAAACTGTGGCACGCAGGGGTGCGCTTGTTTAAGGGAGCTGCTGCAAGCCGTGTGTATCATTTTGGCTCAAAATCTACCTTACGAATAAAGAAGAACAACGGTTACAGGCAGTTTATAAAAAAATGGGAAATCACCCCCGGCTTATTTAATGCCACTTACATTAAGCGTGGCGAAATTTTCACAGGCCCAGCCTCTGAACCTGTAGAGACTTCCTCTACTAAATTACAAAAGCTAAAAGCTCGCATTAAAAGTTTTTAATCAGTAAATTACATCGTCAATTGTTTGCGAAGCATAGTATGCCTAAAGTTTTTTCGTATTAAAATCATTGATATTATAACACATAAGTATTCTTAACCCTATTTTTGCAACCATGGAATCACCCGTTAAATTCACAGGACTTATACCCGCACTTGAAACTTGGAGCATGAATGCCACCCTAATGTTTTATACTGAAACACTTGGGTTTACTATTGATGGTAAGATGGAAAACAAGGGGGATATTTTTTGGGTGATGCTTCGCCGCGATAATGTTTGGATAATTTTTGCCAAACCCAACGAGGTTGAAGGTAATGTGCGAGCTAAGTTAACAGGTAACCTGTATATATATGCTAATGATGTGGATACTATTTGGACGTTTGTTAAAGACCGCGCCGAAGTAGTATATCCTATCGAAGATTTTAAATACGGTATGCGCGAGTTTGCCATACGCGATAACAACGGCTACATTTTGTGTTTTGGCAAGCCTATTGCTAAGTAAGTTGTATGCAACTTACAAAACTTCTTATCCTTTTAGTGGTTATTCCGTTGGCTGCTGCTTGCAAGCCAAAACAACAATCCGATACAAACATTAAAAAGGTAAGCGGTGTATTTGCAAGCACAACAGATAAAAAAACACAAACAAATATGAACGATAGTAACACAAGGCTTGATACTGCCACCTTTGGCGCAGGTTGCTTTTGGTGTGTAGAAGCTGTATTTCAAGATTTAGAAGGAGTAAAAAGTGTAGCCAGCGGATATAGCGGCGGTAAAATTAAAAACCCAACCTACCGCGAGGTATGCAGCGGGCTTACCGGACACGCGGAGGTGATACAAATAGCTTACAATCCTGATAAAATTTCTTTTGACGAACTGTTAGAGGTATTTTGGCAAACCCACGACCCTACAACACTGAACCAACAAGGTGCCGACCGTGGTACACAATACCGCAGTGTGGTATTTTACCACAACGAAGAGCAAAAAGTACTTGCCGAAAAATACAAAAAGGCATTAAATGACTCGCAGGCGTTTGCAAACCCTGTAGTAACTGAAATTAGTCCGTTTACGGAGTTTTATAAGGCCGAAGATTACCACCAAAACTACTTTAACGAAAACGGCGAAGAACCATACTGCCGCATGGTGATTAAACCCAAAGTAGATAAGTTTAAAAAAGTATTTAAGGACAAACTGAAAAAAGAAGCTGCACAGTAATTAGCTGTACAAAAATAAAATACCCCCGATAAAGGCAGCAACCTTCATCGGGGGTATTGTTTTTATCTGAAACTATTATTCGTTTGCGTTTTTAATAATTTCTACAATTTCTTGGCTAACTCCTGTGAATGAGAAACCACCATCGTGGAAAAGGTTTTGCTGGGTAACATAGCGGGTTAAATCGCTAAACATTGCCACGCAATAATCGGCACAGGCTTCGGCAGGCGCATTGCCCAATGGCGAAAGTTTTTCAGCATAATCAAAAAATGCATCAAAACCTTTCACGCCTTGTCCGGCAGTAGTCATTGTTGGCGATTGAGATATTGTGTTTACACGCACTTTCTTTGCCTTGCCGTAGTGGTATCCAAAGCTACGTGCAACCGATTCAAGCAATGCTTTGGTATCGGCCATTTCATTATAATCCGGGAAGGTACGTTGAGCTGCTATGTAAGTAAGTGCAAGTATTGAACCCCACTCGTTCACAGCATCTTTGTGATACAAAATATTCATTAAACGGTGGAACGACATTGCTGATATATCCAACGTTTTGTGCATAAAATCGTAATTCAAATCGGTGTAGTGCTTGCCTTTGCGTATGTTTAGCGACATACCTACCGAGTGTAGCACAAAATCAAGCTTGCCTCCCAATATTTCTTGCGATTCGTCAATCAGTTTCTCCAAGTCCTCGGTCAAAGTAACATCAGCACCAATAACCTTAGCACCCGTTTTTTCAGCAAGGGCATTAATTGCACCCATACGCAAAGCTATAGGAGCATTGGTAAGCGTAAATTGCCCGCCCTCTTCGTGGCAGCGTTCAGCAACTTTCCAAGCTATCGAGTTTTCATCCAAAGCACCGAAAATGATGCCGCGTTTTCCTTTCAATAAGTTATTAGCCATCGGTTTGTTATTTATGGGCACAAGTTTAAGAAAAATAAATGGCTTGCAAGGCGGTACAGACTAAAACTTAAGAAGCCGCTTACATCCGTAACACGGGCTGCTGTTATCATCAACCAACATTTGCCAAAAAGCTAACACTTAAAACTAAAAACTGTAAACGCACACCAATATTTGCCCTTGCTGTTTTTATCCAAAAATTGCATCTTTGCAATCCTTTTAAAATCAGATTAAAAAAATACTACTATGGGTAAAGGAGATAAAAGAAGCAAAAAGGGCAAAATAGTTACCGGTTCATACGGAAACTCACGTCCTCACAAAGCACAAAAAGCCGCAGCTGCTAAAAAAGTTGTAGCCAAAAAAGACTAATTGCGTTAAGCACGCGATAAAACAAAAACAGCCGTTCAACTAAACATTGAACGGCTGTTTTTTTATTTTATGGATAGTATCAACCATCAGGGCGATAGGCGCACCAGTTTCCAAAATCCTTCTCCGCCTTTAATGTATTTAAGGCGATCGTGCAAACGGCTGGGGCGGCCTTGCCAAAACTCAACCGTGTGAGGCATCACCCTAAAACCACCCCAATGGGGCGGACGCATCACATTTTTATCAGCATAAAATGCGGTTAGTTCTTCCAGCTTTTTATCCAGTTCTTCCCTACTTTCAATCTCATAGCTTTGTTCTGAAACCCATGCCCCTATTTGGCTGCCTTTAGGTCTTGAGGCAAAATACTCATCCGATTCTTGGGCAGTAACTTTTTCAACTTTACCTTCTATACGTACTTGCCGTTCAAGTTCAGGCCAAAAGAAATTTAGAGCAGCGTGTGGATTCACCGCCAGCATTTGTCCTTTATCGCTGTGGTAGTTTGTATAAAAAGTAAATCCTCTTTCATCCAACCCTTTTAATAACACAATTCGTGATGCCGGTTTACCGTCAGGTGTGGCGGTGGCAAGGTTCATAGCATTCACTTCCAATACCTCCGCTTCCATCGCCTCTCTAAACCATTTATCAAACTGCGCAAATGGGTCGGCAAGCATATCATTCTCGTTCAGGCTTGCGCTTTGATAATCTGTCCTTATTTCTGCAAGAGTCTTCACCAATTAAAAATTTTAAATTTCAAATTTGAAATTATACTTAGCGCCTAAAAGGCAACCCCTTCATGCTTCTGCCGGCTCCTTGCAATTTGTTCATGGTTTTCATCATCTTACGCATGTCTTCAAATTGCTTTATCAGCTGGTTCACCTCCTGTACATCCCTGCCGGAGCCCAATGCAATGCGCTTGCGGCGAGAGCCGTTCATAACATCGGGGTTTTGGCGTTCGTGCGGGGTCATTGATTGTATAATCGCTTCAATGTGTTTAAAACTATCGTCACTCACATCCACGTCCTTAATAGCTTTGCCTATACCGGGTATCATTCCCATCAAATCTTTCAGGTTACCCATTTTCTTTATCTGCTGCAACTGGCTGTAAAAGTCCTCAAAGTTAAACTCGTTACGGCTCAGTTTCTTTTGCAAACGCTCGGCTTCTTCTTTATCAAATACCGATTGGGCACGCTCTACCAACGATACGATATCACCCATACCCAAGATACGCTGGGCCATACGATCGGGATAGAACACATCCAAAGCATCCATCTTCTCACCCATGCTCACAAACTTTATCGGTTTGTTCACCACAGATTTGATAGATAGCGCAGCTCCACCGCGTGTATCACCGTCAAGCTTGGTTAGCACCACACCATCAAAGTTCAATCTCTGGTTAAAGGCTTCGGCAGTATTTACGGCATCCTGACCGGTCATTGAGTCCACCACAAACAAAATCTCACCCGGAGTAATCGCCTTTTTCACATTGGCTATCTCGGTCATCATCTCCTCGTCAACACTTAAACGACCGGCGGTATCCACAATCACAAGGTTGTGACCGTGCTGCTTTGCGTGTTTTATTGCGTTTTCAGCAATTTGTACGGGGTTCTTGCTGTCTTCTTCGGTATAAACGGCTACGCCAACTTGTTCGCCCAGTACTTTCAACTGGTTAATAGCCGCAGGACGATAAACGTCACAGGCCACCAACAAAGGGTTGCGGCCTTTGCTTTTTAGGTAACGTGCCAATTTACCACTGAACGTAGTTTTACCACTACCTTGTAAACCCGCTATAAGTATCACCGCGGGGCTGCCGGTTATGTTAATATCTATTTTTTGGCCGCCAAGCAATTCTGTAAGCTCATCGCTTACAATTTTTATCATTTGCTGGCCGGGCGATACGCTGGTGAGCACATTAGCCCCCATTGCTTTGGTTTTTACCGTATCGGTAAAAGTTTTGGCAATTTTATAGTTTACGTCGGCATCTATAAGGGCTTTGCGTATTTCTTTAATAGTTTCGGCAACGTTCAGTTCAGTAATTTTTCCCTGTCCGCTAAGCGATTTAAAGGCCCTTTCTAACTTCGAACTTAAATTCTCAAACATTTTTAAGCGTATTTTTGCGGCTGCAAATGTATGCAATTGACTGAAGAATATGGCAAACACGGTATAGTGTTATTTGATGGTGTATGCAACCTTTGCAACAGCAGTGTGCAATTTGTGCTTAAACGCGATGCTGCTGATTACTTCCGTTTTGCGGCACTGCAATCAGATACCGGACAACAACTGTTGCAACAATCAGGATTGCCCACCCGGCACTTTTCTACTTTTGTTTTTATCGAAAAAGGGAAATATTACACACAATCAACAGCGGCGCTAAAAGTAGCCAAACACTTAAACGGTTTATGGCCGCTCCTTTATGCCTTTATTGTTGTACCTCCTTTTATCAGAAATTTTGTTTACAGATTGATAGCAAACAACCGCTATCGTTGGTTTGGTAAGCAAGAAAGCTGCATGATACCCACCCCTGAGCTAAAAGCCAAGTTTATCTGAGCAGTGTTACTGTGCCGTGAAAGATGTGTTTGCGTCCCAATAAATCAAGATATTCAATCTGATAAGCATATACACCCTGCTGGCAAGGAATTCCTAAATAAGTGCCGTCCCATTGCGCTGCAACTTTATCGGTTTCAAACAATTGCTCGCCGTAGCGGCTGTATATTTTCATTAAAAATCGTTTTGCCCACAGCGGACCGTAAACACCAAAAGTTTCATTTCCGCCGCTTTGGTTGGGAGTAAATGCAGTAGGGATATAAAAGAAATAATCGGGTACAATATAAATGGTTGTATCGGCTGTATCCCTGCAATTTTGTGCCGAAACCGCAATCAATCGCACAGAATGATATCCGGTATCTCTGAAACCGTATTTAAAGGAAGTACCATTATCAATGTAAATCGTATCGGCATACCACTCAAGTCCAGTATAATTTTGAGATTGATTGATAAAATTATAAAAAATGCGGGCGGTATCGTTATCGTCCTTGTTCAGCGTAAAATCAGCCACGGGCAAATCATGCACAATCACACCCCCTTCAAGGGTATCAATTTTTTCACAGCCCCATTCTGAATTTACGCGCAACAACACATCGTATGTGCCAGCAGTTGTATAGGTGTGCTTGGCCCTTCTACCATTTGCATCTGTAGTTCCATCGTTTTCAAAATCCCATTCCCATGTTTTTCCTAATAAAGCTGAATCGAAAAATTCAACCGATAATGGTACACACCCTGAAGCATTTGTGAGTAATGGATGCGTTATAGGATAATTGCTTACCCGCAACTCACCGGGGTAGGTATATTCAGCAAGGCAACCTTGTACATCAATTAAAAAAACTTTGGGTCTAAATAACCTCGACGCAACAATGGTATCATTAGCCGCCAGAACATATGTATGTGTTCCGGGGTTGCCTGTGCTATCAAAAACACTGCCATCACCATAATCAAAAAAGTACTCGCTGTAATATTTGCTACTATCAGTAAATGTTACCGTATGCGGTGTGCATCCTACATCGTCATCAAGGGTAAATTTTGCCACCGGCCCCAATATGGTTATGTAATCCGGCCTGAAAAGTGTGTCCGTGCAGCCTAAGTTATTTTTTGCTATTAGGTTTACGAAAAAACCTTTCGGTCCGCTATTCCTAAAATAAATTGATGTGTATTGGGACACCACAGGCATTTCTACACGAGGCCCGGCTTCCTGCCACCAAATCAATGTATCGGCGTTTACCGATGTATTGTTATACTTAACACTTACCGGTGCACAGTATTTTAAGGTATCGTTGCTATAAAAACCGGCAACTACTTTTATGGCTTGCACTTGGTTTACGGCTGTATCGTAGCAAACACCTTGTTTTGAAACAATTTGACGAATGGTATAAACGCCTGAATCAGCAAATTGTATTTTAGGTTCGGCAACATTGGCTGAAGGAAAAAATGTTGCTGTGTTAGGACTCACTAACCATTGGTAATTATCAGGGACTAACGCTGCCTCATTAACAACAGCAACTGAATCGCCAAAGCAAACCGACGCAGGCATTGAGAAGCCTGCTCGTACGCCTGAGTATACCGACGAGGAAAACGCTATAGTATCAGTGCAACCGCTACCATTAGTTACTGCTACTAATAAATTATATTCACCGGTTTGGTTAAATATTACATTCGTGTTTGATGCCGTAGGCGCTGAAAACACAGCCCCTGCAACAGGTTTAGTATGCCATCTGTAGTTAATAGCTGTATTACCGGGGTTTAAGAAATTATAATTTTGTAGTACCGTTGCAACGGCACTACCTACAAGCGGTACACAACCGGTTGGTTTACTAAACTGTGCCGTAAGCACAACCCCACTTACCTTTATTAATGCATTCAGCCGCAGTGTATCAATACACCCCTGTGCCCATTGGGTTATAAGGGTTGCGTTGTATTGCCCTGCCTTGTCAATGGCCAACGGCAAGGTTGCGCCTACTCCTTCAAACATAATAGTTGTATCAGCTGTATGCTGCAACTTCCAACTGTATTGATAATTTGAGGGGGAAATATCGGGCGTTGAGTTTGCTTGTAATATTATGGGCTCATCAACGCAAGGCAGGTAGTTACTCGCCGTTATTAAGGGGGTAGGTTTAATAATTTTAACCGGAGCCAATAAGTTAAATGTATCCTCACATTTTGAATTGTAAACCTTTAGTGCAACTTTATAGCTTCCTGTATCAGCAAAACTATAAGTGATGCGCGGAAAAGCCCCCGAGTTTTGATGTTTTAATACTGTTTTTTCATCTTTATCTAAAATGGTCCACTCATAAATATTAGGCTCACCAGACGAGAATGAAGAAGATGTTGAAGTAAATGTAACTGTGTTATTTACACAACTTACTGATGGGTCAACAATAAAGTTTGAGCGACCCAAACGCCTACTGATACTGTTAGTTTGCAATGCTGAGTCTGCACAACCGTTACTCCCCTTCACCACCAACTCAAGAGAATAGTTACCCATTCGGCTGGTATTAAATACAGGGATAGAATCTGTTGATTTGGCTTCAAGCACACCATCAGGGTTATAAAACTTCCACAAATATGTATGCGTGACACCAGCCGCTAATCTTGATCGGTTAAACAAATACACCCTTGCTGTTGAGTCGCACTCAACAGGGTTTAAAACCAAAAAATTGGCCATCGGCGGTGAGATGTATACCAAATTATTAATGGTTTTGGTGGTAATACAACTATTGTAATCCCTTGTGATTGTAATTGTTTTATACCCTGTATCCGAAAAAATTACCCGCTGACTGTGTTGGCTTGAACCTGCCTGAGCATTTCCGCTACCCAAATCCCAAGTAAAATCACCGCCCAGCATCGGGTTAGAAATGTTTAAAATAAATTCCTCACCCCTGCACCCGGAAGCTTTAGAAGGATTAACCGTGAACCCAATCGAATCTCCCAAAACAAGGTAACCCTGTTTACTTAGCCCGTAACTGCACCCATCGGTATTAATAATTTGTAGAGCGGCTTGATAAGTTCCTGCAATGGTATATTGAACTGTGGGTTTTGAAGATGTTGATGTTGCAGGATTCCCACCCCCGAAACTCCAATTATATTGGCTCGGAGTATGTCCTGCCGTTAAATTTTTAACCGAATAAGTAACGTTAATAGGCACACAACCCTTGGCTGTATCGGCTTCAAAATCAAAGCTCATGGGGTTGTATATACGAATTGCTGAATCCAACTTGAAATATACCGTAGGGCAATTAACCGAAGTTGCAGCCAACACTATACTTTTAAACCCAACTGTAGTAAACGGATATACAAATTGTGTGGATGTATCAGCAATTGGTAAGCCATCAACAATCCATGACCGTGATTGAGCTCCGATACTAATATCAGTTATCGTAACTGTATCAGGGCCATCACAAAGCACAGACCGGCTAACGGTAAACGATGGAACAGGGTTTTTATTTACAGTGATGTAATTGGGTTTTGATACAACACAATCCGTAACCCCATCAGGCAGCACAACCCGTAATGTAACCGAATAGTTTCCCGCAGTTGTATAAATATATTGTCCCGTATCTTTCCCAAGTACTACACCTAAACCGTAATTCCACTCAAAAGTGCTACCAACAGGTACGTTCGTCGAAAAAAACTTAACCGATCTTGGGGCACAAACAGATGTTTCACTGGCATAAAAATCAATACCTGTGCACTGTGCACCCAGTCTTCCATACCACAAAAAGATAATGGCAGGCAACACCAGTAAAGGTATTTTCAATTTCATTTTATGCAAAAATATAATGATTTTTTGGTTTAGATGTTACCGTTTTATACCATCGGCATAACTTTGTGATAAGTGGTAGTCATTTTTGTATAATATGTTAATAATGTGTAGTAAATCACAACTTATTTTTATATTATTGTATAGTAAATGTTAAAATTGAAAGAGGTTGTATTTGAATAAACGTATACTTTTAACCTGGGTTGTATTTATTGTTTCTGTATCAGTTTTCGCTCAAAAGCAAGCCAATGTTTGGTATTTTGGGTCAAATGCAGGAATCAATTTTAATAGCAACTCTCCTTTCGCATTAACCAACGGTGCTTTGGTTTCATACGAGGGGTGTGCCAGTATTTGTGCCCCTTCAGGCCAATTGTTATTCTACACCGACGGCCAAAAAGTATGGTCGGCCAATCATCAGGTAATGCCCAACGGGCAAGGCCTTGCCGGGCATGTTTCAGCCACTCAATCTTCAATAATTATCCCGCGCCCCGGTCACAAAGACCGTTACTATATTTTCACACTAGATAGGGAGGGCTTAACAAACGGTCTCAAATACAGCGAAGTTAACATGTCGTTAAATTTGGGATTTGGCGATGTAACAGGCACCAAAAACGTATCAATGATTACCCCCCTTACTGAAAAGCTAACTGCAACACGCCATAGCAACGGTATTGATTATTGGGTTTTGGTACACGGTACCATTGAAGGTTCAAACACTGCAAATGCTGCAAATTTTTACGCATTTAAGGTTACTGAGAACGGCCCTTCAACCACACCTGTAACAACTACATTAGGAAACGCTCATTTAGGCGCATCAGGCAAAGGCACTATAGGGTATATGAAATTTTCGCCCAACGGTAAAAAAGTTGCTTTAGCAGTGGGTGTTAATAGCTCCAACAAATTTGTGGAGTTGTTTGACTTTGACGCAGAAAACGGAACTTTATCAAACCCGCTTACAATTGACGGTTACGACATTGCCCCTTACGGTATTGAGTTTTCACCTGATAGTAAGCGATTGTATGTTACATCAGGAAAAAGCCTATTTCAATACACCATACCTGATGTTAAAAATTCAGGTGTGTTGCGCTTTTCACAAAAAGAATTTACCTCCGATGAAAATATTTGGGCTATCCAATTAGGCCCCGATAAAAAGCTATACTTCTGTAAGCAAAATACCACCATTGGCACTATTAACTTTCCTAACAATGAAGCTTCAACTGCCGGATTTACTGACAACTCATTTAGCCTAAACGGCAGATGGGCAGTGCAAGGCTTCCCTAACTTTGTTACTAACTATTTTGCCGAAAACTACATTGTAGCTGAAAACCTTTGCGAAAACCAACCCACACAGTTTGGATTTTTGATAAATGGTATGGACTCTATACAATGGGATTTTGGTGACAACCCAAGCTATCCGGGCAACCGAGCCAAAGGGCTTACACCAACATATACCTACAGGGCGGCTGGCGTTTATACAGTTGCAGCAACCATTTATTATAATGGCAACGCCGAAACTTTCAGCCATCAAATTGTTATCAATCGTCCGCCCCAATTTACATTGGGCAACGATACGGTTTTGTGTAAATCGCAATATCTTTCAGTAAAACTAAATATTCCCGGTGCCTCATATTTATGGAACAACGGCAGCAAAGCCGGTAACCGTATTATCACCACCCCGGGTATGCATTTTGTTGACGTAACCTCAATGGGTTGTGTTACAAGAGACTCGGTAAGAGTAACTTATAATATTTTAAACTCTGACTTTAGTATTGATAAACCAATACAGTGTTTCAAAAACAACACTTTTACGTTTACATCAAACGATACTAAAACAGCAAATAAATGGTTGATTGATTTTGTTCCTGCCGGCACAGGAGTTACCAAATCACATTCATTTACAGCATCAGGGATTCATAAAATTACCCACGTCCTTACTTCTACGCATGGATGCATTGACTCAACCACCAAAGACATTAAAATAAACCCTGACATTAAGGCTGACTTCACAATTGCAGTAGGCAACAATTGTGGTACTTCAAACAAGTTTTTCTTTACAAATAATTCTTCCTACTCAGGTACTTACACAACTGAGTTTGAAGTGGAGGGCAAAAAACTTACTAAATCACCTGTTGAATGGAGTTTCAGCAAACCCGGTACTTATACTATAAAGTTAACAGCAATTTCAGCAGAAGGATGCAGTGACGAAATAAGTAAACAAGTTACTGTATTTGATGGTCCGGATGCTTCATTCGCAACCACCATCAACAAATCTTGTGATATTGATAATAGCTTTAGCTTTAAGAAAAATACCCTGCTGAAAAGCTATGAAACTATTGAATGGGTTTCGGGAGGAACAACCATTAAAGGTAAAGAAGAAATTAATCTTTCTTTCCCCGCAGCCGGAACATATCCTGTAAAATTAACCATAACCAACCTTGCAGGATGCAGTGTAACCACAGAAACCGAAGTTGTTGTGTATTCTTCTCCAACGGTTAGCTTTACAACATCAAAAAATACCACTTCTTGCTTAGGCAGCAGCCCCGTTGAATTTATAAATAACACATCAGGGGAGCACAGCATACAGCGATACGATTGGGACTTTGGTGATAACACATCATCTACTGATAAAAACCCAGTTAAAACGTTTGCTCCAAATTCAACTTTTCTTGTTTCGCTAACTGCTACAAATGATAAAGGTTGCAAAGTTACTGCTGTTAATACACTAACAACCTTTGAAAAACCAAAGGCTGATGTATCTATTAAAACCTTAAGTGCTTGCGAAACCGACAACAGGTTTGAGTTTTCGTTTTCAAACACCAACCCTTCGGCACCGGTATCGTCATACAGTTGGAAGGATGAAGCAGGCAAGATATACTTTGCCAATCCTTTACCTATTACATTTACCGCCAAAGGTAAAAATACCCTTGAGCTTAAAATTGTATCACAAAATGGCTGTGAGGATATCAGCACACACACCGTTACCGTTTTTGAAAACCCCAAGGGTACAATTACGGTAAATAACAACGGGCAATGTCTTGACCTGAACGCCTTTGTATTAGGTGTAAACCGCACAAACGATGTTGCAATTGCAAACTATGTTTGGAAACTTGGTAATGGTAATGAATTGTCTGCCCCTACACCAACAGCTAATTACTTAAACCCCGGCAAATACACTATACAACTTGATGCAAAATCAGCCGAAGGATGTGAAGGAAGCTTTGAGCCTATTGAGGTGACTGTTCATCCAACTCCTGTGTTTGAAATTGTGAGCATTGAAACCTGTGATAAACAACCTGCCCGACTAAAAATACAAGGACTGGATAATTTTATTCCGATTAGAGAATGGTTATGGGATTTGGGCGATGGCGAACTTTCTACTATGCCCCAACCAATTTACACTTATCCTCATAGCGGCAGTTATACACTTACTGCAACTGCTGTTTCTGATAAGGGATGCAGGTATGTAACTTCAAAAGCTAACGCTGTTAATGTGGTTAAACTGCCTACGGCTGATTTTACCCACCACAAAAAGCAATGGGGCTTTGATGAAACCGTTATTGAATTTATCCCTGAGGTTTCAGGAGATGTAAATTCATACAAATGGGATTTTGGCAACGGCCAATTATCTACTAAACAAACTGAATTGATTACTTACGAAAAGGCTGGCTACTACACAGTAGCACTTGAAGTTGCTAATAAAACAGGTTGTGTTACCAAAGTAAGTAAAGAAATTTTGATTGTACCCCCGTTTGATGCTTATGTTCCTACCAGTTTCACGCCCAATGGCGATGGTAAGAATGATTATTTCGGCATGGACGGTGTTGAGTTTATCAGCAGCTACAAAATGCAGATATTTAATCGCTGGGGACAAGAGATTTTTGTTTCTAACGATTTGAATCACCGTTGGGATGGACGCTCAGACGATGTAGCCATGCCAACTGATATGTATTCATACGCCATTAAAATTATTGATGCTGAAGGAAGGCCATACGCCCTTAATGGCACTATCCACCTTATCAGATAATCTTTACAATTTATTTTCTTTGCTTGAACAATAGCGGAAAGAGTATTCCGTTGGCCGCCCCAATCGCGTACCCTCCGGCTATGTCGCTATAAAAATGCCTGCCGCTTTGGTTGCGCAGGTAGCCTGTTAAAGCAGGAAGAATAACAGCTCCTATCCAAACAGGAACTTTATATTTACTTTCAGGATAATAAAGGCAATAGGTTGTAGCAGCAAAGAAGCAAGCAGCCGCAGAAACAGAAGTATGCATTGATGGAAACGAATGCCCTGCATCACGGCTCAAGCGCCTATCAAGCGGGGCATTAGTATTGTACACATAAGGCCGTGCCTTATTAATAAAACCTTTTAAAATCATGCTTTGTCCCATTGTAGCCAACAAGCATTGTGCATACACTGCATTATAAGTAACAAACTCCTTGCGTATCTTGGGTAGTAAACTCATTGCAGCCGGCACTGCTGCGCAGGTAAAAGCAGTTGCATCACTAAAAAATATTGCCTGCGTATTATACTGAAAGGTAGCCTGCCTATCAATAGCATTAAGATTATCTCTATTAAAAGTGGCTAAATCAGCTATTGTATATGGTTTTGTATTAAGTGTAGCCCAATGCCCTGCTGCCAATAGCCCTATGCTACCACCGGCCGTGTAATATACCATGGGTGTTTTTAGTTTTAGCACTGTTTGGGCTTTACCAACTCCTACTGTTCCATAAAACAGCACCACAAAAGACAAAACAACAATTATTTTTTTCATCGGTACAATCATACAAAAAATACGGTTCATCGGGTTTTTTCTACGTTTCGTAAAATTACAAAAATCACAAAATATTGATTATCAATTATTTAAAAGGAAACAAAAGAAACTAAGGAAACGTTTTCACTCAAAAACGTTTCTTGCGTTTATTCTTTTTTTACCTTTGCCTCCGTTTTGCAATTACTACTTAAAATATTAGAAGGAAGCGAAAACCTTTTCTCGCGGTACGGAATAAAAAGTATCACGATGGACGATGTTGCCCGTGAACTTGGTATTAGCAAAAAAACCTTGTACCAGTTTGTGAATGATAAAAATGATTTGGTTGAAAAAACCCTTGAGTTTTATCTGCAACGCCACCGCCATACCTGCGAAGTAATTACTGAGGATAATAAAAACCCTATTGATGCCATGCTGGCCATTGGCGACTTTTTTTGCCAGCAGTTAAAAGATACCAGCCCTGCTTTAATGTTTGATTTGCGCAAATACCATTCGAGCGCATTTCACAAACTGGGCGAATACAAATTGGCATGCATAACCGAGCAGCTTGAAAAAAACATGGAGCGAGGTATAAAAGAAGGTTTTTATCGTGCAGATGTTGATACAAAAATAATCCCCCGCCTTTATATGGTTATGGCCGATGCTGTGCTTGAAAGCCCATACTTTCCGCGCGACAAATTTAAGTTTGAAGATGTGGTGAAATCCATGCTGTCGTACCACATTTGCGGCATTGCAACACCCAAAGGCATTGAATATTTAAACAAACAATCCAACAAAATATAATTAACTATGAAAATAAGACTAATACGGCTTTTGTTAGCGCTTGCGGTTGTTGCGGGCCTATACCTGCCCTCAACAGCGCAGGAGGCCACAAAGTTTTCGATTAAAGAGGCGGTAGAGTACGCCAAGAAAAACAACCTTTCGCTGCAAAAGACCCGCATTGACGAGAAAATTTCTAACCAAAAAGTTAATGAAATACTTGCAAGCGGCTTGCCGCAAATAAGTGCCGGTGCCAGCTATACCAACAATATACAGATAGCTACCCAAAGGCTTCCAAACTTTATTAACGATGCCCTACCTCCAGGCTCGCCACGTGGCCCTGAGTTTATTAATGCACAATTTGGTTTGGCAAATTCATTAACAGTAAATGGCCAACTAAACCAGTTGATTTTTGACGGAACTTATTTTTTAGGTGTAAAAGCGGCTAAAGAATATGTGGCTATGAGCACATTGGCCACCCAGCAAACTGAAATTGAGGTAGAAATAAACACCATTAAGGCCTACTACTCAGTATTGATGGCTGATGAGCGTATTGAACAACTGACTGCCAGCTTGCGCAGTCTGGATTCAACATTGTTTACTATGAGTGCAATGGCTACACAAGGTTTTGCCGAAGCTGTTGATACAACACGCATTGCGCTTTCACGCTCAAACCTTGCGATACAAAAATCAAGGCTTGAGGACCAGCGCAAAGTGATGCTAAATGTATTGAAACTTCAAATGGGCTTTGATGTAAACAAAGAAATACAACTTACTGAAACCAGCGAAACCCTTGAGGCTAAAATGAATATACTAAATGTGGATGCCAATGGCAATATTGGTGCCCGCCCTGAGTATAAACTTCTTGAACAACAAATAAAACTGGGTATATTGGATAAACGCCGCTACCAAGTAGGCTACTACCCTACCCTAAACGGATTTATCAGCCACCAACAAAACACCTTTGCCAGCAAAGGCGAGTTGAGCCAGTTGGGCAATCCATGGTTTCCGGGTACAGCATGGGGGCTTACTTTGCACGTTCCCATATTTACCGGCTTCAGGCAACGTTCGTTTATACAGCAAGCTGATTTGAGATTACAGCAATATAAAATTACCAAAACTCAGTTTGAGCAATCGTACCAAAACGAGGTATTTACAGCTCGCACATCATACTTGCGAGCTCTTGAAAGCTATAACCTTCAAAAGAAAAACATGGAGTTGGCCGCTGAAATTAAGCGCATTGCCAAAATCAAACTACAAGAAGGGTTAGGCACATCGTTAGAATACACAACGGCTGAAACAGAATATAACACTACCGAAACCAACCTTTTAATATCCCTTTACGAACTGATGGTATCTGAACTTGAATACCGCAAGGCCACCGGGGGTAAAATACTTGAATAAACAAAACAAACTATAAAAACAATTTCACCAAAAATCCCTAACACAAATGAAATATATTATAGCATTGGCCTTAGTAGCAATATTGGCCATATCATGCGGAAAACAAGAAGCAGATAAGCAAAAGCAGCTTGATGCAATGAAGGCTGAATATGCTGAATTAGGCAAAAAAATTGAGGCACTTGAAAAAGAACTTTCAGCCAAAGACACCACAACCAACGTAGCTGTACCGGTTAAAATGCAAACACTTGCGGGCATTACCTTTAAACGCCCGGTAGAAATGCAAGGTGTGGTAGAAAGCGATAAGAATGTGATTGTAGGTAGCGAAGTAGCCGGACGTGTAGTAGATGTATTAGTAAAAGAAGGCCAAAAAGTGAGCGAAGGCCAGTTGATTGCCCGTGTGAACGGTGATATTACTGCTAACTCTATACAAGAAGTTGAAAACGCTTTGAAACTGGCGGAGATTACCTACAAAAAACAAAAAGCCTTGCGCGACCAAAACGTAGGTACTGAAATGCAATTGTTGCAAGCTGAAAACCAACGCGATGCTTTGAAAAAACAACTTGAAACATTGCGCAGCCAATACGCCAAATACAATATCACTTCACCAGTAAGCGGTGTGGTAGATGATGTAATGATAAACAATGGCGAAAACATTATGCCCGGTATGCTTGTAGCCCGTGTGGTAAACAACAACCAGCTTAAAGTTACTGCTCAAATATCTGAAAGGTACGTGTCAGCCGTACAAATTGGCGACTCAGTGTACCTTAAATTCCCCGGTATCAACTACACTATGGGCGCTAAAATAGGTGCTGTAGGTCAGGTTATCGATCCTGCAAACCGCACATTCGCTATCACTGTAAACATCTTCAACAACAGCCAAAACCTTAAGCCTAATTTGTTGTCGATGGTTACCATCTTTGATTATGTAAAACCTAACGCTATAGCTGTTCCATCAAATGTAATTGGTACCGATGGTGCAGGAAGTTTTGTATATGTAGTTGAAGAAAAGGGTGGCAAAGCCTATGCAAAAAGAAGAGCAATTAAAGCAGGACAAACTGCAAATGCACTTACTGAAATTACTGAAGGTCTTGTAGCCGGCGACCGTATTGTTACAGAAAATACAAAAGGTCTTGCCGATGGTACCTTGATTTCAATTGTAAAATAATCCAACTCTAATCCTGACTACTACTGTATGAGCACAGATAAAGATAAACAGCTCTTAAAAGAGTTTGGCCTTTCAACCTTCTCTATTAATAATAGAACCAGCGTTTATGTGTTGGTGTTTATTATTGCTATAATAGGTTGGGTAGGCTATGGCGCGATGCCAAAAGAAAGCTTCCCCGAGATTAAACAATCAATTATCTACGTAGGAACAGTTTACCCCGGTAACTCTCCTACTGATATGGAAAACCTTGTTACCCGCCCTATCGAAAAAGAAATTAAATCGTTAAAGGGTATCAAAAAGTTTACATCTACCTCTATTCAAGATTACTCAACCATTATCGTTGAATTTGACCTTGACATAACCCCCGAAGAAGCCTTACAGGATGTGAAAGATGCGGTGGACAAGATTAAAGGCGATTTGCCCAACGACTTGCCCAACGACCCGAACATTTTTGAAATGGATTTCTCTGAGTTTCCGGTTGTTAACGTAAACATATCGGGTAACTTTAGCTACGATGTGTTGAAAGAAAACGCTGAATACCTAGAAGACGAGTTTGAAAAACTTCCTGAGATTTCTAAAGCTGAAATACGCGGTTTGCTTGACAAAGAGGTGCGTATTTCTGTTGACAAAAACCAAATGGAAGCGATGCAAATCAGCTTCGGCGATATTGAAAATGCAATCAAATCTGAAAACATTTCAATGTCGGGTGGTGATATACAAAGCATCGACGGTGATAACATTAACCGCCGTAGTATTCGTATATCAGGTGAATACAAAGATTTTAAGGACTTGGCCAACATTATTGTAAAGGACGAGAACCAAAAAATTGTGTACCTGCGCGATATTGCTACCGTTGAGTTTGGCCCTGAAGAAGCTCAAAGCTTTGCCCGCTTGGATAAAAACCCCGTAGTATCAATTGATATTATGAAAAAATCGGGTGAGAACCTTCTGAATGGTATCGACAAGGTGAAACTAATCCTTGAAGATGCACAGAAAAACAAGCTGCCAAAAGGCATGAAAGTGGTGCTTACCAACGACCAAAGTATCCAAACCCGTGATAACGTAAGCAACCTTGAAAACAGTATTATCTCAGGTATTATCTTGGTGGTACTTATCCTGTTGTTCTTTATGGGTGTGCGTAATGCATTGTTTGTGGGTATTGCTATTCCGCTATCAATGATGTTGGGGTATGCCATCCTGTATTTTATGGGAGCTACACTAAACATGATGGTGCTTTTCTCGCTAATCATGGCCTTAGGTATGTTGGTGGATAACGGTATTGTGGTAGTTGAGAACATTTACCGCTTATACACAAAAGAAGGTTTTAATAAATACGATGCATCAAGATACGGTATCGGTGAAGTAGCATGGCCTATTATTTCATCAACCCTTACTACGGTAGCAGCTTTCCTTCCCCTATTGTTCTGGAATGATTTGATTGGTGAGTTTATGAAATACTTGCCTATCACCATCATCACCGTACTTTCTGCTTCATTGTTCGTAGCATTGGTGGTTAACCCTGTGCTTACCGCACGAATGATGATAAAAGATGAGGATGACAAGGGCTCACCCGTTCGTAAATTTTGGATATACAACATTGTACTAATTGTACCCGGTTTATTACTTATTGTAAGCGGTAGTTTAACCCTGGGTAACTTATTGTTGCTATGGGCGTTGCTACGCATACTAACCCGTTATTACTTTAAGCCTGCTTCTATCCGTTTCCAAAACAACGGTTTAGTGAAGCTTGAAAACCTATACTTGCGTACTGCAAAATGGTGCTTCACCCACACCAAAACCATTTTCTTCTCAACAACTGTCTTAATGATTTTCAGTTGGGCATTTTTTGCCAACAGTAATGTAAAAGTTACGTTCTTCCCTGATAACGAACCCTTGTATTTTAACGTGTTTGTTGAAATGCCATTAGGTACTGATATTGAACGTACCAACGCTTTCACAAAGCAGTTAGAAACCAAAATCGACAGCGTACTAAAACCACACAAGAAAATTGTGGAAGCTATGCTGGCTCAGGTAGGTGAAGGTACCTCAGACCCTAACGAGGGGGTACAGCAAGGTGCCATGCCTCACAAAGCACGTATTACGGTTACGTTTATAAAAACTGAAGACCGTATGAAGATGGAGGGCATTGCCACCACATCACAAGTGCTTGAAGATGTTCGTGCAGCTTTGCAAGGAATACCCGAAGCTAATATTTCAGTTGAAAAGAACCGCGACGGCCCTCCGGTGGGTAAACCTATTAACGTTGAGGTGAGTGGCGAAAACTATGATACTTTGATTAAATACACCAACTTGATGCTTGCCTACATGGATGCTGAAAAGATACCCGGTGTAGATAAACTTGAAACCGACCTTGAAGACAGCAAACCTGAAATGATAGTGAAAATTGACCGTGAAGCGGCTCGCCGTTTCGGTATATCTACTTTCAGTATTGCTAACACTATTCGTACAGGTAGCTTTGGTAAAGAAATATCTAAGTTTAAAGAAGGTGAAGACGATTTCCCCATCAACTTACGGTTGAGAAACGACCAACGCTATAACGGCGGTAATCTGATGAACCAAATGATTACCTTCCGTAACCCGTCAAACGGACAAATTGTTCAAGTGCCTATTTCGGCAGTTGCAACCGTTGATTACGGTACCACGTTCGGATCGGTAAAACGTAAAGACATGAATAGGGTGATTGCCATCTACTCCAATGTAAAAGAAGGCTACAGTGCCAACGAAATTGTACCTAAGTACAAAGCCTTGTTAGAAGGATTTGAATTGCCTGCCGGATACGACTATAAGTTTACCGGTGAGCAAGAAGAGCAAAACAAATCATCAGAGTTTATGGGTCGTGCGTTTATGATTGCGTTCATGCTTATATTCCTGATTATTGTGGCGCAGTTCAACAGCATCATTAACCCTGCCATCATCATGCTTTCAGTGTTGTTTAGTACCATCGGTGTTTTTATGGGCTTTGGTATCTTCCAAATGGATTTCTCAATCCTAATGTGCGGTTTGGGTATTATATCACTGGCCGGTGTGGCGGTAAACAATGCGATTGTATTGATTGACTTTACCGACCTAAGTATAAAACGCCGTAAACAAGAGCTTGGCCTAAGCGAAGATGAGAGTTTGCCTGTAAGCGAATTGATTGAAATTGTAGCAGTTTCAGGTAGTACCCGTTTGCGCCCTGTATTGCTTACAGCAATCACTACTGTATTGGGTCTTGTGCCCCTTGCTTTGGGTATAAATATTAACTTCTTCACTATTTTAAGCGAATACAACCCGCATATATATATAGGTGGTGATAGTGCAATGTTCTGGGGTCCTCTATCGTGGACGATTATTTTCGGTTTGACAGTAACCACTTTCTTAACCTTGTACGTAGTACCAGTAATGTATATTATTAGTGAGAAAGTACAAATGCGTTGGTTTAGAAAGAAATCTACTGACGAATCAGCAACAGTTGCTACTAACAACGATATAGTAGCAGAATAATCAAGCCCTCCTTTTTTAGTTTCGTTATAGTATCCCGCCTGTGCTTTGCGCAGGTGGGATTTTTTTTACTTCTGAACTAATTTTAAGTTACAAAAACAAAAAAAAACTACATTGCGGTAACATTTTTGGGACATTAAACATCTTATTTAAAAACTAAAGAGTAAAAATGAAAAAGCTTTACATTTTCTTAATGGCAGGTGCGTTTGCGCTTGGTGCTGTATCGTGCAGTAAAGACGATAATAGCAGCAGTAACAATAACAATAGCGGCGGTAACAACAACCCAACTCTTGATGTATGGGCAAAATCTACAGGGAAGTTTGTTGGTGACGTTACCAACGGACAAGGCACTACAACTGATATGAGTGTTACCGTAACTAAACTTAGCGATGCTAAAGTGAGGATAACCCCCGGCCCCGAAAACACTAAAATGCAAACAGTAGATATATTTGTATTTAAAAACGATACTTCTATTTACCACCAGCAAGGCACACACGATGGTACTTTCTATGTTATTGCAAACAGCAATCCTCCTCAAATTGTTTATACCCAAAACAGCGGTAGTATCAGCTTTTTTGGTGCAAAACAATAATTCTGAGCTACCATATACAACATAAAAAAGCACCGCTTGCAGCGGTGCTTTTTTGTTTATCGCCCGTTAGTAACTATTACCTTCCCAATGTAGAATTTTTACCTGCTTCGGCATCCTTCACCAACTGGTCGGCTTGCTTGCGGGCTTCATTAACTATACCATCGGCTTTTGTATCACCTTCAGCAACAACCTTGTCGGCTTTTGTGCGGGCTTCAGCCTTTAGTTTATCTGCCACTTTTTGCGCCGCCGCTTTTGCTATTGGGTTATTGCCTGCTAATTTCACCTTATCATCGGCTTGTTTGTTAGCTTCTGCTACAATTGCATCCGCCTGCTTCCTCGATTCGGCTTTCAGTGCATCCGCTTTCTTTTGAGCCTCGGCAATTAGTTTTTCTCCTTGCGCTTTGGCTGCATCAATACGTTTTTGCAACTCTGCATTTGCTTTGTCAATGGCCTTATCCTTTTCTTCGTTCAACTTTTGCTTGGCTGCATCTTTCACATCGTCCAAGGTGTTTTTAGCAATCTCCTTTAAGCTGGTTTTAATGGTAGGATTTGTAGTGAAACCACCTATCAAAGCATTCACATTAATAATTTCACTGGGCTTAAGAGCAATCCCCTTTTTACCCACTTCGGCCAGCATGTTATCAAGCGCTGCATTTGCACCACTGCCAAACAAACTGCGCGGAATATCCAGTTTCACATCATAATCCAACGATTGGTCTAATCCTGACGAGCCTGAAATAAGCATATTTACACCACTGGTAGCCAGTTTAAACGGTTGCAGCTTTATGCGTCCGTCTTCAACGCTAAACATCAGCAGTATTTTATTCAAATCCAACGATTGCAGCTTATCTACTTTCAAGGTGTTTGATAGCTTCATCATTGGCGGGTAACCTGCAAGCGCAGCCTTGGGTATCTCTAATTTACCACTGCTGGTTAAGCTGCTTAGCAATGGCATCATGTCTCCACCCAACAGCGTGTTTAAATCAAAATTGGCCGATATTTTACCGTTGATATATTGGGCAATGGGTGCCAATTGTTTTACGGTATTCATGTATTTAAATGCCTCACCTGCATCAATACTGCTTACTGCAAAATTAAGCTTGGTTTCGGGTTTCAACGGATTAGCGGTGCTATAACTTCCGTTCATTTTAACATTACCGCCAAAAATATCTGTATGCACATTGTTTAGCAGCACTGCTCCATCAGCAATTTTGGCCATACCGCCCATGTTTTTCAACTCAAGGTTGTCGTACAAAAAGCGGTTCACGGCAAGATTTAGTGTAAAATCAATATTCTTAGGGACTTCAACCACAGTAAGCGGAACTGTATCGGCAGGTGCGGGAGTTTCAGTACCATTGGTTTCTCCTGTCAGGTATTGGTTGGCATCAAACAAGTTCGATTGCATATCCAACTCGCCTTTCAATATACCATTACCCAAGAAATAACCGAAAAAGTTGCTCAAACTGCCTTTCATGTTCACATCGCTGTTGCCTAACACCGCCGCAAAAACAGGCATTTCAACTGTTTTGGGGTTAAAATTCAACTTGGCATTGGTAATAGTGGTTTTGGGCAAGCTGTCGGTATCATACACTACGTTAGTAGCCGTCATACTACCCGATGCGTTAAAATCTTCATAGTTGCCACTTTCAAGGGTTGATACGCGGCCTTTTGCGCTCATATCGGCAGCAATTAAACCACTAAGGGTTGTGCCTTTTTCAAGCGGTGCCAATTTTGATACTTGAGCCAAATCAACCCTACCCTTCACGTTCATATCTACATAAGGGTCGGTAGTGGGATTTTTAGCCAATAGCCTGGCACTAAAAGGCTCGTTAGCCAATACAAAATCAAACTTCTTAAGGTCGATAACTGTATTATCAATCACCCCGTCAGGATTGGTAACATTCAGGTTCACAAATATGCTGCGCATATCGGCAGGCATACCGGGGTATTGAAACATCCCGTTATCTATCACCAAATTGATGATAAACGCAGGCAGTGATTTTTCGTTATAGATACCTTTTAAACTACCGTCAAGTCCTAATTTACCCGAAGTCTTAACGTTTGCAAAATCTTTGGTGTACACCGCAGGTATCAGCGATAAAATATTTTTAAAGTCGGTTTTGCGGGCAGCAAACTTCAAATCCATTTGTATGTCCTCGGCAGGCATGGCTACAAAACCATCAAAGCCTGCAAACAACTCATTCAGTTGAAGTTCGTTTTCTTTAAACGTAAACTTCATTTGCTTCATGTCCATTTCCAAATCGGCTTTTAGGTTAGCTTTCACCTTGTTCAGGTAATTCAAGCCATCCATGCCTACCGTCACAGCTTGTGCATCGGTTTTGGTTTGCAGGGTAAAAAGGTCTTGGGTAAAATCACCGCTAAGGATATGGTTCAGTCCTTCAAGAGCACTGTAAATACCACCTTGCTGGTCGTAATACACAATACGTCCGTTTATGATTTCAAATTTCTTTAACCCCAGTTTAAAGGATGAAGTTGTATCTGCAGGAGCAGCTGTTGCGGTATCGGTACTGGGCTTCATTATATCCCAATTGGCTTTACCGTCTTTACGCACTTTTGCATAAATGCGGGGATTATCCAACACAATGGAATTAATCTGAATTTTATCGCCTGATATTACAGACATTACATCCAATGTAGCCGAAAAACGCTGCACAGAAACCAGTGTATCGCTATCAGTACTATCTGCAATGCTGAATTTCTTCAACTCAATGGTAAACTGAGGGAAGTTTTTAAACAAGCTAAGGGATATATCGTTATCAAAATCAACGGTGGCGGTAAGTTGTTTGTTGGCTTCTTTTTTCACCAACTCCACTATTTTACCCTTGAATATAAAGGGCAGGGCGACAACAACACCCAATAACACCACAATTACAATGGCTGTGATTTTAAAAAACTTCTTCATCGGCTTTTTGTATTATACGTTGCAAAGCTACTAAGTTAGACGGTTATAGGCCGTATTAGTTACATCCCTGCAAAAAAATATCTGTGTTTTTAGTATTGTACCTTAAACGCAAAAACCAAGCCCCTATTTTAGAACGACTTGTTAATTTTTTTGAGCATAAAACTACAATACTCATTAGAATAGGAGATACTAAATAAAAAAGCCCCGTAAGGGGCTTCTTAAAATATATTGTTCTATGTGAAAAGTTAATCAACGGTAATTTCAAACGGCATGCGGGTTTGTATGCCTTGCACACGCATTGCACGTTTCATTTGCATGTAGTAAGTATAGCTTTCGCCCAATTCTTCTTTCAACATTTTGGCTTTGGTTTCAGCACTCATGCTCTTAAAGAATTCTTCAAACGGGTTTTTCTCAACGGGCAATTCAGTAATACGGTAGTTGGTCAACCCTGCTTTTTTAGCAGCGATGTCTAATGCTGTTTGCATACCACCCATCACATCCACCAAACCGCGGGCTTTAGCATCTTCGGCAGTCCAAACACGACCTTGGGCAATTTCGTGTACTGCGGCAGTATCCATTCCCCTGCCTTTTGATACAACCCCTAAAAACTGACGGTAAACGTCTTCAACATATCCTTGTATGATGGCTTTTTCGCCTTCGGTAAAAGGACGGTCGGGACGGCCAAGTTCTGAATACTCCCCTTTTTTAACACCGTCTAGGTGAATACCCAATTTATCATTCAACAAAACTTTCATGTTTGGCATCATACCAAATACACCTATCGAACCGGTAATGGTATTAGGTTGCGCCACAATAGTATCAGCAGCCATAGCAATGTAATAACCGCCAGATGCAGCCACATCACCCATTGATACAATAAGGGGTTTTGTTTTCTTTAATAAGGCAAGCTCGCGCAATATCACATCAGATGCCATTGCACTACCGCCGGGTGAGTTGATACGCAACACCACCGCTTTAATTTTATCGTTGGTACGGGCTTTTATAATGGCCTCGCGCAGATTGTGCGAACCAACTGTAGACTCATCGCCACTACCGTCAACTATATCGCCTACAGCATACAAAATGGCTATTTTACCTTGGCTTTCGCTGTCTTTATTCTCATCCTCCACTTTTACGCTTCGGTAATCGTATGCAGATACAAAATCAATTTTGTCATCACCGCCGGTGCCTAATTTTTTGCGTATTTCTGTTAACACCTCATCGTGGTGTTTCAGCGCATCAATCATCTTTAAATCTACCGCCGCTTTTGCTGAGCGGATTTCCATCTTATCAGCAATTTCATACAGGCGTGCTGTATCAATTTTACGGCTCTCTGAAATACCTTTTATAAAAGTACCGTACAAAGAAGTAAGGTACACGTTTATCTGTTCTTCGTTTTCAGGGCTTAAGTCCTCACGGATAAAAGGTTCTACAGCACCTTTAAATTTGCCTACTTTAAATACTTGCATTTCAATCCCCAACTTATCCAGCATGCTTTTAAAGAAGGTAATGTTTACTGACATACCGTTGAAAATCAACTCTCCCGAAGGATCTAAGAAAACTTTATCGGCTGTGCTTGCTAGGTAATAGTTACGCTCGGTATAAATCTCTGAATAGGCATAAACGAATTTGCCCGATTTTTTAAAATCGATAATGGCTTCGCGTAAATCTTGAAGATTGGCAAAACCGGCTTGAAAACCCGCTCCAAACTCAAGAAAAATACCGCTCATGTGTGCATCGGCTTTGGCCTTTCTGATGCTGCGTATTACATCGTAAACACCGGCGGAATTGTTTGCTTCAAAATTGCTGAAATTATAGTTAACAAAGGGATTTTCAGAGGTACGATCTTCTAAGTAAGTATCCAGTTTAAGGTGCAAAACACTGTTGGCTGATACTTTTACTTCTTTCTTCTCGCTGAAACTTGAAACCGTTGCGGCAATTATTCCGAAAACGATAAATACAAGTAAGATGCCTGCCAGCACAAAGCCGAACATTGAGGCAAACATCATTTTAAAAAATTGTTTCATGATACTCTTTCGTGGTTAAAACTTAACAAGTTTGGTGATGGAACTCAAGGTTCCGTCATTTACTTGTACAAAGTAACAACCCGAAATCAGCGTCGTAACATTTATATCGGTAAAACTTTCATTTAAAACGGTAGAATAAACACATTTTCCTGCCAAATCATAAAAATTAACGGTGGCAGGATAGTTTAATGCACGGTCGGCACTAAGCGTAACTACCTCATTTGCAGGATTGGGGAACAAATTGATATTGGTTCGGGCCGCCTCATTAACTCCTAAGCCCGACACATTGGCTGTAAAAGCCATGATAGTTTCGTTAAAACCTTGTGCCTTAAAACTGAACGAATCGGTAAAGTTGGTTCCCACTGTTTTAGCAGTAAAACTAAATACTAAACGTTTGGTTTCGCCCGGTTGTATGGCAAATGTGCCAACCAGTGCTGAAACATTGGTTTGAGGTTTAGGGTTAATGGCCGATAGCGTATAATCCACCGTTGCTTTACCGGTGTTGGTAAGCACAGCCACATAATTAATGGTCTCGTTTAATGGCACATACCCAAAGTTTACAGGTTGGCTGTAAGTAAGTTCATATTTCTTAACCGGAGTTGGGGCTGTACCAGCAAAGTTGCTGATACGCTCAATAAACTCAGGATGATCGGTAAAGGGGTTACGGTTACCCTGCACTTGCGCCGCGCGTTCATGTCGGATAGAATCTTTTGGAGTAACAGGGAACTGTGCTGCCCATCCGCGCAACAAATCTTCTTGCGGGTCAAAAAAGTTGGTATAATCTTGATAACGGGTCACAAAATAGAACATAGCCCTCGCTGCTGTTCCTTTGTGCTCGTTGCGGGGTTCAAATTTCTGATTATCGCTTAGTGAGCCGCCTACCATCCAAACAGGAGAGGTTACAATGCCGAAAGGGTCATCGCTTCGGCGGGTATTTGCAGGCCCGTCAGCAGGAAACAAATGATGTACATCTGAAAACATAGGATCTTGCGAAGTGTATTTACTGCGTGGGAAATTATGCTCTGCTGTAAAATTTTCTGTAACAGCTCCTGTACGGGTATTAAACTTGGCTTTCCGCCCGGTGTACACACACTCGATGGTGTCATTATTATTATCCACATAGGCATACATTTGGTCGCGCACAACGGTATAGCCCAACGTATTAGCCGATGAAATTTTTGCTTTTAGTGCGGCCATCAAATCACCTTCCCACTTGTTTTGTGTGGTGCTGTAATAGGTATTGTTGTAAAACCCTGTACCCTTAAGATGCACATTGAAGGCTCCGTAGGGACTTTGAGTGCTTATGATTAACTCATTGCTGTAATCAACATTGTGGCGGGGACGGAATTTTACATTCACCACTTTTGAGTTCATGGCGGGTATGTTTATCAACGTATCGCTCAGCGTGAAATCACTATTGGTAGTCTTTAGCTTTACTCCTTGCATATCAAACGGAGCATCGTTGTATATGGTTACATTTACTCCTGAAGTAACATATTTGAATAAGGTGCCGTATTTAACAGTATCGGTAGAAACCCTAAGTTTTTGTGCATTTACGCTAAACGCTACCAAAGCAGCGATGGAAGCAACGGTAATTTTCTTTATCATAAACCCTACAAAATTACTGCTTTGATTTTGTACATAGGTTGCCGTGCTATTAAATTAATAGAGTAATCTTACATGTATAGTGTTGCTTTGAACGGCGAGCATAAAGCCCGCCTCTATTTGTGGCTCGCCTCTCGAAGGGTTTTAAACCCTTCGAGGGGAAATACCCAACAGAACAGGATTTCATATCCTGTTCTTTATATCCTGTTACTCAAATCCTTTCCCTTTATTCTTGCTGCATGAAAAAAAGTAAACACACGATTACTTTTTAGTCTATTCACCTTTTAATGTAATTTTGCAACATGGATTTAAGCGCACTCACTGCCCTATCGCCGGTTGACGGACGTTACCGCAAAACCACACTTTCGCTGGCCCGCTATTTTTCTGAATATGGCCTTATACGTTACCGTGTTTTGGTAGAAATTGAATACCTGATATTTTTATCAGAAATACCTTTGCCACAATTAGAGGGTAAGATAAACGATTACCAAAAAAATCAATTGCGCGATATATACCGCAACTTTATTGTGAGTGATGCTGATGAAATAAAACAAACGGAAAAAACCACCAATCATGATGTGAAAGCGGTGGAATATTTTGTGAAAGACCGTTTGAAAGAGCTTGATTTAGCCGATATAGGTGAATTTGTGCATTTTGGTTTAACCTCACAAGATGTTAATAATACTTCGGTTCCCCTGAGCTTAAAGGAAGGACTTACCGAAGAGTTGTTACCCAAACTAAACGAAGTGAACGACTTATTACGAGTGAAGGCCGAAGAGTGGAAGAACATTACCATGTTGGCCAAAACTCACGGACAGCCTGCTTCGCCTACCAAATTGGGTAAAGAAATAATGGTATTTGTTGAGCGTATTGAAAACCAAATGCTGCTGCTTAAAACCATCCCTTTTTCTGCCAAGTTTGGCGGTGCAACGGGTAATTTTAACGCCCACAACGTAGCCTATCCTGAACTTGATTGGCGGATGCTGGGCAACGAGTTTGTGAACAACCGTTTGGGACTAACACGTATGCAATACACTACCCAAATTGAACACTACGATAACCTTGCTGCATTGTGTGATACGCTAAAGCGTATTAACAATATTATGATTGATTTTTGCCGCGATGTGTGGACGTACATCTCGATGGATTACTTTAAACAACAATTAAAAGCTGGGGAGGTAGGCAGCAGTGCCATGCCTCACAAGGTAAACCCCATTGATTTTGAAAATGCGGAAGGTAATTTAGGTGTTGCCAACGCATTGTTTGAACATTTTGCAGCAAAACTACCCATCAGCCGCCTACAGCGAGACCTTACTGATAGCACAGTGCTACGCAATATAGGTGTGCCCATCGCACATTCACTTATTGCCTATACTTCTATAATCAAAGGTGCCAACAAATTATTGCTTAATAAGGATGCTATTGACCTTGACCTTGAAAGCAACTGGGCGGTAGTGGCCGAGGCAATACAAACCGTTTTGCGCCGTGAAGGCTACGACAAACCATACGAAGCTTTGAAAGCATTAACACGCACTCACCACAAAGTAACCAAGCAAAGCCTTGCTGAATTTATTGATACACTGAATGTTAACGAAAATGTGAAGGCTGAGTTAAAGAAAATTACACCGTTTAATTATGCAGGCGTTTTTTAATAGTTGTGTAATTTTTAACATCGTCTTAATTTTTTTAAAACAATTAAAAACTAACAAGTGTTAATCAGTTTAAATTTAGATGAATTCTAAATTTGGTGCAAGGTGTTGTTATTGGTTAACACACCATTAAATTTGCCCCGTTAAAAAACTACCTCTCAATATAAGTAAATACACATGAATTGGGTAATCAAAACATTATCATCGTCAATAGGTAAAAAAGTAACCATGAGCCTCACAGGCTTGTTCCTGTGCTCATTCCTTGCTGTTCACTTAAGCGGAAACCTTCAATTACTTAAGTCTGACGGTGGATTGGCTTTTAACGTATATGCGGTTTTTATGACCACATTCCCCGTTATCAAATTCATTTCATACGGCCTGTATGCAACAATTTTATACCACGCCATCATGGGCCTTTACCTTGCCAATAAAAATATGGCATCGCGCAAAAGCAAGTATGCGGTTGCTCCGGGCAATGCAACCAGCTTTTGGGCAAGCCGCTGGATGGGTGTTTTAGGTACCATCATTTTGGTGTTTATTGCAGTTCACATGAGCGATTTTTGGGCTGAGTATCACTGGGGAAAAGTACCTTACGTACAATATGAGATTGACTTGAACAGTGGGCATACAATAGCAACTGATACTGCCGTGGCTCCTATTGAAGCCAAAATGCAGGAAATATATACCCAAACTACCAAAACAATTATAGTAAAAGATTTGAACCGTGAGGTGCAAGGTGCGTTCACAAATCCGCTGCTTGTATTGCTTTATACGTTTGCAATGGGAGCTCTGGCATTTCACTTAGTGCATGGCTTCAAAAGCGCATTCCAAACCTTGGGTATTAATCACAACAAATACAACGGGCTCATTAACTTTTTAGGTGTTTGGGTATTTGGTATTATTATACCTATTCTGTTTGCCTTAATTCCTGTTTACATATATGCCCAGCATTTAACCAATTAAGTAGGCTTTAATACTTTATACATTATACCATATACTAAATACAGTATAAAAGATGTCTGACAAATTAAATTCAAAAATCCCCGCAGGTCCCATTGGTGAAAAATGGACCAACCATAAGTTTAAGCTAAAACTGGTAAACCCTGCCAACAAACGTAAGTACGATATTATTGTGGTAGGAACAGGCTTGGCGGGTGCTTCTGCCGCAGCATCACTGGCAGAATTGGGGTATAACGTAAAGGCATTTTGTTTTCAGGACAGTGCCCGCCGCGCGCACTCTATTGCTGCACAGGGAGGGATTAACGCTGCCAAAAACTATAAAAACGACGGTGACAGCGTGTACCGTTTGTTTTATGATACCGTAAAAGGTGGTGACTACCGCGCCCGCGAAGCAAACGTGCACCGTTTGGCTGAAGTGAGTGTGAATATTATTGACCAATGCGTGGCTCAAGGTGTTCCTTTTGCCCGTGAATATGGCGGCTTGCTGGATAACCGTTCATTTGGTGGTGCGCAAGTATCTCGTACTTTCTATGCCAAAGGCCAAACCGGACAACAGTTATTGTTGGGTGCATACAGTGCCATGAACCGTATGATTAATGAAGGTTCGGTAACAATGTATGAGCGTCACGAAATGCTGGACGTTGTTGTTGTTGATGGTCATGCACGCGGTATTATTGCCCGCAACATGGAAACAGGTGAGATTGAACGCCACAGCGGCCATGCCGTATTGCTTTGCACCGGT
Organism: Agrobacterium sp. 719_389; assembly: GCA_943370295.1. Taxonomy (GTDB): domain Bacteria; phylum Bacteroidota; class Bacteroidia; order UBA8524; family UBA8524; genus SB11. The sequence continues at coordinate 203,635 of CALRQL020000002.1, read as the reverse complement.
GGCTACGGAAACGTATTTTATCTTTCAACTAATGCAAAAGGTAGCAATGTTACTGCAGCTTGGCGTGCCCACAAAAAAGGTGCGTTCTTCGGTAATCCATGCTATACCCAAATACATCCTACTTGCATTCCTGTGTCGGGCGACCACCAATCGAAACTGACTCTTATGTCGGAATCGCTGCGTAACGACGGCCGCGTATGGGTGCCAAAAGCAGTAGGTGATAAACGTAAAGCCAAAGACATACCCGAATCTGAAAGGGATTATTACTTAGAGCGTAAATATCCTTCATTTGGTAACCTTGTTCCCCGCGACGTGGCCAGCCGTAACGCAAAAGAAATGTGCGACGAAGGCCGTGGTGTTGGTGCAAGCGGTTTAGCGGTTTACCTTGATTTTGCTGATGCCATCAAGCGTTTAGGCAAAGCTGCGGTAGAAGCCAAATATGGTAACTTGTTTGATATGTACAAACAAATTACCGGCGAAAATCCTTACGAAGAACCCATGCGTATATATCCTGCCGTTCACTATACAATGGGCGGTTTGTGGGTAGATTATAACTTGATGACCACAGTACCCGGCTTGTACGCTTTGGGTGAAGCCAACTTTAGCGACCACGGTGCCAACCGTTTAGGAGCATCTGCTTTGATGCAAGGTTTGGCCGATGGTTACTTCGTAATTCCTTACACCATAGGCGATTACTTGGCTGATATTGAACGTAAACCGATATCAACCGACTTACCCGAGTTTGCTCAAGCAGAAAATGCCGTAAAAGACCGCATTAATAAATTGCTCAGCATACAAGGTACCGAAAGCGTTGATTATTACCACAAAAAGCTTGGTAAAATAATGTGGGATAAGTGTGGTATGGCACGTAATGAAAAAGGCTTGAAAGAAGCGAAAGAAGAAATACGTGCTATACGTGAAGAGTTTTGGAAAAATGTGCGCGTAACCGGTTCAGGAGCAGAACTTAACCAAGAGCTTGAAAAAGCCGGACGTGTTGCTGACTTTTTGGAGCTTGGCGAGCTGATGGTTGACGATGCTTTGCACCGTAACGAATCATGCGGCGGTCACTTCCGTGAAGAATACCAAACCGAAGACGGTGAAGCGAAACGCGATGATGAAAACTATTCATACGTTGCCGCTTGGGAATATAAAGGTGACGGACAAGCCGAAAATCTTCACAAAGAAGATTTGACGTTTGAAAACGTTAAACTAACCACAAGGAGTTACAAATAAGAAACAGTTTACAGTTTTAGGTTTACAGTTTTAAGTTGAAGGGTAATTACCTAAAATCTTAAAACACAAAACTTAAAACCAACAAATAAACAGGAAACTTTAAACTGAAAACAGAGAATATGAACCTTACACTGAAAGTTTGGAGGCAAAAGAACAGAAATACTGAGGGTAAATTTGAAACTTATCCTGCTAAGGATGTTTCGCCCGATATGTCATTTCTTGAAATGCTGGATGTGGTAAACAACGGCTTGGTGCGCGAAGGCAAAGAGCCCGTTGCATTTGACCACGATTGTCGCGAAGGTATCTGCGGCAGTTGCAGCATGTATATAAATGGCCGTGCACACGGTCCCATTAAGGGAGTAACTACTTGCCAGTTGCACATGCGCAGCTTTAAAGAAGGTGAAACCATTACTATTGAGCCTTGGCGAGCAAACGCTTTCCCTATCATTAAAGATTTAGTGGTAGATAGAAGTGCTTTTGACCGCATTCAAAGAGCCGGCGGTTATATTTCAGTAAACACCGGTTCAGTACCTGATGCTAACGCAACCCCAATACCCAAAGATAACGCCGACGAGTCGTTTAATATGGCGGCATGTATTGGCTGCGGTGCTTGCGTTGCTGCTTGCAAAAACTCATCAGCAATGCTGTTTGTAGGTGCTAAAGTAAGCCAGTATGCCTTATTACCTCAGGGACAATCAGAACGCGATAACCGTGCGCTGAATATGGTTGAGCAAATGGACGAAGAAGGCTTTGGTGCTTGTACCAATACCGGTGCTTGCAGTGCCGAATGTCCAAAAGAAATACCGCTTACTGCTATTGCACGTTTAAACCGCGAGTATTTACGTGCCAGCTTGAGCAAGCAACTTAAGTAAAAGCAACAGTTTTATAGAAAAAGGCCCCGCAATAATGTGGGGCCTTTTTTCGTATAAACTTACGCTTAAGTCCTTGTTAAATATTGTAATTAGTTTAACTTCGTACGTTAGGAATTTTACATACTTTAACTCCGTATTTCTTCCTCCAAAGTGAAAATGAATTTGAAAAAATATATACTAACCCTTTTTGTAGTTTTTCTTTCAACGTTCGCCCATACGCAAGTTATCACACCCACACCGGCTTCGGCTACTGATACCGCTTGCTTGGGGGATACTGCTTTTGCGCAGGTATTATTTTACAATAACGGTACTAACCCGCTTGTTATTGATTCAATAGTATCACCCGGTGGTGGTTTTGGTCACAAGGGCTCATTTCCCGTAACAATCAGTATCGCATCCACATACCCAAACAATTTTTACCCGGTTGATTTTTATTACAAAGGTTCTACCTTGGGTCTGCACACAGATACGTTTTATGTTTACACAAATGCTGCAAACGTTCCCCGCCCGTTTAAACTGGCGGCATCAATGTTTTATGTGCCAAGTCCTGTTCCTTCATTTACTGTAAACGATACCGACCAGTGCCGCAACAACAATAGTTTTGTATTTACCAATACATCATCAATATCGTCTGGTTCTATGACCTATGATTGGTTTTTTGATGATGCCACCACTTCTACCGCAACTTCGCCTACAAAAAACTATACTACTGCGGATACATTTAATGTAACCCTTATTGCCTCTTCAAACTTTGGCTGCGAACGTGTGTACCAACGTAATGTTATTGTATTTCCCAGTGTGGCTGCTCTTATCAGCAGTTCATCTACGGTGGCCTGTTTAAATGAAAACTCATTCACTTTTAACGATGCAAGTACGCTTTCATCGGGCAACTATACGGTGAAATGGTATTTTGGCGACGGAGACTCAAGCACACAATCAAACACCACGCACGTTTACACTACCGATTCTGCATCGTTTAAACTACGATTGGTAACTACCAGTGATAAAGGCTGTATTACATCTGATTCTCAAGATATTTTTGTTTACCCGTCTCCTGTTGCAGCATTTACGATTAATGATAGTACCCAGTGCCTAAACGGAAACTCTTTTGTGTTTACAAGCTCATCTACAGTTAAAAGCGGCGGATTAACTTATGGCTGGACTTTTGGTGATGCTACTTCATCTTCGGCTACCAATCCCACCAAAAACTACCTTACATCGGGTAACCGCAACGTAAGGTTAGTGGTACGCAGTGATTTTGGCTGTCCCGATACCCTCATAAAACCGGTAACGGTTTACAGTAAGCCCAACGTAAACTTTACCATCAGTGATAGTACGCAATGCCTTGTAAACAATTTTTTCTCGTTTACCAACTTATCCAGCATTACCGCGCCTGATACCATGTACTACTCATGGACGTTTGGCGACGGCGGCACCTCTATTGATACAAATACCAGCCACCAATATGCTGCCGTGGGCTCTTACCCTGTGAGGCTTGTGGTAACTTCAAACAACGGCTGCAAAGATTCTCTTACACGCACGGATGTTATACACCCGCATACAGATGCTGAATTTATTATTAACGACTCAAGCCAGTGTTTAAATAATCAAAACTTTGCTTTTGCAAACACTTCCAGCACCCCTTCAGGCGGAACTATTGCGGGTTACTCATGGAGATTTGGAAATGGCGATACCAGCAACGTTGCCAATCCCACAAAATCAAATTATTCAGCGTCAGATACGCTTACTGTACTATTAATAGCCCGCACCACAGAAACGTGTTATGATACTGCACGCAAACAGGTAATTATTTACCCTGTGCCACAAGTAAAGTTTGTTATCCCTGATACTGCATTGTGTTTCAATGGACATCAGTTTGTGTTTAATGATACTTCAACTATTGATTACGGTACGCTAACTCACAGTTGGCAGTTTGGTGATGGCGGAACATCGCAGCAAGAGGATACTGTGTATACTTATACCAATCTTTCTACCTTTTATACAGTCAATCATACAGTAACCTCCGATCAAGGTTGTTCTGCCACTGGGTTTGATAGCGTTTATTTGTTCCCCTCACCCGTAGCTGACTTCACCACTACAGACTCAACGCAGTGCTTGCGTGGTAACTCATACACATTCTTTGATGCCAGCTCAGTAAGCAGCGGTACCATTACACATTTCTGGAAATTTGGTAACACCGATACATCCAGTCAAATAAACCCCGTTTACGTATATAATTACGCTGACACGTTTAATGTAATATTGACCGTTACCAGCGATAAGGGCTGTACAGATTCAACAACGCTAAACAGCATTGTGTACCCGCACCCTGCCACTAAGTTTACGGTGAACAATAACAATCAGTGTTTTGTTGGTAATGTGTTCAATTTTGCTGATAACACAACCATACCGTATGGTACACTAAACTATTTCTGGGATTTTGGTGATGCTACCAATGCAAATACGGTTACATTCAACAAATCATACTTAACCGCTGATACCTTTGATATTGTATATACAGTAACCTCGGATCAGGGTTGCGACAGCTCAATCACAAGCAGGGTATTTGTAAACCCCTCTCCTACTGCAAGCTTCACTATTAATGATAGTACCCAGTGCCTAAACGGTAATCAGTTTTTATTCACAAATACCAGTACGGTTAGTAGCGGAAACCTCTTTTATGAGTGGGATTTTGGAAACGGAAGTACATCTACGTCATTCAACGGCGGTGCTATCTACATTACCACCGGAAGCTATATTGTTAGACTTAAGGTCCGTACAAATTTCAACTGCGAAGACTCGGCAAGGCATACCGCATCTGTATTCCCAAAACCAACTGCTTCATTCGCAATAAACGACCCTATACAGTGCTTTGGTGTAAATAACTTTGTACTTACTAATAACAGCTCCATTTCATCAGGCACACTGACATATTTCTGGGATTTGGGGGACGGAACTACCAGCACACAAAACGACGTTACACATGCATACCTTGCACCCGATACTTTTGTAGTACGGTTTAGAGCCACCTCAACTGATGGCTGTTCAGACTCAATTCAACGTAATTTGTTTGTACACCCTGACCCTGTGGCAGCATTTACTGTGGATGATAGTACACAATGTTTGGATGGTAACTTATTTACGTTTACAAACAATTCAACCATATCATCGGGTACTTTAGCCTATATATGGAATTATGGCGACTTTAGTGCTGATTTGGTGGCCAACCCGCCTCCAAAAGAATACACAAATGCCGATACGTTTGACATATCGCTGGTAATTACAGCCACGGCAGGAAGTTGCGCTGATACCGCAACAGGACGGGTATTTGTTTACGAAACTCCAGACCCTTCATTCAACGGGCTTGCAAAGCAATATTGTGTAAACAGTCCGGTAGTAACATTAACACCTGTGGTAGGTGGCGGAACTTTTAGCGGTGATAACGTTGTTGGTAATGAGTTTACCCCCACCTTAATAGGTTGGAATAAAATAACCTATGGGGTTGAGGTGGCCGAAGGCTGCGCCGATACTGCTACCGACTCAACTTTGGTGGTGCCCCCGCCTTCGATTGATTTAGGACCCGACACAGTATTTTGCAAAGAAGACTTCTTTACTCTAAATGTAACTACATTAGGAGCTCAATACTTGTGGAGCGATAGTAGTAATGGGCCTACCTTCCGCATCACTTCTCCAGGAAATCATTACGTAGTTGTAACAAATGCTTGCGGTAGTGTGGCCGACTCGATAAGAGCGCAATACCTCGATTTTGCCTGCGATGCCTTTATGCCCAACGCGTTTACGCCGGAGGGCAACACGGTAAACGATTATTTTAAACCCTACATTGATACCACGATAGTAAAAGGAATATTATTCTTAGTATTCAGTCGTTGGGGTACTAAGATATTTGAAACCACCGACCTTGCTACTTTGGGCTGGAACGGCTATCACAACGGTGCCCCTGCCCCCGAAGGTGTTTACGGGTATTTGTTAAGCATGACCATACAACGCGAAGACGTCCGTATTCTGAAAAGCATAAAAGGTAACTTCCACCTTTTACGATAATACTACATAGCTTACGGGGGCGTTGCTTTTTTTGCTAACTTTGCGCCCCGTAATGTCCATTGTCATTAAAATTATACAGGTAAGGGTTTTGTTATTTACTTTACTGTTGCTTACAACAAGTACAGTGATGGCGCAACCCCGTAATAAAGGTAGCAAACCCAAGAAGCAACCTGTTGTTGTTATAGACAGTGTTATTAAATATCCCTCGCGAATTGAGTTAACTGCTACCGGCAATTGCATAAAGGGTACTACTGAGGTTATTACTGAACTTCGAGTTGCCGACTCTACAATCACCCCTGATCGTGTATTTCTTTACCGCCTGCCTGATACCCTAAATGAAATTGACACTACTGTTTCCGACTCGGCCTTGTTTGAAAAATCATACGAGTATGTAAGCATTACCGCCAATAAAAACATATTGTACGGTTTGCTGCCGGGTAGGTATTATGCCAAAACCATGACCGCTAAACAAGGTAAAATGGTGTTTAGTATCCCCTCAAACATTGTAGATGTTAGCTTTTGCAGTAAAATTGAGTTTCCGCCGATACTTGACAAAACCTTACAAACTTTGTACACGCCCGGTCCGTTTATAAATGTGCAGATAGTTGAATTTGACATCTTCGACCGAATGGGCGGAACAGCCTACTCACATAAAAATAATGACATAGTTTGGGACGGTAATTATCCTAACAAACAACCTTGTGCCGCAGGTGTTTATTATTTTCACTGCTCGTACATTGATTTGTCTCAAAACGATGGTGCAGCAAAAAGCCTGTCGGGCATGATTGAATTAAAGAATTAACCCATGTTTACCGGAATTATTGAAACCATTGGTACTGTGAAAAATATAGTAGCAGAAGGTACCAACCTGCATTTTACCATCCAATCGCCTATTTCAAACGAGCTTAAAATAGACCAAAGTGTATCACACAACGGGGTGTGCCTTACTGTAGTAGCAATGGATGCTGCCAATACAACGCATACAGTTACAGCTATCCACGAAACCCTCATAAAAACCAATTTGGGAAACTGGCAAGTAGGCAGCATTGTTAATATTGAGCGTTGTATGCCCGCAAACGGCCGCTTTGACGGCCACATTGTTCAAGGCCATGTTGATCAAACTGCAACCTGCACCAATGTTGAAGAGGCTGACGGCAGCTGGTATTATACTTTTGAATATGAACCCAAAGGCAATATTACCGTTGAAAAAGGTTCTGTTACAATTAACGGGGTAAGTTTAACCGTTGTTAACTCTACTAATAAAGGCTTTTCAGTTGCTATTATTCCTTATACCTACGAGCATACTAACTTTAAAACCTTGCAAGTAGGCCAAACAGTGAACCTTGAGTTTGATATTGTTGGCAAATACATTGCGCGGTTATTGGAACAACGCAACTAATGATACTGTGTATAAAATAAATAAGGGGTGAACTGTCGTTCACCCCTTATTTGTTTTATAGCTTTATCGTGTAGCTTATTTGCTCATTTCAGCAAAATTTTGGAAGAAGTAAGGTATGGTTTCAATACCTTTTAAGTAGTTGAAAATACCATAATGCTCGTTGGGCGAGTGCAAGGCATCGCTATCCAAACCAAAGCCCATCAATACTGATTTAAGTCCAAGTTCTTTCTCAAACAACGCCACAATAGGAATACTACCTCCTCCGCGTGTTGGGATTGGCTTCTTGCCAAAAGTAGTTTCCATTGCTTTGCTGGCCGCTTTAAAGGGTATAGAATCGGTAGGTGTAATTACCGGCTCGCCACCGTGGTGAGGACGCACTTCTACTTTTACCGATTTTGGTGCTACCTTCTTAAAGTACTTCTCAAACTTCTCTGTGATTTCATCTGCTGATTGATTAGGCACCAAACGCATTGAAATTTTTGCAAATGCCTTTGAAGGTAACACGGTTTTTGAACCTTCGCCGGTATAGCCACCCCAAATACCGTTTACATCTAATGTTGGACGTGTGCCGGTGCGTTCAATAGTACTATATCCTTTTTCGCCGTGAACATCATCAATCCCTAAGTCTTTTTTATACTCTTCCAAGTCAAACGGAATTTTATCCAATTCAGCGCGGTCGGTATCACTCACTGTTTGTACATTATCATAAAACCCTTCAATAGTAATGTGTCCGTTTTCATCGTGCATATCGGCAATCATTTTACACAACACATTAATAGGGTTACCAACACCCCCACCGTAAACACCTGAGTGTAAATCACGGTTAGGACCGGTTACTTCTACCTCAACATAGCTCAATCCCCTCAACCCTACATCAATTGATGGGGTATCATTAGCTATCATAGACGTGTCTGAAATCAGTACCACATCTGCCTTCAACATCTCTTTCTTTTCTTTAATAAAAGTACCCAAGTTGGCAGAGCCCACTTCCTCTTCACCTTCAATCATAAACTTCACGTTACAAGGCAGGGTGTTGGTTTTCATCATGTATTCAAAAGCCTTCAAATGCATGTAGAACTGTCCTTTATCATCAGCACTGCCACGGGCATAAATCTTTCCGTCGCGCACAGTTGGCTCAAACGGAGGGGTATGCCATAAATTATCCGGTGATGAAGGTTGCACATCATAGTGCCCGTATGTTAAAACAGTAGGCAAAGAAGGGTCAATTATTTTTTCCCCATATACAATAGGATGTCCGGCAGTTGGAAAAATCTGCACATTATCAGCACCCGCTTCACGCATCTTATCAGCAACAAAATCAGCGGCACGCTTCACATCATCCTTAAATGCTGAGTCGGCACTGATAGACGGGATGCGAAGAAGATCAAAAAGTTCATCCAAAAACCTTTGTTCGTTGTTCTTAATGTATTCTAATGGTGTCATAGTTGTATAAAAAGTAGTGCCATACAGTGGCAGTAAGGCAAAAATAGTGTATCATCGCTACAATAAAAGTTTTTTTAAAAAGTTAAACTCTTATGCAACCCAAAAAAATTTAGCGCGTCTATATCTTTAAATACAAGCAATACACGTTTGTCCTTAAATTATGATAAACGCTAAATTTTTATAATTTTGTAATTTACCAATAGGCAAGTACGCACTAACTCTATGAAAAAATACATACTAAGTCTTTTAGTTGCCCTCTTAGCAGGCATTTCCACTCAGGCGTGGGGACAATTGAAACCACCGCCACCAGTTAACCCTACTATTACTGATATTTGGAAATTTGCCCCAAAGCTTGATACAGGACGCCACTCAGCAGCTTCGTTTGTGATTGGAACCAAGCTTTATGTAATAATGGGCGATACCACCAGTTGGTATTTCAGGGGTCGCATTGTAGCAGCCACATGGGCCTACGATACGGTTACCAAAACATGGACCCGCAAAGCTCCTTTCCCAGGTAAACTACGTATTGGTGCTGCCGGTTTTAGCATAAACGGAAAAGGGTACGTGGGCGGCGGACGTAACTTTATGAAACCCGACTCGTTGGGCGAGTCAATTAATATTCCGGGAACCACATTTACAGTAGTTTCAAATGCTCCTAAAACTTGGCAACGTCAGGATTTAACCGTAACCTATACCAATGCAAAAGGTGATTCATTATTAAAAGATTTTTGGGAATATGACCCTGCTTTGGATAAGTGGACACAAAAAGCTGATATACCCGGTACCATCATGGGTAGAGCATATCCGGTAGGCTTTGCTTTTGGTAATAAAGGATATATTGGTTTGGGATATGACAATGGTCGTATAAGAGCACAAGCCAATGGTGCCCCTACTTCTGAAGTTTTAGGCCCTTACATTGATAGCATCAAACACACTCAAATTAGTGCAGGTCCTCCTCCAAAGTATAAAATAGATACAATTATGCGTCAGATACTTAAAGTAACTGCCGATTCGATTTATACAGACAGTATCTTTTTTAAACGTGACTTGTGGGAATATGATCCGGGTGCAAACACTTGGACGCAAAGAACTGATTTCCCCGGAAAAGCAAGGGGATACGCAACATCGTTTGTGCTGTATGACAAAGCTTGCGTTGGTTTGGGTATTGGCGATTCTGTGAAGAATGCAATGTTCGATGACTTCTATGCATTTACACCTTCTACCAATACTTGGAAACGTATTACTGATTTCCCTGCATCAAGGCGCTACGGCGCAGGTGGCTGGGGTATTGGTTTCCTTGGCTATGTTATTAATGGTAACGATGGTTTGGATCGTAAAGACTTTTATGAATACAATGATATTTCACAAACTTGGGATCGTTTGCCTAACAAGCCTGATTCGGCTCGTTCATTGGCAATAGCCGGTGTTATTGGCCGCACAGGTTACTATGGAACCGGTGCCGGTGTGAAAAAGAGCTACGACAATATGTTTACTTGGTTGATTGATACTAACCGTGTAACCATCACTTCAATACCTTCAGGCCCATTCTGCGGTGGCGAAACAATCACTGTCGGATACAAAATATCATCAGGTATCACATTGGGTTCAGGTAACGTTTTCACAGTACAAATTTCTGATTCATTGGGTAGCTTCTTCTTCCCTGTTGATTGCGGTACATTTACAAGCACCAACGCAACGGGTACGTTTAATGTTACTATACCTACAACTACACTTGAAGGAAACTCATACAAATTCAGGATAGTTGCATCGGAGCCTAAAATGACAGGAACGCCTACAATGGCCTCATTCCCTATCCGTCAATTGCCAAGCATAGCAGGTGGTCCATACGCCCAATCATCGTGCCTAAAAGCAGATGCGATGTTTATTGTGAATGCAGGTGGTACAAACCTAACCTACCAATGGCGCAAAGGCGGTGTACCTATTTCTGACGGTGCAAAATATGCCGGAACAACCAATGATTCGCTGATTATTAAATCAACAGTAATGGGTGATGCCGGCACATTTGATGTAGTTATCAGCGGTACTTGCAGCCCTGCGGCTACTTCTCCATCAGCAACCCTAACCATCCAAAACATACCCCCTGCAACTATTACCTTGCAACCACTAACCGATACTATTTGCGAAGGTGATTCTGCGAAGTTTAAGGTTGCAGCAACAGGAACTGCGGTGAATTATCGTTGGTTAAGAGGTTTAGACACTTTGAATAACAAAGACACTGTTAGAAACAGCCCGTTTGTATTAGGTGCTACAACAAACGAATTAACCATAACCCCAACCCGCCTTAGCGATTCAGGTTGGTACCGCTGCCTTGTATTTGAAAACTGCGGATCGAAAACATACTCTGACCCAATTTACTTAGGGTTCTATTTAAATACTGAAATCATTGATCAACCTACAAACGTTGATACTGTAGAGTTTGTTAATATAGGCTTTAAGGTATCCGCAAGAGGTGAAAATTTGAAATATGAATGGTATAAGGGTAGTACTAAGCTTAGCAACGGTACTAAATATGATGGTGCAGATTCAGACTCGTTAACGGTTAAAAATCTTCAGATGGGTGATGTTGGTTTCTACCAATGTTACGTAACAGGTGATTGCGGTACAGTGAAAAAATCGCTGCTTGGATTGCTTGAAATTGATCCGATGCCGGTAATTACTCAACAACCTATAAACACTTCTGATTGTGAAAAATCAACCGTATTCTTCTCAGTCAAAGTTGATGGCGCAAACATTACCTACAAATGGCGTAAAGGTGGTACACCACTTGTTAATGGTGGCAAGATATCAGGTGCTGACGAACGTACCTTAGTAATTGCTAATATTGATGCCAGCGACAATGGAACATACGATTGCGAGGTATCAACAGGCCCTTACACCAAAGTTATTTCATCAGGCGGTACATTGATTGTAAAACCAACTCCTCCAAAACCTGTTATCACACCATTCGGTCCTGATTTTATCCAATCAAGCACAAATGGTGATATCTACCGTTGGTATATTGATAACGTATTCGAGCCTTCAATAACTGTTCAAACTCCTAAAGTTACAGTAATTGGCGACTACCGCGTTCGTGTAACTAAAGACGGTTGTATCTCTGAATTGTCAGACCCTTACTTCTGGTTCCCAACAACCAGTATTGCCAATATTAATGCCGGTAGCCTAAACCTATACCCGAACCCTGCTTCTAATAATGTTGAGGTTGAAATACCTTCAGCTATTACAGCCGGAACGGTTAAGGTATATGATATGTTGGGCAAAGTGGTTATTGAAAAAGACTTTACTTCTTCTGGAAACTACTCACTAAACATTGCCCAACTACGTGAGGGTATGTATGTAGTAGCTGTTGTTTCAGAAAATAACTCATACGTTGGCAGGTTGGTTAAACAATAAACTCACCATGCTGATAACGCAAAGCCGCCCCAATACGGGCGGCTTTTTTGTTTATCGTATGTTGATATTTATTTACAAGCCCAAGCATTGCCAGTACTTAACTTTGCGACTTCCGTATCATGGCTTTGAATATTAATATCGATTTCCTAAACGAATTGAACGAACCACAACGGCAAGCGGTGGAAAACACCGACGGTCCTGTGATGATAATTGCCGGTGCAGGCTCAGGAAAAACCCGTGTGCTTACATACCGCATTGCTTATTTGATGGCTAAAGGTGTTGACCCTTTCAATATTCTGTCGTTAACCTTTACCAATAAGGCGGCAAAAGAAATGAAGGAGCGTATTGCCAAATTAGTTGGCAACGAAGCTCGCAACCTTTGGATGGGTACTTTCCACTCAATTTTTGCTAAAATATTGCGTATTGAAGCCGATAAATTGGGCTACCCTACCAACTTTACCATATACGATACTGATGATAGCAAAAGCCTGATAAAAACCATTTTGAAAGAAATGGGGCTGGATGATAAAGTGTATAAACCCGGTATGGTGCTTAACCGGATCTCAAGCGCAAAAAACAGCCTAATTACTGCACAACAATATTTCAATAGCCCCGAGTTGGTTGATTATGACCACAACACAGGCAAACCTAAAATTGCTGAAATCTTTTTGAACTATACCCAGCGCTGCTTTAGGGCAGGTGCGATGGACTTTGACGATATCCTGCTAAAAACCCATGAATTACTGAATCGTTTCCCCGATGTGGTAAACAAGTACCAGCACAAATTCAGGTATGTGATGGTGGATGAGTTTCAAGATACTAACCATGTGCAATATGCCATTGTTAAAAAGCTCTCTGCTGTTCACCAAAACCTTGCGGTGGTGGGTGATGATGCTCAAAGTATTTACGCGTTCCGCGGTGCTACCATTAAAAACATATTAAACCTTGAAAAGGACTACCCTGAATTAAGGGTTTTTAAACTTGAGCAGAACTACCGTAGTACTCAAACTATTGTGAATGCTGCGGGTGCAGTAATTGCAAATAACAAAGAGCAGCTGAAAAAGAATGTTTGGACAAGCAATGAAGAGGGTGAAAAAATAAAAGTACTACGCGCCACTACAGACAACGAAGAAGGCAAGATGGTAGCAGAGGGTATTTTTGAGGAGAAAATGCGCTACCGTCGCTACAATAGCGATTTTGCCATACTGTACCGTACCAATGCACAATCAAGGCCGCTGGAAGAAGCCTTGCGTAAAATGAATATCCCCTATAAAATTTATGGGGGTATGAGTTTTTACCAACGCAAAGAGGTGAAGGATTTGATTGCCTACTTGCGCATGACGATTAACCCTAGCGATGAAGAGGCGTTGAAACGGGTGATTAATTATCCTGCAAGGGGAATTGGGAAAACAACCATTGACCGTTTGGTGGTATTGGCCGACCAAAACCAAACCAGTTTGTGGGAGATTGTGAACAATTGCAACAACTTTCCCGATTTGAAGGGTGCTATCAGCAACCTGAACGATTTTAAAAACATGATTTTGAGCTTTACCGCACTGGCAAAAAAACAAAATGCCTATGATGTTGCGGTGTATATAGCCAAACAAACAGGGTTGCTGAAAACCTTGTACGAAGATAAATCGGTAGAGGGGGTGAGCCGTTATGAGAACCTTGTGGCATTGCTGAACGGTGTAAAAGAATTTACGGAAGACGATACCCGTGAGGAAGCAAAGACGATTGACGTTTATATGCAGGACATTGCTCTGCTTACGGATGCCGACAGCGAGGATGAGAATGACATGGATCGTGTGAAGTTGATGACGATACACGCAGCCAAAGGTCTTGAGTTTCCTGTAGTGTATATAGTGGGGCTTGAGGAAAACCTCTTCCCTTCTCAACTATCCTTAAACAGCAGGCAGGAATTGGAAGAAGAACGTCGCTTATTTTATGTAGCGATTACACGTGCCGAAACAAAACTTACGCTGGCTTTTGCCACCTCGCGGTTTAGGTTTGGCAGCATTACTTATTCTGAACCCAGCCGTTTTATTACTGAAATTGACGAGAAGTATCTCGCGCTTGATCCTCGGATGCTAAACATAGCAAACACAGCCACAGTAAGGCCGCAAACAAGCGGGGGCTATAACTTTAAAGCAGTAAACAAACCAACTTCACCCCAATCAAAACCTACCAGTACACCAAGTTTCACCTCAAGTATAAAATCACAGGTATTGAAACCTGTTTCATTTACCCCCGACCCAAATTTTACACCCGATGATACCAGTAACTTGGAAGCGGGCATGAAGGTAATTCACCAGCGTTTTGGCCCCGGTGATGTATTACGTGTTGAAGGTGCCGGTGATAACCGCAAAGCCACCATTTTATTTAAAGAAGCCGGCGAAAAACAATTAGTTTTAAAATTTGCCAAGTTGCAAATTGTTGGGTAATATGTAATATTTATAGATTATCAATGGCCAAATTTTTAGAAGGTAATAACTTAAATGCAGGTTTAGAAAACTTGTTCAAGAACGCTAAAAAGTCATTAATACTTATTTCACCTTATATTAAGCTTCATCAAAGGTATATTTCTGTTTTAAAGAACCAGATTGATGAGCATGATTTAGAAATTACCATAGTATTTGGCAAAAACGAAGATGATTTATCTAAAAGTATGCAGGAGGACGACTTTAACTTTTTTAAGAGTTTCCCGAATATCGAGATAAGATATGAAAAGAATTTGCATGCCAAATACTACGCAAATGATGAGTCAGCGATTATCACATCAATGAATTTGTATAGTT
The DNA here is from genome assembly GCA_943370295.1 of Agrobacterium sp. 719_389. Classification (GTDB taxonomy): domain Bacteria; phylum Bacteroidota; class Bacteroidia; order UBA8524; family UBA8524; genus SB11. The sequence goes on along the minus strand of CALRQL020000002.1, from coordinate 188,417 downwards.
TTTCGCAGGATAATAACATTGAAGCCGGCATATTATTGAAAAGATCTTACATTACAATCGGTGACAACACCGTTGATAATGAGGCTTGGAAATATTTTAACCGCGTTATTGAACAATCCGAATTACTATTCAAAAAAACTACAGATTATGAAAGTGGTTTCTTAGGTATTACTAAAAGATTCAAAGACTCAATAATTCAAGTAGATAAATTAACAAACTTTTTTAATACCACTAATTATTCTTCACCAAAGACTAACCCAAAGCCCAATAATTTCATTGCAAAAAAAAGTGATTCAACTTTAAAGATAAAAATGGGATTCTGTATAAGAACAGGAAAGAGAATCACTTTTAATCCTAACCGCCCCTTAAGCGATGATGCTTATATTAGTTGGGAGAAATTTAGCAATAAAGATTATCCAGAAAAGTATTGTCATTATTCAGGCGAACCCTCTAATGGAGAAACCACTTTTGCAAAACCAATCTTGAAGAAGAACTGGAAAAAAGCTAAAGAGGATTTTAACCTATAGCTGTTGTTATTTCTAAAACACTGATATGTTTATGCTTAAATCAGCAAAACATTGATTATCTACGGGTTATGCAACTACCTTTTCACCTCACGTACTACCCCTTCAAGGCTGCCTTTACGTCTGCCCCACTCCGCTATTTTTTCCAGCAAAGGCAATAAGGTTTTTCCTTCCTCTGTCAATTCATATTCAACCCTTGGCGGCACTTCGGGATAAACAGTGCGTTTCACAATGTTGTCCCGCTCCAGCTCTTTCAACTGCAGGCTCAGCATTTTCTCAGTAATGGGCGGTATCTGCTTTTTTAGCTCTCCAAACCGTTTACTCCCCTTACGTAAATACCAAAGCACAATGGTTTTCCATTTGCCTCCTATAAAACTCATAGTCACATCCAAGGCACAGTAATATGTCTCTCCGCCTATTTCATACTCATACTCTTTGCCGTCAATAATCATACACCTTATAATTTTTTTAACATCTCTAATCGTTGCCAAACATCAAAACCGTCAAAAAGGTTCAATACTATACTTTTTGACAGTTATTGTAAAAAGTAAATAAGCCTGCTATTTTTACAGCAAACATATAAACAAAAACAATACGTAAAATATGAAAATTGCAGTATTAGGAACCGGAACGGTAGGTGCTACTATCGGTTCGAAATTAATTGAGTTGGGACACGAAGTAAAGATGGGTTCGCGAACAGCCACCAACGAAAAAGCCCTTGCTTGGGTAGCAAAAAGCGGAGCAAATGCAAGCACGGGAACGTTTGCCGATGCAACTGCATTTGGAGAAATGATTTTTAACTGTGCAAAAGGCATTGTTACTCTTGATATTTTGGGGCTTTGCGGCGAAGAAAATTTGAATGGTAAAATACTGATTGACTTGGCTAACCCGTTAGATAGCTCGCCCGGCAGTCTCCCTTCATTATCTGTTTGTAATACAGATAGTTTGGCAGAACAAATACAACACGCCTACCCCAATGTAAAAGTAATAAAAACCCTAAATACCATGTGGTGCGGTTTAATGGTGAACCCGCGTATGCTAAAAGACACCCACCAGGTATATATGAGCGGAAACGATGGTGGTGCTAAAGAATCGGTAAAAAACCTATTAAAATCATTTGGCTGGCTTGACGAGGAAATACTTGATTTAGGGGATATCAGCACAGCCCGCGGTCCTGAAATGTTTTTACCCCTGTGGCTGCGTATTTATTCGGCTACTCAAAACGGTGCATTTAACCTAAAAATTGTACGGTAAAATAACCGTTATTTCACCCCGCTAATTTGGGTTGTTCAACGCTGTTTCACAAAGCTAAATGATAGTTTCTTTGTACTCGATGTGTGTATAATAGCTTGCTATCATAAGCTATAAATATTTGCCGGAGTGAAAAATTAAGGCAAATAGTTGTAAAAAACCTCATGAATCGCGCCCCGTGTCCGGGAGGATATCGGGGTGCATTTTTTATACCCTTGTAATAATACAGTTTTTAATAATTGTATAGAATAACTAAGAAAACAATGTATTTGCCTTGATTAATACTAAAAAGCCCCTTTAAAACAGGGGCTTTTACTTGTTTTTGAGGTATATTAGGTAGGAGGAAGTTACTTTTTAACGGCGCAAGTACTTATACCGAAAATGGTATAAAGCGGACAAAAACTGATAACAGATGTAAGGGTAAAAACAACGGAAAGTATTACTAATACAAGTCCTACCGTGCCGGTAACAGTTCCGCTGAGATATAAACCAACTAATACTGCCGAAACTATCAAACGGATAATCCTGTCGGCATTACTCATGTTCTTTTTCATACAAAATAGGTTAAATGTTTTGAATGATAAGGGCAATTGCTACGGCTATTCCTATGCACAAAAGACATACTGCGGAAAACTTGAGCCACTTGCTTCTTAAACTCATACACAAAACTAAAAGGCTTATACTGAAGCGTGTGTGATAAATGTCACACAAGAAATACATTAACAACTGATTCTCATCAGCTTTGCTATGTATTAATCAGCGTTGACGCTGGCGATACTCTTCGGGGGTAATTTGCGCCCACTTCTTAAAAAAGCGGTTAAAATAAGCAGGGTCGTCAAAACCAAGTGAATACGAAATCTCTTTCACACTACTTTGCGTAAGGTACAACATTCGTTTAGCCTCAACCATTACCCGCTCTTTAATCACCTGCCCCGGGCTTTTCCCATAAAACCGCTTGGTAAGTTTTGATAGTGTATTGGGTTGTATAAACAGCTTATCGGCATAATAGGCCACCCCGTGTTCTTTGGTAAAGTTACTTTCCACCAAATCCTGAAAGCTGATAAGCACCGCGTTATCACTATGCGAGTCGTCTTTCACCTCACCGTCTATTGTCAGCATTTTAGCTCTACTGGCTCTAATCAGAAAAATTTTAAGGTAGGAAAACAACATCTCTTCCTGTGCTAAGCCCCCTTTGTCAAGCTCAGTGGTCATGGCATTTACCACCTGTTGCAATTCAGTTTCAAGTGCAGTATCGGCATATAAAAACGGAGGACCGTAAATACCGTTAAACAATACCCCATTGCACGATACCTCGTGTCGGTGTTTCTCAATACAAAAAAACTCTGATGAAAACTCCAGCACGGTAGCCTCAAACCTCTTTCCCTTTTCAATTACAAAAGGCTGGTAAGGCATCAAAAACATCAGCGTACCGGGTTTCAAAACATACTTTCCAAAATCAACCTTCACCTCCCCTTCTCCACTCTGTACCCACAAAACAGTGTACAACTCAAAAAATGCAGGTTTACTGTTTTGTCCGTCCATCTCTACTACACTATCAGCCAATGTAAAAGCAATTTGGTCGGTACCGGGTTTATATATACTATGTTTATGACGGTTGGTAATGGAAAACATGATTCAAAATTAAACTATTGCCTTTTGTTACAACACCTGTGCCACAGTGGCGCAGATTGCGGCGCGGGCTACTTATCCACAAACAGGTCTCACAGCCAACTTTTTTGCAGTTTACGTAGTCTGTTACTCACAATAAACAAATGCTTGCACAATTATTGCACGTGCAACAACAGTTTTTTATATTTTTGCACCCCTTTACCATTTAGAATTAAGTTATGGAGTTAAAAGATATAGTAGCAGTGGCCGGCATGGGCGGCTTGCACCAAATTGTGGGCCAACGCCCATCAGGTCTTATTTTAGAGACCATTGACGAGCAAAAACGCCGTTTCCCTACTACGCTTACCCAAAAGGTATCTATTTTAGAAGATATCGCTATGTTTACCATTGAAGGTGAAGTGCGTTTGGGCGAAGTGTTTGTGAATATAAACGCTAAAGAAGCTGAAGGCCTTGAAATACCTGCAAAAAATGCAGATAACAACGCCCTTAAAGCATTTATGGAAGCCGTATTGCCCACTTATGATAAAGAGAGGGTGTATGTATCTGATATCAAAAAGTTGGTAAGCTGGTACACCATACTAAAAGGTCATCTTGATTTTGAAGCGCTTAAAAATAAAGGCACTGAAGAAGATGGTGGTGAGGCTAAAGCAGATACTAAGGCCGACTTGAAACCTGCTGCTGAAACCAAACACAAAGCAGTGAAAACTGCTGCGCCTAAGGTGAACACCAAAAACGCACCTGTGAAGAAAACTTCTACTCCCCGCAAAACAGGCGGTGGTTGATATGAAATAAACCTTTTAGGATTTTTACAAGCCATAACCTTGCAGGGTTATGGCTTTTTTTGTTTGAAACAGACAAAAACAACGCCTGCCAATTATCTTTGCCGCGCATGAAACTTAGTATCGACCTTGCCTGCGATAGTAGCCCCGAATGGGTGCAAACGGTGATGAACGATTTTGACAGCTTTTTGCAAGACCACGCAAACTGCGAACGCAAAGCCAGCAATATGGCGTTGAGCTTGATTGCTAAATACCCCGACCGTTTGGAGATTATACCTGAGTTGATTGAAACTGCAGTGGAGGAATTGGAACACTTTAGGGATGTGTATGCGGTAATGCAAGAACGTGGGTTACCATTGGCAAAAGAACTAACACCGGATGTGTATGTGAACCAATTATTGGCTTTGCTGCGCACAAACAGCATGGAACGTTTTATGGATCGATTGCTATTGGGAAGTGTAATAGAATGCCGCGGAGCTGAACGGTTTAAACTGGTATGGGAGGCTTTACCCGATGGTGAATTGAAAAAATTTTATCACCGATTGTGGGCCAGCGAAGCAAAACACGGCAACATATTTGTGAAAATGGCCTTGAATTATTTTGACGAAACCACGGTTTATAAAAGACTTAATGAATTGATGAAGGCCGAAGCCGTTATTTTACAATCGCTGCCATTAAATGCAGCGTTGCATTAAGAAAATTTTACAGCGGGGTTAAACCTTTTGAAACAGCAATAATCAAAGGCTAAGGATTATTTTTTACATTAATTATATGCAAGGTAGGATAGGGATTTTTATACTTTTTTTGATTTTTGGAAGCAGTGCCATTGCTCAAAGTTACTCGGTTGAAGGCACTATGCAAGATAGCAGCAATCGCCAGCCAATGATTGGCGTAAACATTATCCTTACCTCGTTTAGAGATAGTACCCTAAAGTTTTACGGCGTAACAAATCTGGATGGAAAGTTTACTATTAAAGATGTGCAGCAAGGCGGCTACCGCATGTATGCAACATCTATAGGGTATAATCCCTACTCAAAAACCGTACGCGTGGGAGAAAATTTAAAACTTGGGGTGCTGCTAATGACTGAAGCAACGGTTGAAGTTTCAGGGGCAGAAGTGGTAGAACGCCTACCGCCTGCAAAAGTAAAAGGAGATACAACTGAATATAATTCACAGGCATTTAAAACCAACCCCGATGCTACAGCCGAAGATTTGGTAAAAAAAATGCCGGGTGTAACGGTTGAAAACGGCCAGGTAAAAGCACAGGGTGAAGATGTGAAAAAGGTTTTGGTAGATGGTAAAGAGTTTTTTGGCGACGACCCTACCCTTGCTTTGCGTAACCTGCCTGCCGATATGATTGATAAAGTGCAAGTGTTTGATCGCTCAAGCGATCAAGCTGCTTTTACAGGTGTTGACGATGGCAATGCTGCAAAAACAATAAACATTATTACCCGCAAAGACCGCCGTGAGGGCGTTTTTGGCCGTGTTTACGGTGGATATGGCGATAAAGACAGGTATAGCAGCGGTTTGAGTTTGAACTTTATGAAAAACAGCCATCGCCTTTCTATTGTGGGATTATCAAACAATACCAACCAACAAAACTTTGCTGCCGAAGATTTATTAGGCATTTCGAGCGGTAGTTCGGGCGGCGGCAGTCGTGGCGGAGGCAGAGGCATGATGGGCGGCGGAACGGCCTCAAACTTTATGGTGGGCCAACAAAAGGGTATCAGCACCACGCATTCATTCGGGATTAACTATAGCGGCTCGCTTTCAAAAAAGATAGCCCTAACAGGTAGTTATTTTTTTAATAATTCTGTCACTGAAAATACACAACTGCTTAACCGTACCTACTTTATTGGTGGCGATAGTGCCCAGTTGTACAACGAAAACAGCGGCTCTACTGCGGATAATTACAACCACCGAGCTAATTTCAGGTTAGAATACAATATTGATTCGTTTAACTCAATTGTATTTACTCCGCGTGCCAGCGTGCAAGTAAATAACAACGAGAATAAACTTACGGGTAAAACCCAACTACAAAGCGAACTTTTATTAAGCGACCTGCTAAATAATACCGCCTCAAAACAAAACGGCTACAATGTGAGCAGCGACCTTTTGTACCGACACAAATTTGCAAAGCAAGGTCGTACTATTTCGGCCAACGTAACCGCTGGTATTAACGAACGAAAAGGGAATAACTCCTTGTATTCATATAACAATTATTATAGTTCAATTTTCAGTTCGCAGTTGTTAGACCAACGCGGGAATAGCAATACATCGGGTCATAATATTTCGGGTAGGTTGGTTTACACTGAGCCTTTGAGTAAAAAAACGATGTTACAGTTTTCATACTCGCCTGAAATTACGTACTCAAAAACTTCAAAAGAAACTAACAACTTTGATACCGCAACCGAGGCATATAGCTACCCCGATACCTCGCTTTCAAACGGGTTTAATAGTACCTACACCACCCAACGCGGCGGAATTGATTTTAGCTACAACGTAAACGAGGGAACAGGTTTCTCGGTAGAGTTAGAATACCAACGTGCTGAGCTAAAAGCAGCTCAAACCTTCCCTGTAAATAATGCCATCAGCCGTCCGTTTGACAACTTTTTGCCTTCGGCTTCATTCCGTTATAAGTTTTCAGAAAAAAGCAACTTCCGCGGCAGGTTCCGCTCAAGTACCAGTGCACCATCGGTAAACCAGTTGCAAAACCTTGTAAACAACAGTAACCCACTGTTACTAAGCACAGGTAATCCCAATCTGCAACAACAATACACACGTATGCTGTTTGGCCGCTTAATGTTTGCCAATCCGCAAAAAGCGCGCAACCTGTTTTTAATGTTCATGGGGCAAAACATACAAGACTACATTGGTACATCAACTACCATTGCAACCAACGATACTACCGTAAACGGCATTGCACTAAACAGAGGCAGCCAATTGAGTATGCCTGTTAACTTAAACGGATATTATACCGTACGTTCGTTTTTGATGTACGGCTTACCTGCGGGATTTGTAAAATCTAACATTAACAGCAGCACAGGCATTGTTTACTCACGTACTCCAAGCCTTATTAACGGTCGCCAAAATATTGCGCAATCAACTTCGCTAACACAAGGTATCACCCTTAGCAGTAATGTTAGTAAAGAGCTTGACTTTACCCTATCCTACTCTGCCAACTACAACATTGTTAAAAACTCAATCCGCCCTGAATTGAACAATAACTTCTTTTTTCATACCGCCGGCGGTAAGGTAAACTGGATTGTTTGGAAAGGTTGGTTTGTGAATACCGAAGCTACCCAAACCTTGTATAGCGGACTAACAGGGGGCTTTAACCAAAACTTTTTGTTGTGGAACGCCGCAATGGGTAAAAAATTCCTGAAAAACAATGCGGGTGAACTGAAATTGAGCGTGTTTGACATTTTGAACCAAAACAACGCCATTGGCCGTACTGTAACTGAAACGTATGTAGAAGATACCCGCACACAGGTGCTAAACAGGTACTTTATGCTTACGTTTACTTACACCATCAAACACTTTAAGAAAGGTAGCAGTACTGATATACCCGAGCAAAAAAGCGATATGCCGTTTATGCCTCCCGGTGGTGCACCCGGTATGCGCCCACCGCAGCATTGATGCTTAGCGTCTGCGCCGTTTTATTGAAAGTATTCCCAACAATACAAAGCAAAGTACCCCTAAAATAAGATAGGTAGTTGCTTTTTCTAATGGGTCAGTCTCGGTAGCTTGGGGTTGGTCGGCAGTTTTTTCCTCAATTTTTTGAGCAGGCTCGGCCTTTTTTGTTTCTTTCTTTTGGTACGTGTTATTGTTAGCGGCACCGCCCCAAACCCCTAAAAGGTTATCCTTAGCGGTTGTTTCGCACTCAAGGTACTCTTGTTTCTTCTTAAACTTAAAGCGTGTATAAACTATTGCGTATCCGTCGCACACCATCCGCAGGCTGATGTCTTCCCCGTTCAGTATTGTATAGCGCAACAGTCGCCCGTATTTATCCTTATCACCATTCCCCTTGTCCGATTTCAATTCTACCGTACGACCTTCTATCAAACTTTTCAAATGCTCCTTGGCATCATTCCCAAACTCGGTTTTCATTTCGGGGGCATTAATACCAATCATACGCACCTTATCTCCGTTTTCAAGCACATACGTATCGCCGTCAATTACCCTTGCCACCTTTTGTGCATTTAAAGGAATCAACACCAAAAAACACAACGCGGTTATAAAATATCTCATAGTCAATAATATCATCTTAAAAATCCATCGGCCAAAAAGCATCCTCAATGTGGTAAACCTCTTGTTTGCTGCTGTTGAGTACAATGGCCACAATATCAAAACGTATATCCCCTTGCACAGGGTATTCCTCCACAAAAGCATTGGCTGCTTTTTGCAGTTGCTTTTGCTTGGCCTTGTCAACAGCCTCTTCAGGATACCCGAAGTAATCCGTCTCGCGGGTTTTCACCTCAACAAACACCCAATCGTTACCAATACGGGCAATAATATCTACCTCACTGCGCCCGTTGCGCCAGTTACGGTGCAAAATTTCATACCCTTTGCTGATAAGATGCTGTGCTGCAATCTCCTCCCCTTGTTTGCCTAATTCTATGTGTGGTGCATCAGCCATCCCGACGAAAATAACTAATTTTGCAGCGTTTTATGGTAGCCGTTAAAAAAACCGATTTAGGTGTTATTGATTACAAAGAGGCATGGGACTTACAGGAAAAGCTGTTTGCCGAAAACGTTAACATAAAACTGGAGCACCGCAGGCAGGAGTTGGAAAGAGAGTCCATAGTTAACGGTCAACAGTCAACGGAAATATTACCTCCCGCTACCGCTAACCACCTTTTGTTTTGTGAGCACCCCCACGTTTATACGTTGGGCAAAAGCGGTAAGCCTGAAAACCTGCTGGTGGATGAAGAAGGGCTGAAGAACATCCACGCTACGTATTATAAAATAAACCGCGGCGGCGATATTACCTATCATGGTTTCGGGCAAATGGTGGTGTACCCTATTTGGGACTTGGAAACGTATTTTTATACCGACATACACCGCTTTTTACGCGATTTGGAAGAAGTGGTGATTATGACCCTTGCCGATTATGGTATTGAGGCTGGCAGAGTGGATGGATTGACCGGAGTTTGGATTGACGGTGAAAATCCTGAGAAAGCCCGCAAAATATGTGCAATGGGCATACGGTGCAGTCGCTGGATAACGATGCACGGTATTGCATTAAATGTGAATACCGATATGAGCTACTTTGAACATATTGTGCCCTGCGGTATTGACGATAAGGCAGTAACCAGCATGCAACAAGAGCTAAACCGCCAAATTGACCTGACAGAAGTAAAGGAAAAGTTCTCTTATCGGTTATCGCAGGTGTTTGGTATAGACTTTATGGCATAAGCTGAGTATAATACATAACTTGCACATACTTTATAAAACAAACTACCATTTATGAAACGTTCAACCATTATTTTACTTGTAGTAGCCGGTGTATTGGTTCTTTGGGCCATTTTTGCACAACGCGGTTTTGTTTCCAAAGAAGAAAAGGTGAACAAAGCATGGGCCGATGTTCAAAGCAGCTACCAACGTCGTTTTGACCTTATACCCAACCTGCAAGCAATTGTTGAAGGTGCCGCCGATTTTGAAAAAAGTACTCTTACCGCAGTAATTGAAGCCCGCGCGAAAGCTACCTCGGTAAATATTGACGCCAACAATCTTACCCCTGAAAACATTCAAAAGTTTCAAGAGGCACAAACCCAATTCAGCAGCTCATTAAGCCGCTTGTTGGTTTCTGTTGAGCAATATCCTCAGCTAACTGCTACCCAAAATTTTAAAGATTTTCAAGTAGAGTTAGCCGGAACTGAAAACCGCATCAACCGTGCCCGTGATTTATTTAACGAGGCCGTACAAAGCTATAACACCTCTATCCGTATGTTCCCCGGTAATATACTGGCCGGACTTTTCGGGTTTGAGAAAAAAGGCAGCTTTGCGGCGGATGCAGGCGCACAAAATGCACCTAAAATTGACTTTAAAAAAGAGAAATAACAGGGATGCTTTTTGATAAACCCAAAGATATTTTCAGCCCCGAGCAGCAGGAAATGATTATTGCAGCCATTAAAGAGGCTGAAATGCAAACCAGCGGCGAGGTAAAAGTACACGTAGAGCCCTTTTGCAAGACAGACCCTATGCAAAGGGCTTTACAGGTATTTGATGAGTTGGAATTGTACCACACCGCACAACGTAACGGGGTGCTTTTTTACCTTGCCTACGAAGACCACAAATTTGCCATACTGGGCGACGAGGGAATACACAATAAAGTGGGACAAACTTTTTGGGACACTACTAAAGAGAAAATGGCCGCTCACCTTAAAAAAGGAGAATATACGGAGGCCGTTTGCGAAGGTGTAAAAATGGCAGGCGAACAGCTAAAGGCATATTTTCCCTATGCAAGCAATGATAAAGACGAATTAAGTAACGACATATCTTTTGGAGGGCATAATGCGTAAATTTTTAATTGCCCTTACCCTTATTTTAGGGATTACCGTTCAGGCTTTTTCGGGAAACATCCCTGCAAAACCCAACACCCTTGTAAACGATTATGCGGGAGTTCTAAGCGCAAGCGAGCGCAACAATTTAGAGCGCATACTGGTGGCTTATGATGATAGTACCAGCAACCAGATAGCCATTGTTATTGAAAGTAATTTACCCGATGGCGAAGAACCCTTTACCCGTAGTGTTGATATTGCCGAAGGTTGGGGCATTGGTGATGCCCAAAACGATAACGGAGTACTGATATACATAGCCCTGAATGATAGGAAAATGTATATTCAAATTGGGCGGGGACTTGAAGGTGCCATACCCGATGCGCTGGCTGGACGTATCATTGATTACGAAATAAAACCCCGCTTTAAACAACAACAATATTATGAAGGCTTGATGGCAGGTTCAATTGCCGTTATGAAAGCTGCAGCCGGCGAATACAAAGCCAAAAGCCGTAAAAAGAAAGGCGAAATACCTAGTTGGCTGATTGTAGTAATTATCATCATTATTTTAATTGTACTTTCTATTGGCCGACGCATGGGTGGCGGAATGGGCACTTTTGGCCGCGGCGGATACATCGGCGGTTTTGGTGGTGGCGGATGGTCATCAGGTGGAGGCGGCGGTGGCGGCTTCGGGGGTTTTGGTGGCGGCAGCTTCGGCGGCGGTGGTGCCGGCGGTAGCTGGTAGTTGGGTTTTGTTATCGGTTATAAGTTATTGTATAACCATACGGCTTTATAATTGATACCCCATCACTATCTCAACGCTCTACAACTTTAAACATACTCAACAACTGATAACTAATAACCGATAACCAACTTCATGCTGGATAACATCGACTTAGAAAAAATATTGGTACTGGATATAGAAACGGTACCCCAACAGCCCGATTTTCATGATTTGCCCGAAAAGTTTAAAGAACTATGGGTGAAAAAAGCCGAAACGTTTATCCGTAATAACGAAAACCCATCAGCAGCAGATGCTTATGGACGGGCCGGCATTTATGCCGAGTTTGGCAAAGTGATTTGTATTTCCTTCGGCATTTTTGTGCGAAACCCCGAAAGCGAGAGCGGCTATAAGTTCCGTATCAAATCCATTATTAACCACGACGAAAAAATACTGCTGCAAGAATTTGCCGATTTACTACAGGATAAATTCAACCGCACCAGCAATTTGTTGTGCGGCCACAACGGTAAAGAGTTTGATTTTCCCTACCTGTGCCGCCGTATGCTGGTAAACGGTATTAAACTGCCCGGCATTTTAAATACTGCGGGCAAAAAACCGTGGGAAGTGCAGCACATTGATACTATGGAATTATGGAAGTTTGGTGATTACAAAGCCTATACCTCGCTTGAATTACTTGCCGCCATTTTCGATATTCCTACGCCGAAAGACGACATTGACGGCAGTATGGTAAAAGATATTTACTGGAAACTAAACGACCTTGAACGCATACAAACCTATTGCCAGAAAGATGTGGTAACGGTAGCCCAACTTTTGTTGCGTTTTAAAGGTTTGCCCATCCTTAGCGACGAAAACATTATTTTTGCCGCATAACCCCATTGAGCTTGAAACTTATTACCCCCCAACACTGGAAGCAGTACGAATTGATTGACTGCGGAAATTTTGAAAAACTGGAACGTTTTGGCAACTACGTGTTGGCTCGTCCTGAACCACAGGCCGTATGGGATAAGCAATTTGAAAAGCGCGAGTGGGATGCACTAATGCACGCCCGTTTTGCCCAAAAATCAAGTCACAGCGGTAATTGGAACAAAGCCCAAAAAATGCCTGATAACTGGCATTTGGAATACTCACACAAGCAACACAAACTGTGCTTCAAACTGGCTCTTACGGCTTTTAAACACGTAGGGGTATTTCCTGAGCAGGCTGAAAACTGGGATTTTATCATCAACAGCATCCAAAGTTTTAACACCAAACAACCCAAAGTGCTAAACCTGTTTGCGTATACAGGCGGTGCATCGTTGGCTGCAAAAGCTGCGGGTGCCGATGTGGTGCACGTAGACAGCGTGAAGCAAGTAGTAGGCTGGGCACGTGAAAACATGGAACTAAGCGGCCTTAGCGATATTCGCTGGACAGTTGAAGACGCACTGAAATTTGTGCAACGCGAGGTGAAACGCGGTAAAAAATACAACGGCATTATTTTAGATCCTCCTGCTTACGGTATTGGTGCCGGCGGTGAGCGTTGGAAACTGGAAGACTCTATTAACGAATTGCTGAAAGAGGTAGCTCAATTACTCGACCCAAAAGAGTACTTTTTAGTGCTGAATACTTACTCGCTGGGCTTCTCGGCATTAATCATCGAGAACCTGATTGATATAAACTTCCCACAGTTTAAAAACCGCGAAACAGGTGAATTGTACCTGCAAGCCAAAAGCGGGGTAAAACTGCCGCTGGGTGTTTTTGCAAGGTTGAGGAGTTAACCCTACCTCGGCATTCCGATATCCTCACACCACTGTCCAAGTGCCTTCATGTCGTGCAGCTTTGCAGGCGGAGATATTTGAGCGTTGTTGCACAAAAAGCAAATATTAATGCTTGCTACAATCTTATTGGTCTTATCGTAAAACAACACACCGTGGTGCGGCTCAAAACACGCGGCTGACGCCTCATCAGAATTCTTCATCATTCGCCCGCACAAAATATCGTTGAGTTTATTCACTTGTGTTGAGTCCAATATCCACATCGAATCGGCTTTGATAAATTTATCAAACGGTTTATTAGCACTAAAGGCTTCCAAATATCCCTCAGGGTCGTTAATCAAAAATGCGTTGGCCACCTTATAATCAAAGTTGAGCCAATTGCAGGTATCCTGCTCCTGCTTGGATGTTGTTTTCTCACCATCGGTTGATTTTGCAACATCTTTACAAGCGCAGGCCAATAGAATCAACAATATCGTTAGTATGTTTTTATTCATTGAGTGTTTCAATAACTTCACAAACATGAGGGTTTGAGGTTGAGTATTTTACCCTTACGTTAATACTTCTGCCATAATACTTATGGGGAATGTCGTAAGATTTGCTAATACTTTCACCATCAACAAAATATACCAGCACAATATTAGACTCCATAGCAGCCGATAATGTACCTGTGGTGGTCTTTCCAAATACATCCAACTGCACTTGCTTGTATAATTGCGGGGCATTAAAACTAAACAAAAATATCAGTCCCACATACCCTAAAAAAAACAGGGCAATGCGGTTGCGTACCTCAAACCTAAAGGGCTCATCAAGATTTTCGGCATTCCATTTTTTAAACAATGAGTTTAAGAAATATACCGTACAAACCAGCGTAACCACATACCCGAAAAGCATTTTAAAAAAAGCCGGTTCACGCTCGCCTATTACATCGTAAGAATACCAGTTGGTGATGATGATGAACATGGATAGCAAAATGCCTGCAACCACCAATCGGTACCGCCATTTATAGGGCATTGTTTTTTGCGCCCTCAAGTATGCATCTCTTATTTCTCGGGTTTCGCGTTCGTATTTTTCGCGTTTGCGTTTTTTTATCGCCTCGCTTTGTTGCTTTTTCTTCTCCGCCTCACCATCCGTTTTTTGATACGCATAAAACCCTGAAAGCCTTAAATCATAGTCCCTTTTCTTTTGTTCGTCGCCCAAAATATCATACGCGGCGGATATTTGCTTAAATAACTCTTCGGCCTCAACATTTCCGGGATTTTTATCGGGATGGAGCTGCACCGCCAACCGCCTGAAGGTGGCCTTTACCTCGCCCAAAGAAGCATAGCGCGGCAGTCCCATTATTTCATATAAATTTCCCGTTTTAAGCATTTCGTAGCCCGAGGTTTGGTTTTATATTAGCACTCCAAATTTATTGTTTGTACAATGATTTATAAAACACAACGCAAGATTACTGCCTCCATTATATTTCTTTTCATTGTTTTAACTTATTCCTGCAAAATGTTTTCACACAATACCGACCCAAAGGGCATTCATACCCGCGAAATACTTAATGATTCCCGCAAGTATGACTGGTTTGCACTTGAGTATAAATGGTATAACACCAACCATTTTGCCACCGACCGTTTAAACCAGTACCTAACCCCCGAGCACGAATTTATTGTGTTTGGCGGCACTTGGTGCGGCGATACTAAAAACCTGTTGCCTAAATTTTATAAAATACTGGATACGCTGGCGGCACCGCCGAAAGTAACATTGGTATTGGTGGATATGAATAAACAAAGCGGCACTGACCTTGAGGAGCAATATAAAATTGAATACGTGCCAACGTTTATTATTTTAAAAGACGGAAAAGAAGTTGGCAGGGTGGTTGAAAGTACCAAACAACCTGACTTGGAGAGTGATTTGGCTGATATTGTAAACCCTGTGGGAGCACATTAATCAAGCGTTAATCTCTGCGTTCATCGGCAGGATTTCCGGTATAAAAATACTTGTAGATGCGGATAGGCTTGCGCGGTGCATTGTCCTCTTCCTTTTCATCCTCTTCCAGCCAGTAAGGGTCGCTGTCATCGGGTTCATCCAGCACAATCGGTTCGGGTTTCTTTGGCCCTTTTTTCCGGTAGTTCCATGCCAATAAGGTACCTGCCACGCCGCCCGAAAGGTGCCCTTCCCACGATACATGCTCCAACACGGGGAAAATCCCCCAAATTAAACTGCCGTACAAAAACACCACTAACAAGGATATGGTGAGCAAACTAACATTGCGCCTGAATACCCCGCTAAAGAATAAAAACGCCGCCAGCCCGTATATATACCCGCTTGCGCCGATGTGGAACGAAGGACGACCGATAATCCACAACCAAAACCCTGAAATTAAAAGGTTAAGGATGGCTACCTCCCAAGCTATCTCTTTATAAAAATAAAATAACAGCGTACCCAGCACCAGTATAGGGATGGAATTATCAAACAAGTGATAATAATCGCCGTGTATAAAGGGTGAGAATAAAATACCCTTTAGCCCGCCCAGCGTGCGGGGAAAAACACCCCACTCGCTAAAGTCGGTACCCATCGAGTTTTCGATAATCTTCACCGCCCACATCACCATCACAAAAAATAGTGACAGTTGAAAACTCGACCGTATTTTGCTAAGTTCTTCTTTCAGCATTTTTACAGTAATATATCCGAAAGTTTACTAAAACCGTGCTAAAAGAAACGCGCAAGCAATAAATTTGCGTAAAAACCCAATCATGTTCGGAAAATTGAATGAGGCCAAACAGAAGGCCGAAGAAGTGAAACAACGCCTTGAAACCATTAGCGTGCAAGGCGAAGCAGAAAACGGTGCGGTGCGCGTGATTTCTAACGGAAACCGCCGCATACAAGAAATTATTATTGACGATAGGCTGATGGCAGACAAAGAACAGTTGCAAGACATTTTGACGGTGGCGGTGAATCGTGCCATTGAAAATGCAGACAATGTGGCCAATGCAGAAATGCAAGCCATAGCCGGACAACTATTACCGGGCTTAGGCAATCTTTTCGGAAAATAAGGTATTAGCTTTTAGCCCTTAGCCTTTTGTAAAAGCCAAAGGCCAACAGCTAAAAGCAATTCAAACTAACACTTAAAACAAGAAACTAAACATGGAATACAACTTAGGAATTGGCTCACGCATTAAGCACCCCAACCACGGCGAAGGAGTGGTGATAAACGTTAAATCATCTTCGTTGCAGGTAACTTTTATGAGCAGCGGTTATAGGGAAATACCCAACACGGATGAGATTGAAGTGATTGACGAAATGGTACCCGATACCGATATGGTGAGTATGTACGAGGTGGAACGCTCACTGATACGTATTTTGCAAAAGTGGAGCGATGTAACCGAAAGCACTTCATTGCTCGGTGAAAAATGGACGGGCGGTAAAATGATTTTACAACCCGGGCGCAAGGATTTGGCCACTAAAGAAGTGCCTATTGAGCAGTTCTTCCACAAAATTGTGATGCTGCGCGACCGCCTGCGCACCATGGAACAAAAGGTAAATGCCAGTAACCTGAGCGACGAAGCCAAGGTGGACATACAGCAATACATTACCCGTTGCTACGGGAGCTTAACTACTTTTAACGTATTTTTTAAACATCCCACCGACCAATTTGTGGGCGATAAGGGGAAAGAGTAACTACCTCGAAAAGACCCTTTTATGACTCCTATTTCCCGTAAAGCTCTAAAAACCTTAAAATATCTTGAGGCAATTACTCATGATATGAGAGCATATGATTATGAACATATAAGAAACGTCTTACATTCACTCCCTCAAATGGCAATGCCTATAGCAATAGTTAATAAAGGTTGGACAATACAAAGAGGCATGAGAAACTATGGGGGGGAGCTTTTCACATCCCAGTCACGTATATCGTGCATTTCCGATAGAAGAATGTTTCATTTAATCAACAAAGGAAGAGCCAATCAAGTAAACCAACCCATATTCTACGGATCACTTTATTCAAGCCTAATTCCTGATCAAGAATATACCTGCCTTTCAGAAATTTCCCCGATACTAAAACATCCTAATTCGTCTCCTATTATGGATGAACCCGAAATCTATACTATTGGAACTTGGAGGATAAAAGAAGACTTTAAAGTTGCCGAAATCACTTTTAGTGATGATGCAATTGCAAATAATCCAGAAATAAAAGACTCTTTCGATTATCAATTAAAACAACTCCCTAACGATAAAGACAGAGAATATTATATCCGGCAATTGAAGTTAATAAGCACTGATTATGCAAAAACCAATATTCGTAATCCAAATGAGTATAATCTGTCTTGTGCATACTCTAATATCGTTTATAACCAAGGTTTAGCAGGAATAACATACCCGAGTGTTAGAACGTTGTACCGCAGTAGTAACATTGCATTAGTACCAAAATCACTGAACTCTATTGATCTTGAATCAGTAATGATGTACAAAATACAAAAACGAAAAAACAACATAGACATTATTCCGTTCAAACATTGTACATCAATGGGGGTGAATAAAGATAACTTCGAGTGGTCAACAATATAGTTCACCGCCACCGCAATCACCTCATGAACCGCAAATAATCCCATTTATTTAACCCACCTATATTTTTATCCGCTTAGTTTAGGTAAAACTGTATATGAATGATTGGGGAAATAAACTTCGTGTAAGTGAAATGTAGGAGTAAACCCACTCCCGACGGGCATAAAGCCCGCCTTTGGTGCAAGGGTGCGTCCCGAATGGTTTAAAACCATTCGGGACGTTACTTTTAAAAGACCTGAATTTTATATTCGGGTCAATACCGCTCTGCCCTTAATAAATGTCGTTTATATTATATGGGGTTTCGAAAACCCCGCTATTACAATTCCCCATTAGGAACGGATTTGAGTCTGTTCCTAATGGGGAATCACAAAAAACGACTGGTTGTAACCTGTCGTACTAAATTGCATCAAAAAAATTTACTTTTGAATCTGCTTCCCGATTTTCGGGCGATACCCATAAAACTATGATGACTCCCTCGGCAGAACTAAAACATGTAATCACTAATTCACTTAATGCTTTTAACGGTATTACTGAAGAAGCGTGGAGTCATAAACCCGCACCCGATAAATGGAGCAAGCGCGAAATACTTGGGCATTTGGCCGATAGCGCCCTAAACAATCTGCGCAGGTTTATAGTAACCCAACACCTGCAAAACCAAAACATCGTGTATTACCAAAACGAGTGGGTACTGCACCAAAACTATCAAAACACGCCCACCCAAGAGGTGATTGAATTGTGGAAAGTGCTTAACCTGCACATTTGCCGCGTATTGGATAATATGCCTGCCGAAAAACTTTCTTATACTTGCGATACGGGCAAGCAAGGGCAAGAACTGCACACCCTTGAGTTTTTAATTGCCGATTATATCGACCATTTAAAACACCACTTGAGTCAAATACAATAACAGCCGCCGTATGCCGTTCATGCGCCTTCAAAATATCACCCCGCTGCCCCAACTGCAAGGGTATATTGATAAGCTGTGGGTATTTGAAAGCGAAGGCATACCACCCAACGCCGACCTGAACTTGATTGTAC
Source organism: Agrobacterium sp. 719_389 (assembly GCA_943370295.1). Classification (GTDB taxonomy): domain Bacteria; phylum Bacteroidota; class Bacteroidia; order UBA8524; family UBA8524; genus SB11. The sequence continues at coordinate 169,652 of CALRQL020000002.1, read as the reverse complement.
CCAACGGCCTGATAAAGCTGGTGATACCCTTTAGAAATAAACTAACGGGGATAATGGAGGGCTGCAACCATACCTCGGCAGAAAACAGCATCACCCTTATCGGCATGACGGATATTCCCTCTGTGGTGGTATCGCCCGATGATAGCTATGCAGGCACCATAGGGGTTGAGTTTAGTGCCTTTGGTGCATACCGCTTTTTTCATCTCCCCCAAAACGAAATAAAAAACCATATCCACTCACTAACTACCGTTGTAGGACAAGCAGCAAAAACCCTTGAAGAACACATTAGCAACGCCCCTACACTGGCTGAGAAAATATACCTGCTACAACAGTTTTTACTACGGGAGTTTACCCGTCAACCGCACGATGCCATTTATGATTATTGTGTGAAAAAAATCCTGTTTTCAAAAGGTCGCATTACGGTAAAAGAGCTTGAAAAAGAAACCGGCTACAGCAGTCGTTGGCTCAATATGAAGTTTACCGAAAAAGCAGGCATCAGTCCTAAAAACCTTGCGTCCATTATTCGGTTCCAACAGTTTTATCAGGCATTGGCCCGCAACGACGAGAAAAGCTTTTTCACCTCCTCATTTTACGATTTCTACTACGACCAATCCCATTTTATCAAAGATTTCAAACGGTTCACGGGGATGCCTCCCACCAAGTTAGCCCTTGCCGATAATGAGTTCGGTAAGATTTTTTACAAAGAATAGCACTTCCGATTTTTACAATCGTAGGGGTAGCGGGCAAGGTAGTTTTGTATCAACAATTTAATACTACAAAACTATGCTTGACAAAATGATTGAGAACCTGCCCAAAAACACAGGAAAAACGTTGGAAGAATGGATGGCCATTGCTGCCCAAAACAAACACCTGAAACACAAAGAATCGGTAAAGTTTTTACAAGACAACTACGGCTTGGGGCTTAACTATGCCGACCTTATCGTACACAAAACCAACGGCACGGATTCAGGCTCGATGGACGGGGATGCATTGATAACCGAGCAATACAAGGGCAAAGAACACCTGAAACCCATTTACGACATCTTAATGGAACACATTGGCAAATTTGGGGACGACATTGAAATCTCACCCAAAAAAGCCTACGTGAGCCTGCGTCGCAAGAAACAGTTTGCCTGTCTTAAACCTGCCACCAAAACCCGTTTTGAACTTGAACTGATACTAAAAGGACAAGAGCCAACACAACTGTTGCTGGCCATACCCGGTGCCGGAGCTATGTGTACCCACAAAATTGTGATTGAAAACCTATCACACATCTCCGAAGAAGTAATTGATTGGGCCCGACAAGCCTATACGAAAGCCGGCTAATTATTAATCATCACCCTTTAATATATAGCACATGAAATACTTTTTATATAAACTCATCCCTCCCCGCCCAACGTTTGCCTTTGATATGACCGACGAAGAGAAACAAATAATGCAAACCCACTCTGAATATTGGAGCCGTCTTTGCGATGAAAGAACTGCCGTGCTGTTTGGTCCCGTACTTGAACCGAACTCGGTTTGGGGCTTGGGAATACTGGAAGTGGAAGATGAAAACGCCGCGCATGCTATAGCCATGAGCGACCCCGCCGTAACCAGCGGTGTAAACACCTTTGAGCTTCACCCCGTGTTGATTGGCAAAATACGTTAAACCAGCACGCTCACTCATAAAAGCAGGGGGTTAAACAACGTCCTGCTTTTATTTTTTGCCCTTGCGTTGTAGGTTTGCCGCTGTATGGATACCTCCTCGCGTTTGCAACGCCTGCAACAAATAGACCTCGAAGAATACAATTATTCTTTGCCAGATGAACGTATTGCCAAATTTCCGCTGGAACAACGCGATGCCTCAAAGTTGCTGGTGTATCAAAACGGTGAAATAAGCCACCGCACGTTTAACGAAATTCCGGGTTTATTACCCGTAAACAGCTTTTTGTTTTTCAACAACACTAAGGTAATTCCTGCCAGATTGCATTTTCGCAAAGATACAGGCGCATTGATTGAGGTATTTTTATTGCATCCCGTACTGCCCTCGCGCATCACCGCCATTACTATGGCTGCCAAAGGTTCGGTAACGTTTGAATGTTTGGTGGGCAATCTTAAACGCTGGAAAGACGGCGAATTGCTCCAAAGAAACTTAACCATCAACAACGAGTCGTTTAGCCTTACTGCCCGACTTGTAAACCGTGACGAAAAGTTGGTTGAGGTTTCGTGGGAACCTGCCACGCTCACCCTTTCAGAATTATTGGAAGTAGTGGGGCAAATCCCTATTCCGCCCTACCTAAACCGTGAGGCCACAGAAAAAGATACGGAAACCTACCAAACCGTGTATGCCCAAAACGATGGCTCGGTAGCTGCTCCAACAGCAGGCCTGCACTTTACTCCTGCGGTTTTTGAAGAACTTGAAAGACAAGGCATACAACACGATTTTGTAACTTTACATGTAGGCGCTGGTACATTTCAGCCCGTGAAGGTAAAAGACCTGAGTACCCACCCCATGCACCGCGAACAGGTGGTGTACAGCCGCCAAAACATCGAAAACATTTTAAAGCACCATGCGCATACAATTCCCGTGGGCACTACCAGTATGCGTACGCTGGAAAGTATCTATTGGTACGGGGTAAAGCTGTTAACCGATAGCGATCAAGAATTTTTGGTGGATAAACTTGCCCCTTACACCTCGCCGCTGCACATTAGTGTGGAGCAAAGTATGCAAGCTGTTTTGGATTTTATGCAGCAAAACAACCTGCAACAGCTAATCGGTGAAACAGAATTGCTGATTGCCCCCGGCTATGAATTTAAGGTGTGTAAAGGACTTGTTACCAATTTTCATCAGCCTGCCTCTACCCTATTGTTGCTGGTAGATGCCTTGGTGCAAGGCAACTGGAAAACCATTTACGGCCAAGCCCTTGATAACAATTACCGCTTTTTAAGCTACGGCGATTCATCGTTGTTGCTGCCATAACCCAACCCGTCACCCTGAAATTGTTTCAGGGTATCATTACCAATTTACGATAATTACTTATGCGATGCCGAAACAAGTTCGGCACGACGGGAGATTATCCCGCCACTGTCAAGTTGAGCGAAGCGAAAGTTCTTTGTTCAAATGTGTTAAATTATAACAATCAACCCCATCTAAATAAGATGCTTCCTTCGTCAGCATGACAGGTTTGTGCGTACTACCTGCACCTGTCATGTTGAACTTGTTTCAACATGACATTATTAATTCACGCTAAATACTTATGTGATGCCGAAGCAAGTTCGGCATGACGGGTATCCTCCTCCAAGAGGAGGACATTGGAATTGCAAACCTATTTCAACGTGTTTTCCAGTACTCAAAATCGCTAGGCGTTCAATATCCCCCGCAGGCGGGGGCAGGGGGTGGAAAATCAGTAGTTACAACAAGTAATTACCCGTGTTACGGTGTTATCCGGTTACGGAGTTATGCTGTTATTTTTGTTACGCGCAGCACAAGGGTTTGCGGGGTTAGCAAAATATTCATCGTTTTATTCAGTCAAAGAACGGACATCTTTATAATTGGTAAAATGTAAAATTGATACGCCCGTGTGCGCGGGCAGTCATTCCTGCGAAAGCAGGAAACTGAGGGTAGAGAATAGTTAGCCACTCCCCGCATAGATTCTCAATCAAGTTGAGAATGACACCCCGCACCACCCGTTCCCCGAAGCGTCAACACTTCGGGATTAAATATATAGCGTCGCGCTATGTCCACTATTTGCCAAACTTTCAATATCCCCCGCAGTCAGGGGCAGGGGGTGGAAAACCCCGTTTAAATTTTTCTATAATTCTTTGTTAATTCGTGAAAATCAATTTTTATGGAAGAGCAACCGTTTAATATCCCAATTGATGAGCCGCAAAAAGAATTCGCGAAGCATCTAGAACCTAAAGAAAATAAACGCATTATATTTTCTGCCCCTTTCGGAACGGGTAAAACCTATTTTTTAGATAAATTTTTTAAAGCAAAACCCGAAAAAGTCATACACCTCTTTCCTGTTAACTACTCGGTATCGAGCAACGAGGATGTTTTTGAATTGATAAAGTTTGATATTCTTTTTCAGTTGATGGAGGATGGGGATTTAAACCTAGAAGACAATACTTTCTCAGACTTTTTCACTTCACAGTTTTTTCTATTTAATAATGCCGAAAAGTTTGTTGAATGGCTTTTAAATAAGGTAGGGAGCGTTGGGCAAAACATTGTCAAGCTGGCAGATGCTATTGAACAATTAGTGAGCGAGTACGAGAAGTTTAAAGAAAGAATGAACGCAGACCCTTCAAAGGATGTTGCTTTTAATTTTCTTACACATTTAAAAAATAAACGAGGTACAGCTTATGAAGAAGATGCTATTACCCAGCTAATACAAATTTTTCTAGAGCAAATTTGCCTCGATAGCAGGCAAAGTGTTTTAATAATTGACGATTTAGACCGCATTGACCCTGAACACATTTTCAGGTTATTAAATGTATTTGCGGCACACTTTGATATTGGAGCCCCTGATACCAATAAATTTGGCTTTGATAAAGTAATTTTTGTCTGTGATATTAATAACGTACGAAATATATTCCACGCTAAGTACGGCACTGCAACTGATTTCACAGGGTATATTGATAAGTTCTTTAGCACGGATATTTTTACTTTTGACAATATAGATGCAACGATAAAATTTATATCAGAAAGAGTATTTAACCATCTCAAAAAAAGGAGTTTACAAAACGACCCCAAACTTAACATTAAAGAAAACGGCAATTTCAAATTACTTTTTGAGTATGTGCTAAAAAGGTTAGTCGTATCAAACGCAATAAATTATCGGGGCTTACAAAAAATTTCTAACTTTACTTTAGATTTTAATACTGTTACAATAGGGTTGAATCGGGAAACTAATTACAATTCAATCGTTGTATTAATATTGAATATACTCAGAAAACTATTCGGAGATTATGATAACGTCTTAAAAGCTTTGAATAAAGCCAAAGATGCCCAACTACTCCCAAAGTACTTCAGTTATAACTTAGAGAATGAAGACACTTCTTTCGTCTTTATTGGGAATATCCTTGCAGCACTAAAATGTATATCAGATAGAGTTGAAGATAGGGCGCAAGTAAGTATTTATCTTACAGAGACTACTCCAAAGTATTATATAACTGGAGTTTTCCAAAAAACACATGATTACGATGCGTCTATCGTAAATATTTTAAACTGGAAATCTGACCCTGAAATTGATAAAAAAGAATTTAAGATTAGAGACATGGAGTTTTTTATCCATTTGTTAAATGAATTAAGAAAAAGAAGAATTCTAACAGACTAACCCCTATAATCCGTAATTAGTTTTCAATTACCTCTTTAAGTCCGCCACTGTCAAATTGAGCGAAGCGAAAGTTCTTCGTTCAAATGTGTTAAATTATAACAATCAACCTCATCTAAATAAGATGCTTCCTTCGTCAGCATGACAGGTTGAGGCTGGCATTGCTTGCACCCCGTCATGTTGAACTCGATTCAACATCACATCATTAATTCACGCTAAATACTTATGCGATGCCCAAAACAAGTTCGGCATGACGGATACCCTCCTCCTAAATCCTCCTCTAAGAGGAGGACATTGCAAAGCAAACCTATTTCAACGTGTTTTCGAGTACCTAAAATCGCTAAGCGTTCAATGTCCCCCGCAGGCGGGGGCAGGGGGTGGAAAATCAGTAGTTACAACAAGTAATTCGCCAAATTAGCCAGCTCGCTGCGCTCGCCCTTTTCAAGGGTAATGTGGCTGTAGATGTTTTGGTCGCGTATGCGGTCAATCAAATAACTTAGCCCGTTACTTTGGGTATCAAGGTAAGGAGTATCAATTTGGTAAATATCCCCCGTAAAAATAATCTTAGTACCCTCCCCTGCCCGCGTGATAATCGTTTTCACCTCCAACGGGGTAAGGTTTTGGGCTTCGTCCACAATAAAAATAATATTACTTAAACTGCGGCCGCGTATATAGGCCAGCGGGGTAATCACCAGTTTTTCATTCTCTACCAGTTCCGTCACCTTGCTGTGCTCCTTCTCCGTTTCTTTAAACTGGCTTTGTATAAACTTCAAATTATCCCACAACGGCTCCATATAGGGGTTCAACTTCGATTTTATATCCCCCGGCAAGTAACCTATGTCCTTGTTATTTAGCGGTACCACGGGCCTTGCCAAATATATCTGGCGGAACTGCGAGCGTTGCTCCAGCGCACAAGCCAACGCCAGTAAGGTTTTACCCGTACCTGCCACCCCTTGTATGGTTACTAATTGAACTTCGGGGTTCATAATGGCGTGCATGGCAAAAGCTTGCTCAGCGTTTTTGGGTTTTATGCCATAAGCCGTGCGCTTATCCACCTTTTCGATATTCTCAGTAAAAGGATTGTAATAACACAGCACGCTTTTCTTGTTATTTTTCAGCACAAAATAGTGGTTGGCAAAAGGCTTATCCTTCATCAACTCCTTATACGGGCAAAACCCGTTGATATACAATTTCTCAATCGCATCACTGTCCACATCCTCCAAAGCAGTAATGCCCTTGTACAGCGAGTCGATATTTTTAATCTTGCCCGTTTCATAATCCTCGGCCAGCAACCCCAATGATTTTGCTTTCAAACGCAAATTCACATCCTTTGTCACCATAATCACCTTGCGGGCGGGGTTCTCTTCGTGAATGTGCAAAGCAGCATTCAGTATCTTATGGTCGGCCTTTCGTTCGCCAAATACTCGGTTTGCATCTACTTTACTGCTTTCGTCCATTATCACCCTAAAATTCCCCTTGGTGGGTCCGTTTAGCGGCATCCAGTCTTGCAGGCTTTGGTTGTGCTTGGTTGATAATTTATCCAAAAAACGGATAAACTCCCTTGCTTCAAAGTTTATCGTATCGTTTCCCTTCTTAAAATTATCCAGCTCTTCAAGCACCGTAATGGGTATAGCCACATCATGCTCCTGAAAATTGTTAATGGCGTTGTGGTCGTAAAGAATTACCGAAGTATCTAGCACAAAGATTTTACGGTCGTTAGATTTTTTTCTCGCTGGCATCACTCACAAATAAATTCATTGGTAATTTCCCCTTAACCCTATTAAAATCATAGTTGTAATTACCCACACGGGTGGATAAAAACAGCGCCTTCGCAGTGTTATTTTTTTGTGAAGTCGTACCAAAGTATTTCACATCTAAACGCTCCTAATCATTGTCAAACTGCACGCAATACTTACTTTTGCCCCAAATTTTAAAATTGATGAAAAGAGTTTTTTTGATGATGATTTTGGCGGGTAGTGCTTTGGTTGCAAACGCCCAAGTAAAGTTTGGAGTTGAGGGCGGTATTACTTTCACTAACCCTAAAACAACAACCCCAATTTCTGAGATTGCTTGGACACCCGGGATTGGTATTCGTTTAGGCGGTTTTGCCCAGTATGGTTTCCACGAAAATTTTTCAGTTAGAGGCGGATTAGTGTTTGAGCAAAAAAAGTTTACTAACGAATTTAAAGTTACCGATATGATGGGAAATAGCGGTACCATGTATCACAAATACACGCTGAGTTATATAACTATCCCTGTACGTGTATTTTATGGACTAAAGATAAACAAGGGAAGTTTGCTTTTCGGTTTAGGTCCTGATTTTAGTATTGGTGCCGCTGCAAAGGTAAAAGCAACTAACACAAATGATAAGCTGCCCGCAGTTGCCCCAAGTTTTGGATTTGGAAGCGATGCTAACGAGATTAAAGCTTTTGACCCCGGTTTTGGTATCACCGTAGGCTATGAGTTTGCAAACGGTATCGGGGCAAACATCAATGTTGTGTACGGCCTTTCAAACCTTTTTAACAACACAAACAACTCTGAGTGGTTTAACAGAAACTCAGGCATAGGTGTTTATTATATTTTCAATAAATAACCAGCACAAAATACAAAAGCCCCGCTGCATGGTGCGCAGCCGGGGCTTTCTTTCAACAATTAAACCAAACTATGAAAATTATTTAATCGCTATGGTTTTGGGGCCTACTTGCTCAGTTTTGGGCAAAGTAAGTGTTAGGATACCGTTCTTAAATACAGCCTCTATTGCATCAGCGTTCACATTTTCCGGTAGCATAAAGCTGCGGCTAAAGCTGCCATAGTGGGTTTCTACCCTGTGGTAGCGGGTATTGTTTTCTTCTTTCTCCATTTTTCGCTCACCACTCACTGTTAATCGGTTGTCTTTCAACTCAATCTTCACATCCTCTTTTTCTAAACCGGGCAATGTAAAGGCAAGTTCAAAGCTGGTTTCAGTCTCTTTTACATCTACCGAAGGCCTGAAAAACGAAGTGTTGTTTTCAACTTTACCCAAACGGTCGTTAAAAAAGGTATCAAAGAAAGTTCCGAATGGAGTGATTGAATCACGGAAAATTTCGTTAGCGGGTTTAAATTTTGTTACGTACATGGCTTTAAATTTTTAAATATTAATGTTTGGCAATTGTATTTCAATTCCTATACCACTTGATTTTTACGTCAAAAAGTCATTAAAATTAATTTAAAGAAGAATACTAAATGACAAAAAGTCTTTAAATTGAGTTTTACTGCTGAAAAAACGCTGCTTTTTGTCCGATAGGAGGACTAACCCAATAACACCCTAAAGAGATTTAACCCCAAAACATCGGATTGCGTCGAGGAGTAATAGAAAATGTTCCCTCGTAGGGTATTAAGAAAGATATAAAAGTGAAGTAGCGGAAATTAGCGCAACAAGGTAATGTTGCCCATTAGCACCTTAATAATGTTATCTGCGCCGGTGTAGCGCAGTTTGTAGATATATACCCCATCAGGGCAGGGTGCATCTTTATAAGTTCCGTCCCAGTTATTGACAATGTTGTTTGTTTGGAACATCCGTTCGCCCCAACGGTCAAAAATCTCCAGCTCAAATGTTTTGATACTACCGTACACAATTTGAAACTTGGTATTCAATTGGTCGTCGTTGGGAGTAAAAGCGTTAGGCACCCATATCACAGGCTCAAAATTGAAGAATATCTCATTAGACCAAGTAGTATCACCACCCGCATTGTTTTCGTATGCCTTCACACGATATCTTTGGGTGAAGTTATCAAAACCGTCACTATAGTTATCTGTAGTATCACTACCCCTGTCACGCTGCATTACAAATGAGGGGTCAAAATCAACACTACGATGCAGTTCATAAGTTCGCACCCCGTCAGTCCATCCTTTATAGCGTGTCCAATTTAAGTTTACTTCGTAAGCATCGGGTTGTGTACCTGTTAGCAATATATTGGTATGAACGTCAGAATATATTTCACGTCCGCAAAGGTCTAATGCCACAATACGGTACTCAAACGCCGTTTTATCAGTATTCAGGTTCCTTTCTACATAGGTAAGATTGTCCTTATCAACAGAGCCCACGGTTACCCAACTATCAGGAACTCCCGCGGTGCGTCGTTGTACTGTGTATTTTGAGTTGAAACGGGGAGCATTTATCAGTTCCCATTTAATCACCATGTGGTCGTCCTTCGGAAAACCAACCGATACCACGCGCATTTTCAATACAGGGCTATCTGCAAATATTTTCAAGGTTTGGGTATCGCCTAAACATCCTTTATCTGATACCTCAAGCACCCGCAAAGTATTATTCTGTGTACCGCTCCAATCAACATTTATCTTATCAGTACCTGTGCCACTATTTATGGTTCCTCCATCAATTATCCAGTTAAATACTGAAGTTGCAAATCCTGTGGTTGTATAATCGTGGTTTCCAAACAGCGGGTTACACACAATACTATCTCCAATAATAGGGGTTGTAAGCGGCTTAGGATTTACCAATACTACAGAATCAACTGTAAAGCTGGTACAACTGTCTTTTGTCATTTCCTGCACCGACAAAACAAAACTGCCGGCTTTCTTCCACTCCACCAAAATGGTATTTTTTCCTTGCCCCTGTATGTTTGATGTATCTCCATCGATGGCCCAACGGTAAGTAGAGCCGGGGAACCCGCCCAATGTATAAGTGTATTGACCGCTGTGTTGGCACAACTCAAATTGCCCCTTAATTTCATTGGCAACCGGCAAGGGATTAATCACCACAGGTAATCTTGATGGTGTGCCTATACAAGGTTTATTGTTAACTGAATCGTAACTGGTTTCAAACACTTCTACATAGCCGTTTCCGGTAGCGCCCCAATTAACTTCTATCCAGTTTCTGTTAGCATCACCGGTAATGGCTCCGCCATTTACTGTCCAGTGATAAGTAGAGCCTATTGTGTAAATAACTTCGTACCGTACCTTGGTTGAAAATTCACAAACTGAATCATCTCCTACCGGGGTCATACCGCCTAAATTATGGCTTTTATTAACCCTGTAGCGTACTGTATCGCCTTTGCAACCCCATTTTAAGGTTTCCACCACTTTCACATATCCTATACCCTCATCTCCCCAATCCACAATAATGCTTGGGGTGTTGTTGCCACTACGTAATGTACCGCCTTCTACTACCCAACGATAACTGGCTCCTTCGCGGGGTATAACGTAATAGTTTACTCCCCTAAGATTAGGACAAATAGTTGGGCTACCGAACAATGTATCTAATAACGAACGGGTTTTGTGTACATAAAAGTAATTGGTATCACCAGCACAACCTGCGGAGTTTATTTCTACCATTTTTACAATACCGTCTCCTATACCTCCCCAGTTAATGCGAACTTGGTTAGGTTGTGGGTTTGCTACAATGCTTCCGCCATCAACAAACCAACGATAAGTATTGCCCGCATTGAGGGCAGCTTGGTATAACGAGTTGGTTGAAAACTCGCAAAGCGTATCTGTACCGGTAATATTGTTTTTTGAAGGCTTGGGTAATATATTCACCACCAGCTCTTTTGCAGGGGCTGCACAACCGCCTTTGTTATACTCTACAACTTTAATTTTTCCAGTGCCTGATGAACCCCATTTTACTTTAATAGAGCTTCCGTCAGTAGGCCCCTCAACCTGGCCACCAGTTACTGTCCACTCGTACCTATGACCGTTTGTAAAATCAGTGGTATATGTGCTTGCGCCATCACCGGAGCATACCTGGAGAGGTCCGTTAAGCAAATTGCTGCCTACAAACGGGTCTACAAAAATATTGAATGTTACGTTGCGGCTTTTGGGTGGGCATCCGTCGTCAATAGCTTCAACTACAAAGTTGTATGAAGCGCCACGGGCTTGAGCGCAAGATGGAGTCCAGCAAAATTGTGAGGTTACCCTTTGCTGTGCTGTTTTCTTAGCAAAAGTAGCCACTGGTCCTGTCCATCCTGTTCCGCCAAATACTTCACCTTTAGCACTCATAGTGATGTTTTGGGGTACGTTGTTACGATTAAGGTCAAAATCAGTGGCTTCAATATCAAAACATATAGTTTCTCCGGCTATTACCCTTTTTACATAATTTCCCGTAGTAGGCGCAATAACAGGGCTTTTGTTGGGTGCACAGGTAATAACAATCATTTGCACATCCAAACGAATTGAACTTAGAGCTACCCCGTTTCTCCATTCGGTAACTTCAATCGCCAATGCATAACGGCCTGTGTTAGGCGGCATCATAGTTGTTAAACCATTATTAACGTTTATGCTTGCCACTCCGGCCGAACCAAAAGGAAAATTTACGTTATGCCCTGCCCTATAAACTACATTCGCAAAAGGTAGTGATAATTGATCGGGGGGGTTAGGATTGGGTAAATCAGCATCAGCACCCGACCATGGATGTACTAGTTTATAAGATAGCGAATCACCATCAGGGTCGCTGGCTCCGTTAAAATAGGTAGTGGTATCATTTGCACAAATGTAAGGTGCTGGTACGCCTGTGAAAAAAGGCGAACTATTGCGAATGTTGGTGGGCGGAATAAAGGCATAATAGGTTTGCCCCATTTCGTCGATAATGTTCTTTTGGGTATTGCGACAACACCTCATAAACATTAAATGATATCCAAAACTTGAGGGTGGAAGACTTATTAAGCGACTGTATGTTGCTTCCCGTAAGCACACCTGAGGTTGGTCTGGGCAATCAGCGCCTCTCGGTGGATTAACCGATACTTCATTCAATAATGAAAAAGTAAACTCAGAGGCAAGTGTTCGGCTACCGGTGGCGTTGTAAGCACCTACAACAATCTCAGGGTCAAACTCAACATCCGATGCAGCACAATCCCTGTAAATTTTTAGTGTAACTCTGTACTGAAAATATCCGTTGGCCAATCTGCTAACGTACTCATAACTCATACTTCCCCCCACCAAGTGGGTGGCTTTTGCAGCAACCATGCTGCAAAGAGCTACGATAAGCAATATGTATTTGGTTACGGGAAACTTCATTTTCACTTACAAGTTACAATATTTATTCCAAAAGCCGTGCCCTTGTCTATATAGAACTCTAAAACACTATTATAGTTGCACAGATTGTTAAATATTATACAAAAAAACATGCTGATACCCCCAAACGGTTTTACATTTTATTTTAAAACAAAACGATTTTGAATAATATAGGTTTGACTTGACGGACTAAAAAAGGTTTAATGCAGTTATCGCAAAAGGGTTATGCTTCCGCTTTTAATGGTGTAAATGTTATCTGCCCCTGAGTACTTAGCAGTGTAAACATATACGCCATCAGGTGCGGGTACCCCGTTAATTGTACCGTCCCACGAGTTGCTTATATCGCTGGTAGTAAACAGTTTGCGTCCCCACCGATCATAAATATCCATTTCAAAAGTCTTTACGCTACCCGAAACTATCAAGAATTGAGGGTTAACTCCGTCAATATTAGGAGTAAACGAATTAGGTATCCATACAATTGGTATTAGCTTTACCTCTACTTCGTTAGACCATGCGGTGTCTGACTTACCACTGTTTCTATAAGCCACCACCCGGTAACGCTGTAAGTAATTTTCAAGCCCATCAGCATACATATCTGTAGTATCTCTGCCCACATTCCTCGAAAAAACAGGGCTCAATTCTGCATCGTTTCTACGATATACTTCGTAATTGCGCACACCATCATCCCACCCCACATAGGGTGTCCAGTTAACGGTAACGTCATAATCTTTGGGCGGCTCAGCGCCCACCCAAACGTTCACATGCACAGGTGAGTAGAATTCGCCGCCGCAGAGGTTTTTACCGCGTATTCTATACTCGTAAGGGTTGTTGTCTGTATTTATGTTAGTGTCGGTAAAATTATTTACTGTGCCGGCTACTGTACCAACTGTTTTCCATTGGTGTTTAGTTCCTGCATTGCGACGCTGTACCGCAAAATCATACGCATAAAGTGGGGCACTATCCAACTGCCAGGCAAGACGGATATGATCATCAGGAAAACCCACAGTAACGTACTTAATAGTCAAGTAAGGTCTGTCGGCAAATACATTCTTACGCATTGTGTCTCCTATGCATCCTTCATCAGTTATCTCCACCACCTTCAGGTTGTTATATTTTTGACCACTAAAGCTTACAGTAATATATTTGGTTCCATTACCACTATCTATAGTTCCCCCCTCCATGAACCAATTAAATGTAGACCCCTCGTTACCGCCTGAATAATACAGGTTACGATTAAATGAAGGATAACAAACGATGGTATCGCCTCGTATAGGTTTTGTTTTAGGTTTGGGGGTTACCCTAAGCACACTATCAATTAAAACGCCTACACAAGTGTCTTTACTTGTTTCTATTACGGCAAGTGTAAACAATCCTACAGTTGTAGCATCAAAGCGTATAGTATTGGTACCCTGTCCCTTAATGTTGGAGCTGTCTCCATTAATAAACCATTTGTAGGTTGACCCAGCAAACCCATTAAGTGTGTATGCCACATTGGTTTCGCCTTCGCAAATTTTAAAACGTCCCACAATTTCATCGGCTGTTGGTATTGGGTTTAATAAAATATCCAGAGCAACAGGAGCGCCTATACAGGGTATATTGTTTATTGAATCGTAGCTTATCTCAAATACGCTTACCTGAGCGTTTCCAAACTTACCCCAGTTGGCAATAATGCTGTAAGTGGTATCGTCTTGAATAATGGAGCCCCCATTTATACTCCAGAAATAATCCGAGCCTTTGGTTTTAACTACTTCATACCGTATCCCGCCTGTAAATTCGCACATGGTATCTCTGCCCACAGGCTTAAAACCTTGCAATACGTGGTTTTTTACTACATTTATCACAACGGTATCGCCGCTGCACCCCCATTTTGTGGTTTCTAATACTTTTAGCTTGCCCATACCTACACCACCCCAATCAACTGTAATAGTATCGGTACCATTACCATCTACGATGGTTCCGCCTTCAATAAACCATTGGTATACCGATTCATTGCGCGGAGGGTATGCACTATAGTTCACCCCTCTAATGAACGGACATACTGACTGGCTTCCATAAATGCTGTCACTAAAGGCCTTCGTCTTATTCACCAGCAACCTAAGCGTATCAGCTACACAACCGTATTTGGTGGTTTCAATTACAGCTATCGCGCCCGTGCCAATTGAGCCCCAATCTACTTGAGCAATGTGAGGTTGTGGTAAGCTGTTGAGCGTACCGCCCTGTTGCACTAACCACTGATAGGTACTGCCCGGAACCGGTGTTAACGGATATTGTTTAGAAGTAAACTCACATACTGTATCGTTGGGGAGTGGCACAACCACAGGGTAAGCCCCTATTTCAACCAAATACTCACGTTGAGGAGCTACACAACCAAATGCACTGGTTTCAATCAATCTTAATTTTCCGGTGCCGGCATTCCCCCAATTAACTTTTACAGTGGTTAAGGTATCAGAGCCCGTTATTGCTCCCCCAATTACCGACCATTTGTAATTATGACCTACACTGTTGGTTACTGTATAAATTACCCCCGTATCTCTTTCACATACCATCACTTTGCCGCTTATAGCTCCTACACCAACAAATTTTTTAACCTCTATGGTAAACGTTACACTGCGAGTTTTGGGCGGACATCCATCATCTACAGCGTCCACCACAAAGTTGTATAAATTGGTACGTCCTTGGTCGCAGCTGGTAGTCCAGCAAAACTGCGATGTAACATTTTGAATTGAAGAATCCGTTTTAAAGGTTGCTTTGGGGCCTTGCCACGTTGGGTCGTCCCCAAATACCTCCCCCCTCGCACTTATTTTAACTCGCTGAGTGGTATTAGCATCCGCTGCGATTATACTAAAACATACTGTTTCGCCGGCTGTAATTGTGCGATGGTTGGAGCCCCCCAAAGGAGATACTGAAGGGGTTGAGTTGGGCGGACAACTGATAACGATAATCTGCACATCACGTCGTATCACGCTAAGCACCACCCCGTTTCTCCATTCAGTCACCTCCATTGCTACTGAATACAGGCCGGTTTGCGAAGCCAGCATCGTTGTTAAGCCATTCAGCTGGTCAATTTGCGAAATCCCACTATTTCCGAATGGAAATGTAGCCGAAAAACCATTTCTGTAATTTATATCCGCAGGGAAAGCAAAAAAATCAGAAGGATCAGGAGAAGGATTTGTGCTGGTTCCTCCTGCCCAAGGTCTCACTAATTTATAAGTAAGTGAATCCCCGTCGGGGTCTATTGCTTTATTTAGATACGTAGTCGTGTCGTTGGCACAAATATATGGTGCCGGAATATCTGAAAACGTTGGAGAACTGTTTACGGTTGACGTGGGGGGTATAAATGCGTAATACGACTGTCCATTGTTATCGAAAATGTTGATTTGGGAGTTATTACGACAACATCTTGAATATAACAAATGGTACCCGAAGTTTGATGCAGGAAGACTTACCACGCTGGTGTATATACCTTCTTCGATACAAACATCAACTGTGCTGGGGCAATTTGCACCCTGTGACGGATTAACCGATTTACGACTGCTAAGATTGAAGTTAATTGCTGTGGTTAAATCCTTTATATTATCGTCTTCGTAAAATCCGATGGAAATAACATTATCAAAATCACCCGGAACAGTATTACGACAGTCGCGATAAATGGTAAGTGTAACCCTGTATCTGTATTGCCCGCCCGACAATCCTAAGTATTGATAGCTCATACTACCCCCCACTAAGTGGGTAGCATTAGCTGCTGTGCTGCTAAGCAATACCGCTAAAACCAAAAGAAATTTATACCATTTGCAGCTCACGTCGATTGTCAAATCTTTGATAAAGTTAATCAATTAGACATACGAAAAGTGTAAAAGAGTTGTTTGAACCGTAAAAAAAAGTCATTTTTTTTATTGTTGCTTCCAATGCAAATTTTATTAAATTTGCAGCCCTTTTAATAAAAACGGCGGGGTAGCTCAGATGGTTAGAGCGCAGGATTCATAACCCTGAGGTCGGCAGTTCGATCCTGCTCCCCGCTACATAAACAATAAAACCCTTGCATAGCAAGGGTTTTATTGTTTTAATGGATTCATAGTCACAGGGAGAGTCCATACAAAATATTGATTAACAAGGCTCTCATAGTTCGATTCCGTTCCGGTTTTTTCTTCATTCTAAAAATTCACTGGCCTAAGTATCGATAAGCATCCACTATTTACCAATATGTATGGGTAAAATCTAAATTTAGACGTAAAAAGCATGAAGTTCGTCAACTATCAAGTATTGAGTACGCATCTTTAAGGGATTCTATTATTAGATCTAGTTTAGAGCCTAATAGGGAACATTCCAACATTATCATCTGTTCAATTTTATTTCTTATAGATGGATCAACACCTCTTAGAAGGTTAACAAAAATCGCTGTTATATCAAGTTTAAGTTGATTTGGAAGAAGCACTGGATTTAAGGCAAGTTCTTTTACATGTAAAATGACTGGTATTGAGGAGTTAGGATTATTGAAAAGATTTATTGTTTGAAGGCAATGATTATAAAAATTTGTTTGTGAACTTAATTTCTTATAGTATTCTTCATTTAATTGTTTTTTGGTTGGTAAATAGCCAAGGTATTTATTTTTTAGAAATTCGATAAGTGCTCCGTGTTCTTCACCGATTAGCCTTTTAATTATATATTCGCTAGAAACCAATCGGTTTAATGGTAACAGTCCAAACTTAATATATTGAAGAATATCATCTGTAACTAATATACTGTTCGGTTTATCTTCAACCAATAGAATTGTATTAAGGATGCTATCAATAAACGGTTTGTTGTCTGGATTAGGTTCGATGTTTCTAAGAAAATCTATAACTCTATCAGAAATCTCAATATTACAATTGTCCACAATCCATTGCAATAGACCAGCCAAGTAGCTTTTATTGCTTTCTTTTTGGTTTTCGGGGATAAAATGGGGCGTAATCCCTTCTTGTGTTACTGATAATGACAACTCACTTTTAATTTCCGAATCTTGCTGTATATATTGCTTTCTAATTGAATCTACAATGTATTTCGAAATTATAAATTTTTTACGGAAAGTGATATTATGTTCTTTTGCAATCTGATAAATCATCGCTAGTGAAGTTATATCTAACACAAATCTGGCATCTTCAGTTATCGATGGTCCAAGGGATATCATTGGAATTGAAGCAAATCCGTCTTTTTGCGTGATTAAGTGGAAATATCCACCTAAGTAGTCACCGTTAAATAGACCATGAACAATATGGGCGAATGATATCTCATAGTTATAATATCGTTTTATTTGTTCTTCAGCATTGATCTTTGTTGCAGTTCCTTGTGCACCAAAAAGAGATCTAAAGGTGTCATTTAAATTCTCAATATCGCTACCCTCAAATGTAATTGAGGTCATACCGATGCCACTATAGGGATCGTTACTCACTTGTTCTAATATCTCATCGTGCAGACTGAGGTACTTATTCATCACCCTTAAAATCATTAAAACGTCTTCGGTCTGAGTTAATGGCTGCTTCTGAACAACTGCTCCTCCTTTCCTCGCAGCTAAAAATTTTGCATAGAATTCGGTCTTAATGTTTTCTTCAGTAAGTTCGATAATATATACTTTGCCTTTTAATTCGTATTTAATAAAAGCGCCCACTACCGCTTCTTCAAGTTCTTTTAAAGGCCCACTATTTTGCTCTCCTTCTTGGGATACATCTACACATGCTGTGAAATATTGTTTTCTTAATTCAGGATATTCTTTGGATTTAGCGTACCGGTAGAGCAGTTCAATGCCGTCGTCAAAGTACTTACGTTTAATTAGTATGGAAGAAATGGTTGTTACATTCATTGTTGACTTGTAGTCGAAATCTCGAAGACTTGGTATTAAACCGGCTAATGCGTTGTTACTTTTTTCTGAATTTTCTTCGAAAAGAGCAAAAGCATAGTTAACCAACATATCTTCATCATTGGGTATCTGCGTGAGATAATACTCACAAATTTCAACGCAGGTTGCATAATCCAGAAGTTCAAACCTGATTTGTAGTTCCATTCTGAGGAAAGTTGATTCAAAATGAAAACTTGATCTCCAGTTCATTAAAAGTTGAAGAAGCTCTGTTGAATCTTTTTTAGTGTTATACAATGCATAGATATAATAGTACAATTCCCTAGATTCTTGTGTTGTATCCAAAAATGTCCGAAACAATTTAACCGCTTTATGATTTTCTCCTCCCAAATGATAGATGATTGCTATCGAGCTTAAAAGTGCCTCATCTTTTTTGTAAAAGACAGTTAATTCATTTAATTGTTCCATAAGCGTTGCTGAAGGACCATTCAGTAATAGTGATAAAGTCGAGGAAACAAGATTTTTCCCCTGGTCAGACTCATAATGGATATCTTTTACAAAATCTTCAGTCGCAAATTCTTGTAACTTGTTCATTCGTTTCAATTCAGTAATAATATTTATATAACTACTGAGAGAACTATCAGTAATTTCCTGAGTTGCGATCAAAAGTTTTTTAATCGTTCGTACATAATTTTCAATTTCTGCGGTTTTTAAATAGCAAAACGACAATAATGATAGAGCTTCTATATTCTCAAATGCTTTGCTTTCCAATAAATCTATAGCAAGTATAGTTTCATTAACTAACTGTAAAGCATTTGCGCAGATGGTTACATAGAGAGAATCTTGATTTTCGACTTTTTCAAACCTTTGCTTCATCTCCAAGGCAAACTTTTTCTCTCCAGTTAGAAGGAAATTAGTATAAGCATAAAGAAATCTTAATTCTTCTGTTTGTCCATCAATCTCAGTTCCTTTCTTTACTGTAAGAAAATCGGCTATCAACTGGTTTAAGATTCTTACTGGAGAGTTGACAGTAATGGGGGTACCCGTAAAGCCGATGAAAAAATTGGAGAAATATTCGTTAATCGTAAGGTTGATCCAAAAAACATGATCTGAATATGTGTCGATTGTTATGGGGAATTTCTCATATTCAGAAGATGTTGGAATAAGTCCCTGCCCATATAAAATCTGGATTTCTCCCTCCTGTTTATTATTAGTGTATGTATTAAAAAGTAATCTCTTAAATGTAAAATCTCTTTTTACAATGGCCGGCACCATTGTAAAAGTTACCTCAAGTTTATCAATGTCTGTAGTAAGAATTTTGACAGCCCAAGCATATGAATTGAACTCATATAATTCAATTAAATCATCAGCCATTTGTCGCGCGGAAGTAATTTCACCAATTTTAAAATAAGACAGAGCGGCACGTTCTCTAAATACCACATTTGATGGGTTAAGTTTATATGCGTGTATAAAAGCTTTTGCGGAATCGTCCTTTCGATTTAGAAAGCTTAATGAAATTCCTTTTTGATATTCAATTAGAGAGAGAATCTCGTTTGATGGTTTTTTGGTACTCGTATCTAAACTACTCGATAGATCATTTAATAATTCGAGGGCGCTTGCCGGTTTAAATTGTTGTAGTGTATTTTGATAAGCATTCAATCTGTTTATCCATTGGTTTTCGAGATCAGCATTAAATGAACTAATTATGTTCTCAATATACCGGTGAAGGTTATCTAGTTTTGCAGAAATCAAAAAAATCTCGCTATCAAAGGTCTGTTTTACTTCAAGTTTTTTAAGCTTTTCACTTGCTGCCACTTTTTCCAGAAAAAGACTATAGAAGTTATTTATTTCAATAATAGTAGGAGGGATAACATTAGGTTCCAATTGTAAAGCAGCCAGTATATTATTGGGATTATAATCATCCGCATGCATCACTCTAAATTTTAGAAGCTCATCGATAATGCGCTGTGAATGATAAAACGGAAATTTTTTGCCTTCGTTGGATTTAGGATACTTAGTTTCATAGTTCTCTAAGGTTTCGAGGATAACTGTATGGAGTTCATCCTTGAGCTCAGGCTCAGAGAATAAAAGAACATCCAGTCCTTTTTCTACAAAATAGCTTGAAAGAGTACTTCCTACGAATGATGCAATAGAGGTTAATATGGGCATAAATGAAAATGTTGAATTCAGATGTGAATATAAGTAAATAGCTTTTTATCTTCTTTTAGCTCTTTAGATAAATTTAGCCGTTTACCTAAATGAACTACGCAGCCTAAAAAGGGTAGTAACTGGTTCGATAATCTGCTTGTTCGGGCTACAAACACAAATAACAGGCTTTCCGTGTAGGAGAGCCTTTTTTGTTTGGTTGCAGAAATATAAGTCAAGCTCCATTTTAGATTACACCCGCATAAAAACCTTAAACTCATGTGCAGTAACTTGCGTGTGCCTAAATTATTTAAGAGGCATAGGGGTAAAAACGCTTTCAATTGTCTTGTATAAAAGTATGTTTAACTTTGCTGCTTACAAATGGAGAACAGCAAAGAAAAAGCACTTTTTGAACTTAAAGATATTAAGGCTTTTGAAATGCTTTTTAACCAATATTACAAACCGTTAGTAAACTATAGTTTCACTTTTCTGAAAGACCCCGGCGAAGCCGAGGATGTGGTGCAGCAAGTGTATATTAATGTGTGGCAAAAGCGTGATGAGCTTGACATACATACTTCCTTACGCGCATTCCTTTATAAATCAGTACACAATGCCTGCCTTAACCGCATAAAGCAAATGGCGGTTAGGGAATCCTATGCTGTAGACTCTATGCGCACTGCAACGGTTGAATACACTGCCGATGTGGTGGTAGCCAAAGAATTAAAACAAAAGATTGACGATGCAATAGACCAACTCCCCGAGCAATGTGGCAAGATTTTTAGAATGAGCCGCTACGGTAACCTTAAGTACCAGCAAATAGCCGACACATTGGGTATTTCAGTAAAAACCGTTGAAAACCAAATGGGTAAAGCGTTAAAGATTTTACGCACCGAGCTTAAAGAATACATGCCTTTACTAATTCTGTTCACCCAAATTTAGTGCTGATGAAAGAAACAAATACAGATGAGTTAATAAGCAAGTATCTGGCAGGTGAAGCAGGTCCTGAGGAGGCTATGGAGTTGGAGGACTGGAAGGAACAGAGTGCTGATAATTTGGCCTACTACCTTGAGTGCGAGAAACTGTTTTTTGCTGATTACCAAATTAATGCACTTACCAACACTAATGTGCAAGCGGCGTTAGAAACCGTAAAAGGTCAGCTGGATTATACCGAGAAACAAACCCCTTTTTTTAAACTAAAAGGTTTATTTAAATATGCGGCAGCAGTAGTATTAGTGGCAGGTGCCGTGCTTGTGTTCAGATACTTCAACCAAACATCGGGTAATAACAGCACCACCTATGCAGCACTTGATACACAAAAGAAAGTAGTGCTTGAAGAAAGTACTACTGCCGTTATCGAGCCTAACTCAAGTCTAACCGTTGATGAAGGTTATGGGAAAACCAACCGTTTAGTCAAACTTAAAGGGTCGGCGTATTTTGAGGTAACCCACTCAGAGCAATTACCCATGCTGGTGGATGTGGGCAATGTGTATGTAAAAGATATCGGTACTAAGTTTAAAATAACCACATCGCCCAACCAAGATACCATAAGTGTTTTGGTGGATGAAGGCATAGTGTTGTTGTATGATAGCTTAGGCACTGAGGTAACATTAAACAAAGGCCAAAGCGCTGTTTATATTAAATCGCAAAAAAGTATTTTACGAGCACCCGAAACTGCCGCTGCCCAAACGTTTGATTTTGCGCACCACTCACTAAAAGAGGTAGTACAAAAGCTAAGCACTGCTTTTAACACCCGCATAAGTATTGAAAGTAAACACATTGAAGAATGCAGGTTAACTGCAAGGTTTACCAGCGAAAAACTGGAAACCATGCTGGATGTGATTACTGAAACGTTGGAGCTAACCTTTATTAAAACGGACGATGGATACATTATTAAAGGCAACCGCTGCAACAATTAAACACTTTATCTGGGTTGTTTTAATAGTAGTAAACATTTCTACAGCCCGCGCTGCCGATGTCCCTTTTTTGGAAAAATCGGTTACGGTAAATGCCAGTAACCAAACCTTTGCTGAAATTTTCAGAACCATCAGCAACCAAACAGGGGTAGTATTTTCATACAACTCAAAACAGTTTGACGACCAACGAAAAACCTCCGTCAGTTTTTATAATAAGCCTTTACGGGTAGTACTAAATGCTTTGCTAAAACCGGTTTCATGCAGCTATAAGCTTAAAAAGAAATACATCATTATTAAATACAGCGAGCCCCTGCCGCCCGCCAAAAAAAGTACTTACACCATTAGCGGCTACCTTGTAAGTGCCGGCGATAGTGCTAAAGTGAAAGATGCCAGTATTTTTATTAAATCTACCAAGCAATCGGCCATTACCGATTCGTTCGGCTATTTTAAAATGGTAATGTCGGCCGAAGCGGGTGATTTATCACTCTCTATAGCCAAGGAAAATTATAAAGATACCGCACTGATTATAACAGGTTCAACCGATAAAGAATTGTGGCTTACCCTCTCTCCTATCAATATTCCTACGGTTGAAACAACGCTTCTTCCTCAAGAACCTGCTCTTGAAACTCCCATCGATACACCCGCGCCAATACTTATAATTGATAGTACGGTAAAAGACACTATTACACCTATCAGCAAATTCTGGCAAAAGCAAAAAGAACTGAATGCCAACTTTAGAAACATACGGGATACATTGTTTACCAAAGTATCATTTTCGTTAGTTCCCCCTTTAAGTACCAACAAACTTTTATCCTATAATACAATTAACAAACTCTCTTTAAACGTTTTAATAGGAAAATCAAAAGGTATTGACGGTTTAGAGATAGCAGGTTTGCTAAACTACGATTTTGGCGATGTGCAATACGTACAAATGGCTGGTATTGGCAATATTGTGGGCGGCAATGTGAAACACGTGCAAACGGGTGGGGTTTTTAATATAGTGGGGGGCAACACCGATGGCGTGCAAGCGGGAGGTATTTTTAATGTTGTAAACGGATATTGTCACGGGGTGCAGGCAGGAGGGATTTTTAACATTGTAGAGAAAGAGTTTGAAGGAGTGCAATTAGGTGGGATATTTAACCACGCCGCCACAGTTGACGGATTGCAGGTGGGCGGTATTTATAACGTTTCCCAAACCAATGTAACCGGCTTACAAATTGGGGGTATTTTTAATTATGCCCACAACATATACGGCCTGCAAATAGGCGGCATTTATAATTGGGCAAAAGATACCATGCGCGATGTGCAGATAGGCGGAATTTTAAACACTGCCAAATATGCCCGCGGTGCCCAAATAGGTGGGGTAATAAATGCTGCTAAAAAAATAAACGGGGTACAAGTGAGTGGAGTAATAAATGTTGCAAAAGAGATTGATGGGGTGCAGGTAGCAGGGGTAATAAACATTGCCAAAAAAATAAACGGTGTGCAAGTAGCCTGTTTTAACTTTGCTGATAGCAGCAGCGGAATACCCGTTGGCATATTTAGTGTTGTAAGAAAAGGCTACCACAAACTTGAGCTATCGTTTGATGAGTTAAAAATAACTACTGTTGGTTTTAGAAGCGGCGTAGATAAATTTCACAACCTATTGTTTGCAGGGTACAGCAACTTTGGCCCTCAACCCTTCTGGACTTTTGGCTACGGACTGGGTACCTATAAAAAGCTTACCCAAAAAAAAGGATTGCAGTTTGATATAACCACGCAGCAATTACAAAACACATCTCCCGGTACTATAAAAACAAACCTGCTTAGTCGTGTAAACATAAGCTACTCCTATGCTGTTGCAAAAAAATTAAGCATTGCAGTAGGCCCCACTTTCAATTTCTTACAGCAAGATAGAACCGATAACTCATTCATTAATACCTTTAATGCAATAGCACCGCCAACGTTTGCCAAAAACACAATAGGCAACACGCAAAGTGCCATGTGGCTTGGGGCTAAAGCATCCATCAAATTTTTATAATTCCTGCATAGGGGTATTCTGTTTTTTAATTGTCAAAGGGATAATTAAAAACAACAAACTATGCATATCAGACAATTAATTATCTCTCTTATTGTATTACTGTTCTCCACATTAACAGCCAATAGCCAAACCGCCACACAAACCATAAGGGGTACCGTTTTAGATAAAGTATCACAAGCCCCCTTGATTGGGGCATTGCTTATAGTGCAGGATATAACCCCTACCATTGGAACAACCAGCGATGAAAACGGAAACTTTACTCTAAAAGAAGTACCGGTAGGAAAAAGGACTATCAAAGTTACCTACATGGGCTATAAAGAACAATTGCTGCAAAACCTTACGGTGAATGCAGGGAAAGAATTGGTACTAACAATAAACCTTGAAGAAGATATAGTAACCACCCAAGAAGTAGAGGTGACTGCTAAAAAGAACATCCCGCTAAACAGCATGTCAACCGTAAGCACCCGTCCCTTTTCGGTGGAAGAAACCCAAAAGTATGCTGCTGCAGTAAACGACCCCGGCCGTATGGCCACTTCGTTTGCAGGGGTGGTACACGCCGGCGATGGTAGCAACACCATTTCTATCAGGGGAAATTCTCCCAACGGATTACTGTGGCGTATGGAAGGTGTTGAAATACCCAACCCCAACCACTTCACCAATGTGGGTACATCCGGCGGGGGTATTTCTATTATTAGCTCACAGCTACTTAGTAACTCTGATTTTTCAACGGGTGCTTTTGCTGCTGAATACGGTAATGCCTTATCAGGTGTGTTTGATTTGAAGCTGCGCAAAGGCAATAATCAAAAACGAGAATACACCTTCCAAGCAGGCTTGCTGGGGTTAGATTTTGCAGTAGAAGGCCCTTTTAAGAAAGGCTATGAAGGGTCGTACCTTATCAACTACCGATACTCTACCCTATCATTATTGGGCATGATTGGCGTGCCATTGGGTGATGCCGTTACCAACTTTCAGGATTTATCGTTTAATGTGTACCTGCCAACAAAAAGAGCCGGTAGTTTTAGTGCCTTCGGTTTTGGGGGCATCAGCACCCAAAATTCTTATGCCAAAAAGGACTCTCTGAAATGGGAAGAGGATGATTTTTACAAATCAAACTCACGCTTTTTAAGTAATACAGGTGCGGTGGGGCTTACTCATACCATTAACTTCAAAAACAAATCCTACCTTAAA
This sequence comes from Agrobacterium sp. 719_389, assembly GCA_943370295.1. Classification (GTDB taxonomy): domain Bacteria; phylum Bacteroidota; class Bacteroidia; order UBA8524; family UBA8524; genus SB11. The sequence goes on along the minus strand of CALRQL020000002.1, from coordinate 144,236 downwards.
ACAGCCCTTGTGTTTTCAGGCAATCAAAACGGTTATAACGAAGAAGAGCTCCAACCGGATTACACCACTTTTATTAAACAATACGAGCAGAAATACACCCAAAACAAAACCACGCTATCATCCGTATATACCCAAAAATTATCTGCAAAAAGCAGTATTCGCAGCGGATTGATAGTAAACCGTTTGGGTTTTAATCTTATCATGAAAGATAAAACCGATAGTACTGAGTTAACTGAACGATTGAATGTGAACGATAACACTTACTCAGTGCAAGGATTTTTTCAATGGAATTATATGGTAAGCAAGCGGCTAACCGCTAATATGGGCCTACACTATCACCAATTATTGCTAAACAACTCAAACTCAATAGAGCCAAGAGCATCCATAAAATATGCGGTAAACAGCCGTGGCAGTTTTATACTGGGTTATGGCTTGCACAGCCAATTGCAACCCATAGGCATATACTTTGCCCAAAAAACCGAAAACAACACCATCACTACTCCCAATAAAAACCTTGCTCTTAGCAAATCGCACCACATTGTTACCGGATATGATTTTAACATAAACAGCTACTCGCACATAAAACTTGAGTTGTATTACCAGCATTTGTTTAATGTGCCCGTGAGTGCTGATAGAGACAAACACTACTCGATACTGAACAGTGTTGAAGGCTACTACACCGACCCTTTGGTGAACAAAGGATACGGCAGAAACTACGGTGCCGAATTGACCTACGAACGGTTTTTGCACAAAAATTTTTACTACTTATTATCTGCCTCATTGTACGAGTCTAAATACAAAACACAGGAAGATGTATGGTACAATACCCGTTTCAACACCAATTATGTAATTTCATTTACCGCAGGAAAAGAATGGGCATATAAAAGAGGAAACAAAGACCGTGTTATCGGTTTTAGTATAAAATCAATCAACATGGGTGGTTTCAGGTACACACCTATAGACCTTGCTGCTTCTATTGCACACAACGAAGCCAAGTTTTACGAATCGAAAGCGTTTACAAGCAAAGCCCCTGATTATTACCGAGTGGATGTGCGCCTGAGCATGAAACGCAACTATAAAAACATTACCACTACCCTTGCGCTTGATTTGCAAAATGCTACCAACCATAAAAACGTTGGCGGCCAATACTATGATAAAAATACAGGCACTGCAAAATACTGGTACCAAACACCGCTAATTCCTATACTAAGTTACCGTGTAGAGTTTTAAGCATGGTTTGCTCCATTTTGGTTAAAACCCGCCCCGTTTACGGGCGGGTTATTCATTTAATATTTTTTTAATAAATACCCTATTTTACTGTAATTAAATCCGTTGCAAGGGTTTTAAGGTTCAAGTATTTATACCAAAACGTTGTTTGTATTAAAACAACCGCTAATTTTACATCACAAAAGTTTTTGACTTGAAAATCAGCCTTCACCATTTTCTTGTTTTGGCTACCGCTTTACTATGCGTGGGGGCAATTTTTTCGTTGGCGGGTAAATCCAGCAACATTGCTTATACTACTATAGAAAATACGGTGTATGAAAAAGAGTGCTCTATCCGGGCAGCAGATTGGCAGGTCTCTACCGCTGAAAACAGAATAAGCACACACAGTTGCCCCAATTGCAAAACAGATGAAGACCACACCAAGCGCAAAAAGCAACGTTTAATTTTAGCCGTCTTTTCACACATAAAATTCTCAACTGCCAAAACGCACTCAATAAATGAGTCTCTTACCACCAAGCCCAAGGTAAGCGCAGTACCTATCTCTACGGTTAACAGGCAGTTTAGGCTGTAAGATTTTGTTGTCAAAGTGTTTAATCTGTAACGGTTGATATAAGTAATGATTGCTCCCGATGGGTTAGCAATCTACAATCAGCCGGTTAAAACACTTATTTCTAAACAATTACATCAATACAGGACTACTCAATTAAACATCCCATTACAAAAACAACACTAATGAAAAACATATTAACTTTTTTAGCCGCCATGCTGCTTATGCCGGTTGTTAGCTTTGCCCAAGCAGCGGGTGAGGTTTCAGAGCCTTTTACCATTGCCGGCATTCGTTTAGAATTTATCTTTTTTGCCCTAACCCTGTTGGGTGTGGCTCTTTTCCATAATAAAACACTTTATGTGGCATTAACAGGTTTGGCTGTTATAACGGTTTACAAAATATTCTTCGACCCTGCTTTTGATATTGTTCATCACCTCGACCATGAGAAAATGACGATTCTTAACCTTGCCGGTTTGTTGCTGGGGTTTGCTATACTGGCAAAACACTTTGAGCACTCAGGTGTGCCCGATATTTTACCCAATTACCTGCCCGATGGCTGGACAGGTGGTTTTGTATTACTGATACTGATTGCGGTTATCTCTTCTTTTCTTGATAATATAGCCGCCGCCATGATTGGCGGTACCATTGCCTTGGTTGTTTTTAAAGGCAATGTACACATAGGCTACCTTGCGGCTATTGTTGCGGCAAGTAATGCAGGTGGCTCAGGCAGTGTGGTGGGTGATACTACTACCACTATGATGTGGATTGCAGGGGTAAACCCGCTTGATGTTTTACACGCTTTTGTTGCCGCTGTACCTGCTCTTATTGTGTTTGGTATTATTGCTGCCCGCCAGCAGCATAAGTTTCAGCCTATACAAAAAGATGCAAACCCAAATGCCAAAGTTGACGGTAAAAAACTGATTGCCGTAGTGTTGATACTTTCAGGTGCTATTTTAACCAACATTTACCTTGATTTACCCGCTGCGGGTGTTTGGGCAGCTATATTACTGTGTGCTGCGTTTACCAAAACCGATTGGAAGGAAATTCCTGCTTCATTATCAGGTACTATCTTCTTGCTATCACTAGTGTTGTGCGCATCCATGATGCCTGTGAACGAGTTACCCACTGCTTCATGGCAAACCGCGTTCATTCTGGGTTTTGTCTCCGCCGTGTTTGATAATATACCGCTTACCGCCCTTGCTATACAGCAAGACGGTTACGACTGGGGTATGCTGGCCTATGCGGTAGGTTTTGGCGGTTCTATGATTTGGTTTGGCTCATCAGCCGGTGTGGCTTTATCAAACATGTACCCACAAGCCAAATCGGTAGGTTCTTGGCTTAAAAATGGTTGGCACGTAACCTTGGGTTATGTTATCGGCTTCTTTATCCTGTTAGGAATTTGGGGCTGGCATCCACACAAAATTAAAACCGACAAAGGCAATGCAACTGAGCAAACCCAGCCTGCACATACAGGGGAGCATTCACACTAACATCATCCCGACGGGCATCCCAACGTTGCTCTCGACGGGCATAAAGCCCGTCGCTGTTGTACGGTTTCGTTCGGAATGGTTTTAAACCATTTCGAACGTTAACCTTAAAAGCCCTGAATTTTATATTCAGGGTATTTTTTGAGTATTCAGTTGGGGTGAAATGATGGGTACATTCTCAATAGAGACGGGTTTCATACCCGTCTTCGCCCGTTGGGAATCCCAATATTACCGACGGGCATAAAGCCCGCCGCTACGGGGGCTACCCCTCTTTCAAAATCTTCTTAATCAAGGCTATCTGCCCCAAATGGTAATGGGTATGCTCAATAATACCGTGCAGGTTGCGGTAATAAATACCGTATTTTTCATCGGCAATGTTTTCCCAAAGTTTGCTATCAGGCATTTGCTCCAGTAAATCAGCAAACTCTCTGGCATCGTCCCAAACCTTGTTTAGCATATTATCCCAATCTTCTTGTGAGTTGATGGGCGGGTGCGAAAAACTGAATTTATCATTAGCGGATAATACCTCCCCCTTAAATACCTTTAATACTGCATCCACATAATAGTTGGTATGATATACAAGTGTGGCTATTGTATTAAACGAATGCACTTTGGTAATGGCTTCTTCCCAGGTCACCCCCTCTAAGTTATCTTTAAGGTTAGACCACGTCCAATTACCACCAAAGTGTACCTCCCTAAAATGTTTTGCAATGTGGGCAGTTACGTTCATAGTTTTTGCTGTTTATAGATGTTTATACAATATTAACCAAATAGGTATTTGGTTTACAAGCGGGTGCTTTATCTTGCCCAAAAGCACAACAAAAAGCCATGAATGCTATTATTGAGTTACTGCAAAAATTAATTATGCTGCCCGATACCGAAGCTGAAAAATTTGCTGCAATAGCAACTGAAAGGCGTATAGATAAGAACGAGTACTTTATAACCGAAGGGCAAATACCCAAAAAACTTGCCTTTGTGGGCAAAGGGCTTTTCAGGTATTTTTATATTGACGGAAACGGGACTGAATACACCAAAAATTTTATCCTTGACGGAAATTTTATTACTGCCTATTCGGCTATGATAGCCCAAAAGCCTTCGGCTATGTTTATTGAGGCTTTAGAAGATAGTGTGGTGTATGAGATTAATTACACCGATTGGGAACTATTGAAAACCGGCCACTATTGCTGGAAAGACTTGTTGATTTACTTTTTAGAAAAAGCCTTTAGTACTAAAGAAAAGCGCGAACGCGAACTGCTGTTGCTGGATGCTGAACATCGCTACCTGATTTTTAAAGAGGAATTTCCCAGTTTGGAAACACGGGTAAAACAACACCTCATAGCGTCGTATTTGGGTATATCGCCCGTTTCATTAAGCCGTTTAAAAAACAGCAAGCGTTAACATAGGTTAATGCGATTGCTTGGTAGCGGTTTTTCCTTTGCTCCACTAATTTATAGTGAGCAATGAAACTACAACATCAAACCATTCTTATAACAGGCGGAAGCTCAGGTATAGGGCTAGAGCTTGCCAAACAGCTTATTAACCTTCAAAATACAGTGATTATTTGCGGACGAAGTGAAGAAAAACTCTCAGCAGCTAAACAACTGCTCCCGCAACTAATTACTATTGCCTGTGATATAAGTAATGATAACGACCGCATGAAACTATACGAGTTTATACAACAGCATTACCCTAACTGCAATGTATTGATAAACAATGCCGCAATTGTGCACCGTGTTGACTTTAGGGCAGATGTATTGATGGTGAGAAAAGCGCAGGCCGAGATTAACACTAACTTATTGGCTCCCATAGCCCTCACCAAGCTGTTTTTACCTTTATTTGAAAATACTCCTAATCCTGCAATTATTAATATCACAACCGGACTGATATATGCCCCGCGGGCCGAATACCCTATTTATAATGCTACAAAAGCGGCCCTGCACTCGTTTACACAAGTGCTTAGGTACCGCTTAAAAGAAACTAAAATGAACGTTTTTGAAGTAATGATGCCTGTGGTTGATACCCCTTGGCACAATGGTGACGTTCCCAAAATTGCCATTACCGCCGAGGTTGCAGTACTCAAAATGCTAAGAGGCATTGAGAGAGGAAAACCCGAGATAAAGGTGGGTGCAGTAAAACTGTTGTATTTTATTTCCCGTATCTCACCTAAACTGGCATTTAAGATAATCAACGGAATTTCATAAGTGATACAATGCACGCAGCTACTTTGCTACTCAACGTGTGAAAGCGTTTTAAGAAGGTCGGTTTTTTTACGAAGTGCCACTTTAAGTTCCACACGGTTTGAAAGCGTAATGAAACCGCCGTCTTTACCCTTGGTATAAGAGTTAATATACTTCATGTTCACCAAATACTTGTTGTGCGACCTAAAGAAGTTGTATTTCCTTAAGTCGTTTTCAAAATGCGAAAGTGTACGTGATACTAAAGTTTTTGTACAGTTGGTAAAATGTATAACGGTGTAATTATCATCTGCTTCGCAATACAAAATAGTATCCACATCCACATAGTTAACTCCGTTTAGCACCGGCAAACCAATTTTGCCAGTATCGCCTTGTAAAGTCGCCACATTGTTTACTAAATGATTGGTAAACCGTTTTTGCTCAAGCCGGCGCAAAGCAAGATTCATAGTTTGCCTAAACTCATCGGCATCAATGGGTTTTAAAATATAATCAAATGCAGATGCCTTAATGGCTTTAATGGCATAGTTATCAAAGGCTGTGATAAAAATAACTATATCAGGCTGGTGAGCCAGGCGCGTGAGCAAATCAAAGCCAGTACCGTCTGACATTTCTATGTCTAAAAATAAAATATCAGGCTCTAATTTGTAAATGGCGTGTGCTGCAGAATTAACACTATCCATTTGCCCGATAATTTCTATTGCCGGGAACATTTGCCCAAGGAAAATGCTTACCATTTCGCGTGCATCATCCTCATCGTCAACAATAATCGCTCTAAAATTTTGTGGCTTCATGTGCAATTGATGGTATTATTAGTTCTATAACGGTGCCATACCCCAAAACAGTATTGGCCCTTATATTTACTTGTACGTTTAAATTAAACAATTGGTTGTATGCCTGTGCCCTGCTGCCTGATAAACGCATGCCCAATGTTTTGCGGCTGCTGTTTGTGGCTTGGGCCGGCAACCCCGGTCCGTTATCCTCAATGGTAATTATTAGCCCGCCGCCTTCTTTTTTATAAAAATTAATTTCAACCATCCCTTCCCTGTCCTTTACTGCCGTTACGCCGTGTTTCAAAGCATTTTCAACGTAGGGTTGCACCAGCATGGCCGGTATCAATGTAGTTGAACTTAATGATTCATCTACCCACAACTTATAATTCAGTTTCTCTTTAAACCGTATCTTCTCAAGCTTTAGGTAGTTGGTAAGATACTCGCGCTCTTCTCCAAGTGTTATAAAGGTTTCTTGTGAGTATTGCATCGTTTGGCGTATGAGCTTGGCAAACAGGTTGATGTACTGTTTAACCAAATCATGCTCGTTTTTGTAGCTAAATACTTGTATTGAGTTAAGGCAGTTAAACACAAAATGGGGATTTATCTGGGCTTTAATAGCCTCTAATTCCAACTCAGCAAGTTTGCGTTTTTGCTGCATTTGCTTGTAATGAATGTTTTTATAGCGTTGCACCCACCGGATAATCAACAGGGAAAGTATCACAAGCAGTGCAGCGGCTACCAATACTTTAAACCACCACGTTTGCCAAAACGACGGCAGCACAATAATTGGTAGTACAATAGCATTGGCACTTTTTGTACCGTTGTAGCTAAGGGCTAATACCTGCAATTGGTACTGGCCGGGAGGTAGCCCGCTAAAACTTATATCCGGACTCTCGGTAATTACCCAATTGTTGGTCAATCCCAGTAACCTGTATTGATATTTAATGTTGCCAAAACTTTCGTATGAAATAGCACTGAGTGATAACTGAATATCATTAATAACCGGACCTATGGTAAGCTTTTGAGGAAACTGTATTGTTGAATCTTTATATTTTGCTGAAGATATCCAAACCACAGGCTGGCGCGATGTGGTGCTTTTTCTATTAGGTAGTAATACGCCTAACCCTGCTGATGTAGCAACGTATATGGTATCGTTGTGGGTGTGTATGCCCACCACGTTATTAGACGGAAGTCCATCAAAAAAGGTAAAAAGGCTTACTGTTTTATCCACCATATCGGCATCAAAACTAATGCAGTACGCCCCCCTATCGGTTGATAACCAATAGGTAGAGTCGTTCTGACTGTGAATAAACCTTATATTTCCTGTACCTTCAGTTACTGTGTTATTAACCGGTTTGCAGCTTTGTGTTTTACTATTATAGACAAACAAGCCGTTCACACTTGTACCGATAAGCACATGCCCTGTACGCGAAACCGCCATAGATGTTATGTGTACTTTTGATAATATGGGGTGTGATATTAATTTGCCTTCACCTCTGAGGCTTTGCTTTATATACAACCCATTGGGGGTGCCAATCAAAATTTCGTCGTTGGGGGCTTTACAAATAGTAGTGGTGCGTCCTGAATAAATTTTTTCATCTTCAAACCCATAAGTCTTAGGACTCTCTCTAAAAACGTAAGCTCCGTCGTGTGCAGCAAACAATAACAATTCATCGTCGTAGTTGGTTATGTACTTAATTGCGCGTTTGTGGTGTTCTATAACTTTTGTACCCCCATTTTTTGTTTTCTGCACAAACAAAATAACGTCTCTACCTGCTGCTATAACCCCTCTGCTCAGAGACTTAATTAACATTATTGATTGTAAATTGCTTTTGGGGAAATTTATGGTTGAAGTTGTATGCCCTTCCCGCACTGAAATACCGGGGAATTTATGCCCGAAATATATTTGCCTTTCATTGCCGGTAACGCAACTTGGGGTTAAATCAGCTAACTGCAAAGGCATTGTTCGCAATGTATTTTGCCAATGCTTTTCAGATATAAAAAACAACCCGCTATTTACTGTGCTAAACCACACATTACCGTCATTATCAACAAATACATAATTTATTGTAACATCATTAAATAAGCTGGTAGGTTTTGATTTATTGGTGATTTTACTGATTGGCCCCCAATATTCTAACCCATTATCGCTGGATAATACCCACAAATGGTTGTTCCTATCAATAACGGCGTAGTATAGCGAGCGTTGGGTGTAGTTTTCAAATATCTTAACTGTGTTGTTGCCTTTAATTTCATAACCCACAATTTTCTTCTTATCCACATTATAAAGCAGCAAGTTCTTTGCATCATCTGATATTCTGATATTGACTGCGTTCTTTGAATCAAAATTGAAATCAACTTTTAACGTATCTATTTTGTCAGTAATAATATCATACCACAGCAAATCCCTTTTGCCTTCCCTTATTTGCAGTAAGATGCGGTTGTTTATAACAGCTATTGTGTAAAAATTGACATTGATTTTAACATTAAATTGGGTTATACTACCATTGTGAAAGCCAAAAAATGTTGCATTATTACCCTCGTCGCACAGCCATACTTTCCCCGTTACCTTATCAATATGGGTATGATTTATCAGTTTATTTTTTATTAGTTGTAATGTTGGGTCTTGGGTTGGGGTTATTACTATACCATCCTGATAATACGATATGTTATTAAGCAGCGGGGTAAATAATACTCTGCCGTCGTTGCAGGGTGCTGCCGTTAATATCTCTTTATCAATAAGCCCCATTCGGTCATCAATAACTTTAAATCTTTTCCCATCAAAACAAATTGCCCCTTTATCAGAACCAACCCAAATAAATCCTTTTTCATCTTGAGTAATCACATATCCTATGGTAGCCGGATAGCCATCAAACTGAGAGTATACCTTCATCCCGGGTATTTGTCCGCTAACTGTAAAAATCGAAAAAAATAAAGAAAATATACCTAATGGTATTTTTATACCCTTAGATAGTATATAACCAACTGCTACTGACAAAGCGTTCACAAAAGAAAAGTTTGTTTGAAATAATGGGGCAAAAGTTTACCTTATTTTTGTATAAAAGCAAATTTTTATAAGTAATAAAGGCCGTTTTACATAAAAAACTCATAAACCAGTGTTTTTTACTCTCTAATGACCTTATTTATCCATTTTTTATATTTGCTGATAGTTTTAGGCTTTTAACTAAGAAGATGATATCCCATCACCATTCATTGCATGAACTTAATTTTTCGGCGTAAAAGCAATTTCAATGGTTTGCTGCTGTTTCATCTCTTCAACATTCTCTTCTTCAAAGCGGCGCGTTAGATGGTTGCCTGACAGGTCAGTTACGTACGTATTCAGTAATAACTTATGCTCAGCAGGTTGCCAAGGCTTTGCGGGCACAAAGGCCCACACTTTATCATTTATGGGGTGTACAAAGCCCTCTACTTTATTACCCTTATTGTCTTTCACTTCAAGGCCTATTTGCATGGTACCGAAATCCATTTTGTCATCAAATACAACTTCAAGCGGTTGTTGGGTGCCGTTTTGGGGCACCACCAAATACTGCTGTTTAAATATGGGGATTACCCTATCAGCAGCAGTCACCACAAATGTTTTTGTAAACTCCTTTTCAAGCGGCTGGTTATCCCTATCACGCAATACCGAAGTTATTACCAATGTATATCTTTTTCCCTCTTCAAACAGTTTATCTTCTTTTTCAAAATAATGTATGCCACGTTTCACCCTGCCGGGGTGCAGCATCAACACTAAATGTTTTCCATCATCTGCCCAGTTTGATTTGTGCCGCCACACCATTTGCTTCTCCACCCCTTTTTCATCCAAAAGTTTTATTTGCTTGTACGTTTGCACATCTTCTATCATTGGTTTGGTAAACGTAACATGAAACATGAGAATGTTTGCCGGTACAGTATCAGCGAGGGGATAAATTCCTGCTACAGCTGGTACTGAAATATCTTTGGGTGTTGCGGGAGTTGCATACTCTGTTCTTAATGTATCACTACCTGTAATGTACAGTACTGCAAATTGCATATTGACCCCCAAAGGTTGGCGGGGAGTGTAGTACAAGGTATCGTTGGTAAAAGTGTATTGGCAACCGATAGGAGTTGTAGCGGCGATGCCATTATTAATTACAAAAAGGCCGGATATAGTTTCCCATCCGGCCTTTTGTGCTTGTTGCGCCTGTGCAGCGCTTACAGCAATTTTTATAAGTGGTTTATAGGGATTGCTTGCATCAATAGCCGGTTGTGATGATTGTGTTTTATCACCACAGGCTGCTATTAGCACAACCCATATCACGCCCCATACTTTTATTAAATGCTGCTTCACGGTTTATCGGCGCTTTAGTCAATTAAATATCTAATACTGAAAGCTGACCGCCTTGACGGCTAATCACCAACAATTTAGTCTCGCTGTATTTTGAGGCTAATACGTAGGTGTTGGCAGGAGCAATCAGTTTCAACTCTTGCTCAGTCAATCCGGGTGCAGGAGCCAAACCACCGTTTTGGTACGTCATAATCCAACGGCCATTCTGATTAGCATTCTCGCTTTCGTTCAAGTATCTCTCACCCACACGAACAATACGGCCATCTTCGTGCACTTCAATCATATAGGTGGTATTGTTACTGGTTACGCAAAATACTTTTTGCGCTATACCCGTGTTTAGGTTGAAGTACTCTTTTACCTGCAATAATCCGCTACCAGTGTTTATTTCGCTGGTTTTGAATGAATAACCGGGGGCACAAACAGTAACACCCATCAAGCGTTTTTCACCGTCAACCTCACCATAAGTCATGCTTTCAAGAGGAGCACTGGTAAAATAGTTACCGCCCCAATTGCTTTTGTACACGGTTGTAGCGCGTGATGTTGCCGATGAGTTGTGAGCAAAAGGAGCAACAGCTGTGGCTATAGAACCATCCAACGTTGAAGCATGGCTGTAGCTAAAGTATAAAGTATTATCGCCCCAAGTCATGTCGTTAATCAACTGACCGGTGCTTGAGAAATTAATAGTACTGTAACTTACGTTGCTTACATTTAATTGCTCTACAGTATTACCTGCATTGGTAATTTTAAACAGTGTTTGGTTGTTGCTTTGCGTGTTACGCACCAAAGCATAAATTGCTTTTGAAATAGGATTCACTTCAACATTAACATAGCTGATTGAGCTAACAGGAATGCCTAAACTTGCCGCAATGTTTGTACTAAAGGTGGTTACAGGTGCCGAAATTATGTTTGCGGCTGCTTTAGAAGCGTCGTTGTCTTTTAAATCGATGGCATAGATTTTTCCGGTTGAGTTTTGAGCAGCCAACAACACTACTGAATTGTTGTTGAACGCCAATGTGAAGTCGCTGATTGAGCCTGTGTATGCCTGCCCCGTTTGAGCCCCTGACAACAACGAAGGTCCGGAATTATTGTTGGTTGGCGACGGAGTGTCGTTTTTGTCTTTGTCTTTACATCCGAAAGATACAAGGCAACAAAGGGTAAAAAAACTTAATAATAATCGCAGATGATTGTTCTTCATATAGTAAATGGTTTATTATGTATGGCCTAAGAGACTATATGTATAAACAAAGGGTTGCAGCAAATTTTAAAAAAGACATTTATGCTGCTTCTTAACAACATATTTAAAAAGTGATTACGGGTTTTTATTTTTCATAAACTTTCGTATCTTTGCCGTCCTTTAAAAATAAAAGTGATGTACGCAATAGTAGAAATTGCCGGTCAGCAGTTTAAAGTGGAGAAAGACCAAAATCTTTTCGTTCACCGTTTAAACGCCCACAACGAAGGTGAAAGCCTTAGCTTTGATAAAGTGTTGTTGGTGGATAATGGCGGAAACGTAAAAGTGGGCACTCCCACTGTTGAAGGCGCTAAAGTAACCGCCACTGTGCTTGAGCACTTGAAAGGCGATAAGGTTATCGTGTTTAAGAAAAAACGCCGCAAAGGCTACCAAAAACAAAACGGTCACCGTCAACAATTTACCAAAATTAAAATCGACGGTATCACTGCTTAATTTTTTAATTAGTTTAACGTAAGTTTAAAAGAATAATACTATGGCTCACAAGAAAGGTGCGGGTAGTTCGAAAAACGGTCGCGAATCGCACAGTAAACGTTTGGGAGTAAAGATATACGGTGGTCAGTTGGCTATTGCCGGTAATATTATCGTTAGGCAGCGTGGTACCAAACACCACCCGTCTGAAAACGTTGGTATCGGTAAAGACCATACCTTGTTTGCTTTGGTTGATGGCACTGTAGTGTTTACCAAACGTAAAGACAACCGCTCATTTGTATCAATTACCCCTTTTGTTGACGAAACTGTTGTTGCTGCCCCTGCTGCACCAAAAGCTAAACCTGCAAAGGTTGCTGCTCCTGTAGTTGAGGCTCCCGTAGCAGAAGTTGCTGAAGAGGCTCCTGCTGCTGAAGCAACCCCTTCAACCGAAGAATAAGGTACTCCTTAAAAATATTCAAGCACCCCGAAGAAATTCAGGGTGCTTTTTTTGTTTGTATCATGGTCGGACGGAGTTAGACGGGTGTAAAACCCGTCTCTATCGAGAGTGTGCCCATTGTTTTACCACAACCATATAAGCCCCTAAATATAAAATTCAGGGCTTTTGAGGATACCATTCGGAATGGTTTAAAACCATTCCGAATGAAACCCTACAACAGCGGCGGGCTTTATGCCCGTCGAGAGCATCGTTGTGGTGCTCCATTGGTTGTGGACGGGTGTAAAACCCGTCTCTATTGAGATTCGCAATCAAAAAAGGCATGAAGTCTCAACTTCATGCCTTTTGCATTGTGATATTTTGGGGTATCTCTCCCCTATTGTATCGTTATCGTTCCGGCACCATTGTATGAACGGTACTCGCCGTTGTACATCGCATCGGCACCAACAGGCCCCATTATAAATTTACCTTTGGTTACCGCCCGCACCGTGTAGTAAATATACTGTTCCCTGTTATCAGGGTTCAGGTAAAAGTTTATACGGTCGTCGCGTACATCAAAGTGTTGGGTATAAGCACGGTTTTGTGTCCACTCATAATCACGTCCTTCGGTAATGCGCGGATTCTCAATTTCAAACCCTGCGGGCAGCATATCTGTTACCACCACATTATCAATGTCCATATTATTCAGTGCCGCTATTGAAATACGCACCACAATTAACTCGTTTTGCTTGAAGGTGGTACCTGATAGTTTGTTGCCGAAGCGGTCGAAAAACTCTTTACGCACCCGCAAGAAGTTATCAACTTGGTCGTACTTACCCGTTGAGCTTATTCCTTCCATCTCGTAGTAATAATACAAAGTTCCTGTGCCCGAAGATGTGATGCTTACTTCTTTGTTACCCAACACCGCATTATCCAATACCAAGTCTTTGTTTGAGAAGTTTCCAACGGTTTTACCATCAATTTTAATGATGGCGGATACATCAGACTTGTTAGCGTTTTGCGCCAGCTTGCCCAATGCAAGGAAGCCAAACGAAAGTTCTTGGGTGCTTAAATAATATCCTGTTTTTAATTGTTGGGTAAGGTTGCGCGCCATGGCGGGTATTTGCTTATGGTTGATATCGCTTTCAACCAAGGCGTGTAACGATATGGCAAGGTTACGAACGGGCGAATAGAAACTGCCGCCTGTGGCTTTGGTGGGGTCATACTCCACAAATTCGTTGGGCAGCATTTGATTAAACGACACCTTATCTGAGATAAGCGCATAGGCCGCTGCCAACATATAACGCGAATCGGTAGTAAGCACATCTTTGTTGCCTTTGTAATAGTTAAGCAACGAGCGGTTGGGTTTACCCGCGCGGCTTAGCACATACAAGCTGTATATCACATCGCGAGATGCGTACTTTTTGTATACATAGTTTTCGCCAGTATAATAGCGGTATTCTACCAACTCTTTATTTCCTGTTTTATAGGTGATATAATCCAGCAAACGGTCGAGCACGTTGTTATCCACGTCAAACCCGGCTTTCTCAGCTTCAATTAAGAAGTGTGCGGCATAAATACTACCCCACCACGATTCTTCATACCCGCCCTGCCAGTAACTCATACCTCCGTTATACAGTTGCATACCTTGCAGTTTAATAATGGCTTGACGCACGTTATATTCAGGGTTACGTTCATCCTCACCACTGCTTAGCAAAGTGCGGTTTTTCATGGCTGAGTTTTTCATAAAATCAGCAAAGTATAGTTGAGGGAAAGCCGCTGACACCGTTTGCTCCACACAGCCGTGAGGGTAACCCACCAAATAGCTAAATTTATCAATAAACTCAACCATCGGGTTTTTACTCACTACCAGTTTGGTTGCTATTGACGACGGAATATAATCGGGGTTAAGTTCCAGGTTTTTAGTCTCGCCCGGTTTCATGGTTCCCGAAAGAGTACTTTTCAGTAGCGAGGTGGATGGCCGCACAGTAATTTCGGTTTCATCTACAAAAGTTTCGCCCAAGCCTTGTACGGATACTTTGATTTTAGCATTGCCTATTTGGGGCAGTGCTTTTAGTTTAAATACCACCAAGTTTTCTTTATTGGCTGTTATGGTAACGTTTTCATTAGCTCCCTCCATTGCTTGTACCGGCCCTGTTATGCTCACGGTTACTTTGGCGTTTGCATTTTTAGCGGTAGTGTTGCTGATGTTTACCGGCATTTGTATTTCATCACCGGGAGAGAAGAAACGGGGCAAACCGCTGGTAACCACCAAGGGGTCGGCTACTTTCATATTCTTACTGCCTGAACCGAAGTTCCCGTTTTTGTAAGCAACGGCCATAATGCGCAAATCGCCGCTAAACTTGGGTAAATCCACCTCATAGGTTACTTCCCCGTTACTGTTGGTAGTAAGTACCCCGCTCCAAAATGCTACCAGTTTCACACGGTTATTACTTAACGGGTTCACCCGTTTTTCAAGGTCGTAACCGTCCCCACCCGTAGTACTTCGGCTCGATATTTCGGGAAACAAGAAGGGGTATAAATCGTAGCTGTTTACCTCAAGGGCTCGGCGGGCATAGAAATGCCCGTGCGGGTCAGGCGTGGGGAAGTTTTTAAGGGCTAATATACCCTCGTCAACTACGGCCAGCGTAACTTGAATCCCTGCTTCGGCTTTGGTTTTTACTGTAATCTTTTGCTTGGTAGTTGAACGTGATTTCTCTACCGCAGTAATAGCCACAGGCAGTATAGTGCTTTTCTTTTCTACCGATAAATTACCGTAGCCGTGCGCTACCATTAGCGGCACTCCGCTGTTGGTGAGGGGTTTTATCAGTGTAGCTGATATGTAAACATTGGGTAAGAAATCTTCTTTAACCGGAAGTTCAATCTCAGCCGATTTTTTATCGGTTTCAATTACACGGTAATCATAAATGCCGTTGCGTTCAATGGTAACCAATAGTTTCCCTACAAACGGTGTTTTAAACAGTACTTTGGCTTTATCGCCCACCTCGTATTTCTCTTTATCAAATACAATATCCACGCTGCCTTCGGTACTCACATCAAACGATGTGGTAAGGGTGGCACCCCAACGGTAAGCATAAAAATCATACGCTACATATCGCTCTGCACCTTCGCGCATCACCCGTATTTCATACGAGCCAGATACAGGCGGAACGTAGGTAAATATCGTCTCACCCTTGCCAAACCCAATGGTTTTGCTCTCCATCACCTTTTCTACCCGTTTAGAGGTGTAATAAAAATTATCGTTATAACCCCTTGTAAGCACTGATTGCCATTCGTATTGTACTACCTGCACCAATCCTTTTGCGTTAGCCACCAGCTTACCGTCCCTATCCACCGCTACCAGTTTGGCCTGCATAGGTTCGTGGGTTTTCAGGTAATAATCGTCCAACTTAATACCGTACAGCACAGGTTGGGTAACAATATCAAACCGTTTGCTGCGGTTCACCGGGCGGCCGCTTTCATCAAAAACAGTAGCAAACACAGTACCTTCCAGCAAGCCCATGTCTTTATAGGCGGCATCCAGTTCAAACGTTTGTGAGCCCAACCCTGCATCGCTGGTTTTCCCTTCGCGCAGGTTCTCCATAAAGTTTTGTTTGGCGCTAACGTTAAAGTTAAAGTCGCTGTAATTTTTAGGGCTAAAATCCTTACGAGTTAGTCTTAATTCCATCTCGTAGTTACGGTTAGCCGCGGGCGGGCCAAAGTAGTTCACCGCCTCAATGCTGGCTATTACTTTATCGGTTAGGTTATAATACGGCTTATTAAGCGTAAGTGTCGATTTGATACGGTCGGGCATAAACTCCTCAATCCCTATGCTTCTTGAGTTCAGCAGCACATCGTTACCGTTATACACCTCAATAGTGTAGCTGCCTGTAACGGCAGATGCTGCAATATCAAAAGCCCCATCTACAGAGCCTTGCCCGTTGGTGTTTTTGCGCAGGCTGGTGTACTCTTTTCCGTTGGGCATTACCAATTTTACCTTCAAAGGCACATCAGCCACAGGCTCCCACTTGGTGTTGCGTACAATAGTATTAAAATACACCTTTTCACCCGGGCGGTATATGTTCCTGTCACCGTAAATGAATACATCCCACCCCGAAGGATGCTCGCGCTTTCCGCCTACATCAAACCGCGAGGTTTCAACCCCAGTCTGACTCAGCAGCATATAGTTAAAATCATCACCCAACCTTGCGGTTAGCATTGCTGGGCTAAAGTGGCGCATCTTATCCTTAAAATCTTTTACTACTGCAAACCCTTTGCTGTCGGTTTTTACCGTAAACACATCCTGATTGTTGTTGCTGATAATGTGCACCTCTACATCGCCCAAAGGTTTGGCCGTAAGAATTGAGTTGGTGTAGATAAACAAATCGTTTTCGGTTTGTTTGCTTATCACCCCTATGTCTGATATCGAAACCAGTTTGCTGGCATTTAGATAATAATCGGTTTTTGAGGACACCTGCACCACGTATATGCCTTTAAACTCATCAATTTGGGGCATATCAAGGTTTAGGGTGGCAATTCCGTTTATGCGGGGTAAATCGCTGGTTTTTATGGTACGCTCTGATACTACACTGCTGTACTGGCCACCGTGGTCCATATCGTACGAACGGTCGCTATTATAATACTCTTCCTCGTAATAATAATCGTAATAGCCGTAACTATTGCCCCGCATATAGGCCAGTATGTTGTTTTCGTATATTTTTATGATTTTAACCTGTACCTCGGGCACATTTACGATGTTAATCCCAATGTTGCGACTGCCCGATTTACTAAGGTAAATGGCTTTTTTACTACTGAAACTAATGCTGGGCGGCATCTCACCGAAAAATACTTCGTGGCGTGAATCGGCTTTTAATACTCCACCCAACGCCCCTTTAAAAAACTCCTTTTTAAGTATCAGCGAGTAGGTGTTGTTTATCAAAAAATCACCTGTAATCAACACTCCGTTTTCGGTCAACTCGGCTTTGTTGGTCACATTCGGGTCAAGCGTAAATGCTTTATCCAATGTTGTTGCATCAATCTCTTGCGATGTAATTACCCGTACAAACCCTTTGTTGTCTTTAAAACCACTCTCCACATTCTGAATTACCAAATCGTAGCGTGATGCAAGTACTTGGGATAATTCATGCTCTTGGTCGGTGGTGTAATCACCGGTAGCCAACTTTATTCCTTTCAGAAACTTTACCACAATTAATGATTGCTCTTTACCAAATGGCGAACCATTGATGGTAAAAAACAACTCTTTTCCGGGGGTGGTATTATCCGGAGTAAACGAAGCATCGGTGCCGCCAATGCTCACCTTCATCAAACTTTTCAGTTGGGCAGGATCAACCTCATAATTAAAATTAACACCCAAACGAATCACAATGCCGTTTCCGTCCTTACCTTTAGCCCAAAAAGCACTGATTGCATCGGGCTGTAAATACTCGGTATGAAACTTTACCGCTTCATACTCCTTGCCGATAAACAGCTTTTTGTTTTCAGCCTTTTTCAACACTTTTTTAGAAAACTCTGCTTTGTATTCAGTACTGGGTTTAAAACCTTTTGCGGGAGAAAACACCAGTTCGCGACGGCTTGACCACCTGAAGCGTCCCTCTACTTTTGGAGACAATTGAATGTACTCGGCAGAGTCCCATTTACCAACACTTTCAGCATCAATTACGTCATGGTTAAATGTAAAAACAAGGTTTTGTTGTGTTTGTATCACCTCGCTAAAATTTTTCACATAACTCACCATATTAATGGGGTTGCGCGAGCATGATAAAAGAGTTGCCAACAGTAGGGCAATAAGTAAGGCATTTAATTTGTTAATCATATGTGAGTGGCAAAAGTGTTGAAAGTGGGTGTAAGTTATAAAAAAGCGTAGGTAGTGATGTTATTATTGTATGGTTTTTAATAATTTTTTTTAAGCATTTGAAAAAAGATTTTTTTGCGTTTCTGTTTATCCTTGTGGCAGTTAGCACAAGCGGCCAAGTGAAGCAGGGCGACTTTATGCTGGGTGGCAACTTGGCCTTTGGGCGGCAAAAAGCCCAGGTACCCTCTAATGCATCATCAGGAACTGATGCACAAACTACCTTAAAGTTTGCCCCACGCGTCGGGGTATTTTTCACCCAAAGGCTACAAATAGGCTTTGGTACCAATGTAAATTACACAGGCAATAGCGAAACTTATACTCAACAAGACTCAGCCGGCAATGTGTTTAGGAGTAAACTACAGTATTACGAACTTGAGTTGGGAATGGGTATTTTTGCTTCGTATTACTATCCGATAAGCAACCGTTTGTTTTGGGTGAATACTCTAAACGTTAACTGGGGTTCATTTATAAGGGGGGATAAATTATCTACCCTGTTTTCTGATGATAAACCAAGGCAAAACAGAGACCGCTATGTGGGCACCCGCCTTTCTACCGGCATACAATATTTTGTGTTGCCGCATTTATCAGTATCGGCAGGTTACCAACCTCTTTCTTTAATCTATAATTACCAAAAAATTATTCGGCCAAATACACCTGTGAGTCGCAGAGATAATGTAAATATTGAGTTTTCATCCATCTCCAGCGGCTTTTTTATCGGCGTTAATTACTTAATAATTTCTGATGACACTAAAAATGAAAATTAACATCTCAACAGTACTGCTATTACTAAGCTTGTTGCTTGCCACCCAAGCCGGAGCGCAAATGTATAAAGGACGTTGGGCGGTAGGTGGCGAGTTTTCGTTTTTAAATTCACGCAATGACCAAAGCAGCGGAAGCAATAACTTTTCTGAAGAGTTGAATACCGGCTTTAGTTTCCGTTTAAACGGGGGGCAGTTTGTTAGCCAAAAACTATACACTTACGGTGTGGCGGGTATTACTTACAGTACCTTGCAACGTAACTATGAGATGGGTACAAGCGGTGCTAAAGAAATCAGAAAAACACTTGCTAATGCTACCACTATTGGCATTGGCGGCGGTACGCGCTGGTATATAAAAGGCACTGAAAGGGTGGGCTTTTTTTTGCAAGGGCAAGCGGTGTTCTCAGGAACTAATGTGCGAAGGGAAGAATTTTATTCTGAAAACGATACCGTACAAAGCGATGCAAAAGTTAAATATCCTTTTTATTCGTTAGACATTAATATTAAACCCGGCGTGTACTTAATTGTCAGCAAACGTTGGCAGTTAACTTTCAACCTGGGCAACTTGTATTTTACACAAACTTGGCAACCCGAAAAAACGGGGGTAGTTGGGCGCAGCAGCAACTCAACCTTCGGTATGGATGTAAACCTGTTTGATTTTAGAGTGGGTGCATTGTACTTACTGGGAAAGAATGAATAAACTAACGCATAGGGTTGAAACCCCATTCTGTTAAAAATTACCCAATCCGTGCGGACTTAAGTCCGCACGGATTGGGTAATTACAAAAAACGATAGGTTTTAACCTGTTGTGGTAAATAGCCCCCTTAAAACTCACTTTTGAAGCAGCCATATTATCCGACGGGCATAAAGCCCGCCGCTGTTGAGGGGCTGCGCCCCTAAGGGTTTTAAACCCTTAGGGGGCATTAATTGCTAAAAACCTGAATTTTATATTCGGGGTAACTTTGTCATTTATGATTAGCTATCCTGCATCTGCTATTACTACAGCCAACTTTAACTATTACACAATACGGCTTATTTTTTAACGTCAAAACAAAACAGTATCATTGTATATTATTACATTGATGTTGCGAAAACATCTTACATTATTTTTATTTCAAACTACCATTACAAATGGCATATTCTAAAAAAGACCTAAAACCTCTTATACTACAAGTATTTAAAGACAATCCTACCCGCCTGATGAATCACAAGCAAGTAAGCGCAAGGCTGGGTATCGAAAAAATAAACAAAAACGTTATTCAATTATTAGAAGAGCTGAAAAAAGACGGGAAGATTAGTGAAGCTGAACGTGGAAAATACCACTACGATAACCCCATGAACACCATTGAAGGCGTGCTGGAGGTTACCCAACGCGGGGCTGCTTACCTTGTGCCTGATGAAGGCGAAGAAGATATTTTTATCTCTGCTAACGATTTAAACCATGCTCTTAACGGCGACCGTGTTGCGGTTACCTTGTATGCGCGCAAAAAAGGCAAACGCCCCGAAGGCTTTGTGCTTGAAGTGATGCACCGCAGCAAAACCGATTACGTAGGTACATTGCAGCGTAATAAAAACTTTTCGTTTTTGGTTCCCGATGATAAGCGGATGTATGCCGATATTTTTATCCCGAATGAACACCTGAACGGAGCACTTGACGGACAAAAAGTAATTGCCCGACTAACGGACTGGCCTGAAGAAGCTAAAAATCCTTTTGGTAAGATTACCCACGTGCTGGGTGAACCGGGTGAAAACGATACTGAAATGCACGCTATTGTTGCTGAGTTCGGTTTCCCTGTTGAGTTTCCGTTAGAGGTAGAGAAAGAGGCTGAAAAAATACCTACTACCATTAGCAAAAACGAGATTAAGAAACGTACCGACTTTAGGGATACGCTCACTTTTACCATTGATCCTGCCGATGCTAAGGATTTTGACGATGCTTTATCGTTTAAACGCCTTGATAACGGCCACTTTGAAATTGGGGTACACATTGCCGATGTTTCACACTATGTGAGGCCGGGCACAAAACTGGACGAAGATGCGTTTAACCGTGCCACATCAGTATATTTGGTTGACCGTACCATCCCCATGCTGCCTGAAATGTTGAGCAACGGGGTATGTTCACTTCGCCCTAATGAAGATAAACTGACCTTTTCTGCCGTTTTTGAAATGAACGATAAAGGGCAGATTATTAACCAGTGGATTGGCAAAACCGTAATACACTCACAACGCAGGTTTACCTACGAAGAAGCCCAAGAACGTTTAGAAAGCGGCGAGGGTGATTTGGCCGAAGAGCTGATTATACTGAACAACATTGCCAAAAAGCTGAAAGAAGAACGCTTTAGGCAAGGGGCGATAAATTTTGAAACCGAAGAGGTGAAATTTAACCTTGACGAAAAAGGAAAGCCCTTGGGCGTTTATAAGAAAGAACGCAAAGATGCCCACAAACTGATTGAGGAGTTTATGCTGCTGGCCAACCGTAAGGTGGCTGAGTATGGTTACAAATACCGTACACCAAAACAAAAAGACCCCAACGTGTTTGTGTACCGCGTGCACGATGCACCCGACGATAAAAAGCTACAAGATTTCTCAATGTTTGCAAAAAGATTCGGGTATCATTTAAAGTTAGATTCGCACAAGGCCATTACTAAATCTATAAATGAGCTTACGGCTGCCACCGAAGGAAAGCCTGAGCAAGGTATCCTGCAAAACATGGCCATCCGTACCATGTCGAAAGCGGTGTACACCACCCAAAAAACAGGGCACTACGGATTGGCGTTCGACTTTTACAGTCACTTTACCAGCCCCATCCGCCGTTACCCCGATTTGCTAACTCACCGTTTGCTTGAAAAATACCTTGAAGGAGGTAACGAAAAACCCTCGCAAGAATGGGAAAAACGCTGCAAACACAGCAGCCAAATGGAGCAAAAAGCGGCCGACGCTGAACGCGCTTCTGTAAAATACAAACAAGCCGAATACCTGCAAACCGCCATCGGGCGTGTGTTTAACGGCATTATTTCAGGCGTTACCGAATGGGGTATTTATGTAGAAATTATTGAAAACAAATGCGAGGGCATGGTACGCCTGAACACCTTGTTTGATGATTTTTATGAGTTTAACGAAAAAGAGCAGGCCATTATTGGTAAACGTAGTAAACGCAAATACCGTTTGGGCGACCCTGTGATGGTGAAGGTGAAAAAGACCGACCCTGTGAAACGTCAAATTGATTTTGCAATGGTTTAATGGGTCATCCGTCCGCAGACAACAGTCCTCAGTAAAAAACATACTATGGACTGTTGACCTCCGACTATTGACATCTAAATGTATCTTTGCCCCATGCGTCCATACGAAGAGTACCTTTCCTACATTAACAGCGAAATTGAAAAACGCCCGTTTACGGGAAATCCTAACAACCTTTACGAGCCTTTAAACTACATCCTTACTTTAGGAGGTAAGCGTATGCGCCCTGTGCTAACCCTTATGGGTTGCGAATTGTTTGGCGGTGCCATGGACACTGCGTTGAAACAAGCGTTGGGTATTGAGGTGTTTCACAACTTTACGTTGATGCACGACGATATTATGGACGTAGCTCCATTGCGTAGAGGAAAACCCACCGTACACGTAAAGTGGAACGAGCCTACGGCGATACTTGCCGGAGACTTAATGCTGATAAAGGCCATTGATTTGGTGCGCGATGCTGATAGTTCTTTACAAAAACCTCTGTTAGATATTTTTAATCAAACGGCCATTGAGGTATGTGAAGGACAGCAGCAAGACATGGATTTTGAAGGCCGTGAGAATGTTACCGAAGCGGAATACATTGAAATGATACGTCTTAAAACGGCTGTATTATTAGGTTGCGCGCTGCAAACCGGAGCAATGATGGCGAATGCAACCCCCGAGGGGGCAAAAAACATCTATAGTTTCGGGGAGTTGGTAGGTATCGGGTTTCAGTTAATGGACGATGTGCTGGATGTGTTTGGTGATAATGAAAAGGTGGGCAAGCAGGCCGGAGGTGATATTATCAGTAATAAAAAAACCTATTTATTGATAAAAGCCCTTGAACTGGCCGAAGGTGAAACTAAACAGCAATTAACCCACTGGATTAACGTTTCGGATTTTATACCTGCTGAAAAGGTAACGGCCGTAACAGCCATCTACAACACACTAGGCATAAAAGAACTGGCTACCCAAAAAAGTGAAAGCTATTTTACGGAAGCATACAATCTATTGGAAACGATTGATATGCCTGCTGAAAACAAAAAATACCTGCACGATTTTTGCGAATGGATACGCACCCGAGTTAGTTAATACGATAATATTCTTTATGAAAAAAAACACCCTTTTAACTATTGCTTTGGCACTTACAGGTGCATTAAATGCCCAAAACGATGCGAACCGTTTAATGGTGATTAAAGAGGGTATGGCCGGCTATATTGATAGTTTTGGTGCTGAGGTAATAGCCCCCGCATTTACTATGGGAAACCAATTCAGCGAGGGGTTGGCAAGTGTAGTGCACAACAATAACAAAGGCTTTAGGTACGTGTTCATTAATGATAAGATGGACATAGTAATAAGTACTGTTTTTGATGGTGCAGGTGATTTTAGCGAAGGGCTTGCCCGTGTGAATACAGGCGGCAAGTGGGGCTACATAAACAAAGAAGGTAAAACCGTTATCGAGCCGAAGTTTCAGTTGTGCTATGAGTTTTCTGAGGGATTTGCGCAAGCACAAACCAAAGGCAAGTGGGGGCTGATTGATAAAAAAGGCCAATGGGTAATTCAG
The DNA here is from genome assembly GCA_943370295.1 of Agrobacterium sp. 719_389. Classification (GTDB taxonomy): domain Bacteria; phylum Bacteroidota; class Bacteroidia; order UBA8524; family UBA8524; genus SB11. The sequence goes on along the minus strand of CALRQL020000002.1, from coordinate 120,180 downwards.
CCTGAATATAACGACCTAACCCAAGTGGGCGAAGGATTGATAGCCGTGCAAAAGAACTTTGCAGGTAAGTGGACGTATATTGATACTAAAGGTGCCCAAGTGATTAAAGACAGTTTTGAACGTGCTGGCTTTTTTGCCAACGGCCTTGCCCCTGTGCGCAAAAACGATAAATGGGGCTTTATTAATAAAAAAGGGGAAGTGGTAATTGATTACCAATACTCAGGCGCTCGTGAATTTAGCGGCGGTTTGGCCTGTGTAGAAAAAGACTTTGCCAAGTGGGGTTTTATAGACACCAAAGGTACTGTAACTATTGATTTTAAGTTTGACAGAAGCGCACGCTTCCGCTACAACCATGCATTGGTCGAAACCACGAAAGGGTATGCGTATATCAATAAAAAGGGGACTATAATCTGGCAGGCAGCACAATAACTGCTTCTTTTTATTCTGCTAAGTTGTCCAAACTGTTGGTAAACCCATTCAACGCCATAAACAAGGCAGCATCTACAGATTTGTGTTCAGACAAGGTGAGTATCTGTAGTAAGCGTTCAGCGTAGCTTTCGCTATCACTAAAATAAGCCATCAGGGGCACAAATATTTCTTGCACCTCGCTATCAGCCATGTTTGCAGCAGCATTTACAATGTCTTTTATGCTTGCATCCACCAAATGCTGGTTTTTAATAATCGGTTCGTATATCACATACTCCTCTTGGTACAAATCGTCTTCGGTAAGCAAAAACTCTTTCAGAAAATCATCCAGCGAAATATCGGCTCCAATCTCTTTGCACTCATTAATATACAGCAGGATGTTTAAAAACTCCGTTCCTCTGTCAAGGGTTTTCTCTTCAATGTCCAGCCATTCCTGCGACTCAAGGTAGCCGTCTTCCAAATCTTTAGCATCTGCCGTGAAGAAGTTAATCATCAGCAAATCAAAACAAAACTCACCAATAGGCGCAAACGCAGGATATCGTTCAAATACTTCGTCTACGTTGTTCATTTTGGTTTCAAAGCCATCAATTTGCGAAAAAGCCGTAACCAATTCATTCAAAAACGATTGGTGTGTTTCTTCGTCAATACTAAGACCGCTTTTCTTACCTCCTTCTATAAAACCCGCTACCATTGCCTGTAAGGCATCTTTAATAGGGGTGAAAATCCGTGCTTCCATTGTGTTGTATTTAAAATTGGAGAAAATTATTGTTGTTAACGGTAACTACTACCTTGCCTGTAAGTTCATTGCCCCACAGCGGCGAGTTTACCGATTTTGAGTAGTTGGTGCTTTTATCAAGCGTCCACTTAGCGGCGGGCGAATATACGGTAAGGTTTGCCGGCTGCCCTTCAGCAATGGTAGCAGCTTCAATTCCTAAAATCCTGCGGGGATTTTCGGTAACTGCTTTCAGCAAGGTATCCCAACCTATTGTTTTTTCAAGGGCAAGTGCAAGGGGTAAAAAGGTTTGCAGCCCCAGCATACCGGGTGACGCATATTCATACTCCAGTACTTTATTTTCAGCGTCTTGTGGATTATGGTCGGTGCAAACGGCATCTATCGTTCCGTCTTTAACGCCTTCTATCAAAGCATCAACATCGTTTTGCGTACGCAAAGGCGGAGTAAGTTTAAAATTGCTGTCGTATTCTTCCAATACTTCATCCGTCCAAACAAGGTGGGCAATAGACACATCGGCAGTTATCTGCAAGCCTTCGGCTTTTGCTTTGCGTACCAATTCAACCGAACCTGCGGTGCTGATGTGCGAAAAATGAACGCGGCAGTTGTTGTAACGTGCCAATTCAATATCGCGCTTCACTATCAGCTCTTCTGCAAGGTTGGGAACGCCTTTCATACCCAAACGAGTAGAAACTATCCCTTCATTCATCTGACCGCCTTTGGCAAGGCCGCTATCTTCAGGGTGAACGCATAATAAACCGTTAAACCCTTTGGTGTACAGCAATGCACGGCTCATTAATCCGCTATCGGCAATGGCTCTATTACCGTCGCTAAAGGCTACTGCCCCTGCCGTGTGCATATCATACATTTCGGCCAGTTCGTTTCCTTCGCGTTTATGGGTGATGCAGCCCATTGGGTACACCGTGGTTACCTGCCCTTTGGCTCTGCTAAGTATGTATTCGACTTCTGATTTTGAGTGTACGGGCGGTTGGGTTGATGGCAATACAGCCACCCCTGTAAAACCGCCTGCGGCGGCAGCTTTGCATCCGCTTTGTATGTCCTCGCGCTGCTCAAAACCGGGGTCGGCAAATTGAGCGCGCATATCCATAAAACCAACGGAAGTGTACGTACCCGTACCGTCAATTACCGTTGCCCCATCGGACTGCGCAGTATTGGCGGCTACAATGGACTTTATCTTGCCGTTTTCTATTAAAATATCTTGGGTTTTGCCGTTTAATGGGCTGTTGGGTTGTGATACTGTGGTGTTTTTTATCAGCAGGTGCATTACGGCTACTTTAAAAATCTTAGCAATAATACTTCACATAAAAGGAAAAACAAGCCCATCATGATACAATACCTCCATAATTGCACCCCTTTATCAGCCTCAACAATGGCCGCCTGTATGCCTTTAGGGGTATTTTTCAATACTTTAATGCCTTGTATTTTTATCTGCTCTTCTAATTCTTTTTCGGTAAAGTACGTGTTTGCCGATTCGTTTCTGTTATAGTTAAACGCTACCCTCACTCCTACATCCTGTCCCCCGCTTTCCAACGCATAATTTCCGGGTTGTTTCAACTCAGGGCCGGCGGCAAGGTTCAGCTTGTTGTCTTTTACTACCATCTGGGGAATTAACTCTGCCTTGTCTAACTTCAGTTTATATACTTGGTCTTTGCCTGCGGCGAGGTTTAAGCGTACCAATTGCCCGTTACCTATGGTATAGAACAAATCAGGGCTTTGCACGCTGTTTAGTGCCATATTGAGCATGATAGGAACAAACAGTGCATGGGTGGCAAAGTTGTTCCACTCGCCGTTTAGGGGCGAATTAAACAAATACACATGGCCTGCGGCATTGGTATAATGGGTAAGGAAACTTTGGCCGCTTTGCAAACGCATAATAGGTTCGCCGGCACTGGCTTGGGTTACAAAGTATTTTTGCAATACGGGTTTATCCATATTGTCGCCCGTTTTCTCAAAAATATGCCTGAATAAGGGGTGAGCAACCGTAAGCCCCTCAACACGTTGGTTGGCTTCCATATAGGCTTGCAAAGGGCTTGCCCCTATTGAGCCTAAAAAATCGTTTACGCTTTTATCAACAACTTTATCGGCGGCAGGAAACACCACCAATGAACCGCCTGCGGTAACAAACTTACCCAGTTCGGCACTTAACCCGCTTGAAACAGTTTTAACTCCGTTTAAAACAATCAGTGTGTATTTTGAGAAGGAGGAATAATCCAGTTGTTTGTCGCTCACCTCGGTTAGCTTGTAGTACGCATCTATCTTACCGTACACCGCCCCGATAAACTTTGAAGGCCCTTCGGGGGATATGGCAAGGATGTTTATCTCTTGTTTCACCTCAAAGGCAAAAAACAACTTATCGTCAAAGGTGATGGGGTCGTCCATCACCGCCAATTCAGCATTTTGCCACCCAGAAGTATTGGCGGTAAACGATAGTTCAATATCCTTGGTTTCGTTTTTACCAATGCTAAAATTGGCTAACCCTTTTTGAATGTTATTTATCTTTAGGGTGAGGGGAATGTTTTCTTGCTCATCGCCGAAGTTTTTAACACGCACCATCAGTTGTGCGGTTTGATTGGCCTGCACATAAGGAGTTAGCAACCACGCCGAGTCAACACTTAGGTTGGCTTTGGGGTTACCTTCCAGTTTCACCAGCTCGGTAAGTATGGTAGTATCGGTATTTACGGCCTCAACATCCACCATGTTTTGCTGAAAATCAGACAACACGTAGGCAGTTTTATTGGCCATCGGGTCTTTGTTGAGAGCTTCTTTTTGACGGGCAATTATTTCGCTCAGTTTTCGTGAGGCAGGCGATACCTGCAATTCGTCAATCATCCGTAAAAACTCTTCACGGTTTACCAAGCGTTGGTGTTTGCCTTCAAAATCAGCCGTAAGCAGTTGAAATAAATCGGTTGAAGAATAGGCGTTTGCAATATCGCGGGCTTTGTTTTTGGCTGCCTGAAACAGCTCTCCCTCATTGCCCACGCTACTCATGCTGAAAGAATTATCTACGTACACGCTCACTGCTGAAACGCCTTGCCTTGCCGCCCCCGAAGTAGCAGGAATAAAGGGCTGCACAAACGCCAGTACAATAAATACAATGGCAAATATGCGCGCCATCAATACCAAAATATGCTTTAGGTTACGGCGCGAACGTGTTTCTTGCTGCACTTCTTGCAACAATGCCACGTTGGTAAAATAAATGCGTTTGAATCGCCTGAAATTGAATAGGTGTATAACGATAGGTATGGCAATGGATGCCAATGCAGCGAAAAACAACGGGTACAACCAACTCATTAGGGTCAAAAATAGTGTTTTTGTTAATACATGAACGGCTGTAAAAGTAAAATGTTGCTTTGGGATTGGGGATTAGTTGATGGTTGTTAGTTGATGGTTGTTAGTTGGTGGTTGATAGGGATTGAGTGTTGGTAATCATCAATCCCAAATCCCCAACCACTAACCCCCTAACCACTAAAAACCTACTCTATACTACTTTTTTAATCAAGCGTAGTTTGTGGGTGTAGCGGCCGGTGTCTACATTAAAAATGCCTTCTTGGTCAATTTTATCAATGCGAACACAGCCGCCTGCATGGATAATACGACGTGAATCGAGCAGAATGCCCACGTGTACTATCTTTCCGTCCTCATTGTCAAAAAAGGCAAGGTCGCCCGGTTCGGTTTCATCCAAAAACGATAGTGTTTGTCCTTGAGATGCTTGCTGATAGGCATCCCGCATCAATGATAATCCGTTCAGTTTATAAATCACCTGTGTGAAACCTGAACAGTCGATGCCCCAAATAGCGCGTCCACCCCACAAATACGGGGTATTCACAAATTGTAGCGCATCGCCCGTCATAACATCACGGTTGGGGGTGGTAACGGCACTGCGAACTTCTCCCCTCACCTCCCACAACTTACCATTGTGTAGGGCTTGTCCGGCATCATTTATCTGTATTACCGAACCCATCGAAAGTCGAATGTGTTCGTTGCTATGAACCAACTCACCCACAGCACTGTTCAGCAGTACTTTTTGACCTTCGCTTGGCTTTGCCTCTACAAACTGGTTTTCGTGCAACCAGCCTTGGTAGTCGTCAAAATCGCACACCACCTGCATCCAGTTTTTTTCGTGGCCTATTACGCGATAGGTCTCACCAAATAATAATTGCGAAACCATCTCGCTTTTGCTTGACGGTTCGGCGCGTAAGGGTACAGACGAGTATGTGCAGATGCCTTGCATAAAAAAGGTTTAAAGTATTATAAGTGCAACCACTCTTTCTTGGTCAACAAATATTCCTTTGTTTCAACGTGGTCGGGGTCGGGTACACAACAGTCAACCGGACAAACGGCAGCACATTGGGGTTCTTCGTGAAACCCTGCACACTCTGTGCATTTATCAGGTACTATGTAATATACTTCTTTATTTATCGGTTCGTGCTTTTCTTCGGCATTTAATTCCCTGCCGTTGTATAAAAATGTACCGCTAATTTCGTTCCCGTCGCCGTAAGCCCACAGTACTCCGGCCTCATATATGGCAGTATTCGGGCACTCGGGTTCGCAAGCGCCACAATTAATGCACTCATCGGTTATCATTATAGCCATGGCAAAATTGTATTTTTGCAAAATTACTACTCGCCGGGGGTATTTACCTAACGCGTAGCCTTTGATTTTTTAATTTAAAATGGAACTGAACGAGATTTTAAACGCATTACACTATACAGGCCGCGTATTTAGCGATAAAAATGATGCTGAACTTTTGATTGCCATGCACAAGGCATACGTGGCAAACCCTTGGTTTACGCCTGAAAACATTGCTTTATCAGTGAATTATTGGAGTAAGAAACTTACACCCGAAAGTTTGCAGCAATGGATTGAGCGCGAGCAAATAGGCAAGAACCCCGCCCCAAAAACAGTAGGTATTATCGCAGCGGGCAATATCCCGTTGGTAGGACTACACGATATTTTGAGCGTATTGATAACCGGCAACCGTGCTATCATAAAACCATCCAGCGAAGACGAAGCTTTGATACAGTTTTTTATCGCTACTATGGTGCAGGCCAATCCTGAAATGGCTAATTACCTGCAAACTACTGAGCGGATTGAAAAACTTGAAGCTGTGATAGCCACCGGTAGTAATAACACTGCCCGCTATTTTGAATACTATTTTGGTAAATACCCTAATGTAATCCGCAAAAACCGCAACAGTATTGCAGTGCTTACGGGGGATGAAAGTCCCGAAACACTTACTAAGATTGCGGGCGATATTACAGGGTATTTTGGCAAAGGCTGCCGCAATGTTACCCAAGTATGGATGCCCAAAGGGTTTGATATTGTAAAGTTTATTGATAATACCCTGCCCTATAGCGATTTGATAAACCATAATAAGTATGCAAACAACTACGTGTACCACCGTGCGTTGTTTTTAATGAATATGGATGCCCACCTTGATAACGGGTTTATGCTGTTTAGGGAGGATAAAAAGATTTACGCCCCCATAGGTACAGTAAACTATACCTTTTACGACGATTTGAATGATGTTAAGGCTTTTATTGCTGAACATACCGAGGAAATACAATGCGTGGTAAGTGAGGCTGATTTGGGCAACGTGGTTGCCCCCGGTGAAACCCAAAATCCTGCCTTATGGGATTATGCTGACGGAGTGAATACCATTGAATTTTTGAAGGGGATTTGATTTTTTCGCTACAGGTTAAAACCTATCGCTTTTGCAATTACCCAATCGGTGCGGACTTAAGTCCGCACCGATTGGGTAATTTTAACAGAATGGGGTTTCGACACTATTTGTAAATACAGGTATCAGTCAATGCCCAAATCACTGGTAAAGCTGCTTCCCAGTTTTACTTCTTCAATAGGCACTGAAAGTTTTTCTGAAACGAATCCTAAAAGTACCAGTTGTACATCCCTTTCACTGCATAGACCATTCTTGTCGAACAGAGTATTATAATTAAGTGATGTTATCCAGCTTATGAATTCCCCTACGGTATGATTAAATAACCCGTCCTCAGACTTAACTTTTTTTAATCCAAAAAACTTATAGACTATCGCTGGTTTACCAGTACTATCAACTTTATTTAGTTTAGGTAATTTTAATGCTAAGTGATTTTCAAGCTTTACCCATACATCCTTTCGGATATCAATCTTTATAATGTTTTCTAAAATTGTTCGGGGGGTTATTTCCGATTTACTTAATCCAAGCTCATTGCAAAAGAACTCCCTAACCTTATAAAACAGTACTTGTGTTTTGCACTTTTCTGCCGTTTGAAGCGTGATATGTTTATGCACATAGCTTGCAAAATCACCTACAGTAACAATTTTTTCAGCAACATCATTCGGAATCGTTATCTCAAAATAATCTTCGACTTCTTGTAGTAAGATGACGCTATCTAAACCCATAATACAAATTTAACGCAATCCGATTGATGGGCTGTACACCATTAAACAAAAAACAGGATGCAAGGTGTTACCTTGGCATCCTGCATCTATCATGGGCTAACTACTCTTTCTAGTTCTTAGCTATTAACATGGTTTTGGTGGCAATCACGTTGTTATCCACTATTAACGAGTAATAGTAGGTGCCGGTTGCCATATTCAAGCAGTTTAATTCTAATTGACCGTACCCTGTTTTTTCAATGGGGAATGCCTGAATCAAACGACCGTTGTTATCTGTAACTTTTATAAACGCAGATACAGTTGTTGATGGTAAGTAGTAATCAATAAACGTTACATCACTTAAGGGGTTAGGATTGTTTTGCATCAACATGGCAGTTTTGTTAATCTCCACTTTTTGAGGTTCGGGGCTACCCTCAAGCGTACCTTGTTGTTTGTTAATGCCTTCCATCACAGCCATCTTTTCTTCCAGCTTCTCAATTTTTTCTTGTTGTTCTTTGATGGCTTGGGTAAGAACAGGAATAATGGCTATGTAGTTAACCGATAAGTACCCATCGGTTTCTTCAGTAACTGTATAAGGAAGTACTTCTTTCAACTCTTGTGCAATAAAACCGTAAGTATTTCCTTCGGGAAAGTTTCTGTTCTTAAACTCCTCTGTTTTGAACTTATAAACAACAGGGTTTAGCTTACTAATAATCTCATCGGTTTTTTCAATGGGTTTTACATCCGTTTTAAACCTGCTGTCAGAAGTCAAATTCATCCCGTTAATCAAACCCGTTCCGTTGATAGTAAGAATATGAATAGAGGGCAAATCTTCACAAGCGTTAGCGGGTGCGTTTCCTCCCAATGTCATTATATTACTAAACCAGCTTTTACCGTTACCGTATATTATTGCCCTGTCAATTCCGTTACCCTGCGCAGCAAATGCTTTTGTACCTGAACGTGGGTTAGTGTTAACCAATATCCCATATCCATAACTACAATCAGTATGCATAGCTGTGGCATGTATTGCATTCCTCATATTATACTGCTCGTGAATATCGTGCCTGTTATCAATAGTAAGTTTGTAATTCCATACAGGGTTTTCTGTACCAATGCTGGCATTTCCCATACGATAAGCCTGAACTGTGTTTGACATGGGAGCCGTTGAGGTGCCAACTTCATACCAATCATGGTCTCGGCATTCTGTATGACAAGTAACGGTTGTATCTTCGCAGTCAGGATTACATACTGATTGTATTACTACGCTGTCTACTAAAATCCCCCCAGCGTGATAACAACTGCTGTCTCCCCTAAACATAAGCGTTATGTTTGCACTTGTAGCCATAAAAGCAAAAGTTCTTTGAGTCCATACTCCAACATTTGTTGGAGGTTCAGAAATAGAAGTTGAGAATATTTGTGCTGCAGTTGCAGTATTGGTGATTCTTGCTGTTGCATAAGCATTTCCCCAAGGAGTGCAATTATTATAATGGGTATTAAGGTATGCATGCACACTTGTATAAAAGCTGAGGGTATAATTAACCCCTATTGTTAACCCAGTTATGTTTTGTTCAATCACTCCGTCAGGGTTTAAATCAATATGTTGCTTACCAGCACCTCTACACCCCTATCGCTCAAACGCTGGCTAAAAGTCGTTTAAATCAATATGTTGCTTACCAGCACCGGGAGGACATCCCATTGAATGATGCCTGCTATGATGCAAATCAATGTCCCCTGAGATATAAGTCCAGTTTGCAATAGTTGCCGCTGTCGGCACAACATAAAATTCAGTACCCCCTGATACTGGTACAGTTGGTGTTGATGTCTCAAAACTGCAATTGCTAACTAAATTTGTTTGTGAAAAAGTTCCTGAAAATATTAACAGGAACAACATTGAAAATACTGCTTTCAGCTTGCTTGATAAAATTTTTATTTTCATAATAAATTGATAAAGTGCTTACTCTGTTAAGGCTTTTCAGCATCCGCCACAAAGCACTCTGTTGTGTTTGTATTGTCAAATTCCTACTTATTACTAAACAATTTCTTGTGTTTTCACCAACGTGTTCAATTACTGTACAAACGTGCATATAACCTGGATATAGGTTTTGCTATTAATTTCTTGAACACAGTCGGCTTAAAAAAATCTGTAAACTGTTTTAACTTGCAACCACCTATGACCCGCGAAGAAGCTAAACAACGTATAGATAAACTTACCGCCGAACTGGCCGACCATAACTACCGCTATTATGTGCTTTCGCAACCCGTAATCAGCGATACAGATTTTGATTTTCTGCTAAAAGAACTTGAAAAGCTGGAGGCTGAATATCCTGAGTTTATGCACCCCAATTCTCCTACTCAACAAGTAGGCGGAGCTATCACTAAGGAATTTGTAACGGTGAAGCATAAGTACCCTATGATGAGTTTGGGGAATACTTATAGCGAAGAGGAACTGATTGAGTTTGATAACCGCATCCGTAAATCAATTGGTGATGGGTTTGAGTATGTGGTGGAGCTTAAGTTTGACGGCCTTGCCATCAGTATTACGTATAAAAACGGTGAGTTGGTTCGCGCGGTAACCCGCGGCGACGGCGTGCAGGGTGATGATGTAACCAACAACGTTAAAACCATCAAGAGTATCCCCCACAAATTACCTCCCGGTGATTACCCCGAAGAGTTTGAAATACGGGGTGAGATTTTTATGCACCTGAAAACCTTTGAACGATTGAAGGATAAACTGGCTGCCGAACTGCGCGAAAAAGGATTGGATGAAGATGAGATAAAAGAACGCTTGTACAAAAACCCCCGCAACTTTGCCTCGGGGACGATGAAACAGCAAGACCCTAAAGAGGTGGCAAAACGCCCGTTGGATGCCTTTTTGTACTACATATATGCCGATACTCCCGTTGCTGAAACCCATGCCGAAAGTTTGAAAAAAGCCGAACAGTGGGGTTTTAAAGTGAGCGACCACTATAAACTTTGCCGCAACTTGGATGAGGTAATAGCCTTCATCAAAAAGTACGATACAGAACGCCATAACCTTAGCTATGATATTGACGGAGTTGTGCTAAAAGTAAACAACTACCTGCAACAACAAGAGTTGGGCTTTACGGCCAAAGTTCCCCGTTGGGCGATATCGTTTAAATACAAAGCAGAAAGTGCCGCAACCCTGCTTGAAAAAGTTACCTACCAAGTAGGCCGCACAGGGGCTATTACCCCCGTTGCCAATCTTACCCCTGTGTTTTTGGCCGGTACCACCGTAAAAAGGGCCAGCTTGTACAATGCGGATGAAATTGACCGCCTTGATTTGCACGAAAACGATACGGTGTTTGTGGAAAAGGGCGGCGAGATTATACCCAAAGTAACGGGCGTTGACGAAAGCAAACGCAAACCCGGTGCTGCCAAAATTATGTATGCCACCCATTGCCCCGAGTGCGGCACTGAATTGCAACGTAAAGACGGCGAAGCTATACATTATTGCCCCAACGAAAGCGGGTGTAAGCCACAGCTAAAGGGTAAAATAGACCACTTTATCGGTCGACGTGCGATGGATATCAGCAGTATTGGTGCTGAAACCATCAGCGGATTGTACGACAAAGGATTGATTAGCAGCTACGCTGATTTATATACCCTTACTTACGAGCAATTAATTGGACTTGAGTTTGAAGTAGGTGATGATTTGGGCGAGAAGAAAAAACGCTCGTTGCAGGAAAAATCAGTGCAAAATATTTTAAAGGGTATTGAGCTTTCAAAACAAATCCCGTTTGAACGTTTGTTGTTTGCATTGGGTATCCGTATGGTGGGCGAAACTGTTGCTAAAAAACTGGCCAAACACTTTAAAAACATTGACGCATTGGCTGCCGCTTCTGTTGAAGAAATGTCGGCCATACATGATATCGGAGAACGTATTGCAGTAAATGTGGTTCGCTTTTTTAGTGATGAAAACAATCGTGTCATCATTCAAAAAATGAAAGACAACGGCTTGCGCTTTGAAATTGAAGAAGACACCAGCATAGAACGCAGCGATAAACTACAAGGCAAAAGTTTCTTGGTATCGGGTGTTTTTAGCATCAGTCGCGATGACCTAAAGGCATTGATTGAAAACAACGGCGGTCGTAATGTTAGCGGGGTATCGGGAAAATTAGATTACTTAGTAGCCGGTGATAAAATGGGGCCTGAAAAGCTGAAAAAAGCTACCGACTTAGGCATTACCATTATTAGCGAACAAGAGTTTATGGCAATGATTGGCGGTTAGTTAAACAGACTTGCTATATAACCAAAAGGCTATCTCAAAAGCGGTGGGCTTTATGCTCTTCGGGGAGCGTCAGAATGTCCGTCGCGTGTAGACAGGTATAAAACCCGTCTCTATTGTGAGTGTACTCATTATTTTATACCAACTGAATACGAAAAAATTACCCCGAATATAAAATTCAGGGCTTTTAACAATAACGTTCCGAAGGGTTTTAAACCCTTCGGAACGCATCCCATCAATAGAGGGGGACTTTATGTCCGTCGCAAAATAGTTATACAACCCCTCTTTCACCGAATAGGGACAAAATCTTCCGCCCTCCCCTATTTATCGTATATTTGCGCTAACACACACACCATACTTGGGCATTAAACAACGCATAGGGCTGTACTATTATAAGGCCGAGGTGAAAAAGAAAAAACACCGCGACCGCAGGTTCACTCCGTTGGAAAACGCTAAGTTAATTGGGGTTGTGTTTGATGCGGATAACGACGTTGAGCAAAAAACCGCCTTACAACTGGCCGAAATCTTACGCGGACAAAAAAAAGAAGTACTGCTAATGGGGTACTTTAATGCTAAAAAATTTCCGCCCAACTTGCACATTGCCTACGGTAACGAATATTTTAACCGCACCCATCTAAATTGGGCAGGTTTGCCAGTGCATATCAACCTAAAGTCGTACCTCAACACTACGTTTGATTATTTTATAAATATCAGCACTAATAATAGTGTTATTTTCCCGTACTTGATGGTGAAATCATCTGCCAAATGTACCGTAGGGAGATATTCTCAAACCTTTGCCGATGCTTATGATGTGATGTTGGAAACTAAAGAGGATGACTTTATTGCCCAACTATTACACTATTTACAAAAAATTGGCTGAATTTTGCAGCCCAAAACCATTTGATACATGAATAAATTCAGAGGCACGGGTGTGGCTATTGTTACCCCGTTTAAAGCAAACAACGAGGTTGATTTTGAAGGTTTGGAAAACGTTACCAACCACATTATCAACGGTAAATGCGAGTACATCGTTATTTTAGGTACTACCGGAGAAACTGCCACCCTGAATAAACAAGAAAAACAGCAAGTGGTTGATACAATAAAAAGGGTAAACAATGGCCGTGTGCCTTTGGTAATGGGTATTGGCGGTAACAATACGGCCGAAATTTTAGAAACTATTGCCCATTTTGATTTTACCGGCTTTGATGCGGTATTATCTGTTAGCCCTTACTACAACAAACCCAACCAACAAGGACTTATACACCATTATACAGCCATAGCTGATGCTTGCCCTGTTCCCGTGATATTGTATAACGTACCGGGACGTACAGGAAGCAACATGACAGCGGCTACCACGTTAACTCTTGCCAAACACCCCAATATTATCGGGATGAAAGAAGCCAGTGGTAATATGGAGCAATGCATGGCGATTATAAAAAATAAACCAGAGGACTTTTTGGTTATCAGTGGTGACGACGCGCTAACGCTGCCTCTTATTGGTGCCGGTATGGACGGTGTAATCTCAGTAATTGCGAATGCCTACCCTGCTGATTGGAGCGAAATGGTGCGCCTTGCCCTTGCAGGAGATTTTGTGGCTGCCCGCAAACTGCACTACAAACTGTTGGATTTAAGCATTACCATTTTTGCCGACGGAAGTCCGGGCGGTATTAAAGAGTTGCTTAACTACATGAACATTTGTGGTACTCATGTGCGCTTGCCCCTTTACCCCGTAAACGATGAGGTAAAGAACAAACTGCTGGACATGGCTAAAAGTTATTAATGAGTTCTAAAAAGTATATTGCCCCATTGTTAAAATGTCTTTTAATAATGGGGCAATCGTTTTTATTAGGGTTTATTGCTACAGTCGGAATTTTTGGCAGCTCAAATACCATTTTCTTTACACTTGCAGTAGTCACAGTAATTCCTATTCTGCTTTTGCTACTATTAATCTATATCGCCAACTTAAAAATCATTGATTACTACTATACTGACATAAGTTATAATCAACGTTTAGCATTAATAGTTTTCACTTTTATTTCAGGAATAGCAGGAATAATAACGGCCTTCAGTTGGTAAAAATAAAAGCCACCGGTTAGCTGATACTTATCAACTATTCCGGTGGCTTTTTAAATTGTTAAACCTACCTGATGAGTTTAAGCCGTTTTTTGCTTTTTCTTAGAAGCTATGTCAATCATCATAACTACAAGGCCTAAGCAAACTACAGAAGCTAATACCACATCAGCAACGCTTGGGATAATCATTAATAACATACAGCAATTATTTATTTACAGGAACAAAGTTGCTGCATCTGTGTTAAAAAATCTTTCTCGGTTAAACACATATCCACCGCTAACCAATTTATTTAGTATTTAATTTAGTACAGGTATTTTCACCCTATTTTTTACTCAATATTAAAAATCCCAATCGTTTAAGTAGGGTATTGCATGGTATGCGGTAAGGTCGAACTGTGTAGGAACTACTGATACATAGTTGTTTGCAAGTGCCCACTCATCGGTATCTTCACCGTGGTCTTCGTTCAAAAAGCGGCCTGTTAGCCAATAATATTTCCTTCCACCCGGGTCTGCTCGTTCGTCAAAATTTTCTTGCCATTTGCCTTTGCATTGACGACAAATTTTAATCCCTTTAATTTCTGATTCGTTATCCACCTTGGGGAAGTTCACATTTAATAATGACCCTTTAGGCAGCCCGTTTTTAAGCACATTATTACAAATACTCACTATAAATTTCTCAAGCGGGGCAAAATTGGCCGCGTAGCTATAATCACACAACGAGAAACCGACAGAAGGAATACCTTCTATAGCTCCTTCAACAGCGGCTGACATGGTGCCTGAATAAATTACATTGATGGATGAGTTGGAACCGTGGTTGATACCTGAAACCAGTAAATCGGGTTTACGGTGCAACACTACATCAACAGCCATTTTAACACAATCTACAGGTGTGCCTGATGATTGATAGGCTTCGATGCCGGGGTATAAATCTACCTTATCCAAGCGCAAAGGCTTTGAAATGGTAATAGCATGCCCCATACCCGATTGCGGGCCTGCGGGGGCAACGACTATCACATCGCCCAATTGCTTCATCAATTCCACCAAAAAACGAATACCGGGGGCTGATATCCCATCGTCGTTGGTAACTAAAATAAGAGGCTTTGCTTGCTTACTCACTTTTCATTTAAGATTTGTCATTTATCACTACACAATAGCTGTTAACTGATAAATGTATAATGGCCTATGCTTGCCCTGTGGGGCCACCAAAATTCATGGGGAAACTTGGGAATGATTCTTCGTTGTTTATTGTGCCGAAGCTTTCTTCAAACTTATTTACGTTATCGCTAAGGGCCATTAGCAACCTTTTAGCATGGGTGGGGGTAAGTATCACCCTCGATTTCACTTTTGCTTTAGGTACACCGGGCATCATACGGATAAAATCAATAATAAATTCTGAATGCGAATGCGTGATGATAGCAAGGTTTGAGTAGGTACCATCAGCCACATCTTCACTTAGTTCTATATCTATTTGCTGTGTATTCTCTTCGCTCATTATGGTATTTGTTTAGTATTACAAATCTAAGGTATTGCGGGTTGCATTGATGCACTAAGGGCAACAAAAAACCCACAGGTTTGCACCTGTGGGTTTTGTATAGTTTCCCTAAAGGGAGTTTTGATTAGTCTTTGGTTGCCATCAACATATCGTATTCTTCTTGCGAGCCTACGATCATTTTTTCGTATTCGCGCAAACCGGTACCTGCGGGTATCAAGTGACCTACGATAACGTTTTCTTTCAAACCTGCCAAGTAATCTACTTTGGCTGATATTGAAGCTTCGTTCAATACCTTGGTAGTTTCCTGGAACGACGCGGCACTCATCCAGCTTTGTGTACCCAACGATGCTTTGGTAATACCCATTACAACGGGGCGTGCAGTTGCTGATACAGCATCGCGAGCCTCAACCTGTTTCATATCCTTACGTTTCAGCATCGAGTTCTCGTCGCGCAGTTTACGCAAAGTAACTATCTGGCCTACTTTCAGGCTGCTTGAATCGCCCGAATCAGAAACCACTTTCTTGTCGTAAATCCAGTCGTTTTCCTCATTAAAGTTCAAACGGGTTACTGCTTCACCCTCCAAGAAACGGGTATCGCCCGGATCGGTAATTTCAACTTTCTGCATCATTTGGCGTACAATCACCTCAACGTGTTTATCGTTGATTTTTACACCCTGCAAGCGGTAAACCTCTTGGATACCGTTTACGATATAACGTTGTACAGCGCTAGGGCCTTGGATACGCAATATATCTTGAGGGGTAATCGCACCGTCGCTCAATGGGTCACCGGCTCTGATAAAGTCGTTGTCCTGAACAAGGATGTGTTTCGACAACGGTACCATGTACTTACGTACTTCACCGTCTTTAGATTCAACCATAATCTCACGGTTACCACGCTTGATACCTCCGTAGCTTACCACACCGTCAATCTCAGATACAACAGCAGGGTTAGATGGGTTACGGGCTTCAAACAATTCAGTAACACGGGGAAGACCACCGGTAATATCTCGGTTACGTGATGTAACACGGGGTATTTTTACCAGAATGCGTCCACCTTCAACTTGTTCTTTATCGTCGATTACGATGTGTGAGCCTACCGGAATGTTGTATTCTTTAAGTACTTCACCTTTCTTATCAACAATCTTGATTGAAGGAATTTTGGTTTTATCCTTGCTATCGATGGTTACTTTTTCTTTGTGACCTGTTTGTTCGTCGCTCTCTTCGCGGAAGGTGATACCTTCGATAATGTTTTCGAACATGATTTTACCCGAGTGTTCGGTCATAATCACCGCGTTGAAAGGATCCCAAGTACAGATGATGTCACCTTTTTCTATTTTTTGGCCTTCAGATACCATCAAGTGTGCACCGTAAGGTACGTTGTTGGTAATGATGGTATTGCCGGTGGTTTCGTCAACGATACGTACTTCACCTGAACGACCCAATACAACAACTTGCTCGCCGTTGGTACCGTTCACTTTTACTGTACGTATATCTTCAAACCTTACAATACCGCCAAATTTGGCAACTTGTGTTGATTCTGTAGCTGAACCTGAAGCAGCACCACCCACGTGGAAGGTACGCAGGGTAAGCTGTGTACCGGGTTCACCGATTGACTGTGCGGCAATTACACCTACAGCCTCACCTTTTTGAACCATGCGGCCGGTAGCAAGGTTACGTCCGTAGCACTTGCCGCACACACCGTTTTTGCTTTCGCAGGTCAACACTGAGCGTATTTCAACCATCTCAATGGCTGACGCATCAATTTTCTTAGAGATATCTTCGGTTAGTTCTGAACCTGCAGGGCATATCATCTCACCTGTGATAGGATCGATAATATCATACAAACAGGTACGACCCAAAATACGCTCGTACAAGCTTTCCACAATATCCTCGTTGTCTTTCAATGCTGAGGTTGGGATACCACGAAGCGTACCGCAATCTTTATCAGTGATAATCACATCTTGGGCAACGTCGTGCAAACGACGGGTTAGGTAACCCGCATCCGCTGTTTTCAACGCCGTATCGGCCAAACCTTTACGAGCACCGTGCGTAGAGATGAAATATTCTAGTACTGAAAGACCTTCTTTAAAGTTTGAGATAATGGGGTTCTCGATAATCTCACCTGTACCACCGCCAACGTTTTTCTGTGGCTTGGCCATCAATCCCCTCATACCACCTAACTGACGAATCTGCTCTTTAGAACCACGCGCTCCTGAATCCAACATCATATAAATGGGGTTGAAACCTTGGTCGTCGGTGCTCAAATGTTTAAGCAGGCTATCAGAAATACGCGAGTTGATACGGGTCCAGATATCAATTACCTGGTTGTAACGCTCGTTATTGGTGATGAAACCCATGTTATAGTTACTCCAAATTTCATCTACCTCTTCTTTAGCTTGGTCAATCAGTTTTTGTTTTTCTTGAGGTATGTTTACATACGCCAAGTTAAATGAAAGACCGCCTTTGAATGCGTAGTGGAAACCTAGGTTTTTGATATCATCAAGGAACTTAGCAGTTTTTTGCACGCCAAATTCTTTTACCATATCACCAATGGTATCACGTAGTGATTTTTTGGTTAGCAATTGGTTTACATATCCAAACCCGTAAGGAACTACTAGGTTGAAGATGATACGACCAACGCTGGTTTCGATGATTTTTTCAATCAGTTGTTTGTTCTCCCTAACTACCACTTTACATTTCACAATGGTGTGAAGTTCTACACGGCCTTCGTTAAAGGCAATGATAGCTTCTTCTGAACCATAGAATGTAAGGCCTTCGCCTTTCACCGGCCTTTCGGGGGTGCTGCGGCGTAGTTTGGTGATATAGTACAATCCCAACACCATGTCCTGTGATGGTACTGCAATAGGGGCACCGTTAGCAGGGTTCAAAATGTTGTGGGGAGCAAGCATTAATATTTGGGCTTCCAATATGGCCGCGTTTCCAAGTGGAACGTGAACCGCCATCTGGTCACCGTCAAAATCCGCGTTAAAACCTGTACACACCAATGGGTGCAAACGGATGGCCTTACCTTCAACCAATTTAGGTTGGAAAGCTTGGATACCCAACCTGTGCAGCGTAGGAGCACGGTTTAGCAATACGGGGTGAGCTTTTAGGATGTTCTCCAAAATCTCCCATATTACCGCTTCTTTACGGTCAACTATCTTTTTAGCTGATTTTACGGTTTTAACAATACCCCTTTCAATCAGTTTGCGGATAATAAATGGTTTAAACAACTCAGCGGCCATACCTTTTGGCAAACCGCACTCATGCATTGCAAGCGTTGGTCCTACCACAATTACTGAACGGCCAGAGTAATCCACCCTTTTACCCAAAAGGTTTTGACGGAAACGTCCTTGCTTACCTTTAAGCATATCGCTCAAAGATTTCAAAGGACGGTTACCTTCTGATTTCACAGCGTTTGCACGACGGGTGTTATCCAGCAACGAGTCAACAGCTTCTTGTAGCATACGTTTCTCGTTACGCAAAATCACCTCGGGAGCTTTAATCTCTATGAGGCGTTTCAAACGGTTGTTACGTATGATTACACGGCGGTAAAGGTCGTTCAAATCCGATGTTGCAAAACGTCCGCCTTCCAAAGGCACCAATGGGCGCAACTCAGGAGGGATAACGGGCAATATCTTCATTATCATCCACTCAGGACGGTTTTCAACTTCTTCGTTTGCACTACGGAAACCTTCGATAACTTTCAAACGTTTCAAGGCTTCTTGCTTACGTTGTTGTGAAGTTTCGTTGGCTGCCTGGTGACGAAGTGAGTATGAAAGGTCGTCGAGTTTAATCCTTGAAAGCAAATCCCACAAACCTTCAGCACCCATTTTGGCGATGAATTTATTGGGGTCAGTATCTTCAAGGTATTGGTTTTCTTTTGGCAACGAGTCAAGAATATCTAAGTATTCTTCTTCGGTCAAGAAATCCAAGTAGTTTACACCATCTTGGGCTTTCACACCTGCTTGTATTACTACGTAACGTTCGTAGTAAATAATCATATCAAGCTTTTTGGTAGGCAAGCCTAACAGGTAACCTATTTTATTAGGTAGTGAACGGAAGTACCAAATGTGGGCTACGGGCACTACCAATTGGATGTGTCCCATACGCTCACGGCGTACTTTCTTTTCTGTAACCTCCACCCCGCAACGATCGCACACGATGCCTTTATAACGGATACGTTTGTATTTACCGCAATGGCATTCGTAATCTTTTACAGGCCCAAAAATCCTTTCGCAAAACAAACCGCCCATTTCGGGTTTGTATGAGCGGTAGTTTATGGTTTCGGGCTTGGTTACCTCACCGTATGAACGTTGAAGAATGGTTTCAGGTGAAGCCAGTCCTACACGTATTTTGGTGAAGTTACCTTTTACTTTTAAATCTTTTTTTGACGACATATAGTGTCTTTTATTACAAAAAGGTGATTGTTAACTTTTAAACTATTCAAGGTTGATATCCAAACCTAAACCGCGAAGTTCATGCATTAATACATTGAACGACTCAGGAATACCGGGTTGTGGCAGGTTATCACCTTTCACAATGGCTTCATAGGTTTTGGCACGGCCTACGATATCATCCGACTTGATGGTAAGGATTTCTTGAAGGATGTTTGATGCACCAAATGCTTCCAACGCCCATACCTCCATCTCACCAAAACGCTGACCACCAAACTGGGCTTTACCACCCAAAGGTTGTTGTGTAATAAGTGAGTATGGTCCGATTGAACGTGCGTGCATTTTATCATCCACCATGTGACCCAGTTTCATCATGTAGATTACACCTACTGTTGTTGGTTGGTGGAAACGCTCGCCTGACAAACCATCGAATAGGTAAGTTTGACCGTTTAAGGGCAAATTAGCATTCTTCAAATAGTCGTCAATTTGTTCTTGCGATGCACCATCAAATATAGGAGTGGCGAATTTAACACCTAGCTTCAAGCCGGCCCATCCCAGTACAGTTTCGTATATCTGTCCAAGGTTCATACGCGAGGGTACGCCCAGTGGGTTCAATACAATATCTACAGGAGTTCCGTCGGCCAAGAAAGGCATATCTTCTTCCCTTACTATACGTGCCACGATACCTTTGTTACCGTGACGACCCGCCATCTTATCACCCACTTTTAGCTTACGCTTGTTGGCAATAGATATTTTAGCAAGTTTCAAAATACCGGTTGGTAGTTCATCACCTACAGTTAATGCAAAATGCTTACGGCGGAAGTCTGATATCTCTTCGTTAACAGCTATTTTGTAGTTAACCAAAATGTCTTTGATTAGCTCGTTTTTAGCTTTATCAGTAGTCCAGTTATCAGCATTAACGTTGGTGTAATCAATTTCGCTCAAGTTCTTTTGAGTAAACTTGGCTCCTTTGGGTATCAACTCTTCGTTGTAAACGTTGTACACACCTTGTGAGGTTTTACCGTTAACCACTGTAAACAGTTTTTCAACCAAGGTATTTTTAATGGACGCTACTGCTTTCTCATGGTCAGTTTCAAGCTTGGTAACCTTAGTTTTTTCATCACCTTTGGTTACTTTATCTTTCTTAACACGTGAGAATAGTTTTTTACCGATTACGATACCGTTGGTAGATGGGGGCGCCTTTAATGATGCATCTTTCACATCACCGGCTTTATCACCAAATATCGCACGCAACAGTTTTTCTTCGGGCGAAGGTTCAGTTTCACCTTTAGGTGTGATTTTACCAATCAATATATCACCCTCTCCTACTTCGGCACCTATGCGGATAAGACCGTTTTCGTCAAGGTTACGTGTAGCTTCTTCGCTCACGTTTGGTATATCGTTGGTTAATTCTTCTTCACCACGTTTGGTGTCACGCACTTCTAGTTCATATTCAGTTACGTGAAGTGAAGTAAACCAGTCATCGCGAACAACTTTTTCTGAAATTACTATCGCATCCTCAAAGTTATAACCTTGCCAAGGCATGAATGCCACTAGCAGGTTTTTACCCAATGCCAACTCACCATCGCGGGTAGCATAGCCTTCGCACAGCGGTTGACCTTTGGTTACCCTTTGACCTTTTTTAACAATAGGTTTAAGGTTGATGCTTGTATTTTGGTTGGTACGCAAAAACTTGATAAGAGGATATGTTTTAACGTTTCCGGCAAAACTTACCAACTTCTCATCTTCTGTGTACTCGTATTTCACGCGTATTTCAAGTGCGTCTGAATATTCAACCACACCATCGCCTTCAGCAATTACCAAAGTACGTGAGTCAACAGCTACTTTTTTCTCCAAACCTGTACCTACGATAGGAGCATCAGGGCGCAACAAAGGCACTGCCTGACGTTGCATGTTAGAACCCATCAGCGCACGGTTAGCATCATCGTGCTCAAGGAAAGGAATTAGTGAAGCTGCTATAGATACAATCTGATTAGGAGCAACGTCCATGTAATCCACAATGTGCGGATCAACCATCGGGAAGTCACCCTCGTACCTTGCTTTTACTTTTTCGGTATCAAAGTTTCCGTTTTCGTCAATCGTAGAGTTTGCCTGTGCGATTGTTTTACGGTCTTCTTCTTCAGCACTTAGGTATTCAACAGGCTCATCAACAGCAACCCTACCTTCAACTACCTTACGGTAAGGAGTTTCGATAAAGCCCATGCCGTTAATTTTAGCGTGAACACACAATGATGAAATCAAACCGATGTTTGGACCTTCTGGAGTTTCAATGGTACACAAACGACCGTAGTGGGTATAGTGTACGTCACGAACCTCGAAACCTGCACGCTCACGCGAAAGACCACCGGGTCCAAGTGCCGACATACGACGCTTGTGGGTAATCTCAGCCAAGGGGTTGGTTTGATCCATGAACTGCGATAGCTGGTTGGTACCAAAGAACGAGTTGATAACAGACGATAGAGTACGTGCGTTAATCAAATCGGTTGGGGTAAATACCTCGTTATCGCGGATGTTCATACGCTCACGGATGGTACGAGCCATACGTGCTAAACCTACTCCAAATTGTGCATACAACTGCTCGCCCACTGTTCTTACACGACGGTTGCTCAAGTGGTCAATATCATCCACATCAGCACGAGAGTTACTTAGCTCTATAAGGTATTTTATAATGGCGATGATATCCTCTTTGGTAAGTACTTTAACTTCCATAGGGATATTCATTTCCAACTTACGGTTGATACGGTAACGGCCTACATCACCCAAATCGTAACGTTTATCAGAGAAGAACAAACGCTCGATAATACCGCGTGCGGTTTCCTCATCCGGTGGATCAGTGTTACGCAACTGGCGGTAGATATGCTCAACGGCTTCTTTACCGTTGTTTGAAGTATCTTTTTGAAGTGTGTTGTATATAATAGCAAAATCGTTGGTAGTAGTATCTTCTTTACTCAAGATGATAATCTTCACACCGGCATCAATAATCAAATCAATGTGGTCATCATTAAGCACAACATCGCGCTCAACAATCACCTCATTACGTTCGATAGAAACCACCTCACCGGTATCCTCGTCCACAAAATCTTCTACCCAAGTACGTAGTACCCTTGCAGCCAATTTGCGGCCAACTACCTTTTTAAGGCCTGATTTGCTAACTTTAATTTCTTCCGCTAGGTCGAAAATGTTAAGAATGTCCTTATCGGTTTCAAACCCGATTGCACGCAATAACGTGGTAACGGGGAATTTCTTTTTCCTATCGATGTAAGCATACATTACGTTGTTTACGTCGGTAGCGAATTCCATCCACGAACCTTTAAATGGGATAACCCTTGCTGAATACAGCTTGGTTCCGTTGGTATGGTATGATTGCCCGAAGAATACACCGGGCGACCTGTGCAATTGTGATACTACAACACGCTCAGCACCGTTAATAATAAAAGTACCTTTAGGAGTCATGTAAGGGATAGTACCTAAGTACACATCCTGCACAATTGTTTGAAAATCTTCGTGGTCTTTGTCGTTACACGAAAGACGCAACTTTGCCTTTAGTGGAACGCTGTAGGTAAGACCCCTTTCGATACACTCAGCAATGGTATAGCGGGGAGGGTCAACAAAATAATCCAAGAACTCCAATTCAAAAATGTTCCTGGTATCGCTAATAGGGAAGTTTTCGTAGAAAACTTTGAAAAGCCCTTCGTTTTTCCTGTTTTCCGATGAGGTTTCAAGCTGGAAAAACTCGCGGAAGGATTGTAGTTGAACGTCAAGAAAATCGGGGTAATCAATTACTTGCCCGATTGACGCAAAACTTATTCTTTCCTGGTTGTTTATTGTAGTTGCCAAGGGTATAAAATAAATTAAATGAAGAGGGAGAAATGTTGCAGGTATATAAAAGAGTACATAGACCCACGGAAAATCCGGGGTCTATGCATAAATATCGGGGCGGTATGATTACTTAACTTCAACAGTGGCTCCGGCTTCAACCAATTGAGCTTTAATAGCTTCAGCTTCTTCTTTAGAAACTTTTTCTTTTACAGCTTTTGGTGCACCGTCAACCAAGTCTTTAGCTTCTTTCAAGCCCAAACCGGTAAGGTCTTTTACTAACTTAACAACGTTAAGTTTAGCAGCACCGGCTGAACTTAGAATTACGTCAAATTCTGTTTGCTCAGCAGCAGCAGGAGCTGCATCGCCAGCAGGAGCAGCAGCAACTGCAACAGCAGCAGCAGCAGGCTCAATGCCGTATTCTTCTTTAAGAATTTTAGCAAGCTCGTTTACGTCTTTTACTGTTAAGCTAACCAACTGTTCCGCGAATTGTTTCAAATCTGCCATTTTATTATTTGTTTAAAAAGGTTTGTAATGAGTTAAAAATTGTTTTTGTGTTTTTTGAAATAAGTTATGCTTGTGCCCTCTCTTCAAGGGTTTTAACAATACCGGCCAATTTGTTGCCACCTGATTGCAATGCTGAAATAACATTTTGTGCAGGTGATTGCAGCAAACCGATAACTTCGCCGATAAGTTCGTTGCGTGATTTTAGTTTAGTAAGTACATCAAGCTGGCTGTCGCCGATAAATACATCAGAATCAATGTAAGCACCTTTTAACAAAGGCTTATCGTTAGATTTTCTGAATTCTTTAATGGCAAGAGCAGGTATTTTGGCATCATCACTAAACATAATTGCTGAAGTACCTTTAAGGATACTTGGCAATTCGCCGTAGTTATTACCCGAAGCTTCCATAGCTTTGCGGATTAAGGTGTTTTTAGCCACCTGCATTTTTATACCTTGCTTGTGTAAGCTGCGCCTAAGTTTGTTATCATTGCCAGCGCTTAGGTTTGAAGTATCTGTAATATAAATAAATTTATAGTTACGCAACTGCTCAGCCAAGCTGTTAACAATGTCCTCTTTTTCTTGCTTATTCATGTCTCTTTACGTTTACTTTAAGTCCCTGCATTAGATACCGGGAACCGATTTAGTGTCAATATTAACACCGGGGCTCATCGTGCTTGAGATGTAGATACTTTTGATGTAAGTACCCTTAGCAGAAGCAGGCTTTAGTTTTGCCAATGTCTGAATTAATTCAACAGCATTGTCGTAGAGATGCTCGGGCGAGAAGGAAGCTTTTCCCACCGAAGCGTGGATGATACCGGTTTTATCAACTTTGAAGTCGATTTTACCAGCCTTTACGTCCTTTACAGCTTTACCAACCTCCAGCGTAACAGTTCCGGATTTTGGATTGGGCATCAGGTTACGAGGTCCTAGGATTTTACCTAGTTTACCTAACTTTGCCATTACTGTAGGCATGGTGATAATGATATCAATATCAGTCCATCCGCTTTCAATTTTGGCAATGTAATCGTCAAGCCCAACGTGGTCGGCGCCGGCATCGCGTGCTTCTTGCTCTTTATCAGGAGTGCAAAGTACAAGTACACGGATGGTTTTACCGGTTCCATGAGGCAACACTGCTGTTCCCCTAACCATTTGGTTTGATTTACGAGGGTCAACACCCAAGCGAACGTCAATATCAACTGACGAATCGAACTTCGTCAATGATAAATCTTTTACAATCTTGGCGGCATCTACCAACGTATATGCTTGTTTAGGATCGTATTTTGCTAATTGTAATTTTCTTTTTTTAGTTAAACGTGCCATGGTTTTCTCAACTCGTTTTGTGGTTTAAGATTATGCCCAAGGTGCAGTGCCGGTAACGGTTATTCCCATACTGCGAGCAGTACCGGCAACCATTTTCATTGCCGATTCTACGGTGAAGCAATTCAAATCAGGCATTTTTTCTTCAGCAATTTGCTTCACTTGATCCCAAGAAACCGAACCTGTCTTTTTACGGTTAGGTTGGTCTGAGCCTTTTTGAATTTTGCAAACTTCAAGCAGTTGTGCTGCAACCGGTGGAGTTTTCAAGATAAAGTCGAAAGACTTATCTGTGTACACGGTTATCACCACGGGGCAAACCTTGCCTGCTTTGTCTTGTGTGCGGGCATTAAACTGCTTACAAAACTCCATGATATTAACACCTTTGGCACCCAATGCAGGGCCAATGGGGGGAGCAGGGTTAGCAGCACCACCTTTAATCTGTAGTTTTATATAGGTGAATATTTCCTTTGCCATTCTGTTTCAGTTATTTATAAATCATCACTCAGTAGTAGTTGCGGGTGGAAGCTACCGCGCCTTGTACGTTGTGTTAATTTTGATTATTGTTCTTTTTCTACTTGTACGTAGTTTAGTTCTAAAGGTGTGCGGCGTCCGAATATCTTCACCATTACCTTTAGTTTCTTTTTCTCCTCGTAAACTTCTTCAATAGTACCGCTAAAGCCGCTGAAAGGACCGTCGGTTACCTTCACGGTTTCGCCTACTATAAAAGGTTCTATTGCAGTTTCGCCTTTTTCTGATTGCTCATCAACTGTACCCAATATACGGGCAACTTCGGCTTGACGCAGAGGTATTGGCTGATCTTTGGCTCCCAAAAACCCAACAACACCATTTATACCAATAATAATGGGGGCAACTTCGCCCACCAAGTTTGCTTGTATAAGTATGTACCCGGGATAAAAGCTACGCTCTTTTGAAGTTTTTTTACCATTGCGTATTTGGTACACCTTTTCCATAGGGATAAGTACCTGCGGTACAAAATCACTAAGACCTGCACGCGCAAGTTCGTTCTCTATGTAGGCTTTTACCTTTTTCTCCTGGCCACTAATAGCCCTCACTACATACCACTTAAAATCCTGCATACGGTACCTCTATTATTTAAAAAACGAGTAAACCAGCTTCAAAAGTTCACTCAAACCTAAGTCGGCTAACCATACTACAAAAGAAAATATTACTGAAGATACTAATACCAATATGGTACTGTCTTGTAATTCTTCCCAAGTAGGCCAGCTAACTTTGGTAACTAATTCGTCGTATGACGCAGCTATATAATCTTTTACCCTTTTCATAATTCAGGTTTCGCAGGGGTAACAGGACTCGAACCCATATCAACGGTTTTGGAGACCGCTATTCTACCTTTGAACTATACCCCTAACTTTAAGTTTTTCATAAGATACAAAAATCAATCCCGAGTTAACGGGATTGATTTCGTATCATTTGTATTTTAATTGCTTGACGATTAGTCAAGAATTTCAGTTACCTGACCGGCACCGATGGTACGTCCACCTTCGCGGATAGCGAAACGAAGACCTTTTTCCATAGCGATGGGGTTCAAAAGAGCAACTGTGATAGTTACGTTATCACCGGGCATTACCATTTCAGTACCTTCTGGAAGAGATACGTCACCGGTAACGTCAGTTGTACGGAAGTAGAACTGAGGTTTGTATTTGTTGAAGAATGGGGTGTGACGACCACCTTCTTCTTTGGTAAGGATATAAACCTCGCCTTTGAATGCTTTGTGAGGAGTTACTGATCCTGGCTTGCAAATAACCATACCACGACGGATAGATTCTTTGTCGATACCACGTAGCAACAAACCAGCGTTATCACCGGCTTCACCACGGTCAAGGATCTTACGGAACATCTCGATACCAGTTACGGTTGAGGTTAATTTTTCAGAACCCATACCGATGATTTCTACAGGGTCACCAGAGTTGATAACACCCCTTTCAATCCTACCGGTAGCAACAGTACCACGACCTGTGATTGAGAACACGTCCTCGATAGGCATCAAGAAAGGTTGATCAGTCAAACGTGGAGGAATTGGAATCCAGCTGTCAACAGCATCCATAAGAGCTTTAACAGTGTCAACCCACTTAGGTTCGCCGTTCAAAGCACCAAGTGCTGAACCACGGATAACCGGGATATTGTCACCGTCGAAGTTGTAGAAACTCAACAACTCACGGATTTCCATTTCTACTAGGTCAAGTAGTTCGGGATCGTCAACCATGTCAACTTTGTTCATAAATACAACAAGTTGAGGTACACCTACCTGACGAGCCAAAAGAATGTGCTCGCGAGTTTGAGGCATAGGACCGTCGGTTGAAGCAACCACCAATATAGCACCGTCCATTTGTGCAGCACCAGTTACCATGTTTTTAACATAGTCAGCGTGACCTGGACAATCTACGTGAGCGTAGTGACGGTTAGCGGTTTGATATTCAACGTGGGCGGTGTTAATGGTAATACCGCGTTCTTTTTCTTCAGGAGCTGCGTCGATTGAATCAAATGAGCGGGCTTCTGACAAACCGGCGTCAGCCAATACTTTGGTAATGGCAGCCGTAAGTGTAGTTTTACCGTGATCCACGTGACCAATTGTACCAATGTTCACGTGAGGTTTTGAACGGTCGAAATTCTCTTTAGCCATTTTATTTTTGTTTAAGTATTCGTTTTATGTTTAAAAAAATATAAACTTCTATCTATTTTGTTCTGCACCAATCTTTTTCACTTTTAGAGCCGTTGATGAGAATTGAACTCACGACCTCTTCCTTACCAAGGAAGTGCTCTACCCCTGAGCTACAACGGCAGTTTGCATTTCACTTGCATGTTTTGCGGGTGCTATAACAATGCCCGGTTTGCATTTGAGCGGGAGACGAGGCTCGAACCCGCGACCTACAGCTTGGAAGGCTGTCGCTCTACCAACTGAGCTACTCCCGCAAACCTGCATAGCTTACGCTATGCATTTGGTGGGGAGAGAAGGATTCGAACCTTCGTAGGTTTCCCAACGGATTTACAGTCCGTCCCATTTGGCCACTCTGGTATCTCCCCGTTTGCATTTAAAATGCGAGCCACTTGCCGGGATCGAACCAGCGACCTACTGATTACAAATCAGTTGCTCTACCAGCTGAGCTAAAGTGGCTTGATATAAAAAAGAACAGTCCTTTGATGTCAGTACGTTTTGTACTTTTTCAAAGGACTGCAAAAGTAGATGAAAAAATTATTTGTGCAAAGAAAATTTTAAAAATTTACTGCACGGAGTTTATCCTTATACTTTTTCAACTGCATTTTTAGCGACTCAACTGCCAAATCTATAGCGCATTCGAATGTTCTACAGTGTTCTTCACAAAATAAAGTTTGGTTCTGAACATTTAGTTTAACCTCGAGGGTTTTGTTGTTATTGTCTCCACTTTTTTCAACTTTCAAGTACACGCTGGCATCAATGATGTTGTCGTAAAATGTGAGCAGCTTCTCAAGACGCTTTTGGATATAAGCGATAAGTTTTCTGTCAGCGTCGAAATGGATGGATTGAATCATGATTTGCATAGCTCGTAAAATTTAGGGTTAAACTTATGATGATTTTGGATGGGACTTTTTGTGTACCTCCTTAAGGCGTTCTATTGAGTTATGGGTATATACTTGTGTAGCCGCAAGATTAGCGTGCCCCAGCAATTCTTTGATTGCATTAAGGTCGGCGCCGTTTTCTAACAGATGGGTAGCGAATGTATGGCGCAACACGTGTGGACTTTTTTTCTTTACTGTGGTAACCAATGACAAATTCCCCTTCACAATTTTATATACCAGCCCGGGATACATCTTGTCTCCCTTGTTGCATAACAAATATAAACATTTTTCGCAATTTTCAGCCTTGGCGGTAAGGTATTTTTCAACAATTTCTATCAATGGCTTACTTATGGGGATAATCCGCTCTTTGTTGCGTTTTCCGAGGACTTTTAGGGTTTGTCCGTAAAAATCAACGTCAGTTTCTTTCAGATTGATTAATTCGCTTAAACGCATGCCTGTGCCATAAAGCAGTTCAATTATCAATCGGTTGCGTAATGATAGAAAGTCGTCGCCGTCTTCAGGTAAAATGTTTTCTGTCAATACCTCCATTTTGCTTTTTTCAACAAACACAGGCAATTGTTTGGGCTTTTTGGGCGATTGAACTTTAGCCATGGGATTGCCATCGGCCTTGCCCGTTTTTTTGAGGTATTTAAAGAAGCTTTTAAGGCTGGATATCTTTCGGTTTACCGAAGTGGCTTTTACGCCTTCTGAAAGTAATTGTGCAAGCCAGCTGCGAATTTGTTGGTGGGTGATGCCGGCAACTGTAACTGCTCCGTAATGGTTGGTTACGTATTGGGCAAACTGGTCTAAATCGTTTTGATAGGCCGCGATGGTGTGTTGCGAGTATTTTTTCTCAACTACCAAATACTCAATAAAAAACAAAATTTCTGTATCCATCACACTTTACGTGTAAAGATACAGAAATTAAATATCATTCACCAGCAGGACGAAATTATTCGCCTGTGATTTGTTGTGATTGCTTGTAAGCAGCCTTAATGATTTGCATACGACGAGAAATTGAGGGTTTCTCAAAGGCCTGACGGCGACGAAGTTCTTTCAGTACTCCAGTTTTTTCAAACTTCTTTTTAAACTTCTTAAGGGCTTTATCTAAGCTTTCGTTTTCTTTTACGTTAACTATAATCATGTCAAATAAAATTCCAAATGGGGTTGCAAAAATAATACACTAATCTGTTATGTGCAAGCTATTTCAAAATCTCTCTTGAGATTACCAGCTTTTGTATCTCTGATGTGCCTTCGCCAATGGTGCACAGCTTGCTATCTCGGTAAAATTTCTCTACCGGATAATCTTTTGTATAGCCATAGCCACCAAATATCTGCACGGCTTCGGTAGATACTTTTACAGCTACTTCTGACGCATAATACTTAGCCATTGCCGAAAGTTTGTTTAACGGCATATTACGGTTTTTATAATCTGCCGCCTGCATAATCAGCAGTTCAGAAGCTTCAATTTGGGTAGCCATATCTGCCAATTTAAACCCGATGGCTTGAAACTCGCCGATGGGTTTACCAAACTGTTCGCGTTCTCTTGCATACTTAAGCGATGCTTCGTAAGCTCCTTTGGCAATACCTAATGAAAGTGCAGCGATTGATATACGACCGCCTTCTAATACTTTCATGGCTTGTTTGAAACCTTGGCCTACTTCGCCTAATATCTGGCTTTTGTGTACACGGCAGTTTTCAAAAATCAACTCGGTAGTTTCGCTGGCGCGCATTCCAAGTTTGTTTTCTTTACGGCCGGCACTAAAGCCCGGTGTTCCTTTTTCAATCACAAATGCAGTAATACCGTTGCTATCAAGCAATTCGCCTGTACGCACCATTACTACTGCCACGTTGCCGCTTTTACCGTGTGTAATCCAGCTTTTGGCACCGTTTATCACCCAGTAATCGCCGTCTTGCACGCCAACTGTCATCATGCGGAACGCATCTGAACCTGTGTTGGGCTCGGTAAGACCCCAGGCACCAATCCACTCAGCGGTGGCAAGTTTTGGCAAGTATTTTTGTTTTTGTTCTTCTGAACCAAAGTACATAATGTGGCCTGTGCACAATGAATTGTGCGCGGCTACTGAAAGGCCTATTGATCCGCAAACTTTAGAAATTTCGCTTATTACGGTTGCATACTCAAAGTACCCGAAACCTGAGCCGCCGTATTCGGTGGGTACTAATACCCCCATCAAACCCAGCTCGCCCAATTGTTTAAAAACTTCGATAGGAAACTCCTGACTTTCGTCCCATTCCATCATCTTCGGCCTTATATGGCGGTCGGCAAAATCGCGCACCATATCGCGCACCATCTTCATGTTCTCGGTTTCAGCAAAACCTAATGTTGTGGAAGTATCTATCATTTCTCCTGTTGAACTCATTTTTAAACAATTTCCGATTTTGGCAAAAATAAAGCTAATTTTCAATTTTATCCTATCCCGCCACATACAATGTGTAATTATCGATGAACTGGAAGCAAGCGATTGCTTTGAGTTGCTGTTCAATCAATAAGCTGTTTTGCAGTGGGCAGTGCAAAGGAGTGTAAATGCTTTTGATTTTTTGCTACCTGAGTAAACACTAAAACGATATATAATGTTTTAGTAAAATTGCATCTCGGGTAGTTATGATGCCCAACACCGTTAAATCATCAAGGCTTTTTATTTTACCGTAACGGGCAATGTATTTGAGTATTGCCGATGCTTGTTTGTAGCTGATATAGGGATGTGCTGACAGCTGTTGTTGGGTGGCGGTGTTGATGTTTATTTTTTTGATGCGAGAAATATTTACCGTTAGCTGCGCTTTGATTTCATCCATGCGTTGTTGCTTTTCGGCCAAAGAAGCTACGGGTATGATAAAAGCCTCGCCCAATTGGCTAAGACTAAAGTAGCCTCCTAATTGATTACGGTATTGCAAAATTTTGTGGGCAAAATAGGGGCCTATGCCTTTTACCGCCAGTAGCTGCAATGAGTCGGCAGTGTTTATTTCAACCAACCCGCGTGTAGCAGGTTTTTCACTTTTAGATGTTTCTGCATCCGGTAATACCAAAAACGGTAAGTACACATTGTAAGCGCTATCGGTTAGGTTATACAGTTTGGCAAAATCGGCTTTGGTGGCAAACGGCCCTACTTTTTGTCGGTAGTTGATGATTTGTGCAGCCAGCTTTTTAGGAATGCCGCAAGCCATTAAAGAATCTAAACTATAGGTATTGGGGTTGAAGGGTTTAAGTAAACTTTGTGGGGTTTCAGCTTTTTTATTAGCCAGTTGTTTAAGTTCAAGGGCGTTCTGCTCAAATTGTTGCTTTGCCTCTTCCCTATCTGCTCCTACCCAGAGGGGTACTGTGAAACTTGCAATTATTAATGCGATTAATACAAAGAGCAGTACAAATATGCCGTTGCGCTCACGCCTGCTGAATTGAAAGTACTGCTTGATATACTGTTTCACGGCACGAATTTATATAACTGGTTGAAATCTGATATATAAGTTTTGCTGCGACGGATTAAAATCCGTCTCTTTTGTGATTACCAATCGAGAGAGGACTTAAGTCCTCTCTCGATTGGTAATCGTAACAGTGGGGTTTTCAAACCCTAAAATAACAATGGGCTTTATTGCGTCCACCCCCCGACGGGCATAAAGCCCGTCTCTTTTGCAAGGGCTCGTTGCAAATGGTTTTAAACCATTCGCAACGTTAGCTGCTTATACGGTTAAAAAGCCGAAGGCAGACTTAAGTCTGCCTTCGGCTTTTTAATATATATAGGGATTTGAATCCCGTTAGTACACCGCTACCAGTTTATCAACGTTGTAAACGCCTTGCGCCAGTTTTTCTTTCACTTCGCTAAAGGCTCTCAACGTTTCTTCTACATCAGCAAGGCTGTGTGCAGCAGTAGGTATCAAGCGTAATAAAATAACACCTTTGGGTACTACAGGATATACTACTATTGAGCAGAAAATATCGTAGTTCTCACGTAAATCGTGGGTAAGAGCAGTGGCTTCGGGTATGGTACCGTTTAATATCACGGGGGTAACGGGCGATGAGGTTACACCAATATTAAAGCCACGGTCACGCAAGCCATTTTGCAATCCGTTTACTATCGTCCACAATTTTTCTTTGTGTTCGGGCTGGCTGCGCAACAGTTCAAGGCGTTTCAAAGCACCGATAACCATAGGCATGGGCAAACTTTTGGCAAATATTTGCGAGCGCATATTATAGCGCAGGTGTTTTACCACCATTTTATTACCGCCGATAAATGCACCAATACCCGCCATGCTCTTAGCAAAGGTTCCGAAATAAATATCGATACCATTGGTTACGTCTTGCTCCTCTCCTATCCCTGCACCGGTTTTACCCATTGTGCCAAAACCGTGTGCATCATCCACAAACAAACGGAAGTTGTATTTTTCTTTAAGTGCTACAATGCCTTTTATGTTGCCTTGCGCACCGCTCATTCCAAACACGCCTTCGGTTATTACCAATATACCGCCGTTGTTTTCAGCAGCTACACGGGTTGCGCGCTTCAATTGGGTTTCAAGGCTGTCCATGTCGTTGTGGTTATACACAAAACGTTTGCCCATGTGCAGGCGCACCCCATCGATTATACAGGCGTGACTTTCAGCATCGTACACAATTACATCGTGCCGGTCAACCAAAGTGTCAATGGCACTTACCATACCTTGGTAGCCATAGTTCAGTAGTATTGCATCATCGTACCCTACAAAGTCGGCAAGCTCGCGCTCCAATTGCTCGTGGTAGTTGCTGTTACCGCTCATCATGCGGGCACCCATCGGGTAGGCCATACCAAATTTAGCTGCGGCATCTTCATCGGCTTTGCGCACTTCGGGGTGGTTGGCCAGCCCTAAGTAGTTGTTTAAACTCCAAATAAGTTTGGTTTTGCCCCTAAAAATCATGCGGCTACCTATTTCGCCTTCAAGTTTAGGAAACATATAATACCCTTCGGCCCCTTCGGACCACATGCCCAGCGGACCGGGCTTACCTGCTAACTTCTCAAATAAATCCATAAACTGCTATGCTTTTACGTTGCGGCAAAATAAAGGAAAATTATTACTGTAAACTATGATGTTGCACATGAACAATTGTGGATAACCCTTTTATTTAGGTGCTTTTGAGTACAGATACAGGCCTATTAACAGAAATAAGGCATTGGGTATCCATACGGCTATTAAAGGGTCTAAGCCACCTGAGGTGGCAAAAGTGTTACCAAAATGGCTGAACAGCATAAAGCTGCCCCCTATTAATACTCCCAAGCCAAGGTGTATGCCCACCCCGCCGCGTACTTTGCGCGATGATATTACAAAGGCGATAAGGGTGAGTATGACGCCGGCAAAAGGGAATGCTATGCGGCGGTATTTTTCAATCAAATAAAAATCTATGTTTTCTGCTCCGCGTATTTTTTCGGCTTCGATAAATTCATTGATTTCTCGGTTGTTTAGCACGCCCACTTCGTCGTTGCGCCTGAAAACGTCCTGTGGGTTAAAGTTCATGGATATATCCATCTGGTCGCCCTTCTTTATCCCTTCATCGCCCGATGGTAAAAAGTCACGGATAAAATAATTCTGCAAGGCCCACGATTGACTTTCGGGGTTCCAATACAGTTTTTCGGCATATATTTTCTGCTTCATCTCAAGCCCTTCAAAGCGTTCAAGGGTCATGTGATAGCCAAAACTGTCTTTATTATTATAGGTTTGAAGGTAGAGAAACTGACCTTTCTCAAGCTGGCGATGGATGTTGTTTTTCCAGTTGTTATCGAGTTTGCGACCTTTGAGTACGCGGTTCTGAAAATCTACACGGCGTTGTTCAGTTTCGGGTATTACCCAAGAATTTAATAAGTAGGTGATGATGGCCAATACTGCTGCACCGATTAGGAAGGGACGCAGAAGCCGTTTGAAACTAACTCCGCTGGCAAGTATGGAAACGATTTCTGAATCGGAGGCCATTTTGGAGGTGATCAGTAATACGGCCAAAAAGGTGAACAGCGGGCTAAACAAGTTGTAAAAATAGGGGACAAAGTAAATGTAGTAGCCAAAAACCAATCCTCCCAACGATACTTTAGAACTGATAAAATCGTCCATCTTTTCGGAAGTGTCCACCACTATGGATACCAGTATGGCCAGCCCCAACGAAAAGAAAAAGGTGGTAAAGTATTTTTTTAATATGTACCTGTCGATTATCGTTAACACTATGGTTGGTTATCAGTTATTAGTTATCCGTTCTTCAAATTATTTGTGTTTCCTGCTCCTCTCCTTCGGCAAGCTCAGGATATCTTTAGGCAAGCTCCCGACTATATTTGCTTAGGATGGTATTCGCTCATTTTCAAATTAGCAAATTATTACAGCCTTCTTTGCAATTTTGGAACCATTTGTTGTTTCCATTCAAAAAAAGTGCCTTCGTTTATCTTTTCACGTGCTTGTTCCATCAACCATAAATAAAAAGTAAGGTTGTGGCGGCTGGCTATCATGGCTCCCAACATTTCGCCCGCGTGTATCAAATGACGCAGGTATGCTTTGCTAAAATGCGGGGTAATGGTTTCGTCAACAGGGCTAAAATCTTCTTTCCACTTCTCGTTGCGCATGTTCATTGTGCCTTCGGCAGTAAACAGCATTCCGTTGCGGGCATTGCGGGTAGGCATCACACAATCAAACATATCTATGCCCAATGCAATACATTCAAGCAAGTTTACGGGGGTGCCTACACCCATCAAGTAACGGGGTTTGCTGCGGGGCAAAATACCGCATACCAGCTCCGTCATTTCATACATCATCTCAGCTGGCTCGCCTACTGAAAGACCGCCGATAGCATTGCCCTCACAATCCATGCTTGCAATGTATTCTGCCGATTGTTTGCGTAAATCAGCATACACACTGCCCTGCACAATGGGGAAAAGCGTTTGCTCGTATCCGTACAAAGGGTCGGTGGCTCTAAAATGGTCAACACACCTTTTTAACCAACGGTGGGTAAGCTCCATTGAGTTTTTGGCATACTTAGGCTCGCAAGGGTATGGAGTACACTCATCAAAAGCCATAATGATATCAGCACCAATCAGGCGTTGTATGTCCATCACTCCTTCGGGAGTAAATAAGTGCATACTACCGTCGATGTGTGATTTGAATTTAGCACCCTCTTCAGTTAGCTTACGGTTATCGGCCAATGAAAATACCTGATACCCGCCGCTATCGGTAAGTATGGGTCTGTCCCAATTAATAAATTTATGCAAGCCGCCGGCCTGTTTTAAAACATTGGTGCCGGGGCGCAAGTATAAATGGTAGGTATTGCCCAATATTATTTGGGCGTTGATGTGTTCTTTTAAATCGTGTTGGGTAACTGCTTTTACGGTGCCTGCCGTACCCACAGGCATAAAAATGGGGGTTTGTATCACCCCATGCGCTGTTTCTACTTCGCCGGTGCGGGCTTTGCTGTTTTTATCTTCTGCCTGTACTGTAAATTTCATGCAAGGGGCAAAAGTAAGTTTTATTCAAAGTGAAACGAAAAGTTTACAATACGACTCCACAAACCATTCATGCTTTCGGTATATACGTAGCCGTCTTTTACCAGTGCATTGCTGATGCCGTTGGTAAGTTTTAACTCGGGTGAAAGTTTAAAGAAAGGGAAGTAAATATCGAATCCTGCACCTAACTCGTAGCTGAATGTATGCGGCTGAACTGCCACCACGGGGTCGGCAAGACTGCGCTGGGCATCAATGTTTGATGCTAAATCGTAGCTGTATTTGAAGCCGCCTGTTACATAAAATCCGTAATTGCCAAAACGGCGGGTGCGGTATTTTACTAATAAAGGTATCTCTAAATACACCGATTCGATTTTTACCTCGCGATTGCTTCTTGAGTTGGTGAATTTATATACAAGGTTACGCTGCGCAAAGGCTATTGAGGGCAGGGCTCGCAGGTTAAAGTTTTCGGCAAAACTGAAATCGGCAATGCCGCCCAGCACAAATCCAGGGAAACGCCTTACCGAAATACTTTGCAGGGTATCAATATTAAGGAACTCATTATCCAAACGGATTTTGAAGTCGTTATTATTGGCACCCAACGTAAAGCCGAAATGCAATTTCTTTTTCGACCAATAGTTGGGCATATTTAGCTGTTGGGCACTAAGTTGCGCGCTGCCAACCAGCAGGATAAGCCAAACTGTTACTTTTATCGTATGCCTGAGTAAACCGTACAAATGCCGAAGGTTAATGTTTTCTGTTCAACTGTATTAAAACCGGTGCTTTTCATAATCCCGCAAAACGCATCCCCTTCAGGAAATGCCATTACTGATTGCGGAAGGTATGTATATGCACTCTGGTCTTTTGAAATCATCTTTCCCCACAGGGGCAAGATATTGCTAAAGTAAAAATTATACAGTTGCTTAATGGGTGTTTTTTTAGGTTTAGAAAATTCAAGCACCACCAATTTGCCTCCGGGTTTCAACACCCTGAAAATTTCGGATAGTCCTTTTTGAAGGTTTTCAAAGTTCCTTACACCAAAAGCAACGATTACAGCATCAAAACTATTGTCTGCAAACTCAAGATTTTCGCTATCGCCCTTCACAAAACTGATTTTATCCTGCAAATTACGCTTTTGGGCTTTTTCGCGGGCAAAGCTCAGCATACCCTCTGATAAATCAAGACCTACCAGTGTTTGTGGGTTCAATCGTTTGTTCACCTCAAAAGCAATGTCACCGGTTCCGGTGGCTATATCCAATACGCTTTGGGGTTTAATGGGTTTTAGCAGGTTGATGGCTTTGCGCCTCCAGCCTTTATCAATACCCATCGAAAGAAAATGATTCAAAAAATCGTAGCGGTGGGCAATGCTGTCAAACATCTTTTCTACCTGCTGCTTCTTGCCCAGTTCTGAGTCTTTATAAGGGGTTACGGTTTCCAATGGTGTACTTGGGTTGTTTGTAATGTGCTTACTCTATAATTATATGTATGCTAAACATTACAATTTGTTTTAGGTTTGCAAAGGTAGCAAAATAGAGGCCAAAAGTAATGAATATCACAAGTGCTAAGTTTATAAGCAGTTTTGCAGAGATTAGTAAACTCCCCAATACGCAATTACCCGAAATGGCTTTTATCGGCCGCTCAAACGTGGGTAAATCCTCACTGATTAATATGCTGACGGGACAGGCCAAACTGGCAAAAACATCTGCTACCCCCGGAAAAACCCAAACCATCAACCACTTTTTGATTGACGATTATTGGTATTTGGTGGATTTGCCCGGCTACGGTTATGCCAAGGTATCAAAAACATTGCGCGAAAAATGGGAAGGTATGATTAGCTCGTATATGCTAAAACGTGAGCCTCTGTGCAATGTATTTGTACTGATTGATTGCCGCCTGCCGCCCCAAAAAATTGATATTGAGTTTGTAAACTGGCTGGGTGAAAACGGGTTGCCTTTGAGCATTGTTTTTACTAAAGCTGATAAATTGAAACCAAGCGAGTTGCAACGCAACACCACCGCTTTTTTGGATGAACTGCTAACTGTTTGGGAAACCCTGCCTCCTTATTTTATTACTTCAGCTGAGAAGAAAACGGGTAAGGATGAGGTACTTACTTACATACAAAAGATACTGGCCAGTCAGGAGTAGAGAAATGTGAAACCTTCTTTTGGACGACGGGTATAAAACCTTTTCTGCCCGATGGGTATGAAACCCGTCGTTATTATCCCACCTTTTACGACGGGTGTAAATCCCGTCGCTATTGAGAACCCGTTTTGCAATGGGTATAAAACCATTCTTGCCGACGGGTATAAAACCCGTCGCTGTTATCCCACCTATTACGACGGGTATGAAACCCGTCGCTATTAAGAACCCGTTTTGCAATGGGTATAAAACCATTCTTGCCGACGGGTGTAAAACCCGTCGCTATTATCCTACCTATTACCATGGGTATGAAACCCATCGATATTGAGAACCCGTTTTGCAAAGGGTATGAAACCATTCTTGTCGACGGGTGTGAAACCCGCCGCTGTTTTGCAATGATTCGTTCCGAATGGTTTAAAACCATTCGGAACGTTACACATAAAAGACCTGAATTTTATATTCAGGGTATTAATGGCGGGTATGAAACCTTTTCTGACCGATGGGTATAAAACCCATCGTTATTATCCCACCTATTACGACGGGTGTAAAACCCGTCGCTATTGAGAACCCGTTTTGCAATGGGTATGAAACCATTCTTGCCGACGGGTATGAAACCCGTCGCTGTTGTATCCACACATCACAGCAGGTATAAAACCTGCTGCTATTACGTTGAAGATGTTTGCACACCGTTTTTATTCTAAATTATATAAATTGCTTCTTAAAGCCAATTATACAATTGATGAAAAAAACTCTACTCGTTACCTCACTTCTATTTCTTGTTTCAACGGCTGTAACGGCACAATTCAATAAAAACCGTTCGGTGTTGGTTACCGCAACGGTAAGCGAAAGTCCGGCTGCTATTACCCTTAAATTTCCAAAGTTTACGGATGCTACCCGCATACGGGTGTTTAGAAAAGCGAAGGAAGATAAAGACTGGGGCAATGTGTATGCTAACCTTGGCACGGGCGACAGTACTTATACCGATAATGCGGTTACTGTGGGTCAAGCCTACGAGTATTTAGTATTTAAAGAAGGCGGAAGCACGGGCGCACTGGGCAGTGTGTATGCCGGTATAAACCATGCTGCCGAAGAACAGCACGGCACGCTTGCACTTGTGATTGATAATAATTATTTGCAACCGCTGGCCACCGAAATTACTATGTTAGAAAAAGATTTGATTGGGGATGGCTGGCAAGTGCAACGCATTATCACTGAACGTACCGATGCGGTTACGGCGGTTAGGGATAAAATAAAAACTGTACCTAATGTGAAAGCCGTGTTTCTGTTGGGAAGAGTGCCTGTACCTTATTCGGGAAGTATATACCCTGACGGACACCCCGACCATTCGGGGGCGTGGCCTTGCGACGGGTATTACGGTGATGTAGATGGTTTGTGGACAGACAATATTGTAAGTACTTCGTCGGCATCAAGGGCTGAGAATAAAAACCAACCCGGTGACGGTAAGTTTGATGCCAGCCAGTTTGATAGCGATGTGGATTTGATGGTAGGCCGTGTTGACCTTTCTCGCTTGCCTGCTTTTGCGGGACAAAGTGATACGGCATTGCTGCGCTACTACCTGCAAAAAAACCACAGCTACCGCGTTGGACAGCTTACTGCCCCTACAAGGGCGTTGATTGACGATAATTTTCAATCGTTTACAATTGCTTCGTCAAACTGGCGAAACTTTGCGCCCATGGTGGGCGCTGCAAACATTGTAGACAATGTGAACAACGGCGTTGACTACAATGCTGATTTGAAAAAAGATTGGTATCTATGGAGCGGGGCTTGCGGCGGCGGTTGGTACTCGTCTTGCGGCGGAGTAATCAACACCGCACAGTTTGCTGCGGATAGCATTAAAACCATTTTCACCTCGCTGGCCGGCAGTTATTTTGGCGATTGGGACATACAGGATGCTTTGTTGCGTGCTGCATTGGCTTCAAAACCTTCGATACTGGCAAGTTTTTGGGGCGGTATTCCCAACTGGGCATTGCACCACATGGCATTGGGCGAATGTATCGGATACGGTGCGCGCCTTACCCAAAACGAAAACGGTACGTTGTATGAAGGAAACTTTAACGGCTCGCAACGGTTGATACACATTGCGCTGATGGGCGACCCTACGTTGCGTATGCACGTAGCGTTAGCCCCTACTACTATTGACGCTGTTGAAACGGGTACAAAAAAGGTAACGGTAAGCTGGACGGCCTCTACCGATGCTAATGTGGTGGGCTACCACGTGTACCGCGCCCCGCATTTGTACGGCAAGTATGTGAAGGCCAATCTTACGTTGGTAAACGGTACCAGCTTTGTTGACAACGACCCTTTGCAAGGCCACAACGTGTATATGGTGCGTGCGGTGAAAAAGGAGACTACTCCATCGGGGACGTATTATAATTTGAGCCAAGGGATGTTTGACAGTACGGATATTACCTTCCCCGCAGGGATAGACCAATTGGCTGAAACGAACTTGCAACTGGCTGTGTACCCCAACCCTGCTACAACTGAACTTACCATTGCGCCCGCCGGCTTTAACGGCCCTGCTCTTAAGGGCAGCCTTATGAACCTTGTGGGACAAGTGGTGCGTACCTTTGCCATTGAAAACGGTACTAATACGTTACCTATCGCTGATTTGCCCACAGGCATTTACTTTATCCAAGTGCAAGGCAACGGGTACAAGGGTGTTACTAAGTTTGTGAAGGAGTAGATACGTAGTTTCAAACTTATTTTGTCTTTGACTTACAAGTCCCTGTTGCAGAGTTTGCGGAAGAGACTTGCGGGAGTTGTGGGGATACCACAAGTTTTATTGACATGCATAAAGAAAGTTAAAAACTGTTTCTTGAAATAAAATGTTAATACTTGATACCAGAAACGGAAATATAAGTGTAGATGGTTTTTCATTCCATTCTCATATGCAAGAAGAGGACTTTCTAAATTCTATAATGCAAAATTCTTCATTTCTACTGAATAATAAGAGTGATAATTACTCTTATTATTCAGTAGAAGGTTTGTCAGAAGGCGAGTATTCAATGGGATTTAGTTTTAATAAAAGTCGACTTTATACTACTTTTATTAGCCTTGGAAGAAAATTTAATTATCCCCCTTTTGAAATTACTGACGACGAAAAACTGGAGTTAAAAAGACGATTATTTCTAATTGGAGGTGAAAGTCAATATAAATGGGGCGAGGTGTTTGTAAACGAAGATAGGAAAGGTGGGCTGATTTCAATATGTGTGAAATATCGGTAATTTTCCAATTATCATCTAAGTATAAAAAGTTACGAAAGTTTGTTTCACAAATACGATATATACCAATTGGGCTACAGACTTCCGAAAGAAGAGAGAGCGAAACTTAAAATTCAGTTGGCCGAAAAACTTTGCAAACACACTCATTAGCAAATTTCATGGAAATAAATTATGTAAAAGCCATTTTATCAGAATACTATACGTATGAAGTAGGGTTGTTTCGTGTAAAGAAAATCAAATTCTACGATGGTAATCCTGATAGCTATGGAATCTTTATTGTATTTAATCGTTTGAAACCCA
This sequence comes from Agrobacterium sp. 719_389, assembly GCA_943370295.1. Taxonomy (GTDB): domain Bacteria; phylum Bacteroidota; class Bacteroidia; order UBA8524; family UBA8524; genus SB11. Next base: position 78,049 of record CALRQL020000002.1, on the reverse strand, counting down.
TGGCATACCTGACTTTATCGTCCGAATTACATGGCTATTCTTTGGATATAGTATATCAACTCTGTTCTGAAAAAAACATAATTTTTGGTGACTTTGTGAATAGAATAATAAAAAAGGCTTCAAACAACATACTTTCTCTGCGTCCAAGATCGGAATCAAAATATCGTATTTTATCACCATTCCATTATGAAGAAACAGATGGGGTTAGGGAGTTTTTACTCCCTTATTATAATTTGGATGTAGATTGGGAAAAGTTGAGTCAAAAAGACATTGATAGACTAATAAAAAAGGCAAAAAAAGCATAATGAAATTTGGTAGCGGTCAAGTATTGTTGTCGGTAGAATCCCAAATTATCACCTCTTATCAAAAAGTAATGGAAGTTCAGAGAAATCGAGATTTTTATTTCTATGATACGATTCTGAAAAAAAATCTCACTACAATTGCTCTGTTTCGGACATTTTCAAAGGGTCTTGGCGGGTATCAAATATTTGAGTGATATAGATGTTATCTTCAACCCTGTAAATGATTTTATAATTTCCATGTATTAAAAATCTGCGGTCTAAGCCAATACTCTTCAAAAAAGGCTCTTCGGGGCCGGATAACGGATATTCTTCAAGTTGAAGAACGCGGTCAATAATTGAGAGTATTATTTCATCTGTTTTGTTCGGGGCTACTTCATCAAAGTATTCACGCACCCCTTCCATATCAAGTAAAGCTTGGTCAGAGAAAAATACCTGCATACTATTTTTTAAGCAAGCGCTGTTTCACTTCATCCAATGTATGTACGCGCCCTGCTTTAATATCTTCGTCTGACTGTTTTTCTCTCTTTACCACATCTGCACGGGTTAACGGAGTGCGGCCTATATGTCCAACTATTTCGCCGTTTAGGTATGCTGTAACCATTGCATGAATAGCCTTTAAAATGTTTTCATCTTCAATATCATCAATAGAATGTTGTATTGAATGTTTTAGTTCTATGGTAGTCATACTTTATAAATAGCAAAAACTTTACCGTTTACTATACCTCAAATATACCATAATCCAGTCAATCAAAATTAACAATCAGTGCATAGTGCGACCTATGCCTACCGCTCTCGCAAGCCCCTACCGTAACAAGCCAAGCTACAGACTTATGGGAGCGGGGTGCATCAAATATGAGTGTTGCGGTGTTTTCTGCCCCGACAGGTTAAAACCTATCGCTTTTGTGATTACCTTTTTGTGAAGGACTTAAGTCCTTCATAAAAAGGTAATTGTAGCAGGAGGGTTTTCAACCCCTTACTTTTGAGCAAGCCCTGTCTTCATTTATAACCGTTTCCAATTACAAACTATCCGGCCTAGTTCTTTGACCTCCTGAAACTGCCTTTGCTTTGTAGAACCCCGCAAGCCCCTGCGCGGTGCGTAACAAAAATAACACGATAACCGCGTAACTGAATAACACCGTAACTGGACTATACAACTGTCCCACTTTGTCCCACGAAAATGGGACAACTTTACAACACATAAGCAATTTAAAATCAATTAAATAGAATTTAAAAACGAGTGTCCCAAGTGTCCCACCCAAAAGTTACCGTCAACGCTTTAGCCTTTTGTTTTTCCTATCGGTAAAGTTTTGTAGTGTTTCATACAGCAAGCCTTTATTTTCGCTGAAATTTTTGAGTGAATGAAAAACTACGTGATACTTATGATTGCAGGGTTTGCAATGACTGCCTGCGGAAATGAAAAGAAACCCGCACAAAGTACTGAACAAGCCACACAGCAAACAGCCAGCATTGAGCCGCCTGCTGATATACAAGCCAAGCTTGACGAACATACTTGCCTTACCTGCCATAAGCCAAGTGAAAAATTAGTAGGGCCTGCTTTTACTGAGGTTGCTAAAAAAGGATACACCGATGAGCAAATGGTGAGTTTGATGTATAACCCCAAGCCTGAAAACTGGCCGGGCTACCCGCCTATGCTGCCCCAACGTTTACCGCAAGAAGATGCACTGGCCATTGCAAAATGGATAAACAGTTTAAAATAAAAAAGGGGCTTGCGCCCCTTTTTTATTTACTATGTAATACGGTGAATTAAAAGCGTGCTGCTACAGCATCCCAGTTAATTACATTCCAAAAAGCCGCGATGTAATCAGGGCGACGGTTTTGGTAGTTAAGGTAATACGCGTGTTCCCATACGTCGATACCCAACAACGGAGTGCCTTTTACGTCGGCAATGTCCATCAAAGGATTATCTTGGTTAGGGGTGCTGGTTACTTCAAGTTTGCCTTCGGCATTTTTAATCAGCCAACCCCATCCGCTACCAAAACGGGTAGTGGCAGCAGCGGCAAATTTTTCTTTAAATGCATCAAAAGAACCAAAAGTACTGGTGATAGCATCGCCTAAAGCACCTGTAGGAACTCCGCCTTTACCGGGAGCCATTAGTTTCCAAAACAGGCTGTGGTTGTAGTGTCCGCCACCGTTGTTGCGAACGGCAGGAGCATATTTGCTGATGTTGCGGCAAATATCTTCAATGCTCAAACCTTCTGCATCAGTTCCGGCGATAGCATTATTAAGGTTGGTAACGTATGCTTGGTGGTGTTTGCTATGGTGTATTTCCATGGTGCGTGCATCAATGTGCGGTTCAAGCGCATTGTATGCATAGTCTAGTGCGGGTAATTCAAAAGCCATTGTTATTTATGTTTAAATAATGAATAGTAAATCAATCTTCAATATTAACAAACCTAAGTTAATTTTGGTTTACTACTACCGGCAATGTTTATAAATAGACACTGAACAGGGCGCACAGTGTCGCAGGACATGAAATCCTGTGCTATTGAAAATCAAGGCTTAAAATCTTCGTTAAAGCAACGGCGACAACGGGGTTCATAATTGTCTTTTTCGCCCAACAAAACTTGGTCGGTTTGTTGGCTGGTGCGGAATGAGTGGGTGGCCAAATCGCCGCACTTCATACATATAGCATGTACTTTGGTTACAAACTCTGCTTTTGCCATCAAATTTGGCATGGGGCCAAAAGGCTGACCTCTATAATCCATGTCCAATCCTGCCACTATTACCCTAATGCCACGCGCAGCCATCTCGGCACAAACATTAGGCAACTCGTTATCAAAAAACTGAGCCTCGTCAATACCAATCACCTCGGCATCCCCCGCCATCAACAAGATATTAAGTGAAGAATCAACGGGAGTAGAACGAATCTCACTAGCATCGTGTGAGACGATGTTTTGCTCGTGGTAGCGCACATCCGTCATCGGTTTAAAAATCTCTACCCGCTGGTGGGCAAACCTCGCCCTTTTGAGACGACGTATCAACTCCTCGGTTTTACCGCTGAACATACAACCGCACACTACCTCTATCCATCCTTTTTGTCTGCCCCTGTTTCCGGTGGGTTCTATAAACATACTATACTGAGCCTTTTAACGGTTTTATAATTATACACATTGCCACGTGCAATACTTACCCATGCTTTATAACATTTGCCTCACAAAGCGGGGCTATATTTGAAGCGCAAAATAATTTAAAATGAGCAATAGGACTGAACTGCACGACAAAATTCAACAATTAACGGCCAAGATTACCGACCTTAATAACGGTTTTGCACAAAAATCGTCCCTTAATCCATTAGATATTGACCTTTTGCGCAAGTACACGGTTGAGTTGTACGACGCTGTTTTAGAATTAAACAGTGCTGATACTAATGCAAAGGTTGCTGAATTTAGCGCGCCTGTTGTTACAGTTCCCGTTCCTCCTCCTGCGCCGGTAAAAGAACCGGTAACTACTCCATTTGTAGAACCTGCTCCTCCAAAAATTGATGCCCCCATGCCTAAGGTTGAACAACCTGTTCCGCCACCGCCAGTTTTTGAAGTTCCTGTGAAGCCGATAGTTGTTGAAGCTCCCGTGGTTGAGACACCAAAAGTACAAGAGCCTGTTGCGCCCGTTGCTCCCCCTGTGGTGGTTGAAACTCCGGTTGCACCTGTTGTTCCTGTGCCCCCTGTTACCCCCCCACCCGCTCCTGTTGCGCAGCCTGTGAATAAGGTGGTGAATGAGCCTTCGCTGAACGACCGTTTGCAAACTGCTCCTGAGGGTAATGACTTGGTATCTAAGTTACAGCAAACCCCGATACACGATTTAAAGAAGGCGATTAGCATTAATAAGAAGTTTGAGTTTATTAACCAACTTTTTAAAGGCGACCACGAAGCTTATGCGAAGTCTATCCACTATATAAATGGGCTAACGAGCGGAAATGAAGCAGATACTTTCTTTAGAAACCTGAAACGTGAGTTTAGCTGGGACGAGGAAAACAAACTGTTTCTTGAACTGGCCGATATGGTTCGCCGCCGTTTTATGTAATTCACTCCACACAGTTATAACAAAATCGCCTTCTCTAAATAATTAGGGAAGGCGATTTTGTTTTATGACGCTTTTATTTCGAGTTAGGAATAAGGGAAAGTCAACCCTAATTATTATTGCTGTGTGCGGCTGTCAGTCATTCCCATTTAAAATGGGAATCTGTGCGGTTGACTTAATCAACAGTGCCACCCACCCACGGATTCCCTCTTTCGAGGGAATGACGGCCTCACACACCTTTTTAACGTTTGGTTTTTCTTTTAACTCAACCTATTCAACCACTATGGTGCGTTTGGCGTTGTTGCCAAAGTGAAGCGGGAAGTACATCTCTTCTGCACGGGCAGGTAATAAAGTTACTTGTCCTTTAAACTTAGGAAGTAATTCCACTTTAAAGCTATACAAACCGCGGGGCAACTTGCCAAAGAAAATAGCCACCTTGTCGTCAAAATGTTCGCGGTGTAGTTCATAAGCGTAACCGGGTGTTTTGCTTTGGTATGAAAACCCTGCGGGGATAGGTATTTCCAGCATTACATACTCACGCTCTTTATCAATTGTCATGCTGATGTGCATGGTAACAGGTTTACCCACCTGCAAAGTATCCGTCATGTGTTTGTTTTGTTCAAACGAAGTCCGTATGTCAAATATTTGAGTGCGAGCATCCGGATTGGCCTCAAACTTTTGCCACGAGTACACGTAAAACAACTCACTGCCCTTTTTAGCCAGCTTTACAGTATCAGCCGGAGCTATTTTCATGGCAAGGGGTAAAGGGGTTGCTTTTCCGTTGATGCTGAAATCGGGTATCAACTCCTCGCGTTTGTTATCCTCTGTAACAATATCCTGCATAAACGTTTGCAACACGGTGGCCGACTCGATGGTGTTTCTTGAAGTATGAGACTGCGATAAGAAGTAATTACGCACTTTTTTCAGTAATTCATCATGGCCGCCTTCTTTTCTCAAAATTTCATACACAACGGCAGAAGTTTGCAACTCGTTTACTGAAATACTAAATACTTTCTCGCCCCACACAGCCTGTTTTTCATTAGGCTGGCGCACTGCTTCCAGTAAAGGTTTGGTATTAATTTTTATACCCGAAGCTTGTTTCGCTTTCATCAGCGCATAACGTTCTTGCAGGTTAAGGTTAAGAGTATCAAGTTTTGCAATTTTATCAGCTACCGAGCCAAACCCGCCATTAATAAACAGTTCTAACGAATTGATTTTATGCGGGATGGCCAAAAATTGATACACTCCCCATAAATGTTGCGCTCCAGTAAGCGCACTTTGTGTTTTATACCCTGCTTTAACGGCACGTTGCAGTGCATCAGTGGCATAAATTGTCATCCAGTAATCGGTAAAGGTGCGACTCCACCATCCCCATGATCCGTCGGTGTTTTGATATTTTTCAAGACGTTTTACGCACTGGCTGATTTCTTTTTCATCCGTAAACGGTTTGTTCAGTGCTTTTGCAAACTGCTTTTCAAGCAACAATGCTTTTAGCTTTGATGCCGTTTGTTCCACACAACCGTATTGGTAGTTGCGCAGTTTATTCAACTCTGCCTCCAGCAATACCACTTTTCGGTTACTCACCATCAACTCGCGGTTGATAAAACCCTCTTCGGGGTAAAGGGTACGCTCTAAATTGCCGTCAAGGGTTTGACTTTCGCCGTTGTTTACCAATAAGCCGTTTTCTAACACGGGGACATTGCGTATTTCGCCGTCAAGGTAACCGTTGTCCATCTTAATGCTGTATTGCACTACGGTTTCTCCGGCCTTAATGGGTTCTAAAAACTGCTGTACCAGTTGGTAATAGCGCAACCCCATCGGGTTGTTATACAAATCTTTATCGTTAACACGTAGCAAAGCATTTACTACTACTGAGTCTGACGTATAGTTTACTGTTTTTCCTGTAATCTCTAAGCGGTCGCCTGCAACCATTACACGGGGTACTGAAAGGTTGGCCGTTAATGGCTTGTAGGCTTTTATGGTAGCTGTTCCCAAACCCGTGCGGCGTTTACCGTCCATGGCTGGCACAAATGATTTCCATTGGGTTTGGTTATCGGGCAGTTTTACGGTGAAGCCCGCTTTGCCCTTGCGGTTAGTAAGCAGATTGGGTATCCAATACCCGTAATCGCGGAAGGTTTTGCGTACTAAAAGGGCATTGCTATCGCCCAGCATTCCTTGCAAGCGTTGTGCTTCTTTTTGCCTGTCAACCCAGTTTACTTCAGTACTATCGGCTAAGGCATTACCCCTAAAAGGATTATATTCCTCTTCGTAGCCTTGTTCTTCACCATCACTAAAATCAGGACTGTTTAATGTTTTTCTTCTCGTGCTTTTTGATGTAGCGGTTACAACATCCATCGTCGTTACACTTTCGTTCATCGGCGGGGCAGCTGCATAATCTACATCATTGCTTGTCCAATTATAGGATGTTGCACCATTTACATTATACATTGAGTTAATGTTTTTCTCAGCCACGACCACTTCGCTCACTTCACTAACATTCTCTCTTAACTCTATGTTCAAAAAAGTAGTTGCGCCGGCACTAACATTCACATTAATAACCTTTTGGGTTTGGTACCCTACATACCTCACTACAAGGGTGTATGTTCCTGCCGATAATCCTTTTATACGGTAGTCGCCATCTATACCGGTAGCTGTAGCTATGCTATTGCTTTCTATCATTACTGTCGCACCTATCAAAGGCTCACCCGTTGCAGCATCAGAAATAATACCCTTTACTTCCCCGCAATTGTTGCCAAAACAGTTTCCTGTTGATGTATTCTCATACTTAGGTTGTGTGCCGTTATTGGTTAGCTTTTCGCTGGTTTGTGAACGGGGAAGATTGTTAAAGTTTCTTGCCAATACTTCGGGGCTGTAATTGCCAATGTGTAGGTGGGCTATGGTATTTTTCTTTGCAGTTACCGTAAGTTTCTCTACATGAAACATATCCCACTGAGGGGTAAATATTTTCATATAATACGTTCCCGGTTTCAGCGGTATTTGATAAAATCCGAACTGATTGGTAAGCCCTCCGTTTATAAAACCGCCTTTACCGTCTTCAATCACTATCAGGGCATTGCTTATGTATCGGCTGTTGATACTCAATTCACCTACTACTTTTTCTGTCCCCTTAGCGGGTTCATTATCAGTAGTTACCTTTAACTTCACAGGGGTGTTGTAATATTCGGGTACAGGCCCTCTGTTTATTAGTTTTATTTTGGTAAGGTAACTCCACATCAAAAGGGTATCGTATTTCATAAAGCCTTCGTCGGTGGGATTGTAGTACACAATAAAACTATCCCGTACCTGCACATTGCGCAGCAGTTTAAAACTGTTGGTATCAGTTAGCATTACTATATCGTAATTGCCGGGGACTAAGTGCGGGTTTATAACACCTGTTTGCCAGGCCACTACGGTCGACATTTCGAGACTGTCGTTATTAATAAACCACCAGTTCATGATACGGTTATCTTTACTATTGGATACGCGATAAAAACAACCTTTGCCCACCCAATACGGATGGTAATAGGTACGCATACCGGGGTGCTGCAAGGGATTGGAAGATGCGTAAGTTGGTATAACATTTACTTTAGGCTCTTCGGGCGGTGGTGGCGGTAATTCAGTAGCGGTATCTGCAAAGCTGTAGAAAGTGGGCAGTGGTTGCGGTTTAAAGTCGTCGTAATTCACATCTGACGACATTACCGCTACTGTTGAATAAGTATAAACATACTCTGGATTAAAGAAGAACGTTATTACACGTTGGTCAATAATCAAATCTATCCACCCCTTTTCAAACGGCCCTACTTTGTAAAAGTAGTACGGATTGTTTTTAAGGTTATCGTTGTGCCCGTATGTGTATGATTTTTGTAACCTGCCGATGTTGTAAATTTTATCCCCCTGTCTTAGGTATCCCCTTGAAAGATTATCTCCATACATGGAGTTTTTATCTCCGGTGATGTACAATACATGAGGCTGGTACAACCCGTACTCTTCTTTTTTCACCTCCTTCAACATCTCAGTACGTTTTATGGTACGGTTGTTATAAATACTATCCGTATTAAGCCCTACAAGGGTGCGCATTCCTGCCGTGCATTCAATACTATCTGTTTCATACAATCCTTCATACGTGCGCAAGGTTATTTTGTGCTTGCCGGGTTTCACTCGGTAGGCATTGGGTTGTTGTCCGTTTAAGTTCAAGTATATCAACGTATCATCAATCCAAGCAGCATAGTAGTTTTTGTAGTTGGTGTTTGAGTTTCTTGCAAACAGGCTTAACTGGGTTTTACCGTCGGATAAGCTGTCTGTTAAAATTCCCAATGCTGTTGGGCTATACATCAAACGGTAATAAGGGTGGCTTGCCAAGCCCATCCATTTGTACAGATACGGATTGCAGGGCAGCACATACTGGTAACTCTTTTCCCACAAACTCATGTTGTTGATGGGCTTCTTAACCAGCTGCCCGCCATAGTTTTTACCATAATAAGGCATTTGCGGGTAGGGAATGTTCTCAAACTCCATGTTTACGCTGTATGCGGTAAGATTCACTCCGCTTGCACCCCTGTTTTTATAATCGGTAACCGTAATATCAACGGCAATTTCCTGTCCGGGGTAAACAACTTCGGGTTGTTCAATTTTCACCGTCAACTGTTTTTCCTTCACCCAAGCAATGGTTTCGTAGGTAAACAAATTACCTCCCCAAGTGTAGGTATATACTACATACACAGGCTTAGTACCTTTTAGTTTTTTATGGTACGATAGGCTGTTACCCGCACCTTTTCCAATCAGCTTTTTGCCTGATAAGATGCGCCAACCCACCTCAATGCCCAAAGGGTTTTGCAAATCAATATGCAGCGAGTCGTAAGTTTTGGAAACGATAAATGCAGGCGGTTTGGGAATTTGGCGGGGCATAGCAATCGAGCTTACCTCGCGCCTGCCTGAATCTAACAAACGATACAATGTAGCCCCGGGCTCCCAATCTTGGTAATACGGCAGGGTTATTTTCTTTTCCGTTCTAACGCCTGTAGTATATTCAACCACCCAATACGCCGGAATTTCTTTTTGTATGCGGCCTTGTACTACATACCCTGCTCTTAAACCGTTACTGTCTTCTTTTACAAAAAACCGTTTAGAGTCGGCTAGAATATTGAATTGCCATTGCGCAAAACCGGGTTGGTTATCGGCATTGGTAAAACTCATGGTGCCAAAAATTCTCAAATCGGCATTGGGCAACAGGTGTTGCGGCAAGTGTATCGGTGTTAACCCATCAGGGCTGCACGCCAACAGGGTATCGTACCACGAAGTAAACACACTATCGCGCAAGGTTATCAAGGTGTCGTAAGTAGCTAATACTTGGTCTATCCTCAATCGTAACCGCACTGTGGCATCGGGCAGGGGCAAGTTGTTTGCATCTACTGATTTGGCGTAAAAAACAATATCATTACCGCGGTAATATTCCGGCGAACCGTTTTCCCAACTGTAGCTCACCTTTTTAAGCTCGTAATCGGCTACTTTAAATTGGCTTGATTTATAGCTTCTCCCCAACTTATCGGTAATAGAAATTAGATACGTTTGGTCGAGCAGGAAACTATCGGGTATCGCCATATCAAACGTATAAGCCCCCCGTGTAACCGGCGATATTTTTTTGAATAGCAGTGGCTGGTAGAAGTTGGACTGCGTTGTAATTTTAACATACAAATCCTTTTTCAGCGGCTTGCCCCTTTTGTTCACTATAAAGGCTTTCATCTTTAGTGAATCAAAATGTTTGTATTCAGGCTGGTTAATCACCATATAACCCGGGTTAAGCTGCATGGGGGTTGCGGGACGGCTAAAAGCGTTTGCTGCCCAATTCCATAACCTGCGCCATCCTCTTGGGCGGTATCTGTAGCTGTAGTTGTTATAATCGTTATATGCAGGGCGGCATTTTTTCCAAAATTTCCACCATGGGCGGGTACACTCGCGCTTTACTTTTTTGTAGGGTGAATATACTTTCAGGTAATAAAACTCTGTGCCCTTTTCAAACAAAAACCAGCGGTCTTGCTTTTGCAGTGGCACGGGGTAGCACATACACGACGAATCGTAACCAATTACACTGTCTTTCTCTTTGCTGCCAATCATGGTAAGCGTACCGCCCTTCACAATGCTTTGCAGGGTATCTTTAAACACAAACCACCACACCCCGTTGGTTTCCTGTATGGTAGGAAAAAACGGTTGGTGAATGTGCAACTGAGCATTGATGGTTAAATCAGCAGCGTAGGCGGATAGATAGTAGCCTCTTGCCAGCTTCTTAGGCACAAACGGATTGCTGTTGTTGATGCGTAATGAACTATCTACAGGTGCCGTTAGTATGGGACTTTTATCACTTAGCCAAGCACTGTCGAGCATCCAGCGTACTTGTTCTTTTTCAAGCTTGTACAAGTATGCATATTCGCTGCCTTCAATAGTGGGAGCTTGCCCCTTTACAGTAAAAGGAACAGCTACTATTGCCGTGATAACCCACAGCAGTGCTTTGAAATTTCTCATAGGTTTGACGATTGTACTTTGATAAACGCGCTTATTCTTTTTTGAGTTGTAAAGGGTAGCTCAACATTGCAAATGTTAACGGAAATATAACATTTCTTTTTCCGTAGGAAAGGAGAATGTAAAGACTGTCGTATTTAATAGGATTGAAATCCAATTCTGTAAAAATTACAAAGCGTGGAGGGACTTAAGTCCCTCCACGCTTTGTAATCTTAAGAGCGACGGATTTTAATCCGTCATAACTATTTTGCTTATTACCCTAAAAACTCTTTTACAGCAGCAACTACTTCAGCCGGCTTTTCGGCATGTACCCAATGTCCTGCATCTTCAATGGTAGCTAATCCGGCGTTGGTAAATAGTTTAGAAATTTCAGCCCAATCATTATCGGTTACGTACCGCGATTTGCCGCCACGCAAAAACAGGGTTTCGCCCGTGTAAGGTTTGTCTGATTTTATAGGAGCCACAATATTTTCGTAATTTTTATAGATAGACTCCACATTCATTTTCCAATAAAAACCACCATCAGCATTGCGGGCAAGGTTTTTAAGAATAAACTGGCGGGTACTAAACTCAGGCAGCAATGGGGTAAGGTGGCGGTCAATATCACCACGGGTTTCAAACGTTTCCAATTTCAGCGGGATAATCGCATCAAAAATCTCATCATGGCCACGCCTGTATTCCCTTACACCTATATCGGCCACAATCAGTTTATCTATCATTGCAGGGTATTTAAGCGCGAAAGTCATCACCGCTTTTCCCCCCATGCTGTGGCCCAGTATATGAGCCTTTTCGTACTTAAGCGATACCAGCAGTTGCGCAATATCATCCGCCATCAGGCTGTAGTTCATCTCGTCGCTATGCGGCGATTGCCCGTGGTTGCGCAAATCAACCGTATAAACTGCATAATCAGCAGCCAGTTGCAATGCCACATTGTGCCAATTATCCAACATCCCGAACAATCCGTGAAAAATAAACAAAGGCCTGCCTGTTTGGCTATACTGCTTATAAAACAAATTCATTTCCTGCTTTTTTTAAAAACGCGTGCAAAAGTACAACAACTGCCCGTAGCTTTTGGTTTAATATAGTGGTTAGATAAAAGCGGGCATTTTTCATTCAAAATGCTAAATTCGCAGGCCAAAACAACACTAGGTTTTGATAGAGGTTAAGATAGTAAACAATTCGCACCACCCATTACCACAATACCAAACCGGTTTGTCGGCAGGAATGGATTTAAGAGCCAACCTTGAAGGACCCGAAACCTTGAAGCCGCTTGAAAGGAAACTAATAAGCACCGGTATTTTTATTGAATTGCCCCAAAGCTACGAGGCCCAAGTGAGACCCCGCAGCGGATTGGCCTATAAAAACGGAATTACCGTGCTTAACAGCCCCGGCACTATTGATGCGGATTACCGTGGAGAAGTGAAGGTATTACTGGTCAATCTATCATCCGAAGATTTTGTAATTAATGATGGCGAACGAATAGCCCAACTGGTAATAGCCCGCCACGAAATTGTACAATGGCAACCCGTTGAAAAACTGACCGAAACCGAGCGAAACGCAGGCGGATTCGGCCATACCGGAGTGAAGTAGCAGATTTAGTTTAACGTATATAAAGACACCAATTACCCAATGAATATTATAGTACCAATGGCGGGCATGGGCAAACGCATGAGACCCCACACCCTAACTACCCCAAAACCCCTTATTCCGGTTGCCGGTAAACCCATCGTTGAGCACCTTGTGCACGACTTATCGGCGATGTGTGATGAAAAAATTGAGGAAGTAGCCTTTGTAATTGGCAGAAGTTTTGGTGCCGAAGCCGAAGCCAGCTTATTGAAAATTGCAGAAAACATTGGTGCAAAAGGAAAAATATTTTACCAAGACGAAGCCTTAGGAACTGCTCATGCGGTGTACTGTGCAGAGCCTTGCTTGCGAGGTAATGTTATTGTTGCTTTTGCAGATACTATTTTCCGTGCCGATTTTACATTGGATGCCGGAAAAGACGGTGTAATTTGGGTGAACAAGGTTGCAGACCCCAAACAATTCGGGGTGGTGAAAATTGCTGCCGATGGCCACATCAGCGAGTTTGTTGAAAAACCCCAAGAGTTTGTTTCCGACCTTGCTATCATTGGTATTTATTACTTTAAAGACGGTGATAACCTATCAGCAGAGATAAAATACCTGTTGGATAACGATATTAAAGACAAAGGTGAGTACCAACTTACCAACGCCCTTGAGAACATGAAAAACAAAGGGCTTAAGTTTCATCCCGGTACCGTAAAAGAATGGCTGGATTGCGGTAACAAAGCCGCTACCGTTTACACCAACGAGCGCGTGCTTGAGTTGGAGCGCGAGCGTTACAGCCAAACCAACACCAACGCTAAACTTACCAATGCGCAAATTATTCCCCCTTGCTTCATAGGCGATAATGTAACCATCACTAATTCAGTGGTGGGGCCATACGTATCATTGGGCGAAGGCAGCAAAGTTGAGAACTCGGTAGTTTCAAATTCTATCGTTCAAAAACACACCTCTATCAAAAATGCTAATATAACCGGCAGCATGATAGGCAGCTACGCATCGTTTACCGGTAAGCAAGATGACTTGAGCATCAGCGACTATTCTGTTGTGGAATAGTTTTAGCCGTTTACCTTTTGCGTAACATTTTTATTAATATTACGTTTTCTTAAAAATACTTACGCTTTGCGCCCTTCAATACATATACTTTACATTTTTTTGCTCGCGGCTCTTGTTGCTGCAGGGTGCAAAAGTCCCAAAAATACGGGCAATACCCGCAAAGCCAGTGCCGGTTCAGGAGACCCTTTGTTTGCAAACGAAGCTGATAAAATGCGCTTTGATGCCTTGTTTTTTGAAGGCAATAAAGACAAACAGCTTGGTAGATACGAAGAGGCTGCACAAAATTTTGAGCAGTGCCTTAAAATTACCCAAAAAGTTGGAGACGTATATTACCAGCTATACCTGTGCTACATGGAAATGCGCAAACAGGGCGCAGGTATCATGCTTGACAAGGCCATTGAGCTTTCGCCCAAAAATGTATGGTACCTTGAAGAAAAAGCACTGTTATTAAAGTCGCTTCGCAAGAATGCTGAATCAGCCGCTATTTTTATTCAGTTGATTGAACTCTCTCCTGAAACTGCTGACTACTATGATAATGCTGCCGAGCAATTAGTATTGGCAAGCAAACCCCTTGAGGCAATAGCTATTTTGGATAAAATGGAAGCCCGTTTCGGACTTTCAGAAGAAGTTGTTCGCAAAAAAGAAGATTTGTACCTGTATATGAATAAGCCTGAAAAGGCTATTGAAGAAGTACAAAAGCTGGTGAACAATGTACCCGGAAATACCGATTATTTGGGCATGCTGGCAGAGTTGTATGTGGTAATAGGCAAAAAAGATAAAGCTCTTGAGTATTACAAAAAAATATTAGCCGTTGAACCTGAAAACGGCCGTGCGCACTTTGGCTTAGCTAATATATACCGACAAGAAGGCGATAGTGCCAACGTAATTAACGAACTGAAACTTGCGTTTAAAGACAAGGAAGTATCATTAAAAGATAAGATAAACGTTATTCTTTCGATGGCTCCGCTGGGTGATAATAACCTTGAATACCGAAAACAGGTATTTGAATTGGCTGAAATAGCTGTAGAAAAGCACCCCGACCAACCCCAATCGCACGCTATTTATGCTGATTTGCTGTTTGGTGATAAGCAGTATGCAAAAGCGGCCGAACAATATAAAACTACCCTCACGTTAGATAACAACAACTTTAAAGTATGGCAGCAACTGCTGGCTTGCTACGAAGAAGCAGGAGATTATAAAAACCTGCACGACGAAAGCGACAAGGCATTAGAGCTATTCCCCGATAGGGTTGTGTTGTACTACTACAATGCCAACGCATCGTTTCAGCAAAAAAATTATAAAAAAGCAGCGTCAACTGCACAAGCAGGAATTGATTTAGGCATAGGTGATAACTTTGTGAACATGGGCTTGCATACCATTGCAGGCGATGCCTACTACCAACTGCGCGAATATCTTTTGTGTTATGCCTCGCTTGAATCGGCCTTGGCAATTGATGGCAACAATGCTTATGTTCTTAATAACTATGCCTACTACCTTGCACAGCAACAGCAACAATTAGAAAAAGCACTGAGCATGGCTAAAAAGGCTGTTGAATTAAAACCCAACGAAGCCGCCTATTTAGATACCTACGGTTGGGTATTGTATAAAAGTTCTTTATATGAAGAGGCATTAACCTATATTGAAAAAGCACTTGCCCTCTCACCTACTGATGGAGATATTTTAGAACATTTAGGCGATGTATATTACCACTTGGGTAATAAAGATAAAGCCGTTGAATACTGGCGAAAAGCAAAACAAAACGGAAATCCCTCAGCTCAACTTGATAAAAAGATAAATGAAGGTAAACTTTCTGATTAACACCCGTTCAGCCTACCCGATACTATTGTTACTATTGGCAGTTTCATTAGGTGCAGCCTCTTGCAAAAGCAAAAAATCACTAACAAAAACAGTCAATAATACGTCCGTTAACCGCGATAGTAAAACCGACGTTTTTAGTGCCGTTCAATCCAATCGCTTTGAGTTTGAGTATTTTTCGGCAAACGCTGTCTGTGATTATTCAGGCTCACCTGTGCCTATCAGCGTTAATGTGCGCATGCAACGCGGCCAAAAAATATGGATGTCGGCATCAGCTATATTTTTTGAAGTTGCCCGCGTGCTTATCACCCCCGATTCGGTTCATATCATCAACTACAGCGATAAAACCATTACCAGCCGTAAAATTGATTTTATTGCCGCATATACCGGCACTCCACTCACTATCAGCCAAATACAAGATGCATTGGTAGGCAATTCAATACTTACGCACGATAACAACTCGTCGTATGAGAATACTGCCGAGGCCATGAAAATAACAACCCGTATCAAACAATTTTTGTTAATAGAAGCCTTTAATACTGAAACTTTCAGACCTGCAAAAATTAATGCTGACGAAGCAGGAACCGCCAACAAGTTAGAAGTTATATACAGCGATTTTGTAGAGCAAAACTCACGAATACTGCCCTCTTTAGTTTCGCTTAGCGCAGTTACCAACACCCAACAAATGAAGGCATCACTCAAATATTCCGATATTAGCACTCAAACCATAGTTGACTGGCCTTTTAAGATACCTGCAAAATATGAGCATAAGTAGATGGTTCATAGTAATCACATACACAGCACTGCTGCTATTGCCCTTAACGGTTTCTGCCCAACAATCGCGTAAGGAGCTTGAGAAAAAGCGCAAGCAGAAAGAGCAGGAAATAAAACTCACCAAAAAAATCTTAGACCAAACCCGCTCGCAAAAGAAAAAGACACTGAACGAGCTTAACCTGTTGGATAAGCAAATTAAAGTGCGCGAAGAGTTAATTGGTGCAATCTCTGATGAAATCATAGTAGTTGACGGGCAAATTTCTCTTGAAAATGCTACTCTTGAGCAGTTGGGCCATGAATTAAAACGATTGAAAGACGAATATGCTGACATGGTGTACCGTGCCTATAAAATGCGTGAATCAGGTGATTTGGCTTCGTATGTACTTTCATCTGACAACTTTAACCAAGCTGTAAAACGTATAAAGTATGTGCAGCAGGTGAGTGAAGACCGCGAACGTCAGCTGGTTTTGATTAAGCACATGCAAGACAGCATCACGGGAAAAATTACTAAGCTGAAAGAGATAAAGCGTGAGAAAAATGAGTTGCTGGGGCAAAAAGAAACCGAAAACAATGAGTTGAAGGTGGATGTGAAAGAAACCCAACAGTTGGTGAAAACCCTTCAACAAAAGGAAAAAGAACTGAAAGACGAGATTAAGCAAAAAGAAAAAGCAGCAAAGCAACTTGACGACCAAATACGAAAACTGATACAGGAAGAGATTAAAAAATCTGCAGGGAAAGATAAAAGTAAGGGTAAGGATAAAAACAAGCCGGAGGATAGTAAGAAAAAAGGCGAAATGGAACTGACCCCCGAAGGGGCTGCCCTTGCCAAAAGTTTTAATGCCAACAAAGGTAAATTGCCTTGGCCCACCGAAACAGGCATTGTGGTTCGTAAGTTTGGAACCTATGCCCACCCTGAGCTTAAAAATATTACTATTGAAAACAACGGGGTAGATATTGCCACTGTGAAAGGCTCAAAAGCCCGTTGCGTGTTTGAGGGCGAAGTACGCTCGGTATTCTCAATACCCGGTATGCAAAAAGCAGTGATGGTGAAACACGGTAACTACTTTACTGTGTACACACACCTTGATCAGGTATTGGTAAACAGGGGCGATAAAGTAAAAATTAAACAAGAACTCGGCATTATATACCACGATGCAGAAGAGGGGAAAACCGTACTGCACTTTGAAGTATGGCAAAACAGCAATAACCTGAACCCCGAAAGCTGGCTGGCAAACAAATAAACCTAATACTTGATTAAGAGAGAATAAGAACGGATGCAAAAACTGGCGGTTATAGATTGCGGCACCAATACTTTTCATTTACTAATAGTGTCGGTTAACAATGGAATTATTACTACTGAATACCGTAAACAGTTTCCCGTGAAATTGGGCGAAGGGGGTATTAACAAAGGAACGATACAAGCCGCGGCCTATGAACGGGGAATAAAAGCCCTCACTTTTTTTGGTGAAAAAATTAAAGAGCTGGGCGCAGATAAAATAGCTGCGTTTGCCACATCGGCAATACGTTCAGCGGCCAATGGCAGCCAATTTAGCGCAGAGGTGCTTGCCAAAACAGGTATTGAACTTACTACTATTGACGGGCTGCGTGAAGCTGAATTGATATACAACGGCGTAAAACATGCCTTCCCCCTTACAGATGAAGATGTGCTGGTAATGGATATTGGTGGCGGAAGTGTTGAGTTTATAATTGGTAACCGCGAAAAAATACACTGGTACGGCAGCTTTGATGTAGGTGCAGCGCGTCTTGCCGAGATGTTTCATACTACTGAACCCATCTCTGCAAAGGATTTAGAGGCGCTTACTGCCTTTTTAGAGAAACACCTTACCCCGCTTAGAGAAGCTGTTGCGAAATTTCCGGTAACAAAATTAGTAGGGTCGGCAGGCTCATTTGATAGTATTTGTGAACTGATAAACGAACGTTTTGGTACACAGTTGTTGCAAAACAACGAAACGTGGTGCAATATTCCTTTAGTAAGCTACCACCATATACACACAACCTTATTGCTATCTACCCTTGAAGACCGCAAAAAAATGGCCGGTTTGGTGGATTACCGAGTAGAAATGATGGTAGTGGCCAGCTGCCTGATTGATTACGCACTGCGCGCCAATAACCTTAGTGAGTTATTTTGCTCTACCTACTCCTTAAAAGAAGGAGTAATGTTTGAGTTGCTAAAAGGCTAATATTGTAGCCCTATCTGCAACTGATACATATCATCTTTATATCTGTACTCTCTCATTTTTTACGTTGTTCTTTAGAGTGACATTTGAGCACCAATATTTCCCTAATGAACATTTTACTGCTGAACGGAAACACGGAAACCCATAGTTTTTCTAAAAGTATTTGTGCGGCATACATCGAAGGCGCTAAACAAACAGGACACACGATTGAAGTGCTTACTATCGGTGATATGCAATTTGACCCCATTTTGCGTGAGGGCTATCATACCCAACAAACCCTAGAACCCGACTTGGTTGATTTTCAGCGAAAAGTACTGTGGGCGCAGCATTTAGTTATTGTTTACCCAACATGGTGGGGTGGCCCGCCTGCCGCTTTAAAAGGGCTGTTTGATAGAGCTTTCTACTCGGGGTTTGCCTACAAATACCATGATAACGACCCGCTTTGGGACAAACTGCTTAAGGGTCGCAGCGCACACCTAATCACTACTATGGATGCTCCCGTGCTTTGGTACAAGTTTGCCTACCACTCGGCAGGTACAAATATGCTAAAGAATGCCATCCTAAAATTTTGCGGTATTACACCTGTTAAAGTCACTTACATTACCCGTGTACGGTATAAAAAACCCGAAGAACTTGAGCAAGAATTACTGAAAATTAAAGAGTTGGCCAAAAACCTTTAAGAAATAAAAAAGCCCTGCACAATTGTGCAGGGCTTTTAATTAAATATTCCTAAACAGATTAGTCTTTCAATATCGAGCGTGAAATTACAATACGATTTACCTCGCTGGTGCCTTCGTATATCTGAGTAATTTTGGCATCACGCATCATACGCTCAACATGATATTCGCGCACATAACCGTACCCACCGTGTACTTGTACGGCCTCGGTAGTGGTTTTCATAGCAACTTCGCTGGCAAATACTTTTGCCATACTGCTTGCCAAACCATAATCCAAATCATTGTCCTTCATCCAAGCGGCCTTAAGACAAAGTAAACGAGCAGCTTCAATTTCAGTGGCCATATCAGCCAATTTAAACTGTATGGCTTGGTGTTGCGATATTTCTTTACCAAACGCTTTACGTTGCTTGCTATACTCTACTGAACGCTCATAAGCACCACTGGCAATGCCCAATGCTTGTGAAGCAATACCGATACGACCACCGGCCAAGGTTTTCATAGCAAACTTAAACCCAAAACCATCTTCGCCGATGCGGTTTTCTTTTGGCACTTTCACATCTTGGAACATAATAGAATGCGTATCGCTGCCGCGGATACCCATTTTATCTTCTTTGCGTCCCACTTGCACACCGTCCCAGTTTTTCTCAACTATAAAAGCATTAATACCCTTATGTCCTTTTTCAGGGTGAGTTTGTGCTATTACTAAATACACCGAACCGCTATTACCGTTGGTAATCCAGTTTTTAGTACCGTTCAATAAATAATAATCACCTTTATCTTCGGCTGTGGTACGTTGTGAGGTTGCATCACTACCTGCCTCAGGTTCGCTTAAGCAAAAAGCACCGTGTATCTCACCTTTTGCAAGGGGCACCAAGTACTTACGTTTTTGCTCTTCGTTACCAAAGGTTTCCAAACCCCAGCAAACCAATGAGTTGTTTACCGACATTACTACCGATGCTGAAGCATCTACCTTTGATATTTCTTCCATGGCCAGCACGTAAGAAATGGTATCTAAACCGCTTCCGCCATACTCAGGGCTCACCATCATGCCTAAAAAGCCAAGTTCTCCCAGTTTCCTGATTTGTTCATAAGGGAACTCTCCTTTTTCGTCCCTTTCAATTACACCGGGCAGCAATTCGGTTTCAGCAAAATCGCGAGCCGCTTTTTGTATCATCAGATGTTCTTCCGTAAGTTGGAAATTCATATCAAAAATTTTAAAGTGTGCAAATATATACTAAACAGCCTAACATTTAAAAAAGTGCAAAGTTTTGTGTTTTAGCTACTAACTATCCTCAAGTGTTGAAAACCAATGGCATAAACTAACAAGCGTTAACCTTTCCCAAGTAAAAAAATATTTGGTTTATATTATAAACTACTTTATTTTTGTATTACAACTTAAAACTATGAAAACAATTCTTTTATCTTCAACAACGGTCATAACCCTATCTGGTGGTATTCCGAGTACCAACAGAACGTCTTGTGAACGCTCAATTCAATCACATGTAACTATACCCATGGAAAGTTATCCTATTAACTACTAACCCATTTTGAGCAATTATTAGTTAACTAATTAAAACAACATACACATGGAAACATTTGATGAAAAACAAAGCCTGCAACTTATTACCCAAATGATTAATACGGCCAAGAATAAACTTCAAAACAACAGTTTCTTTTTTCTACTGTGGGGTTGGGCCGTTTTAATAGCCTCGGTATCACACTACATTTTATGGCAACTAAAGTACGAGTATGATTTTTTGCCCTGGCCGGTATTAATGACCACTGCCGCTATAACATCGGCCATTGCAGGGTACAGACTTAGCAAAAACAGTGTTGCAACCAGCTATCTTGATGATTATATAGGCACAATGTGGATTTATATAGGCGTTTCGATTTTTTTAGTACTGTTGTTCGTTACCGCTGTAGCCGATTTTAAAGCCGCATATATTGCACTGATGATTTTTTACGGAATGGGAACTCTAACTACAGGTACTATCATAAAATTTAAACCACTGATTGTGGGCGGAATATTTACGTGGATATGCGCAGCCGCAATGGTTTGGGTAGATTTCCCCGAAGGATTGTTGGTATTGGGTGCATCTGTATTGGGCGGGTATATCATACCCGGTTATATATTGCGGGCAAAACGCGAAAGTAACCCTAAACATGGCCTTTAATGATTTGGACCCCATACTGCACAGCCAACTAAGATTGGCGGTGGTGAGCCTGCTGGTGGGGGTTCAATCGGCTGAGTTTACATTTATTAAAGAGAAAACAGGGGCAACAGCAGGCAATTTAAGTGTACAGCTAAACAAGCTGAAGGATGCAGGATATATTGATATCGAAAAGCGTTTTCACAACAATTACCCGCAAACACTCTGCAAACTTACACCCCAAGGGCTTACTGCTTTTGAGAAATACGTAGAAGCCTTGCAGCAATACATAAAGCCCAAAACTGACTAAAAATAACCCGCCGGGTGATTTCAATCATACTAACCCATAAGGGCATTAAACAACTTTGTGTTTAATAAAGCGTTGCCCAATGGGGTAATACTCCACTCCTCCGCAATAGGGGATAATAGTGGTGGGCAAAATCAATGGCACATACTTATAAAAAACAATGAAAACAATTATTAAACTTATTACACTTTGCGCACTGGTTGTAGTTGCGCACGCTGCAAGTGCACAAAAAGGTGAAGGCGGCTTTGGCTACTTTACCGCAGGTATTGGGGGGCACATAGGTAATGATGTGGAAACACGCCTACAAAGTGCTGCCCTATTTGGCAATACCTTTAATTTACCCGCCACAGGTTTAAATTTTGGCGGTAAGGGCTTTGGAATATTTAGTCGCTTTATCATTGGCGGCGGCGGATATGGAACCTCTGTATCGGCAAGTACTGCAAACGGCGAGGCTGAATTAAGCACCGGTGCAGGTTTCTTTAATTTCGGGTATCTGTTTGTAAAAAAAGAGAAAACACTCTTTTACGGATTTGGAGGCATTGGCGGAGGTGGCAGCACGTTGAGGATAAAAAACACAGGGGCAGTAACACTTGCCTTTGCGGCCAACCAACAAATACCCACCGGAGAAACACGCAAAATAAGCAGCGGTGGCTTTGGCTTTGAGGCCGGTATTGGTGTGCAGCAATTAGTGATAAGCAAAGGAGACGATGGGGAAAGAGGGGGATTTATGATAGGGTTGGTTGCCGGTATCAACTATTTCCCGTCGCAAGATTGGCGGTTTGAAGCCAACGACACCAAGGTGAGCAACATGGGAAACCTTTCAAGTTTTTATGTAGGTATTACCATTGGCGGGGGCGGTTTTGGCAACTAAGCAAAAGGGTTGTCACTACAGCATCTATATTACTACAAAGACACCTAGCATTCTAATTACAAAGCTTGGTGTCTTTGTGGCCTGAAGAATAAGATAAAAACTTACTTGCTTCTTAATCCTGCTTCAAATGTTGCCAGCCTTGTGCTTGCAAAGCAAACTTATTGTTGTTACGGGTAATAATATTAATACCCTCATTCTGAGCTGTACAGTGGCCTATTACTGTAATAGGTTTGTGACTCTTAATCTTATCATACTCGCTTTGCGGAATGGTAAACAATAATTCGTAATCCTCTCCACCGTTCAAAGCTGCTGTGGTAACGTCCAGCTTAAACTCTTCAGCCATTTGAATGGTTTGGTGGTCAATCGGTAGTTTTTCTTCGTACACATTCATCCCCACGCCTGATTGGCTGCAAAGGTGAAATATCTCAGAAGCTACCCCGTCCGATACATCAATCATAGATGTGGGAACAATTCCCTTCCCTGCCAGCCACTCAACAATATCTTTGCGCGCTTCGGGTTTCAGCTGACGGCTTACAATATAATCCCAGCCTTCTAAATCAGGCTGCATTTGCGGGTTTGCTAAAAATACTTGCTTCTCGCGCTCAAGCAACTGCAACCCCATATAGGCACCGCCTACATCACCGCTAAGGCACAATAAATCACCTTCTTTGGCGGTGTTGCGGTAAGTAATCTTACCCTCTTCTGCCTCCCCTATTGCGGTAACAGATAAAACCAATCCCTGCCTTGATGATGAGGTATCGCCCCCCACCAAATCCACATTATAATGGTCGCAAGCAGCATATATACCTTTGTACAACTCTTCTACAGCCTCTAACGAAAAACGGTTAGATATTGCCAACGATACTGTAATTTGTTTGGGCGTACCATTCATGGCATAAATGTCAGAAAGATTCACCACTACAGCCTTGTAACCCAAGTGCTTCAAGGGAGTATATGCCAAATCAAAATGTACTCCTTCCAACAACAAATCAGTGCTTACCAACACCTTTTTCCCGCCAAAATCAAGTACAGCAGCATCATCGCCTACCCCTTTTACGGTTTGTACGTTTTTGTGTTGTACAGCACCTGTAAGGTGTTTTATCAAACCAAACTCACCTAAATCTTGCAATTCGGTTCTTCCTGCGTTTTCAAACATAGTTGTATAATTAGTTTCGGGGCGTACATCAATCCCCGTTAATGCTTAGTCAATATTCAGTTGCAACCCGTCGTAAGCAATGTGTATGCCTGCGGGCAACTCTTTGGTAACCTCTTCGTGCCTGCCCATTTGGTGGCTAAGGTGTATTAAATATGTATCAGGTACCTGCAACTCTTGCGCAAGCGCAATAGCCTCATCCAACGTAAAGTGCGATATGTGTTCGGTTTTTCGAAGCGCGTTTAACACCAGTGCTTTGCTACCTTTTATTTTTTCCTTTTCAACCTTGTCAATACGATTAGCATCGGTAATGTAAGTAAAATCACCAAAGCGGAAACCCAACACCGGCAAGCGGTAATGCCAAACCATTATGGGTTCAATTTTAGTAGTGCCGATGGTAAAAGGAGTATTGTATTCAATGGTATTCATCTCCACCTCAGGTATGCCGGGATATTTTTCGTCGGCAAACACATAATGGAAATCACGCCTCAAAGCTTCTTGCACAATTTTATCGGCGTAAATGGGTACTGCTTTTTGCTGTATAAAATTATACGCCCGTATATCGTCCATACCTGCAATGTGGTCTTTGTGGGCGTGGGTAAAAATTACAGCATCAAGGGTATTAATGTTTTCGCGCAACATTTGTTGCCTGAAATCAGGGCCGGTATCAACCACCAAACTCAACCCGTTTATTTCAACGTGTATCGAAGTTCGTAAACGTTTGTCTTTTGGGTCGGGTGATTGGCAAACTTCACAGCCACAAGCGATAACGGGAATGCCCTGTGAAGTGCCTGTGCCTAAAAAAGTAACTTTCAAGGGTGAAGCTGCTTTAATGATTGGGATTTGAGGTCTCAGGCGGATTCGAACCGCCGTAAAGGGTTTTGCAGACCCGTGCCTAGCCACTCGGCCATGAGACCTTTTTAAACAGGAGTGCAAAATTAACGCTATTTGCCAAATGTGCAAACCTTATTTGCTTTGTTTTGGTTTTAGCCTCAAAAACAGCAACATTTGTATTTATTACTTCGTTTATTGTGATGATGACTTTAGGTAGATTATTCAAGTTCGCTTCGTTGGCAATAATGGCAATCGCCATTGTTTTTTTATTAGCGCAGTGTAAAAAAGATAACGGGCAGGCACAAAACGATGTGCCCAATGTGCCGGTGAATGTTACTATTAACCTTAATTTACCCCAATACCTGCCACTGCAAGCCCAAGGAAATTGGGTGTATGAAAACGGCGGCGTTAAGGGATTGATTATATACCACCACTACGACGATAACTTTTATGCCCTTGAACGTAATTGCCCCTACCAACCCGGGGATAGTTGTGCAAAAGTAACGGTTGAAAACAATGGAGTATTTGCCCGTTGCGGTTCGTACAAATCGCAAAGCGATACCACTTGGGTGCCTTGCTGCAACTCTCACTATGCGCTGGAGGGCGGAATATTAATCAGCGGGCCTTCACGTTTTTCATTAAAAAACTACCGTGTATCACAAAGCGGCAGCTTTTTGTACGTAACCAACTAATACAGCGGTCACAGCCACTCTTCTTGTATTTTCATTGCTACCGGTTTGTAGTTCATATATTGCACTACCCTGGGCAATGTTGATGTATTAGGACTTGCCCCGTGCGGTAATGCGTGGTGCCATATTATCAAATCGCCGGCATTTGCTGCTATTGGTTTTGTACCAAGCGCATATAAATTCTCATTTCTGGGGTTGGCTCCAAGGGGTAATCCTTGCAACCATTCGCTAATTTTAGTATGAAATCCGGGCACTAAGGTAAATGCCCCTTGGTTTTCAGCCGTATCAGTTAAGTATAAAATACCC
This sequence comes from Agrobacterium sp. 719_389, assembly GCA_943370295.1. Lineage (GTDB taxonomy): Bacteria > Bacteroidota > Bacteroidia > UBA8524 > UBA8524 > SB11. The sequence continues at coordinate 52,782 of CALRQL020000002.1, read as the reverse complement.
TGAGTGCCAAACGGTATGGGCTGCACAAGACTCACATCCCAATGCAGCGGCGAACCTTGAAATTTATACCTATCCGTTTCTGGGGGATTAAAACCACCCCTATCCGTATTCACATACACGTCTGAACGTTTCCAAACCTGCCTAAAAGCATCCCGCACCCGCTTTGCCCTTCGGTTCTGTTCTAAAGCCTTGTGTTGCCACAACTGCACCATTATCCCTGATTTATTTAAGCCCTCGTACCACGTATCCGGGTCGTTCAAATCCACTCCAATGTGCTTGCAAATTGCATCGGTAGCCTCTTTGCACGCTTGTATATCTACCGCATTACGCACTATCACATACCCGTTTTCATCCCAAAAAGCCAACTCTTCATCACTCAAAACCTTTTCTGTATCGTCGCCCAAGGGTTGCGGATTTTCGCCATGCTCTATGTAATCATTAAATGCAGCAATTTTTTCAGTATCCAAACTACCCGCATTCACAGTCAATACCCAGTCTTCAAACTCGGTAAACGTTGGGTTGCCCATAAAAAGAAAACGCAATACCTGCTCCTCCCCCACACCTAATACGGCTAGCAAACTTTTGTCAATACTCCACTCATCAGCATAAGCAGCATTTTTAATTGCTCTTGAAAGAATAGCCCGTTGCTTTTCCCAATATCTTTTAATAAACATAATACCCAGCCGGCCGGTATCGGTTTTTGATGCAAGTGTTATAGCAGTATCCATAAAATAGTTTTGCCAAATCTATACAAAACATAAAACAGATGGAAAGTATTATCATTGAATATTGAATTTGGTAAGCAATGATTAGTTTTTGGGAAAAAAATTCATTTACCCGTTATGACATTATCATCATAGGGGGCGGTATCACAGGCTTATCAACCGCCTGTTCGATAAAAGAACTCAATCCGCAGAAAACGGTATTAGTGCTTGAAAGGGGCATATTTCCTACCGGAGCAAGCACCAAAAATGCAGGGTTTGCCTGTTTCGTAAAAGCTTGCGAAATGCTTTCGGACATTAAGTTATCCGATACTGAAACCGTGGCACAAATAGCCCTTAACCGCAAAAACGGTTTGGATAAACTACGTGCCCGATTGGGCGACAATAATATTGGCTATCAGCAAAACGGGGGATATGAATTGATTTTTGCAGATGATAACAGCTTTGACCTTGCCACTATTGAGCACCTAAACCAAGTATTATATCCCTATTTCAATAGTCAGGTATTTTATGATAAAACAAGTGAGCTAACCACACTGGGCTTTGGAAACACCAAGCACTTGATATACACACCACTTGAGGGGCAGATAGATACCGGCTTGATGATGCAATCGCTGGCGGCCTATGCTACCACTTTAGGAATTAAAATTATTACCGGTGCCGAGGTGATTGAGTTTGATGAAACCGAAAACGGGGTGAGTGTTTTTGTGAACCACCGCCAATTGAACGAAAATATTGAGTTTGTATGCGATAAGCTTGCCTTGTGTACCAATGCTTTTACGGGTGATTTTTTACCTGATTTGGGAATAACACCCGGACGGGGGCAAGTGTTGATTACTAAACCTATTGATAACCTTAAGTTTAAAGGCACATTCCATTTTGAAGAAGGGTATTTTTATTTCAGAGATTTTGGTGACAGGCTATTATTTGGTGGCGGACGCAATCTTGATTTTGAAACTGAAACCACTACGTTGTATGAACGCAATGAGTATATAATTAATGAATTAAAGGATTTTATTGATGAGGTTATTTTGCCCGGGCAATCGTACGAAATAGACCGCGTGTGGCAGGGCATAATGGGTTTTACAACTGATAAAAAACCCATTATCAAAAAAATTACTGATAGCATAGCGGTAGGATTCGGTTGTAACGGCATGGGCGTAGCATTGGGCAGTACTACGGGCGAAAAGTTAGCCTTGCTGCTACTTGAATAGAGCACCACTACCCTTCATCTTTTTGTTTATTTTCGCGCAGCGCACAAACAGCCAACATAAAATAGTAGCAACTCATAATGTTTATAGCCAGTTTAGGTTTTTATAAAAAGCTTTCGTTCAACCGCTCAAAACGTCTCGCCCAAAAGCTGGTTCCGCTTATTACCCCTGCCAATGCTCACATCCTTGATTTTGGTGCGGGTAATATGTACATGGCAAGGGTATTGGCCGAAACCATGCCGCAAGTACAAATAACCGCGGTAGATGTAATTGAAGACCAAAACCTTGACCGTGAATTGCTAAACAATCCCCGTGTAAAGTTTAGGGTTTGTGAAGTAGGAGAATTACCTTTTGCAGAAGGTACGTTTGATATTGCCATTGCATCAGCGGTGATGCACCATACCCCCGACCCTGATTTTTACCTTGCCGATTTGGCTCGTACGCTAAAACCGGGTGGAAGCATTTTGCTTATAGAGGAAATGTATCACAACACGCCCGATAAACTGTATATAATGGCCGAAGATTGGATACTGAACAAAATGAAAGAGGGTGTACCTGTGCCGCTCAACTTTAGGTCGTACAAATATTACAAACAACTGTTCGGTCGTTTAGGTCTTACCATTGCCTATGAGGGTTTTATCCGTCCCGGATTCCCATGGAAACATCATTACGTATTTAAGCTCACCAAACACTAATCAGAAGCTTTTACTGCGTGTAAAGGCATTGCATTATTGCTTACTTTTTGATTTACTTTGCTGTGCCATATCCAACAAAGCCAAATTACTAGCATGAAGTACCTTTTTATCGGTTTCACAACCTTGTTGCTAACCGCCTGTAATAATTACGGTGATAAAAAAGTTTTTGGAAAAGGCGAGCTGTATTACACCAATAACATCACCGCAGAAGAAGCTGATAAGGCAGGAAATAAAATACAAGAAACCGGTTATTTTACGGAAGACAAAGCCGTTAGCGTGCAACTGGATAAAACCGGCAGCATTTATAAACTTAGATTTGTTGTTAACGAAAGAGCATTTAGCGATACTGCTGTTGATTTCAGTTTTAAATTTATCGCATCATCTGTTTCTCAAGCATTATCAAATGCAGTGGTAGTACCTGAAATGTGCGACAACTCTTTCTCTACTAAACGCATTATCCAATAGTTTTCTTTCTTCACCCACTTACCTAACAAACTCTTGCAGCCTTTGGGCTATAGCATCGCTATTCCCATTAACAATACTTGCCTAATCTTGGGCAAATTGGATTTGCACATCCTTACTTATTTATCCACTTGCAATAACACAATTGCCACAACATCTTCAATCAACATCCATCTTCATCCCGCTACTAAACAAAAAAGGCACGCAATGCGTGCCTTTTTAATAAGTACTTTATACTAAGTATTCTCTGTTTCTATTAAGGACCAGTTTCGTGCAAAATGCTCTCTTTCAGGTATGGGTGGTTTTTGGGGAATAGGTTTGCTTTACCCAAAGCGCTTAATACCATAAAGATGTAGATACCGGCAAACAATATCGGCATACCTATTTCAAGTAAACCAAAGTGAGCGTTTTCTTTCATCACTCCGGGAGTAACCAATATGTAAACATCACTCCAGTGACCCACCAAGATAACTGATGCACCAATCACCAAAGGAACAGTGCTGCGTTTGTTACCGCGAGACATGAACCAAAGGAACGGGAAGAAAAAGCATATAGCAAGGTTAAACCAGAAATGAGTGCTGTAAGGCCCATCAAAACGAGCATTGTAATAGGTAACTTCTTCAGGAATGTTTGCGTACCAAATCAATAAGTACTGAGCCAACCAGATGTAAGTCCAGAATATACTGAAGGCAAACATATATTTACCTAAATCGTGCAAATGTTCTTCGTTCACAATGTTTAAGTAACCTTGTGATTTAAGGAACAATACGATTAAAGTAAGTACAGCCATACCCGATACGAATCCGGTAGCGAAGTTGTATACAGAATAGATGGTTGAGAACCAGTGAGCATCTACCGACATTACCAATAACCATGTTAGTATTGAGAATGCGAAAGCAAAGATGAAAGTGAACGTTGCTGAAACGCGGAACGATTTATTGAAGTGTTTCAAACCGCCAACTTCATCCTCTTTTAAAGAATTCTTACGAATAAGGTAAGTAAACAAAATAAACAACCCAACAATTACAACAATACCGCCGTAAAGGAAACCACCGTTAAGAAACGCTGATTTACCGGCAATAATAGAGTCGTAGTTTGGGCTGTTAGGGTCTGTTACCCCTTCGTGCATCCAATGATACAATTCTTTTGCCCCAAAAATTGCAGTGGCCAAAAGAGTTATCAAGGCTACAGGCAGGTAAGCGCCCATAGCTTCGGGGATACGTTTGATTGAAGCTGACCAACCTGCCTCAGCAAGATAGTTTACAGCTACAAAGAAAGTACCCATAATAGAAATCAAGAAAAAGAACCAACTGTTAATAAGCAAGTTGCTCCAAATACGAGCAGTCCATGATGGTCCGTGGTGCGCATCAGCATGTCCGGTCTCATGACCTGCCGATACTAATGCCGCATGGTGTGCATCGTGGCTGCTTGCACCGCTTTTGTGCATAATAATGCCTGCCACCGTAAGCACAAGGCCCACTGCAATAAGCACCATCACCCACATTTTGGTGCGGCTGCTCATCACATATCTTTCGTCAGCTAATTGTATATTTTCGGTATGTGCCATTGCGGTTAGTTAGTTTTTAAGTAATTAATGTAATGGATAACTTCCCAACGTTGTTGGGGGGTAAGAACTGAGGCATAAGAACCCATATTGTTCAAACCATAAGTAAGAGTGTGGTAAGCTCCGCCATCTGCAAGGTTAAGTATCCTTGCTGATTTGTATGAAGGTATACCGGCAACTTTGGCAGCCACAGGACCTTTTCCTAAGCCATCAACACCATGGCAAGGAGCACAGTTAATGTTATAAAGCCTTTTACCATTGGCAAGTGCTTTTTCTGTTAACTGGATAGGATTTTGCAACATTTTTGATGCTGAATCTTTACCGCCGATAGAATTGGCATAAGGATATTGCATCCACAAAAAGTTGTTTATTAATACATGGCCTGCTTCAAAATCTAAATCACGAGGGATAGAACCCTTAACAGGTTCGCGCATGGTTTTACCATCTTTGGTAAGCATCACAGTCTTTCCGCTCACAGTAAGTAATTGGTACTGCTTGCTTTCCAACTGGCTCATAGGCTCGTACCCTTTTGATACATACATATCAGGCGCATATTCAACACCGGGGTCATCACCGCCTGCTACACCGCAGCTTTGCAACATTACTGCTGCAGCCATGGCGGGTAGTATCAGCTTTAATATATTCTTTGTCATTTGCTTACTCCTTTCTCCCTTGTTTCAATAGCACCATTTTGCATCAACACACCACTAAGTTCTTCACGGCTGTGGTGTTGTTCGTCCATATTAATGGCTATGATATATAAATCGTCGGTTTGGCGAAGGTCAACCAATTTCTCACGTTGACCGTGTACCATCCTATTACGGTAAAAAAACAATATCATCATACCAAACGCTGTAAACAACACGGTAAGCTCAAATGTAACAGGAATAAAGGCTGGTACATAACCACCGTTAGGTTTACCGCCTATATTCATTGGCCAATCAAAAATGTTGGTGTACATTTCAAGCGTTACTGCTGATATGGTTCCTGTAAGACCGCATAAAAATGCGGCGATTGTAAGACGGGTACGCTTAATGCCCATTGCCTTTTCGATACCGTGCACAGGGTGCGGGGTATAGCAATCTTCAACAGGCACACCCATTTCCTTCATCTTGTAAGCTGATTTCAGGAATTGGTCGGCATCATCGTAGATACCGTAAAGCATATTATTGGTTTTATTGCTCATCGCTTACTAAAAATTTCGTTATTAGTGGTTATCGTTATGATTGTGGTCGTGGCTATGACCGTGGTTATCATGTCCATGTTCATCATCATGGTGTTTGTGAGGAAGGATTGATTTTACCTCAGCCATGTTAATTACAGGCAGGAACCTGCAGAACAAGAAGAAGAAGGTAAAGAACAAACCGAATGAACCCACAAATATACCTACCTCTGTAGGGGTTGGATAATACATAACCCAGCTTGAGGGTAGGTAATCACGGTGTAGTGAGGTTACGATAATTACAAAACGCTCAAACCACATACCGATGTTTACAATGATTGACATTACGAAAATGAACCAAGGAGTAGTACGTGCCCATTTAATCCAAAATACCTGAGGGGCAATAAGGTTACAAGTCATCATACTCCAGTAAGCCCACCAATATTCACCGCTCATACGGTTAAGAAACGCATACTGCTCATAGTTTACACCAGAGTACCAAGCGATAAAGAACTCAGTAATGTATGCCAAACCTACCATAGAACCGGTAAGCATTACGATTTTACACATTGCTTCTAAGTGACCCGATGTGATGTAGTTTTCGTAGTTCATTACCTTACGGGCAATAACCAACAGCGTTAACACCATACCGAAACCAGAGAAGATAGCACCCGCAACGAAATATGGCGGGAAGATGGTAGTGTGCCATCCGGGAACTATTGAGGTAGCAAAGTCCATAGATACAATGGTGTGCACCGAAAGTACCAGTGGAGTTGAAATACCTGCCAAAATCAACGATACAACTTCGTAACGTGCCCAAGTACGTACTGAACCGTCCCAGCCCATTGCAAAGAAGTGATACATGAATTTACGAACTTTGGTAGTAGCACGGTCACGTACTGAAGCAATATCAGGAATCAAACCCAAGTACCAAAACAATAATGATACTGAGAAGTAAGTTGATATCGCAAATACGTCCCAAAGCAATGGTGAGTTAAAGTTTACCCACAACGAACCAAATGCGTTAGGCATTGGTAGCGCCCAGTAAGGTCCAATCCATACCCTACCCATGTGAAACAAAGGGAATATGGCGGCGCACATTACCGCAAAAATGGTCATCGCTTCAGCCGAACGGTTGATAGACATCCTCCATTTTTGGCGGAACAGCAAAAGGATTGCTGAAATCAGGGTTCCGGCGTGACCGATACCCACCCAAAACACGAAGTTGGTGATATCCCAAGCCCAGCCTACGGTTTTGTTGATACCCCACAAGCCTAAACCTTGTGTTGATGATGTCCACAAATTCCAAAGCAGCAGCCCTAAACAAAATACCGAAATGATGAAACCTATCCACCAGGCTTTGGTGGGCTTGTTTTCCATTGGGCGGCAAATGTCGCGGGTTACATCAGCGGCCGTTTTTCCTCCTGTTACAAGCGGTTCTCTTATGGGAGATTCGTACATGGCTTATATATTCTTGTTAAGTGTAACTTTCTTTTTAATTAATTATTAATGAGCGTGTTCGTGCTCAGCTTTCTTTTCAGTTTTGGTTGCGTGTGCAGCACCAATTTCTTCGGTGTTGCGAACTTGTGTCATGTACACAACCGAAGGCTGAACGTTCAATTCATCCAACATGTGGTAAGCACGTTCGTTGCGGTACAAGCGTGAAATTTCGCTTTCAGGATCTTTCAAATCACCAAAAACAATAGCACCTGATGCGCAAGATTGCTGACAAGCCACTTTCACATCACCGTCTTTTAGTTTGCGGTTTTGCAACTTAGCTTGAAGTTTACCGTATTGGATACGTTGAATACAGAATGAGCATTTTTCCATAACACCTCGGGTACGAACGGTAACATCAGGGTTGATAACCATTTTACCCAAGTCGTTATTCATGTAATAATCAAACTTGTCATTATCGTTATAGCGGAACCAGTTGAAACGGCGCACTTTGTATGGGCAGTTGTTTGCACAATACTTAGTACCGATACAACGGTTGTAAGTCATTTGGTTTAAACCTTCGCTGCTGTGGGTAGTAGCAAGTACAGGACACACAGTTTCGCAAGGAGCATGACCGCAATGTTGGCACATCATCGGAACGTGAGAAACGCTCACGTTATCATACATTTCAGGATGATCTAAGTAACCATCTGTTTCACCGATACCCAAATCACCGGCTTTGGTGAAACCGGCACCCAGTTGTTTATCTTCAGGGTTTGGAGTGGTTGGTGAGAAACGGTAGTAACGGTCGATACGTATCCAGTGCATTTCACGACGACGACGTACTTCATCACGACCTACAACAGGTACGTTGTTTTCAGCATTACAACTTACAATACAAGCACCGCAACCGGTACAAGCATTCAAGTCAATTGCCATCGCCCATTTGTGGCCTTTGCTATCGTGTTCTTCCCAAAGGGTATAGAACTGTCCGTTTTTCTTAGGATCGCGGATTAGACCGTGGTGGTCATGATTACCTGAACGAGGATCACGTTGGTATGCAGGTAAGCTGGTTTCTTTCACCAAATCCCTGCCCTCAATAGAGTGGTGGGTTTGGGTACGAGCCAACTCATAACGAGCGCTGCCTTTTTCCAATTTAACACCGGTTGATGTTACATTGCTTACAGCATCATTTTTGTAACTGCGTGCAGGGAATACATCCACACCGCCTGCTTCTTTAGCAACTTTACCACCCTCTTTACGTCCGTAACCCAAAGCGATAGCGATGGTATTACGTGCTTGGCCGGGTTGGATAATTACAGGAACGTTTTCAAACTTAACGTTACCTACTGTAACGTTAACTGTATCGCCTTCTTTAGCCCCAATAAGGTCAGCATTGTATTTAGAAAGGCTGGCAAAGTTATCCCATGTTACTTTGCTGATAGGATCAGGTAATTCTTGCAACCAAGGGTTGTTAGCATCACGTCCGTCGCGAAGTGCGCTACTTTCGTAAGCAACAAACTCAAGTTCTGCATCGGCAGCACCTTTGGCAATTTTACTTGCCATTTCGCCCATGTTTGCAGCTGAAGTAACCGCTGTTGCAGTTAATGCAGGCATTTCAAACACACCGTTTTGAATGCTCTCGTTCCACATTTGTGAGAACGAAGTGTATTTGCTTTGCAAACCAAACATTTTGGTTTGCCAGTTATTTTTAATGTAATCGTAAGCTGCAGTGTTATTACCTGCCCACACTAAGATGCTTTCAAGCACTTGGCGGGTATCAAACACACGCTGTATAGTAGGCTGTGTAAACGCAAAGTAACCTGCTTTAGTTTCGTTATCACCCCAGCTTTCCAAATAGTGGTTATCAGGAGTAAGGTATTGGCAAAGTTTAGCAGTTTCATCAATGTTGTAGGCAGCACTTACAGATAGTTCTGCCTTTTTAATACCTGCTTCAAACTTCTTAGCATTGTAATAAGTGTATGCAGGATTAACACCGTGCATAATTACAGCTTTTACAGTACCGTTATTTAACTCATCTACAAACTTCTCAAATGCATCATCAGTGGCGGTATATTGTTTAGAGTAGTTATCTAAATCAATGGTGGTGCCGTAGTTGCCCAACATCAAGTTGATACCGTTTACAATACATTGAGTATAATGATCGTTGCTACCGCATACTACCACACAGTTTCCTTTGTTCTTCCAAAGGTCAGCGGCAGCATTGCTTATTGAGTTACCACCCAATTCTTTAGCTCCGCTGGCAATAGCATCTACACCGGCAAGTTTAGAAACAGCATTGTACAATGCTACTACGTATTCGCCTTGTTTTGATGGCTTGATAGGCATACGCACATCAGCATTAGAACCGGTAAGTGAAAGGGTAGCTTCAAATTGGTAGTGGCGTGAAATTTCTTTTTCACCGTTCAACAACCTACGGTTTTTAGACCATTGATAAGTAAATTCGGTTGGAGAAATCCAAGTACCTAAGAAGTCAGCCTCAAAGCTTACAATCACTTTAGCCTTATCAAACTTGTAAGACGGAATAACTGCTTTGCCAAAACACATTTTGTTGGCATTAAGAATGCCTGAATACGAAATAGCATCGTATTGTACGTGTTGTGCAGTTGGATACTTAGCAGTAAACTCAGCAATAGCACTTAGCATTGAGGGGCTGTTTACCGAACCTGTTACGATACGGATAGCACCACCTGCGGCAGCAATTTTTGTAAGTTTGTCTGTAATTTCTTTATCTACGGTTTTCCAATCACTTGGTTTGCCGTCTTTCATTGGGGCATCAAGCCTTTCAGAATCGTACAAGCTCAATAGCGATGCGTGCCCTGCGGCATCAACACCACCACCGGTAAAACCTTTGTTGTTGCCTTCTATTTTAATAGGACGACCTTCACGGGTTTTTACCAATATAGGCTGGCCTTCGTAGGCAGTAGCATACCAGTTAGGTATACCGGGATTCACCTCTTCAGGCTTTGTAACATAGGGTATTACATTTTTAACGGGGGCGGTGTTACAGGCTGCCAAGGCAACGGCTGAAACACTAAACCCGAAGTATTTAAGGAAATCCCTGCGGTTCGACGAAAGGTTCATAGTGCTTTCGCTAAACACTTCGTCAAGCGGAAGGCCTTCGGCAAACTCGTTTTTGTTTGCTTGAACAAAACCGGGTTCCCTGTTCAGTTCCTCTAAACCTTTCCAGTATTTAGTTTTATTTTCCATCTAACGTGTATTATGATGAAGGTTTATTTCTCAGAATTAATGTGTGAGGTTGGTAATCTTTTATTTAACTGTTAGTAGTGGCATTTACCACATTCCAAACCACCGTTCATAGCCACTGTCAAACCTTTACGGCCCATGCCTTTAAGATCTTTATGAAGTTGCTCGTAGTAGTCGTTGTTTTCAACGTCAACTTTAGCTTCACGGTGACAGTTTACGCACCATCCCATTTGCAAGCTGGCAAACTGCTCAACTTTCTTCATGGTTTCAATAGGTCCGTGGCAAGTTTGGCACTCAAGTTTACCAATGCTTACGTGTTGTGCGTGGTTAAAGTATGCGTGGTCGGGTAGGTTGTGTATGCGCACCCATTTAATCGGGGTGTTATTTTTATACGCGTCGCGTATTTTCTGAATTTCAGGAGAAACTTCACCGTTGTATTTGGCTGAAGCATCAACACTCTTGTGACAGTTCATACAAGTGTTTACAGATGGTACACTTGCCTGCTTACTGATTGAAGCAGTAGAGTGACAGAACTGGCAATCCATTTTGTATTCGCCGGCATGCAAACTGTGGTCAAAAGCAATAGGCTGCACAGGGGCATATCCTTGTTGCACACCAATTTCTTCATTAGCGTATTTAAAGTATGCGCCACCCCCCACAATACCCACAAGGGTAACCAATACAAGTATGGTTATTGTTGGGTTTAGATTTTTAACCCAAGGGGTAAACTTGCTATCGTACCACGAAGGTTGGTTTAACTCTTCCTCTTCGGGGAATTTGGCAGCAAGCATTTTTTTCATCATGGCTTGCACCCTTGATAGCAATACACCCATTACTAATAGCACCAAGGCTAATACCAACATTATTATTAATGTGGTTGAGCTGTAAAACCCTTCGCTTTGGGGTGCTGATGAAGTTGGGGCTGAACCGGTTGAAGTGGTGGTACCACCATCAGCGGGAGCCGAAGCGGCTGCAGTTGCTACGGGAGCAGACTCAACGTACTTAAGGATTGACTTGATTTGGTTATCGGTAAGAAAACCAAACTCGGTCATGTTTGCCTTGTTGTTCTCTTCGTACAATTTCACAGCAATGGGATCGCCGGAAGCAATCATTGCGGGTGAGTTTTTAATCCACTTTAGCAACCAATCCTCTTTACGACGCTTAGTAACGTCGCGAAGGTTTGGCCCCACACTTTTAGCCCCGTCAATCACGTGGCATGAAGTACAGTTCTCGTTAAATAATTTTTCGCCTTCGGCAACATCTTGTGCCAAAATAGGGGTAGTAGCGAAAATGCCTAAGGCTAAGGGTAATATTAGAAGGCGTTTAAGCGTTGAAGTATGCACCATATACTCTCTTTAAGTTTTTTAAAAACTCGCGGCTCCGTAGGTTATTACTACTACTTTTACCGTGTTTTGGGCGCAAATATAGTGTGCAAAAACATTGACTGACTAAAAAAAATACACTTTTCCTTAATTTAAAACACGTCTAAATAATGTTTACAAAAAACTGACAAACAGCTATTTACACGTAATAAATTGGAAATAAGAGAAATGGGATTTATGAAGGAAGTTTCACAACGTCTAACGAAGTGAACACTGAATTGTTGCTGATGAACTCAGGAACGATCTGTTTCATCTTACGAACGATGAGCTCAGTATCCCTTACGTTAAGCAAATCAATAAGCGCATTTACTTCTTCTTGAATAACTTCGTATTGATAGGGTTTAATTTTTGCAATGGTAATTTTAGGGTGGTGCGTTGGTAATGTATTCTCTGAATCATTAAGCAACTCTTCCATTAGCTTTTCACCGGGGCGCAACCCTGTAAACTCTATGCTGATGTCTTTGCCCAATGTAAGCCCTGATAGCTTAATCATCTTTTTGGCCAAATCAACAATCTTTACACTTTGGCCCATATCAAATATAAAAATCTCCCCTCCTTTGCCCATATTACCGGCTTCAATCACCAGCTGGCAAGCTTCGGGTATAGTCATAAAATAGCGCGTAATCTCCGGATGGGTAACTGTTATAGGCCCGCCTTCGGCAATTTGTTTCTTAAACAATGGTATTACCGAGCCGTTTGAGCCTAATACATTGCCAAAGCGGGTAGTAATAAAGCGTGTAGTAGTATTGCCCTCCCAATTGTTTAGCGACTGAACGTAAATCTCTGCAATGCGCTTACTTGCTCCCATTACATTGGTGGGGTTCACAGCTTTATCAGTAGATACCATTACAAATTTACGGATACCGTATTTCACGGCAAGGTCGGCCAAGGCTTTGGTACCGCCTACGTTTGTATTAATTGCCTCATCGGGGTTGTTCTCCATCAACGGCACATGTTTATATGCAGCCGCATGGTAAATAATATCGGGTTTATAATTGGCTATTATATATTCTATCTTTTCGTGGCAGCGGATGTCTGCCATTATTATGTCGACCGTTTTACTGAATCCGTGGTGTTTAAACAGTTCTTTAAGCCTGCCTTCTAATTCATACAAAGGTGTTTCGGCTTGGTCAACCAATACCAGTTTGTTAGGATAAAAGGGTATTAATTGGCGTACAATCTCACTACCAATTGAACCCGCAGCACCAGTAATCATTATGGTTTTACCCTTAATGTTTTCACTTATTTTCTCAAGGTCAAGCTGTATTTCATCTCTTTCAAGTAATTCTTCAATGTTTACCTTCTTAAACTGGCTAAAACTCAACTCACCGTTAATCCACTTCTCAACGGGGGGAATTACTTTGATTTTTACGTTCAGGGCAAGGCACGCCTCAATAATATCTTTTTTACGCTGCTTGGTAATGTTCTGTATTGAGATAATAACCTCATCAACTTTATTGTCACGAAGTAGTTTCTCAAGATGTGTTTCGGTATGATAAATAGGCACACCGTCGATGCGCTTTTTCGCTTTTGAAGGGTTATCATCAACAAAAGCAATAACGCGTTGGCGGTTTTTTGTTTCCTGTTCTAATGTACGTTTGGTAATCAACCCTGAGTCGCCGGCACCGTAAATAATAACGTTTAATTTCCCTATACCGTTTCCGTTTACACCCCCTTCGCTCTTTGTAATTCGCTTGTACAAGCGCTTGTAAGCAAACCGAGATGAGGTCATTAATACCAACGAAATAAAGAAATCAATAATAATTACAGAATGAGGAACTATGAAGTGATTGATTGCGGGAATAGTATTGGCAACAAGGTTGGTAACAACAAGTACCATGCTGCCTACAAGAAGTGTAACAAAAATACGGATGATATCTTGGGTACCTGAATATCTAACGATACCGTGATAGGTTTTTGTAAGGTAGAATGAAACAAAACGAACAACAAGAAATACAGGAATTGCCGCATATAGGGCAGCGTAATTTTCTTGGGTTAGCTCAAAATTATAACGCAAGTAATGAGCTACTATGAACGAAAAAAGACAGATGCTTAAATCTATAATCAAGATTACCCAACGAGGTATATGACTTTTTGACGGTTTTTTCAGCACGTTATCCCAATTCATGTTACAAAATTATATTTATATTGTTTAGTAAATTCCTTTAAATTATCTAAACAACGTTCAACTTTCTACGGGTAGAGGTTTTTCATGTGTGAGCGGCGAAATAAAGGCTGCCGGAATATTAACCAATACTGATTGGTTAATGTACTCAATCCTTATCGATGCTCTTTTTTCTCCGCGGTATTCTACCATTTCACCCTTAATGCCCATCATCGGGCCGGCCATAATCTCAATGGGTGTTCCGGGTTTCAAATTTTCAGCAACTTCAATCGTGTCTGAAAATTCGGCTAAAAGCATTTTTATTGTCTCTATCTCACGTTCAGGAATTGGCACTGCTTTACCCGAAAATGTTATAAAGCGTACAACACCGTGTATGTTAAGAACGTTGAAATAATTTGAAGGGTCAATTTTAACAAATATATATGATTTAAAAAGGGGTTCTATAACCCATTTTTTGCGGTCACTCCAACGTTTTAACTGCTTAGTTAGTGGTAAATAAAAATCAACCCCTGCTTGTTCAAACCTCTCCGCCACTTTCTTTTCAGAACGCGGGGTGGTGTATAGCGCATACCAACTTTTTAACGCTGTTGAACTTTTCATAGGCCAAATCTTGCTTTTATACTGCACATCGTATAAAAGTAAATATCACTTTTTGAAATTAGCTTTACAAAATTATACCTTTTATTCTTAAAGTATTTGACTTTACTATTATAAAAGGTTGTAAAATTATGTGCTCTGTTTCTCTTTCATCACTGCGAAGCGCAGTAACAGTGCACCTAATAATAAAAACATAATCATCGCTACCAAATCAGCGTATGTTCCCATCCCCTCTGCAACCCCGCTGTTCAGCCATACCATCAGGCTAACTTCGCCATCTGCACCCTGTATGGTTTTTGCAGTAAGAAACGCTATCAAAATACCTGTAAGCGAACCGCCTGCAATGAGCCCCGAGCTAAACAAAGCGCCCGAACCTATATCGCTTTCTTCGCCTTTGCGCTTGGTTATCTTGTCTGAAAGCCATTTAACCATACCGCCTATAAATATAGGCGTGGTGCTGCTAAGCGGTAAATATGCGCCCACGGCAAATGCCAGCGAACTGATACCGCACAACTCTACCACCGCTGAAATACCCATGCCGATAATTACAAGTCCCCAAGGCAAATCATTACTCAAAAGTCCCTTGATAACAGTTGACATAAGGGTTGCTTGTGGTGCAGGAAGTGGTTTGGCGTGCTCGGTAGTAGGTTCACCAATACCTATGGCATCGTTTAGCAGCATCAGGGTAAACCCAATGGCAACAACGGATACCAACACCCCAATAAGCAAACCAAGTTGCTGCTTTATAGGAGTTGCTCCTACAATAAAACCTGTTTTCAAATCTTGTGAAGTTGCTCCCGCATTGGCCGATGCTATACAAACGATTGAACCCACCACTAATGCAATGGGTTGGTAAGCATCGCCACTCCAACCAATACCCACAAATATTAAGGCTGTTGCCATCAGTGTAGCGATAGTCATACCTGATATGGGGTTTGACGATGAACCGATAAGTCCCACAATACGGGATGATACCGTTACAAAGAAAAACCCGAACACAACAATCATTACTGATGAAAGCCAGTTTACAGGTAATCCCGGCATCACTGCCATAAATACTATAAGAAACAAGCTGCCTGCAACCACCCAAATCAAAGGCATATCCTTTTCGGTGCGGGTTTTTGCCTCAGCGTTATTTTTTTGGTTCTTTAAATCTTTGAATGAATCGCGAAAAGCAGATACAATGGTAGGAAGGGTCTTTATCAAAGTCATAACACCGCCAAAGGTTACGGCACCTGCACCAATGTAACGGATGTATTTGCTCCATATCTCATCGGCACTCATGTCTGATATTAGTTTCACTTTTTCCGGCAATAAGGGCACAGTAAGGTAATCGCCCATAAATGTTATTAGGGGGATTAGTACTAACCACGATAATACCCCGCCCGCAACCATTACTCCTGAAATGCTGGGGCCTATGATATATCCCACACCCAATAATTCGGGAGTGATTTCACCGTTAACTGTTCCGTTGGGAAGGGCTGACTTGCGACTGAATACGATTTGAGGAACATCTTTCCAAAACCCGAAAACCGTCATCAATACTTTGTATAAAAAGGCTACACCTAAACCGTAATACACTTTTTTGGCAAGGTTGCCGCCCTTTTCACCCGCTACCAATACGTCGGCACAAGCAGTGCCTTCGGGGTAGGGTAAGTTTCCGTGTTCTTTAACAATTAACGAACGGCGCAAAGGCACCATAAACAGCACTCCTAAAATACCACCACACAAGGCCAGTATAAAAATGGTGAAGTAGTTAAAATAATCGATACCGCCTGAAAGAAACAACAAGGCGGGTATAGTAAATACTACCCCTGCGGCTACCGATTCTCCGGCAGAGCCTATGGTTTGTACGATATTACTTTCTAAAATGGTGGCATTGCCTATTTTTTTGAAAATAGAAATTGCCAATACTGCAATGGGAATGGAGGCACTTACGGTTAAGCCTACTTTTAGTCCCAGATAAACAGTGGCCGCCCCGAATATGATACCGAAAACAGCACCCAATATGATAGCTTTGGGAGTAAACTCAGGAATAAAATCTTTAGCTGCTATATAGGGCTTAAACTCTTTGTTGTCTTTTTCTTCCGTCATCATACAATTACTTACCAATCAAAAATAGTGAAATGACATTACAATTTTCTAATAAATAAAAAAGCCGCTCTCTGTGCAGAGCGGCTCTATATAGTATTATAAATGATATTATTAGGTTAGATTTTTCTCGCGCATCACTGCCTTAAGCCATTTAAGCAACAAGAACAACATTATAAAGGCTACCATTACCAAACCAAAGTTTACAAAGAAGAAGTTTGATTTATCTTCAAATCCTTCCCACAAACCTGATAGCATACCTGCCAATTTATTACCTATTGATGTTGAAAGAAAGAAGCCTCCCATCATTAATGCAGTAATACGTGGAGGGCTTAGTTTAGATACTAGTGAAAGCCCCATTGGCGACAAGCAAAGCTCACCCACAGTAATCACACAGTAAGTCATAATCAACCACCAGCTGCTGGCTTTTTCACTATCAAGGTTAGTAGCTTTTACAGCACCTACCATCACAAGAGCTGAAAGTGCTGTAATCAACAAACCGATAGCAATTTTACCGGGCGTTGTAGGTTCTTTTCTACGTGAACGCAAGAAACCGAATATACCTACTACCACAGGTGTTAGTAACACTACCCAAAATGGGTTAATAGATTGGTATAATTCTGACGATATTAGTTTAAGGTCTTTACCTTTTTCAGGCCATTGGTCTTTGGGCAAGTTCTCAAAATACTTTCTTGAGCTTTCCTCAACCTTAATCTGCATAGTAACTTCATTGGCCGCGGCGGCATTGTTTTGACTCATCAAGTTCTTTTTCACCTCTGACAAGCTATCCATCCTGCTTTTAAACTGCTCTTCTGAATAATCTATAGACTCGTTATAGGTAACTGTTTGAGACATTCCCAAAGTGTTTGATGCACCTTCTATAGCAGCAGGCATTTCCCTGTTGGTAAAGTCTTCTGCCCATACGGTAAGTGCGTCACCATTTTGGTGGAATACTGCCCAGAACACTACGATACATGCATATACTGAAAGTAGCGCACCGATAGGACGTTTGTCTTCTTGATTGGCTTTAACGTATAGGTAGATAAAGAACCCAACAACTGGTAAACAACCAAAAATGAAGGCATCATTAGTATCACTACCCAAAAGGTTTCCTGGGATAATGTAACCCAATACGCCAAATATGAACATAGGTAGCAATACCGAAAGGAATATCTGCATCAACGACATATCGCCTTGTTGCACAGGCTTCATTACGTCGGCTTCTTTAACGTGTTTAGTACCCGATAAGAATACAACTACACCCACCAACATACCTATACCGGCAGCGGCAAACGCATATCCCCAACCAAAGTTGTTACGCATGTATGCTGCAACGAAGTTGCACACAAACGCACCAATGTTTATACCCATATAGAAAATGTTATAACCTGAGTCTTTGTTGGCTTTATAGCGATCATCATTGTACAGGTTACCTACCAGCGTAGAAATATTGGGTTTAAAGAACCCATTACCCAAAATTATCAGCAACAACGAAATGTAAAATGCTGTTTCGTTGTGTATTGACATACCCAAGTAACCCGCAGCCATTAATAAACCGCCGGCTACAATTGATTTTCTGTAACCAAATACCCTATCGGCCAATAAACCACCGATAAACGGGGTTAAATAAACCAATCCTAAGTAGGTTCCATATATATCTGATTTTGTTCCTGCAGAGAAGCCCATCCCACCTGCATCCCAGCTATCAAGCATGTATAAAGAGAAAATACCAAGCATAAGGTAGTAGCCGAAACGCTCCCACATCTCAGTAAAAAATAACACATACAGCCCCTTGGGGTGTTTAGCATTTGAATTACTCATTCTAAAACGATTTAATTTAAATTTTCGTAAAACTAACTGTTAAATTATAAAAAGCAAACTTTTAAAGTTTTTCAAGCACAAACGCAGTGATACGGCTAAACAAGTGGTAACGGGTCATTTTACCGCCAATGCCGTGATTTTTATTCGGATAAAATTCACTGTCAAACTTAACACCCGCATTTATCATGGCATTAACCATCTCTACCGTGTTCTGAAAATGAACGTTATCATCGGCAGTACCGTGTATAATTAGATAGTTACCTTTAATCTTATTAACATGGTTAATGGGTGAATTATCATCATAACCCGCCCCGTTTTCAGCAGGCGTGCGCATAAAACGCTCTGTATAAATATTGTCGTAGTACCTCCAGTTGGTTACGGGTGCAACTGCAACAGCCGCTTTAAACACATCGGCTCCTTTGCTGATGCACAACGACGACATATAACCGCCATAGCTCCATCCCCAAATACCTATGCGACTTGCATCAATAAAATTCTGCTTTCCAAAAAACTTAGCCGCCTCAATCTGGTCAATTGTTTCATATTTACCCAATTGCTGATAGGTCATTTTCTTAAACTCTTCTCCCCTACCGCCTGTTCCACGGTTATCTACGCAAGCAATTACATACCCTTGCTGCGCAAGGTATTGATACCACAGGTAGTTGCTGCCGCCCCAACGATTTACTGTTTGCTGGCTGCCGGGGCCGCCGTAAACAAACATTAATAATGGGTACTTTTTATTAGGGTCAAAGTTGGCCGGCTTTATCATCCAATAGTTTAGCTCTACGTTTTCACTTGTTGTAAGCGTTGCAAACTCAGCGGGAGCAAAACCGTATTCCGTCATTTTTGCGGCTAAATCTTTGTTGTTTGCTAACTCACGCACAAGCTCACCTTTATTATTCCAAATGGCTTGGGTATAAGGTACACCCAAGGCCGACTCCATATCCATATAATAGGTATAGGTGGGGTTAAAGGTTATCATGTGATAGCCTTTGTTTTTGGTGATTTGCTTTTTGTTTTTACCGTCAATTCCTATGCTGTACAAATACCTTTCTGTCGGACTAATTTCAGTCGAAGTGAAATACAGCAATTTCTTTTTAGCGTCGTACCCCAAAAAGCCGTCAACCTCCCAAGTTCCTTTGGTTAGCTGGCGTACCTCTTTACCATCCATACCATACAAGTACAAATGGTTGTAACCGTCTTTTTCACTGGTAATGATAAACTGTTTACCGTCGGCCAAAAAAGTAAGGTTATCGTTAATATCTATATAATACTTGTTTTCTTCGCTGTATAACGTTCTGATTGAGCCTGTAGTTGCATCCGCTGCCAACAATTCAAACTTGTTTTGGTGGCGGTTTAATCGCTGAAATGATAAAACATTCGCGTCGGTAGTCCATTTAATACGGGGAATGTATTGGTCGTTTTGGCTACCCTCATCCAAATCAGTAGTGTTATTGGTCGCTAAATCGTAAATTTTAACATCCACTATTGAGTTGGCCTCCCCTGCTTTGGGATATTTAAACACATCTTGCGAAGGGTAAAGACTGCCGTACATATCCATGCTAAACTTCTTCACACGGCTTTCATCAAAGCGGTAAAACGCAATCTTGGTTCCGTTGGCATTCCAATCAAACCCTTTGCTCATTGTAAATTCTTCTTCGTACACCCAATCAACCCCACCGTTTATAATAGCATCTTCTTTACCATCGGTAGTTATTTGGCGGGTTTGGCCGCTTTTATAGTCGGTATAGTAAAGGTTATTGTCTTTTACATAGGCTATCTTATTGCCGTCGGGCGAAAAGCTTGCATACATTACTTTTTCAGCCGCAACCGGATAAGCTTTCTTTTCCTTCAAATCCCACACGTAGTAGTTGCTGCGGGTACTGTGGCGGTAAATATATTCTGTGGCTATGCTGATAAGTATTTTGGTTTCATCCGCACTAAACTCATAACCGTACGAAGCACCCGCCTGGCCTAAGCCCAAATCAAACGGGTTGAACACCGTTTGCACTTTAACACCTGTTTTGTAGGAGTATTTTACTACAAATAGGGTGTCGTCGCCTTCGTAATTATAGTAGTTCTCACCATCCGCTGAAGGCACAAACCCCGACACGGTATTCATTCTGAAAGTGTTATTCAGAAATATATCCTCAAGGGTGATTTTTTTCTGGGCTATACTGCTAAGAGTAAGCAGGGCTGCCACAATCAGCAAATTGTATTTTCTCATACTGCGTAGTGTTTTTGCAAAAGTTTCAAACCTAATGGTTTTGAAGTAAAAATGTAGTGATTTAGATAAAAATAGCCCGTTTTGCCTACCAATTGCATTATAGCCAAATACACTATAAAAGCTACCTGCTTAAAAATCTTAACTTTACCATTTAAAACACATTAAACTTTCGTAATACATAAAAATAGGCATAGTATGTGTGGCAAGAAGTAGTCTTTCCACGCCTAATTTAAAGTTTAAACATTAAAAATAATCCCTAAACATGAGGCACACACAGGCTCTACTAGTGGCCATAACCAATATACTACTACTAACATTAGCAACAAGTTGCGGAAGCAGCGACGGCAAAAATGCCCCCGGGGCAGCTGGAGCCAAACGTCCGCCAACTGCAATAAATGCATTTATTGCCCGCACCCAAAACATCACAAGCACAGTAAACGCATCGGGAACTTTGCTTGCAAACGAGGAGGTTGAAATACGTCCTGAACTGCAATTGCGCGTAGTGAACCTTTATTTTGAAGAAGGTTCTAACGTAACCAAAGGGCAGCTTTTGGTGAAATTGGATGATGCGGATATTGTGGCGCAACTGAAAAAAGCACAGGCACAACAAGCACTTACCCAGAAAAATGTAGAAAGGCTGGCCGAGTTGCTAAAGATTAACGGGGTGAGCAAACAAGAATACGATGCTGCACAAACCCAACAAAAAAGCTACGATGCTGATATTGAAGCGCTAAAGAACCAGTTGCGTAAAACTGAAATACGCGCACCTTTTAGCGGGCAAATTGGTTTGCGCAATATCAGCGAAGGGGCTTACGTAACTCCACAAACACTTATTGCTACTTTACAGCAGCTTAACACTTTAAAAGTTGATTTTGCCATTCCTGAAAAGTACGCACAATCCATCAAAAACAACAGCCGTTTACAGTTTACCATCGACGGATTTACCGACACCTTTAATGCAACGGTTTTTGCCATAGAGCCCAAAATTGATGTAACAACCCGCAATATTAGAGTGCGCGCACGTACACAAAACACCTCGGGCAAACTATTGCCCGGCATGTTTGCCAACGTAAGTCTTGGCATTGCAAGCCATCAAAACGCTGTGATGGTGCCTACCCAAGCCATTATGCCGATAGCAAGGGGCAAACAGGTAATTGTGGTAAAAGGGGGCAAAGCCACCTATGTGCCCGTTGAAACAGGTTTGCGTGATGCTGACCTTGTTGAAATTATAAAAGGGGTGCAGGCAGGCGATACCGTAGTTACCACAGGGCTAATGCAACTGAAACCCAATGGCGATGTAAGGGTAGCTAAAATTGTAAAATAAGGAGGGCGTAATGAGTTTATCATCACTAAGTTTAAAACGGCCCATACTTGCCACAGTAATGTCTATCATTATTGTGTTGTTCGGGTTGATAGGATTTAATTTTTTGGGGGTGAGGGAATACCCCTCGGTCGACCCTCCAATTATTACCGTCCGTACTGCTTATACCGGTGCTAATGCCGATGTAATCGAGTCACAAATTACCGAGCCGCTTGAAAAAGCGATTAACGGTATCGAAGGTATCCGCACCATTTCGTCGTCAAGCAACCAAGGTTCCAGCGTTATTTCGGTAGAGTTTGATTTGAACTCAGACTTAGAAGCTGCTGCCAACGATGTACGTGATAAAGTATCGCAAGCACAACGTCAATTACCCGAAGACATTGATGCTCCGCCCATTGTATCAAAAGCCGATGCAAACAGCGATGCAATCATATCCATGACGGTAAAAAGCGATACCCGAAACCAATTGGAAGTGTGCGACTATGCCACCAACGTATTGCAAGAACGTTTGCAAACTATACCCGGTGTGAGTGGAATACAGATTTGGGGTGAAAAGAAATATGCCATGCGTATTTGGTTCGACCCGATGAAATTGGCGGCCAAACAACTTTCGCTAAACGATATTCAGTCAGCCTTAAACCGCGAGAATATCGAGCTTCCATCCGGTAAAATTGCAGGTAACGCCACTGAACTAACTGTTAAAACATCAGGTCTGTTAGTTACCGAAGAGGATTTTAACAACCTTATTATTAAAACGGATGCCAACAGTATCGTGCGTTTGCGCGATGTGGGCCGTGCGGTACTTGGCCCTGAAAACGAAGAAACGATTTTGAAAGAATCGGGGGTGCCGATGGTGGCCTTGGCTATCATCCCTCAGCCTGGCTCTAATCAGGTGGCTATTGCGGATGAGTTTTACAAACGCTTTGAGCAACTGAAAAAAGAAATACCGGAAGACATTGAAGTGGGTATTGTATTGGATACCACCAAATTTGTAAAACGTTCTATTGCTGAGGTAGAGGAAACCCTGCTGATTGCCATACTGCTGGTAGTAATTATTATCTACCTGTTTTTCCGTAACTGGCTGATAGCCATCCGCCCGCTGATTGATATTCCCGTATCACTTTTGGGGGCATTCTTTATCATGTACATTTTCGGGTTCTCCATCAACGTGTTAACCCTGTTGGGTATCGTACTTGCAACGGGCTTGGTGGTAGACGACGGTATAGTTGTAACCGAGAATATTTACAAAAAACTTGAGGCCGGACTTAGTCCCCGTGAAGCAGCCAAAGAAGGCTCTGAAGAAATTTTCTTTGCGGTAATATCTACCTCAATCACTCTCGCAGTAGTATTCCTTCCCATCATATTTATCCAAGGTTTTGTAGGCCGTTTGTTCCAAGAGTTTGGAATAGTGGTAGCAGGCGCGGTGCTTATCTCCGCATTTGTATCACTTACACTAACCCCCGTGCTAAGTGTGAAACTGGCCGGAAAACCCGGCTACCAATCGTGGTTCTACCGCAAAACCGAACCCTTTTTCCGCGCGTTGGACAATGGCTATCGCCGTACCTTAGGTTCATTTATGAAGGTGAAAATCGTATCGGTGCTCATCATTATTGCCTGCTTGGGTGTAATATTCTTCCTAAACAAATCATTACCCGAAGAATTAGCTCCGCTGGAAGACAGAGGTTGGTTACGTATCACTGCGTCTACCCCTGAAGGTACTTCATACGATTACATGGACGGCTACATGGATAGGATTAGCCGTTTTGTAGAAGATTCTGTTCCCGAAAAGCAAATTATGCTTTCGGTGACTGCCCCCGGCTTTGCGGGTTCAGGTGCTCCAAACACAGGTTTTGGTCGTATTGTAATCGGTGATAAAGACACTCGCGAACGCAGCCAGCAACAAATTGCCGATTACCTTACTAAAAACATGGTTCGTTTTAACGACGGACGTGTATTTGTAGTACAAGATCAAACCATCTCATCGGGTGGTGGGCCTCGTGGCGGTTTGCCCGTACAGTTTGTGCTTCAGAACTCAAGCTTTGATAAGATAAAAGCCAATCTGCCCAAGTTTATGGACGAGGTTTCTAAAAGTCCTGTTTTTGGAGGTATGGTAGATGTGAACCTTAAGTTTAACCGCCCTGAATTGGGTATCACCATTAATCGTAATAAAGCGGCAGAATTGGGTATATCGGTAGCCGATATTGCCCAAACCCTGCAACTGGCGCTTAGTGGCCGCCGTATGGGCTACTTTATTATGAACGGTAAGCAGTATCAAGTAATGGGGCAAGTAGAACGAGATAATCGTGATGACCCCTTGGATATGAAGAGCTTTTATGTGCGCAGTAATACCGGACAACTGGTGCAATTAGACAACCTTGTAACGGTAGAAGAGCAAAGCAATCCTCCCCAATTGTATCACTACAACCGTTACAAATCAGCCACGGTTTCGGCGGGTTTGGCAGCCGGAAAAACAGTGGGCGACGGTATCAAAGAAATGGAACGTATTGCTGATAAAGTGTTGGATGAAACGTTCAGTACTTCACTTACAGGCCCATCACGCGATTTTAAAGAAAGTTCAAGCAATACTTTGTTTGCCTTCTTATTAGCGTTGTTGCTGGTATATTTGATTTTGGCCGCACAGTTTGAGAGCTTTAAAGACCCGCTTATTATTATGATTACTGTACCCTTAGCGTTGGCCGGAGCCTTGCTGTCATTGTGGGTTTTCGGGCAAACCATTAACATCTTTAGTCAGATAGGTATTATTATGCTGATAGGCTTGGTAACCAAAAACGGTATTCTGATTGTGGAGTTCGCCAACCAGTTGCGCGAACACAACCCCGAGCTTTCAAGGTTTGAAGCCGCCCTGCAAGCAGCTACCATGCGTTTGCGTCCCATTTTAATGACTAGTTTGGCTACCGCCTTGGGTGCATTGCCCATTGCCCTTGCTTTGGGGGCAGGCGCACAAAGTCGTGTTCCTTTGGGTATCGTTATTATAGGCGGTGTAATGTTCTCGCTGGTACTTACCTTGTTTGTTATTCCGGTTATTTACACTCTTTCGGCAAGGCGTTTCCTTCAGTTTATCGGATTAAAAAGAAAAGCTGTTACAACTACGTTGTTACTATTGATTTGCGGCGGACTTTTCGCACAAACACCGATGACCATTAACGAGGCGGTTGAAGTTGCACTGAAAAACAATTACGACATTCTTTTATCTAAAACTGCCGACCAAGCTGCACAACTGAACAACAATGCAGGCAACGCAGGGATGTTGCCCAATGTAACGCTGAACGTGAGCGAAAATTTATCGAACAACAATATCAACCAAAAATTCTCAAACGGTTTGGAGGTGCAAAGCAACGGTGTAGGCGCAACCAACCTGAATGCAAACGTAGCGCTGGACTGGACGTTGTTTGACGGTATTCGAATGTTTGCCAATAAAAGCCGCTTGGAAGAGTTGCAAAAGCAAACCGGTTTTAACCTTAAAGAACAAATACAACAAACCGTAGCCCAAGTGATGAGTGAGTACTACGGACTTGTGGGGCAAAAGATGCAGATTAAAACCACTGAAATTGCCTTGGATTTGGTTAAAAAACGTCAGGAGATTATAGCCGCTAAGTATGCAGTGGGTGTGGTTTCAGCGTTTGAGGTGAATCAGGTGAATATTGATAAAAATACATTTTCAGCCAATTTGTTGATGCAGCAAAACAACCTTGCTAATCTTAAAATGGGCTTCAATATTTTGTTGGGTCGTGATGCCGGAGTAGCTTTTGACGTTACTGAAACGATTGATAACGATACTACGTTGAATTTCCCGTCGGTGGATGGAAGTCTTGCCAGCAAAAATTTCTCGCTGCTTTCAGCACAACGGAATATCAACATTAGTCAACTGCAATACCGCGAGATTGGTTCGCAACGGTTGCCGTTGGTTCGCTTAACTTCCAGCTACGGATATACCCGTCAAACCAGTCAGGCAGGCTTTTCGCTGCTCAACCAAAGCAATGGTTTAAATGCAGGTATTACCGCCAGTGTACCCTTGTTTAGAAGCAACTCTATCCGCAACCAATTGCGCACGGCTGATTTGCAAATTAAAAGCAGTACCCTGTTGTTTGAAAAGCTGCAAAGCACCGTAAATAGTGCCTACCGACAAGCCTACAACGACTACCAAACCTACAAAACCATTGCAGGTATGGAAAAAGCCAACGCTCAACTGGCTTTTGATAATTACAAAATTGCCGAAGGTCGACTGCAACAAGGTCTTTCTTCATTACTTGAAGTAAAAGAAGCCGAACGCAACTGGCAGGATGCCCAAAACCGCGATATTAACGCCCAATATAACCTAAAACTTGCCGAAATAGAACTTAAAAAGCTATCAGGGCAATTAGTGGGCAGTAACTAAATATCATTACTAACGACAAAGCCCCTGCACAACAAGTTGTGCAGGGGCTTTGTCGTTTATATAGTTTGGGATTTACATTTAAGGTTTGCCGTGCGGTGGGTAGTCATTCCCAACTTGGTTGGGAATCTTGTGGGAAGATGCTTAGTTATTGTATCACTGTAAGGGATAGATTCCCGCTTGCCCCAGGAATGACGGGGTGCTATCAGTATTACATAACTAATACTCAAATACCAGTTGTACAATTTTCGTTTGGAGTTGCAATGCGTCAGATGTCATTCCCAACTTGATTGGGAATCTTGTGGGAAGGTGTTGAGTCATTTCACCACTGCAAGGGATAGATTCCCGCTTACGCTGGGAATGACGGGATGCAATCAGTGTTGTATAATTGATTCTATTCCCATTTAAACTTTATTGATTGAGCATTAACAACAAGCCCACTTTGCTTTTTTGCAGTGTAAAATATTTCTTCATTATGCCAATTATATTGACAACCTAATAAATCTTGAAATTTTCCTGTGAAGATACTGTCAATTATAGGTTTTTCACGTTCAATACTAAATTCATAAGGAGGTAAAAGCAATAAGTATCCAAATCCTCT
The DNA here is from genome assembly GCA_943370295.1 of Agrobacterium sp. 719_389. GTDB lineage: Bacteria > Bacteroidota > Bacteroidia > UBA8524 > UBA8524 > SB11. The sequence continues at coordinate 25,743 of CALRQL020000002.1, read as the reverse complement.
ATATCTAAATATCCCGCCTTGAACAATTGTTTCATCATCTTTATCCATCAATAATGGACACATCTGAATTATGTTTGAGGAGTTAAGTGATAATCCAGGCTTAGTTAAATTTCCTAATCCATAGGGATATTCGAACGGAATGCTGTCGAACAAATAAGGTAACAGTATTTCACTATCAATCTTAAGACCTTTATCTGTTTTACAGATATTTATCAATGTTTTTAAAAACCATCTTTCAAGATCATTTCCATTAAGGGTGCAAACAAAGTAGTTTTTTTTAACCATTTTGGGCATTCTGTTGAACAAACTGTCATTTTTGTCTATAAGGTCAATATGCTTTTTATGTTCTGCAATTGTTTCATCGTATATCGAAAGTTGGTTATTATGGTGCTGACATAAAATTTTAGTAACTAATCTATCCTTTGGAATCTGCATACTTTTCTCTTTGCATCCAGGAAGTCCAATTACTACTATTACATCGTCCAATATAGCTTTTGAAACTATATGTTCGCGTGAAATGCCCCCTTTACAGTTACCCAAAGAATGCGCATAACAATTTCCCATTTACTACTGGTTTATTAAACTAAATTAATTAATTTTTTAGTTATTAAGCACACTCTCCCTCAACTCATCCAACTCTCTGATAGCATCTAAAACGCCGGTTACGTTTTTAAGTATCATGGTGAGGTTTTTGGGTGTTTGCTTCATGCTGCATTTTACAGGGTGTGCAGCTACATATTTTAGTATTTTGCCAAACAACTCACTTTGATAGTAGCTGCTGCTTTGGTTGGTAGGGAAATAACAGGTAAGCGTTTTGTTGTGCAGGTTTACCCGCTCAAAACCCAAATCGCGGGCTTTCCACTTCATCCGCATACTGTCAAACAAACCTTTCAGTTCTTTGGGCATCGGGCCAAAGCGGTCAATCAGTTCATCCCTGAACTTTAATAGTTTATCTTCATCGCCTATCTGTGCTAGTTCATTGTACAGCGAAAGTCGCTCCTGTATGTTGCGCACATAGTGGTCGGGTATCAGAATTTCAGCGTCCACGTCCACCTGCACCTCATTGGTACGGGGTTTTGGCGTTTCGTCCTTAAACAGTTCTTTAAACTCTTCGTCTTTCAGTTCTTGTAGAGCTTCGTCCAGTATCTTGTGATACATTTCAAAGCCAATCTCTGCAATAAACCCGCTTTGTTCACCACCCAGCAGGTTACCCGCCCCACGGATGTCCAAATCGCGCATCGCCACATTGAACCCGCTGCCCAAATCGCTGAACTGCTCAATAGCACTCAAACGTTTGCGGGCTTCTTGTGTAAGCGTACTTAACGGTGGCGAGAATAAATAACAATAAGCCTTTTTGTTACTACGTCCTACCCTGCCACGCATCTGGTGCAAATCGCTAAGACCGTGCATGTGGGCATTGTTTATAATAATGGTGTTGGCATTGGGTATGTCCAAACCGCTTTCGATAATTGTAGTAGCCACCAGCACATCATAATCCCCCTCCACAAACTTTATCATAATATCTTCCAACTGGTGCCCTTCCATTTGTCCGTGGGCAACTGCCGCACGGGCACCGGGAACCAATCGTTCAATCATGGCAGCAAAATCATAAATGTCTTTCACCCGGTTATGGATGAAAAACACCTGACCGCCGCGTGCTATTTCATTGGCAACGGCTTCTTGCATCAACTCCTGATTGAATACGTGCAACTCAGTACGCACGGGCTGACGGTTGGGCGGTGGGGTGTTTATCACCGATAAATCCCTTGCGCCCATCAGCGAGAAATGCAGGGTGCGCGGTATGGGGGTTGCCGTAAGGGTTAGCGTATCCACGTTTACACGGAATTGCTTTAGTTTTTCTTTGACAGCTACCCCAAATTTTTGTTCCTCGTCGATAATTAGCAGGCCGAGGTCTTTAAACTTAATTTCTTTGCCCACCAATGCGTGCGTACCAATAAGAATGTCAATTTTTCCTTCTTTAAGCTTGGTAAGAATTTCTTTTTTCTCTTTGGCACTGCGGAAACGGTTGATATAATCAATATTACAAGGGAAACCCTCTAAACGGCTTTTAAATGTTTTGTAGTGCTGATAGGCCAAAATGGTGGTAGGCACCAATACGGCGACTTGCTTGCTATCAGCCACGGCTTTGAAGGCAGCACGGATGGCGACCTCTGTTTTACCAAAGCCCACATCACCGCACACCAGCCTGTCCATCGGGTGTTGCAGTTCCATGTCTGCCTTAACATCCTCAGTGGCTTTGCTTTGGTCGGGGGTATCTTCGTACAAAAACGAAGCCTCCAACTCTACTTGCAAATACGAATCGGGACTGAATGCAAAACCTGTTTGCGCCTTGCGGGCAGCATACAGCTTTATCAAATCGCGGGCAATGTCTTTTACCTTCTTTTTGGTCGATTTTTTCAGCTTGTCCCACGCATCGCTGCCCAGTTTGTTCATGCGGGGCTCGGTACCGTCTTTGCCTACGTATTTGGTTATTTTGTGCAGCGAGTTAATGTGTACGTAGAGTAAATCGTTATCACGGTACACTAAACGCACGGCTTCACTCATCACCCCGTTCATCTCAATCTTTTCAAGCCCTGCAAACTTTCCGATACCGTGGTCGATGTGGGTTACATAATCACCGGGCGAAAGTTCCCGCAGTTCTTTTAAAGTAAGGGCTTTGGTAGATGAATACGTGCGGCGGCCTTTGTATTTATAATAGCGGTCAAAAAGCTGATGCTCGGTATAGCAGGCAATTTTCAGGTCGTGGTCGATAAACCCCTCGCTGATACCATGATACACAGGCTCAAACTTTACTTCTTTATCCAAATCCTCAAAAATGGTATGCAAACGCTCTACCTGTCGGGGATTATCAGAAAATATAATGTTTTGGTAGCCCTTTCCCTGATTGTCTTTAAGGTTCTCAATCAGCAGGGTAAAGTTCTTATGGAACAGCGGTTGCGGCGAGGTTTTAAACTCAATGGTTTTTTGCGGTTTAAAAAACGTGCGTTTCCCGTATTCTACCACCGTAAGTTTTTCAACCTGTCCCAGCCACTCGTTGGTGGTTTCGTACAACTCGGCAATGGGGGTAGCGTCGTTATTTTCGCCTAAGTATTTGGCCGCTTTGCCCAACCCCTCTTCCATCACTCCGGTTGCAAAAGTGCCGTCGTGCAGCCACACCACCACATCATCGGGCAGATAACTAAACAAACTGGTTTTTTCTTTGGCAATAACTTCGCTTTGTATGTTGGGTACAATGGTGGTATGCACCACTTTTTTTACAGATAGTTGGTTTTCAGGCTCAAACAAGCGGATAGACTCTACCAAGTTGCCGTCCAATTCTACACGGTAGGGTAAATCGTTGGCAAATGAAAACACATCGATAATCCCCCCGCGAATGGCAAACTGACCCGGTTCATACACAAAGTCAACACGGTCAAAATCGTGTTCACTCAACATCTCCATCAAAAAGTCAAGGTCAAAAGGGTCGCCCACTTTCACCTCAAAGGTGTTCTTTTCAAACGTAGCATTGCCTATCACCTTCTCAAGCACAGCTTGCGGATAGGTAATAATCACCTGCCCGTGCGGCTTCTTATTCAAGCGACTTAATACCTCTGCACGTTTCAGCACATTGCTGTTATCGGTTTGCGCCGGAATGAAACTCTTGCTAAAGCTTTCGGGCAACAGCAAAATCTCGCGGTTTTCTATCAGGCTGCTCACATCAGTGTGCAGGTAGGCCGCCTGTTCCCAATCGTCTGCTACTATTAAAAACGTCTTTTCAGGATTGCGCAGCCAAGCTGCTGAAATGCCTACCCCTACTGCGGCTCCGTTAAGATTTTGCGCAGCTATTTTAAGGGGTTTTGTTTGAGAAAAAACAATATCATCCAGCCCCGAAAAGGCGGGGTGGCGGGTGTAGAGGTCTAAAAATTGCTTGATGTTCAAAGCGTGGCAAAGATAACGAATGGATGTTAGTTTTCAGTTTCAGGTTTACTGTTTTCCCCTCTCCCCTAATTATTAAAAGTCAGACAATACTTGCACGTCGCCCCTCTCCAAGTTGGAGAGAGGAATGCTGGGCTATCGAGTTACAGAGGCTCTATGGAGTGAGGGCATTTACTCAATGGTACAATTGTGTATAAAGGGTATGCACGAAGAACTTAAAGACCGCTTATTTTATAACTCAAATCGTTTAATTTTTGATAACGCCAAGACATTACGTAGAAGCCAAAGCAGAAAGGCTTTTATGGAGTGAACTAAGGAATAGAAAGTTTGAGGGCGTGAAGTTTAGGCGGCAACACCCAATAGGAAAATATATTGCAGATTTTTATTGCCACGAATTAAAACTGGTAATTGAAGTAGATGGTGCGGTTCACAATTCTCAAGACCAAAGAGAATACGATAAAAGCAGAACGCAAGAGCTAAATGAAAAAGGAATTGTTGTGATACGTTTTACGAATAGTGAAGTGGAAAACAACCTGCAAAATGTATTGTATCGGTTGAATGAGTTTATTAGGCTTAATTGCTAGTTTCCCCCTCACCCCGACGTTTTGAAAATAGAACTGTACTTGCACGTCGCCCCTCTCCATATTGGAGAGGGGAAATGTTTGGCAGTCGTACCGCAGTGACTCTTCGGGGTGAGGGTGTAAACGGGTTATTAAACACAACCCTTTCCCTCACCCAAATCATAAAAAGTCAGGCGAATTTTTGAACGTCGCCCCTCTCCAAGTAGGAGAGGGGAAATGTTTGACAGTCGTGCCGCAGTGGCTCTCCGGGGTGAGGGAAAAATAGTATATTCGCTAAAACGCTAACTATCATGGCCGATACTTCACCCGAAAGAAGCTACAAACATCAAGTTCGAAGTTCATTAATAATCGAAGCACTCACAACACCTAATTGGACGGATCAACAGTCTGAAAGATTTAATCTTAATGGTATAAGTAAAGTAAAGGGTGAATACCTAAACAAAATAGCAAATTTGGACAAGAAATTTAAAGAAGAAATAGCTTATATTTATTTATATGATATTGAAATAATAGACAATGAATCCAAAGTTATAATTGAGGACTATAATCAATCCGATCTTAGCATTGTATTTTATAAGTGCAAATTATCTTTAATTAGATTCTCTAAATGTAATTTAAAAGTCCTTGCCCAAAATGAAATTACAAAAATTCAATCGGACATTTATTTTTATGAGAGTGATTTGGATAGCCTAGACTTTATAGTTAGTGCTTTCTACAATTTTAATTTTATAAAAAGTAAAATAAAGTACATTACTTTTTTCTTTTCAAATTTTTGTGATTTTCACAGTATTGAAAGCAGCATAGATAGTATTCTTCTCAAAAACTCTCAAGCAGATAACTTTTATATAAAAAAAAGCTCTGTTGGAGATTTCTCTGTTATAGATGAAAGTGTCATTGGAAAAGTCAAAGTTTGGGGTGAAAGTGAAATGAAATATCTGCAAACTAACAGTAGTATTTCTCGTGCGTTTTGTTTTTCTGACAAATCTGTTATTGACGACTTTGATATCACAAATTGCTTGACCGAGGAGATAAATATTGATAGCTGCGAATTGAGAAGTATTAATGTCAAAGACAGCAAAATAGGAGATTTTACCGTTTATGATTCGTCATGTGATAATTTAGAAATCCAAAAGAATAATCAAACAGGGAATTTCTCAGTCGCAAATAGTCATTTTTTGGAATGGGATATTGACAATGTTTTTGCTTCTTTTCAATTCATTAGTACTAATATAGCACTATGTAGGCTCGAAAACTGCAAAATCCCCGAATTACGTCTTGAAGGGAGCTGCGAAATTGAATTGTATATTAGTGGGGGGACTGATGGGACAAGTTTCATCAATAATATTGATTTTGATCAACTTACATTGGGCAAAAGTTGCGTAGTTTCATTTTCTGACACATGGGTTTACGCATGTCATATGAATGAGTTTTCCATGTTGGGCAATCTATACTTCAGGAATATAAAAAGGGCAGAAAATGTGTTTGTATGGTTGGAAGTTGAATCTTTTTTAGCCCAAAAATTTACTCCCGATGAAATTGAAAAAAAAGTTGATAAGTATCAAAAAACTGAAAAATTATTATTAGAGCAAAAAGATAAATATACTAAACACACCCTAGAACTTTTACAGATTTTTGAAAAGTCAACCTTCTGCATCTCCCAATCCTCTCTTGGCAAAACAGAATTTACCGAGTGTGATTTAGCAGGCTTTAATTTTGAGTTCAATAACTCAAAAATTACTGAAGTGTTTATAAGTGGTGGGACTGTACCTGATGACGTGGTAGTTTATGATGAAATGAATCCTGTTAAAGCACTTGAACAGAAGAAATCATTTTTCGATCAATTAAAAAAAGTATTTGAAGGACAAGGGGATATTGTGCGGGGTACAAAATACCATGCTAAGACATCTGAAATCCAAATGCAGATTATTGAAGCGAGCAAAAAAAGATGGTGGTTTAAATATTTTGATACTGAGTGGTGGGTGTATAAGTTAAACGAAACCTCTAACAGACATGGCGAAAGTTGGGGCTGGGCAATTGTTTTTACATTGGGGGTAAGCTCGATAGGTTTTATCTTTTATAATGCAGCTCTAGAATCTGTAAAATATGAATTAGTTTTAGGATGGCATACTGACTTTATAGGAGACTGGGCACAGTTTATTCTTCCTACACATAAGACTGATTTTATGGTAAAAGAGCCTAGTTCTCACGCGTTATTTATCGATGTTGTATCGCGTATGTTTATAGGTTACGGTATCTACCAACTTATCTCCGCTTTCCGCAAGCACGGTAAAAGGGGGTAGATTTCAATTGGGTTGGCACCCGTCATGTTGAACTTGTTTCAACATCGCATTACCAGTTCGCGATGAATACCGATGAGATCCCGAAACAAGTTCGGGATGACAGCCACCGAGCCACAACCCCTTCCTGTCAAATTGAACGTAGTGAAATTTCTTATCCTAAATATGTTAACACGAATCGTTTAACAGAACTGTATAAGATGCTTCCTTCGTCAGCAGGACAAGTGGTTGTTCGGCACTCGTCATGTTGGACTTGTTTCAACATCGCATTACCAGTTCGCGATGAATACCGATGAGATCCCGAAACAAGTTCGGGATGAGTACCGCTTTTTACATTGCTGCTTAATATTACCCATGTAATACTTGTCCTTATTTAACATTAAAAACACATTGCTTTTGCAGTAAATGCCCGATACTGTAAATTATAGCTGCTATTTGGATAATTATCTGTTTTGCTACCTTTCTAAACCTAAATTTTAAACAGCCCTGCACTTTTCTACATGTGTTTGTGTTGATAAACCCTCCCGCTTGTAACTAGTTTGTTAACTGAAAGGCCAACTGCAATGTCATTTTGTGCGGTTACGTGTGTTTCTCCTCGCCCATTTTGTTGCTTTTAACAATTCCTTAAAAGCCCCCGTGCATTAGGCAGGCAATTATGTAATAAATTATTTACCGCCCTTTTAATCCCCCATTACTTGCCAAGGGGACTTTTGAATCATCAAATTTTAGAAACCGGAGTTACCCGGTAAAAGAAATAAATAAATGCTATGGTTTAAAAAAAGCAGCTCCGTTTGGGGTTGTCCGTCATTGGCATTGCTGCACCCTCCGGTTTCTAAAAAAATAAATGGTTACTTATGAATAAAAAACACTCAAACTTATTATTGAGCCTTTCGCTATTGGTTTTATTTTCTTCTTTCCCTACACTGGTTCGCAGCCAGGACGTAGTTATCAATGAGTATTATAACAGCGGCGGCACTTCAGGAGCTGATGATGAGGTTGAATTATTGGTGATAAAAGACAGCACTGATTTAAGGAGCTTATGGATTAAAGACTTTTCGTCAAGCAATGCCAATGATGGTGGTGGCGGTTATCAATTTACCACGTTATCAGTGTTTAGGTATGTACGGGCAGGTACTATCATCCGTTTGCGTAAACCCGGTACGGCATTAACGCTGGATACTACCACCGGTTGCTCTGATTTTAATATGGCTATCAACCTAAACAATACTACTTTTTTCTCTAACAACGGTACGCTGGATATAGCCACAAACGACATGATAATGATAAAAAGCGGCACGCAAAGCGGTGTTGCCAACAACATTCACACGTTGCGCTCAGGCTCTACCGGAACGCAATGGAACAATATATCTTCGGGCACAAAACTGGGTAGTACATCTACCACCACTGGCGCTTCATCGGCTTATGTAAATAATGCGAATACTGTTATCGGTGATTTTAACTTGGGTACCAGTGGCGTAACAGCTTCGGGAACTGCAACATTGGGCACATGGAACAACACCACCAACCAAAACTTTATTCTGTTGTTGCGCGGCCCTGTACCTTCAGCAGGTACTGCTGTCAGTTCAAGTGGTTTCACGGCAAATTGGGGCTCATTAACTGCAGCCACTAAATATTATCTTACGGTAGATGACGACTCAACCTTTGCATCGCCTGTTTCAGGCTTCAATAACCTTGATGTAGGTAACGTAACCAGTAAAGCTGTTACGGGCTTATCAGCCTCTACTACTTATTATTTCCGTTTAAGGGCTCAAAATGCTACTCCAACCATGTCAAGGTTTTCATGCAAGCAAGCAGTTACAACTGCTACCCCTACTCCTAATATTATAGTAAGCCTTACATCGGTTACGGGTTTAGATACCACTATTAATAATGCTTCAACTGCTCAAACATTTACCGTTTCGGGCGATAACCTAACTGCAAACGTTGCTCTTAGTTTTGTTACCGGTACCGATTTTGAAATTTCATCTACCTCTGCTACAACGGGTTTTGGTACATCATTAAACCTCACTCAAAGTGGTGGAAATTTAGCGGGCGAGCCTGTTACAATTTGGGTGAGGATGAAATCGCAATCGTCAACAGGCACGGTTACTGATACGATTAACTTTACCAGCACTGGAGCTACCACAAGGCAACTGATACTTAGCGGAACAGCAGGTGCAAACTACTACTCGGCCAGTACAGGTTTCTTGGATGATTTAGCTACTTGGGGAATTAATACCGACGGTACGGGTGCAAATCCGGCGTCGTTCTCTACCAATTATTGTACTTATACCGTTACCAACCGCACCTCCGCTACATTAAATGCAAACTGGACAGTGAGCGGAACAAACTCTAAAATTGTAGTAGGCAACGGTGCATCGGCCACTGATGTTGAAATACCTGCTTCGCTTACAATTACAGGCACTGTTGATATTGCTAACATGGGTGAGCTTACAATGAATAACACCACCCTTGCACACACCTACGGAACCCGTGCCACAGGTCATACGCTTGAGTATGCACAATCAGGCTCGTTCAACATTCCCCAAATTACCTATCACCATCTTAAGCTAACCAACGGCACTAAGGTGTGGGCAGGCAATACCACCACTATTAACGGTAACCTTATATATACCGATGTTTCGATTGACGGAGCTTCGTCGGCTCCCTTTTCAACCGTAAACATTGCGGGCGATTTAACTTCAAACGGAGCACTTACCAACCCTCCTATTGCTAACAGTTACACGTTTATTTGTACCAGCAACGGTACACAAACCCTTAGCGGAAACGGTAATCAGTTTAATCTCTTTAGGTTACAAACTACAGGGACTTCAACCGTTGTATTATCAGACAATTCGGGTGGTACCAACCTGCAATTGGGTAATGCTTCAGGTGGAGGATTTAGCCTTGGGGCAGGAAGTACATTGGTGCTAAACAACAACTCAGTTTCAACAGTTTCAAGTACCAACAGTGCGTTTGCGGCAGCTACCACAGGTGTTATCCGCGGTTCGGCCAATGCAAACCTAACTATTAACAGTGCCGCTACTGCGGTGGGTACTATGTATATGGACCAAACCACTCCCGGTACTACCAATGTGCTTAAAAACCTTACCTACAACTGCACCAATGCAAGCAGTAACCTGATACTGGGCAACCAGTTGCAAATTGCAGGGATACTAACCCATACCGACGGCGCGCTTACCACAGGCGGCAATTTGGTACTAAAAGCTACTTCGGGTACTTTGTACGGACAGATTGCAGGCAGCGGTAGCGGTACTATCAGTGGTAACGTTATCTCACAATATACTATTACAGGCGGCGGTATAGGCTGGCGACCGATTTGCTCACCCCTAAACGGTGCTACATTGGCTCAATTAAGTGATGATATGAACTTAGATTTCGGTTCGCTAAGTGCAGCCTCGGCCAATACCTATTATTTTGATGAAAGTGCTGTTCCGTACTGGAATAGGGCAAGCGGAACTTCGGCCACTATGGATAGCCGCTCGTACTCAATCTATATGGGTGGTTCTGCTGCATGGGCTAACCCTTTGCCACTTACCATGGATATTACCGGAACATACGCAGGAACTGCCGATTATACTGTAAACGGATTAAGCCGCACAGGCAGCATTACTGATACTACAGGCTGGCAAGTAATCCGTAACCCTTGGCCTTCGGGTTTTATGTGGGACGGAACCACCGCAACCGTTGATGATGTAAATAATGTACAAGGTCAGCAAGTATGGGTATTTAACCAATCTGACAGCAGCTACACCGTTTATGATAATGCTACACAAGGTGTAATCCCACCTTTTACGCCCTTCACTGTAAAAGTAGTTTCAAACAACACCGACCTTACTTTTAAGAACAGCGCCCGTAATACCGATTCGCTAAGCAACTTCTTCAGCAAAACAGGTTTTGAAAACTATCTTGAGCTAAAAGTTACAGGCCCCACCGGCAAAACTGATGCGGTAAAATGGTACACCCACCCGCAAGCTGCAAATGGTTATGATATTTACGACGGCACTAAAAAGCTAAACACAGGTGCCCCCAATATGTACTTTATGCTTGAAGGACAAAAAGCAAGCAAAGAGGTTTGGAATACAATACCTACTGAAAATGAGCCTGTATTCATTCACTTTTTTGCTAAAAACGCAGGAAAGCACACTATAAACTTTGCCACTGAAAACATGGCACCCGGTGTTGAGGTAGTGCTTGAAGATTTGGTAACGGGTAAAAAACACCCCGTAAACGGTAAGCCCTATGAGTTTACTTATGAAGCCAACAGCACACAGGCGCGTTTTGTATTGCACTTTACCCAAACCATCACTTCTGCCAAAGAACCTCAAACCGCTAACAATGCTACACAAATAGGCTGCAACGGTAGTGAGGTTACAGTAATAATAAACAAAACCGGAAGCTTTGATGCAACTGTGTTTGATTTATTAGGCCGTACCGTAGCCAATACACAAACAGTACATGGCAACGGCCAACTAAATACCCTGAACCTTAACGGACTTGCTGCGGGTTACTACCTGCTACAAGTAAAAGGCAACGGGGTTATAACCACTGAGAAAGTATATATCAAATAGCACTCCTCAATTTTATTTCTAGGTTGCCACGGTCTTAGGGCCGTGGTTTTTTGTTTTATGCTGATGATGTAGCACCCGTTTGCATTTTTTGCAACTAATCCGTATTGGTTGGGTTGCAATCAGCAAAATCTGCTAAAACAAAAAAGGGTTCACGCAAAATGTGATTAAAAAGCCCTTTTGCAAGCCTGCAACTTTGTCTCATGGAAACCGCATTTTTACAAAACCAACTAACGGAGTTTATTGTATTACACATCATTGCCTTTTTTGAGGGGCTAATGGTTGTTAAAGGGGGTGTTAAAGTGAACTACACCCGCAAACTCAATCACTTTTTTGTATTCTTCTTACCTTTTATTATCAAAATCTACATTCCCTTTACTGAAAACCTGCTGACTATGATTTTGATGGTAACCATCAGCATGGCTACATTTATCATCTACCTAAAACCCGTACGTACCCGCATACCCTTGTTCGGGATGATGTATGCCGCCTTCGACCGTCCTGAAGACCGTCCGCATACCATGAAGTGGCTGTTTACCCAATACCTTGCTACTTATATGGTAGCTGTGCCCCTGTACTTTTATTTTCACAGCATCGGAGCTTCTCAACTTTTATTGATAATTATATTGGTAAATGCCATTGGAGACGGCTTGGCAGAACCTGTTGGGGTTACATGGGGTAAGCATAAATACAAAGTAAAAGCCTTGTTTACCCGCCAAACCTATACCCGCAGCATTGAAGGCAGTGCGTGTGTGTTTATTACCGCTGTGATTGTGCTGTTGTGTTTTCACCAATTATTTACAACGCCACAGTTAATCGCCGCATTGCTATTATTCCCTATTGCTGTAACATTGGCCGAGGCGTATTCACCCCACACGTGGGATTCTCCTTTCATCTTTTTGGCAGGAGGATTGGTATTGATTGCCGTTATAAATTTTGATTTCGATTCGGTTTTTAATTACTACGAAAATATTATGCAAGTAATTCGCAGTGCCGAAGAAGAAGTATATGCAATCGCTGCCCCTCCTACCGGCAGGTAATTAGCCGCTTGCATCTATTTAACCTGTTAAATGATACACAGTAAATGAATACTGGCACACTTATGGCTTCACAACTATTCTGCAAAGTTTCGCTACCTTTGCGGCGCTTTTATGATAATTGAAGTATTAAAATCTAAAATCCACAGGGCAAAAATCACTCAAACTGAATTGCACTATGTGGGCAGCATTACGCTGGACGAGGACTTAATGGACGCTGCAAACCTGATTGAAAACGAGAAGGTGCAGATTGTGAACATTAACAACGGCGAGAGGTTTGAAACCTACGTAATTAAAGGTGAGCGCGGAACTGGAATGGTGTGCCTGAACGGACCCGCAGCCCGCAAAGCGCAAAAAGGCGATTTGGTAATTGTAATTTCATACTGCCAAATGGACTTTGAAAAAGCCAAAACCCACAAGCCAACCTTGGCTTACCCTGATGATAACAACCGCGTGATTAAATAACACGTTCCATGTCGGCAACCCTAAAAAAAGTACTCCGTTACACCATTTTCATCGGTATTAGTGCTGCATTCATTTATATGGCCTTTAAAGGCGTTAAGATGGATGAGTTGATTGAAAAAATAAAAGGTGCCGAACTTAGCTGGGTGCTGGCGGCCATTGGTGCAGGTATAATTAGCTGCGTAAGCCGTGCTTTACGCTGGCAAATTATGGCTGAACCCTTGGGCTACAAAACAGGTTTCTGGACCACCTTTCATGGCATTATGGTAGGCTACATGGTAAACTTTGCCATCCCTCGCGGGGGCGAGGTAGCCCGTGCAGCTATTATCTCTAAAACAGAGAAAATACCGCTTACTACCATGATTGGTACTATTGTAGCCGAACGTTTGGTGGATTTGCTGTGCATGGGCATTGTATTGTTATTAGCCATCGGCCTGCAGTTTGATACGCTGCAACAGGCGTTCAACCTGTTTTCGGCAAACAAAACTGATGCTGCAAGCAGCGGCCCAAGCCTGATACAAATTGCAGGTATTTTGGCTGTAGTGGGTTTGGCTGTGTTTTTTATCTTCCGTAAAAAAATTCAGGCCCTACCCTTTTATAAAAAAGTAATTGATTTTGTAAAAGGCTTTGCCGACGGTATAAAAAGCTTGCTTACGATTAAAAAACCGATACAGTTTATCTTCCACTCTATTGTAATTTGGGTGATGTATTACCTAATGGTGTACTTGTGCTTTTTTGCACTGGATACTACCGCACATTTGGGCTGGGAAGCAGGATTAACCGTGTTGGTAATGAGTACCATTGCAATTTTATTACCTGCCCCCGGCGGTATGGGTACGTTTCACTATTTTGTTTCGTTGGGCCTTACGCTGTATGGCATTGCCGAAAACAACGGAGTGGTGTACGCAACCATTGCCCACGCATCACAAATGATTATGTTTATTGGTGTGGGTAGTGTAAGCATGATTCTTTTACTGATTTTACAACGCAAACAATTGGCGGGTGAATCTTCATCAGAAAATACAAAACAAGGTAATTAATACCCCCGAACAGCTTGAAACCCTGCTTGCCGATTGGCACAGTAAGGGCTACAAAGTGGTGTTTACCAACGGCTGTTTCGATTTGCTGCACCGCGGCCACGTGGATTATCTTGCCAAAGCCCGTGATTTGGGTGATGTGTTGTTTTTAGGATTGAATACCGATGCAAGTGTAAGCACCCTTAAAGGCCCTCACCGCCCGATACAGGACGAGCAAAGCCGTATGCAAATTATGGCAACGCTGGAGTGTGTGGACGCTGTAATGCTGTTTAACGAAGAAACCCCTTACGAGCTGATTAAGAAAGTGCAGCCCGATGTTTTGGTAAAAGGTGCCGACTACAAGCCTGAAAATATTGTGGGATACGATATTGTTACAGCCAAAGGCGGCAGCGTTATCACACTTGAGTACCTACCCGGTTATTCAACCACGGGTATCGAAAAGAAAATAAAACTGGCTTAATCGCATTTGTAAGGGTCACTAGCATTTTTCGAAGGATAATCATCCCTATTGTAACATAGCTCTAAGTCTTGAGAATATATTGAGACTATCTCATATTCAGCTCTTACTCCTTTATTTGAACTTGGTGCATCTTGACGAATTTCACCTCTAGCCGGAACATCAAAAACAACACGCTCAGTTTTAAAAAGTCCGCCGTTGGTTCTATAATACTTAACCTCTAACTCAACCTTCTCGAAATTATAGTCTGTTTTGTTACTTGCTGTAAAATATAAATCTGTTATACCACCCCAAAACCGGTCAACACTATAATCGCTTCGCTGTATTGATAAATAACTATCTATATTATTCCTTATATTCTTTTTTACTAACTCAAGTTTTTGTTTTTCTTCTTCAAGTCTTAACCTTTCTTTTTCCTTGAGAGCACTATCTATACCTGCTTGAATGTTAGCCTGGGTCGTAATCTCTTTAACAACATCACCATTATATTTATTTACTGCATAAAAAACACTAATTAGAATTATTATGATAAGCATAACTATACCTGCAGTTCCAAAGTTTAGCTTACTTTTATCTGAAACCGTCAATTTTTTATATGATTCTTGCGAAGATTGAATTGGTGGCGGATTAAATACAGGAGGTATTATCGTTAATATTGACTGTAATTCTTCAATCTCAGAAGCTCTCTTCCACTCGTCCAGCCCATCAAACCAAATGTTTGAATCTTTTGAGATTGTAAGCTGTTTAAGTTCCTCTATGGTATAAGGTCCCTTTTGCCCTACCCCATCATGCAAATAATATTTTTTCATAAGCTTTTAGCAAACAACAAATAACTATAAATACAATATTAGTTATTTATTTATAATTACCTAAATCTTATGAAACGAAACTATTTATCGCTGGCCGAAAGGAATAGATGCTTCACCGTCGCTTATTGTATAAATCCAACCTGTAAATGGGTCTTTTATTTTGCAGCTGAACTTAATTTGAGCCATCCTAAACGGTTTATTTTCAAAAACTACATCCTTTACAGATACAATCTCAAACTTCGCCCATTGTGGCTGTGCTGAATAAATAGAGTAATACTCTTCTGAGTGTTTATAGTCGTTATAAATCACAATTATTTCATTGGCACGTAACTTAAACGGCCACGAACTTGCGTGGGCAAATTTATACCCCCCTGTAGTGATTGAATGTGAAAGTTGCTCTTGAATAGTTTCAAACTTACTAAAGCTATCAATAAAAGTTATTTGCAATCCGTGCTCATTTGCAAGATCATTAATCTTAAATACAAATTCGGTAAGATTACTGTCAATGTTGTGTTTAATAGTAGTTGCATACGAAGATCCTTTGCCGGCAGCCATTTCAAAAGGCACACCGTCAATTGTCGCCTTCACCCATATTTGATGGGTTTCCTCAATAGGTTCGGGCAACTCCTTCTTTGTGCAGGCGGCAAGTCCCAATAGAGAGAATGCCAGCAACACCAAAAAAGCTTTACCCACGTTTTTTTGCAACAACTTACTTACTTCCATATCTTTTAAAACCCGCTAAAGGGTAATATAGCATGCCCCTCTGACACAATATATTGGGCACCGTTGTCCATACACTTTATATTACAACTAAATTTTACCTCTGCTAACTTACAAGGATTTCCTCGTTCATCCACTGCATCTTTTACCGATATTATCTCAAATTTCGCCTTTGATGAAGGAGTATATTGATAAATAGGGGTGGTGTAATATTTATAGTTTTTCTCTTTATCCAAATAGGAGATAATAACCTCCCGCTGCCTGAAAAAATACACAGGAAAAGAGTTTGAGTAGGTAAACCTGTATTCACCCGGTTGTAGCGTATTATCCAAGTCTGATTTCAAATCGCCGATAGTATCGTTGTAATTATTAAAAGTAATCTCTACGGATTTCTTGTTATCAAGTGATTCAATCCTAAAAGTGAACTGACGGATATTGTTAGATACGTTGGTATAAATAAAATTATTGGCAAATACATTTTGTTCGCCCACCTTAAATTCAAACGGAAACCCGTTCATCTTGCACTTCATCCAAATTGCAGGCGCTCCTTCTTGTGGTTCGGGCAAATCAGTTTTCTTGCATGCACCAAACAACAATAACGTTGCAAACAATATGGCTATGTAATTTTTCATCTTATCTGTTCAGGTTCAATTTCAAAAACACTTGCACATCAGCAGGCAAGTGCTTTTTGCCATCATTAAAATAGCTGTTTATGGTTAAATCGTTTAATTGTTGGTGGTAACGTAATCCTATGCTGTAAATTCCGGGCAATCTGTATTCATATCCTGCCATTAATCCAAAACCAAATCGGCGCAAATCTTCATACACACCCTTTTCAGTAGTGGTCTTAATTACTGTTTCACTACTGTTTTGCTTGTTTTGTGCTACTTCGGTTTGTGCATTTATAAGTATTGATGATACAAAGCCTGCGCTAAACTTGTGGTTTGTTATTGCTGTATAATTTATACTTACAGGCACTTGCACATAATCAAAAGCTTTGGTAACTAAGAAATATGAAGTAGTAGTTTTCTCAAAGAAATAGGTGGTTTGGGTAATACTACGGCTAATGCTATTGCTGTTTCTGCGCAAATAAGATGCTTCTAAGCCCACAGAAAACCGAGTATTTATGGCGCGATTAACAAACAAACCTGCATACAATCCGCTTCCCCATCCTTTACCGCCGGTATTGCTTAGCACAGGGCTAAAATTAGCGCCAAGGGCTAAACCGTAATTCCAATTAAATATGCCTCGTTTCGAGTCTTCGCTGCGGCGTTGAGCTTGCAAAGCCTCAAAAGTGTTGAATGATTTTTTAGTTTCAGCATCCGCAGTTTCTTCAGTAACTACGTACCCGTTTATTGTATATGGCCTTGAAGCTAAAAGCTCGTTCAAGTAACTTTGCTTTTCAAGCAAAGTTTGTGTTTCAACAACGGCTGGTTCAGCAACAACTACGGGTTCGGCAACTTCTATGTCGTCATCAGCAGTTACAGCCGCCAAAGGTTGTTCGGGCTGTTCAGCATCATCACCTTTAACAGTTGCAGGAGGAATAATTCCTTTTTGTTTATTGTTGCGTGGTGCTGTAGTTGTTTTGGTGCTGGTTGTATTATTTTCCCCTGCATTTGCAGCTGTTACATCAGTTGCGTTAGGGGTGTTACTTGCTTGGTCTTGTGTTTGGGCATTAATTTGTTCGCTGCTGTTATCAGCTGCTGGAGTTTCAATAGTTGTTGCTGCCACATTAGCAGGTTTTTGTGCCAACGAACCGTTGGTTGAATTGTAGCCAGATACATAGGCCACAACAGAACCCGCCAGTACAATAGCCCCTACCACACTGGCCAATATATACCGGTTTGCGTTTTGCAGTAAATACCCTGAATTGCCATTATCAAGCATGGCCTCCATACGTTCCCATGCCCCGGGAACATACGGGCTGCTTTGGCCTTCAAGGTTATCCCTGAAAAACTTGTCTATATCATTAATGTTATTGTCCATAACTTACTTCTGCCTTATCCTTTTTTTTAATTAGCATCTTTAACTTCTGCCTTGCAGCATGAAGGTAAGTGCGTGATGTAACTTCCGAAATGTTTAATTGGTCGCTGATTTCCTTGTGAGAATATCCATCAATAGCATACATATTAAACACTGCTTTTGCCATTGGCGGCAATTGGTTAATCATTGCCGTCAACTCCTGCATATTAAATTTTGATATTACTGAGTTATCAGTACTACCATTATATATATCCAGGTACTCGGTATTAGGGTAAATATTCTGATTGTAGTTTTTATGCTCCTTAATAAAATCAAGAGCCGTATTAATTACAATCCTTTTCACCCACCCTTCAAAACTACCTTGGTTTTTAAACTGTGCTATGTTTTTAAACACCTTAAAAAAACCTGCATTCAACACCTCCAAAGCATCATCCTCCTGTTTCACATACCGCAAGCACACCGCATACATTTTACCAAAAAAGTACTCATAAAGCCTTTTTTGGGCCTTACGGTCATTGTTTCGGCATAAATCAATCAGTTGCTCGTTCATCTTTGGCAGGTGTACTTTATTTGACGATTGTTTTGGCAGGGATGTTGTTACTGCACCATAAATTTTTTATATAACTACTATAAAGATAGCGATTTTACCGATAAAGGCGTTTACTATCAAGGGACAATCTGTATTAAACAAAAGTCCCATTGTAAATACCTTTATCTTTGCAAAGATAAAACCATGAGTAAAAAAGGAAAAATATTAGTGGCCATGAGTGGCGGTATTGATAGTACCGTTACTGCCATTATGTTAAAAGAAGAAGGGTACGAAGTGGTGGGTATCACCATGAAAACATGGGATTATGCCACATCAGGAGTTAATGGTAAAGAAACAGGCTGTTGCAGCCTCGATTCTATAAACGATGCAAGAAGTATATCGGTACAGCACGGCATTCACCACATGATACTGGATATAAGGGATGAGTTCGGCAATTTTGTGATTGACAATTTTGTGGATGAATATTTGGCAGGTCGCACCCCAAACCCTTGTGTGTTATGCAATACCCATATTAAATGGGAAGCCTTACTACGCCGTGCAGATATGCTGGATTGCGAGTTTATTGCCACAGGGCACTATGCCAAACTGAATCAAAATCCTGACAACAGCAGGTATTATATATCACGCGGTAAGGACTTGAATAAAGACCAATCGTATGTGTTGTGGGGACTGGCTCAAAAAAACCTTGCCCGCACCCGTTTCCCTATGGGGCATTACCACAAGACCGAGATTAAGCAAATGGCCATTGATATGGGCTATAGTGAACTTGCTAAAAAAAGCGAGAGCTACGAGATTTGCTTTGTGCCCGATAATGATTACCGTAGCTTTTTGAAAAACAAAGTTGAAGGGCTTGAAGAACGTGTGAACGGCGGCAACTTTGTGCGCAAAGACGGCACAGTTATCGGCAAACACAGAGGTTATCCGTTTTATACTATCGGTCAACGAAAAGGACTTGAGATAGCTGTGGGCGAACCTATGTTTGTGGTTGACATTCAACCCGATACCAATACTATTGTTTTGGGCCCTCAAGAAGAATTGCAACGCAACGGTATGTGGGTACGCAATCTTAACCTGCAAAAATACGGGGAGATTGACGGCCAAATGGATGCCTTAACCAAAATACGCTACAAAGATGCCGGCAGCCACGCAATGATTGAGCAACACGATAACAAAATGAAAGTGCTGTTTAACTCAAAAGTAAATGCTATTGCCCCCGGTCAATCGGCGGTATTTTATGATGGTGACGATGTAATTGGCGGCGGATGGATTGAATCGAGTTTTGAAGTATGAGTTCATTAGCCTTTACAGCTAGCTTTTAATACACATAAGAAATAACCTCTTACAGATGAAAAAAATTTCAGCATTAATATTATTTGTTCTCCCTCTATTTGCTTTTGCAAGCTACGGGGATACATTAAAATTTTGGGTGCAGTTTACTGATAAAAAAAACAGCCCGTACAGTATTAAACAGCCTGAAACTTTTTTATCAAAAAAAGCCATTGAACGCCGCGCTAAATTTGGTATTGTTATTACCGAGGAGGACTTTCCTGTAAACCCTGATTACTTGAAAAAAGTAACCGCTACAGGCGTGCAGGTCTTAAACACTTCACGTTGGCTAAACGGAGTTTCCATACAAACCGCAGATAATGCTGCCATTAAAACACTTATGGCCTTGCCGTTTGTAAAAGGTATTGAAAAAGTGGGGGTGTACGACAGTAAAGACAACTCAAGACTTGAATACCTGATGGAGATGCTGATGGCAGTGGGCGAAGAGGCTCCCGAGACCAATGACGGGACAATGCAACCGGCTGTTGAACTTACACCCTATAACAAAGAGTATTACGGAAAAGGGTTTAATCAAATTGAGATGTTGAACGGGGCTGCTATGCACCGCTTAGGTTTAACCGGAAAAGGGGTTACCATAGCCGTGCTTGACGGCGGCTTTATGAATGTGAACAAGATAAAAACCTTTCAGCATTTATATACTAACGGACAGCTATTGGGTACTTGGGATTTTGTGAGGCAAGACAGTAACGTGTATGACGATAACAATCACGGTATGAATGTATTGTCGTGCATGGCGGCGAGAACTCCCGGTAAAATGGTAGGTACTGCTCCCGATGCATCATACTGGTTGCTGCGTACCGAAGATGCCAATACTGAATTTCTGATTGAAGAATACAACTGGGTAAGCGGTGCTGAATTTGCCGACAGTGCCGGAGTAGATATTATCAACTCATCATTGGGCTACAGCACATTTGATGATAACAGCACCAGCCACAAATACAAACAACTTGACGGAAAAACCAGTGTAGCCAGCCGTGCCGCTGGCATTGCTGCACAAAAGGGAATTATTGTTTGTAATGCGGCGGGTAATGAAGGTAATGACGAATGGACTTATATAGGTGCCCCTGCGGATGCAGAAGGTATTCTTACAGTTGGCGGTGTAAACGCCGATAGTACGTTTGCTGATTTTAGCAGCTACGGCCCTACTGCCGATGGAAGGTTAAAGCCCGAAGTAACTGCACAAGCTACACAAGCGTATGTGGCCACCGTTGCCGATGTTTTTGTACCCAACCAAGGTACCTCGTTTGCATCGCCTATACTATGCGGTATGGTAGCGTGCTTGCGCCAGGCAAACCCCAACAAAACGGTACAAGAGATAATAGCAGCCTTGCAACTTAGCGGTCACCGTTTTGCAAACCCTGATACCGCGTTTGGAAATGGCATCCCCAACTTTGTTAGAGCAAACCGTTATTTGGGCAATGATGCTTATTTTGATTACAACAAAAACAGCATTGAAACCGCACCTCCCAAAACTTTTAATAAAGCTTTCGGGGTTATTGTGTACCTTACCAAAAAACAGAAAATTGATGCCCGCCTTAACACAACAGCAGGGCAAACCATCAGAACGTTTAATACTCAAGGGTTTGAAAAAGGCTTCAATAAAGTTGTTTTCACAGAGTTAGACGGCCTTAAACCGGGTACATATCAAATAGAAATTAAAATCGGAGGGGCTACCCACGGTTTTACTTTAACCAAAGATTAATCCACTTCATCAAAATAAAACAACGTTTTTGGCCGTTTTTTTGTCTGTTTGTGGTGACCAATACTTATGCAAACAGAACATAAAAAGTTAATCATATCCTTTTTTCTTGTAATTATCAGTACCCTTAGTGCATACGCACAAAAGCAGCTAACACTGAGTGGTAAAATCACCGACGAGCAATCGGGTGAGGTGTTAGTAGGTGCAACCGTGTTGTGCATGGGAACCGATACACTTGGCACCACCACTGATATCAACGGATACTATCAACTATCCGTTGCAGCAGGTAGATACAACGTTAAAATTTCGTACGTAGGCTATAAAACCACAATTATCCAGTTGGACATAAAAGCCAATACCGGACGGAATTTTAAGCTTGAAGCCGAAGCGGTAAGTGTTGGAGAAGTTGAAGTGCAAGCAGAAGCCAGCGATAAAAACGTAAAAAGTGTTGAAATGAGCACTGTTTCGCTATCGGGTAAAACCATCAAACAGTTGCCCGTAATATTTGGTGAAACCGACGTATTAAAAAGCATTACCCTATTGCCGGGCATTAAAAGCGGCGGCGAAGGGAATACCGGTTTTTATGTTCGCGGTGGCGGACCCGACCAAAACCTTGTGCTGTTAGATGAGGCTGTGGTGTATAACGCATCGCATCTATTAGGTTTCTTTTCAGTATTTAACGGTGATGCCGTTGAAAATGTAGAAGTAGTAAAAGGTGGTATGCCAGCCAATTATGGTGGTCGTTTATCCTCTATCGTTAACGTAGGGATGAAAGAAGGTGATGTTTACAAAACCCGGGTAACAGGGGGCATCGGCCTTATTTCATCACGTTTGCAGATAGAAGGCCCCATACAAAAAGAAAAAAGTTCATTTGTGGTTAGTGCCCGTCGCACATACGGCGATGTATTGGCGCGTCCCTTTTTGGCAGATAGCATTAAAGGCAACAGCCTTTACTTTTACGACCTTAACGCAAAACTAACTTTCAACCTGGGGCCCAAAGACCGTTTATACATTATCGGCTACATGGGTAGGGATGCGTTTAGGTTTGTAAACAACCGTGTAAACAAATTTACTTTCACAGTAAACTGGGGAAATAAAATAGCAGGTGTACGCTGGAACCATACTTACAACTCCAAACTTACCTCAAACCTTAGCGTCATTTATAATGATTATGATTTAAAATCAACTGCTGAGTTCCTTAGCGGTTCATTAAATGTTTACTCAGGATTAAGAGATGTTACTGCCAAACTCGATTACTTTTATGTTCACAATAAACAATTGAAGGTAAAATACGGCACCCAATATATATACCATACATTTATTCCGGGTATATTATCAGTGCAGCAATCAGGTGTTAATATCAACCAAACCATTAACCGTCAGTTTGCCCACGAAGGTGCCGGATACGTATCAGTAGATTATGAAGCCACGCCACGTATATACATCAATGCGGGGCTTCGTTATTCCATGTTCGATCAAATCGGTCCATACGAACAACCTCTTTTTGATGAGTTAGGCGCACCTACCGGAGAATCCGTTAAATACAAAAAGGGCGAATCAATAAAACTATGGCACGGTGCCGAACCTCGCTTTTCATTCCGCTACTCAATTGATGCAACAACTTCGGTAAAAGGTTCATACACCCGTACCCTGCAATACCTGCACTTAGCTACCTCATCATCGGCAACATTACCTACTGATTTATGGGTGCCCAGTTCAAAACTGGTAAAACCTCAAATTGCTGACCAAGTGGCAGTTGGATTGTTTAAAAATTTTAAAAAGGATGAGTACGAAACCTCTATTGAGGCATACTACAAACCCATGCAAAACCAAATAGAGTTTAAGCCCGGTGCACAGCTGTTCTTTAATCAAAACCTTGAAAACGAGATGGTATTTGGCCAAGGGCTTTCGTACGGGGTTGAGTTTTTGATTAAGAAAACAAGAGGTAAAACCACTGGTTGGATAGGGTATACTTGGAGTAAAACCACACGCACATTTAACGAGTTCAATTACGGCAATCCTTATTATTACCGCTACGACAGACGACACGATATATCAGTAGTGGTTACGCATCAGATTAATAAAAAATGGAATGCCAACTTTGTATTTGTTTACGGCAGCGGCAACGTGCTCACTTTGCCACAACAGCGTATGACGTATAACTTTGGGTTGAGCACTCAATCGCCCCTACCCTATTTTAATATTGTTGACCGCTATGTGGATATAGCCAACTTCCGCATGCCTGCTTACCACCGTGCTGATGTATCGTTTAATTATACCCCAAAGCCGGATAGTAAGAAGTATCAAAGCAGTTGGAATTTCTCAATATACAACCTATATAGCCGTGCAAATCCCTATTTCATTTATTTCGACCCTGATGTAACCACACAAACGGTCAAAGCACGCATGGTGTATCTTTTCCCAATTATCCCTTCAGTTACCTGGAATTTCAAGTTTTAATCCCCATGAAGTCACTTAGACATATCGTTTATATTATTACCGCCGGTTTGCTTTTTACTTCGTGTGAAAAAGAAATTGACGTTGAATTGCCCTCAACCCCCTCTGAAATTGTAGTTGAAGCATATATTAATCAGTTAAGCCCGCTGTTCAATTACGTAATACTATCCCGCACTGTAGATTATTTTAACCCCCAGCTTGATTTGTTAGGGGTAAAAGGTGCACTGGTTTACATTACAGAAGGTACTTTGAATGGCACTGACACCACGTGGGATATAGCCAGTAAGAAACAACTGATTGAATTGGCTCCCGACTCTATACCCGGTATCTACTTTAACCCTTTGCTTATTGGAAAAGAAGGAAAAGTGTACAAACTTGAAATTACTGCCGAAGGAAAATACATTTACGGCACTACTACTATTCCTACGCTTATTCCGTTGGATAGCCTAACTTACGAGGTAAGGATTAACCCCGATAATAATAAAGATACCGGTAAGTTTATGACCATACATTTTATGGAACCTGCTGCTACCGGCAATAACTACCGAGCAATGTACCGCATTGGCGGTGATACTAACTATTTTGGCTGGGGTAGTATTTATGACGGTGATGATGTATTTAACGATGAAATTGTGAACGGAGTTTACAGACGCTTTACTTACGGACGCAACTTTGATTTTGACGATACCATTAATTATTACTTTAGCAGTATTGACAGGCCTGCATATAACTTTTGGCAATCATACGACCAAGCACGTAATAACGGAGGGCCGTTTGCAACTCCTGTACAGCTTAAATCAACCGTGGTTGGCGGTATAGGTTCTTTCACCGGTATGGCAGTGTCTTACAAGAAACTTATCATCAGGCGTAAGTAATTCTGCTTGTCTATTACTTTTGTGTAATGGACATTGAACAACTTAAATACCCGATTGGGAAATATACTCCCCCCGAAATCATTAATCCGGCTCACCTTGCTGAGTGGATAGCAACTATCGCGAGCCTCCCAAAACTTCTTGCTGATGCTGTTGAGGGATTAACGGACGTGCAACTTGATACCCCTTACCGTCCTGATGGATGGACAATTAGGCAAGTGGTTCATCATCTTGCAGATAGTCACATGAATGCTTTCATTCGCTTCAAATTGACGGTAACAGAAGACAATCCCACCATTAAACCTTACTTTGAAGAACAGTGGGCACAATTGGCAGACTCGGCAATGCCGGTTGATGTGTCACTGGAGTTATTAAAAAGTTTACATGCCCGATGGGTGATACTGCTTCAATCTCTCTCTACTGTTGAGTTTGAAAGAACGTACTTTCATCCCCAATACCAATATACCGTTTCATTAGCAAGGGTAACAGGATTGTATGCTTGGCACAGCAATCACCATCTAAGACACATTACGGCATTAAAAGAACGAAATAACTGGTAAATCTTCAGCTTTACAAAAGTAAAAGGGCGGCCCGCTATGCGGGTCGCCCTTTTGTATTTGATTAGAATACTTGTGTTTAATTGTAATTACCTCAACAAAGTAACAGTTCCATAGAAGCTGTATGGTTTGCCTGAGAAGCTGGTAACATTTACCACATAGGTGTAAACATCCTGTTGTGCAAAGTCTCCTTTGAACTGACCATCCCATCCTTCGTTGATATCGGTTGAGTAATACACTTTCTCGCCCCAACGGTTGAAGATGTAAATCTCAAATCCTAAGAACCCTTCTGCGGTTACATAGAAACGATTGTTGCGTTCAGGACCGTATTTGTTCGGGGTAAATGCGTTGGG
>CALRQL020000001.1:0-549626 GCA_943370295.1 Agrobacterium sp. 719_389 | reverse complement strand
TGAATGTTTAGACCACTCCCTAACCATCAGGAATAAATCCCGATGCTATTTGATAGAAAGTTGGGCACTCTATCCATAGCGGCAGGTCTTTATACCTGTCGCAGGAATAAGACCCCTACCCGATTACTCACCAACCCGACGTTCAAACTCTCGCCTTCCCTTAATGTCAAGTCCTAAATAATGTTTACATAAAAAAGGGAGGGTAAAAGAGGTGTCCGCACCCTTCGACAAGCTCAGGACGTGCCAGCCCGCAAACCCAACATACTCCTGTTTTTTTCCTCATCGTACGGTTTGCAACGGCCCGCGCGCAACTCCCCTCCTTGCAATAGCCTTGTGAGGGTGGAAAAGGAGAGCCTGTCCCGATTTCAATCGGGAGGTCGGGGGTGGTCGAAAAACGGTTACACATAAGGAAAAATGGGCATTTCACAACGGCAGACACTATTTCCCTCACCCTGAATGTATTCTTTGCCAACTTTACTGCACTGCGTCCCTCTCCATTAGAGGGGGAAATGTTGAGTACTTGCACCTTTAGTATTATTTGAGTAAGGCAAAAAGGGCCGAGAGTGGCCAAACCAATACAAAATATAACCATGACACCCATCAGTATAGGAAATTATCATATATTGAAAATTACATCTAAATATTTAATTTTGCTATTGAAGAATATTACTGTCATATGCCAAAATTTACAGAGGAAACTCTTGACTCATGGAGAAAGCCTTCAAGCGAAAATGAAGAGCAAAAAATATCCAATACAATCAGTATGATTAAGGAGGCTGTCTCATCGCATTCCGAGTTAAAAAATAAAACTATTGAGTTTGTTCCACAAGGCTCATATAGGAATAACACTAATGTAAGACTAAATAGCGACATTGATATATGCGTGATGCTAAAAGACACTTTTTTCTCTAAATATCGTGATGGAGCCACAAGAGAAGACTATGGCTTTACTGAAGGAACAGACAAGTACGGCAACTTCAGACAACTTATTATAAATTCCTTAATTTCAAAGTTTGGAAATGAAGCAGTTACTGTTGGCAACAAGTCTATTAAAATTCATTCAAACACCTATAGAGTGGAGGCAGATGTAGTACCAGCGTTTCAATATAGAAACTACAGATGGGACACTAAAAATGATGTAAATAACTTTTATGAAGGAATAAAATTTTTCAGCAGTGATGGTTTGGAGATAATAAACTATCCAAATTTACAATATAATAATGGTGTTAAAAAAAATGACGCAACACAAAGAAAGTTCAAAAGAACGGTAAGGCTCTTTAAACGTATCAAAAACAGAATGGTTGAAGAAGGTTTACCAGTTCCAAATTCGATTAAGTCATTTTTTATTGAATGTCTAATTTACAATGTACCCAACCAGTTCTTTACTACAAACACTTCTTGGAATGACATTCTAAGGGATTCAATAATTCATATTCATAATTCAACAATCGATTTGCAAAAATGTAAAAATTTGATAGAGGTTAACGAAATGTTTTATCTTTTTCATTCAAGTCGAAAATGGAATATTGAAGATACAAATTTGTTTGCGAAGCAAATGTGGAAATACTTACAATATACTTAATATGAATTTTAAATATTATAAAACATCATCACTTATCATCTTTATTCTCGTTCTATCAATTATATTTAATGCTATTACTAACTATTTTTTAGGATTTTTAAAAGATAATGAGATTGCTATAAAGATAATAGACTATGTTGGTGTACTTTCGGTTGTAAGTTTAATAACCCTAACTTTATTTTGGATTAATGAGTTTGGCTGGAAATGGGGAATTTTCAAGTGGTTAATTGACTTACCCAATTTGAATGGAAGATATCAAGGAAAGCTTATATCCACCTATAAAGATAGCAATGATAATTATGTTGAAAAAAAATGTGTAATTGAAATTAAACAGACCTCATCTTATATAAAAATAAGATCGTACTTTGGTAATTCTGACTCACCCCAAGTTACTTCGAGTGGATTTAGCTTCTCTGAACACATATCAAAACTAGAAAATGGTTGTTGTGAGATATATTATATATTTGGAAGTGAACCTGATATCTTTGAAAAAGAACTAAATAAACATTTCGGAACGACTAAATTTACATTTTATCCTGATAAAAAAGTATTAAAAGGCGAATATTATAATGAAAGAGGTAACAAAGGAAATATTAATGCTGTATTCGAAGGAAAAAAAATTCTGGGGCGATTAACTCCTTAAACTCTACTTATAACAGTATTTTTTCCTTCTTTTGACTTGGCTGCTTTCATTGCTTCAAATGCTCTATTGATGATGGTAGTACTATCGTCTTTTTCATTTAATTGAGTAACACCACAGCTCACAGTTAAATGTAAGGGGTCTTTAACATTCTCAACTTTCCACTCACTTCTTGCAATAATATCCCGTTTCCTATCCGCTGCTTTCCACGCATTATCTAAACTGGTTTCTCTCGCAATTATGATAAATTCATCTCCTTTAACGTGTTGTCTATAAGTTCTATCTGTAAGTCGTTTGTCATTTCTTAGTATTTCACCCAACTTAACCAGTATTTCATCCGCCGCACTATATCCATAATGTTCATTCAAACTCTTAAAATCATCAATATCCATTAATATTAATGAAAATATTTTATTTTCTTTTTTTGCCCATACAATGGTCTCTTGTAGCTCCTTATTCAACGCTCTATCATTTGGCAGTCCCGTCAACTTATCAGTATTTAGGTCATTCGTAAGAACTTTAACCCTTTTGCGTATAATAAGTGAGTAGCAAAAAATTGAAGCTACAATCAAAACAATAGAATATGATATTATAGTGAATATATTAAATGAATATATGCTGATAAAAAATGAGTCGTATCCAATTTTAAATACAAGGAGAGGAATTAATGCAACTAGTATAATCTTAGTAACATCATAAAACACTTTTGACAAAAAGTCTCCTAAAAACTTTGTAATGCTTCTTTTCAGATAGTTCATAAGATATTTTACAAATCAAATATACACTATTACTGATAAGTTCAAACCCCATTCACCCAAACCCAAAACACTTTACCTACCTTTGCGGTTTCATTTAAAATGAGCACCGCAAACCCCATTGTAGAAGAAGGTGTGCTGGAGGTGATAGGCGCCCGCGAGCACAATCTTAAGAATATAGACGTTACCATACCCCGCAACCAGTTGGTAGTGGTTACCGGCCTTAGTGGCAGCGGAAAATCGTCGCTGGCCTTTGATACCATATATGCCGAAGGACAACGCCGCTACATGGAGAGTTTTAGCGCGTATGCCCGCCAGTTTATAGGCGATATGGAACGCCCCGACGTGGACAAAATTAACGGCCTTAGCCCCGTTATCTCCATTGAGCAAAAAACCGTAAGCCGCAACCCGCGCAGTACGGTGGGCACCATTACCGAAATTTACGACTTTTTGCGCCTGTTGTACGCCCGCGTAGCCGAAGCCTATAGCTACGAAACGGGTGAGAAAATGGTGCGCTTTAGCGAAGACCAAATAAAAGACCGCATACTGGAGCAGTTTCGCGGGCAAAAAATACTATTGCTGGCTCCCATAGTAAAGGGCAGAAAAGGGCACTACCGCGAGCTGTTTGAGCAACTGCGCAAGCAAGGCTATACCAAGGTGCGCGTGGATGGCGAGATTATGGAGATTGCCGCCAAAATGCAGCTTGACCGCTACAAAATACACGACATTGAGGTAGTGATAGACCGCCTTGAACCTGATGATAAATCGGCGTTCCGTATCTCGCAAAGTTTACAAGCGGGCATGAAGGCCGGCAAAGGGTTGGTGCTGGTGTTTGACGTGGAGAACGAAAAATACTACCACTTTAGCAAATACCTGATGGATCCTGCATCGGGAATCTCGTACGACGAACCGCAACCCAACAGTTTCTCGTTCAACAGCCCCTACGGATACTGCCCCACCTGCGAAGGCTTAGGTTCCATCACCGAAGTAGATATAAACTTCATCATCCCCGACCCTACCGTCAGCATCAACCGCGGCGGCATAGCCCCCTTGGGCGAATTGAAGGAAAACTGGACGTTTCAACAACTGCGTGCAGTAGCAAAAAAATACAAATTCAGCCTTGCCGATTCCATCAACAAAATCCCGCAAGAAGCCCTGAATATAATCCTGCACGGCAGCGACGAAAAGTTTGATGTGCCTTACGAGTTTAGTAGCGGCGCTAAACAAACCTACCAAAGCACGTTTGAGGGCATTATCCCCATGCTTAGCCGCCATTATCAAGAAAAATCGTACGATGCGCTGTACCGCTGGGCTGAGGAGTTTATGACCGAAAGCACCTGCCCTGCCTGCAACGGAGCAAGGCTGCGCAAAGAATCATTACACTTTATTCTCGACGGGAAAAACATTTCAGAGCTGGCCATGCTAAACATCGGCGGACTGAAAGAATGGTTTGAAGGGATTGAAACCCGCCTTACCGACCGCCAAAACATTATTGCTACCGAAATTTTAAAGGAAATACGCAGCCGCATCGACTTTTTGCTGGACGTAGGGTTGGATTACCTCACCCTAAACAGTCCCAGTAAAATACTCAGCGGTGGCGAAGCCCAACGCATCCGCTTAGCCACGCAGATAGGCTCGCAATTAACCGGCGTATTATACATTTTAGATGAGCCGAGTATCGGTTTGCACCAACGCGACAACGTGAAGCTCATCAACTCGCTGAAAAACCTGCGCGATATTGGCAACAGCGTAATTGTGGTAGAACACGATAAAGACATGATTATCAACGCCGATTACGTGTTAGACGTGGGCCCCGGTGCGGGCATACACGGCGGTAAAATCGTGGCACAAGGCACTTACGAAGAGTTTAAAAAGCAAAACAGTGTTACCGCCCAATACATCAGCGGTGAGCGGTCGATTGAAGTCCCTAAAACCCGCAGCAAAGGCAACGGTAATAAACTGGTGCTTAAAGGCGCTACGGGCAACAACCTGAAAGGTATTGACGTTGATTTCCCCCTCGGTACATTTATCTGCGTAACGGGCGTTTCGGGCGGCGGAAAATCCAGCCTGATTACCGAAACCCTTTACCCCATATTAAAACAACATTTCTACGGCTCGCACCAAAAACCATTGCCCTACAAAAGCATTAAAGGCTTGGAGCATTTGGGTAAGGTGATTGAGATAGACCAAAGCCCCATCGGGCGTACACCGCGCAGCAACCCTGCAACGTACGTGGGCGTTTTTCAAGACATACGCAACCTGTTTACCCAACTGCCCGAAGCCAAAATACGCGGCTATAAACCCGGTCGATTCAGCTTTAACGTAAAAGGCGGCAGGTGCGAAACCTGCAAAGGCGGCGGTATGCGTTTGATTGAAATGAACTTCCTCCCCGATGTGTACGTGCAATGCGAAGAATGCAACGGCCGACGCTACAACCGCGAAACATTGGAAGTGCGCTACCGTGGTAAATCCATCAGCGATGTGCTGGACATGAGCATTGAGCAAGCCTGCGAGTTTTTTGAAGGTGTTCCCTTCATTCTTCGTAAAATACAAACCATGAAGGATGTGGGCTTGGGCTACGTTACTCTTGGCCAAAGCAGCACCACCCTTAGCGGCGGTGAAGCGCAGCGCGTGAAACTGGCTACCGAACTTAGCAAAAAAGATACGGGTAATACCTTCTACATTTTAGATGAACCCACTACAGGTCTCCATTTTGAAGACGTGCGCATCTTGCTTGACGTTTTGAACAAACTGGT
Source organism: Agrobacterium sp. 719_389 (assembly GCA_943370295.1). Lineage (GTDB taxonomy): Bacteria > Bacteroidota > Bacteroidia > UBA8524 > UBA8524 > SB11. The sequence continues at coordinate 543,893 of CALRQL020000001.1, read as the reverse complement.
GGCACGCGGCAATACCGTGTTGGTAATTGAACACAATTTGGATGTAATAAAGGTTGCCGACCACATTATTGACCTCGGCCCCGAAGGCGGACACCGTGGCGGACAAATTGTAGCCACCGGAACTCCCGAACAAATAATAAAAGTAAAAGAAAGCTTTACAGGTTTATTTTTGAAGGAGGAACTTTAGTTAATTGAAAACGCAAAGGGTAAAATTAATAATACTTATTTTTTATATTTCAAAAATATATTTACTTGCATAATCAAACTATTAATCGCAAAAAATTATGGCAACTAGTAAAGGAAAAATTAGCTTCATAAGAAAGTCGGAATTTTGGGGAAAAATAGAAAGTGATGAGCAAAAAATATATTTCAATTTTAAGGATGTACATAAAGAAGCTAAACACATACTTTTAATGAATAAACTTGAAGATGAACCTCTAACTTTTGAGATCGCTGAATCCGAAAGGAAAAAAGGTGAACTTCAAGCAATAAATATAAATCTCGATAAATCTATAAGAAGAACGGGATATATAAAAGAGTTTAGTGATTGGGGAGGGGGTCATATCATAGACTCAGATACTGATAAAGAAATTTTCTTTCACTTAGGTTCTTTCAAAAAGGAACCAGGCAAAGAAGATAAATTTATTCGGATTGAAATCGATGAACCTGTTATTTTCTCAATCGACAACAATGATAAAGGTGAAATTGCATCTGATATCATTATTGTTGACAATAGATATCCGTTGGAATATTTTGCTGTTTTTAAAGATTTTAAAAAAGCATTAAAGGATTTATCTGATAAAGCTGAGGAAGAAAAAAATTGGGATTATATTAAACAACCTAAAGGTAATATGCCTATCCTATTTAGCTATATTAATCAGACATTTAAACAAATACGAACACAAAATAAAATAAAATACGGTAAATCAACGAAAGACGGCAAAGAATATGCGTACTTTAATACAGGGCTAGTTACACCAAAACAAGATGAGATCTATGGCTACTTTGTAAAAAATAATTCTTTTACACAATTAGAAGGATGGGGAGTACCCACACCGGAGTGGTTCTTTTTAGAATTCGAAACTGAAAATTCAAATTATAGACGATATTTTTCTGAAGACGCTGAGATTGCGACATACTTCACTGAGGCCCAAATAACTGATTTAATCCTTGACACATCAATAAAAATTATTCCCGATAAAGAACATCTTGTAAAAAGAAAAAGTAGAATTGAGTCAGAAGTAATAAAAAATCTTGATGACGATGCCTTTATTGAAGCAATTAAAGAATCTATAGAACTTGCAATCAAAAGGATTAAACGTAACTATAAAACAGCTATACCTCACTACTATGATGGAAGTATTCAGTTTTTGCTCCCTTTATGTTTCAAAGCGAATAAAGCATTAGCTTTAGGTGCTTTGGTTGTGAATAGAAACGAGAATATATATGAAGCTCATACAATCTTGAGTTTAGATCAGGCTCTAAATAACGCAAGATTATTAGCAAAACCTGACAGAGAATGGTTAAATCCATAACCAATAACTGTTTCGTAAAAGTAAAAGAAAGCTTTACAGGTTTATTTTTAAAAGAGGAATTATAACCCCTTATAGATATTCCACGCCCAGTTTGCCATCACCATTGCAATTGCAGGTATGACTACATGCTTTTGTTGTAACACAACCTCAAATTTTCTATAAAATTTGAATAATGAATCTTTTTGGAAAGCCACATCGTATAGCAGCCAAAAAGGGGTAATTAATAGAATTAATACTAAAAATATTCCCAACGGATTATGGGTTATTGCCCCCTTTAAATCACCATTTACAAGCGACACCACCGAGCGGGTAGAACCGCATGAAGGGCAAGGTATATTTGTTGCATTTTTAATTAAACAAACACTGTGGGTTGCAGTAACCCCATTGGCATCGTAATTAATAAACACCCAAATATAACCTGCCAAACAAGCTATGGCCAAAAGCAGGTATAAGCTACTTTTGTGCGCAAACACTTAGTATAATAATTGTTGAAGTGTTTGGAAGTTTTTCTCACGAGTGGCTGCTTGTATCATAAAAATATCAATAATTGCCCACACGCCTAAACCGCCGCAGGTAAGCAATTTACCTACTCCCAAACCGGTATCGCCAATCATAAACCTGTCAATACCCAAAGTACCGGCCAAAATTGAAACGATTAAACTGGTTTGAGGATCTTTTAACGAAAGAGATTGTATCATACCCCACTTTGATTCATCCACATTTAAAAGCCTTTCTCTAATTTGATTAACTTGATGACTTTCAAAAAACTTAGAATTAGTCATCATGTACATGTCAACTTTTTGTGCGTCCATTGTCAATTGTTTTAGTTGTTATTATTTATAGGTTAATAAATTGTTATATCCGTTGTCAATGTAATTGCCTAAACAAATTACTTTTCAACTATTCAATTATACATTTTTTTTTGAAAACCGCTAAAAATTTTCGTTGAGTGCTTCCGAGGTTACTTAATAAACCAAAAGTAAAACTACCTCTAACAAGTATAATAAACTGCGAAAAGCTAACCTGATAACCGCTAACAAAATCACATTCCTGCCTCAGAAGGAGGACTTGTGAGTTTTGCATCAGCACTCACCAATTTAAAGGTATAAGGCAACCCGTTGCCACCTTCCATTACCACATTACCAGATGAAATATTGCTGATGTCAATAGGTGTAAACTCTCCTTGTGAAGCAACCCCCACATGTATTTGCCCAACACTTAAGAGAGCAGTCCCACCCGGTTGCGCACCGGCCATCCCCACATTATTACCGTTATTAAAAACATCCACAGTCATTTCCTCTTGCATATCGTTTAATAGCTCCACCATGGTAGCATATTTTGCTGCACCGTTTGGCACCACTGAAATATGCGTATATCCGCTGCCTTCAACTTTGTAGGCTTGTCCTGCAGTAACAGGCGTCATGTCAGAGCCGTTTCCGTTACCCGTAGCATATACCTGCACTGCATAACCTGTTGTCCCAATCCCAACTGTTCGTTCCTCACCCGGCGCAAAATCAGTAATGGTATGCAACGGCTGCGCCATTTCGTTTTCAAACGGGTTCACCGTCTGAAAGATCACTACTTTAGAATTATTCTGATCGTTGGATTGGTTAATAAATGTTAGTTGGGTTTGCTGTGCTGACATATTGATTAGTGTTTATAAATTCTTAAACAATAATAACAAATTATAAAGTACCACTATGTAACTTATATTATCAAATAACAATTTACGCCATCACCACATTCTCCAAAGTAAATGAAAATGGAGTAGCAGATATACCCGGACCACCCCCAGTCATTACAATATCAGCAGAGGCTATACCCAACAAAGATAATTCAGTATTAACAGTACTAATTATTGCCGCATCCATCACCTGACCTTGCTCAACTTCAGAAACCACACCAATCCAAATTGTTGGCTTAAATTCAAAAACAGCCATTTGTCCCGGAGCAACACCCGTTTTTTGAGTAAATAACTTACCGTCTTTGTAAATCAATGCGTCAATTGCCCCTTGGGGTAAATCATTACGAACTTGTATTTCATTCTGACTTGTGGCTTCGCCAAACTTTGCAATTACATCACCCGAAGTATCCCTTATAACATGAAACGCTTCACCGGGATTGGCCATAAGTTGCGGCAAATAATTACCATAGCTGTCAACAGCACTTGCAGCGCTATCCATTGGATAGGTAAAAGGGTGGTGAGCACCTTGGCCTAAGTATTTAACCACCGTCCAAGCAATCGCGGTTTCCTCTAAATCCGTAGCAACATTTTTAGAAAAAATTACGATTTCAGAGTTGTTTTGGTCGTTTGACCGATTAATTAAGTTTAGTTTAATTGCAGTTGACATATATTTAAATTTTTTACTTTTAGCAAGTATAATAAATAAAACCATACTGTATGTTAGTTGCACTGCTGCATCACAAATGGGGTTTGCAACTCAGCCGTAAGCCCCTTATATTTGGCTATATAAACTTTACAGTATTTTTATGAAAATTGGAGTTCTGCTTTCCGGTAATGGTGTTTACGACGGTTCTGAAATACACGAGGCCGTGCTTAGCCTTTTAGCAATAGACGAGGCAGGAGCTGAATGGATATGCCTTGCCCCCAACTACAACCAGCACCACGTTATCAACCACACCAACGGACAGGAAATGCCTGAAACACGCAATATTTTGATTGAAGCCGCACGCATAGCGCGTGGAAATATAAAAGATATTGAAGGCTTTGATATCAATGAAATCGATGGTTTGGTGATGCCCGGTGGCTTTGGTGCTGCAAAAAACTTTACCCAATGGGCATTTAAAGGACCCGAAGGCCCTATTAATCCAGCAATTAAAGATTTTTTAACACGTGTGATGCAAGCAGGCAAGCCCATTGCAGCACTGTGCGTATCGCCCGTTGTATTGGCAAAAGCGTTAGAGGGTAGCGGTATTCATCCCAAACTTACATTGGGCACTGATAAAGACCCGTCACCTTACGACATCAAAGCTGACAGCGAGGGATTGGCAGTGATGGGTGCTCAACCTCAAATGAAAACTATCAACGAAATTTTGGTGGATGAAGAAAATAAACTTATTTCTGCACCTTGCTACATGATGGAGGTGAGCATAAAGGAAGTTCGCGCAAACGCCAAAATGGCTATTGACAAACTGATAGAAATGACCCGCAGCAAATAAGGCATACAACTAATACGGAAAACTTAAAAACTGACATGAAAATAGCGATTGATTTTGACGGCGTAATACACGGATACAGTAAAGGCTACCAAGACGGTGAGTTGTACGACCCTCCGGTGCCCGGCGCCTCAGAGGCGTTGAAGAAGCTGAAAGAAAACGGCCATTATATTTACATTTTTACCACCCGTACCAATAAAATATTTAAGAAAAGCGGCGACGGCAAGGATGAGAAATACCAGGAGCAACAGATAAAAGAATACATGGCCAAATATGATATCCCGTATGATAAAATATGGACGTTTGGCAAACCTATGGCCGATTTGTTTATTGACGACCGTGCTATAAACTTTGCAGGTAAATGGGATGAAACTGTAGAAACTGTTGCCAACTTTAAAACATGGCTTGAAAAATAGTTTACTGCCTTTTGGTTTGCCATAACTCAAAACTGTAAACAGAAAACTTAAAACTGACAAGAATGAAGATAGCCGTAGATTTTGACGGAACAATAGTAGAAAACAAGTACCCTGCCATTGGCGAAGAGATGTTGTTTGCCTTTGCCACATTGGATGCACTGAAAAAGAAAGGCCACCAATTGATTTTATGGACATTTAGAATAGGCCGTGAATTGGATGATGCGGTGGAGTTTTGCCGCAAAAACGGTATTGAATTTGACGCTGTAAATGCCAATTATGAAGGAGAGGTATTTGATGCATCAACACCGCGTAAACTAAATGTAGATTGCTTTATTGATGACCGTAATGTGGGCGGTTTTATAGGCTGGGGCAGAATTTACCAACTGCTTTGTCCTGACGGGCAAGATTTAGAAAAAATGGTATTAGACTACGACGCCCATACGAACTATACAAAGCACCGCAGCTTTAAAAAGCGGGTACTATATACCCTATCATCAAAAAAGGGCCTTTAAGGCCCTTTTTTGATATATTCAAACAATGAATACTATTTCTTGCACCAATAAATCACCTCGCCTTTTGATAGCCGGTATTTCTCAACCATCTCGGCGGGCAACTCGGCAGTTAAATCTACAGGAATTACAGTAAATCCGGCAGCAGCAAGCTTATCAGGGTAATCCAACCCAAACAAACGAACGTGGTCTTTTTGCCAGTAATGTTTTTCCCGGTCTTCGGGGCTGGTTATGCTTGGATCTTCGTAAGTGGTTGCCCTTGTAGTGTCCAAAGGCACCTGCATTACAGCCCATCCACCGGGTTTTAGCACACGGTATATTTCAGTCATTGATTTATGGCTGTCGTCAACATGCTCTAACACGTGGTTACATAATACAGCATCAAAACGATTATCTTCAAACGGCATTTTGTGGATGTCCATTTTTACATCCGCCAACGGCGAGTTTAAATCAGCAGTAAGGTAGTTTAAGTTAGCCTGTTTGCGGAAGCGTGAGTAAAAGCATTGCTCAGGGGCAATGTGCAACAAGTTAATCTTATCGGTAAAAAAATTTGTCTTTTGGTTTAAAAACAGCCACAACAACCTATGCCTCTCCAACGAAAGACACTTGGGGCACAACACATTATCGCGGCGTTTAACGGCACCGTAAGGCAATAGGTACTTAAAGTTACCTTCGCAAACGGGGCATTGTACTTTATCACCCTTTAAAAAAAGGGGCGAGAATTTGTTAAAAACGTAGCTAAACCTAATCAATACGGGCCGTGGCACATTGCGCATCAGCCAGGTAATAAAATCTTTCATGCTTTTTGCAAAGATGCAAAGAAACCGCAAATACTAAAGCCCCAAAGTATTAATTTATAAAGTGCCTTACTCCAAGATTAAAACGCATGCCCGCTCCCGGGTAAAAATCACCTTGGTCTATTAGCGGAAAGAATAATCTTGCCTCAGCAAAGGCATAAGAATTCATATTAAATTTCCTGGCCATACCAAATCCTGCGGTAACATCAAGCAAACCAAAGTGCGTACCTTGATAATCGTATTCGTAGCTCGTTGGTAGTTTTACAGAATTATCTATTTCTTCTTTTACAGTTGTCAAAGAGAGTGAATAACTAATTATATTATAGTACTGCCAAACATCATCAAATTCAGTATTTGCAAAACAACTTTTTCGCTCATAACCTAGAGAAAGTACCGAGCTTGTTGCTGTCCGTTTTATATTGTATTCAGTACTTAATGAGGTATTTGGGTCATAAACAAACACTTTATCATTCTCAGGAGAATGTTTACGGCCAAATCTATAATTGATTGTAAAAGACCTCATTTTCTTTTCGTTAATAAACTTCCCGATTTGAAAATCAACACCCAAACCACCTTTTACAGATTGGTCATCTCTTCCAAATGAAGCCTCAATTCCTTTAACCAATAAACCACCTTGAATAAAAGTTTGGCCTTTTGAAACGAAACACAGAAAAACTAATCCAAAAAATACGATATACTTCTTCATTGGGTTATTTGCTTAAAATAAGTTTAACACTACGGAAATCAACTGCCTCGTCAATAAACTTCAGCAAGTCTTCCCATTTATCTTTACTATGAAAATTGCCCTTATACACTTTTTCTAAATGTATTTTAAGGGTAGAACCTTCCAATTTGGCGGTTGATACAAAACTTCCGGTTTCATTCTCAACATTGCGGTTCAATGCTTCAATGCTTGATACCTGCATACCACCGGGTATTACCAGTTCTATATCGTATACAAACGACCTTGAATAAGGGAATACAATATCTCCTTGACGCTCGCGGTCATCTTTGTCGTTCAACTCAATCTGGCCGTCAATAAACTCACCAATCTTTAAAATATAAACATTGCCCCCGTTGCTATCCAGCAAGTCTACTAAGCGGTATTCTTCATCAAAAATTATATCGGGTTGTCCAACTTCAAGTCCGTTTTGCTTAATAGTCAACTTATCATGCGATGCTACAACATAGTCGCGACGTAAATCACCTTTGGCATTCTTTTGGGCTATTTTACTATACCTTTCAACGATACCGTTCTGTATTCTGATTTCTTCTTCGGTCAAAAAGTTATCGTCCTTAAGTGCCGCTCTTTCGTAAACAAAGCCGTTAGCAAACATCCTCTCCGTCTTAAACTGTTCTTTCACTTTTTCAAAGTAGTTTTCGTATGAAAAAGTGCGAGCCTTAAAACGGTAGCGGGGCATTCCTTTAAGATGAGTATTACGGGCAACTTTCAGTGTATCTAAATCATCTTGAAATTCCGCTTTAATCTCAAACTTAAATTGGTTATCAGCAGGCTTAGTAACAGCAATGCTGTATTCATCCAATTTAATTCTTCGACGAGACGATGCAGGTTTAATCTCATACAGTTTAATTCCCTCAAAAGCGGGGTTTACTTCACCGGGTTGGGCATAAAAGTCACAATCTGTATAAATTACTTCCTCACCATCAATATTCATTTTAATACCCCATATCAAATCTTCTTTACTCATCAACGCATCCATACCGCCTGCTGACGCTGGAACGCCCGCAATTAGCGTATAATCAATCATGCGTTTACGGCAAATTTTCACCATATACTTCACAAAATCTGCATTATTCAACGCAACATCATACGGTGCATCATTACTAAAACGAGCTATTTGAAATAATTTAGTAGTACGATAGTGATTATAAAAAGCCTCGATAAACTCCCTGTTGCCCTTTATTTTTTTACCTTGAGTTTTGTAGAATTTATAATAAATATCACCGGTAGCCTCTTTACTCTCTTTAAAAAACTTATGGGCTATTTTTTTAATATCTTTTTCATTAACCGCTGTTTTCAGTTTGTTTTTGCGGTCAATCAATTTTTCCGTTTTCCTTTTCTCACGGTTATTGGCAAACGTAATTTCGTACTTAATGGCTGGTAGGCTGGCAAAGGGTTCACTAAACTCTTCCTCTTTTAGCCGATCGCGCATTACGTCTTTAAAAACCCATAAACGTCTTTTGCGTTTTTTGCTGTCACCTTCCTCAATTTCTGGAGCACCGTTCAGCGAGCGAAAATTCAGGTAAAAGTTACGCCCTAAATCAAACGACACCTTTTGTCCGGCAACAGGCACATCATCGTGTAATAATTTTGCATTCCCAAACGACCCTGTATAACCCCCATCATACATAATAGAAATTCCTACTTTAATCCATGTAAAAGGCCACACCAACGCTGTCAAGGGGTCAGTCCAATGAAAATAGTTACGGTTAAACCTCATGGCATCAAACGAGTACACATCAATAATATCACCGGGTTCAAGGCCGGGTATTGCAAGTTTTTTATATCGTGTAATGCTTACATTAACCCCCAAAAACAAATTGGGAATGTTCTCTTTTACTTCAATGGCATCGTCCAAATCCACCATAGTCCTTGTGCCATCAGGCTTCTGAATAAAAATTTCTACAATATCCCCCTCATCAAAATAATATTCAGAGTAGGTTTCAACGGCATACTTATCCTGTAGTTTAATTTTGGTTCTAAAAAAGAAATGCAAGTACCCGATGTTGTTCCATGGATTTACATCGCCCTGATAATGCATTTTTCTACCCAACACCACCATCGATTCGTTTTTCCACTTTTCGGGCACATCGTTCGACTCGAAAACCTCATCATCAAAGGCATCTTCTTTAATATACTGCTTAAACAGTTCCTTTCTTTCTTGTTCAGAGTATGGAAGTCGTTTCCTGTTAAACTGGGCATTTGCACTTACGGCAACAGCAAGCACCAGCAATAATGTATATAGTATTCTTTTCAGCATTTTACTTAGTGTTTGGTGGGGTTATCTAGTTAAAACAATATAGCTGTCATAAAAATCAGTCAGCTTATCAACGGCCTCATTCCAAGCCCTTATTTGGCCGCGGTGCAAATAGCCTTTTGGCAACGATATTTCTTTGGTGTAAACAATACTATTACCTTGTTGTGTATAGGATAATTTAAACTCAAAATAATCATTGGTAATGCTCAGCGCCGCAGGTAACGACGCCACTTTGTATCCGGCAGGGATAGCAATGGTTGAAGTTTTAACCGTATGTTTTTTATGCAAAAACGAATAATGCGTTAACCGTGCTGTATCAATTCGATAGTTTGCCCACTCACGGTCCCAATCGGTATTTACAAACAGCTTTTTACCGTCTTCAATTACACGGTTTCGGGCTTCTATATTGTACGAAATTTCAAACGGTTGGTTACGTACTCCAAAATCGGTATGGCTCATTCCTGATACCGAAAGGTTAAAATCGTTGTTATTCAAAAAGCCGCGCAATGCACGTTCACGTTCATCTAAGCGCATATTATCATACGAGCGTATCACATTGGTTTTGCTTTCGCCATGATATTCGCGTTTTACAGTACCTTTTACCAACTTATTATCAATAGTGAAGTTCTCAGTTTTAATCACCTTGTTATGCAAATGGTCAAACTCAGGCACTGAGTCAACAATGTATTTTTCTCCGTCTTCAATCACCACCCTTCGTCCTTGTATACGCTTGGCATAATCACCAAACGACACAAAACTCTCAGTACCGTCTAAGAAATAGCGTTTGTTTTTATCGGTACTATCAGGATATACCACGCAAATCATGTGGTTAGCCGCTGAAAGACTTGGCGTTGTTCCGTCGTAGGCTATACGGTCGGTCCCAATCCAAGTTAGGCGAGCATCGTACCCTACTGATTTCAGCATCTCTTTGGTAAGGTTGGCCATCCCTTTACAATCACCATAACGTTTATTAAACACACTTTGACAGTCATCAGGCACAAACCCGGCAAGTCCGTCTTCAAAAGCTATGTAGCGTATGTTATCCTGCACCCAGTAAAATATGGCCGATATTTTTTCCTCGTCAGTGGCTTTATCAGCAATCAGTTTTTCAGCAGTTTTCTTAATGTCTTCCTGCTTATTGTCCATCTTTTGGGTAAGTGTGTTATACCACGAGTACAAATCATCGGTATTACGCATCAAACTGGTGGTATCAGAACCGTTTGTGTAGCTTTTGCAAAGCACCAACAAATGCGGTATGCTGTGCGAAGGGCCATAGTTATAAGGCTCACGCTTCATAGCAGGCATATTTTTAACTATGTAGTTAATGGTTTTGGTGTTGCCTGATGAGCTTGATTTAGTCTTTTTCTTCTTTTTCTTTTTTGAGGATGATTTTTTCTTCTTCTTTTTCTTCGATTTATCATCGTCGCCTTCATCTTCATCCTCTACATCATCTGCCGGTACTGGGGGCGCACCCTCTGTACGGGTAATTTCATACCCGTCAAAATTCATTTCTATCAACTCAACATCCAGTCCTTCGGGGATTTCAAACGACACTATCTTCTCTTTAACAAAATGATCTTCTGAAAAATATACAGTAGTTAGGTAACGATAATCGTGGTAGTTCAGATCATAATCTAATTGAACACTGTTGCCCAATACATAAGTAGGAACAGACATTATCGCTAATTTTTCATCCGAATGAAAAATACCGGCATCTTCATAGTTTTTAGTGACGGTAGGCACTATAAACCTTGAGCTTGGAGTTTTTGCATACTGCCCTCCAACACCTGACACAGATGTTGTCCCGTCATAAAATATCACGTGGTCGTAGGTAAGGTTATCATTTAGCGCAACCACATCTACCAAGTGTTTCTCATCAATGGTAACGGCTGTTTTATCCCAGTCAGATCCATCAGTATCTATATTTTTCAATACTTGCTCTACCGTTTTTTCATCAAAACGTTTAGAGGTGCGTATGCCATTAATATAAGTTACTCTCGCCCCTGCAAACCCCTTATTGCCACCGTAATCATCGTTATCTCTTTTAATCTTTTTCTTCTTCTTTGATGTTTTGTTGGTATCCGCTTTTTTCAGCTTGCCTTCATCCACATTAAATGTGTAAGTAACCTGCCAAGAGCGGTACAAAAATTCTTCATCCGGGTATTTTGCTTTAAGTCGGTCGCCTTCCTCAATCATGTCCTTCGACACAAAATTGTACTCCATAGGCTTAAAGAAATAACTGGCCGGAAGTACGTAGGTTTGGTATGAACATGAACTAATGAACAACAGTACCGACACTGTTGCCAAAATTGTAAATAATCTCCTCATAGGTTAATAGGTCGTTTTTCAAAAAAGGTATAAACACTACTGTTGCCTCTTACCTTAATATCGTGCAATAATAATTTATTTGTGTTAGCAGATTTGTTAAGTCATCAATCGTTTATCGAAAACTTTAAAATATTGGTTATGTACAATAAACCAGTTTAATAGGGTAAACCAATTGTTATTTTGTTAATTTTGTAATGAAAAAATGGGCAAACGTTTCACATACCTGCTTGCCATTACAGGGCTAATGCTGTTGTTGGCGCACCAGTTGGTACCCCATTGCCATTGCCCTGAGCCGGATACACGTGAAGCATGTGAAACTCCCCATGAAGATTTTGACTGGCTTAGTAAAATTTTTGGCACTGATATAGGCACCAACCATTTAGAAACCTTTGAGGTTGTAAAAGTACAAAACGTTACCCCGCAGATACTTGCCGCCTTGCAAGTGTTTGTGCTGCCCAAATTGCTTTGTCTCCCCAATCCGCTACTTCAAAACACAAACTATACCTGTTCGCCGTTGGTGCCCACTCTACTTAAAGGGCACATCACATCATTGTCATTACGCCCCCCGCCAATAGCTTAATTTCTCTTTCATAATTTATTGTGCCTCACCGTCGTGCAGGCACGCTATCCATTTGATTTTTTTAAATTTTATGATTGACAGGATTATTGCATATTCCATAAAAAACAAGTTGGTTATTGCCCTGCTAATGCTGGGGTTAATAGCGTGGGGTACGGTTTCGCTGATGAACTTACCCATTGATGCCGTGCCCGACATCACCAACAATCAGGCACAAATTATTACCTCGTCGCCCTCATTGGCGGCACAAGATATTGAAAGGTTGGTAACCTTCCCTATCGAACAAACCATGGCTACCATACCCGGCATTGAAGAAATGCGTTCCTTTTCTCGATTCGGCCTTTCGGTAGTTACCGTTGTTTTTAACGATGATATAGATATTTACTGGGCGCGGGAACAAATAAACCAACGCCTCACATTAGCCCGCCAACAAATACCCGCCGCCGCAGGAATACCTGAAATGGCACCGGTAACTACAGGCTTGGGTGAGATATTCCAATACACGATACAACCCCAAAAAGGGTTTGAGGATAAATACGATGCAACAGAACTGCGCACCATACAAGACTGGGTAGTTCGACGCCAATTGTTAGGAGTGGAAGGTGTGGCTGATGTAAGCAGTTTCGGGGGGCTATTGAAGCAATACGAAATTGCTATTGACCCTGATAAGTTGAGGAGTGCCAATATTACCATCGACGAGGTGTTTGCAGCATTGGAGCGTAACAACCAAAACACGGGCGGGGCATATATTGATAAAAACCCTAACGCTTGGTTTATACGCAGTGAAGGTTTGGTGGGTACCATGGCTGATATTGAAAAAGTGGTGATTAAAAACACCCCCGGCGGCCAACCTATATTGATACGCAATGTAGCCACTGTGCAAATGGGGCACGCAGTACGATACGGTGCACTTACCCGAAACGATGAAGGAGAAGCGGTTGGAGCGGTAGTATTAATGCTGAAAGGCGCCAACTCATCAAAAGTGATTGATAAGGTGAAAGAACGCATTGCCCAAATTGAAAAAACACTACCCGATGGATTAAAAATTGTTGCCTACCTCGACCGTACTAAACTGGTAGATAACGCCATAGGTACCGTAACCAAAAACCTTGCTGAAGGGGCGTTGATAGTAATTTTTGTGCTCGTATTGCTGTTGGGCAACCTGCGTGCCGGATTAATTGTAGCATCAGTAATACCCTTGGCCATGTTGTTTGCCGTGGGTATGATGCAGTTGTTCGGAGTATCGGGTAATTTGATGAGCTTAGGTGCTATCGACTTTGGGTTGATTGTGGACGGAGCTGTAATTATTGTAGAAGCCACCATGCACCATTTGGGGGTAAGAAACCTGCAACGCAAACTCACCCAAGCCGAAATGGACGATGAGGTGTATCATTCAGCCAAAAAAATACGGAATGCCGCCGCATTTGGCGAAATCATCATCTTGATTGTGTACCTGCCCATACTTGCCTTGGTAGGTATCGAAGGGAAAATGTTCGGCCCTATGGCACAAACGGTATCGTTTGCCATTCTAGGAGCGTTCATTCTCTCTCTTACCTATGTACCCATGATTTCGGCACTATTTCTAAGCAAAAACGTATCCAACAAACGTACGTTTTCTGATAAACTGATGGACTTTTTCCAACGCTTGTACAGTCCTGCCATCAAGTTTGCCCTTAAAAGAAAAGCACTGGTTATCACCGGCTCCGTCATTGCACTTACAGGAGCACTGATACTGTTTATAAACATGGGCGGTGAGTTTATCCCCTCGTTAGACGAAGGCGACTTTTCAGTAGAAACAAGGGTACTCACAGGTTCATCGTTAAGCCACACTATCGAAATAAGCCAAAAAGCCGCCGGAATACTAAAGGCTAAGTTTCCCGAAGTAAAAGAAGTGATAGGGAAAATCGGTTCGTCGGAAATACCTACCGACCCCATGCCCATTGAAGCCTGTGATATGATTGTAGTACTAAAGGACCGCGACGAATGGACGAGTGCCGAAACCCGTGATGAACTGGCCGAAAAAATGGCAAAGGAACTGGAAGCCATCCCCGGAGTGAGTTTTGGGTTTTTGCAACCCATACAAATGCGGTTTAACGAGTTAATGACCGGTGCAAGGCAGGACGTGGTGATTAAAATTTACGGCGAAGACCTTGATAAACTAACTGAGTATGCTGAAAAAACAGGAAAACTGGTTGCCCAAGTGCAAGGCGCTCAAGACATTTATGTGGAAAAAGCTACCGGCTTGCAGCAAATGGTGGTGAATATAGACCGAGAAGCACTGGCACGCTACGGCCTTGATATTGAAACCGTGAACCGCACTTTACGGGTAGGTTTTGCAGGAGAAGCCGCCGGGCAGGTTTTTGAGGGCGAACGCCGTTTTGATATGGTGGTGAGACTGGACAAAAACAATCGGCAAAATATTGAGGATTTGAAGGGATTATATGTTCCTGCCCCCAACGGGCAAAACGTACCCCTTGAACAGATTGCAGACATTGATTTTGTGAGCGGCCCCAACCAAATACAACGAGACGATGCTAAACGCCGTATTGTGATTGGCTTTAACGTGCGCGGACGTGATGTACAAAGCATTGTAGAAGAAGTGAAAGCAAAAATGGAAACCCAAGTAAAATTCTCACCGGGTTATTATGCCACCTACGGCGGTACTTTTAAAAACTTTGAAGAGGCACGCAACCGCCTTGCCATTGCTGTTCCCGTAGCTTTACTACTCATCTTCGTACTGCTGTATTTCACCTTTCACTCCATCGGGCAAAGCCTGCTTATATTCACAGCCATTCCCTTTTCGGCTATTGGCGGTGTTTTGGCATTGTGGCTGCGCGATATGCCCTTTAGTATCTCGGCAGGTGTAGGGTTTATCGCACTGTTTGGGGTAGCTGTATTAAACGGTATAGTGTTGATTGGTGAGTTTAACCGACTGAAAAAAGAAGGCTATACCCAACTCAACCGCATTATATTAAAGGGTACGGCCGTGCGCTTGCGCCCCGTTATAATGACGGCCTTAGTGGCTTCTTTAGGGTTCTTACCGATGGCACTTTCAAACTCATCGGGTGCTGAAGTACAAAAACCACTTGCCACCGTAGTAATAGGCGGGCTTATCACAGCCACCTTATTAACCTTGTTAGTACTGCCTGTGTTGTACAGCCTCTTTACTAAATCCTCATTCACTAAAAAACTTCCCGTTACCCCCGCAATAATTTGTCTTGCATTGGCTTTGATTCCATTTACAGGCGCAGCCCAAACACCGCTTACGCTTGAAACGGCCATTAGCACTGCCCTGCAAAACAATTACGACATACAAGCATCAAAGCAAGAAGTTACTCATCGGCAACTGCTCAAAAAAACAAGCTCTGATATTGGGAAAACTAACATCAACGTAATGTTAGGGCAGTATAACAGCATACAAACCGATAATAACATTACCATTAGCCAAACACTACCCTTCCCTACGGTATTGGGCAAGCGGGCACAATTAGCTACCGAAACGGTAAAAAGCAGTCAATTGCAATTATCGGCCAACGAAAACAGCCTTGTAAAAGCGGTAAAACAAACGTGGCATGAAATAGTGTACCTGCTGGCTAATGAAAAGCTTTTGGTTGAACAAGACAGCTTGTACAAAGGGTTTGTCCAAACGGCTTCAGCACGTTATGCCGCCGGAGAAACCAACTTGCTTGAAAAAACCACCGCCCTTGCCCGACAAGGACTTGCCGCCGATGCACTGCAACAACACCGTGCACTGCTAAACAGCAAATACACGTATTTACAACTGTTGCTAAACACCTCTGATAGTCTGCAATTTCCTGCGGTTTCGTTAGAAGCAAAAACAGGCAGTACCCTTGCCGATACCAACCAATTGCACAAAAACCCTTTGCTGCAATGGTGGCAACAGCAACAAGTAATTGCCCAAAAACAAAAACAAGTAGAGGGGGCATTGTTACTACCTGATATCACCATCGGTTACTTTAGCCAAACGCTTATCGGTACGCAAACCATTGGCGGAAACTCGATATTCTATGGTAGCGAAAAGAGGTTCACGGGTATGCAGGTGGGAATAAGCATTCCCTTGTGGTTTGCCCCGCAAACAGCTAAAGTAAGGGCTGCCGAAACGCAACAGCTTATCAGTCAAACACAATACAAACAGGCTGAACTTGAACTAAACACAGGGTATAAACAAGCTGTTTTGGAGTTTACTAAAAGCAAAACCTCGTTGGATTACTACACAAACACTGCTTTGCCCAATGCGCAGCTTATTATGGAGCAAGCTCAAAAAGCATGGAAAAGCGGTGAAATAGGTTATGTAGAATACCTGCAAAGCCTATCGGCAGCTATTGAGATAAAACAAAACCATTTACAAGCCCTGAACAATTACAACCAAGCAGTAATTGAAATTGAATACCTGTTGGGCATTAAATAACGTTTACCACAATGAAAATTAATAAGATAGTATATATAGCAACGTTCATCACACTATTGGGAGCCTGCAAAAACTCATCAACAGAAGGCGCAAAAGAAGCAGATACCCACGCGGATGAACACGAACACGGCAGCCACATTGAACTAACTGCCGAGCAAGTTAAAAATGCGGGCATTGTGTTGGGTAGTATCGAGATGCGCCAACTTAGCGGCACGATAAAGGCCACCGGCGTTTTGGATGTCCCCCCGCAAAACCTAGTATCGGTTACGGTTACATTGGGAGGATTTTTACAACATACCGAGTTGTTGCAGGGTATGCAGGTGAGCAAAGGGCAGGTAATTGCCACCCTTAAAAGCAACGAGTACATACAACTGCAACAAGATTATATAGAAAATCGCAGCAGGCTTGAGTATTTAGAAGCTGAATACAAAAGGCAGGAGCTATTGGCCAAAGACAATGTAAATGCTTTGAAAACCTTGCAACAATCAAAAGCTGATTACGAAGGCACAAAGGCCAAAGCACAAGGATTAAGAGCTAAACTGCAAATGGCAGGAGCTCCGCTTCAACAAATTGAAAAGGGAGACATTAGTGCGGTGTTAAACATCACATCACCCATCAGCGGTTACGTAACCCAAGTAAATGTTAGTTTAGGAGCGTTTATAAGTCCCGGAGTAGAGATGTTTAGAATTATTGACACCAAACACCTACACGCCGAAATACGGGTGTTTGAGCGCGACCTGTCAAAAATTAAACTGGGTAATTTGGTGCATTTCAGCATTGCCCACGAAACTACCGACCGCAAAGCGCATGTGTATCTTATCGGCCGAGAAATTGAGCAAGACCGAACCGTGCGCATACATTGCCATTTGGATAAAGAAGACCCCGAATTGTTGCCCGGTATGTTTGTTACCGCCACGATAGAAACTCAAAGCGGTACGTTGCCTTCGCTACCTAACGAAGCTGTGGTAGCCTACGAAAACAAGAAATACATTTTTGCTTTTGAGGGAACTAAAAAAGAGGGCGCTACCGAGGTAAATGAGTACACGATGATTGAGGTTACCGCAGGCTTAAGTGAAAATGGCTTTACAGAAGTACAATTGCCGCCCAAAACGGATATGAAAGAGTTGAAAGTGGTAACCAAGGGTGCCTACGCATTGCTTGCCAAACAATTTAACAGCGAAGAAGGCGGGCACGGACATTAATACATCATACGGCAGGCACTTACTCTAACAGGTAATTTTGGTGCTTGCCGTATTTTTCTAAAATACGGATGCTTGAGGAGCTGATGTGCTCGAATTGCGGGTCGCTGAATAGGCTTACCACTTTCACTTCGGGCATAAAATCCTGCATATAGCGGTACTGCTTCATTTCGTACTTTAAATCCTCGGTGTTCCGTAAGCCGCGAATCAACGTTACATCATACCCCAACGACTTTACAAAATCAGTAATCAGTCCGTCATACTCTTCAATTTGCCTGAAGGAGATAGTTTGCGGCACCGGCCATTTAGCATTGTTCTTTTCAAGGTTTTTGCCAAAAGCAATAATCACCTTATCAAAAATCTGCTCGGCCTTTTGCAAAATATTGTAATGCCCTTTATGAAAAGGATTAAAACTGCCCGCATACACCCCTATTGAGGGTTTACGGTTGGCTACATAAGAAATTAGATTGTTTAGTTTCCCATCAATATTAAACTGTTGCAGCACCCTAATCCTTTCGGGGCGGTACAATTTCCAATCGGCGTATTGAAATTCTCTAAAAATCTTGTTTTCGTACTCAAGCAATCCTTCAAACGGTTTATCAAAAACAGCGATATCCGCTTTTTGAAACACTGCCGATAACGGCGAAGTGGTTTCATGGGTTTGTGTATCAGCTATTATCAGCTCTACTTCTTCTTTAACCTCCTTAGGCCCGTTAAACACTTCTTTAAACAACCGCTTTGATTTCAGCTCATTATCCAACGCCTTGGGGTTGTAAATTATATCATGAAAAACGGCACTCAAAAAAAGAACATCGTTATCTAGTGCGCCGTAACGTTTAAAATACTCCAGTATCTCAATCACATGATCAAGCGTGTGATAAAACCTTTGGGGTTCATCATAACGGTTAATCAACGTTGGATCAACTCCAAGCGCTGCCAGCCTTGCTTCAATATACTTGCGGGTTATTCCTGTCATACCGCTTACTTTATTATCCAAATAGCAACTGTGCGGTTTTTTGTCGTTGCACTTTACCGCTGTCAGTCAATACAAAATCAGCTATGTAAAAAAATTGTTTGGGCACCTCGTACCGCTCTAAGTAGCTGCGCAAATCAACTTTGGCCTCATACTCATCCATTGCAGGCAACGGGTTACCCTTTATTATGGCAATCAGTTTTTGTCCTAACTCTTCATCGGGCACATACCACGCAAAACTATCTCGCCCTGCCAATTGCTTCAAACTGGCCAACGCCGATTCAACCTTTTCCAATTGAATCTTTACCCCGCCTGAGTTTATCACATTATCCATCCTGCCCAAAATCTCAAAACTCCCGTCGGGGAATATACGCACGCGGTCGCTGGTTACAATATCGGCATATCCTGTTATCACCCCGTTTATTACCAAACGCTCTTCCCTATCCTTACTCACCTGCACCGATTTTAGCGGCACATATCTGGGCGTTGCTCCTACCCCGTTTAGCTTACGCAAAGCAATGTGGGTGTAGGTTTCCGTCATTCCGTAAGTATGGTAAAACTCAGGGTCAAGGTCGGTAAATCTCCTTGCCCAATCGTTGTTCATGGTAGCCCCACCCACCAGTATTTTTTTAAACCGGTTAAGTTTCTGCACCGACACCATATCGTAGCCGGTCAAAATATGGTGCATTTGCAGGGGCACAAACGAGGCAAAGGTGTAATCGTGTTGTAGTGAAAGTTTCTCCATTGGATTGCCTGATGGCTCAACCACCTCAACGGGAATGTTGGCCAAAAGGGCACGCACCAGCATCATTAGTCCGCCTGCTGTATGTACTGAAAGGCATAGGAATATTTTATCTGCCGATGTAATGCCCAACACACCGAGCGTTTGCCCGGCACTTTGCTCCATCAGTTTGCGCTTCCAAACAATAGGTTTGGGTGTACCCGTACTGCCCGACGTATGAATGGCGAACTCTTGCCTGCCTTGCAACCATTGTTGCGCAACGTGCAAAGCAACCCCTTGATTGGGGCTTAAATCACCTTCAAACAAAAAGTCAGAATCAGCAAGCTGAGAAAACGGTATGTTGTTATTTCCTAAGACTAAATAAGGCACACGTTTCTTTCTATTTTACCGATTGAGCCACCAAATCGGCTAATTTATCGGCCTCTTCAAAGGTATTATAAATATGGAAGGATACCCTGTGGAAATTAAGCCCGTTTTCGGGAACATAGCGTAAACGCATACCTGCTTTGTTGGCAATCCCCGTAAACTCTTCACTCGGTAGAGATGGAATAGTGAAGCCCACTACTGCCCCTCTCGACTTTTGTTCGGCGGGTGTAGTTAATACAACCTTTCCTTCCAACTCCTGCATGCGTTTATAAAAATGCGAAGCCAAAGCGGTTATACGTTGGTATATTTTATCACGGCCTATTAACTCATGAAACTCAACGGCTGCCACCACCCCTTTATACAAAGGCGCACTCATAGAGCCATAATAGTAACGGTGTGCGTTATCTACATACCCTTTCAGTTCAGGCGGATTGCTAAGCAAACTCCAACCCGTATCACAATATCCGCCTACCCATTTGGCTTGTATGTCGTTCAGTTTTTCATGCTTCACATACAAAAAGCCGGTACCCTTTGGGCCAAGCATCCATTTGTGGCAACAACTTGCATAAAAATCGCAGCCCATATCGTTCAAATCAAGCACCAGCATACCGGGCCCGTGAGCCCCGTCAATAAAAGAGTAGATACCTTTTTCTTTTGCCAACGTGCAAATTTCTTTAGCAGGTAATATTTGTCCTTGTGTACAAGGTATATGGGGCACAGCTATCACCCTTGTTTTTTTAGTGATGAGTGCATTAATACGGTTTAAGTTTTCGGCAGACGTATCAGCAAGCTGAAGTACCTTTAGCACAATACCGTCAATTTTAGCACGGTTAAGCCACGGCAAGGCATTGCCCACATGTTCGTGGTTGGTAATTATTACCTCATCGCCTTTTTTTAAATCCAACCCCCAGCAAACTATGTTAATGCCTTCGGTAACATTTCGGGTAAGGCATATTTCATCGTTTTTGCAACCCGTAAATCTTGCCAATGCAGGCACCGCTTCCTCCCAGCCACCATATTTTCCGGTTCTGTCCACCTCAAGCATGGTATTGTACTGACTTTCAATCACACTATACGGCGAGGGGCCCATGGTACCGTTATTCAAATAGGCAATCTTTTCATCCAACGGAAAATTGCTTCTTACCAGCTTCCAAAAACTTTCATCATCAGCAGCTGTTATATTTTTTAAATCGGCGTAGTTGTTCCCGCTTACCAACCGGGGCAAAAGCAGTGTACCTGCCGCAGCAATTGCACCTTTTTTAATAAACTTTCTGCGGTTTGTATTCATATTTTCCGTTTATCAAACCTACATTAAGTACACATTTTTTCAAAAAAAATTATCGTGAGGTATGTATTTTTAAAAAGCCGCCTTATATTTGAGAATAAACGAACGGTAGTTTTTTAAACTTATAAACTGATTATAAAGGGATTGATGACTTTTAAAAGGTCTCTTTAGAGCAAACGTGGAAATGGGCTCTATACATATTTGCCTGATAGATGATGATGAAATACAAAATTTCATCAATGAGAAAGTTATTCAACGTTTCATACCCAACACTACCATCTCTAAATACCTTAATGCTCAACTTGCTATCGAACATTTAAAGGCTGGTTCGTTAAAGCCGGATGTTATTTTATTAGACATCAATATGCCCATAATGAACGGATGGGATTTTCTAAACGTATTGCACAAAGAAAATTTAGAATATATGATGGATAATAAACCTATTACCATCTACATCTTATCCTCATCAAAAGACCCCTCGGATATTGAAAGAATGAAAGAATACCCCATTCTTAAAGGTTTCTTTCACAAACCATTAAACCTTACCAGCCTGCAAACCTTGCTTGATGACAGGAAATAATGCCTAAAGTGGCTTGATTACCTATGTTTTAAGGCAAACTTTTTTAAATTCGCAGCGCGCTTAAGGGGGCATACTTTTTACACATCTGCCTCGGTAGTTTTAAACACTTTGATTTTGCCCGTTTTTATTTGATTGATACTTAACTGAATGATTATGAAATACAATGTTTTAGGAATTATGTCGGGCTCCTCAATGGATGGGGTTGACCTTGCACTGTGCGAGCTACAAGAAGATGGCGGCCAATGGGCCTACCGCATTGTGGAAGCTGAAACCATACCTTACGATTCTAAATGGCGCATACGCCTTTCGCAGTTGCGCAAACAAACACCTGCCATTTACGCAAAAACCGATACTTTTTATGGCTTATACCTTGGCTCATTGGTAAACCAATTTATAAAAAAACACAATGTAAAAGTTGATTTGGTTGCATCACACGGCCATACCGTATTTCACCAGCCCGAAAGCGGCTTCACGGCCCAAGTTGGTGCCGGCTCATCATTACACGGTGCCACCGGCCTGCCGGTTGTATCTGATTTCAGAACTGTAGATGTAGCCCTTGGCGGTCAAGGCGCGCCATTAGTTCCAATGGGCGATACTCTTTTATTTGCCAATTACGATGCTTGCCTAAACCTAGGCGGCTTTTGCAACATAACAGCAAAACGCAACGGCTCACTTACTGCTTTTGATATTTGTCCGGGAAACATCGTATTAAACCGTATTGCCCGTAATCTTGGTAAAGACTACGACCACAACGGTGAGATAGCACTTAGCGGCAGCATTAACTATGATTTATTGAAAAAGCTGAACGAATTGCCCTTTTATACCAAAACAGGGGCTAAATCATTGGGACGTGAGTGGATTAACAGCGAGTTTTGGCCAATCGTGCGTGAATATGAAAAAACCAACAAGCAAGAGGATTTGATGAAAACTCTTGCCGACCATATTGCGGGCCAAATTGCAAAAACTATTGATGCCCTCACCGATAACCAACCCGAAGGTTACAAAATATTGGTAACCGGTGGCGGAACATATAACGAAGCCTTGATTGACCTTATGCGTACCCACAGCGATGCAGAGTTTGTGATACCCGAGGATAAAAACATAATTGAATACAAAGAGGCTCTTATTTTTGCACTGTTAGGATTGTTGCGCGTTAAAAATCAAACTAACGTATTGTCAGCAGCAACAGGTAGCAAAGCCGATAATATCGGCGGCGCTTTGTATGGCAATTTTTCGTCGCTTATTTAATTAACAATTACCCGAACACACTAAATATATTACGGAGATGATGTACAATGAATCGCTGAAAAGCTTGCTTGAGAAGTTTCAAAGCAAAAGACCTGAAATAGTTTTTGAATGGAAAGACAGTGAAACCGAAGCCGAAGGCTGGGTGGTTATTAACTCACTACGTGGCGGAGCATCCGGTGGCGGAACACGTATGCGCAAAGGACTAAACAAATACGAAGTTGAGTCGCTTGCCAAAACTATGGAAGTAAAATTTTCAGTATCAGGCCCTCCTATCGGTGGTGCAAAATCAGGTATCAACTTCGATCCTGCTGACCCTCGTAAAAAGGGAGTGCTTGAGCGTTGGTACAAAGCTGTTACTCCGCTGCTAAAATACTACTACGGTACCGGTGGCGATTTGAACGTTGATGAAATACACGAGGTTATCCCAATGACACAAGCCAACGGGGTACGCCATCCGCAAGAATGTGTGGTAAAAAGCCACTTAAAAATTACCGACCCAACTGAACAAAGCCGCAGGATAGAAAATCTTGTAAGTGGCGTAACTAAGGTACTGGACGATGAGCGTTTTAGCCCTGATTTAAGCAAACCCTACACCGTTAGCGATATGATTACCGGCTGGGGTGTTGCAGAAGGTGTGCGTCATTTTTACCACTTATACGGCGGTGTTTTAAACTATAAAACCGCCATAATACAAGGTTGGGGTAATGTGGCCGCCGCCGCCGCTTATTACCTTGCCAAAAATGGTGTAACCATTGTAGGTATTATCGACCGCGACGGTGGCTTGATAAAAAAAGAAGGATTTACATTTGATGAAATCCGCCACCTGTTTCTGACCCGAGAAGGTAATAAACTAAGCGCACCCAATATGCTTAGCTTTGAGGAAGCCAATAAGGAAATATGGAAGCTGAAAGCCGAAATATTTATCCCCGGTGCTGCATCAAGGCTGGTAAGTAAACAAAACATGGACGACCTTATTGAAGGTGGGCTTGAAGTAATGAGCTGCGGTGCTAACGTGCCTTTTGCCGATGAAGAGATATTTATGGGCCCGATAGCTGAATATGCAGACAACCACACCGGCGTAATCCCTGATTTTATTGCTAACTGCGGTATGGCTCGCGTGTTTGCCTATTTGATGAGTGCCGAAGCACAACTTACCGACGAAGCTATTTTCCACGATGCATCAAAAATCATTTTTGATGCTATGGCAAAAGTGCATCAGTTTAATCCCAAACCCACAGGGCTTATGAAAAAAGGCCTTGAGATTTCGCTGATTAACTTAGTATAATTAGTCCCCTACTTCGCATGGAAGACCTGTTATATAATAGTTTTATGGGCAACTCAGTAGGTAACTACCTACTTTGCTTTGGAATATTATTGCTCGGTTTTTTCATTCGCAATCTTATTAGCAAGGGCTTTAGTCGCCTGTTGTTCAAGGTTTTCCGAAAATTTTCTAACCGTAAATTTTCAGAAGAATTTGTCGGCCTGCTCAAAAGCCCTTTCAAACTTCTTTTCGAACTTATTTTTTTATACATCGCCTTTTATCCATTAGTGCTTCCGCAATCGTGGAACATTATAATATACAAAGGCAAAACATTCCTGTTTGTACTTTCGGCCTTATATGAACTTGCCTTAATAGTATCCATCACATGGATATTACTCCGTTTAGTAGATTTTATTTCGCTGGTATTAATGTCAAGGGCATTACTCACAGAAGATAAGTCTGACGACCAACTTGTAGGATTTTTTAAGGAACTTATAAAGTTTATACTGGCCGTATTTGCTTTTTTTTTTGTTTTAGGGGCCGTTTTCAACCTTAACATCACAGCCCTTGTAACTGGTTTGGGGTTGGGAGGTTTGGCCATTGCACTTGCTGCACAAGAAACACTGGGTAACCTATTGGCTTCGTTTATCATTTTTTTAGATAAACCTTTTAAAGCAGGCGACTTGGTAAATGTATCCGATATAACAGGAACCGTTGAAAAAGTAGGTTTCCGCAGCACCCGCATACGTACCTTAGATAAAAGCCTGCTTACCGTTCCCAATAAAAAGATGATTGATGCCCCGCTAAATAACATTACGCTTAGCTCATTCCGCAGGGTAAGATTTAGCCTAAAATTACTGTACAGCACCCGTGCTGAACAGTTGAAGAAGATTTGCGACGAGATAAAAACAGAACTACAAAACCACGAATTGGTGGATGAAGATATTACTGTAAGGTTTACCGACTATGGTGAAAGCTCGTTGGATATATTGGTGGTATTTTTTGTAAAAACCAACGAGTGGGATGTGATGATGGATGTGCGTGAGCGCTTAAATTATAAAGTGATGGAAATTGTAGAAAACAATGGTACCGGCTTTGCCTATCCTACCCGCACCTTGTATTTGGATAAAAATTTCCCCGGTACTTGATTGGGCAGTTTTTTTTTTGTTGATTTGCAGCCCTCAAAAACAGCAATGTTTTTGCTTAATACGAGGCTCGGGGTGTAGCGCAGCCCGGTAGCGCACTTGCTTGGGGTGCAAGAGGTCGTGGGTTCAAATCCCGCCACTCCGACTTAAAAATATTCTAACCCCAAAATCCCATCACTAAACGGTGGGATTTTTTGTTTTATACTATTTCACTTTAAACGGTAGCGCATCCCGACTTTGGTCGGGAAGGTCGTGGGTTCAAATCCCGCCACTCCGACTTAAAATATTCTAACCCTAAAATCCCATCACTTAACGATGGGATTTTTTATTTTATACTATTTCACGCTGAACGATAGCGCATCCCGACTTTGGTCGGGATGGTCGTGGGTTCAAATCCCGCCACTCCGACTTAAAAATACTCTAACCCCCAAATCCCATCACTTTACGATGGGATTTTTTATTTTATACTATTTCACTTTGAACGGTAGCGCATCCCGACTTTGGTCGGGAAGGTCGTGGGTTCAAATCCCGCCACTCCGACTTAAAAATATTCTAACCCCAAAATCCCATCACTAAACGGTGGGATTTTTTGTTTCAGCTTATTCTATAGTAAACACCTCTTAAAAGTCCGTTTACTTCAACCTTTGTCAGCTAAATCAACACCTCTTTGTAATTACTTCATAGTAAAACGTATAGCGGATTCATCAAAAAAATTGCGTACCTTGCAATCTACAGTCCCTTCTTTTATACATTCTCGTCATAACACATCAGTATAATATTTAGGGTATCCTTCTACAATCATCACTTCACATAGTGTAGGCCGGTTCACACTTTAAAAGCAAACCGGTGCCATGTCTTTAAGGCATCTATAATCTAAAGAATGCTTGGCTTTCATTGCATGCTTTCCTTTATACACCTTGGTATTCCCTGCAATCATTTTAAACTCTCACAACTATGTTATCCGTAAAAAAAGAAGGTGTATTATTAAAAAGCTCCTCGTTTGGTTTTGAAAAAGAAGGTGTGCTCAACCCTGCCGTAATAGCCGAAGGGAACACGGTTCATCTTTTTTACCGTGCAGTGGCCAAAGAAAATTATTCAAGTATCGGTTATTGCAGGCTTGATGGGCCGCTAACAGTAGTAGAACGAAACGACACCCCCATTCTTATTCCCCAAGCAAACTATGAATCAAGCGGTGTTGAAGACCCCAGAATTGTAAAAATTGACGACCTGTACTATCTAACTTACACAGCATACGATGGGGTAAATGCATTGGGGGCATTAGCTACATCACTAAACCTTACTGACTTTTTGAAACACGGGCTCATCACTCCCCAAATTCAGTACAGTAAATTTAGAAGACTCGTTAATAGCAAAGCTCCGATAAATGTAAAATATTCCCGTTTTAACAAGCAAAACAACCTAAAGATAAAAGACGAAAAGCCCGTGTATGTTTGGAGCAAAAACGTGGTATTTTTTCCCCGCAGAATTAATGACAAACTCTGTTTTCTGCAACGCATAAAACCCGATATACAAATAGTTTATATTGACCGCTTAGAAGATTTAACTGAGGAATATTGGGAAAACTACTTTTTGCACTTTGATTCAAAGATTATACTTGAACCCCAATACCCCCATGAAATAAGTTATATAGGCGGCGGATGCCCTCCCATTGAAACCGAGCACGGATGGCTTTTAATCTATCACGGAGTACAAGATACAGCGCAAGGATACGAATATTCGGCGTGCGCTGCTCTATTACACCTTGATAACCCTGAAAAAGTAATTGCCCGCCTACCCTATGCCTTATTTTCACCCGAACTTGATTATGAACGCGTGGGAATAGTGAACAACGTTTGTTTCCCCTCCGGAGCGGTTGTATTTGACGACACCTTATACATTTATTACGGTGCTGCCGACACCACCATTGCCTGTGCGTCCGTTAGCTTAACTGCTCTTCTCAAAGAACTTTCAGAAAATACCATTGCACATGAATAGAAATAGAACTTCGGAAATTCTGATAATTTCCTCGTACCCACCCAGAGAGTGTGGTATTGCAACCTACACCCAAGATTTACTGAGGGCACTAAAAAACAAATTCAATAACTCATTTAAGATACAGGTTTGCGCAATTGAATCTGAAAGCGAAAAACACAATTATACTGACGAGGTAAACTACGTATTAGATACGTCTGATAGCCATTCATACGAAGAACTGGCGCAACGTATTAAAAGTGATAATTTAAAATTCGTTTTAATACAACATGAATTTGGTTTTTTTAAAGGCCATGAAGATGACTTACTAAAATTAGTAACAACCATTAAAGCACCTGTTTGCATCACATTTCACACGGTACTACCCAACCCTGATAGCGCACTTGTGCTACATGTACAACAATTGGCAAAAGTGTGTGAATCGATTATTGTGATGACTAAAGCCGCATTGGAATTTCTGCAAAAAGACTACCAAATACCCGGTCATAAAATTTCGGTAATTCCCCACGGCACACACTTAGTGCAATACATGTCTAAATCACTATTAAAGCGCGCACATGGGTTTACCGGCAAAAAAATACTCTCAACCTTTGGACTCATAAGTTCCGGTAAAAGCATTGAAACTACCTTAAAAGCATTACCGGAAATTATCAGTAAAAACCCCGAAGTTTTATTTTTGGTAATAGGCAAAACCCATCCAACAGTAGTAAAAAATGAAAGCGAGAAGTACCGAAATATGCTTGAAGCTAAAGTAACGGAGTTAAAGCTGGAACGGCACGTCAAATTCATCAATAAATACCTTCCGCTGCATGATTTATTAAAATATTTACAGCTAACGGATATTTATTTATTCACCTCAAAAGACCCTAACCAAGTTGTAAGCGGCACATTTTCATACGCAATAAGCTGCGGCTGCGCTGTTATTTCAACTCCTATACCGCACGCAAAAGAAGTTTTATGTGATAACGCGGGGATACTTTTTGATTTTGAAAACTCCCAACAATTAAGCAAACAAGTAAACCGATTACTTGATGATAAAGTATTACAAAAAAATTTAGGATTAAACGGATTGCATAAAATTTCATCTACATCGTGGGAGAATGCGGCCATTGCGCACGCCATGATTTTTAAAAAATCCATCGACCCGGGGATTAATTTACAGTATAATCTGCCCGAAATTAATCTTACACATCTTAAAAATATGACTACTGATTTTGGAATCATACAATTTTCTAAAATCAACCATCCCGATATTAATTCAGGATATACTATTGATGATAATGCAAGGGCATTGATTGCCATGTGTATGCACTATGAAGCAACCGGAAACCTTGAAGATGTAACATACCTATCAAAATACCTGTATTTTATTGAATACTGTTTGCAAGAGAACGGCAGCTTTTTAAATTATTTGAATAAAGAAAAAGAATTTACCAAACAGAATAATACAGTTAATTTAGACGATGCTAACGGAAGAGCAATATGGGCTCTTGGTTTTTTAGTCAAACATAAAGATATACTGCCCAAACAACTTACGGATAGAGCTAACAGTATATTGATTAAAACTCTAAAAACGGTTGACGGCATGAATTCTACTCGCGCAATTGCCTTCACAATCAAGGGGATTGCACATTACCATGAAGCCAACCCTACATTTAATAATATCGCACTAATTGATAAACTTGCCAGCAAACTGGAACGCATGTATGCCCATGAAAGTGATGAAAACTGGCGATGGTTTGAAAGCTATCTAACGTATGGCAACAGCATCCTGCCTGAGGCAATGTTATATGCCTATACAGTAACTAATAATATAAATTATAAAAAAATTGCAAAATCATCGTTCGATTTTTTGCTTGAAAATACATTCACAAAAACAAGAATCAAACTGATATCAAACAAAGGCTGGCTTAAAAAGGGCAGTAAATCTGCTGACTATGGAGAGCAACCTATCGATGCAGCGTACACAATCTTAGCACTAAACAAGTTTAACGATGTATTTAACGATACCGACTATTTAGATAAAATGAAGATTGCTTTTAACTGGTTCTTGGGCAACAATCACCTGCACCAAATTATTTATAACCCTTGTACAGGTGGATGCTACGACGGCTTGGAAGAAAACCACATTAACCTTAACCAAGGTGCTGAATCAACCATCAGCTACCTTATGGCGCGTTTAACAATTGAAAAGCACACCTCGGTAAAGCATTATCTTAATGCAACAAGTGAAACCGCAATAAATGCTCAACACTGATAGCTACAAAAAAACTGACAACAATTGATATTGATACTATTTATAACACAATATTCTGAAACAATAAAAAACCCAATCTTATGAGAAATTTATTATTTATTGGCGTTTATGCCAAAAACCAAACAAGTGCCAAATCAAAACTATACATACCCATACATTACATTAAAGGGCTTGAACCGATAATAGACGATGTTGAAGACGGTATTGATGAGTACCTTGTTTATTTTACCCCAGAGGTTAACTTTCATAATCCTGAGTGGCAATACTGCACCTCGCTGCCAATGAAATACAGGGATGAGATTATTTTCCCTACACAAACCGACTAACCTACATAGGGAACAAAAAATCCCCGTTCCGAAGTGCTCCGAAACGGGGATTGTATGAGTTTGCGTACTGTTTAGATACGTTCGATAACAATGGCCGATGCACCACCGCCACCGTTACAGATACCGGCAGCACCTAAGCGACCGTTATTTTGTTGCAACACGTGAACAAGGGTAACCAATATACGGGCACCTGAGCAACCCAATGGATGACCAAGGGCAACAGCACCACCGTTTACGTTAACTTTAGCAGGGTCAAGACCTAATATTTTGTTATTAGCTACTGATACTACTGAGAATGCTTCGTTAATTTCAAAAAAGTCGATATCGTCTTTGCTAACACCGGCTTTTGCAAATGCTTTAGGAAGTGCTTTTGCAGGAGCAGTTGTAAACCACTCAGGCTCTTGTGCGGCATCAGCATACCCACGAATTACCGCCAATGGCTTAATACCCAATTCTTTTGCTTTATCAGCACTCATAAGTACCAATGCGGCAGCACCGTCATTTATTGATGAAGCGTTAGCAGCAGTTACAGTACCGTCTTTTTGGAAAACAGGGCGCAAGTCGGGTATTTTTTCAAAAAACACGTTTTTGTATTCCTCGTCTTTGTTTACCAAAGTAACATCACCTTTACGGCCAACTACCTCTACAGGAACAATTTCAGCATCAAACTTACCGGCATCCCAAGCAGCAGCAGCGCGCTTATAAGAATCTATGGCGTGTGCATCTTGCTCTTCGCGGCTAATTTCATATTTTGTTGCGCAAAGTTCGGCACTGTTACCCATTAGGTTGTTATGGTAAACGTCGGTCAAACCGTCTTTAACAATACCATCAATAGTCTGTCCGTGTCCGTATTTGTAACCGTACCGACCGTTATCCAAATAATAAGGAGTTTGACTCATGTTTTCCATACCACCTGAAACAACAATGTCGTTATCACCCAACATAATGCTTTGGGCAGCCAACATAGTAGCTTTTAAACCCGATGCACATACCTTGTTTACAGTTGTACACGGAACGGTATTAGGCAAACCTGCAAAAATGGCAGTTTGCCTTGCAGGAGCTTGTCCTAAATTGGCCTGTAATACACAGCCCATAAATAACTCATCAACTTGTTCAGGATTTATTCCTGCGCGTTTCACAGCCTCTTTTACTGCGGTAGCACCAAGTTTAGTGGCACCTACTGATGATAATGCGCCACCAAAGCTGCCTATGGGGGTGCGGACTGCAGAAACGATATAAACTTCTTTCATTTTTTAATTTATTGATTTTCAGTAATATAAATATTTTTTCAATATTCAGGCACAAAGTTGCGCCATAATACTTATTTTTAAAAACAAATTTTTCCTCATTTTTTCAGGCTTTGGGTGTAACCTTTTGATGGATTTTATCGTTACTTAAAAAAAAAGTTGTAACTTGACAACACGAACAAGCGCATACTATCCTAAAACTATAGCCGATGAGTAATATTTTTACAAAAACACTAGCCCTAATTTACGGTAGCCAAAATGATGCCGCAGTGTTAGAGGGTGCTATTAATTTTAGCAAAGCCTTTGGCACGCAACTGGTTATCGGTGTTACTGCAGAAGGAAGCAGAAACAGCGCTTCTGCAATTTCTGATGCCATCTCCAACTTGGTAAACAAGCCAACTCAAATTACACTTGCCGACGAAAGTTACAAAACGGCAGCCAAAATGGTGGAAGACATTGAAGCCGACTTGGTAGTGGTATCTAACAGCAAGCACACTCAAAGCCTTGTTGATTCTTTAAAAGTTCCTGTTTTATCTATTCTTAAAGAATTTAAACAAGGGCTGATTAAAAACATTTTGATGCCCTTGCACGATGACCCGGGTACTCGCCAAAAAATACCCGTTGCTACTGAAATCTCAAAAGTTTTCGGAGCAGGCATACACGTTCTTGTGGTAACAAGCAACAACCCTGAGGAGATTACAAAGCTTAAAACGTATGCCTACCAAGCCGAAAAGTACATCCACGATAAAGGCGGACGTTGTACTTACCAAATTGAAACCGGCAAAAAAGTGGTTGATGAAACCATACGTGTGGGTAACAGCTCTGGTGCTGATTTGATTATCATTATGAACGAACGCGACGGAGGCTGGTTTAACAAAGCCCGAAGCGAACAGATTATGAGTGGTTCTACAGTGCCTGTTCTAGTGGTTGAACCTAAAGACACCACAATTTCATATGCACAATTGTAATTAATACCGTATTAGTTTTTGTGTTTGGATATTTCCCTCTCCATCGTTGATTTGAAGGAAATAAACTCCTGCGGCTAAATGCTGACCGTCAATGGTTACATTTTGACCCTGCACAGGCAACCAACGTGAGATAAGTTTACCGCTTATATCGCTTAAACTAACTGTATAAGAATTGCTATTTGAGAATATTACTTCAACAACACCTGTGCCTGCTGCAAAGGCATAGGTGTTATTTATCCTCACACCATCCAAAGCTAAATTACCAACCTCATTAACTGATTGGGTACAACCCTCGGCAGGCCCTTGCAAAATACCCGAAAGGGCAAAAGCACATTGTATGTTTTTGCTATGAACACCTCCATACTTAATAGAGTCTATTTGTTGCACAGCCTTTGCTAACTGAGGCATTGAAATATTAGCAGAGAGGCGGTAAAGAGTTTCAAGCATCAATTTATCGGCAATCTCTTTGCCCACATCATCGTATAAACGCATGAATGAGGTTGACCATAATTGACCATCAGCCCAAATACTGTTGGTTAAATTGGGATACATAGTTAAATAATTAACCGTACGTCCCTGCCATCCCCCATTGTTTCCGTCCCACGAGAACACCTTTTTCCAATTATACGGGTCAATAGCTTTGGTGTATGATACGGCAAAATAATCCCCCAACCCTTCATCAAGTGCCACACGTTCATGTCCGAAAGCCGAATTGGGCGATGCTCCGTGTGATATCGCGTGGCCAAATTCATGAATCACCACCTCGGCATCTTCTGCGTCAGGTATTCCGCCATCACCAAATTGTAACGAGGGCGGATTATCCCCAGGGGTGAATTTAGAGTTCTCGGCGCCGTTAAAAGCGTGCGCATCTACTTGCAATCTGTATCCCGGCAAACCTGTATAACCCAAACTATGGATATATGCCTTATAAGTGTTTAGGTGATAAAAAGCATTGGTTTCGCCAAAAGAAAAGTGGTTACGACTGAATTTAAATGTATCGCTAATATGTACTCTTGTTGGCGGCCACACAGGGCTCGAAATTTCATTAATATAAAACGAGCTGTTCGCTAAAATCATTGAGTCGCCCAAAAGGTCAACCCGCACAGTCCGTTTTTTAAGTTGAGCTTGCAGTTGGGCATTGTCTTGCCCGCCATTATTGCTATACGCCCCTCCATAAACAACATTGGCAGTAGTTAGTGGGTCAGGGTCATAAACATAAACATTCGCCGGTGTATCCGCAGCAAAATGGCTTTCCATAGGTCTTGAAAATAACAATGACCCATCGGCACCGAAAAGTAGCTGATTTACGCTGTGCTTTTCATTATCTTCCATCGTCAAATAAAAGGCCGGCACTGGCTTTTCGCCGTTATCCACCCAAACCGATTGGTTATCAGTAAGTGTTAATTGTGGGTATTTGTTAGTATAAAACTGTGTGATAAAATCTTTTGTGGGCAACACTCGCACATCAGCAGTTGCCAAATTTGCGATGTTATGGTACGCATAGCGGATAACGCTCGCCTTATCTACAAATACTTTAATGCTTTTGCTGTAGAGCGGCGCGCCCAAGTAATGTACTTCATAGGTGTAATAAGTACCGTCAGGGCTTGTGCGTTGGATAACGTTTGCCAGCGTGTAATCAGCGGCTCCTTTCAAAAACTGTTTTGCAGCCCACTCTCCTACTTTATCGGCTGTATTATCAACAGGAACAGACAAGAAAAACTGCTCACCGGTAAAATAATCAATCTTTTGCTGCAAAGCGGGCACAGGGGCAAGATTTTGCGCCGAAACAGGCATTCCAAGCCCTGCAAATAGTGATATAGCAACTACAAATTTTGAAAGTCTCATTGATACCCTATAAATTTAAGTTCGAAATTACGGAAGTCGTGCCAAAGGTTATTCACCTCTTCTACCTTCGATTTTCGCACGGTAAAACTAACGGTGGCCTTCTCCTGTTTATCTACTGACGAAATATTTCCGCCAAGGGTTCTTAAAAACCTAAAAACATCATTTTCAACCCCGTAATCATATACCGCCTCAAAAACTCCTTCAATTTGTTTCTCTTCTTTTCCGGCATCCTCAAGGGCAAGTTTTGCGGCTTCGCCATAGGCAGTAATCAAGCCGCCAGCACCCAATAATGTACCGCCAAAGTACCTCACCACTACAACTAATGTATTGGTCAACCCTTTGGATAGTATTTGCCTTAAAATCGGTTTGCCCGCAGTATTTGCCGGCTCACCGTCATCATTTGCACGTTGTGCGCTTTTATCAGGGTTCAGAATCCAAGCGTAACAATGGTGGGTAGCATCGGGGTACTGCTTTTTCAGTTCATCCAAGCATTTTTTAATGTCCCCCTCAGTAAACACAACAAAAGTATAGGCAAAAAATTTACTTCCCCTGTCCTTAAACAAGGCATGTCCGCTTTTTGCAGGAATGGTATAAGTATCGTCAAACAGCACGGCTATCTATAAATCAATCCGTACAAAAATGGTGAAATTGAATTCAGCAGCGAAATTTATTCATCCATTATCCTATTCCCGATAAAAACAATTTACTTTGGCACGGTTTCGTTGGATATATATCATACATGGAGAAAACGTTAAAAATTACCCTTTTGCTGGTGTGCCTGCTGCCCTCGTTTTTTGGCAAAGCACAAACCGACAATACTGATTCATCCTCTAAGAATATTTTTGTTGAAAACGCACCTCCGCTTTCGCCGTTAGACTCGTTAATTTTTTATGAACGTCGATTGATAGGCTTAGGCCAAAGCATTATTACTGCCCGCAGCCAAGAAGAGCGGGTTACTTCTACTTACTTTTTTGCAAAAACCCTGATTGCCGCCCTTAAACAACCCGGTTCGTTTGATTATCCGTTCGACTCTGCGGCTCGATATGTTTCCATACTTACCCCGCCCGATAAAAGTTTCCGCATATTTACATGGAGCCTGAAATGGGGCAAAGACTCGCTGGTAACGGCAGACTCGTTTGAATTTTACGGAGCCATCCAAAAAAACAACAAAGAAAAACTGGAATTATACGGCTTATACGATAGCTCGGCGCGATTAGGCAAGCCTGAACACATACAGCTAACCAACCGCTTTTGGTACGGGGCTTTGTATTATCAGATTATTGAAACTAAGTATAAGAAACAAAAGTATTATACGCTACTGGGCTGGGACGGGCATACAATGGCCAGCAGCCGAAAAATTGCCGATGTGTTGGTGTTTGATGAAATGGGAAAACCCCGCTTTGGTGCCCCCATTTTTGAAATGGAAGAGAATGTTCCGCCGCAGCACAGGGTAATATTTGAATTTAGAGATGATGCAGTGATGACGCTTCGCTACATTAAAAAGAAAGATTTGATTGCTTTTGAACACCTGATACCGCCAGATAATAACAGTATAGGCATGTATGAGACTTATTTGCCTGACGGCAGTTTTGATTATTTTATCTTTAAAAAAGGAAAATGGAAAAAGAAGGAGATGTTGTTTGAAAACGTGAAGAACATCCCTATGGAAGAATTCTCGCCAGGTTATCAACAATCACAGCCGTAGCCACCCCTGCATTCAGCGATTCTGCCCCTCCCCTACGGGGTATGCTTATTTTATTAGCCGAAAGAGCAATCATTTCATCGCTTACCCCTTTGCCTTCATTGCCAATGATTATTATGGGATTATTAGCCTGTTTGATATTGTACACAGGTTCTCCGTCCATTACACAGGCATACAAACGGTTTTTATAGGGCGCTAATGTGGCTTCTAAATCCACATAATGCACATTTACCCTTGCGTAGCTGCCCATTGTGGCATTAATCACTTTGGGGTTAAACACATCTACACAATTAAGGCTGCACACAATATCGTTCACCCCATACCAATCGGCAATACGGATAATTGTACCCAAATTCCCCGGGTCTTGAATAAAATCAAGGGCGATGGTTATCGGCTGTTCAAATACTTTATTACTGAAGGTACTATCGGGTATTTGCACAATGGCCAACACCTTATTGGGCTGCTCAAACCCGCTTAAACGCTCCAATTCATCGTTCTTCACACGGGTAAAGGGTATTTGCCTCAACTTATGTAAATGCAGGGTTTCCCACTCGCTTGTGCCAAAAACTTCAACCACCAAAAAATTACTTTGTAGCAACTCCTCAACGGCTTTTTCTCCCTCAACAATAAATTGGTTGTATTTTTGCCTAAACTTTTTTGAACGCAGCGACTTTACCAGTTGAATTTGGGATTTTGTAAGCATGTAAACTATAATATGGTTACGGTGGCAAAGGTATTGCCTGCCGTGGTTTTTTTATGCATTTGTTTATCGAGCTGCAGATTAACCCAAGAACTTAAAGAAGATGAACTACTGGTAAACAAGGTTAAAATCAAGGGAATTGAAGATAATACCTTAGAAGACGGGGCAAAACTGCTGCAAAAACAAAAGCCCAATAAACGCCTATTCGGGTTTTGGCGATTTTACTTAAGAGCTTATAACTATGGAATGCGCGGCGATACTTCGCGCCGCTTTAGAAAATACATCCGCGAAAATATTGGCGAACCTCCGGTTATAATGGATACCACCAAACTGGGAGAAACAAGCCGCCAAATAAAAGCTTACCTGTTTAATAACGGTTATTTTGATGCTGATGTAAAATTCACTATTGATACTAACGGCCGCCGACACAAAATGGCAAGCATTACCTATTTTGTTGAGCAAAAACTCCCTTACACCATTGATACGATTGAATACAACATAGATGACCGCACACTGAATTATGTAGTGATTGGGGATTTACAAAACTCGTTACTGAAAGAAGGCCAGATTTTCAGCAAAGAAAAAGTATCGGAAGAACGGGAACGAATAACTAAAAAACTACGCAACGAGGGGTATTACTTTTTCAACAAAGAATATGTACAGTACACAGTAATTAATACTGGAAAAGGGCATCACGTAAATGTAAATGCCCAAATACGTAATCCCGATGTTTTTGTGAACCACAAGCGTTATAAAATCAGTCGAATTTATGTGAACGTAGTAAACCCTTCTACCGAAGAAATGCCGGATTCGGCAGCGTTAGGATTTATAGAAACTACCGAAAATTTATGGCTCAACCTAAACGGCTATCATCTTAACAAAGATGTATTGATGCGTGAAATTGCAATGCAACCGGGAGATGTGTTTAGCCAAAACGATGTAGATATTACTTACAACAAATTAAATAACATACAGTTGCTAAGGCAAACCAGCATCAACTTTGAAAAAGACACTGTAGAAAACCGTTTAGTGTGCTACATTAACTTGTTTCCGGGCAAACGACACGAGTATATTCTTGAGCCCCAAATTATATCATCCGATCAAAACAACGCCGTTGAACAAAACAACTTGCGTAACTATGGTTTGGCAAATGTTATTACCTACCGAAACAGAAATCTGTTACGCAGTGCAGAAATGCTTGAACTTCGTTACCGTGTTTCGTTAGAAGGACAGTTCAGGAATAACGATAGCATCCCCTTTTTCAGTAACATCGAGCATAACATAACTACTACGCTGGCGCTACCCCGCGCAAGGCTATTCCCCTTTTTTAAACGCTGGTTTTCATCAACCGGAGACCGTTCGTCGTTCGTAGGAAACTATATTTATGAATCAAACATCGACTTTAAGCGCAACGTGCTTTCGCTGGGCTACAACCAAACGTACTACAACATATTTAACAACTTCAACCTTTCGTTTGCCGAAGTATCTTACAACCGTACTGATGCTAAACGAGATTTTTTAGCATTGGTAAACCCCGCTGATAGCATTTTTATTGCCAACCTGTTTACCACCAACCTGATACTAAACACTCGTTTCACTTGGACTTACAGCGACCGACCCATTAGCCGCACCGGCACTTATTTTTCATCAAAACTGATTATTGAATCAGCCGGATGGACACTGCGGCAGTTTATGAAGGCTACTAACCAGCCCCTTCCTACTGACGGCATTTACAAGATTGATAATGTGAACTTTGAGCAGTTTGTGAAGATTGATGCTGATGTACGCTATACGCATAGCCTAAACGAACTAAACGCGCTTGCATACCGCGGGCACATTGGTGTAGGCCTACCCTACGGAAACTCAACCATTATGCCCTTTGTGCGCCGTTATTTTATAGGGGGAGCTAACAGCTTACGCGGATGGCGTCCACGTACGTTAGGGCCGGGTAGTTTTGATAACAGCCTTGGCGGTGTAAGAGCCGACCGCAGTGGTGAAGTAATTGTTGAGGCGCAAGCTGAATACCGCTTTACTTTGATTAGAAATTTATTGCAAGGTGCTTTGTTTGCTGATGCAGGAAACATTTGGTACACACACCCCTTAGCCGGAAGGCAGGGCGTTGAGATTAACCCCAATACCTTTTTAGGACAAATGGCAGTAAGTGCAGGGTTGGGCATACGTTTCGATTTTTCGTTTTTTGTGTTGAGGTTTGATTTCGGGGTGCCCTTACGCAGTCCCGACTTGCCTTCTGACAACCGCTGGTTGCTGAACGATTACGCCAACGGTAATAAAAAGATTTTACCCGCAACCATACTTAACTTAGGATTAGGATACCCTTTTTAATACACCATGTTTACAATTATACGCTCGTTGTTGTTTTTACTTAGCCCTGAAAATGCCCACCAATTTACCATGAAAATTATGGATAGCTTGGTTACTTTCCCTATTACAGGGTGGCTTATAAAGGCAATGTACAAAACCAAAACCAACCCCGTTACTATTGCTGGCATCACATTCCCCAACAAAGTGGGTTTGGCTGCAGGTTTTGATAAAAATGCCAAACACGTGCATACATTAGCAGCCTTGGGTTTTGGACACATAGAAGTAGGAACGGTGACCCCACTACCCCAGCCCGGTAATGATACACCTCGCCTGTTCAGGTTGCCAAAAGACAAAGCTCTTATCAATCGTATGGGTTTTAATAATCAGGGAGTAGATGTAATGGCCGCCCGTTTGAAAGACTTACCTAAAGGCGTTATTATTGGCGGAAACATCGGGAAAAACAAAGTTACCCCAAACGAAGATGCCGCCAGTGATTACGAAAAATGCTTTAAACGCTTATACGACTTAGTGCATTACTTTACTGTAAATGTAAGTTCGCCCAATACGCCCAACCTTCGCCAGCTGCAAGACCGCGAACCTTTAACGGCTTTGCTGAACCGTTTGGTAACGTTGCGCACCCAATACATACAAAGTGGGAAACCAAGCAAGCCTATATTTTTAAAAATTGCTCCGGATTTATCCAATGAACAATTGGACGAGATTGTAGAAATAGTAAAAGACAGTGGCATTGACGGTATTGTAGCAACCAATACCACCATTAGCCGTGAGCTGCTTACTACCTCAAAAGCTGAGATTGAGGCCATAGGCTCAGGCGGTGTTAGTGGTGCCCCGCTAACTCAACACAGCACACAAGTAGTAGCTTATCTGCATAAAAAAAGTAATGGTACAATACCAATTATTGCCGCCGGCGGAATAATGACGCCAGCAGATGCGCAAGCCAAATTAGATGCGGGTGCCAGCTTGGTACAGCTATACACAGGGTTTGTTTACGGTGGCCCCGGATTGGTAAAAAGCGTTGGAAACTTATAGACTACACATTAGTATATTGCAGCAACTGCAAAATATCAGGCAGTGGCTTGCTGTTTTTAATAGCCTCGCTAAACGGGGTAAGTACCACTTGGTTATTTAGTACCCCTGCCATCTTTCCTGCCTCACCTTTCAAAAGTGCTTCTACGCAAGCCGCGCCCAAACGGGTAGCCAATACACGGTCGTTTGCGGTGGGGTTTCCTCCGCGCTGTATGTGGCCAAGTATACTCACACGGGTATCAATCTCAGGAAACTCTTTTTTCAACCCCTCTGCTACTTTATAAGCTCCCCCCTCTTCATCGCCCTCAGCCACCACAATAATTGAGAAACTTTTTTTACGCCTGCGTTCATTAAAAATGTCCTTTAGCGTATCACTATCATTACTTACTTCCGGCAAAAGTACTGCCGATGCTCCCCCTGCTACTGCTACCTCAAGGGCAATAGAACCACTGTGTCGTCCCATCACCTCAACAAAAAAAACTCGGTCGTGGCTATCTGCCGTATCGCGTATCTTATCTATCGCATCCAGTGCAGTATTTACTGCGGTATCAAACCCGATAGTGTAATCGGTTCCGTATAAATCATTGTCGATAGTGCCGGGCGCGCCCATCGATGGGATGCCATACTCCTTAAAAAATATATCCGCCCCTGTAAACGTTCCGTCACCACCTATGCAAACCAACCCTTCAATCCCTTGCTTTTTAAGGTTCTCATAGGCCTGCTTACGCCCTTCGGGTGTCATAAACTCTTTGCTACGTGCCGATTTGAGTATCGTTCCGCCACGCTGGATAATATTACCCACTGCATCCGCACCCAGCGATACAAAATCTCCATCAATCATCCCGCTATATCCGCGCATGATACCAACCATCTCAACACCCCTAAAAACTCCTGTACGAACAGCAGCCCGAACGCAAGCATTCATTCCGGGCGAATCTCCTCCTGACGTAAAAACTCCTATTTTTTTCATAACGACAAATTGCTTAAACGCTTGCAAAATAAGTGCCTATTGTTCCCAAACCATAAACAAAAAAGCCATCCCGTTGGGGATGGCTTTAAAATATTCTGTTTCTATGTTGAGATTAGAATGCGGGGTTAGCCATATCAAAAGTAATCTCGCTGTTGGTAGAACCCATGTTGCTAATAGCGCTTACTTTAAATAGTGCATAGTGAGTACCGTCTTGTGTGCGGTAAGCAACTACATCGCCAATAGCCATTTGAGTAACTTTTGAAGTAAACACACCGTTGCTGCACTCGGTATCAATTTGGCTGGCATCAGTTGGGTTTAGAGCATCAAACTGAGCAGCTGTAAGAGTGGTTTTCTTGAATACAGTTGCATTACGAGTTGTCCAGTTTGACAAGCTGCTAAATACACCGGTGATTTGTGCATCATTAGGAGCAGAGAAAGTAGCTTTATTAGTAGCACCCATGTAGTAAACAACGTGAGTACTAGATTGAGCAGCTGCTGCTTGAGCAATGGTCAAAACACCTGTAGAACCTTCTTTAGGATTAAAGAATGAACCGGTATTGCTGGCTTGTGCACCCAATACAATGTTTGCAGTTACTTGAGTATTACGTGCTGGTGAAGAAGCAGTAATAGTGAAAGTAGATGATGAAGTCTGATCGTTAGATTGAGTAACGGTTACGGTAAATTTGCTTTTTGCACCGGCCAATTCACCAAGTTTCACGTCAATCCAATCACGGTTGTAGCTATTTTCTTTCATGGTAGAATCAAACAAAATGGCGTTTGCACCACCGTTAACTGAAAGGTTAATTACAACACGGGTAATTTTTTCACCTGATGAAGGAGTAGCCAAAATACCAAAAGAAATATTGTTTCCGGCTGTTTCAGTGCCATCGGCAAATTTAAATCCGGTAGTGGTTTTCCAGGTTACAGTAGGTTTTGGTTTGTCAGCAGTGTCGTCATCCCCTCCGCTGCATGATGCCAAAAACAGGCTACCTGTGATGGCAAACATTACAAATAGTGCTAATTTTTTCATAATCGTTTTAGTTTCTTTAAATGAGTTTGGGCAAATATAACAGAGTTACATACTATTTCAAAGCACCTTATGCTGTTTTACAACCATTTTTTGCGCCTAAAATACAGTAACTGTGCTATAGCTATAAACAACATTAGTACCATAATCGCTGCATAGCCCCAAGGATGGTATAATTCAGGCATGTTAAAAGGCAGCTCTTGGCCTGCTTTATCAGTAGCTGAGAAGTTCATTCCATACACCCCAACAATAAATGTTAATGGGATAAATACGCTGCTTATCACTGTTAAAACCTTCATCACTTCGCTCAGTTTATTATTAACACTGTTCAGATAAACATCCATAATGCTGTGAGCAATTTCTTTGTTGGTTTCAATCAAGTCCATTATTTGCACACAATGGTCGTAGGTATCCCGTAAATATATTTCATACTCCGGTTTCACCAATTTGTAATGAGAGCGAAGTAATTCGTTCATTTTATCCTTTTCAGGCCAAATACTTTTGCGCAAATCAATAAGTAAACGCTTAATATTTTGCATTTCAGTAAGCACCTCTTTACCGGGGTTGGCTAATATTTCATTTTCAAGTTCGGTAA
This sequence comes from Agrobacterium sp. 719_389, assembly GCA_943370295.1. Classification (GTDB taxonomy): domain Bacteria; phylum Bacteroidota; class Bacteroidia; order UBA8524; family UBA8524; genus SB11. The sequence goes on along the minus strand of CALRQL020000001.1, from coordinate 501,329 downwards.
GCGCATCCGATAGTAAGTCTAATAAGGGGAAGTAGTTATCAATAATAGCGTCTTGTATGCTGTATGCAAGAAAAAAAGCGTCGCCTTGCCTTATGCGGCTGTTGGTTTTCTTCAATCGGTCACGCACAGGTTGCAGACAATCCTCCTCATAATCCTGAAAACTCAATACAAGGTTTTCAAAAACAAACATGCTCACCTGCTCATCAATAAACACCCTTTCGGCGTTGGTATATTTCATCCTCGAAAGGATAAACAAATGCGTATCAAACTCTTCAACCTTTGGCCGTTGTTGCTGGCTCACCACATCCTCAATCTGCAAATCGTGCAAACCAAAGCGGGCTGCCATCCTGCCAAAAAAGTTTTTGTTACCATAGCCTGAAACATCTACCCAATGTATGAGAGTAGTTTCAGCATCCAGATACTTAAACAGCGTTTCAGTGCTGTTAAACATATTTTCGTGATACTCGGTTTGACTGTATGAATACACCCTGACCAAAGGACACTCTTCACGGTCACCGAAATCAAAAAAACCCGGCTCTGCACCGGGCATTGTTCGTTGCTGAATAACGGGTCGTTTTGTAACCGTTCTGCTACGGTGTTTTTTCTTAGACATTTATCTGCTGCCATTGGCACTTAGCCATTGCCACCGCAAGTTAAAACGATTTTCAGAAAGGAAGGTGGCATTTATCAATACCCCCTACACATCTCTTCTATCACTAAAAGGCGGTGTCCAGTTCTTTTTCGACATAATGGCTTTTACTTCCTCGTAGTTTATCGGGTAAAAATTATGACTATCAACGCCCACATCAAACGAGCGCCAGTCAGTTAAATCCTCTAAACTACCGTGAGAGTGGCCATATAGGTGAAAAGCACCGCGGTGGCTATTGAGCCACACACGCATAGCGTAGTGAAACAATACTATCAACTGCTTGCCTCCGGGTGCATCAGCATCCTCAACAACCAATTCGTAGTAGTCTTTAATCCATTCAAACCTGTCGGCACATTTCAATGCTGCCGAGTCGTGGTTGCCCAATATCAGGTATATTTTCCCGTTCATACGGGCTAATTGTTTCCTTAATTCTTTAGGCCAGCCTAAGCCTAAATCGCCCAAGTGATACACCTCGTCATCGGGCTGCACGCGCTCATTCCAGCGTCTAATCAACTCCTCGTCCATTTCTTTCACATCGTTAAACGGACGATTGGTGTACTTAATAATGTTTTTATGACCTAAGTGATGGTCAGATGTAAACCAAATCATTTTTCAAATTTTAAATTAAATAATTAACATGTTTAATCTGCCATGCAATAAAATTTTGCCATTACGCGGTTACCTCTCCGACCTGAAGTAAAAAGCGACACAGCGCGTCTCATGCCCGCTATGAGAAGGGAGAACTTAGAACAATGGAACCCGTAAATGCGTTAGATTTTCTGAAACCAAGAATATAACTAAGCAATTAACCACTTGCTTTAAAGTTGTCCAAACTTTAAAATAGCACAACAAATTTTCAAGTGCAAATATATAAAAAGTACTTAACTGTAACACCTGCTTGCATATAAAGCCCCCTTGCCCTATTTTTCACCCAAAGTTAACTTATGATACTTACCCTTACTGATTGGGCAATTGTTGCCGCATACCTTGTTCTTAGCCTTTGGATAGGGCTGCGTTACAGAGAAAGGGCATCCAAAAACCTTGAAAGCTTCTTTTTAGGAGGTCGCAATTTGCCGTGGTACATAGCCGGTATTAGCATGGTGGCTACCACCTTTGCTGCTGATACCCCGCTGGCTGTTGCTGAACTGGTAGGTACCAAAGGAATTGCGGGTAACTGGCTTTGGTGGAGTTTTTTGATGGGAGGTATGCTTACTACCTTCTTTTTTGCGCGTTTGTGGCGGCGCAGCGGTGTTGTAACCGAAATTGAATTGATTGAACTGCGGTATGGCGGCAAAACCGCAGGTTTTTTGCGTGGTTTTAAAGCTATATACCTCGGCTTTTTTATGAATATTTTAGTGTTGGGCTGGGTGAACTTTGCCTTTATAACCATATTGAAAGTATTTTTCGGGATCGATGATATCGCACAACTAATACTTATAACAGGCGGTGTAATGCTGCTCACGGCTTTCTACTCTTCACTTTCAGGATTATTGGGTGTGGCCATTACTGATGTGGTACAGTTTATTATTGCAATGGGCGGTTGTATTGTACTGGCTGTTATCGTAGTAAACTCTGACCAAATAGGTGGTATTGAAGGTTTAAAAGCAAAGCTGCCTGCCTCAAGCCTTGAGTTTTTCCCTACCATTAGTTCCGGCGAAGGGGTAGCCACCACCCTATCCCTTACCATAGGCAGCTTTTTAGCCTATGTGGGTGTAATGTGGTGGAGCAGTTGGTACCCCGGTCAAGAACCGGGAGGTGGCGGCTATGTGGCTCAACGTATGATGAGTGCCAAAAACGAACGCCACTCGCTACTGGCTACCTTGTTCTTTCAGATAGGACATTATTGCATACGCCCTTGGCCTTGGATTTTGGTAGGCTTGTGCGCTTTGGTGCTGTATCCTGAATTGGGTGCGGATGAAAAAGGAAAAGGGTTTGTGCTGGCCATGAAAGACTTTTTACCCAGTGGCCTGCGCGGCTTGTTGTTTGTAGCATTTTTAGCAGCATACATGAGCACAGTGAGTACACAGCTAAACTGGGGGGCCAGTTACTTGGTAAATGATTTTTACAAGCGGTTCCTAAACCCCGCTGCCTCGGATAAGAAACTGGTAAAAGCATCACAAATAACCACTCTATTACTCATGCTGATTTCACTGTTTGCAAGCATCTACATTACTTCCGTAAAATCGGTTTGGGAGTTTATTTTAGAGGCGGGTGCAGGTTTGGGTCTTGTGCTGATACTGCGTTGGTATTGGTGGCGTATTAACGCGTGGAGCGAAATTGCAGCCACCATTACTCCGTTCATTATATATGGTGTATTAACAGCTTTTAAGGCTGACTTGAACATTGCGTTTCCTAATACGTTTTTTATCACTGTAGGTATCACCACCCTTGTTTGGGTGGCTGTAACCTTTATTACCAAACCCGAGACCGATGCCACACTGCAAACCTTTTATGCCCGCGTGCAACCCGGGGGCAGGTGGGGTAAATTTAACCTTGCAAGAACAAGCGCAAAGGTTAATCATGCGTACCTTTGGCTGTGCTGGCTGGCAGGTTGTATTTTTACATACAGCATTCTTTTTTTTACAGGAAAACTACTACTGCATGAGTGGAAAGAGGCTGCAGGTTTTGCCGTTAGTGCCTTAGTTTCTTTTATCATACTGTGGTGGGCCGCAAAAAAAGACGGTGTATTAAGTTAAAAATAACAACAGATTGCAGTATCTTTAACACTGCTGTTAATTTGCTGCCAAAATGGCTATGCCGTTTTTTGGCATAAGGCTTGGTAGGTTAGAGAATTAATTGTTTGATGTTACGTTAAATTGAAAGTATAAGAGGTAGAATAGATGCATAGTAAAGATAAGTTTAGCAGGTTCATAATATCTGCCCTGGGAGGGGAAGAACAAGAAGGAACAGAATTTTTACCTCTGCTTTCGCAAGAAGAAGAGGACGAAATAAACAAAGAAGAGACTCCTGAAGAACTGCCAATATTACCGCTTCGCAACACAGTAATGTTTCCCGGTGTAGTTTTTCCAATCACCGTAGGCCGAGATAAATCCATTAGTCTGATAAAAGATGCCAATAAAGGCAAGAAAACCATTGGTGTTGTTGCCCAAAAAGACGGCAGCATTGAAGATCCCGAAACCGAAGACCTTTACGAAACCGGAACGGTAGCACTAATACTACGTATGTTGCGTATGCCCGACGGAAACACTACTGTGATTCTGCAAGGCAAAAAACGTTTTCATATCTCTGAGTTTACCGCTACCGAGCCCTACTTTAAGGCTAAGGTAACCCCTATCGACGGTCCCCGCACCAAGCTTGACAAGGAAGGACAAGCGGTAATAGACACCGTAAAAGAACTGGCACTTCAAATTATCGAGCTTTCGCCCAATATCCCAACAGAGGCAGGATTTGCGATTAAGAACATTGATAGCCCCAACTTTTTGGTGAATTTCATAGCATCTAACCTAAATGTAGATGCTGCTGAAAAACAACGCATACTGAACGAAAGCAACCTGCTTGACCGTGCCCGCCTTGTACTTGAAAACCTGAACCGAGAAGCCCAAATGCTGGAACTTAAAAACCAGATACAAAATAAGGTAAAGGTTGATTTGGATAAGCAACAGCGCGATTACTTCTTACAGCAACAAATACGTGTTATACAAGAGGAGTTGGGACAAGAAAGCCCCGACCGTGAAATTGAGGCCATGCGCGAAAAAGGCGCTAAGAAAAAATGGGCCAAAGAGGTAAAAGACTTGTTTAACAAAGAACTTGACAGGTTGCAACGGATGAACCCAATGGCACCTGATTATTCAGTGGGGCTTAACTGGGCGCAGCTGGTGCTTGAGTTGCCTTGGGACGAAAACACCAAAGACAACTTTGATATTAAACGTGCTAAAAAAGTACTTGATACAGACCACTTTGGATTGGATAAGGTAAAAGACCGCATACTTGAATACTTAGCCGTATTGAAGCTGAAAGGCGATATGAAGAGCCCCATAATCTGTTTGTACGGCCCTCCGGGGGTTGGTAAAACATCATTGGGTAAAAGTATTGCCAAAGCAGTAGGCCGCAAGTATGTGCGTATGTCGTTGGGTGGATTGAGGGATGAAGCCGAAATACGCGGACACCGCAAAACCTACATAGGTGCAATGCCCGGACGCGTTATACAATCGCTGAAAAAAGCACAATCATCAAACCCTGTGTTTATTTTGGATGAGATTGATAAGTTGGCCAGCGATTTTAGAGGCGACCCTTCATCAGCTTTGTTGGAGGTGCTTGACCCCGAACAAAACAACACATTTTATGATAACTATGTGGAGATAGACTACGACCTGAGCAAGGTGATGTTTATTGCCACTGCCAACAATTTAGATACCATACAGCCTGCTCTGCTTGACCGTATGGAGATTATCGAAATTAACGGCTATACTGTTGAAGAGAAAATTGAAATAGCCAAGAAATACCTGATACCCAAACAAGCCGAAGCTCATGGCTTGAAAAAGGCTCAAATGAAAATTGACGGCAAGGTATTGGAGCGTATTATTGAGGATTACACTAGTGAATCGGGTGTGCGCGGACTTGAAAAACGCATTGCACACTTAGCCCGCCACCAAGCAAAAACCTTTGTTGCCAAAGACAATTTTACGGCTGAGATCAGTATTGACGATGCTGTACGTATTTTGGGTGCCGAACGTATGGAAAAAGAGATGTATCAAGGTAATGATGTTGCCGGTGTAGTAACCGGTTTGGCTTGGACTCCTGTGGGCGGTACTATTCTTAACGTAGAATCGGTACTAACCCTTGGCAATGGTAAACTAACGCTTACAGGTAAGCTGGGAGATGTAATGAAAGAATCGGCAATTACTGCGGTTACTTTCCTAAAAGCCCATGCCGATTACTTGGGCATTAACCCAAAATTGTTCGACCAACGCGATATCCATATCCACTTTCCTGCGGGAGCAATCCCAAAAGACGGACCTTCGGCAGGTATTACCATACTTACCTCGTTAGCCTCGTTGTTCACCCAACGTAAAATCACCCCAAATTTGGCTATGACAGGTGAAATTACACTGCGTGGTAAAGTATTACCCGTAGGCGGTATTAAAGAAAAAATACTGGCTGCAAAACGTGCAGGCATCAGCGATATTATTTTGTGCGAGAAAAACCGCAAGGATATTGAAGACATAAACCCAAGCTACCTTACCAACTTAAAATTCCATTACGTAGGTAATATGCTTGAGGTGTTGGATATTTCATTAACCGCTGATAGCGTAGAAAATCCGGTTGATTTAAGCGTAAAAGAAGATAATAGCGCAAATAAAAGCGTTGTTGTAGCATAATTATACCTCGTTTAATAAACAAGGCTAACCCAAAGGGTTAGCCTTGTTTATTAATAACGTTCATCTTTTAACTCGTTCCCGTATCGGTCAACCAGATAATATTGCCGATTTAGTTTCACCCTGCAATATCCTCTGCGATAAAAATCATAGCCATCTTTCACATAATCGTATTTAACGGGTAATAACAAGTTACCATCAACATCAATAATACCTTCCCTATAATTTTTCGATACTGTATAAAAATGTCCAACACGGTGTACCCTGTCGTACTCAAAATACTTTATCACTTTTTCATCCCAGCCCATCAATCCAAACTTATTATCCTTCGCAAAATAAAGAACCGAATCGCTTACCTTATCCAACGCATCATACAGCACATTAATCACCACTTTGCCTTTCATATCCAGTAACCCATGTTTAGAATGCAGTACCGGCTCAGTTTTGCGTTCTTCCACAGCTATCAATCCCCAGCTTTTTATTACATCCACACCGTCATATATCGGCGGTACAATAAACTCTTCGTTTTTGTTTATCAACCCGTATTTACCGTTCTGCATCACCCGGGTGTATCCATCTCCCAAATCATATATTGACTCAAAGCGTTGTTTTACTTTTATACTGCCATCGGGCTTCATTTTACCGATAAGTCTGTTCTTCTCAAACGTTATCAGTCCCTCATAATAATCATAGGTAATTTTATCCTGACTATCCAACAACACTTCGCCTTTGCAATTAAGCAAGCCCACTTTGTTATTTGGATATGTAAATTTAATAAGACCTATAATTAGGGGTTTAATATCAGCATACTCACCTGGAGCAATCTGCACATTTGTTATTGAAACCAATTTCCACTTATCATCTTTTTTCACCAACAAAGGTTGTTGCTTACCGGTATTGCAATCGTAAGCATTGGCAATCATCTGGTATTCGGTTTTAAACAACACTTTTCCCAAAGAATCCACCAACCCAAACGTTCCCTCCTTTTTAATTCTAAATGCTGAATTTTGATAAACTCCGTATGAATATATCCTGATTACTTCATCATATACCGGCTCGATAAACACTTTCCCGTTACTGTATGCCATTCCATGCTTTCCATCCTTTCTAAGCCCTATTAAACCATTACCATACAAGGTAAATATATCATAAATAGGTTTCAGACCTGTTTTCCCTGTTTTCTTATGTTTAGTACCGCTTTTGCCGTTCATAAATACTACTTCGTACTCATCATTGTCTCTACTCGAAGCCCCCCTTTCATTAGGTGGAACAGCAACAACATCAAACCCTTCGTCTCCAATATTTATTTCTCTAACGTCGGGATAAAAATCGCCGTAGTCATCCTCTTCTTCAATTTCTGCAATCAAATTTCCATGGTTGTCAATATACCTCCACTCATTCATATAATGCACTTGGGCAACATAATTGCTGTACATCGAATCAAATGCACCCACAATTTTATAATCACGTTCTTTAATAAGCTTATGAAAGGCGGTATCTTTTACATACCCATATTTATCAGCCACAAAAGGCTGCGCTGTAACCGCTATGGAGAAACAGCAACAAAACAGTATTAGTAAAGATTGTATGTGTGTGTGTTTAGAGAGAATATTCATTGTTACATTAAGTATTTTTTACTTCAAACTTCGCCATTTAGGGGCATTTTACCCAACAAAACAAAGCCGGATACAATAACATAACATTATCATATCCGGCACGATATTAACTGAGCAAAATTATTTAGCTATCGGTATGCCCACACAATATCCCCCTCTATTTTAGTGGTATATCCCTTTAGTTGTAAATGAGACACCAAATGGTCGCGGTTTTCGTACGCGTCATTACCAACGTGGGTTTCAATAGTTAATGCACCAATACGATCCCATACTTTATCCTCGGCATTATACAAAATACTGTATTCTGAGCCTTCACAATCCAGTTTAAGCAAATCTACTTTATCCAATCCGTGTGTATCTAAAATATCCGCCAACGTGGTGGTTTCAACCTTCAATGTATCGCTGCCCCCGCATGCAGAATCAAAAATACTTGCACTGGTGGTAAAAGTATCATTTGCATCGTACTGCAGGGTAATGTGTCCAACTGAGCCACTTACGGCTTTATTGACGGGAGTGAAATCTAACGCGGTATTTTCACTGCAATACTTTTGCAGCAATTTAAAATTCATGGGCATAGGCTCAAACGATACCACCTTTGCATCGGGATATTTCACCAACGAAAACAACGAAAAATAGCCCACATTAGCCCCAATATCAATAATTACAGGTTTTGAACTGAGGTAATTTTTGGGAAACCCCTTAAAATAAACCTCGTCTAAAAAACTCTCTTTGTAGGTTTGTACCATCCGTCGGGGTACATTAATCTGCATGCCGTTGCGGCATTTAAAAGTGATGGATTCGTGGCTTTTGCCAAAGTACTTGTAGTAGTAATAACGGTGCCAGTTGCTGTGTGTTTTAATCAGGTTTATCAGCCTCATTTAATTGTAAAAGTTTGGTCTGTAGGTTAGTTAGCTTATTATCAAATATAAACAAATTGTTAACTCCACCAAAAAATGCCCGTTGACGAGGGTTTAAAAAATTAGTAACTTCGCACACTCACTGCGGTCATGGTGAAATTGGTAGACACGCCATCTTGAGGGGGTGGTGCCTTCGGGTGTGGGGGTTCAAATCCCCCTGACCGCACTCTTCTTACTTTGTTTATGTCCACAGAAAATTCCCCCGATTTTATCGCTTCAATAAATTATTTAACTGCCGATAAAGGTGGATTAAAAACTCCGTTATCCTCAGGATTCAGATGCAGGATTACATTTGATTACATTGACAAACAAGGCATTTGTGAGCAGGTTTTTGAACATCAAGAATGGATATTCCCGGGCGACACAGTGGAGGCAACCGTTAAATTATCCGACACTGATTTATTCGCTAATAAACTTGGAGCAGGCACTTCGTTTGAATTACAATTAAATGAAAATACCGTGGGAACGGGTGTTATATTGCAATTACTAAATGACGAATTAGTGAAAAAATAACAAAAATTTATCATCATTGCGAGGTCTCCCGAAGCAATCCCTCCGAACTATACAAACGGATTGCTTCATAAGCCGAAGACGGTTTTCCCGCAATGACGAAAATTTTTATTTGACTCATTTTCAAACATATAAAAGCGGACATTGCCTTACAACAATGTCCGCTTTATAAACAAATAAAAATCGGTTATTTAACCAACAAAGTCAGATTTTTATTAAAATCAATCCCTGTTATTTTAACTATATAAGTCCCTTGCGCCATGTTAATACCTGAAATATTAATTGGCAAACGGTTGTCGCCACTGCTAAGGTGTTGCATACCGCTGTAGTATTGCTTGCCCAACATATCATAAATGGCCACCTCAACATCCACAGGCACTTCGGTGTTCACTTCTAACAACAATGCCGATGCACCTTGTGGTACAGGGTTTGGACTCATTTTGGCCTCACGGTCGGCTTTTTCTTCCAAAGGAGCCACCTTAGCATTGCTTCCCCCCGGAATACTTGTGCTAAAACACATTGGCACTACTGTTGGGAATGGTGTTGGTGTTACATTTAAGCTTCCGCCAACTGCAATAACATTTGGTATGGGGTTAGTCGGAACAGGAATAAAAAACGGAGGAGGTATCAACTGAAGTATGGGTAACTGTAAATCTTCATTACAGCCTGATTGACCACTAAAATACGACTTAACATGATGAAAGTCCATATTTGCAGACATGGCAGTGGGGGTCAAATTTGCAAAGGTGCTCAAACCATCGCTACCTGTTCCATCGTAGCCATCCAAATCCACTCCGGTACCGGGAAGCTGGTTTCCGTAGGTAAATTGCCCTACAGGGTTTAAGTTAACATCTAACTTATAAACCATGGCATCCGTTCTGAGCATATTACCATCAGTGGCAGTACCAGCTACGTAAAACTCAGCATTGCCGGGGGGCAATACACTTGTGCGTGTGTATATATCCGAAGGTTCAACATTTGTAGGATTACCCAATGTATTATTGTATTGCATCACTGTACCCCAAACAGGTGGAGCAGGTGGTGGAATAATTAGCATTGTCAGCACATCCCTTTGACCAAAAAAATCGAAATTACCACAGGTAGCAAATAAGCCCGTAGCTGTTGAAAAGTGAATTGCTTTTAAGTCTTCGTTAAATCCCCAATCATATATCAAGCTTGGCCCCAACCATCCGCCTGTGGTTATATCAAGCAACATATAAAAGCCATCATCGCCAATAGTAAATCCTGGCGCTGTTGATTTCCCAACTACACCCAGCCATCCCGAAGCCGGCAACAATGCACAATCGTGTGCCCGAACATTAATGGCAGGGGTAAACCCAGTTGCATGGTCGTAATAGGTTGACCAATTAATGGCACCGGTCGCAATATCAAAACTATAAGCGAATGGGTATTCTTGAGCGGGAGTAAAGCTGTTATCAATGATGGTACCAACAGCAATAGCATCCGTATTGGTTAAATCATTAACTACCACATGCGCTAATAAAGCCGTTTGACCCGCAGTAGTTGGGGCGTGTAATGCAATAAAAGTTGGATTACCCATAGGATCTAAATTAAGATAGGCTAATCCGTTGGTGTTACCGCTCACTTCGACAACAATACCAAAGCCTGTTGCCCCGGGAATTTCGAAAGAACGTGCCCTGCCTGCCAGCAGGTTAAAACTGCCGTCGTCAATTAAATAATTGTTTGCAAAATTGGGTGCAAAAAAGGGTGCCCCGTTTACATCGGTTCTTACTGCTGTTAGCGGCATCGTTCCCGAGCTTGTCAACGAATTTCCCACCATAAAATGGCCAAACCCCAGCACATTGGTATTAAACCCGTGTGTAAGCTGATCATGGTCGTTAGGAATACCGTAGTTACGTTGGAAAAATTGGGCGTTAGTGCTTACATACAGTAGCACTGCTGCAATGAGTAGAAGTTTTTTCATAAAAACGCAATTTGGTTAGTACAATAAAGATACTAATTGATTGATAAAAAACAAGATACCAATCAAAACGTTTATCGAAAAAACAAATGGGTTATCTACAACGTAACAAAACCAAACTCTCTGATAAAGGTATCCCCCTCGATACTTTGGTTTTTAATAGCGTTTTGCGGGGCATCTTTATCGGTAATGGATAATGTACCCAACCCATCAAAAGTGCCCGTGTAAGTTCCAAAATCAGTAGTAGCAAAGCTATCTGCCAATGTGTTGCTTGATTTACTTTCCCTCCCAAAAGAAGGTTGTTTAATAAATATCGTATCGTACACTTTTACCTCCTTTGCCGGCAGTTGATTTTCGATATACACGGTATCACGTTGCAACACCGTTTGTGTACCATTGTTTGTGGCTGGGCTATTAACCAATAAAAATCCCATATAACCTACAGCTAACAATAAAACTGCCGCAGCAGCTTGCCAAAGGCGCAACGGTAAAAGCATCGGCGTATTCTTTTTTCCGTATTTTTCATCAAACCTATCCGTTAGGGCTGCAAAAATATCGTTAGTATTTGCTTCAGGCTGGGTCGCAAAAAACTGTTTCGCATCAACCGCCGCCAAATGCAACTGTGTATATTCAACCTCATCCAAATACTGTAACACGTTCTGTTTTTGTTCAGCAGTAAGGCCTTCATAAGGAATATGCTCTATCCAATCATATATATGTGCGGGAATATTTTCCATAATTTTAACTATTAGGGTTAAAGTGAGGTATTTTTTTAGCTATTCGCTTTAGGAGGTAATAAATGCCTGATTTAACAGTTCCCTCGGGGCAATCCATTATTTCAGCTATTTCTTTTATTGATAACTCTTGTTGAAACCGTAACGTAATTATCAATTGTTCTTTCTCGCTAAGCTCGGTATATATTTTATTTAATTCTGTTGCAAAAAGCGAAGCATCCATTTTTGCAACGTAGGCAGGGTTATACATTGTTTCCTGTTGTTTACCTGCATCTGTTGTCAAACGAGCTCTGTTGGCACTATTCCGCAATTCGTTTAAACACATATTTTTTGCCAATGTAAACACCCAAGTGCTAAACTTTTTGGTGGCATCAAACCGTTCGGGTTTTTCAATTATCTGTACAAAAATATCGTGTAAAAAATCGCTGGCTTTTTCGGCATCATACTGTAATATTTTAAGCATAAAATAGTGCAGCTTTTTATCATACCTGCTGTATAACTCATTAAAAGCCGCTTTAACGCCTTTACCGACAAGGCCCATCAGTTCCTCATCGGTAAAATTGTTGTATGTTTTATTAAATAAACCCAAGGCTTATTTTTTAAAATATTTTTTAACCTCTGTTTCCTCCTCAGTTCCGGCTACAATTTTCAGCACCTTTTGCTTCATCCCTTCAGCTAATTGTATTTGCCCTGCAAGCATATAATGGTCGTAAAGTTTCACCATGGGCACCACATAATTGGTGTTTACATGCTTCACAAAGTCAATTGAAACATCTGCTACAAAATATTTGTCAAGATAATCAAGGGCATAATTTTGCTCAAAGTTTTTCTTTAATAACGCCATATTATCTATGGCTGTTGTACTATACTCATACGCAAGTCCTGTAAGATAAAGGTTAGGGGCATTTGCTTCCAGCATTTTACCTTCACACTCATTGCTGGCAGTTAATGCCAAATACACGGGGCGGTTTGTTTTGTTAGCTGTCAGTATTTCCAATAATTCATTTCTGAATTTTGCTCCCAATTCGCCCGACGCAGAAGGATCGTATGTTAGCGGCGCAACTCCCAACTCTTTAAATAACTTATCCCTGTATTCTTTAATCATTATCAGGCTGGTATTAATTACTGCAATATCTTTTCTAAAACCTTTCTCTGCCTGCAAAATCCATATCGGGTAAGTATCATTATCTCCGGTAGTTATTAAAATTGCATTTTCTTTTAAACCGACCATTACATTGTAATTATAATTAAGCATACCTGCCGATGTTTCACCTGATGTAAACCAAAGTTTGGCATATCTATCCCGCTTTGCAATATCACGGCTTATCTCGCCCCAATTTATCATATCAGAACATAACATAGGGTTATCAGGTTGTAGCTCCGCGGCTTTTTGCAAGTAGTTAACTTTACTCATATCACCCAAGCCTACTGATATCCAACGCACTAAATTATACTCAAAGCTATTGGGTACTGCCTTTTCCATATCATTTACAATACCGTGTAAATAGCTGCCCTTTTCTTCATTAGTGCGTTTGTCTGTAGTATCAAGTCGTACCAGCACCCTACAAACTCTAAAGTAGTTAAGCCACGCATTTGCATTGGTTTGGCTTTTATCAACCTCACCCTTCCACAGTTTTTGTTGCTCTTTGTACCAATCGATTGATTTGCGAACTTTTGCATAACTGTGAATGGTTTCAGGAGTTTGCGCAATAACTGTGCTATGAAGCATCACCAATAAAAGAATTGTTTTTAGTATCGTTTTCATTTGTTACGGTTTTGTAGATTATACCCGCAAGTGCTATCACGGGTTCAAAAAAATTTACGCAGGTTTTAAATATATTTGGAGAAAACAACCCTTTTTATGCACGCAGGCCGCCATTACAGCATCAAAGAAATTTTATTTTGGACCCGCAGGGATATTATAGTCATTACTATACTATCAACATTACCAGCCGTATTGTATGATGTATTTAACATACAATGGCTTAATATACCTTGGCTGCCCATAGCCCTTATTGGTACAGCGGTAGCTTTTATCATAGGTTTTAAAAACAATGCTACATATAGCCGCACTTGGGAAGCCCGCCAAATATGGGGGTCTATTGTAAACGGAAGTCGCACTTGGGGTATTATGGCCAAAGATTTTGTTTCAAACAACCATGCAAAAACGCCTGTGAGTGTGGAGGAACTTAAACAAATACAACAATGGCTGATATACAGACACATTGCATGGATTACAGCACTTAGGTTTCAGTTAAGACAACCCAGAAAGTGGGAAAACCTGAGTGTGAATTATAATGCTGAATACCGCAATCTTTATAGCATTCCCGAACTTGAGAATAAGTTGGAGGACGAGCTGGCAAAACTATTGCCTCCTGAAGAAATAAAGCTGATTATAAGTAAGCAGAACCCCGCTGCTCAACTAATCACGCTTCAGTCTGAGGTATTGGGCAAATTAAATACTGCCGGGTTGCTTGATGATTTGCGCCATGTTGAAATGCAAAATATGCTGAAAGACTTTTTTGAGCAACAAGGTAAATGTGAGCGTATTAAAAACTTCCCTTATCCACGCCAGTTTGCCACTCTCAATTTATATTTTGTTCGTTTATTTATCATTCTTGTACCTTTTGGCATGCTGAAAGAGTTTGAGAAAATAGGTGAAAACTACATTTGGCTTACTATTCCTTTTAGCGCATTGGTGTGCTGGGTATTTAACACAATGGAAAAAATTGGAGAAGTAACTGAAAATCCTTTTGAGGGCACGGCCAACGACGTACCTATATCTGCTATTAGCAGAACTATCGAAATTGACTTACGAGAAATGCTTGGGGAGACTGATTTACCTCCAAAAATTGAACCTGTACATGATATTTTGATGTAATGAAGGCATGGGTAATTGTATCGTTTTTGCTGCTGTTAGTAGCGTCTTGCAAAAATAATTCGGAAGTGAAAACCCTGCACAAAGACAGCTTTTTGGCTGCTTTATCGGATTCATTAACAGAGTTACCGCTGATTGAGGAAGACACAATAAACACCCCTGAAGAATCATTAACACTTACTGTATTAAATGATGCAGCTTTTGCTTTGTTTGAAAAACAATTGACGAAAGCATACGGCGATACCATTTATAAAGCATTTGCACCCTATGAAAAAGCTCTTGACAGTTGTGGCTGGCTAACTGACACCGGCAGTGGCGCATTTTTAACATTGTTTGAAAGCATGGTAAAAACAAATAATTTACGCCTAACGGATAGTTGCAGCAATTACATGACCGATGAAGAAATCTTTGCTTTTGGCAATCTGGTTACAGCATTTGTAAATACTGTTAACGATGTTTCATCAGAACGGGATAAACAATCTGTAGGGTTTGCTTTAGGAAACAGTATCAAGCGTGTTGTTCGCACTAAAAACTTTACCCCAAAACTATTGATTGATGAAATTACTGGCACCTTGGGTAAATCTCATTTTAATAAAAGAATTTGCAGATTAGCAGCTGTTTGCTATTTGGTGAGCATGGTCATATAAATTGATTGCCCATCGTGCTACTTTTGAAGTGCTAATTTATGAAGCACCTTATAAAACCAGTGTATGACAACTACTGAACTATATTTTGAAACTTGGAAAGAAGCGCGCACAAGGTTTACCAACCAATTAAGCAGCATTACCGAGGGTGACCTTAAAAAGAAACTAATGGGCACCAAAAATTCAGCCGGCTTCTTAATACGCCACATTACTGATGTTGAATTACTTTTTGCTAAAAACGTGTTTGGTGCTACAGAGTTAAAAGTATCTGCAAAAACAGTAATTGCCCAACACGACACCGGTGAGTGGGTAAACCTGCAAGAATTATTGGATTTAGTAGAGTATGCTTATAACAGTTTGGGAGACATCATCCGCCAACAAACTGATAACCAATGGCAGGAAACAATAACCACCAAAGAGTTTGGCACTAAAACCAAGGCCGAAGCGATAGGCAGGATTATTTCACACACTGCTTACCACGCCGGCCAGTTAGCGTTAACTATAAAATACGGAGTATAAAATTTTATTTTATCGCTGCTTCAACCTTTGCAATAAGTTCATCAGCTTTGGCGTGGTTCACAGCCAATAGTTTTTGAGCGCGGTCTTTAATATCATCTGCAAAGGCTCGGTCTTTTAAACCCTGTGCATTTACAAGCACATTAAAATATGCCCCGCGCACTGCAGTTTTTACACACAGTACTCCCACACCTGCATCGGTTATGCTGTTAGGATTACCTTTTTCAATCATCTGTTCCAATAATACCAATCCGCTGTATGCAGTTTCCATTACTTTATACGGCACTTGGCAGGCATATTTTGTGGCTTCTTCAATTGCTAATGAACGGGCTTTTTTCTCTTCATCGTTAGACTTAGGCAACCCAAATGCTTCCATAATACGGTTAAATGCGCGGGTATCTTCATCCACATCAGCAATCAATGCCTTTTTAAGTTCTTGGCCGTTTTTAGCCCATTCTGAAAAGAACTCGCGTTTCTCTTCCCATCCGCGTTTATCTGCGCTTAAATTGGCTACCATTGCGCCCAATGATACGCCTAATGCTCCAACATAGGCAGCTATTGAACCACCACCTGGTGCCGGACTGTCGCTGGCCGTTTCATTGGCAAACTCTTTCAAAGTCATGTTTACCAATTTTTCATCGGCTATGCTGCGCAGTTTGTATTCAATAATTTTCTCGTTAGGATTAAACGGACCTAACTCGTCCAGTCCCATTGATTTAATCGCAATAAAGATTAGTTCTTCTTCGCTCACCCCTTCACTGCGGCCTTGCTTGTTCAAAAAGTAGCGTCCGGCCTCTAACATTGCTTGTAAGGGTATCAATCCTACCAATTCTGAACCTGTAACTCTCACCCCTCTTGAGGTCGCTTTATTGCATACCTCATCAAAAGCTTTGTGTACCGAAGTTACATTCATGTTGGTAAGGTTCATGCTTATTTGCGCCACACCGTATTCTTCAATGTACCAACCAATGGCTTTTACCGCCTTTAATGTACCCGGAATACGAACAGGTTCGCCGTTTTCATCCAACACCAATTCGCCTAATACAGGGTGGCCGATGCGTTTGTTACGGCCTGCTTCACGCACATCAAACGCTATTGCGTTGGCTATACGGGTTGATTTTGTATTTAGGTTAACATTATAGGCAATTAGAAAATCACGTGCCCCAATTACTGTAGCACCGCGTTTTGCATCAAAAACCGCAGGTCCGAAATCAGGCTTCCATTCAGGTAATTTGATTTTATCAAAGAAGCCTTCGTATTCACCGGCACGTATTACAGAAAGATTGCTGCGGTTTTTGTCTGCTTGAGCCTCTTCGTATAAATAGATGGGCAGGTTTAGCTCTTCTCCCACCCTTTTTGCAAGCTGTTGAGCATACTTGGCAGTTTCTTCCATACTGATGCCTGCAACGGGTATCAGCGGACAAACATCCGTAGCACCCATACGCGGATGTTCGCCTGTGTGTTTGCTCATATCTATTACTTCACCGGCCTTTTTTATTGCTTGGTAAGCAGCTTCTATCACAGCATCAGGTTCACCCACAAAAGTTACCACCGTACGGTTGGTAGCCTTGCCGGGGTCAACATCTAACAATTTCACCCCCTCAACGGCTTCAATTACATCCGTAATCTGCTTTATCACCGTCATATCGCGCCCTTCGCTAAAATTAGGTACGCACTCTATAATTCTTTGCATAACACGTTCAGTTTGCGGCAAAAATAGTGGGTATTGCTACAATATGAAAGTATAGTATCGCTAATAATAAGTCTTAAAAAGGCATCTTAATTTATTTGGCTTTCATAGCAATCTTCGCCACTCGTTTCAACAGGCTCCTCAACACCGTCTAATATTCTCGCACGGTGTTGTGTCCCCCAATCGTGCAGGGCTCGTATCACTTTACCCAACGTTTTGCCGTATTCCGTCATTTCATATTCAACAGTAACAGGTGTTGTTGGATATACCTTGCGAGCTACCAATTGATTCACCTCCAAATCCTTCAACTCTTTAGAAAGCATTTTTGCAGTAACACTTCCTATTTGTCGTTGCAACTCCATAAACCGCAACGGTGTACCTTGATGCAGCAGCTCAAATAATATGGGTAACTTCCACTTGCCTCCAACAATTTCAAGTGTGTCAGTTATCGGCCTCATGTGAGCCTTACACTCCACTTTGCTCCTAACTTGTCCGTCTATAACCACTGTCTTTTCCATAAATATACTCTTGTAAACTACTATACAAAAGTAAACCAATATATTTTATATACCAATATTCCACATCTTTGTTGCAACATTAATTTTTAATACAATGAAAAAAGTAGCACTAATAGCCCGCATTATACTGGGCTCAATCTTCACTCTGTTCTCTCTTATGTATTTTTTTAACCTAATGCCCGCACAAGAAATTCAAGGCCCCTCAGCCGCATTTATGACAGGGCTTTTCAGTAGCGGCTATATGATGACAGTGGTTAAACTAATCGAGCTAATTTGTGGCATTGCCCTAATTACCGGCCAATTTGTAGCATTAAGCACAGTAGTTATTTTCCCAATCACCTTAAACATTTTCTTGTTTCATGCCTTCCTTGAGCCTGCATCGGTAGCAATGTCGATAGTGTTGCTGGCATTAAACCTGTTTCTTGCCTACACAAAAAAAGAGAGTTACCAACTCATACTTGCACGTAAATAAGCCCTGTACAAGAATTCAATAAAGCAAAAAGGAGCAACCAAGGTTGCTCCTTTCTTATTTATCAACTTCGCAAAATCTATCTAACCGTGTAAGAAATATCAGGCATAGTATTAGCACCCAAAGGTCCTGTTCCTTTTATATCAGTAAAGATAATTAGATCACCTTTCCTAAGGGTATTAATTTGATCTTTAATTGCTTGACTAATTGCACTTCCTGAAACCTGAATCGGCCCTATCACATCATTCTTCCTGCGGATGAGACAGCTGTAAGAGGTTACCTTATACGTTACTCCTGCAAAGCCAATATCGTAAGCAGGCACAGCAAACAAGGTATTTTGTGCTAAAATGACCCCTTTTGATTCAGTAGATGGCTTTAAACCGCCCAATTGTGCACTTGGGTGAGGCGGAGTTTTAGCCCTGAATACATATTGCCCGAAGTTTTTTATAGAACCATCATCATTTCGCACAGAAATATTAATGGTTGCAGTACCTCTGGCTGTTACCCTTGCTATGTATTGATTGTCGCGAACTTTTGCCAAAGACCCGTTACTGATAGTGGCGATAACCCTATCGGTTGGCACACCGGGCACTGAAATTGAAATCGGGTTTTCTAACCCCATATACAACACTTTCATTGCATCGGCAGATACTGCTGCAAACCCGCTAAAAACATTGTAGGTAGTGCTAAACGGATATTCTTTCAAACCGTCGCGTCCTTTCACCTTTATCACCCCTTTTACGGTTTGTTCCCCTTGAGTTGTTGCCTGTTTTGAATAGTTAAACATCCCATTTGGAGCAGCATAAGTTTGCCCATCAAGCACAATCTCAGCAGCTTGCTTACTATCCGATGCTGCAAGAAAAATATCTGCCTCAAACTTATCACCGGCCATCACAAAAGGTTTTTTCGGAACAATATGCGCTTCAAGCACATCAATGGTAACAGGTCCATTACCGGTTTTACTGTAAAGTACATTCAAAACATCGGCATAGGTATTTTTGCAATCGTTCTGAAGCTTTGTCATAGTAGCCATTACCGCAGCAATGGGCACTCCTTCAAAGTTTATCACTTCCCATGTTTTACCGTTCTCATCAAGGGTATATAAATCAGTACGGATATTCTTGCGATCTTCTTGAGGCACTAATGAAATCATTCGGTCGCGTACTTCATTAATACGTAGTTTCAACTCGGCTGCTTTACCCTTGTTCAGCAAAATATTAGCATGCTTTTCAGTATTGTCACTGTTTTTTAGTTCAGCTTCTTTACCTGAGTCATCAACAACTCTGCCGCCGCTTTCATCTGCCAATTCTTTCTTTAATTGCTCAATGTACTTTACAAAATCCTCAGAAATCACCCTCCCCTGCTGTGCTTTCGCTTCCCATTCTTTGGTACGTTCGGGCTGGTTTTTCATCAAATCAGCAAAGCTTTGTAACACGAAGTTGTTTTTCGCATCGATATTCTCGCCCGTTTTTCGCATGCTTACTTCCATCATATAAAAGGCTTTAAGCACTTCAGCGCTCACATTTAAGGCCAAAATGGCCAATAGCACCAGATACATCATGTTGATCATCTTTTGGCGCAAGCTTAGTTTTCCTGTTGCCATAGGTTTAGTTATTAGTTAAGGTTATTGGTTTGTTTATGAAATAAGGGAGCCGTTCAGGCTATTTACACAACCTGTCACAAGTATTGATATAGAAAAAAGTTACTTGATTAGTATTCCCACAAATCGTGTTCGGTTTCCATCAGTTTTAATCTGATTTGCTCCGATTGATAAAGGGCGGCCAGTGAATTATCCGCAAACTCTTCCATTTGGCTTATTGGCAAGTCAAATGCATTGGGGTATTTGGTTACATAACTGCTAAACAACCGTCCCTGAAAAAAATGGTCGAAAGAAACACTCGCCCGCTCATTGTGTACATTCAACATCTTATTTTGCACCAGCTGTGGGCGCAAATCGTCATACTTCACCCAAAACAAAGGCATCTCAGGCAATTCAACACCGGCTACAATAGGTTTATACATTAGTGCCATGCCCACTATGCGGGGTATCATTCTGCTTTGCTCGCTATCAAAAATCCATTCTTCAACAATCTTCCATTTGGTCATTTTCTCCAAATCAGGCTCTTCGCAAATCGTTTGTTCACATAAATCCTCAGGGTCAACTGCATCGGGACAAAGAGTATATACAATGTGGCAATAGCGTCCTAATGTAGGAATTGTTGTATCTGCATACGTTTCTGTAAATTCATAGTTTTTATAGGCGGGAACCTGTCCCGTTAAAACAGCTTGATACACCAACGAACGTAAACTGTTTTGCGGCCAGTTAAGGGCAATATTCTGCTTCTCACGTGTATCAATAATACGTTCAAGCGTCCATTGGAATGCTGCATCTGCTTCGCGTAATGGCTCATAAGGGACGGCAGTAGCAGTAACATCACGGGTAGGTTCTGGCAGGGGTTGAGCATTGGCAAAAGTGCATAGCAATGTCACCACACCCAATAAGGTGTATTTCAAAAATTCCGGCATAACAAATTGGTTTTAAATGGAGTAGCTATAATTTCATAGCAGCGATTTAATGTATAACGCCCTCGTTCTACACCTTATTGTTGTGATTAAATATTTCAATGAGCTTTTCGACGAACAGAAAGCCTGACTATCAAAATCATATAAAACAAAAAAGCCATCCCGTTTGGGATGGCTTCAAATATTATGCGGAGTATTAATACTCCCAAAGGTCATGCTCCATTTCGAAAAGCTTTTGTTTCATACGCTCACCTTCGAGCAAGGCAGCCATACTGTTGTCTTTAAACTCTTCGTAATCACGGATCATGTAATCGTATGCGTTGCTCCACTTAATGATGTAGCTGCTAAACATTCTTTTTTCAAAGAAATGAGCCATTGAAATACGGGCAGCATCATTAAATGGGTTAAACATCTCTTGGTTAGTAAGTACTTTCTCACGAGTTTCATCCCAACGAACCCAAAACAAAGGAGTTTCTGGTAATTCTAAACCGGCTGCGATAGGCTTAAACAATGGCGCGATTGCAATAATACGTACAATCATTACGCTATGTTTAGTATCGAAAATCCAGTCTTCCATTACCCTCCACTTTTGAATTTTTTCAGCATCAAACTCAGTGGTAATAACAGTATCAATCAAATCGTAAATGTCATCAGGGTTGTTGGGGTTGGGTATTTGCTTCTGCTCTTTAATCGCACCGCGGTCAATTACTTCCTCAGCAGTAAATACTGATGAAAGAGAATCATTGCGATATGCAACTAAAGTACCATCCAACACCTTGCTGAAAACAATTTTACCCATGTGATTCCTTGGCCATGTAAGGCAAAGGTTTTGTTTTTCGCGGGTGTCAATTACCCTTTCAACCCTTTTTTGGTAAGCTACATCAGCTTCACGCAAACCGGGATAGGGAATTGCTTTGCGTTCTTTTACAGCATCGTGAGAAAACGTAAAGTCTTCAAAATTCTGCTGTGCATTAGCAAAACCTGCAACAAGTAGCAGGGTAAAAATTCCGAAATATTTTTTAATACTGTTCATAATACTTTTTATCGGGCTGTAATAACTACAGGAGCCAAACCACGAGTACCATCAGGACCGGTTGCCCTAATCTGGTCGATAATAATCCTATCTCCTGATTTCAAGCTGTTGATCAATGATTGCGCAGCGTTAAGAGTAGCACCTGAACCTTGCACCTGACGTATTTCACCACGTTTTGGCACCAATAGGAAGGTATAGCTGATGATGTTATATTTAACACCTTCGAAAGCAAAACCTTCACCTAAAGAACCTACCATACGTACAGCGTTAGCTTTAATAGTACCGGTAGTTTCAGTGGCACCGTTTTGCAAGGTACCCAATTGGGCAACAGGCATAGGGATTTTACGTACACGGAACTTAGCAGAACCCATTGAGCGGCTGCCACCGTCGTCAGTTTTAACTGAAACGTTAATGGTAGCTTCACCCCTTTGGGTAACTCTAGCTATATAGTTGGTGCTTCCTTTTTTAACCAAAGTACCGCCAGTCATGGTAGCACTAACTTTTTCTGGTGGGAAACCGGGAACAGATATTGAAATTGGGTTATCCAAACCAATGTACAATACGTTCATCGCATCAGCTGATATTGTAGCCGCGCCTTTAAATACTGTGTATTGGGTTTCAAACTCAAGTTTTTCAGCACCGGCTTTACCTTGGAAATCGATATAACCTTTAACTGTTTGTGTTCCTTCACCACCTGTAGTAACTTCATATTTTGCAACACCATCCACAGGCTTGATAGTACTACCGTTGATAATAACATCGTTGCTTTGTTTTGAGTCATAAGCTACAAGCAATACATCAGCTTCAAACTTACCACCAGAGATAACAAAACCAGATTTTGGGATAATTTTTGCAACTACCTTATCAAAAGTTTGGCTTGATTTATCAATAGCTTTCGCTAATGTTTCCAACACTTGTGCTTCGGTATTTTTTGCATCGTTCTTAATTTTCTCAAACAAGGTAACAACCGCAGCTGCAGGAGAATGTTCAAACAATTCTGATTCCCAAGTTTGAGGAGCCTTCTTAGGATCATCAACAGCTATCAAGTCAGACTTAATACGTTTTTGATCTTCTTTATCTAGCAAACCTAAAAGCTTTTCACGGGTTTCGTTAATTTTAGCTTTTAGTTTCTTACCTTCACCTTCATTG
The DNA here is from genome assembly GCA_943370295.1 of Agrobacterium sp. 719_389. GTDB lineage: Bacteria > Bacteroidota > Bacteroidia > UBA8524 > UBA8524 > SB11. The sequence continues at coordinate 478,205 of CALRQL020000001.1, read as the reverse complement.
ATAAGCATGTTAGCATGCATTTCAATGTTATCGTTCATGGCAAGCTCTGCTTCGGGGCTGTTATTTTCTTTACGGCCACCGGCACCAGTTTCAACCTTTTTCTTTAACTCGTCAACGTATTTAATAAAATCGGTAGCGATTTTATCAGCCTCTTGAGCTTTTTTATAGTAAGGACCTACTTTTTCGGGTCTTTTAGCGTTATCAGCGGCAAAAGCTGCTAATATGTCTTTGTTTTTTCCGTCAATATTAACACCTGACTTACTCATGGAAAGCTCCACCAGGTGAAATGCGTGCAGGATGTCCTTTGATACGTTTAGCGCCAACAATGCTGTCAACACCAAATACATCATGTTAATCATCTTCTGCCTTACTGTGGTTTTACCTCCAGCCATTTTACTCCTTAGTTTTAATTGTTAAACTTCAAATTACAAAAGGCTTAGGCACCTTGTTTACCCATAGCTGAAAGCATGCTACCGTAGATTGTGTTAAGGCTTGAAAGATTCTGAGTAAGCCTGTTCATTTCGGTAGTTATATGCTCAACTTGGTTTTGGTATTCTTTAGTACCTTGTGATATTGCAGCCAAAGTATTCATGGCATCAGCAGCACGGTGGTATGAAGAGTTAACTTCTTCCAAAGATTTTGAAGCTTTCTGAACGTTGTCAGTATATTCTGAAGTTGCAACAGAAGCATTGGTAAGATTGCTCATGCTTGAAACGTTATCGCTCAATGATTTCAAACCTGAACCAAGGCTATTGATCAAATCAGGAGTAACTTTTGCTTCTTCTAGCATTTTATCCAACTGTTGTGAAATAGTACCTTTGTTACTTTCAACCTTTTTGGTGTTCTCGCTGGGTTCCATACCTGCTAATTCAGGATAAACAAGAGTCCAATCTGGTTCTTGGTGTGGAGGTTCAAATGCAGAAACAAAGAAGATAAGAGCTTCAGTGCCCAAACCTACAATCAACATCACGTCGGCACCCGGCCAGTGCATGATCTTAAAAAGTGCGCCTACGATTACCACGGCGGCCCCAATACCATACATCTTAGCCATTATGTTCTTGCCGGCTTTGCTTTCGAAGAAATTTTTGCTCATTTTTTGGTGTTTGTTAAAGGTTAAAACTTGGTTTTTTAAGGTGTTTTTTGGTTTAACGATATCACGCAAACCTTAGTATAAAGTTAAGTTAATTTTTACGTTGTTACTATTATTCTTTATCCCTGTTTGAACGGCCAATGTAGCTCATTACACAACGGAAACCAATATATGATTTTGCAGTGTCTTGATATTCATAAGCACGGCTACCTGTTTGTATAAAGAATGAAACATCTTTCCATGAACCGCCGCGAATAACTTTGCGTTTAAGTGTGGCAGGCTCATCATTTTTTGCATCGTATTGTAAATCTGAGTTCAAATCATGCGTAACAATGTGTGATTCATCTGCATAAGCACTCACTGTCCACTCTGAAACGTTACCAGACATACCATATAATCCATAATCGTTGGGGAAATACGAGTAACCTCTTACCGGATATACACCGCCATCGGCTTGGTAATCACCACGACCGGGTTTAAAGTTGGCTAAGAAACAGCCTTTTGAGTTACGAGTGTAAGGACCACCCCAAGGATACATGCTACCATCACGTCCACCGCGTGCTGCAAATTCCCATTCATATTCTGTTGGAAGACGGAAAGGAGTTACAATAGGCTCACCCAAAGACACATAATAGTCATTTAGGTAACCGGTACGCCAGTGGCTGAATGCACGAGCTTGGTGCCAATCAACACCCACAACAGGATAATCATCATATTTTGGATGCCAGTAGTACATTTGGGTCATAGGCTCATTGAATGAGTAGGTGAAATCACGCACCCAAACTAAAGTATCTGGATAAATTCCAACTGTTTCCTTACGGATAAACTCGTTACGTTTTGCTCCTTCAGCAGCATGAGCTGCAGCCCTCAAATCAATCCACTCGTAGTAGTAAAGAAGTTTACGTGAATCTACGCCTGCCTGTCCGTAATATCTTTCACTTTCAGGCACGTACATGTCAGCTTCTAACTGTTCAACGATTTCTTGGTCGTTCCAATCAATCACCTCTTCACGGTTGATGCGTTGATTTCCATTATCGTCTTCGGTAACGTAAGGGTCACCCAAGATGTAGCGAGCCATAGAGTCTATAACGTACTCTACAAATTGTCTGTACTCGTTATTGGTAATCTCTGTATCATCCATGTAAAAAGCAGTTACAGTAATCTGCTTATTGGGAGCCCTATGGGTAAAGAAAACATCCATATCTGATTGTCCCGCATGAAATGTACCTGTGGGCACGTAGATGGTTCCGTACGGTTGAGGATGGAACCAAGGCTTACGGCCCTGAACGCCAATCAGTTCCCCTTCCATATTATTGGCGCAGCCGGATAATACAAGGGTTGCTACAATTAGCAGTTGAGTGAGGTTTTTCATCACAAAGTTTTTTTTCAATTTGGCAATATTAAAAATTTCCACAATATGTTCCAACATCTTCTTCATATTTCACCTATAATCCTTCTAACGGTAGTGGTTTTTATTTTATTGTACAGTATGTGTATAAATTGTTGACTAACGGTATCCGCCTAGACGGCGTTGGTCTATCAGCCATTTTGGTACAGGAGGAGGTGTTGTAATATTGAAGCAATAGCTTGCAAAAATCTCATGAGTACCTCCACCGGCTAATCCACGAGTAATTGGCACATCGTAGGCATAGCCTAAATAAAATTGAGGCTTAACATAGTAGCCCAATTGCAAACTAAACGCATCCAAATAAGAGCTTCTACCTCCATCACGATAAGTTAAACCGGCTACGTACTGTTGATTAAACAAAGCACGGCAGTTTAAATCCACCTGTGTGGTTGCAAAAATTGTTTTTACCCAAATGTTTGGCTGTAAAATAATACCATTTGCCAAGGGATGAGTAGTACTTGCTACTAAATATATGTTACGTGCGATAGCAACATCTTGTTTTTGACCTAAAACATCGTAAGAAACTGAACCACCTAATAGATGCGTGGCAGATAGACCAACCTCTAAATTCTCTAAATCCTGATTATTATAAAATAAACCGGCTCCGAGGTCCATTTTACGACCTGAAGTTACTCCTGTTGGAATCAATGGGTCGTTAGGGTCGCGGGGATTGTAATAGCTGCCATCAAATTCTTTTTGAAGCATACCTACATCCATACCCATTTGGAGGCGTTGACCTCTACCCAGCTTTAGATGATATGCATAACTAAATTTAACATTTATAGTACGCTCATAACCAACAGCATCACTCATAAACACTAAGCCAACACCACTGTTAATTCTGTTAATCGGCATGGTAACGTTACCAAAATAGGTTTGAGGACCCACGGCACGTCTTTCTAAAGATTGACCCGTTGGGGCTTTGTACTCCAAACTACCGTCGGTATAACCTACCCACTGCCTGTGCGCAAGCACGTTGGCACATATAGCATCTTTAAAACCTGCCGCACCGGGATTATACGCTATCCGGTTAAGCATAAAATGGCTATAATAAGGATCTTGTTGGGCCTTTGCCGCGTATGCTACCACTACAAGAAATAATACAATGGTAAATCTTTTAATCATCTGTTATAGGTTAGTGTGTTATAGCGCAATATGCAAATATTAGTGATTGCAAGCAATAATACAAGCACCACGTATAATTAAAACGACAAACAGAGTTAAAAAATTTTATGAGTGTTGAAAATTTTTACTTATTCACCTCAATCACATACTTTTCAATAGCCATAACCATTGATGGTGTTTCGGGTGTAGGCGCGGGTATATTCACCACAAGACCTGCATCTTCGATGGCTTTTTGAGTAGCTGCACCGAAGCCGGCAATACGGGTGTTATTTTGTTTGAAGTTGGGGAAATTTTCAAACAACGATTTGATGTCCGAAGGGCTAAAAAACACAATTACATCGTAGTTTACGTGCGTGAGGTCTGATAAGTCGCTCGCCACAGTGCGATACAAAATGGTTTCTCTGAACTTAATTTTGCTCTTCTTCAGGAAATCAGGGATTTGAGGTGCCCTAACATCGGAACAAGGGTAAAGGTAATTTTCGTTTGAATGCGATTTGATTAAATCTAACAACTCTTTTGTGCTGCCTTTGCCGTAGAATACTTTGCGCTTGCGAAGCACAATATATTTCTGCAAGTAGTAGGCCATACCTTCGTTCACACAAAAGTATTTCATCTCCGGCGGCATCTCCACTTTCAGTTCAGTGGCTACCCTAAAGAAATTATCTACTGCGTTTCTTGAGTTAAAGATTACAGCGGTGTAGTTAAGCTCGTTTATCTTCTCCTTCCGCAATTCCTTTACAGGTATCGGCTCAACTTGAATAAACGGGCGAAAATCAATCTTAAGGTGATGTTTATCAGCCAAATCAAAAAATGGCGAACGTTCACCCTCAGGGCGTGGTTGCGAAACCAATATGCTCTTTACTTTCAAAGTTTTATAAGCCGGTTTGTTTTAGTACTACCTTAAAAATAGCAAGATATGGAGCTATTTCAAGGGCGCAAAGATATAAAATTAAATAAATAATTGAGTGTGGAAATGAAGGGGCTGCTTGTATAATAACTCTTACTTGCTTCACTATCAAGAAAATAAGCAGCATTCCTGCTACATATAACTGTGGCGAATTTGAGTTGAAATGAATAAAGGCAGCATTTAACAACCCCATAAGCGGCATTAGTATGATTGCCAACCACATATTACCCGATACAGTAACTTGTACTAAAACGCCATACGTATATTCAGCCTCCAATATGGCTGCCGCAAACATTATAAAAGTGTAGCGAAGCAGGTAGAACACTGAAATGGCCACAAAAACCAAGAGGAAAGAGACCGTTGGGTTGTTGTGAATGTTTAGCCAACCGGTTTTTATTACTGTAAACCAAATAAACAACGCGTATATAAGGGCACAAATTAGCGTTGCCGCAAGGTTATAGATATTAACAGGGGTATCGTGCTCGCGTAGTGCCTCATCACAGTACTTTGGGCTTGCAAACGACAAGAACAACAAATTGAATAACCGCAGGTTGGCATACTTTAAAAACACCAATCCTAACAGCACCAACAATACAATCCAAAAAATCCATTGAGGTATAGGCTTTTTCATCAAAACACCGGCATCAGCAGGCGGATAATTTGAATATGTTTGCAACACCACTGTGGTATCAAACCGCCCAAAAAACATACGATCTTTGAGCATACTATCCCCCATCACCGAATCAAGAAACCGTTGATTATCCAATACATAATACAACGAATCTTTTGACCACCGCTCAGGATATAACGCTTGGTATTCAAGCACTAACGAATCGGGCAACGACTCCCAATCATAATAAGGCTTATATCCTTCCGGCAGGCGCAAGGTATCTTGCCCCGAAGAAAACGTCGGAAAAAAGATAAGAAGTAGAAAGAGTATTCGAAGATGTTTCAAATGTTGGTGCAACATTACAAAAATAGCCAATACGCCTTTACTTACATTTGCAAAAAAAATGCAAGGCCTATACATCCATATTCCGTTTTGTAAAAAAGCTTGTCACTACTGCGATTTTCATTTCAGCACCTCGCTGGCTCAAAAGTCGCATTTGGTAAATGCACTCGTCACTGAAATTGGCCTGCAAAAAAATTATTTGCCCTCCCCCACTTTAGATACCATTTACTTTGGCGGTGGCACCCCATCATTACTTGATTACGAAGATTTAAACAAGATATTGAACGCTGTCAATCAGAATTTCAGCATTAACACTGCGGCCGAAATAACGCTGGAAGCAAACCCTGATGATGTGAGCAAAGAAAGCGTGGCAATGTGGAAAGAAGCAGGGATAAACAGGCTGAGCATTGGCATACAGAGTTTTTTTGAAGAGGATCTTTTATGGATGAACCGCGCACATAATGCCGTGCAGGCATCCAACTGTATTGATATTGCACTGCAAAGCGGTATTGAAAATATTACTGCCGACCTAATTTACGGTTACCCTTTGCTTAGTGACGAAAAGTGGAAAAAAAACATTGAAACAATGCTGAATACGGGTATAAACCACCTTTCGGCCTACAGCTTGACGGTAGAACCCAAAACTGCTTTGGCGCACAAGATAAAAAAGGGTGAGCCCGCACCACAAAGCAACCATGCTGCCCGCCATTTTGAAATGCTGATGGATGCCATAGCCGCAGCAGGGTGGGAACATTATGAAATATCAAATTATTGCAAACCGGGCAACTACGCTAAGCATAACACCAATTACTGGAAAAACGAGCCCTATTTAGGTATAGGTCCCTCGGCACATTCTTACAACACCGCTAAACGTAATTGGAATGTTAGTAACAATGCTGCCTACATTGCGAGTATTAATGCAGGCACTTTACCCAACGAAGAGGAGCTTTTAAGCACTGATGATTTGTTTAATGAATATGTGATGACCGGATTGCGAACACAATGGGGCATAAGCACACAATACATCGAGATGAAATGGGGCAGTAAGTATGCACAGCATACTTTACAAGCAGCAGCACCATTTATAAACAATGGTAACATAATTTTTATGCAGCCCAACCTTACTCTTGGCCGTAGCGGAAAACTACTAGCCGATTACATTACTTCAGAACTGTTTATTTAAGATTATACTCTCCCTGTAAATTAAACTTTACTCAAATCTGCTTTATGTCGCTTTTCTTATTATCTTGTCGTATTGATACATTTTAGTAATGCTCAATTATAACTTTAAAAAAAAAGCAAATTCTTTTAATTTTTTTACAATTTGTTTATATTGCGCAGGCAGTGTATCGCTGAACTAACTATTACACACGGGGAAAATGGAAGACAAACTCTGGGGGAAGAGTAAACTGAGAATTACTTTTACTTTAGTGGGGGAAAGCTACTTTTTGCTGCCCCAAATCCTTAATGCTCGCAGGTTTTAGTTCACACATAGTTTAGCTACAAAATACTGCCTAAAGAGAATGGTTCATAAACTGCTGCAACGTCAACTAAATCGCTACTTAGCCAATGGGAATGAACTTCCTGCCGGTTTAGACGAGTTACTTGCAAGCATTAGCGCCCAATACGATGCTTATGATGAAGACCGCCGAATGCTTGAACGCATTGTGGACGTTAGTTCTGCAGAGATGCAGCAATTGCACGAAAGATTACAAGCGGATATTGAGCGAAGAAAAAAAACAGAACACGAACTGCTGATAAGCCAGCAGCACTACCAATCATTTATAAACAACAGCCATCAAGGGATTTGGCGAATTGAGTTCAAAGAACCAATTCTAACAACTGCTCCGGTTGATAAACAAGTTGAGTTGTTTTACAACGGCATTCTATCAGAGTGCAACCACGAAATGGCTTCTATGTATGGAGTTGATTCACTTGAAAATTTTCTTAATATTCCTTTGAAGGAATTTTTTAGAGAAAATCGCACCAATACAGAGCTCATAACATTGTTTATCAACAACAACTACCAAATTGAGCGTAAAGAAACGGAAGAAACGGATTACAGCGGAAACAGCAAAACTTTTATCAACTCACTAACAGGTATTGTTGAAAATGAAATGCTTGTGAGGTGTTGGGGAATAAAGGTTGACATAACAGACTGGAGTAATTACCGTAAAAAAATAGAAAAAAGCGAAACGCACTTAAAAGCATCACAACAAATTGCCAAAGTAGGGAGCTGGGAGGTAAACATTGATATAAATGCAAAGCCAAGAACTTATGACTTTTGGCTATCGGAAGAGGCGTATAAGATTTATGAAATTATACCCAACGAAACCGAACTTACCCATGAATTTTTAAAAAGTTTTTTGCACCCTGAGGACAAAGAAAAGTTTCTTGGAGCAATAAGACACACCATAGATACCAGTGAAATGCTAAACATTGAGCACCGCATTATACTTAAAAGCGGTGCAGAAAAAATAGTATTGCAACGGGGACAGCTGCAATACAACCCTGTTACGGGGCTGCCCATGAAACTTATGGGTGCATTGCAAGATGTAACAGAAGACCGCATGGCTGAGATAGCTTTGAAAAAAGCGGAAGCCAATCTCAGAAATTTGCTGGAACACAGCGATACTGCTTATACATTGCTGGATGTGGAAGGCCGCATAGTTTCGTACAACGGGTTGGCTGATGAAATTGCTAAAATTTATGGCTCAGGAAGATTTGTGGTGGGTAGCCGCTATGTAGATTTTATGCCAAAAAACAGGAGGGCTGAGGTAGAAAAATCACTACAAAATATAATTGAAACCAAAACAGGAATTGAGTACGAAGTTAACTATCAAACCGCTGAAATACCTGAAAACTGGCTACTGGTAAAAATAAACCCCATTATTAATGACGATGATAATTTGATTGGTATTAATGTGGCTGCCACCAATATTACTAAGAGAAAAAAAATTGAACGGTTGCTGGAAGAAAGCAACGAGCGCTATATAATGGCCACTAAGGCCACCAATGATATTGTTTGGGATTGGGACATTGAGAACAATAAGTTTTATCGCTCAGCCAATTACGGCACCGTGTTTGGATACCCCACCACTGATAACAATATTTATTATGATAATTGGGTATCAAGCATTCACCCTGATGATAGAGAGCGGGTTGAAAGAAGTGTTGCGGAAAAAATTAATGACCCCGACGCTACCAAATGGGAAGATGAATACCGGTATTACCGACAAAACGGTGAGATTGCATACATATCAGACAAAGGATATATTATACACAACACTAATAAAAAAGCAGTGAGGATTGTAGGTGCCATGCAGGACATTACTGAAAAGTATTTGGCCGAAATGGAACGCAAAAAGCTAACCGATGAGCTAATACAACGCAACAAAGACCTTGAGCAATTTGCTTATATAGTATCGCACAACCTACGCGCACCCGTTGCCAATATTTTAGGCTTTGTTAATATGCTTAAAGTTGGCGCGTTGGAAGAACAAGACCAAAAAGAATACATCAACGCTTTATCATTATCAATATCAAAATTAGATGAAGTAATACTTGACCTCAATACCATTTTGCAGGTGAAGCGGGAACTGAATGAAATGAAGGAACCCGTAACCTTCTCAGAATTAGTAGATGACATAACAAACAGCATCAGCAACTCAATTAAAAATGAAAATGTGCTGATAAAAACCGACTTTAGCCAAATAAACCAATTCACTACCTTAAAAACTTACCTATACAGTATTTTTTACAATTTAATATCAAACAGTATTAAATATCGCAGGCCTAATGAAAGACCCGTGATAGAAATAAGAAGTACAAAGCAAAACAACCTATTAAAATTAACCTTTAAAGACAACGGCATGGGAATAGATTTACATAAAAAGGGGAAACACGTTTTTGGACTTTACAAAAGGTTCCACTCACAAATTGAGGGTAAAGGCATGGGGCTATACATGGTAAAAACACAAGTGGAAACACTTGGGGGAAAAATTGATATACGTAGCGAGGTTAATGAAGGTACTGAATTTATCATTGAGTTTACCTTATGAGCTATCAACCCAACTTTATTGTTATTGACGACGACCCCTTTAACAATAAGATATGTAAACTTTTTTTACAAAAGTTTATTGGCGATGTTGCCGTTGAAACTTTTACTGAACCTGAAGTAGCAATTAATTACCTGGCAAACTATACACCACCTGATACAGAGCCATCGATAGTTTTACTGGATATTAATATGCCTACGATGACGGGCTGGGAGTTTTTGGATGAGTATGACCACCTTGATGCAAGCGTTAAAAACTCACTAAAGGTATATATCCTTTCTTCATCGGTTGATGAACGCGATAAAGAACGGGCTGCGCAAAACAAAAACGTAGTTGATTACCTGATAAAACCCCTAACGGCTGATGTTGTTGGCAAGTTGCTAAACAACTGATTTTGTTAAGATTCCGTCATATTTTACTTTAGCTTTTTATTATACAATATGTATAATCCAAAGGCGTTTATAATGCAACCTATAACCTTTTATGAAAAAAGTTGCGTTTGCTGCACTGTGTGCCGCTTTTGGGATTATGCATACCTTATTGTTTTATCAACAGCAATGGGGCATCAACCTGTTTATTTTTGAAACTCCGCTTTTTTTGTTGTTGTATTTATACAACAAACCTCTGTTTAGTAACCGTACTCCCCTATTGTTGCTGGCAGGCTGTTTTTCATCTATGCTGGCCGTATTGATAACCCACAGTAGTTTATCGTGCGTTGTACACACTTTATTTTTTGTGTTGCTTGGTGGCGCAACCTTACAGCCCATCAACAATCCTGCTGCCTACTTTGTAAGTGCATTTGAAAAAATTCCGCAACTGCTATTACTACCTTTTAGCAAACAAAAAACTACCGCATCCGATAAAAACTACCACACAACTTTTGTACTAAGGGCTACCATAGTTCCCCTATTAATCATTATTGTGTTTATTTACTTTTATTCATTAGCGGTACCGCGCTTTGGCAAACTATTAGATGATTTTTTTCAAATCTTTCCCCAACTAAATTTAACCACCATTTGGCTCTTTATCTCGGGTACTGCACTGGCCATTTTTATTCTTCGCATCCCAAAATCAAACACCACGTCAAATTTTGATGCGGTGCAACCCAATATCCTGCAACGTACTCGCAGTTCCAGAAGGTTTAAACCTCTCACTTTAGGGTTAAAAAAAGAACACCTTTCAGTACTAATACTCCTTGCGGGGCTGAATATTCTCATAGCAATAATAAACTGCTTGGATATAGCATCGTATTGGTTCTCATACGACCCTCTTTCGTATGAAGACATGAAAGTATTGGTACACGAAGGCACTTACCTGCTTATTTTTTGCATCATGTTATCAGTGGGTGTTGTGCTGTATGCTTTTAGAAGAAACTTAAACTTTTACCCCGGCAACAAAACCTTACGGTATTTGGGCATTGCATGGATGGTGCAAAACGGCATTATGGTTTTATCAGTAGCTTGGCGTAATTACTGGTACATACAAAGCTATAACCTTGCCTATAAACGCATTGCTGTATTGGTATTTTTGGCAGCCTCCTTGTTTGGCATTGTAACCGTAATTTTAAAAATACAAAAACGCAAAACCGGCTACCGCTTGCTTACGCTAAACAGTACATTTGTATTACTATTACTTGCTGCTGTATCGTTTGTGAACTGGGATTTACTGATAACACGTTATAACCTTAAACATAAAGACATTGCCTACATACACAAAAACTACCTGGTGGATATGAGCAATACAGCCCTACCTGTATTGTTGGAATACCAAGATTATTTTGATACCCCGATTGAAAAGCAAATGAACTACAACCACTTGTACAGAAAATACGGTGACAGCGGCACTTATAAGCGGATAATAGTTGCCAAAGCCAAAGAATTTATAACACAGCAGAAAAAACGGCATTGGCTGAGTTATAACCTAAGCGATGCAAAGACTATAGAACATTTAAGGCAAAAAGGATACTAAGGTTTCTGTTTAGGCGCTACACTGTATAGGTTTGTACATTTTTTGAAACAAAAGTGAATTTACACATAACACTGAATTTCAGTTTTTTGTAATCATTTTTGCAAGAAGTAATATATTTGTTAACTTTGCGTTAACATTTAAATAACAATTCAATAACAATGAAACAAGGCACTAAACTTGGACTTGATGATAAGCTGGATAGGGCGGTAATCATTATAATGATTACTACCGTTATCGGGTTTGCAGCTATCCGCGTATCGGCCGGTTTATTCGGTATCAGTGTATTATGGTCGTTACTGGCTCTTGTTGTAGGGCTAAGCGCTTTGATTGCTGCAATGTTGCTGAAAGGTGCTTTAACAGGCAAAAGATACATGCAAGGTGCTAAACACAGACGCGAAAAATGGTTTCCGTTTTTCTTCAGAAAAAACGAGAGTCTTGCCGACGAAGCTTTTAAAAGCTGGGAAGATAAAAGCAATTAAAATCTCATCTAATTAAATACACCCCGCTTTAGTAATACGCCCTTACGGCGATTGCCTAAGCGGGGTTTTTATTGGTGCAAAGTACTATTTGCCACTTATCAAAAAATACATTCCACTTATTATCCTAAGCGGTCACTTATAAAGCGACCCTATGTATATACAAATAACAATTGCTTCTTGTGGGAATACTTGTAACATAATGAAAAAAAATACGCTACTGTTAATTGCATTTGGTTTACTATGGACAACCGGTAAAGGCCAAAATGCAAACACGCAACTACTGCAACAAACTGAATTACTAACTGCAACTGCCCAAGAAAATCAATGGGCAGCTTATGAAGTTTATAATACACTTAGCAATAATGGGTTGCAACGCAAAAGTACGCGCTACCGAATAACAGGTTCAAGTGCAACCGAACTAAATGCGCTTACAGATACGGCGCGTATTAAATATACCGGCAACCGCGAGTCGGTAGGACTTGTAAACAATTCGTATTTGGCATACCAAGTCGCTTATCCCTACGAAAGCAGCCCTTATGATGAACTAATTAACTATAAAAAGGTGGGAAACAATTACAGCCCCAACACAAAGTATATTAGGAAATATAATGCAGATGGCACGGTATCACAAACATCCGACTCACTTTTTGGTCAAGTTACACGCTACTCCTACACGTATAATTCAAATAAGAAAGTTGATACTGCTTTTGGTGAAGTGAATTATGGCAGCGGTTTTCAAAACTTAGCCAAGCATGAATATACCTATGCAACCGGGTTACAAACAAAAAAAGTGTTTAGCTGGTCAGCCGGTGCATGGAAGTTAACCGCTACAGAATATACTTATGGCATAACCCAAGCCGACTCTATCATTAATGGTTCATCAAAAAAATACTACACGTATGACGGAAGTGGGAATATTTTAACCTACATTGAACACAATAACAACGGTCCCTTTAAGAAAGAAGAGTGGACATATAATTCATCAGGCAAAGTAGCTGAAATTTTAACACTTGTTTGGAGTCAATCGACATGGGTGAACCAATCTAAAAAAAGGTACACTTATAACTCAGGCGGTCACCTTGACAGCTTTATGAATTTATCATGGAACACCTCAGTGTTTAACAACGTTTTGCTCACCGTTTACAGTTACCAAAGCGGAAAACTAAGTGAGTACACCAATTACAACTGGAACGGCACATGGCAACCTACCAACAGGTTTGAGTTTAAACTTAATGCCCAGCAAAACCTAACTCAAGTACATCTTTACACCAACCAAGGGGGCAACCTTACATTTACACGCCGCTACCGCTACTATTACGAGTCGTACACAAACACCACCGGTATTGAAGACGGTATTTTGCAAAACAATAAAATGGTGGTTTACCCAAACCCTGCGACGCTTGAGTTAACTTTTGAAGCAGAAATACCCCAAGAAGATGCTGCCACGCTTCGCATTTATGATTTAGCAGGGAAACAGATTATGGAAAGAGTTGCTTTGCCTGAAATGGGCTTAGTAAAAACCACTATAAACTTACGTGAGTTTAACTTACAAAACGGTGTGTATTTGTTTACACTGGGCACTGCAAAAGATACGCAAACAGGCAAATTTATGATAGCCCGCTAAACAAACCGATAGCGCTAACAAATACCAGTATTTTATAAAAAAGGCTCCCGCAAGCGGGAGCCTTTTTAGGATATGCAAACCGATAGCTAAACTCTACTTACCGAGACGTTGACAAGAACTACTATGTTGCGCCGCATTTGAGGAAAATTTATTCCCGTCCCTTCAATAAAGCCCAAAAATCGAGAAATTATTTTGCTATAAACTAAGAATTAGCGATTTAGAGAAACTATCAAATTCTAACATTATCCAATCATTAAAAATTTTACTGTTTATATCCTACAAACAGCATTTAAGTATGATTGTGCTGTCCGTGGAGGTCATAAATACCACGGCACTATCTATTTGCTTGTTGTATGAACTACTTTGCCGGTATTGTAAGAACTTTAAAAGGGAAACAAAAACTTTTGCTGCTTAAACGGATAAGAAATCAACCCCTTAAACTGAAACTTTTTAATTATGTAGTTGAGAATGAGGACACTGATAACGATACCCTGAACAATTATTTAGGACAAGGCAAAAACTTTAGCAGTTTATACACCCTAAAAAACCGCTTGCTGGATGACATAATTGCCGTGAAGCAAGAGTTTATAACCCACGAGATAGTGAAGGTGAAAGAACAAGTGCAACACCTTACCTTGCTACTTGCAAGCGGCGAGAATGAAATATTGCTGCGTGAGCTGAAAAAGCTGGAAAGAAGTGCTTTGAGGTACGAGCTTACCCAAGAACTAATAACGGTGTATTACTGCTATTACCTTATAAGTTCTGGCAAAAGACGCGAAAAGTACCTGAAACAGCTTGAAAGCCTGAACAAAAAGGCTGAAATGACATTTGAGCTTGATAAAATTTTTTATACAAGAATCTTACATACCCAAGAGCTTTTTTACTTCACAAACAAAAAATTGCTGGATGAACTGCGGACTGTAAGAGAAAAAGTAAACTATTACAATACTGTGCTGCAAAGCCAAACATCAAGATTCTACTTGTTATTTACCGATGTTATTCTTGTCCTTTCGGGTACAGAACTGCATGCAGAGCAAGCCATACAGGCCCACAAACAACTTCAGCATTTAAGTAAACTTTATTTGTACTCATTTATAAAGCGCACTATACCAATGGGGCAACTAATTATTGATTGTTTGTACCTGCGCTATTATTACCTTAGTAACAACAGCACCCAATTCAACATATTGCAACGCAGTCTTTACCCTGATATTTTAAAGCTGCAAAAACACTTTTTGTTTGACAGTAGTTTTATTGTTTTTGCATTCCATGCTATATACGACGGGATAAGAAACAGCAAAAAACATTCAGTGGTAGCTCTGATAAGCAAGATTATCAGAGACGACAGTTTTACTCACAACCCCATTAACTATAATGCCCACGCATATTACTTGCTTGCAGTAAAGGAATATTATCTTGAAAACTATGCGGTGTGCAGCAGCTTATTAATAAAAGGCCGAAGCTGCCCTGTTAATGGAACTTCAGCTTGGATACTTTTCGAAATTACATTGCTTAGCCTGCTAACTATGCTGCACCGGCATGAGTATCTATACCTTGAACATGAAATAAACCTTTTGCGCCGATACTTAGTGAAATACAAAGTAGAAACTGCACAGATAAAGGCTATCAGTCCTTTGTTGAAAGCTCTGCGAGAATTTGAAAAAACGCAAGACATGCATAGGGTTAAAATTGCCGTGAACAGGGTGAGTGAAGAAACCGGACTAATGAAGTTGCTGGTAAGCATCGCGTCTCCTGAACCACACCACACTGATTACTAAATACTTGTAAACAACTTAATGTAAGTTAAATGCTATTCACAAGTGCTTAACTCTCCCCAAATCAGCATTAACAAACTGATTTTCAAATCAAAACATCATTTTCTATTTATAAAGCGGCAATACAAATACCCATTTTTAATCAAATTAACCATTTGTTGAGGGCGTTTTGCATAATCTTATACTTAGTACACACATGATAGTTTGTTTGAAACAAAGGGTTTTAACTGTTTTAAAACGGATGTGAAGGTTAAAAGCAGTAACCATCTATTAACGTAAGGCAAGCAGGGTGTTAATGGTAGGATAACGGTTTTGCTACACAGCGCACGCATTAGTGCCTATACCTTTGTTGCTGCCTAGGCATTGCATATAACTATCAGAAAAAACCAAAACAATGAAAAAACTTATCGTACAATTCAAAATGCTGTTCTTAACAGCCATTTCGTTATTCTCCCTAGCCGCTACGGCTCAAGCTGACAAAGGCGTACTTTTATTAAATGAGTTCTCAAACGGTGTGAACGGAAACAAAGAATGGGCAGAGCTTATTGTAGCCAATAACTCTACCGGAACTACTGTAAATGTTGATATTACCGGCTGGTTGTTTGATGATAACAACGGAGTATTTAACGGCTCAACAGTTTCTGGTGCTGGCATCTCGCCCGGACATTTACGTTTTGCTGACAGCAGCATTTGGGAAAACGTTCAGATTGGTACTTACATCGTTCTTTTTAACGGTTCTGACACATCTGAGTTTGACCAAACCAACCCTGCGTTTGTAAATGCCTTTACCGATCCTAACGGTATTTATGCTTACGACAACGGTACCGACAGCGTATTTATTTTTGTTGCCGTAGGAGTAAGCCCCTACATTGTTTACAAAAATACTACCCCAATTGTAGGTACATTAAACAAAAGCGGCTATTGCAGCCAAGACGCTTACACGTTGACCAACAATGCCTGGAACGGTGTTTCACTTCGTAATGGTGATTCAGTACTTGGCGATGGTTTCCAAGTTAGGTGCCCCGGTTGTATAGACAACCCTAACTTTTCTGACGAGCCCGGCTTTTACCACGGTGTTTCATACGGTGCACAAAACAGCACTGTAACAACTACAGTAGGTGAGCAAGGCCCACACGTTGTGGTAGATACTAACGGTGGAACAGGAAGGGCGTTTGAGTTTTTCCAAGGTATAACCACAAGCGCTATAGGTCTTGATGCCAACTGGCGTTTTATCAGTGCCTCTGCTGCAACTCCCGGAACGGCTAACAACGCCGGTGATAACCTTGATTTCAGAAACAACATCATCGACCTTGTGAACTCTTACCCTATTTGCTTTGAATTTGTACCTGATACAACACCTACAAAAGGCGTATTAGTAGTTACAGAATGGTCTAACGGCCCAAGCGGCAGCTGTGAATACATTGAGTTATTAGTAGCTACTTGTGGTGCTGATGCAGTAACAACAGAAGTGGATATTCGCGGCTGGGTTGTTGATGACAACAACGGCGTATTCGGTTCAGGAACCGGTAAAGGTATCACCAACGGACACGTTAAATTTGCCAACCTTGATACCTTGAAGAAAGTTCCCGTAGGTACTGTTATTGTACTTTACAACGGTGCTGACAACTGCTACAACTTTACTGTTGACCAAGACTATTCAGACAGTACATTGGTATTGCAAATAGGCGGAACAGGTCCTACCTCATTTATTGTTAGCAATAAATCAGCCTCAGGTATATCAGTAAAACCAACTACAACTGATAGCACCTATTGTTTAGCTGCTTACGAAACTACAGCTACTGATTGGAACGGAAGAATCAGCTTTGGAAATACTGCTGATGGCGTACAAGTACGTTGCCCAGAGTGTGAACCTGTATTTTACCACGGCGCAAGCTACGGTACTGCTTTAGTAGCCCGTGCACAAACACCAAGCGATTTGGGTGGTCCTAAACTTGCTTCAGGTAGCCAAGGCGGTAAAACTTTCATCTTAAGCCAAGGTGGTTGTAATGTAGGCACTGCAGGCAACTGGACTATTGCCAATGCTGCTGCTGCCGGTTCAGCACCTGCTACCGCCGGTGTTGTTGATACTGCGGTTTACAATCCTATCATCACTAACAGAACTTGTAATTTCCCTTGCTGCGAGGCTCCCGGCGGAAGCAAAACAGGCAGCTCTGAAAGCGGAGAAATTAATGCTGAAGAGCTTGGCTTTGTTGTAGGTGATGCTTATCCCAACCCTGCTTCAACTGCATTGAGCATTGATGTAAACTCTACCGAAGATTTTGCCCTTACTTTTGTTGATATCACCGGCCGTGTTGTGTATTCAAATAACTACAAAGCCACTCAAGGTATTTCAACAATAACTGTAAATCTTTCTGATTTTGCTGCCGGCACTTACTTCTTCAATGTAGTAAGCAACTCTAACAATCACACAGGCCGTGTAGTAATCAGCCGCTAATACTTATCTAACTACTTTCATAACATTTCAAGCCACCCCTTTGGGGTGGCTTTTTATTTTATACCACTTGTTGGTTTGTTAAAATACCCTTAATGTGAGGCTTTGCCATTTTATTAGCACGATAACTGCGCAAAACTGTGCCGCGTAGAGCGCTGTTAATCAAAAATCTAAAATATGCAGAAATTAGATGTGCTGCTTTTTTCAAAAATGAGTTTTACCATTCAATAATGCTGTGGGTTCTTATTGCCGTGGAAATTTCTAAACATCTATCACAATGAAAAAAACAAGCATTCTATTTTTACTATTCAACTTGCTATGGGTACACATTGCCCTTATTGCACAAACTAACCCAACAGCAGTATCACTGCCCTTTTCTCTCACTAGCCAAAGCTCAGCCACCTTACCCACCGGAGTAGCCGTGCATAGGTTCAACAGCATCCCTACTACCCGTACCCTTTCAGCCGCCAACGGCGATTTACCCAACCAAGGCAGCTCACCCACACTGGCCACAGGCGGCTGGTATCATTTAGGCACTGATGGAATAGGCATACTTTCATCGGGCACCAATCCTGCGGGGGCCGTTGTTGTTGCTATTAACACCACAGGTCTCACCAACATACAAGTTTCGTGGTTATGCAAAACCATTAAGAACCAAAGCTCACGCGACAATAGCATTGCATTGCAATACCGTGTAGGTACCTCGGGCAGCTTTATTAATGTGGGAACCACCACTACATACAGTAGTGCAGGAATGACAGACGGACACAGCTCATCGACCTTAACGGAAACATTGCCTGTAGGTGCCGAAAATCAATCGGTAGTGCAAGTGCGTTGGATTTACTGGGAATCAGTAAGTACCAGTGGCTCGCGCGATAAAATCTCAGTAGATGACATCTCTATCACAGGCTCAAGCTCTTCATCGTGCGCTACACCAACGGGCATATCAGCATCAGGTATAACAACCACATCAGCCACTATCAGCTGGAATACTGTATCAGGCGCTTCATCGTACGAGTATGCCGTAACTACTTCGTCAACTGCACCTTCATCGGGTACCAGCACAACGTCTACATCTGCAGCAGTAAGCAGTCTCACCCCTAATACTGAATATTATGCGCACGTTCGCGCTAATTGCGGCGGAAGTACATTTTCAAGCTGGGGCACTAACACGTTTACCACCAACGACTCAACCGAAGGCGATACCGGCAACTTTGTAATAATGACGTATAACCTGCTTAACTACCCCGGCAGCACTGGTTCATCTCGCGAGCCAAGCTACCGCACTATTATTGATGCAGTGAACCCCGATATTGTGGTATGCCAAGAAGTATTGCAATCAACAGGAGCCAATAACTTTTTAAACAATGTGCTAAACTATAGCACCAGTACTTACAGCATGGCTACATTTATTGATGGTTATGATACGGACAACTCTTTGTACTATAAAAGCTCAAAATTCCAATTTATCAGCAATACCGCCATTTCAACATCGCTTAGAGATATTAACCAATTCCTGCTTAAACACATTGCTTCGGGCGACTCGCTTTACATATACTCTGTGCATTTAAAAGCCGGCAACACCAGCAGCGATGAAACCCAACGCGAAGGAGAAGTAGATAATCTAAGGGCTGTAACCGATGCCTTTTCTGCTGGCAAGTATTTCTTGGTATGTGGAGATTTTAATATTTACGGAAGTAGCGAATCGGCTTACCAAAAAATGATAACCAACGGCAGCAATGCTAATGGTAAATTTAACGACTTATTAAGCCTTTCAGGCAGTTGGAATAACTCATCGTATGCCATCCACCATACACAATCACCTCGCACAACTTCATTCGGTGGCGGTGCCACGGGAGGACTTGATGACCGTTTTGATATGTTGTTGTTTTCAACCGCTATTACCCAAACAGGAGGTTTTGACATAGTACCCAACACTTACAAAGCATTTGGTAACGACGGCCAACACTATAACCAAGCCCTTAATACTCCACCTTACACCATGTATTCATCAACCATTGCCTCTGCTCTGCACGATGCCTCTGACCATCTTCCGGTAGTAGTTACGTTTACACATACTTCGGGAACTCCAATGTTAGCTCCTGTGCAAAGCTCGGCGTCAAATACATCGGCCACAGGTAATACTGTGTTTACGTACTCATCAGTAACTACAGGTGCAACCACTCCTTCTGTAACCATTTACCCAAACCCTGCAACACAAAGCTTTACGGTACAAGTAAATGCAGATGACGCTTTAAACACCCCGCTAAAGCTATACGATGCCACAGGAAAACTAGTATATCAAGTTGAGTTAGCTGCCGCAAACAGCGAAACTGTGAAAGTAGACGTAAGTCCCTTAAACCTTGCCAAAGGGATATACTTTATCCATACACAAGTATCATCACCTGTGAAGTTGATTATTGAGTAATTGAATGCGTTGCGCATGGGGTTTTAACCCGTTTTAATGCAATCCCCAAAGGACTTAGCTCTTTTGGGGATTTTTCATTAACACCAAAACCGACGGGCATAAAGCTCGCCTTTCTTATATAATTTCGTATCGAATGGTTTAAAACCATTCGATACGCTACTCGCAAAAGCCCTGAATTTTATATTCAGGGTAACGAGAGGAAATTTCTCATACAGATACTAAGCCACAATAACTCTATGAAAAGCCAACTTAGCGCCTTAGTGGCTAAAAGTTCTTTAATCAATAAACCACTTGAAAAGACTCTCATAAAACCCTAAGTTTTATACTCAGGAACAAAACAGAGTATTCTTTTTGCTGCAAAGGCAGTAAGCCGCAATAATTCTATGAAAAGCCGACTTAGCGCCTTAGTGGCTAAAAGCTCTTTAATCAATAAACCACTTGGAAAGACTCTCTAAAACCCTAAGTTTTATACTCAGGAAAAAAACAAAGGATTCTTTTCGCTACAAAGGCAGTAAGCCACAATAATTCTATGAAAAGCCAACTTAGCGCCTGGCACCAATTTACTCCATAACAAATAAAAAAGCCGGCATGTGGTGCCGGCTTCACAAAAGAAAACCTATTAAAAATGCATTATGCTATTCTAAGAAACGGGGAGTAAGAATTATCTTATTCAAAACAGGTTTGGGTTTACGAGTGGTTTTCAACACAAAATTCAATACCAACTCGTGTGTACCGCTGCTCACATTGCTAATATCTGTAAGCGTGTAATCATAGCTATATCCCAAATGCCATTGTGGGGTGATGTAATACCCTAACAATACCGACATAGCATCGCCTGAGCGGTATGCAAAACCGCCGCGTAATTTTTGCTTGTACAACAAATCGGCATTCACGTCAAACTGGGTGGTTGCACCATCGTTTTTCATCAACACATTAGGGCGTAATGCTAATACAGGTGAAAGCTCAAATTGCATGCCTGCTGTTAAGTAATAGTGCCTGCGGCCGTTGTATTTAACCATTGCTCCGGCAGCGGCATCGTAGTTAAAATCTTCTTCTGAAAGGTGGGTGGCCGAAAGTCCTACGTACAAATTGTTTACGCTTTCGTTTTGATAGAAAAATCCAAACCCGTAATCAGGTTTCAAACTCGATACGTTTGAAGTTGGGATTTTAAGGTCGTTGGCTTGCTCAGGGCTAAGTTTGCTTCCATCTAACGATTTCTGCAAAAACCCGATAGAAGGCCCTACGCCCAAAGTTCCACTACCGATATTGAAACGGTAGTTATAAGACAATGAAAGGTTTACCGATTTTTCATAGCCCAATTTATCATTCACCAATTGCAAGCCAAAACCGTGGCTACGGAAGGGAAGATTAATACCTAATGACTGGGTACTGGGAGCCAACCCCTCTTTGTAGCCTGCCCATTGGCTGTGGTGCAGCAAAGTAGCCTCTAAACCGCCTTGTGAGCCTGAATAAGCAGGGTTGTATGCCTGCCTGTTAAACATAAAGTGAGTATAGTAAGGGTCTTGCTGACCAAAAATGCCTGCACAAACAAGCAACAAGCCCAACACTGCTATTATCTTTTTCATTGTTTTAATTTTTTCTTCTTTTACAACTTACTTTGATACAATCCTGAAGGTTGTACGACGGTTTAACTGATGTTCCTCTTCGCTGCAATTGCGTTTCACTTCCGTGCCCTCGCAAGCGCAATCGTTTACCAGCTTGGTTTCGCCATAGCCTTTTGCCTCCAAACGGGCAGAAGCAATGCCTTTGCTTATCAGGTAATCCACCACTGATTGTGCCCTGCGTTGAGATAATTGCTCGTTATATTCTTTTGACGAGCGGCAATCGGTATGTGAACCTATTTCGATACGGATTTTGGGATATTTGCTCAAAAGGGTGATTAATGAATCTATCACGGGTAGTGATTCTGAACGCAAATCAGCCTTGTCTAAATCGTAGTAAATACCTTTCAGGGTAAACTCGTCTTCAACGTTCATTTGATTCAAAAGCAATTCTTGCACAAAGTTTTCCGACAGCTCTTTACCAACGGTAGATACTTGTTTGGCCTCACTGTCAAAATAGTAATCTTCGATTTTTGAAGCGAAGAAACCGTAAGAGGTGTTCATCATCAAAGGAGCCTCAAGCACACCTTCACCGTTTGCAGTAAACGATGCGGCACTGTCTTTATTAATTGTAAACTTAACTGTAGCATTAGGAATGGTTTTGCCTGTTTTGGCATCTCTCACCACAATTTTCAGCTTAAACTCAAGCGGTTTAAGGTAAAAACCGTAAATATCATCCTTGCCCCTGCCGCCTTCGCGGTTTGATGACAAGTAGCCGTTTTGCTTATCATCAGAAACAGTGAACGAAAAATCATCTGCACCTGAGTTAATAGGCCACTTCATGTTCACAGGTTCTTCCCATGTGCCGCCGTTATTTTTGGCTGAGAAAACATCCAAGCCGCCCATACCTACGTGACCGTTTGACGAGAAGTACAAAGTACCGTCGGCATGGATAAAAGGGAACATATCGTCTTTGTTGGTATTAATTACTGAACCTGCATTTACAGGAGCACTCCAGCTTTTACCACGCTTATCAAAAGTAGTAGCGTAAATATCCTTACCGCCAAAACCACCGGGCAAATCGGCAGAGAAATACAAGGTTAAACCGTCTTGAGACACCGACGGATGACCGTAGTTAGTTAACGAATCATCGCAAAACGAAAGGGCCGAAACATCTTTAAACGCTTTGCCCGAAAGTGTAGCCTCGTATATTTTACAAGAGTTTTCTGTACCCTCTACCCCATTGCAAAGGGTAAAGTATATTTTAGAACCTGAGAACGCGCCTGTGGCTTCGTTGTAATCAAACACCAAACCTTCGGCAGGGTTTACTTTACCTATCGAGGGCAGTTGTTCCCCGCGTTTAGCTCTTTTAAGTTCGGCACGGTAAATATCAACAAACTTATCTCCGGTACGGCCGTACACCCTTCTGTTATCAGGGTTTTCACGGTCCGAAGAGAAAAACAAAGCATCACCCCTGTAGGCCACCACACCAAAATCAGAATTTTTGGTGTTTAAGCCCTTCATGTTTTCAACTACGTAGCGGGTTTGCTCCTTTTTCCATTCCATGCCTTTTACACAGCCCTCAATCTCGTGGTCGGCTTGGTCGCCAATACCCCCTTTAGCTTTGTACTCCTCAAATTTGGCTTTGGCTTCTTCGTATCGCTCAGCATTCTTCATTTCCATCGCCACAAACCAAATAGCCTCTTTATTATCGGGGTCGTTTTTCAAGGTTTGGTTATACCAGTATTCGGCATTTTTGTAGTCGTTTATCTTACGAAAACTCTCGGCGGCACCAAAAGCAGCTTCGGCTTTCAGCTCTTTATCTGTCAAAGCAACATACGCCTGCTTATACATGGATGAGCTAAGAAAGTACTCGCGGCTTTCAAAAGCTTTGTTAGCATCAGTAATGGTGGCTTTTCTGCTACAGCCGGCCATAACAGCCGCGCTCAGCGCAAAAACCAATAAAGGTTTTGTAATTAGTCTTATATTTTTCATAACCGTTTTTATCTAATCAGTGTAATGTTGCCTCTGGCAGTAACAATCTGGCCTGATGGCTTGTGGGCAAAAAACATATATACATACACGCCGTCAGGCAAGGGTTTGCCTTTGAAACTACCGTCCCATAAGGTGTTTTGGTCTTTAGCTTCAAACACCAACTCGCCCCAGCGGTCGTAAATCATAAAGTGTACTTCAGCCAGCTCATAAGGAGCAAAGTATTTGTACCAATCGTTTAAGAAATCACCACTTGGTGTAAATGCCGTGGGGAAATAGATGAAATCGGGCACTACAATTACTGTGCGGGCAGTGCTATCAAAACAGCCTGTAGCTGATTGTGCAGTAAGGCGTAGTTGATACTCTCCCTCGTTACGGTATGTAATTTTGGGTAACGAATCGGTATAAGTGCGTCCGTCGGTGTTCCAAGAATATTTTACAGCACCGAAACTATTATTGGTAATACCGATAAGTTCACCTGCATAAAAAGTATCTTTTTGCAGCGTAAAATCCGCATCAAACACGGAGTTATCTACCTCAACATCAATAGTATCTTCTCCTCCCGGGCAACCCAACAAAGTAGATTTCACCCAAAACGATTCGTTTTTAGTCATTACCACATTAATGCTTGCGGTAGTTGCACCTGTGTTCCATAAAAAAGCATCTCCGCCGTTAGCGGTTAACGTAGTTTGCGAACCGAAACAAACCTTTGCAGGGCCTGCAATCTGTGGGTCGGGCGCAATTACCGATTCTACTTGCACACTATCGTAAAAAGTGCAGCCGTTTGCATCTGTACCATACACCTTAAAGTATGCTGTAGCAGGCGGATAGGCGAGTGTTGAAGCCGACGAGGTATCACTTAAAAAGGGAGAATATTCCCAAGTATAGTTAATAGCTCCCGTGGCGGTTAATGTAGTCGTGTCTCCCTCGCAAATGGTTTTCTTTACTCCCGCATCAACGGAAGGCAAAGGCAGTATTGTAACCGTAACATTTTTAGTTACATCTGGGCATCCTGCTCCTGCTTTTGCCACTACGCTATACACAGTAGTGTTTATGGGCTGTGCAGTGGGTGAGGCCAAAGTATCGTTATTAAGGCTGCCCGATGGAGACCACTTGTAACTTTCGCCTCCGCTAACACTTAATTGGGTACTGTTACCAAAACAAATGGATGTATCAGGGCTGATAGTAATTACAGGTTGTGCTTTAACCGTTACCACAACGCTACTATCAGTTTGGCAACCCAAAGTATCGTTTACGACCAGTTTTACATTGAATTTTCCGGTATCAACAAACTGACGTTGCAGGTTATTACCCGAGCCTCTCAATGTATCGTTTACAAACCAATTGCGTTGGGTAATAGCCCCTGAAGGCGAGCTGTTATCTGTAAATGTTACTGTTCCGCCGGCGCAAATTGTGAGATTGCTTGTGGTAAAGGCCACTGCGGCACCGTTAATAATAGTAATGGAATCATCGGTAAAATAGGTAAGCGAGCAATTATTGCTATCGGTAAGTATCAGTTTGGGTCTGAAAATACCGTTCACTTTGTACACGTGCGTGGCGGTGTCTGTATTCAGGTAATCCAATTGCCCGTCGCCGTAATCCCAAGTGTATAGTACCGCATCGGTGCTACCGTTAGCTTTCAATTTAACCTTCAAAGGCTTGCAACCATCGTTGGGTGTAAAGCTAAATGTTCCGGTAGGTCCGCCTACAGTAATAAAGTCTTGTTTAATAATGCTGTCGTAGCAACCTCCTATACTCTTCACCCGCACTGATACAGTGTATTTACCAGGCTTATTATAGGTATGTGTCGGATTTTTTACGGTTGAATAGCTGCTGTCGCCAAAATCCCAATAGTATTCATCCACATCATCGGTTTGGCTGATGGTAAACACCACGGCAAACGGAGGACAAAGTCCCTTGCTTTGGTTCACTGAAAAATCAACCTGTGGTTTTACCACATTGATTGCCTTTTTAACTGTGATAGAATCCTCACAGCCGTCGTTCCTCCTCACCCGCAAAAACACATCGTATTTGCCTGTATCGTTGTATACGTGCGAAGGATTGATAACATTTGAGGTATCCCCGTCGCCAAAACGCCAGTGATAACGGTTGTTTAACCCGCCAACGGTATAGTTTTGAAAACTTGCCGTAGTGCCCGCACACAACACATCGGGAACTACCATAAATACCGGTTTGGGCGGGGCATACTCAATAACACGGGTAAGGCTGTGCGAACAACCTATTTTGTCTGACACGGTAAGAGTTACTAAGTAAGTTCCCAATGCTGAAAATTTGTATTTTGGGTGACGAAGATTGCTGGTATCAGCGGGAGCTTTGCCTTTATCCCCAAATTTCCATGTCCACTTTGAAAGACTATCGGTTTTGGTTGAAATATCAAAAAACGCCACCGAATCGGGAGGACATATCCTACCTACGGTTTTAAAGTTAGCCCGAGGCCCTTTCACATATATTTTTCGCGTTGCCGAAGCTGTACAACCGTCTTTATCGGTAGCGGTCAGTTTAGCATCGTACACCGCCGGAATGGTGTATTTATAAGAAGGTTTTTGAATGATGGCCGTGTCGCCATCAAGGGCAGGGTCGCCAAAATCCCAAAACCATTTGCGGCTGCGAGTAGTGGTATCGTCAAAGTTTACAGTAAGCGGTGCACATCCTGTAGTATCAGAGAGTTTAAAGTTTGCTCTGAATTTTGGCCGTACCCGCACATCATAAATCATTGAGTCTCTGCAACCCGTACGTACACTAAACAACCACAGCTTCACAGGATAATCGCCGATTGCCGTGTAGGTATGTGTAGGTAATGAATCTACCGAGTAGTTACAATTCTTACCCACGTTTAACCCGTTTTTGGTATCGGTGGTACACTGTTGGTTACTGATTTTAAAGGCTTTGGGGTCGTTAAAAAACCACACCCTAACCACGGTATCACGAGGGTTTTTGTAGCGCGAAACATCAAAAAACCGAACTTGAGCAGGTGTATCACAATACAGCCCTTCCATATTGTCGGTTTGTATCCACGCCAAAGGCGGGTCGATGTTGATGTATTGGGTAATGGTGGTGTCTTTTTGGCAAGTGCCGTTCCACAGGGTAAGTTTAATATCAAACGAATCGGGCAATTCAAGAATTTTAGCCCAGTTGCTGTACAGATGTTGAGGGTTTACCTGCAACGTATCTTTGATACCGTCACCAAAATCCCACTCAAACTTGGTATAGTTTTGCGATTTATTGGTAAAGGTGATGCGTTTCTTCACGCACTCGTCCTGCTTATCAGCCTTAAAATCTGGAATAGGCTTGGTAAAAATACTTACCGTGTCCTGTCCTGTGGCTTTGCAACCATCGGAATAGGTAACCGTAAGCTTCACGATGTACTCTCCTTGATTAAAGAAATGCGAAGGTTTGGCTTGTGTTGACGTATTACCGTCGGCAAAATCCCACGAAAAAGCCGTTGCCCCTGCGGGGTTGGTGGTATAATCAAATTTCACCGTTGCAGAATCGGCACATACCTGCCTTGGAGTAGGCTTTACCAATACTTCGGGTTTAAAATCAATGGTATCCGTTTGCGTAGCCCTGCACCCACCGGGAGTAATGGTGGTAAACTTGATTATAAAAGGACCGTGAGATGTGTATGTATGAATAATGTTGCGCTGCGATGAAGTATCGCCGTCGCCAAACTCCCAAAACGAACCGTGCCCCGCTGTATTGTTAGTAAACGTAACGTTAAACGGAGTTTTACAGTTCCGGCGGGGATTCATGGTGTAGTCCGTAACGGGCACATCATCAATCATTAGTTGCTTTTTAACTGTGTCGGCACAACCGCCTGCAAAAGTTACTATCAGTTTCACAGTGCGCATTCCCGCGCTTGTGTAGGTATTTTGTGCGGGGCTGCTATTGGAGGCGTTGCCATCACCAAAATCCCACAACACACTTTGCGGAGTGCCACTGCCGATAATGGTAAACGTTAGCGGAATATCTTTACACCCTTGCGCCGTTGAAGGGCTAAAATCAACCACATTATTACCGGCAGTAACAAAATTACTCTTGGTTAGTGAGTCTTTACACCCGGTTACAGTATTAACAGCCACCAGTTTTACTGTATAGTTTCCTGCGGCGGTATAGCTTGCCGAAGGATCTGTTGCCGTAGATGTAGTGTTATTACCCAAATCCCAGCTATAGGCAAGGTTACTACCTGAGGTTTGGTTGGTAAAGTTTACTTGTGCCGGTGTGATACAAGAAGCGGGTTTATCCGCCGTGAAAGCCACCGCAGGAGTTGGGTTTACCTGTATAGCTTTCTGAATTTCTTTGAATGACTCGCAGCCATTGGCATCTTTAATGCGCAGGCTCACAGTCATTGCCCCTGCTACATGATAGGCATGCGAAGGGTCTTTTGTGGTACTTGTATTACCATCTCCTAAATCCCAAAAGTAATTGGTAATTGCAGCTCCATTACCACTCAAAGTGGATGTATTGGTGAGCGAAAACTGAGAATGCTGGCATCCAACGGCAGTATTCACCGTAAAATCGGCTTTGGGATTATCAAAAACAGTAATGTAAGCTGTTTTTGTAAGTGTGTTTGTACCACCGGGACCGCTCACCGTAAGGCTCACGGTGTAAGTTCCGGGTGATGTATAGATAATAACGGGGTTTTGAAGTGTAGATGTGGCACTGTTACCAAAGCTCCATTGCCAAGATGTGATATTACCCGTTGAATTATCGGTAAATTTTATCAGTTTTGGAGAACAACCCGATGTAGCATCGGCAGTAAAAGCAGCAGTCACCTGCCCTTGCAGCTTTGTAGCTGCAAGGGTAAGCAATCCACTTATCAGAACAATATATCTTAAAATTCCTATTTTCATTACGCGCTCAAAATCCCCCTCACTGTTGTTTTTTATTGTTTATCAATTTTCACCGTTTGGTTATAGCCATTGGTGCTGATGTTTACAAAGTAGATTCCGGCAGCCCAACCGCTCACATTTACAGCAGTTTCACGGGCGTTTGTTTCACCTTTCCAAACCAATCTTCCTGTTGCATCAGTTACACTGATTACCGCTTGCTCTTCAGCAGGCAAGCTGATATTCAGTTCTCCTTGGCTAATAGGGTTAGGATATACTATTATCTGCGCACCGTTTACACTTTCGATACCTAAACCGGGGCCAACGGCTACGGTTTTTTGTACCTCTGTAGAACAGGCCACGGCAGTATTACCGTTCCATACCTTCATGGTGATGGTTTTGGTACCTTGGCTTGCCCATTTAACATTGTGAGGACCAACACCTGATGCAGTTTGAGGGGTTGCATCAGTTCCAAAATCCCAGGTGTAATACTGAGCAGTTGTAGCGGTTTGTATCACAGTGGGCTGATTGGTCGCAACATACGATGCCGCTGTAAACGCAGCATTAACAGGAATTGTATAAACTGTTACCACCGCTGAAGCCTTAGGACTGTAACACTTACCGTCGAACACGTTTGCATAGTAAGTACGGCTGGTATTAAGTGCGGGTGTAGTGAATACTGCACCACTATCGGCTGATATGGTGGCAGTATTATCGTTGAACCAATATACTTTGCCACTGGCTGTAGCATTTACCTGTGCCGAAGAACCTTCGCAAACAGCAGGTTGGGTAAGCGTTGGGGCAGCAGGCAAGGCAAGCACATCAACGGTAACGGGTACACGTTGGCTTTTGCAAGCACCTTCAAAAGCTTCTAAGAAGTATGTAGTGGTAGCAAACAGGTTGGCAGTATTAAATCGCTCACCGGTAAAGAAAGGTATCGTTGTGGTGCCGTCGATAAACCAACGGATGTCTTCGTTAGCAGTAGCTTTTACAACCGCAGGAGTGCCTGCACACACCTCAGCACCTATGCTGAAAGGATTTTGTATTTGTGCTCTTACAGCCACATCAACACGGGTGCGGGTACTTGGGCAACCGATTACTACTTTTTCTACATAGAAAGAAGTGTCTTTAGTAAGCGGGCTGCTTGTTAATACATCGCCGGTAAATAGTGCGGTGGTTGCATTTACATCGTTGTACCAGTTGTGTGTTCCGTTGGTATCGGCTGCTAATTGCACCGATTGGTTGTAGCACAATTGGGTAGTACCGCTTACAAAAGGAGCAACCGGAATTGCATTTATTTTAACCGGATAAGCCACGCGGTTGCTTATACAACCGATGTTTTTCACCTCAGCATAAAACACAGTATTAATAAATATTACACCCGCATTAACGGTATTGCCAATGGCAAAAGGCTTTTCATCGTTCATAGCTGCAAACCATCGGATAAAACCGTTTCCGGTGGCAGTAAGGTTTGCGGTATTGCCATTACATACGTTTAACGTAGTAAATGCAGGAGCAGCAGGAATGATACAAGCAGAATCCACACCAATAGTAAATACGGTATAGTTATTCAATACATCCGATTGAACACCGTTGGCATTTGCAGTCCTGCGCACAGGGCCTTCACTTATCCAACGGGTACCGTTCCAGCTTACTACACGAATGTTCAACGCGTCAACACCTGTAATGGCTGAGTTAGTTGTGAAAGGCACTTCAATACGCCCTTCAACTGTATTTGAAGTGCTTATTTTCCAGTATTCGTTGGCTTTCACCGCAGCAAGGCCTTCGCCACGCTTAGCCGTATCAAAACCGTTGTTGTTTGGTGTATTGCCTACATACTCCAGCGTTACCCAAGTATTTGCATTATCAGCAGTATAATTTACAGAAGCATAAATTGCTTTACCTACGGGCAATTGCACTGTTTCAGCGCTATCCACCCAAACTTTCACAGGGCCGTTAATGTAGCTTGCGGCTGAATAACCATCAATCACACCATTGCCGTTAATAGTAAGTAAGTTGCTTGGGCTTGTGGTAATATTACCTGCCCCAATAAATAATGTATCGGCAATAGTTAGGTTATCGGTCAACACCAAGCCGTTGTTGTTGCTCACTTTTACTGTGCGGGCAACGTTGCCGTTAAGGCTACCGCTGTTTTGCACAGCAGTACCATTAAATACATAATTGGCAGGCTGAATGGTTTTAGCACCTGTATTGGCAAACAAACCACTTACACCTTGCGAGTGTGCGGTGATAATTGTTGCGTTACTTTCAATAATAGTAGCGGCATTGCCTGTGAAACCGTTAACGAAACCGTTTAATTGGCCGGCCACACGAATACCATTATTAGCAGTAGTTGTGATGGTTTTGTTATTTAACAATTCGGTTTGACTTGAAGCAGCTATTTGGAATATAGCTGCGGCACTGTTCACCTGTATCGAACCTATACCGCTCAGTTGAGCCACATCCGTAATACGAGTTTTAGCAGAATTAACTATAACAAGGTCTCCTGCGCCGGCAATACCGTTACGCAAACCTCTCTCGCCGTTACCACCAATGGTTAATGTTGTATTGTTATCTATTGCAAGCAAGCCGTTTATTACCAACGGGCTGTTTGCATTCATGGCTGAACCGGGGAACGTGTTGTTTTGTGCTACCCTAAAAATGGCTACCTCGTTAGCAGCTGCATTGGGGAACATCACAGCAGGACTGATGGTGTTTGCAATAGTGGTATTGTGAACGTACACTGCACTATCTTCAAACCTGATATTGGTGTTTCCTGCCCAATCGGCAGCATCACCAAATGAGGCAAGCTCAATTACACCGCCCCTTTTTACTGCAATGCTTGCAGGCACAGCAATATCTAAACCACCAATTGATTGGCCGTTGTTGTGTAACAAGGTTCCTTCAACAGTTATATCATCACCAAAAGCATCGTTCACCGCAAGTTTGAACGGAGCTACCGATGGGGTTACCAATACAGCACCCTTTTCAATGGTAAGTTCATCCACTGTATTTGCAGCGGCAGAAATACCGTTCATTTTCACAGTATCGCCGTTGCTGATGGTTACAAAACCGTGTTCGCTGTAGTTGGGAGTATCCGTAGCGGCTACCCAATTAGTACCGAAATCAGTAGTTTGTTCCCATACCGACATATCCGACCAGTTACCTGATTTTACAGAACGGAACCATACGGGTAACAACACATTAAAAGGATTACTGATGGCGCTGTCTAAACCTGCCGAGCGGGCAATAAGTGTAGCACCCGTGGTGGGCACGTCAAATATCAGTTTGGTAAACTCTGCTACCGCTTTGGTAGGTATTACGCCCACTGCATTCAGGGCAGAAAAATTAAAGGCTGTACCGTTTGCTTCCAGTGTTATCCCACGTCCGGCATTATCTATATTACCTTCCGCATCAAGGGTTTGCACAGTTACAAAAGGATACATAATACTACCGCGCGCAACGTTTACAGGTTGTTTCACAAACGCCAAACGGCTGGCGGTAATATCAATTTTGTTATCGTTATACAGCGTTGAGCTGGTAGCACCGCCGGCATTTGTAGCCGCAAGCAATGAACCAGTAGCACCTACAGTGGCCGAAGTAATAGTAAATGTTACACGATGTCCGTCGGTTACTGTACCTTTAAACGTTACGTGCAATGAAAAACGAACCGAATCGTTATCATTGGCAACCAGGTTTATATTGGTAAACTGTATGGTTGAACCTACTGTGGTTACTTCGGCAATTTTGACACCGTTGGCTACCAACGCAGCTTTGCCAATGGCGTATGAGTTGCCCACGCTAAAGGTAAGTGCTGAAAGTGTAGTAGGCTCAAAATCGTTATCAGGGCTTCCGCCGCCATCGCGTAAACGAAGGCTGAATACCTCTAGTGAATTTGTAGTGGTAATAACACCGGTATCTTTATTGGTAAGGTGCTGAATATTTTGCGGGTAGATGAATGAACCGTCAACAGCTATATCTGAGCGTTTAGAGTTTTCAACCACATACCTGCTGCTCTTGCCATTTATCAGGCCGGAAGCCATTGCTATAAGGGTATCGGTTGACATAGCCTTAAAGAACCTTACGGTATCAAAAGCAGCCAAACCGCTCACAGCATTTACAACGCGTGGCGAAGCAATAAGTGCATTACCGATAGATGAAACTGAAATAGCACCGGTATAATCAATATCACGACTACCAAAAGTATCCACAGCCACCACCTGCTGCTGAGTAATGAATGCTCCAGCCTCAATTGGGGTAGGCATGGTGGTTAAGAAACTTAGCTTGGTAGCAAGTACTTCAATGCTGTTTTTAAGCGTATCCGAAAGAGTGCTGAAATTATAGGTTTGTGAGCTTTCTAAGAATCCCCTCACCATTACATCAGCAGAATCTATCTTAAAATGGAAACGGCTGTTATCAGTCAATACTGTTTTACGTAGCGACAACCTTACCGACATTGGCCTGTAGTTGTTGTCTTGAGCAACCACATTTATCGAGTTGAAAGTAATCGTGTTAGCGCCTACTGAACCTTGCTTGATAAGAGCACCCGTGCTGTCATCAAACAATCCCACCGATTGTATAGCGGTAGACCAGCTTGCAACGGTATTTTTTGCACCGGGTCTTACCACTAATGAGGTAATCTGTGTAGGCAAATCATCCATATCATTAAGGGTTGAGCCCCCATCTTTCAATTGTATTCTCCATGCCAAAACACCTTTGGTAGTATCGTTTACCGTAGCATCGTTCATAAGGCTTGATATGGCTACCACACCTGTACCTGCAACCCCTTCAACGGCTGAATTGTACGACGGTGGATATCCCCAGGTACTATCCGTAGCAGTAGGCACAGGAGCCGCAGTTTTGTAATTGCGGGTTTCGTTATTAGCTAGATTATAGTTGTAAGGAAATAATGTGTAATAGTAACGGGTACCTTGCACCAACCCTGTAATGGTAGTGGTGATAGTAGCATTGCTTGTAAACACCCCTACTACTTGTCCATCGCCAATAAATTGTCCATTGGTATAAGCAGTAGCATCGTTGGGAATTCCAGTAGGAGCCAAACGGGCACGTTGCAAAACTATGTAGCCTTTAGCATCGGGCACTTGTGTCCAATCTAACTTAATGCTGTTCTTAGATTGAGTTGTAGCCGTAAATGTTAAAGGATAAGCTGAAGGTTCAGCTGAGAGGGTAAAAAAAGAAGTCTCGGTAGTGTAAACCGTTTTGCTGGCATCAGTAACAAACCCTTTGTAATAAATCCTTGTTCCTGTAGGCAAACCTGTAACTGTGGTATCAAACACACCATCAGTTCCTGAAACGTTTACTTGGGTTACACCTGAACCGCCTTTAAGCGGGTTAGCAGTTAACGACCAAACAATGCCCCTTTCAAGAACAGTTGCAGGACCGGCCAATACTACCTCGGCACCTAAATCGGCTTTGGCAGTATCAATATTTTTAACAGTAGGATTGGTAATGTATATGCTTTTTGTACCCTTTACCGACATGCTGTAGATAGCATACAAAGCCGCTTGACCTGTACCGTTTCCTGTAGAGGTATATTGAAAAGCGATATATCCTTTTCCGGTTTGGCTACCAATATTTATGGTATAATTAGAACCGGCTGTGTAGCTGGCCAAAGTTGACCAAGTGGCTGAATACGGGCTTCCTGAACCTGAATAGTTGGTTGAAATTCTAACATTTAATGCCCCACCGCTATAGTTTGAGCCCATTGATAATGAGATATACTCATTTAAGAACTCGTCAAAATTCAATTCGGGGGTTATCAACCAATCATCGGCTGCGCCGCTGCAACTTTGCGATGAGTGGTTATTTTGCAAAATACCACCGCCGCAACGCCAAGTACAACCACCGTCAACGTTTTGGATAGACCATCCCGCAGGAGGTGCGGCACAACTTGTATTGAAGTCGTACGAAATCATTACATCGTTTTGTGCTTTTACCAATGCAGGCAGCAACAATACTATTGCAGCTACACAAAGGTTAAAGGCACTTTGAAACAATTTATTTTTCATTTTTAATCCGTTGTTACTACTTATTGAACTATTACTTTATGTACCGAAACTCCGTTTTCGGTAGCCACCTTCAGCATATACAAGCCTTTAGCAAAGCCTGTCACATCCAATTGTTTATTTATGCCTGATACATTTTCAAAAGCAGTTTGGTAAACTGTTTTTCCGGTAGCATCTGTAATCAACACACTGCCCGATTGTGCAGCTTCAAACACCACATCAAGAGTCAAAGCTGATGAGGCAGGGTTAGGATATACAGCTATGCTTGCACCTGCAATCTCTTGCACGCCAACCCCTGCACCTACTTGCACAAAGTTTTGCACCTCGGTAGAGCAGGCTATGGCACTGTTTCCGTTCCACAGTTTCAACTTCACTGTTTTAGAGCCTTGGGTAGACCATTTCACATTGTGAGGACCGGCACCTGTAGCTGTTTGAGGAGTAGCATCCGTACCGAAATCCCACACATAATTTTGGGCAACGGCTGTAGTTTGTATTGCTACTGTTTGATTTGTCGGCGCATTGGCAGGTACATTTATGGTAGCACTGCTGGGTATTGCAAACGCTTCAGCAAGTGCGGCCACTTTTGGGCTGAAACACTTACCGTCAAATATGGCTGCATAATAAGTGCGGGTAGCTGTAAGCGGAGCGGTAGTAAAACTGTTTCCGCTGCTGATAGCTGCCGATGTGGTATCGTTGTACCAATACACCGTACCGGTGCCATTAGCCGCAATCTGTGCTGTATTGCCCACGCAAACCGCACCGGGGGTAATTATAGGAGCGGCAGGTAAAGCAAGTACTTTAGCTAATACGGGTGCGCGCGGGCTGGCGCAAGCACCGTCAAAAGCTTCTACATAAAAAGTAGAATCTGCGGTTAAAACACCGGTTGTATAACGTGTTCCGCTATAAAACGGGGTGCTTGCAGTTGTATTCTCATACCAACGGATTGTATAGTTTGCAGCAGCATTTACTACTGCTTTTGCACCTGAACAAACTTCCGCACCATTGCTAACGGGTGAAAGTATTCCGGGCTTCACGTTCACATCTATCCTTGTACGGGTAGTGCTTGCACAGCCGCTTTGTATTTTTTCTACGTAGAAAGAAGTATCGTTAGTTAGGTTTCCTGTTGCAAACGCATCGCCGGTAAATATTGGCAGCGTAGCATTTACATCGGCATACCAGTTATTGGTACCTAATGTATCAGCATTTAGTACGGTTGCCGTTGCGTTACACAATTGTGTTGTACCGCTTAACAAAGGGGCCGCGGGAGGGGTGTTAATAGTAACTGAATAAGCAACGCGATTGCTATAGCAACCAATGTTTTTCACCTCAGCATAAAAAACACTGTCGGTAAACAATGTGCCCACATTTACGGATGTACCTTGTGCAAACGGCTGAACGTCGTTGGCATTGATAAACCAACGTACAACACCGTTTCCGCTGGCGGCAAGTGTTACCACATTACCTGCACCGCACACATTGTTGGCAGCAAAGGCAGGAACTGAAGGGATAGCACACGTTGAATCAACACCTACTGTAAATACTGTATAGTTGGTTAATCCATCGGCAACCACACGTGTAGAAGTTGCAGTGCGAGCCACAGGACCTTCACTTACCCAACGGGTTCCGTTCCAGCTTACTACGCGGATGTTAAGAATATCAACACCGGTTATTGCTGAGTTTGAAGTATAAGGCAATTCAATGTTTCCGGTTGTTTTGGCTGATGAGTGGATTTTCCAGTATTCGTTAGCTTTTATTGCGGCAAGCCCCGCCCCTCTTTTAGCTGTATCAAACCCGTTTGCATTGGGGTTGTTGTTAACGTACTCTAGGGTAATCCAAGAAGGTGTACCTGTTGAAGTATAGGTTACAGGCCCATAAGTGGTTTTACCCACGGGATAGTACACTGCTGCATTATCTACCCACAAATTCAATGGTCCGTTGATAAAGCTGGTAGCTGAATAACCGTCAATCACACCGCTTGCAGCAATAGTCAATATCGCGGTAGTTGATGAAGTCACATTGCTTTGGCCGATATACAGGGTATCAGTAACAGTTACTGAATCACCCAAAGTCAACCCGAAAGCATTGTTTACTTTTATTGTACGTGCGGTTAAACCTATGGTGTTACCACTGTTTTGCGCAACTGTACCGTTGAATATGTAATCAGTAGCAGGATGATAGGTTTTAGCCCCCGAAGTATTGAACAAACCACCCAAACCTTGAGTGTTTGCAGTAATTACGGTTGCCCCTGCTTCGGTTTTGGCAGTAGCATTACCGCTAAAGCCGTTGGTAAACCCGTTCAGCGTGCCGCTTACTGAAATCCCGTTAGCGGCAGTTGTAGTAAGTTCTTTGTTGTTTTTAAGTTCGGTATAGCTGGCCGTTCCAATTTGGAATACCGCTTTAGTATGGTTAACGCTTATTTTACCGCTACCGCTCAATTGAGCATCGGCAGTAATGCGCACTTTTGATGAATCGGCTATTACAAGGTTACCCGCACCTATAATACCGTTGCGCAGTAAACGCTCACCACCACCGTTTATAGTAAGTGTTTTTGTAGTATCAATGCTTAACAACCCATTGATGGCAAGGGTTGCCATTGGGTTTATAAATGAACCGGGGTAAGTATAGTTTTGTGCAATCCTGAAAACAGGTTTTTCAGTAGCAGTTGCATTGGGGAACATGGTAACCGCCCCAATGGTATTGGTAATAGGTGTATTGTGAATGTAGAATGAACTGTCTTCAAACGTAATGTTGGTATTTCCTGCCCAATGTGCGGCATCACCAAAGGCAGCCAATTCAACAGCTCCGCCCTTTTTAACCAACATTGTTGCAGGTGCAGCAATGCTAA
Source organism: Agrobacterium sp. 719_389 (assembly GCA_943370295.1). Lineage (GTDB taxonomy): Bacteria > Bacteroidota > Bacteroidia > UBA8524 > UBA8524 > SB11. The sequence goes on along the minus strand of CALRQL020000001.1, from coordinate 440,667 downwards.
TACCGTTTCCGGCCACGGGGTTGCTGTGCAACAACTTACCTTCAATTACCACATCGGTAGCCAAACCGTCAACTACTGTCAATTTATTATAGGCCCCTTGTGGGGTAATCAATACCGCATTGCTTTCTACAATAAGTTCATCAACGGTATTTGCATCTGCGGTTAAACCGTCCATTTGAACAGTGTGAGCAGCGCGAATGGTTATCCTGCCGTGCTTGCTGTAATCAAGGGTCTCGTTGGCAGCCTGCCAGTTTACACCGTAATTTTTTGAGAATTCCCAAACAAGGGTATCCGACCAGTTACCGGATTGAACAGTACGGAACCATGTAGGCTTCATTACCTCAAACGTATCGCTCACGGCACTATCAATTCCTGTGGTTTTTACAGAAATTTTAACTCCTGTAGCAGGTATATCGTAAATCAAACGGCTAAAAGTAGCGACACCATTATTGCTTGAATTGGCAGATGTGATGGCACGAAAATCGAATATTGAGCCGCCCAGTACTTTCAGCGTATAATTATAAACCGCTAAATCGAAGTTACCTAAACTATCAGTAGCAACTACCGAAGGTGGCGGCAATTGGGCACTACCTTCCGATACGTCGGTAGGTTGTTGTATAAACCTAATCATACGCCCAATAACATCTATCTTGTTATTTGCACCGGCGGTTAAACTTGCAGCTCCTCCGGCATTAGCAGCAGTAAATTGACTTGCTGCTGCATCAGCAGTTGCAGTAACTACGGCAAAACCAAAGTTATCGCCATCAATTGCTGAATCTTTAAAGGTTACACGCAATGAAAAACGTAATGAATCATTATCAGGGGCAGTAATTGCAAAACCTGTAAATACAAGCTGTTTGTTAGCGCCAACAGTTACAACGCTATCCACCTCGGCAACTTTTGTGCTGCCTGCAAATAAGGCGGCTTTGCGTATAAGGTATGATTTGCTTACATTAAATGTTAAACCTTTTAGAATAGTAGGTTCAAAGTCGTTATCATCATTATTACCACCATCGCGAAGTAGTAAAGACATTACTTCTAATGAATTGGTAAGCGATACCGCATCGGTATCGTTGTAATCAGTATGTATTATGTTTTGAGGGTAAACAAAGCCTCCATCAGCAATTATATCAGAACCTTTAGAAGCTTCAACCACAAACCTGTTGCTCTTTGCAAGCGTTAACGCACCTGCTGTAGCAACCAAGGTATCGTTGGCTGAAATCCTGTTAAAGCGTACAGTATCAAATATTGCTAATCCTTTCACAGCAGCAATGCTGCGTGAGGTTGCAATCAGGTTTCCGTCGGTTGCGGTTAGGCTAATGTTCCCGTTAAAATCAATATCGCGGGTATTAAAGGCATCCACCGCTTCAACCTGTATGGTATTGGTTAAAAAAGCACCGGCTTCAACCGTTGTTTGGGGCTGAGTGATGAAGCGCAACTTAGTAGCCACTACATCAATAGTGTTTTTACTTGAATCAGAGTAAGAAATGAAGTTTTGGGTTTGTGAGCTTTCTAACACAGACTTGGTGAGCGTACCAACAGAATCCACATAAAAATGGAACGTATCCCTGTCTTTGTGAGCAATGGCTTTCAAACTCAACCTAACCGAAAGCGGACGGTAGTTATTATCGGCGGCTGTTACGGTAAGTCCGTTAAAGGTGATGGTGTTTGCGGTAATAGTACCGTTAGCAATCACAGCACCCGTGCTATCATCTACCAATCCTACTGATTGTAACGTATTCAACCAGCTTGCAACTGTATTTTTTGCAGCTTTGTTAAGTGTAATACGTGTAACAATGGTGGGTAAATCATCGGCATCGTTCATGGTAGCACCACCGTCTTTTACGTGCAGTTTCCAAACTTGTGTACCGTTGGCAGCAGTAGTGATATTATCATTTATCAGAGATGAAATCCCTGCCGCTTCTGAACCTGAAACTCCTTCTATAGTTGATTTAAACGATGGCGGGAATCCCCAAGTGCTATCGTTAGCCAGCGGTATAATGGGCACTGTGCGGTAATTGTAGGTTTCGGTATTGGTACCATTATATCCAAAGGGAAACAGCGTATAGTAATACCTTGTTCCTTGTATTAGCCCGTTTATAGTAGCGGTTACAGTAGCTCCTGATGTTACAAGCCCCACAATAGTACCATCACCCAACACCTGATTAAGTGTATAGGCGGTTTTATCAGCAGGAGTCCCTGTTGGGGCATCGCCCTTGCGTTGAATGATTAAATATCCGTTAGCTCCGGCAACTTGTGTCCAATCAAGTTTTATACTGTTTTTTGAAATGGCTGTTGCAGTAAATGAACTTGGATAAGCAGTAGGTTCAGCCGATTGGGTAATAAAGCTTACCTCAGAAGTATAAAATGAGCCAGTTGAGTTACGGGCAAATCCTTTGAAATACACACGGGTGCCGGCTGGTAAGCCTGTCACCGAGGATGTAAATGTTCCGGTTGAAGTACCTGAAGCCGTTACTTTGGTAACACCGCCGCCACCCACTAAAGGGTTGGTAGTGGTAGACCATACAAATCCACGCTCTAAAATAGTTGTACCGCCGTTTGAGGCTAAGTTGGCCGATAGGTCGGCTGTAGTTTCTCCTATGTTGGTTACAGCAGGTGTATTAACATCAACGCCTGCATCCCAGCTTATGGATACATTATCTAAGGCAACTCCATCGCGAGACCCGCTTCCCGATGATTCATAGTACCAGCGAATGTATACGGGTCCTGATTTATTATCTAAGGCGGATATATTAATGTTAGAAAAACTGGTGGTGGTACCTTGTGTAATACTGCCCGAGCTATAAGCCCCACCACTGATGGCACTAAAACCCGAAGTAGCCGATGTGGTACTTACTTCCAGATTGAAGGTGCAAGTGCGTGTTTGCTCGCGTATTTTCAACACATCGTAACTAATTTTTAACCCGCTTTTTCCTGTGGTATTAGTTAATACAAGTATGATATAACCCGGGTCGTAATTTGTTCCGCTACCCAAAATCCCGATACTAGAACCATAGTTGTAGTTATCACCCGTGGTGCTTGATGCACTTCCCACACCCATAGTGGGATCCCATGCACCTTTGTTGTTGGCTCCCCAACCTGCAGGATAGCCATTACCTGAAGCACCCGGGGTGCTGTTAAAGTTTTCTGTATAAGGGGATGATGACGGAAGAGCCACCCCGCTTGGCTGTGCCACTGCTACAATGCTGATAAACAGCATCGCTAAAACAGCGGTTATTTTATATATTCCTTTTGTTTTCATTTCTAAAAAACTATTAACCGGATTAATCGATAATTACCTTTTGCATTACCGTTTGGCCATTGTTTAATCTGATTTGCAACAAATACACTCCTTTGGCAAAGCCCTGTACATCTACTGTTTTATGAGAAGCTTCCATAGCTTCTGTGTAAACTGTTTTACCTGTTACATCGGCAAGTGTTAGATGTGCAATGGTGGTTCCTTCTGTAGCAATGATATTCAGTACAGATGATACCGGATTTGGATAAACACTTAGCAATGAAGCGTTATCAACTGTTTGGGTTGATAGCAATTCGCTAAGGTTATAAACTTTTACCGTTTTGGTGATTACTGTATCGCAGGTAACTGCACCTACCTTTTTGGTGATGGTTAAGCGTACATTTTTCAATCCTTTAGTGCTCCACTCAAGATTGTGGGGACCTGTGCCCGTAGCACTTGATAAGCTTGCACCTGAACCGAAGTTCCAGCCGTACAGGTTATCAAAATTACCGGTAGCACTAAGAGTAACTTGGGTTTTAATGTTTGCTGAATCGGGAATTGAAACGGAGAAGCCATCCATGTAGCGGATTACGCCTACGTTATAAGTTACTTTACTGCTGGTGCAGAAACCGTCGAAGCTTTCTATGTAATAGGTTGTGTCTTTAAACAGCTTACCTACAAACAAGGTACTATCAGCAACAAAAGGCACAGTATCAGCAGCCTCTTTGTACCAACGCACGATGCTGTTTGAACCTGCTTCGATGGTTACGTTATCTCCCCAGCAGAAGGGATTAACTGTTTTAACTACAGGTGCAGCAGGGGCATTACGAAGTGTTACTGCAACAGGGCGTTTTTCGCTGCGGCAATAACCGTCGTACGATTGCACATAAAATGTAGTGTTTACATTCAGGTTAGCAGTAGTGTAAGTATTTCCTATAGATGAAGGAGTAGTTGCAAACAGAGAGTTAAACCACTCAGCTGTTGCGGGTGTAACTGCTTTCAGTATTGCTGCGTTTCCTCTACAAACAGGTTGAACAGAATCAACCAATGGGGGTTGAGGCAATGCACGAACGTTTACATTCACTGTTTCAAAGTCGCTTTCGCAACCTGCATATACTGCCTTGGCAAAGTATTTTTTATTACCTGTAACTGCGGGTAACACAAAGTCGTTACCTGAATATACAGGGGCTGATGTTTTATTCTCGTACCAGTTAATTACAGCACCGGCAGCAGTAGCCACAAGTGTATCCGACAAACCGTAGCAAACAGAATCAACGGGAGTAATTACAGGCTTGATTGCAAAAGGTATTACCGCTATTTGAACTGAATCACGAACGGTTGTGCACAATCCGTCAAACAGCTCATAGTAATAGGTTTTATCAGCAGCAAGTGTAGCTGTGTTTAATGTATCACCGGTAGCTATAGCGGTAGTTGCAGCGTATTGATCAAACCACTTAATAGTACCGTTTCCATTTTTGCTCAACACAATTTGCGAGTTGGTATTAAAGCAAATAGGGCTTGCTGCGCTTACAAAGTTTACCGAAGCCGGGGTTTGAACTTTTATAGTAGTTTTAACCCTTGCGCTTGTACAGCCTGCTTGTGAATTATCAACAAACAAAGTAGTATCGGTAACCAAAGTATTAAAGATTAATGCGCCTGTGTTTAGGGGAATTGTAGAAACTGCATCAGCGTACCAAGTAGCTGTACCGCTAACAACAGGAGCAAGATTAATGCTGCCGTTATAGCACACCACAAACTGACTGTCAATAACCGGAGCGGCTGGAATTGGGTTTACAGTAACGTTAACGGTATTACGGTTGCCTAAACAACGGCCGTTAAATACTTCGTACCAATAGGTAGTATCGTTGTATAAGTTACCGGCATCAAAAATGGTGTCTTCAACTATTGGTTCAGTTTCAGTTTCGCCATTATACCAGCGGATAATATCAGGGCCGTTAGCAGTCCACGTAACATTGCTGCCTTCGCAAACTGTTTGGCTGCTTATGGCAGGCGTGCTTACTGTAGTATCGCTTACAAGCACCGTAAAAGGCACTTTGGCAGAAACACAACCGTTACTAACTGTACTGATGTAATAGATGGTATCACTTGTTAAAACAGGTGTAGTATAAGAACGGCCTATATGAAACGGTGTCACCGCATTCAGGCTATCGTACCAGCTAATTACAGCACCTGAGGTTGAATCCGCAATTAAAGTCCAAGATGTACCGTTACACACCGAATCAATAGGTAGATTTGCTACATTAGGAGCCAATACAGGTATTATATTTACAGGCACTTCTATTCGGTAACTGCGTACAAGGCTGTCTGAAACCTGCGCATAAAATGCACTGTTGACTGTGATAGTATCGGTAACTAATGTATCACCCATGTGTAACGTATCACCTCCGTACGGTTGGTTAAACCAGTATATTTTACCACCTGCATTGGGGTTTTGGGCAATAAGTGTGCGGTTATTGCCTGCACACAAAGTATCGTTACCACCTACAAAAACCGGTGTGGCAAACATGGGCGCTCCAAACTCGTCGGCACCAATATCAGGCTGGTTGTTGTGGCGGGTTTCGCCTTCGTAGTCTTTCCCAAACGTAGTGGCTCTGCCCGCGGCATTTAATTTCCAGTTAATGGTATCAAGGGTTAGCAGCAAGTTGGCCACCAACGTATCCCTAAACACAGGAATTGTGTTAAAGATTGTATTTTTCTCAAGACCGGTTAACGTATTCCAACTTTGGGGGGTATAAGCAGTTGCATTGCTCACGTTGTAGAAAGCATTGCCTTCAATCGGAGTGTACACCACGTTGAAATCGCTGGAGAAGAAAGAACTTGGAGCGGCATGAATACCAACGGCCCTGAAAGTAGCACCGCCGGTCATGTTATTTTTATTAATAACGATGTTATTATACATCTCAACCCTTGCAGAAGTGCTACCGTGTACCAATCCGTATGAGTTGGTACTGCGTGTTTGTCCGCCCAATACAATGGTATTGTTATGCACTTTACCGGCAACGGCTGCGGTTGAATAGTAGCGAATACCTTGCAACGACACGGGCATATTTGCAAATGCCTCGTTGGCAAACAAAATTTGGTTGTTGTAAACATTCCAAGTACCTGCGTTAACGTGAATACCCATTAGGGTTCCTGCACTAGCCGAGGTAGTTTGGTGGCTTACTTTGTATAGTTTGTTGTTGCGTATATCACCGTTGCCGCCGTTAGTACCTATACAGGTAATAAATCCGGTAGAGGTTGAGCTATTATTCAGCAACAAGTACATCTCATTATTTTCAATAATGTTGTTACTAAAGTTGTTAGCCAAGTAAACTCCCATAAACGCAGCATCTTGCGCACCCGTAATACGACTGCTAAAGCCTTGTATATCATGCAGCACGTTACGGGCTATATAGGCCGGGGCAGCCGCTTGGTAATCAATTACCCTAAAGGCTTTCACAGCACTGATAACACCCGAATGACGGATGTAAGAAAACTCGTTATCCGTAATTTCTGCACTTGCTGTCACAGTTGAAGGCAGGTATAAAATTGATAATGCGTTGCTGTTGTTTAGCACCAACGCGTCAGCATAGTTTGAAAGGTTACCGCCTATTTTGTTCCCGGCAAACACAAACTTACCGGCATTAAGACTTATCACTCTTACTATGAAAGATGAGGTTTGAGATTGCTGATACAACCTTATAACATTGCCTTTAATAACTGTTGGCGTGGTATTGCCCGTTGTAACACTTATGAGGCTTAATGCGGCTGTACCGCCGTATGACCACACACTGCCGCTTGCAAATTTTTGTGTACCGCCGATGTAGTTATATGCAATTTCGTAACCGTGTGCTGTAGCACTTGCATTTACATCAATGGCACGCACGGCACTGGTTAATGCACGAGAATCGTTTTGGAAGAAGTGGTTGCCCGATATTTTCCAATTAGGTCCAGAGCTAGTTGAAGCAGCTATATGCGCAACGGTGAAGTTTGAAAACTCGTTGTTTAGTATTTGTATATTGTCGTTAGTAGCAGCGGTTGAAAGACCTACCGAAACCACACCGTACGAGGAAACCCTATCGGTGCCGACATTAAAGAAGTTGTTTTTGATGATTGCACCGTCATTACCCTGACCACCTGTAAAAGTGTTGCTAATAAAGATACCGCCTTGTGTACCTGAGGCATTGGCAACTATATTAAGGTTATTAAATATGTTGTTATGTGCATCTTGCTGCAACATAAATACCGAAGCGTTAGCAGCATTGGTTTCTGTTCTGAAAGTCCACTCACGGGTATTGGTAGGGTTGCCCAAAATATCATATCCGGCACCGTCAAACTCAATACTATCTGCACCGTATATGGCAATCATACCGTACGAAGCATTTGTAATTTTTGTTTTGCTTCCGGTAACAATCCCAAAAGCGTTAGAGTCTAGACGAATTAATACTTTACCGCCATTGCCGGCATAAAGCATTTGGGTGAAGAAAATTGGGAACTCTTCGTTTATATCGTCGTAAGTTGAGGTAATAAGAAACTTAGGGTTACCGGCTATGTAGCTTGAAGCCAGTTTTCTTGAAACGGCAGTAAGGTTTTCAAAATCATATCCCCTACCTACCCTATATATATTGTTGTAAATAGTATCGCCTGAATAATCTGCCGGAGCGATAAACAACACGGTATTAGCCGAAGTATCAAAGCCCATTTTTGAGGCAGAAAGAACCACGCTAACAGGACTAACTCTAGTTCCTGCCGAATCAAAAGTAGGTGCGGCGGTTAGTGAGCTGGTTTTACCACTTGCCACACGGACAAAGCCGTCAGTAATTTTGTAGTTTACATTAACTCCAAACGAGCTGATGCCTTTAGCGTTGCTGTCAGCAACCACTACCCAATGTCCAAAAGCAGTATCGACAGTAGTTATTCCTTTTCCAATGCTAAACGTCAAAGGCTCTTTGCGGAAACTTGCTGTTAGTTCTGAGAAGTTGGTATCTGTTACAAGCGTTGTAAGCGAAAGCGGGCTATACGCTTGGCTTCCAATAGGGAAAGTATAAGCACCGGCAGTTAGTTTTTTATCCAAACGCCTTGCTACAGCCCCGCGTACATACGTTGTAGCACTACCGCCCACAATTGCTGCGGCGGCGGGATTTGTAATGCGCATTTTATTAGGAGCATCAACTACAAATACACCTTTGGTAAGTGTTAGTATTTGCGCAACGTTTACCGAGCCGTTGGTAATTGCAACGGCTGAATCAGAGTTAATAGTAAGGTTAGTAATGTTCCTGTCGGCAGGTATTTCGAAACCTGTAGGATATGTTTTACCCAAATTGGTATAAGTGATATTGTAAGCAGCATTACCCCTCCACGTCTCTGGAAAAGTATCTAATGTTCCGCCATAAAAATAGCTGCCGCTTGCCCTGCTTATCTCAATATTGATGGGGTTTAAACTATCGCCCAAACGCAGGTATTTAGCATTGATTACATTACCGGTGGTAAGGTTCAATGCCATTGTACGAATCATATTAGGGGCGGGAATAACAATTGTTGATGCGGTATCGGTTTGCAAAACATCTACCCTTGCAAGGTTGGCATATCCTGTACCGGTAAGTGTTTGGTTTTTACCGTTAAACACCATTGCGCCTGATACGTTACCCGAATAGATGTAACCGTTGTTAATAATCGAATCGGCTAAGTATAAGTAGGCATTAAGGTTAAAAGTATCATTTGCCGTATGGATAAAATCACCCATGACGTTGGCAAACGCCGTTAATCTTATTTTTACTGTTTTGGTTGAAGTAGCAGAGCTGTCGGTTAATAGATTAGGAAACACTCCACGCACCAAAAACTCCGGGTTTGCAGCAGTTACAGCAGTGGTGGCATCGGTTAGCTTTACCCATGTGCCGGTGTATTCTGAAGCACCAACACCTTGCACGTAATAATCAGTTCGGTTTGATAAGGTTCCGGGGTTCACCAAAATAATCTCACCGCCTGACATTCTAACCACGGCAGTGGTTAACCCTAAAGTAGGTTCAGTAGTGCTATTTCCTGCAACCGCCAAACGCAACTTACCACCTGTTTGGGTGAACGATGTAGCGTTGGTACTATACAATCTTCCTGCAAGGCTCATTGAACCGCCTTCAATAATCAGATCAAAAGAACCGCTAAAGTAGTTGTTGTTGGTAGTTCCAAAAGCCAAAGCACCTTTTTGTACTTTAAAAGTACCGTTAAAGGTAAGGTTGCTGTTTTGCCCAACAACCGTAAGGCTGTCGTTTGCAAATACAACGCCTGCATTATCACCAATTACAGGGTTTAATGCTGTAAACAAACGGTTTTCAAGTTTGTAGTTACCGCCTATTACAAGCGTACCTACCCAATTGTTAGTTTCTACAAAACCTCCGTTTGATAGCACGTCAGTATTGTATCCGCGAACAGTGGCTGTAGCAGGTGAAAAATATACCGAGTCAGCAATGTTTGTTCTTTCAACCGAAAGTGAGCTGATGTTGGTTATTGCAGTAGCATTGGTAATGAATGACGATAGGTTGCGGCCAAAAAAAGTAAGGATTACCCCCTCTTCTTTGGTGCCGTTCTTCTTATAAAGGTCTATAACACCATTATTATAGATATCGCCGCGAACGGACAATACCATTGATGTATTAGTATTGGTAGGTGCAGCATGAACGGAAATTTTACCGTCTTCGCTCACCCAAATATTGCCGTGTACGTTTAGTTTGCGGGTGGCACTTGTGTTTTCATATACCAGCGCACCGCTATCAATTACTAAATGATATGCATTGGCTGCTGCATCGTCTAGTATTACCTCGTAACCTTTGCTTACTACAACGCTATCGTAGCGACTGGGAACCGAATTGGTTGACCAAGTTGCAGGGTTTGACCATGCACCGCCAGCTACGGCCTCTATTAATTGCGCAGGAGGTATTGATACCGTGCAGATGTTGCTATATGCCGAATATTGACCTTGATTATAAGTCCTTACCCTGAAAACGTGTTCTTCGCCGGGATAGAAACCTTCGGCCAAATAAAAGTTGATGTTCTGGGTTGTACTGTCAAAGTAGTTAAAGTTACCGTACTTGTCTTTCTTCTCAATTTCAAATCTCACCTCGTTGTTACTGTTATCGTCCCAATACAAAACAGCTTGGTCGTAAGTAACATTTATTGATGTCATGTTTGATGGACCGTAAATCACATCAGGAGTAAACACAAACCTGCGTGCATTGCTGTCGTTATCATACGTAAGCGGAGCAATAACACCTGAATCGGCTTTGTTGTACAAGTTGTCTAACGAAGTTGTATAGGCTGTAAGGGTACGGGCAGTATCAAAACTGTCCAAATCAGTTACTACTAAAAAGTTGTAATCTGCTAATGCGCTGTTGCGGGCAATACCAATAGTAGCAGTAACCGGGGTTGCGGTATTGGTGGATGGGATAACCATCTTACCATATACATATTCAATCACACCGCCGTTTTCGTAAATGCGTACTTGGTAATTGCTTTCGCTACCTGCAACGGGGGTTGCTGCTGAGGGTATGTATGTAACCCACTCCACTACTAAAGCGCGGTTGGGCGCTGTGCCCGTAACCGTATATTTAAGTGAAGCAGCGGTTTGAATGTCCCAAAAAGGGGCTATCACACCTTGAAAACGATAGTTATTGTTGCCCAACTTAAAGGAGTTTCCGTTGGTTGCAGGAAACAACAACTGTTCAGCGGTATTATCATTATTACCTAATACCAAATACCCTGATGTACCTATTAAGAAGTGCTTATACACCTTGCCCAAAAGCACCACATTAAAAGGCAGGTTATATACCTGTGTGTTTTGGTTAGCAGTATTGGCAGTAATCAAAGAGGTTACTGCAGAGAAGTCAATGGCATTGCCATTGGCATCTTTTCGCAAATCCCCTTTTTTGTCGGTTGCAAAATCATACGCCCTTGAATCCTGCGCAGTTGCAGCCACCGTCACAAAAACGGTCATTGCCAGCAGGCAGAGCAATTTGTTTATCGTTTTCATTTATTCCGTTTATTCTTCCTTGTGTAATTCCTATTGCTTATCGTACCAGTGTTACCGTACCTTCCAGTTTAAACTGCTTAAGGTTTTCAGCCACCAGCAAGTAGAAGTATGTACCCGCAGGCGCAGGGTTTCCGTTAAAATCACCGTTCCAACGGTCTTCGGGTCGGCTGCCTTCAAACATCAGTTTGCCCCAACGGTCAAAAATCTTAAAGCTGTATTGGGTAAATGTTCCCTTAGTAATGGCTCCGAAATTGTCGTTAACACCGTCACCTTCGGGTGAGAATACATTAGGGATGGTTATCCCTTCGTACACGGTTACTATTTTTTCGATAGTGTCCACACAACCTTTATCGTTCACCACAGTAAGGGTAACTTTAAACTGGCCGGGAGTTTCAAATGTGTGTTTAAGGGGATTATCAACAGATTCTTTGCCCTCAACAATCCATTTAAACGAACTGATGTTTAGTGTTTTGTTGGTGGCTATAATATCCAAAGGCACAAAACCTTGCTGGGGAGTGAAGTCAAAATCAGCATTGGGGTTATTGTTCACCAATATTTGCACTGTATCAGCGTAGTTGGCGCAATCGGTTACTTTAAACCAATACGAGGCATTTGTTGAAGGTTGTACGGTGATTGTCGGAGTAGTTTCGTTGGTACTCCACATACCGGGTAGCGAGCCGCTTACATTAAGGGTAACTTTTTCGCCCCTGCATATATTAATAACCGGACCGGGGAAAATGGTATCGCCGGGATTGGTAATAACATCCACCAGTTGGTCTATCTCATTATAACATCCGTTAGCATCCGTATAGCTGTATTTAACCGTGTAAGAGCCTGCACCCAATGTTTTGGGATTGAATGAGTTGGTATTGGTTCCGTTTACAGTAAACTGCCCGCCCATTGGCGTACCTGATAGCTGAATTAAATCATCTGAACTACAGTACTGGGTGTTAAGACCGTTAATGGCTACGGGAGGAGGTGTACCCACAAAAACAGAGTCTTTTACCTTGTTTACGCAACCGTACACAAAATCAACAAAGGTGTATTCAATTACATGGTGCTTTCCGGCTGTGTAAACTGAAGGATCGAATGTATTACCTGATACGGGCAAACCGTTAATGGTAATTGCACCGCCGGTAGGGTTGGTTGTAATAGAAATAGGATTGCTGTTGAAGCACAGGTTTTTAGTAAGGCCGACAATCTGTGGGTTTGGCAAACCCACCACAACAAAGTCTTGAGTGTCTTTTGTACTGCAATTGTTTGCATTAGTATAGGTATATATCACCCTGTGGTTGCCCAAACCTGTTGTAGCGGGGGTAAATTGTGTTGCCGGAGTATTATCCAGCGTGAAATTACCGCCTGAAGGTGCTGCGGCAAGTGTTACTTGGGCAGCATCAATACAATAAGTTGCATTTAGCCCTGTGATATTAGCCGTTGGCTTATCAATAGTGAAAGTACCCACTGCTGAATCAATACAGCTGTAGGTAGGGTCTTGGTAGGTATATACCAACCTGTGCGCACCCGTTGCAATTGTTTTGGGGTTTATACTAAATACAGGGTTACCGTCAAGAGTAAATATACCGCCTGTAGGGTTTGCAGTAAGGCTTACGGTAGCTGCATCATAGCAGTACACCGCGTTTAGCCCTGTAATGTTAGGGTTGTTTTTTATTACATCAACCGTAGCTGTATCGGCATTGGCACATGCACCGTCACTATAATAATAAACAACAGTGTCTATACCTGCACGGGCAGCCAAAGCAGCAGGGTCATATTTAGTAGTTACTACACCGTTTACATAAAAAATACCGCCTGTTGGTGTTCCGGTTAATACAATTTCAGGCTCGCCGGCACAATAAACACTATTCATCCCGCCAAGGGTTACTACCAATGTATTGTTTACATCACTCTTTTTGGTATCGCTGGCAGGACACCCGATTGAATCTGTATAAGCATAGATAACGGTGTGAGTGCCTAACCCCAAAGTACCGGGATTAAAAACCGAGTCTTGCACACCGTTAATGGTAAATATACCACCGGCGGGAGCTCCTTTTAGTTTAAAGGATGGTGCCGCGGGGCAATACTGTCCGCCTAAATTATCAATAGAGGCAGTGGGCATATATATTGTAAAATCAACTGTATCAGTTGCCGTGCAACCGCCTAAGGTTGTATCGGTATATTTATATACTACGTAATGGCGACCTAATGAGAAGGTGGAAGGGTCAATAGTATTTTGCTGAGTACCGTCAACATAAAAAGTACCGCCTGTGGGCGTACCCGTAAGGGTTACCACAGAACCTGATTGACAAATTTTATTAGAAAGACCTGTAATGGTGGTAGGAGGTGCAGGCAAAATGGTTATTTGCTTAAACACTGTATCAACCTTACCGCAAAGGCCGTCAACCATAAAGGTTACTTTATAAGTACCCGCGCTCCTAAAGGCATGGGCAGCCACCATTGTTTTTAAAATAGGTGAACCGTCACCAAAATCCCAACGTGGGTTCTTGTAGCAGCTTGATAATGAAGTATTGAAAAACGCAGGGGCGTTTTGGCAAATAGTATCAGGGGCAGTAACGCTTAAAGGATTAAGAGCAGGTGCTTCACCTATAACTAATGAATCCAGTGCAAAACCTTCAGCTGTACATTGCGAACCTGTTGAGGTAAATGCCCAACGGAACATTACGCTTGGCTGACCTGCCAGCATATTAAGGCAGCGTTTTGCCTCGGCCCATCCACCGCAATATCCTCTGCCGCCGCAACCGCTTCCCCAGCTACCACATGGGTAACTGCGTGCGTTACCGCTCCAGCCGCCAAGGTTATACCAGTTTTTAGTTTCGCAGTTGTCAGCATCGGCATTTGAGCCTAAATTACTCCATGAACTGCCGCCGTTGGTTGAGTACTGCATGGTAACAACTTCCCAGCTATATTCTACCTCAACTACAAACTGAAAAGCTATGTAGGGTGTTTTAAGATTAGTGAAATCGTAACAAGGCGATGTTAAATAAGAAACGTCGCTATTGGCGTATAGTCCGGTAAGACCGCCGTTTGTCCAGCTATTAACACCGTGAGCTGATTGGCCTGTGTTGGGTTTATTTCTTGCACCCCAAGTCCATGTTGAGTTGGTGCCTCCGGCAGTAAAACCGCCGTTGTTGCTTTCAAAACTTTCAAAGTATGGAAACGATGAAACCTTGGGCACATAAGTAAGCACCGCAGTATCATTTGCCCTAGTTGGGTCGCCCGGCAAACTGGTATATACCTTTAAGGTATTTACTCCACCTGTTAAGGTGTTTAGCTTAGTGGCAAATGTGTAGTTAATCGAGCCCGATGCAGCAATGCTTGTACCTGTGTAGGTTTCAGTAACTATCGATCCGCCGTTCAGACTATACGAAATATCAAAATTGGTAATAGCCGCCCCCGATATATTGGCTACCCTAACAACAACACTGTCTGTGCGGGGGGCGTTGGTACAGTTAAGGGTTGTGGTGGGATATAAAATATTTGTAACAGCCAGGTTATTCTGGCCATTTGCCAGAACCGCTGAGAACATTATCAGAATAACAAACAACGATTTGTAAAAACCTTTATACATGATTTCAAAAAAATTTGCCCGACAAAAGTATAGAGGTCGTATAGCGTAAAAGTTATGCAATGGTTACGGTGTAAGAACGTACCCCATTTTTTAGAATGCAGTGTGCATATAAAAGAGAATACACACGCAATTTTGTAGCAAAACAACTGAATAAAAGCAATTTAAAACCTAATCACAAACACCCTTTAATACTGAAAATGAATAGGTTGGTGGATTATTTTTAAGCATTAACACCTACATTAAATAAAATAAAGGTTAAGTTAATATTAGCCATGAAAGAAATGACCAAAAAAAAAACCTGCCGGTAAATACCTTGCAGGGCATATATTAAGTATTAGCAATTGTTTCTTACTCAAAAGGCATACGCATTTACAGGCCTTAAAACCTTATCAACTTATACAACTGTTGGTTATTAAGGCTTTTTATTCGCTCTAACTCCGCCCCGTAGCCGTCAAAATCCTTTGTAGCAAGGTGCTGCTTGGTAATTTTGATAATTTCCTTTATCGGTTTTACGTAACTGTCTTCAAAATTAAACCGCGATATTACCCGTGTAAGCAAGCCAAGTTCAGAGTTTATTAAGCCATAATCACCTGTGTGGGTGTAGTTGTATATGTTCAGTATCACATTTTCTACAGCAATCCAGCAGGTATTGTTGTTAAGACTGTTAAAATACTTGCGCGACTTAAGCAGCATTGCCGAGCTTTTGTTATAGTCGCTGATGTAAAACTCTTTCACTGCCATTAGGTAGTAAAAGTAGTTCTTCATTGTGTTGCTAAAGTATTCTAACTTTTCTTGTGAAAGCAACTGGGTAATTTGCGACGATAATGCCGAACGGTTCCAAATATCAACTTTGCTAAGCACCGACATGAAGATGAAGTAGAAGATGGTACACTCAAACATCTTAAACCCGGTAACCGTGTTTATCTGCTCCATAATGTACTTCTGCGTATGCTCAAATTGTTCTTGCGCACCTGTTAAGTAATAATATTTACTAAAAAGGCACTGTATAGCAATGTTGCAATTGGGGTAACGGTTTAGCAAAAACGAGTTATGGTAGAGCTTGTGCAACAATACCAGCTCTTTTAATATCTCTTTACTGTCGGCAGTTTCTTTACTTACAGGATATGTAAGACGCAGGGTAAGTTTTGCACTCAGGTATAAAAACGATGATGATTTACAATGTAAGAATTCATCCACTTGTTTCACTTGCTCAAGTGCATCCTTTGCCTCGTTATAAAAGTAAGAGTTGTTAAAATAGAAGAGGTCTTGCGTATCCAACAACTTAGTGTAGAAAAGCTCTTCCAGCTTCATCATGGTTTTCTGCTTGAAATCAGCATCCGTCATCAGGCTTTTATACTGCTGCATCTTTTTCTTATCATGCCTGTACAGCATCATAAAACAGAAGTATATCTCCTTCAACTCAGCAAACAACTCCAGTTCAAAACACTTCTTTTCTATCCGTTGCAGTTCCCGCACCAACGTTGTGGCATCGTGTGAATATACCAGCCCGCGAAGGTTTTGCACCTTCTCTTTGGTAATGATAACCTCGTTCTTTTCAATCTCAATCTTCACGCTTATCACGTCTTCATACAAACGATTCTTGAGGGTATAAAAACCGGCCGGTTTATCAGCATAGCCCAGTTTCTCAATTATCTCTTTCAAATCCGTTTCATCGCTCTCATACACGTAATTAAGCAAACGCGATTTTTGGGCTTGCTTGCCAATACGTTTTTTAAGCAAAATCATCTCTTTTGCGGTCATGTTTTTAACCGCATTAAATAGGTAATCCATCGTAGTTTTTCAGTGCAACCCGCAATCATACTTATTAAAGATAATGAGCGTGTTACATCCTGGAAACGTAACAAAATGATAACCCCTTCTTAATGTAAAGAAAGCCCGTTTTATAACGAAAGAATAAATGTATTAGAGTTACTAATATAGAGGATTTTAAACAACTGAGATAATAATAAGTAATACTCCAAGGGCTAAGTAAACCCAAGGCATAATTTCAAACTTTGTTCTAGCAAATGTGATATCAGAATAATCTTGCGGGTTACAATAAATCAAGCATTCTGTACTGCTTTTAAGACCTGACTTGTTAACTGTATAATTAAATGGCGCGTAAAAATAAAACAACCCCTCTCTGTATTTAACTCTTTGCGCATAGCTCTTTCCGTCAACACGATATGAAATATCTACAACTTCAATCCAACCCATATCACCTGAACCATATTCAACACATTCAATTGCTATTGAGTGAACAATCGCTTTAGCCTCCAACCAACCTGACAATCTTTTTGATTGAAAAAAAAGTCTAACCGACATAAATACTGTATAACATCCCAAAAAGGATAAAAAGTACATCATGTATAAATATTCTTTAACCGACTATATAATACACTTTTACCCCGCCCAATTCTCTCTATCCAAACTGCGGAACTGGATGGCTTCAGCAAGGTGTTCGGGGCGTATTTCTTCGCTGGCGGCAAGGTCGGCAATGGTTCGGCTTACTTTTAAGATACGATCGTAAGCACGCGCTGAAAGCTGCAAACGTTCCATGGCTGTTTTCAGTAGTTTCTGCCCCACAGCACTTATCTGGCAAATCTCCTGCACCTTACTACTGCTCATCATGGCATTGCTATACACTGCTGGATTTCCCTTAAACCGCTCGGTTTGGATATCTCGGGCTTTCAGCACCCGTTCCCTAACCTCTAAACTATTTTCAGCTTTGCGCTGCTCCGATAACTGGTCGAAACTAACGGGAGTAACCTCAATATGTATGTCAATCCTGTCCAACAACGGCCCACTCACTTTGCTCAAATACTTTTGTACAACACCGGGGGCACATACGCAATCCTTATCGGGGTGGTTATAATATCCGCACGGACACGGGTTCATAGCAGCAACCAACATAAAGCTGGCAGGATAATCTACTGAAAATTTTGCCCGACTGATGGTTACCCTTCGCTCCTCCAAAGGCTGGCGCATTACTTCAAGCACGGTACGCTTAAACTCGGGCAATTCATCCAAAAACAAAACTCCATTATGGGCCAATGAAATTTCGCCCGGTTGGGGTACTGCCCCCCCGCCTACCAGTGCCACATCACTAATAGTGTGGTGCGGCGACCGAAACGGACGTATGGGTGTTAACCCCACGTTTTGCGCAAGCTTACCCGCCACAGAATGTATTTTGGTAGTTTCAAGAGCTTCGTGAAGTGTAAGTGGAGGCAATATGCTGGGCAAACGTTTGGCAAGCATTGTTTTGCCGCTACCCGGCGGGCCTATCATTATTACGTTGTGTCCGCCTGCGGCAGCAATTTCAAGCGCACGTTTAATGTTCTCCTGCCCTTTTACATCTGCAAAATCAAACTCAACATTGGCTTGCTGCTCGGCAAACTCGCGGCGAGTATCTACTTCAAAACGCTCAATGGCACCTTCATCCCCGTTAAAAAAACTCACCACTTCGCCCAAGTGATTAGCTCCGTACACCTTAAAATCAGCTACAATAGCAGCTTCGCGTGCATTTTGCACAGGCAATATAAACCCTTCAAAACCCTCTTTGCGGGCTTGTATAGCTATGGGTAGCGCACCCTTAATGGGCTTCAAACTGCCGTCTAACGATAGTTCACCCATTATCAGGTATTTACCCAGCTTTTCAATTTCGGTTACTTGGTCTGATACGGCCAACATAGCCGCAGCAATGGTTAAATCATACGCTGAACCTTCTTTGCGTATATCGGCAGGCGCCATGTTTATCACCACCTTTTTGCGGGGCAGTTTTAATCCCGCGTTTTTAAATGCTGTTTCTATGCGCCATTGACTTTCCTTTACGGCATTATCAGGCAAGCCTATTAAAAAATAGCCCGCTCCCTCCCCTGCATTCACCTCTACAGTAATGGTTTGTGCATTTACTCCATATACGGCACTTCCGTAAGTTTTTACCAGCATTGCTACCCTTGAAATTTTTGGTAAATGTATTTATTTCTCTGTATAAAGGGTATAAAAACATCATAGAAGGCTTGTACTTAATTCAATACTATAGTGCTTTTATAAAAAAATGCACTACCTTTGGTATGATTAGCTTGCGGCTAGTAATGTCGACTCCTCAAAAAGCCGCCTATCATTCTACCCCCTCTCTGCTCCGGCAAATTATCACCGCACAGCACAACCAATTCGTAAACAAATGAGTAAATGCTGCCTTAGGTTCCCCTTTCAAAAAAATTTATGGTCATATACATAAAATACATGGTGAGTTTGCGATGCAAAATGGTAGTGAAAAACGAGCTGAAACATCTTGGCCTGCACTACTCTTTTGTTGAGCTAGGTATGGTTGAGGTTTTAGAAGAAATTACCCCCAGCCAATTACAGTCACTGAAAACCAGTCTTAAAAAATCAGGACTGGAACTATTGGATGACAAAAAAAGCATTTTAATAGAAAAGATAAAAAATGTGGTTACTGAGATGATACATTACTCTGACGAATTGCCCAAAGCAAATTACTCAGACTACATCAGCGAGAAACTAAATTTGGATTATACCTACTTGTCTAACATTTTTTCGGAAGTGAAGGGAATAACCCTACAGCAGTATATCATCATCCACAAGATTGAACGGGTGAAAGAATTACTGTTGTATGACGAGCTTAACCTAACCGAAATATCATACAAATTACATTACAGTAGTGTAGCGCATCTATCCAACCAGTTTAAAAAGATTACCGGGCTTTCGCCTACTTATTACAAGAAATTAGGCCAAAAAAGAAAAAGCAATTTAGAAAACATGTGATTTGTGTAACAGATTACAAATGTTTTGTAACAAGTTGTTATTAAAACGCCTGCATCTTTGTAGTGTAGTTAAATTATTAACCACACTAAATAAAAATAATTATGGACACCCAAAAAAAACCAGCAGAAGCATTTAAAGTGTCAGGAGACTGGGGAATGCAAACAAGGCAACTGAAGGAGAAATACCCTCAACTAACGGATGCCGATTTGAAATTTGAAACGGGTAAAGAAACCGACCTATTGGGAAGGATTGAAAAAAGGCTGAATAAAAATCGCGAAGAGGTTATTAATATCCTGAAAAAAGGATTCCCTGAAAAAGCTTAAATTCATCTTTATTAATTGATAACGCGATATTTTATAGCTATTGCAAGCCTTTAAAAAAGAGAATTTAATAGACAAAGGGCGGAGCCTTAAAACTCTGCCCTTTTAAAAACAACACCCGTTATTGTGGAAAACGCAGATTTTGAAAGCGCAATAGTTTTTATTATTGTAGAAATTCTTGAATACATACCCAACTCGGTGGTAATTAAAACAATTATCCGAAAAACAACCGGCAATATTAGTGCTGTTTCATTTGACACCGGAGAAGCATTAACTGAAAAAATTTCACCGTTTGATACTTTTATACAGGTAATTGACGGAAAGGCTGAAGTGGTTATTAATGATGTTTCGCACCTTCTAAATACAGGAGAATCTATCATTATACCTGCCCACTCACGCAATACCATCAAAGCAAATGTGAGGTTCAAAATGATCTCTACAATAATAAAAAGCGGGTACGAATAATAAACACAAAAATTTAAAACAAAAAATTATGAACTCAGGAAAAATAGTATTAGGGGTTTTGGGTGGCTTAGCTGCCGGTGCATTATTGGGCATTTTACTTGCACCTGAAAAAGGGTCGGTAACAAGAAAAAATATAATGAATAAGGGCGAAGACTACCTTGACGGGCTTAAAGGCAAATTTGACGAGCTAATGGCTGCAATTACGGATAAGTTTGAGAGTTTAAAAGACGAACTAAAAGACGTAGCAGCAGAAGAACAAGCAGGCAATAAAGCCGGAAAGCAGTTGTAGCCAATTTTTTACGCTAAACTTTTAACCATGCCGGAAACCACTACAACTGAAGCAACACCTATTGAAATATTTTTTGAAGAAGCTGCCGCCTATAGCAAAACCACAATAGAGCTAATACGGCTGGTAGCCATAAGCAAAACTGCCGGCTTACTATCGCTGATAACAGCGGGCTTGGTAATAACAATTATTACGGCAGTATTTACAGCATTTATGAATATAGGTGTTGCCATGTGGTTAGGTGAGGTGTTGGGCAAACCATATTATGGGTATTTTATTGTAGGAGGATTTTATGGATTATTAGCATTATTGCTCATAGTCTTCCGCAAGCCACTAATTATAAAGCCAGTAAATAATGCCATAATAACATTGTTACAAAAAGATGTATGAAAAACAAAAGTGATGTGTTGAATGAGAAAATACTTCTTTTAAAAAACACACAAGCTACGCAACTAAAACTGCTTACACAGCAACTGGATGCCACTTACCAAAGCCTTAGACCAATTAATCTTTTAAAAACCACGCTACACGAAGTAGTAACAGCACCCGAATTAAAAACCACATTGATAAACAATGCTATAGGCTTAACAATAGGGTATCTTTCAAAGATAATAATAACAGGCTCATCACACAATCCCATGATAAAAATGGGAGGCATGTTGTTACAATTTACCATTGCCAGCATCGCTTCAAAGCATCCGGAAGCTATAAAAACAGTCGGGAAAAATATCTTTAAGATGTTTTTTGACCGAGAGGATGTAAAGGACTAACGGCATCATTTAAACATTAATTATCTCCTTAGGGATAAAACAAGTGATTAATGTAACTAATTCCCAAACAAGTGTAACAAACACTATTCAAAACAGTTGCAACTTTGTACTTCATTAATATGAGCGACTTACGTCTTAAAACCAAAAAAATTATGAAAACAAATAAATTAATAGTAATGGCATCAATAATACTTATGATAATTATGGCTATTACAGGCTGTAGCTCACCTGCAAAGAAGGTTGAAAACGCCCAAAGCGACGTAGAGAAAGCCAATAGAGAACTTGAGCAAGCCAACAAAGACTACATAGCTGATATAGAAGCCTATAAAAAAGAAACTAATGAAAAAATACTTGCTAATGATCGTACACTATCAGAGTTTAATACCCGAATAGAAGCTGAAAAAACTGCAGTGAAAAAAGATTATACAAAAAAAATCGCTGAGTTGGATCAAAAAAACAGCGATATGAAAAAAAGGTTGGACGAATACACCTTAGAAGGTAAAGATAAATGGGAAATCTTTAAAGCACAGTATGCGCGTGACATGGAGGAGCTAAACAAGGCCTTTGAAGATTTAACCACTAAAAACACTAAATAATTTATACGCCATTAAACACAAAAAATCATGAAAAAATCACTTATTATAATATGTGCCTTACTGTTTTCTTTCAGTAACACTTTACTTGCCCAAGGCGAGAATGATGACAATATTGACATGCGCGAAAAGCTTACCTTCGGGATAAAAGCCGGCATCAATTATTCTAATGTTTGGGACGAACAAGGACAGGATTTTGAGGCCGACCCAAGGGTAGGGTTTGCAGGGGGAGTATTCTTAGGAATACCAATAGGTAAATACCTTGGTGTGCAGCCTGAGCTTTTGCTTTCGCAAAAAGGATTTCAAGGCGGCGGAACATTGCTGGGCAATCCCTACTCATTCTCTAAAACAACAACATATATTGATGTGCCTATAATGCTGCAAATAAAACCTATTTAGTATTTAAGCATTGTTTTCGGCCCCCAATATTCATACCTGATAAACGAAAAAAACAAATACACGTTTGGGGCAAACAGCACTGAGCAGGAAAGGGAGTTTGAAAACGATAATGTGCGCAAAAACGTGCTTGGCTTTGTAGTGGGCGGCGATATTAACGTCTCACACATTGTACTTTCGGGCAGGATGGCTTGGGATTTTCAAACAAACAATGGCGATGGCTCATCATCAACACCACGCTACAAAAACCAATGGCTACAAATAACTATTGGTTTTAGATTGTAAGTAATATCGATTGATATTACTTAGTACATAAAAATAAAAATATGAAAAAATTAATTTTAATAACACTCTTACTATTCTCAACAGTATTTACTGCACTTTACGCTCAAACTACTACTACAACAACCACTACGGTTACAACCACAAAAAGCGGTTACAGCACAAAGTATGGTAGAACATTAAATGCGGGTATAGGAATAGGTTATTATGGATATGTAAACCGCTCTTTGCCAGTATTCCATCTTAACTACGAGCTGGATGTTGCAAAAAACTTCACCTTAGCCCCTTTCATAAGTTTTTACAGCTATACCAATGAGTATTATTGGGGAAGTAATAACCACCCATACAGAAACTACCGCTACCGCGAAACGGTGATACCTATCGGCTTAAAAGGTTCTTACTATTTTGATGATATACTTGCTGCAAACTCCAGTTGGGATTTTTACCTGGCCGGTTCATTAGGCTTTGCCATTGTGAACAGAAGTTGGGATAGTGATTACTACGGCGATAAAGATTATTACAAAGGAGCACGCCCCTTGTACTTAGATATTCATGTGGGCACTGAGTATCACTTTAACAACAGGGTTGGCGCATTCCTTGATTTATCAAGCGGGGTATCTACTATCGGTTTAGCCTTTCACCATTAACAGTTAAAAAATAAATTATGGGAAATTTACTATACGCAATTGCCATTATACTAGTTGTTGTTTGGGCAGTGGGGTTTTTAGGTTACAATGCAGGAGCTCTTATACACATTCTGCTGGTAATAGCCATAGTTGCTATCTTATTGCGCCTAATAAAAGGAAAAAATACTCTTTAAGCAGGTACTGAGCAGCTTGGGAAAGTATGTTTTTACCACTTGAAAGTGTGTGTGAAACACGGAGGGCTTGAAGACAGGCCCTCCTTTACTTTTTATATGATATTGCCAGTTCCATTACCGCTTCAATAATTTCAATCTGAATATCAGTATCAGGGTTTACCGGCAGTATTTTCATCCGCGCACGGTTACCGGTTTGCAAAGCATGGTGGCTTATTTTATCACCATCAACCATTAAAATGTACGGCCATTGTGTACCTTTATCAACCCACAAATAACACAATCGTTTACCATTGTAGGTAAACAAGGGCATACCATAACTAACGCCTTCTTCTATGCTTTTGTGGTAGTTTAGTATAATATCACGCACTGCCAATAAGCAACTCTGAAGCGGTTCAGCTTTTTGAAAGTAAAAGTTTGTGAGGGCTTCGTTCATTTATACAATCGTGAAATTGTTTACGCATGCAAGCTGGTATGGTTTATGTAATCTTTTATTTTACGGTAAAAGTACTTAATTTGCCCCGAAAGCAGTATTTACACACTGCTTTTACTTAAGGAGTAATGAATTTTATTAAACCTCACGAGATGAAAAAAACCATACTGTTACTTTTAATTATTGCCGTAGGATTGCCGGCTGCTATTGCACAAAAATTCAGTTTTGATTTTGATGCTAAAGCAACGGATTATACAAGCATAGGCAAACGTAAACTGGCCGTTGAACTACTTGAGGAAGACGGTAGGGCTATCTCAAAGTTTACAAGGAACAAAGAAGACTATCCCAAAGGTGTTGAGAATTACCAGAAGTATGTGAAGTCATACAATGAGAACATGAAGAATTTGATGCCCAAGTTTTGGAAACTAAACACCACCATTGAATTTAAAACTCCTAAGGAGGTTAAAAAACTAATTGAGGCACGCGATAAAGACTACGTGATTTTGCAAGCCAAAGAAGTGGGCGGCGGCGAAGAGTTTATTACCCGTTTTGACGGTACTGCCATATCGTTGATTTTGTTTAGGGCAGAAAAAAGCGGCACCATCGATTATAAAATAATGTTGCCCTATTCATCTTCGCGCAACGACCAGTGCAATACAACTCCTGATTTTACATTTACAATTCAAGCAGCGGCAGCAAATATTGAGTATATGATGGAAAAGAAGACTACTGCTACTTTTCCTGATTTTATGGAGACTAAAGCCATTGCCAATTGCAAGGATTTGAAGGATAAAACATTGCTTATTGAGCCAGATATTTTATCTCCAAAAGCTGATAAGAAAACCATTAAGGAGTATTATGAAAAGAAGTTTGAGGTTCTGAAAAAAGACCTTAGCCTTGTAAACAATGCTGTTGAAACACAAGACCCTGCAATGTGTTACGTTGTTTTGATACCTTATAGCACCTACCAAAACCCGTTTGCCAGTGAACCAAGAACCTACGTGCTTTGCTACAAGTTGATTGTGAACGCAGCCGACGGCAAAATAATGAACTACATGGAAGGCAAAGCCAAAAACGGCGATGATGTGTCGTTGTTGCAAGAAAAAGACTTTAAACAATTAAACAGCTGCGATAAGTAATACCGTAGTGTGTTATATATGCAAAAGCCCTTTGTTTGTGAAACAAAGGGCTTTTTTGTTGAATTATAGGCACAAAAAATCCCCTGTTGATTGCAGGGGATATATAGTTATTGTATTTGATATACTCTTATAAATGAATACACTCACCGTAGGCTTGTGCGGTAGCTTCCATAATGGCTTCGCTCATTGTGGGGTGCGGGTGAACTGATTTAATAATTTCGTGGCCTGTGGTTTCCAGTTTACGGGCGGCTACTACCTCAGCAATCATCTCTGTTACGTTAGCACCAATAAAGTGTGCGCCCAACCATTCGCCATATTTGGCATCAAAAATCACCTTTACAAAACCTTCTTTTGCTCCCGCAGCACTTGCTTTACCCGAAGCTGAGAATGGGAATTTACCCACTTTAATTTCGTATCCGGCTTCCTTAGCTGCTTTTTCGGTATAACCCACTGAAGCAACTTCGGGAGAACAATAGGTACAACCGGGTATGTTGTTATAATCCAAAGGTTCAACGTGTACGCCTGCAATTTTCTCAACGCAAATAATACCCTCTGCGCTGGCTACGTGTGCCAAAGCGGGGCCTTTTACAATATCACCAATGGCATATACACCATCAATGTTAGTTTTATAAAAGTCGTCAACAAGTACTTTGCCCTTATCGGTTTTTACCCCCAATGTTTCAAGGCCAATGTTTTCAAGGTTGGTTTGTATGCCTACGGCACTAAGTACCACATCACACTCTAATTGCACATTACCGGTTTTTGTTTTCACGGTTACTTTGCAACCTGCTCCGGCAGTGTCCACGGCCTCAACGCTGCTTTCGGTCATTATCTCAATTCCCTTTTTCTTGTATTCTTTAGCAAGTGTTTTAGAGACCTCTTCGTCCTCAATTGGCAAAATGTTAGGCATAAACTCAACGATGGTAACTTTAGTACCCATAGCGTTGTAGAAGTATGCAAACTCACAACCTATAGCACCGCTACCTATTACTACCATGCTTTTGGGTAGTTGGGGCAATACCATTGCATCGTGGTAACCAACAATCTTTTTGCCGTCAATTTTCACATTAGGCAACTCGCGGCTGCGGGCACCTGTAGCAAGTATAATATGCTTTGCGGTGTGCAGTTCATTTTTGCCATCAGCAGCAGTTACTTCAACACTGCCTTTTGAAGCTAATTTTCCAAAACCTGCCAAAACGGTGATTTTGTTTTTCTTCATTAAGAAAGAAATACCCTTGCTCATACCGTTTGCAACATCGCGAGAGCGTTGGATAATATTGCCAAACTCAGGCTTTGAGTCGGAAACTGTAATACCATAATCAGCAGCATGCTTAATGTATTCAAACACTTGTGCCGATTTTAACAGGGCTTTGGTTGGGATACAACCCCAGTTAAGACAAACGCCGCCCATTTCAGATTTTTCTACAATGGCAACGTTCATGCCCAACTGTGCTGCACGAATGGCTGCAACGTACCCACCGGGGCCGCTTCCTATTACTATTACGTCAAAATTCATATTCAAAAGTTGTTTAAAAGCGGTGCAAAATAACGCATTTTAATTGATATGGCATTGATGTATATCAAGCCCCTTTGTTGTTAATAAAAACAGCCCAAATAAGAACTGTTGTCTTATTTGGGCTGATACTGTTGAAACCAGTTGTTATAGTATTAACCTATGCGCACAGCATCGGGTACAAAGCGCTTATAATCGCCACCGTATAATATCACATCGCGCACCATTTTTGAACTGATGGCTGTGTTTTCAGGCATCGAAAGCAAAAACACAGTTTCCAACTCAGGCCAAAGGCTTTTGTTTATTTGTGCAATCTGGTATTCATAATCGTAATCAGTAACCGAGCGTAGGCCGCGCAATATGTATTTGGCTTCTTTAAACTTGCAAAAATCAACCGTCAACCCATTATAGTGGTCGGCTGTTACTTTAGGCTCATTCTTAAAAATTTCTTTTATCCAACCAATCCTTTTATCCATATCAAAAAGGTGTTTCTTATCGGTATTGCGGCCTATGGCAATAATAATCTCATCAAAAAGAGGTAATGCACGGTTTATTATCTCTACGTGGCCTATAGTAATAGGGTCAAATGTGCCCGGAAATATCGCTCGTTTCATGGTCGGTGTAATTGTTATAAGGGATTCAAAGAAAACACTTTTTACGTATAAATAACACTACTGCTGCTTATCGGCATAAAAGCTAAATGCCGACTGACCGTATTTTCTGGTTTCAACCAAACATTCATGCGGAAGCCTAACGTTACTATTATGTTCTATTATCAACAAACCATTTTCAGTAAGCAATTGTCGCTCAAATACTAATTGCGGAATGGTATTTATATTTTGCATGGCATAAGGCGGGTCGGCAAAAATCACATTGTACTTTGCAGCTGCATTTTGCAAGTATTTGTAGGCATCGCCTTTTAGGGGCAGCAAACATTCCAACGGAAGTTCTTTTTTAACCTGCTTTAAAAATGAGAGAGTAATCGTGCTGCTATCCACAGCAACCACCTCTTGCGCCCCGCGTGAGGCAAACTCAAGGCTTATATTTCCCGCGCCAGCAAACAAATCAAGCACTTTTATACCCTCAAATTCAAGGCGGTTGTTTAGTATGTTAAAAAGGGCTTCTTTGGCAATATCAGTAGTGGGCCTCGCCTGTATATTTTTGGGTGGCCTTATAATGTAGCCTGCATGGAGTCCGCCTATTATCCTCAATGGCAAAAATCAATCAAAAAGTCAAACTCAAAATCAGATGGCACCTCCATATTCTTAGTTTTTGCCGGTAGCACCTCTACCCTACCTGCATACTTTGTAAGCATTTCTGATAATTGCGGGTGTGCTATGCCGTGGAGTAATAATGGCAAGTTTTGGTAACTGATACCAAAGGTTTGATAATAGTTAAGGATAAAATACACCGCCTCGTCAACACTTGTATTTGGAAAGCTATTAAAAAACACCGGTTGGGTATTATTAACATGCACAAGGTAAAGGCGGTCTTTCTCAACAAAAACATTCAACCTGTTTTGAAAATACCGTGTTGATTTGCGCAAGTAATGAGCTGCGCAAGGCTCAATGACTGCTTCGTAGTATTTTGAGCGTGCAGGATAAAATAAATATTCCTTCACTCCAAAAACTAACTTTACACTTTCTTGAAGCAGTGATACTGTTTTTGCTACTTCATCTTTATCAAGCGCATACATGTGGCGTAAATATGAGTCAGTATACAACTCATCAAACATAGGCGCAGGTACTAAACTGCACTTGTGCCCTTGCAGCACCACGGTAGTAGATTTATACTTTTGTTTAAGGCTCTCTTGTGAGCGTACAAAATCAAAGAAAACGGTTTCGTCGTTTTTCAATGGCACATAAAAGCCAAAATGCCCCAGCAGTTGCAAGGCCCCGGCAGCATTATGCACTGCAAAAGCACAGGCAGTATCGTTTAGCGCCACTACCAAATGGTTTTGGGCTGATAACTGACTGTTGTATTCCTCGGATGTATAAAGTACCTGCATGGTTTTATATGGCAATATATACTAAAAAAGCCCTTTTCAGGGCTTTATATCGTTACCGCCTTTGTGTAGACGTTCTTAGTTTTCTTGTTTCTCCCAGTTACCAGTGTAAATAGCATCGCTTAAAGAACCTACTTTAAGAGCACGCTTTTTATTTACCGGTTTAGGGTCAATCACTTCAAATACTTGAAGGGTAACACCGTTACGGTTTACTGTACCTGATCCGATTTTAAATTCAACTTTATCTGAGCAAGGCACAAAACGCAATGAGTCGAAATTGGTTATTTTGTCTTTCAACTTGTCGGCAATGGTTACAAACATTGTATCTATCTCAACCGTTTGGTTTGCCTCTGTTAACTCACCTACTTGTTTCAACTCCACTATCCTACCGGTCTTAAGTCCGTACTCAAGACTGTCAAAGCTGGGTGCAAACACACCATAAGCATCTTTGTAGGCAAATTGTGCTTCTTTAATTTCGGTTAAACGTTGAATAATTTTACCCTCAACATACGCTATTTGGTTTTGCATGCGCAGTGTTGATGCAATAGAGTCATAACATAAATAACCCACTATAACACAAAGAATAGCTAATACTGCTTTAACTATGTTGTTAGTCATACTTTCTTGATTTGGTGCAATAATACTACTTTTACTTGTATGGCGTGTAAAATGCATCTTAAAACTACACTTATACGCACACTTTTTTTACTAAACGATTTTCCTGCCTTACAGGTTTGAATTAATCATTAATAAAAAACCCGCATAGCAATTGCCATGCGGGTTATATATACAAAGTATCTGATCTGTTGTGATTACTTTTTAGCTACAAGGTTGATATTAATACCAATCATGTTGCTTAGGAAGTTTTCTTTCAAAAAGGCACGTGCTTTGGTGTCTTTTTCGTTACCCCACATTACATTCCACTCCAAGCGGTTGATTTCAGTTTTTGCAGTTGCAGTTACTGTACCGTCAGCAGTAGTTATTTTAGCTGGGAAAGTAATTTCGCGGCTGTTATTTTTGATTGAAAGGTTACCGCTTACGCTGTGAGTATTTCCTTCAGCATCAGCAGCAGCAAGTTTTTCAACTTTGGTAATTTCAAAAGTAGCAGTAGGAAAACTATCAACGTTGAAGAAATCAGGGCTTGAAAGGTGACCTACCAATTTGGCGTTTTCAGCTGCATCAGTGATGTCGGTGTTTTTGATAGTTTTCATATCAACAGTAAAGTTTCCTGATTTAAGTTCACCGTTTTCAAACGAAAGAATACCGGTTTGGATACCGATAGTTCCGGTGTGTGAACCTGAAACAACTTTAGAACCGCTCCAACCCAAAGAACTGGCAGCAGCATCAACAGTGTAAGTTGCTGCTGAATCAGATGCTTGAGCCACTTGTCCTGCTTCGTTTGATGTTTTGGTGTTTTGTTTGCAAGCCGCAAGCGAAGCTGCTGCAAATAATACTACAAATACTTTTTTCATAATTATAATTTAGGTGTATTTAATTATCACAAAGCTATAAATCAATGTTTGAACATCAAAGTGTTTTGTATAATATTTGTATAAACAACTGTTTGACAAGCGATTAAATTTAGACTCATTCTTAATAAAATGAAAAAAGGCTGCTCAAAACAACCTTTTTTCAAATGTATATCACTGAAATACAACTTATTTACACTCGTAGGTATAAGCTGTGTTTTTGGTTTGTGAAGGCCCGGTTTCTTTAGCAGTTATAGGGCTGTTACGTGAATTGAAGGTGTAAGTTGTGGTTGTGGTTTCGTTTCCAGTATCAGTAACATCGGTATGACTGGTTTTCAGGTTCACATCAATGTCTTTTGAAGTAAGGTTGGGATCAGTCCAATCTTCAGGCACCAAGCGAGTAAGCAACTTATAAGCTGTTTCGGCATCACCGGGGGTCTTAGTCAAATCAAAAGTTGCAGTAAAAGTAACTTTAAACGGCTCAGCTATGTCTGATTTAGAAGATTCCTTGATACGGTTACCGTTTGCATCGTACTCATAACTATACTCTTCTTGAAACGAATACGGCTGAACACCCATTGAGGTTTCAGAAGACCTGTAAGTAATCAATCCTGCAGGGCGTCCTTTTGAATTGTAATTCAAGAATATACCGCTGTCTTTTGAGACTACTTTACCTACACCGGGAAAATTATCAATAGTGGTGGTACGAACGGTGTACGAAACTCTTCCGTTTGCATCATAAAAATACTTCTGGTTAATATCTACCAACCCAAATGGTGAGTTTATGCTGTAATCGCGTTGTGTAATTTTATTTGACGAGTTGTAGGCATTGTTGAAATTAATAGCCAATACACCTTGTTGATAAAGCTTAACATCAGTAAGATTTCCGCTATTGTACGACAGTAAAGCATAGCTGGTTGTATCTTCATTACCAGTAACTGAATCAATAAAATTAGCTTTCACAATTTTATCCCCATCATAGTATAACACAAACCCACTGTAGCTCAAAGGGCTCCCTGCAACCGAAATCTCTTCTTTAATAGATTTCAGCTTACAACTTTGTGATGAACCGCCGTTATTGTTGCCGTTATTATCTTCCTTTTTACAAGAACCCAATCCCAACGCCAAAAGTCCGGCAAAAGCAAATAAAATAATCCTTCTCATAATTAGTTTGTTATTAATTGTTTAGTGATAGACTGCAAATTATGCAAAACGGTTCCCCACCCAAACAAATCGTTTGTTAATATATTCAGGATTTGTGAAGCTTGCATTACCGGCCGGGTTTCCACCGGTAACATGGAAATCAGAAAAAGCTGCGTGCTGGTTCACAAATATTGCTCCTGTAAAGTTGAATGAAACAGGGGTAAATACACTGTTCATTTCATCCTCAATAGTAGCTTGTGTAGCAGCATCGGTGGTGTATGCAAGGCAAGTAATAGCACCATGTGCTTGGGCTGATTCTTTAACCAATTGCAATGAGTGGGCTGTGCTATCTGTTTTAATTACAAACACCACCGGCCCGAAACACTCCGTTAAATAAAGGTCTTTTTGCTCTACTCCCACCTCAATTAAACTTGGGCTGGCAGTTCGTGCGTTCTCAAACTCAGGGTTTGCTACCTGCACACTGGCAAGCACCATGCGGCCGCCGGCACCTGCGGCTGCCTGCACACGTTGTATGGTTGCATCAGCCTGTATGCCGCCCAATGTAAAAGCACCCATTTTGGGGTGGTTTACAATGCCTTTGATTGCTTCTGCAAGCATATTCACAGCATCGTCATAGGCTACAACACCATCAGGGGTTTTAATGCCTTCTTTTGATATAAAAATGTTTTGCGGGGCAGTACACATTTGTTTTGAATACAGCGATACTGAAAACGCGATGTTTTGCATTACTGCGTTAATATCAGCTGCTGAATCAAGTATTACTGAGTTTACACCGGCTTTTTCGGTAAATACATCCTTACCTGTAAGGTTTTCAACATAGTTGCCAAAGCTTGAACTTCCGGTAAAATCAACCAGTTTCACTTCTTTATTTTCAGCCAACTGCTTGGTAATAGGTTGTGTAACAGTATCTACAGCCAACTGAACGATATTAGGGTCAAAGCCATTTGCTTTTAGCGCTTTCTGAATTTCAGCAACCACAATGGCAATGGGTAATATTGCTTTGGGGTGAGGTTTAACAATAACAGGATTGCCGGTAATTAAACTGGCGTACAACCCGGGAACAGTGTTCCAGGTAGGAAAAGTTGAGCAACCAATTACAAGGCTGATTCCTTTGGGTACTGCCTTCCAGTTTTTACGGATATTAATATCAAACTTACCCATGTTTTTAACCCACATAACCTCTTGCGGGAAACGGGTAAGTTCCATATAACCCATTGTTATTGCCTCAAGTGCCCTATCGTTTGCATGGGGCCCGCTGGCCTGAAACGACATAACAAAACCTTGTCCGGTGGTGTGCATGGTGGCATAAGCTATATCAAAAAAGCGAGGTATTACCTGCTCAAGTGTTTCAATTAAAATACCGGTGCGTTCCTCTACACTGGTTTTACCCCATTGTTTTTGGGCAGCTTTAGCATTGCTTATCAGTTGCTCAGGCGAAAATGCCGGATAGGTTATGCCTAAACCCAATTGCAAAAACGGTGAAACCTCTTCTCCTATGTGCGCTATCTCGCCGGTTTGCAGCAATTCGTTAAACTCGCTGTTCAACAATTTCTGAAAATAGCTTTTGCCGTTTGCATCACCATCCTCAGCATACGCTTTGGGATTCTCGGGGTAAGGAGTATAATAATTACGTTCGCTAATGGCTTTTATGGCTGCATCAAGCGTAGGCTTGTGCTTTTCAAACAATGAAGCTGCTTGGTTCATATTTTTCTAAAAATTTGCACAAAGATAACGCCTTTTGAACATTGTATGAAGGTGTTTCATAAGGCTTTCATAAACTTACTTAATAGACCAAACAAAAAAAATCACTCATTTTTTTAAAATTTTTAACGTTTTATTGTAAAAATTTGAATTAAATTGTAACCACGGTAACTTTTAGCTAACGACCCTTAAGTCAAAAGATGACGAATGAATTTATAAATACAACGAAATCGTTGAGAAACCGATATCTCGTTTTTTTAGGTATTATTTTATTAACTATTGTAGCCAACTTTCCTCTTATTAAGTACAACTCCAAAAAGAATAACGATGCACTAACAGCCATAAACATATCGAGCAGACAGCGAATGCTTAGCCAGCGAGTTTCAAAACTCACCTATAACATTGCCGGCCAAATAAACAAAAATCAAATGGCCGAAAGAGAGTCGATGGATTCTCTTATTAAATTTTGTAAGCAATTTAAACAAGCGCATGATGCTCTTTTATATGGTAACGGCGATTACGATATAAAAGAAAAGCCATCACCCAAGGTTAAAGCTCTTTTAGAAAACTGTGCTGTTGAGTTGGAAAATATCACCACCGCCGCCGAGCAGCTATACGAGCATCCAAACAGTAAAACAGCAGCCTCTGCATTGGAGATAATACGCCAGAATGACGTTAAGTATTTACACAAAATGAGGTCGGTAGTTTCGGCAATTGAAACCGAACACACAGAAAGCCAAAACTACATCAACAAAGCATTCATAACGCTTTCAATTGCATCACTTGTAATTGTGCTGCTTTGCTTTGCACTGATTTTTTTACCCACCATACGCAAGCTTAATACCACAAACGATTTGCTAACCCAAACCACCAAACGGCTGTTTATGGCCACGGGTGCAGCACAAATTGGCATTTGGGAGTATGATGTAAAAAAGGCGCACTTGATATGGGATGATGAAATGTATAGGATATACAACATACATCCTGATGATTTACAGGGTAGCCCTAAAGCTTGGTTTAAAGCTATACACCCTGATGATTTATCAACCGTGATAAAAGAATTACGATTGGCTTTGCATGGCAAAACCGAAATAAACAATGAGTTTAGGATAGTATGGTCCGATGGTGCAGTAAGGTTTATAAAAACACAGGCTGTAGCGCAACACAACAAAAACGGCAAGGTGATAAAGCTTACCGGTATTAGTATTGACATTACTGACCAACGGGTTTCTAACAAACTTATACAAGAGGGCAAACAGAGCTTATTAAAAGCCCAAGAAATTGCTAAACTAGGCAGTTGGGACTGGGATATAATTACCGGTAAAGAATTTTGGAGCGATGAACAGTACAGAATTTTCGGATATGAACCAGGCGAAGTAATTGCCAACTACAATTTGTTTTTAAGTGCCCTGCACCCCGATGATGAAGAAAGAGTTTTAAAAGCAATTGCTGAAGCTCTTGATGACACAAAACCCTACAACATTGGTTTCAGAATTATACAAAAAAACGGCAATGTTAGGTACGTTGATGCTTTGGGCGAAGTTTATAGAGATGTTAATGGAGCGCCCCAACGAATGATAGGTACTATACACGATGTAACTGAAAAAAAACTTGCCGAAAAAGAATTGCAACTTAGCGAAGAGCAATTTAGAGGAGCATTTGAATATTCTGCCATTGGGATGGCGGTAGTATCGCTGGAAGGAAAATGGCTTAAAATAAATAAGCGACTTTGTTCAATTGTTGGTTATACAGAAGAGGAATTACTGAAGCTTACTTTTCAGGATATTACGCACCCTGACGACCTTGGCAGCGATTTACAAAAGCTAAACCAGTTGCTGAACGGCGAAATAGACCATTACCACACGGAAAAGCGCTATTTTCACAAAAACGGCGATATAGTGTGGGTGCTGCTAATAGTATCACTGGTTAAAGATTGTGAAGGAAAACCCTACCACTTTGTATCGCAGGTTGAAGACATCACCAAGCGCAAAAAAGATGAAGATGAACTTTTGCGAGTAAACCAACAACTTATTGCACTTTTTGACTCAGGCAGCCAAGTATCAACAATAAGCACAGATTTAAAGGGAACCATCACCTACTTTAGCAAAGGGTCTGAGACTTTATTGGGCTATACTTCAAACGAAATGGTGAATATTCATTCGCCGGCAATTATTCATAAAAAGGATGAGGTAGAAAAACGCGGTGATGAACTTACTAAACTTTTTGGCAGAGAGATAAGAGGTTTTGATGTTTTTGTTGAATATGCCAAGCAAGGTAAACACGAAACACGCGAATGGACGTATGTGAGGAAAGACGGCAGTACGTTTCCTGTGCAATTGGTTGTAACGGGACTAAAAAACCTGAACGGTGAGTTGATAGGCTTTTTGGGCATTGCTACCGACATTACCAAGCAAAAAGAAAAAGAAGAAGAGCTTAAAACCTCAATTGATATTATTGGCGAGCAAAATAAACGATTGTTGAATTTTGCACACATAGTATCGCACAATTTAAGGTCGCACACGGGGAATATGGAAATGGTGTTAGGCTTGTATGATGGCTCTGAAACCCCTGAGGAGAAAGAAGAAATGGTGGGCTACCTAAAGGCTATTTCTGTTGCACTTTCAGAAGTTATTAAAAACCTGAATGAGGTAGTTAGCATACAAACCAACATTAACAAACAACGTGAAAAAATAAACCTGAAAAAGTACATTGATAAAACAATTGATGTACTTAGCGGCGAGATTGGATTGAAGGGCGTTAAAATAATAAATAATGTTGCTGCGGATGTTGAGGTTGACTTTAACGCGGCCTATATGGAAAGTATTTTACTCAACTTTTTATCAAACGGCATAAAATACCGTCATCCGGATAGGACTGCAGTAATAACGCTTGACTTTATTGAAACGGATGATAAAAAAGTTTTGCGCATTGCTGATAATGGTCTGGGAATTGATTTAAACAAACACGGCGAAAAACTATTTGGTATGTATAAAACTTTCCATGGAAACAGCGATGCCAAAGGAATAGGACTGTTTATAGCTAAAAACCAAGTGGAGGCAATGGGCGGTAAAATTGAAGTGGAAAGCGAAATTAATATTGGAACTACATTTAAAATATTCTTGCAATGAATACTTTAACCACCTGCATTGTTGATGACGATGAAGTATTTGTGATGGGAGTAAAGCGCATGCTTACCCGAAACAATCTTTGTACCGACATACTGGTATTTGAAAACGGTTTAAAAGCATTAAACCATCTTTCAGTAACCGGCAATGTGATACCTGATACAATACTATTGGATATTAATATGCCGGTAATGGACGGCTGGCAGTTTTTAGAGGGTTTTTCAAAAATCAAACCGTCGCTTAATAAACCTGTTACCATCTATATGATAAGTTCATCTATTGACCCCAACGATATAGAAAAGGCAAAAACATACAGCGATGTAAAAGATTATATTGTGAAACCAATAAGCACCAGCGATTTACAGCGAATAATCATTGATTAAGCCCCCCTTGAGGAAAACTCACATAATTAGAAACAAAAAAAGTATGGCCGCTATAGCGGCCATACTCATTATAAACAATACTAACAGGAGAAATTCCCGCAATTCTTTTAATAATTAAAAAAGAAACCGCCGGGAACAATACCCACTTTAAAATTGCTTTCAGAACCGTCGGCTTTTAAACGATAAACAATTCCTTTTTGGTTAAAATCAAGTGCATCAGTCACGTATACTGAACCGTCTTTAGGGTCAACACCCAAACCGTAGAAATAACCGGCTTTTTTAGCAGTAGCAGGCAAGGTACTTGCTGTTATATCCATCTCATACACACCGGTGCTGCTAGTATAATACAGTTTATCACCAATGCCGTTAATTGCCAATTTGCTGGCCGATTGACCCGCGGGGAATAACACTGTGGCTTCTATACTATTATCAGCAGGGTTAATCCGTATAAAACGAGCTTGGGTGGCACCAATTGAATCAACCAGCACCCACAGTTTACCATTTTTATCTTTTACCAAACCATTGGGGGCACCGGTTAGGGTGATACTATCTGCCAAAGTATTGTTGTTTGAATTGATTTCGTACACCTTTTTATTGCTCCAGTTATTTACGTACACATCCGTGCCCACCTCAACCATTTGCTCACTCCAACCGGGCAATGTAATGCTACCTGTTTTAGTTGCTGCTTCAAGGTCAACAATATGTATCACACCATTAAACAAATCAGTAACGTATGCTTTTTTGTTACCTGATGAAGTTAACGGTAATAAAAAGCGGGGTGAGCCCATGTTATTAATTGTAGCAGTAGAAGCAAAGGTTTCGGCATTCACTACTTCAATTTTTTGCGAGTTATTTACGATAAGGTAAAACTTATTGCCCACTTTAATCATGGATTGTAAAATATCACCTAAAGGACGGCTGTTTTTCTTTGCAAATAAATCATCACTAAGCTCACCACTTGCCGGGTTATAAAAATCAACACTTGAGTTTCCCTTTAAGAAACCGCCTTCGTTAATTACAAAAACGCCGCTATAACTTGCAGGGGTTGATGTGCCGGGTTTGGCATCGTCATCTTCTTTACAAGAGTTTAAAAATAATACCGTGGCAGCCATTGCTATTACAAGGCCCAGATTGGTGATTTTTTTCAGGTTTTTCATTATTTATTGTTTTGAATTAAAAATTTAGTTGAACAGTAAGTTGATAATTGCGCCCAGGCATAGGAACCCATTGCACCACAGTGTACTCTTTGTTAAGTAAGTTGCGGGCCTGTAACAGCACTTCTACATCAAGTGCATTTATCTTATGGCCCCAACTTGCCATAAAATTCAGTGTATAAAATGCCGGCAACCAAGCTGTATTGTCAGAGGTTACAAATTGCTTACCTGTATATTGGCCATTAATATTTATGTACCAGCGTTTATAACCGCCTGCAATATTGCATACAGCCATGTGATAGGGTACATATTGCAATTGCTTTTTATAGCTCTCATCAAATTGGCTTTTCCTTTTCTCGTTGGTGCTAACGGTGTATGAGTAACGGGCATCAACTTTTACATAACTTACAGCAGTAAGCCGTGCACTAAGCTCCGCTTGGGTTTCAACCCCGCGTGACTGAACCCTTTGTATATTTTGCGGAGTCCATATACCCCCTGCGCCTTGCAGCCATATTATCCAGTCGGTAATGTCGTTATAATACCCCCCTGCTGATGCATTAGCCTGCACAATCCCCCAACGTTTTTTATAGCCTGCCCTACTTTCAATGCTATATCCGTTTTCAGGATTAAGATTGGGATTACCGCCCGGGTTCCAATACAAATCATTAAAATTGGGATAACGATACAAACGTGAGGCTTTAGCCTGCCAATGCCACGGCCCAAAAACATTCCACTCTGCACCTATTGAAGGTATAAAAGGTAATATTTTGAGCTTTTGTGCCGATTGAAGCGATACAGCGGGTAACTCTTGTGTATTGCGTAAACTCACCCACTCTTGACGTAGTGTGAGCGAAGTAATTAGTTTATTGCCCCAACTGCGGTAGCGGTGTGATACAAATAGTGCCCCTTTGTATTGCACAGGCGAAGGCGAACCATAATCAGCCGCTGATGACTTGGAGTTACTGTTGTTTAAACCCACGCTCACATCGTGGCGGTTATTTATCTTATACCTATACTCCCCTTCAACTACCAAGCCCACAGCCCGGTTATCACTAACCAGTATAGGTGTAATTGCAGAGTCGTTATAGCGTATGCGTTCATCAAACCACATAAAACGCACAATCGCTTCGGTTCTAAGTTTGCTGTATTTCACATCACCCATCAACCTCCACACATCATCCCTCTGAAACGCCCTGCTTTGGTTTTGAATCATGGTGCGCCCAACTCCTCTATACGCTTGCATATGCCATAGGTGTAAACCGGCTTTTGTATGCTTGTTAATGGCAAAATAATTTTCAATCACTTGCCCATTATTCCACCACTGGGCGTTTCGCATGGTATCAGTGGGTTTACCAATTTTAGTAGGATTGGTATAGGTGTAAGTATTTTGTGCTGTTTGATTAAAATAACGCACACGGCCGGTGTACCGCTTGTTTTTGTAACTCAACTTTACCCCTTGCTGAAAGTTTTGAAAACTGCCCGCTCCTAACATTACTTTACCATGCAGGCCATTTTTTTCAGCAGATGTTTGCCCGAAACTTACAGTACCTCCAATGGCTCCGCTACCATACAAAGCGCTTTGGCTACCGTATCCCACTTCAAGTGCATCTACAAAAAAGGAGGGTATCAGGTTCATATCAGCCAGTTGGTTCATGGGGCTTTGTATGTTAAAGCCGTTCCAAACAATGGCTGTTTGTACCCCATAGGTACCTCTCATAATAGGAGTGGCAAGTGTACCGGGCGAATAGGTGCGCACAAACATGCCCGTTTGCCCCATTACTTCAGCAAGTGTATTAGGCGTGTATTGTTTCAGTAGCAGGGTATCGGGTTTCCAGCTATGGGTGCCTGCACTAAATACCTGTTCGCGGTAGGCAACAACCTCTGCCGCACCTACTTCATACAAAGTATCCTGCTGCGCCTGCACATAACAGGCGGCAACCATACAAACTGCTGAAACACAAAGTTTTTTTAGGCTCAATGTAAAAAACATTATGCCTGCGGGATAAGCAGAATACAGCCAGCACGGGGTAACCGAACGCTTTTATGTGTTTGGAAACGATTGTACCACTGAACCCCTACCTTTATTCCCGAAGGCGTGAATCCTTTTAAGTATTCCAGGCAGGTCTTCTGACTCATTTCTCGCTTTTTGCAGCCTTCCCGTCAGCATTAGCCAACAGTGGCAAAAGGGGGCAAAAAGGTGGCAACCGGGTTGCCTTTGAAATTTACAGCAGCGGGTACTGTCCACGATTTACACGTGGTTCCCTTTTCATCTTAGCACATTATGGATATGCCAGAACCTGTAATACGGGGCAAATATAGTTATTTTTTGAAATGCGCAAGCCTAACACTAATAATGTGGCTAATGGGTAGTAAATACAGTATTATTGAAGCATGTTACTACCCGAAAGTTACCTGAAGCCTAATCCGCTGCGCGACCCTAAGAAGGCCAGAGGGTTTCTTATCTCTTTGGGCATTATGTACCCGCTGTATGTGTTTTTTTTATACTGGCTTTGGTATAGTGAAGGTACCAACAACGGGTTCCATCTTTTTGATGACACTGCTGAGTGGCTGCAAATGGATAAAGTAGGTCATTTTGTGGTGCATTTTCAATGGGCTTTGATGCCGGCATATATTTTTTGTTGGGCAGGATATAGTATAAAGCAATCTGCCTTGTACAGCTTTTGGGTAAGTATTTTCATTTTAATGCCCGTGGAGATAATGGATGGCTTTTCAGCCGCGTGGGGATTCTCGTGGGGCGATGTAATTGCCAATGTACTGGGCAGCTTGTTTGCCTATGTACAATTAAGCGGTTTTGGCAAAGCTGTTGCTATTGCTAAATATAGCTACCACACAACAGCACTGGCCTTGGTAAGGCCTGATATGTTCGGAACGGGTTATATACAAAACTCATTAAAGGATTACAACGGACAGACGTATTGGCTTACGATTGATGTAAATGCCATTGCAGGCCGAAAAATACTTCCTGATTGGTTATTGCTGAGTATTGGCTATAGTGGAGAGGATATGTATGGCGGGCATGATAACGTGTGGACGGATAAACAAGGAATAACACACGACTACAGCCACGTTGCTCGGTACAGACAATGGTACCTGTCGTTTGATATTAATTTTACCCCATTAATAAAAAACAAAGTATTACAGCGGGTGTTTTATGGCTTAAATATTTTTAAAATGCCCTTCCCCGCTATAGAATTTAGCGAGCGCGGAGTTCAATTTTACTGGCTGTACTGGTAATTATTCAATCACAAACTTCTGCCCTTCAATGGCAAGAAAGGAGTTTTCAAAAACACTTCGTGCCTCTTCTAATAAAGGAGTTAAGTCTTTATACCTTGCTGAAAAATGCCCCAGCAGCAGTTTACCTACCTGCGCTTTTTGTGCAATGGTGGCCGCCTCAAAAGCAGTGCTGTGAAGGGTTTCTTTAGCTCTATCCACCAAATCATGCATAAAGGTACTTTCGTGGTACAACATGTCAGCACCTTCAATGTGTTCAATCACAGGTTCAAAATAACAGGTATCAGAACAATAGGCATATTTGCGCGGTGCTTTAGGGTCAAAAGTTAATAGCTTATTTTCAATCACATTACCCAAATCATCCCTATAATCCAACCCGCGTCTTAAATCATCATAATAGGCATAAGGCACCTCGTGCAATTCGCACGCAGCGTTATTTATTTTGCGGTAAGGATTTACCTCTTCAAACAAAAAACCGGTGGTAGGCAACCTATGCTTCAACACAAGCGATTTCACCCTAAATGTGCTGTTCTCTTCAAGTACACGGCTCTCATCGTCGTACACAGTATGAAAATACAGAGGAAACCTTAATACAGTATGTGAGTACTTAAAATGGTCATTAATAATGGCTTCTAATGGCTCGGGGCCATATATGTGTAATTCGTTTTCCCTACCCTGAAAATTAATGGTGGCCAACAAACCCACCAAGCCCAAATAATGGTCGCCGTGTAGGTGGCTAATAAAAATATGATTGATTTTGCTATGTCTCAGCCTATATTTAAGCAGCTGATTTTGTGTAGCCTCGCCACAGTCAATCAAAACATAGCGACCTTTAATATTCAGCAGCTGAGCTGAGGGATGCCTGTCGGCTGTTGGGGTGGCACTGCTGCAACCCAATATTGTGACTTCGAACGACAATGTTGCTGGAGGTTTTTGTAAAATTAGTTACCAATTTACTATATAACAAACGAAGTTTTATATGGCATATCCAAATAGTGCTTGTTTGTTCTAATTTCAAATTTCTGCCTTACACCACCTGTTTTTAAATGGCTTTTAGTTGCATTGGGTAAATTAATCTGCTTTTATTTTATCAATCACTTTATCAATATTCTTTTCTAACAGATTAAAGAACTTTACCCGTTGTTTTTCGGCGGTGCCGCTTATAAGAGTAGCCTTTTGCATGTGCTTCTCAAGCCATTCTTCTGTTTCGTTACAAAAACGAACATCAGTGGTATTAATGTTATTAAACGTATGATGACTTAAAAATACTGCCTTTAGTGAGTCTAAGTATGCCATAATGGTGTTGTTACCAATTAGCAGTTCACTAAAGTATAATTTATAGTTTTGCGGCCGCTCATCTTTTGGTTCGTTTAAAAGTTTGCTACCCTGTGCAGCCCAGTCGCGGGTTGTAAACATCATTTCGCGCAGGTTTTCACAAACTGCAAGCACCGCATCTTTGCTCTCAAACCAACCGCTTTCCCAGCTGTATTCAATCTGCTTCAGTGTAGGGAAAAGCATATCATCGCTCCATATCTCTGTTGAGGGTACTTTCAGGTACTTTTTATGAATCGAATTTGCCACCTGCTGCATCTCGGCACTTATCAGGTTGGGGTCAAATTTTTTATCCTGCATTCGTTTCACCCCCATCAAAGCACGCATCCAATAGTACATTTTAAAGGTTCCTATCCCTCTAAAACCCAAGTGTTGCAAAATGGATATATCAACTGCTCCGTAAACAATACGTTTTTCATTTGCCATCAATAATTTATCCAATGTTTGGTCAAGGCTTTGCAAGTACTGGAAAAAACTCTCTTCATTTTCATCCAAATGACGGTAACGAAAAGTAACCAAACCGGCTAAAGTTTCGGTAAAGGCGCTGAACGGAATTTTAAAATGCGTGCACAGTGTTACCGCTTCATCTAATGATATGGCAGTTTCGCCCCTTAGTCTGCGGTATGCGCTGTCAGCGCTCACATTTAGTAATTCCGCTATCTCTTCGGCTAAGGATGTATTTGCCGGGGCAAGTTCTTTTAATTTTTGTACAAAAGCCTTTTGAACGGCGTACTGGCTATTGGGCATCGGCGTTGATTTGAACGATAATAAATCGCAAGATAACAATTTGATACTATTTACTGACATATTGCCCCGCACAACATTTAGGCACTTTATTTGTTAATTTTACATTTTGATATGGAAACCGAGATTGTGAACCGCGTGGCGCAAAGTGCGCTTATAACTATAAACCTTGAGGATTTTTACCACTCCGGCGAACGTGTGGTGTTTGATATGAAAGAATGCCTGTATATGGGCTTGATTTTGCGTGAAAAAGATTTTAGAGAATGGGTAAAAAACCACGATTGGGAACAATACAACGGTAAAAATGTATCGATAATATGCTCTGCTGATGCAGTGGTGCCTACTTGGGCCTACATGCTTGTGGCTGAAAGGCTGCAACAACATGCCCATTTTTTCATGTTCGGTAATGCTGAAATGCTTGAAAATGCTTTGTTCTTGAAGGCTCTGCAAAACCTTTCCCCTCAAGAGTATGAGGATAAAATGGTGGTAATCAAAGGCTGCTTTGATAAACCTGTGCCTACCGGTGCCTATACTGAAATTACCCGTTTGTTGGCTCCCTATGTGAAAAGTCTTATGTATGGCGAACCATGCAGCACAGTTCCAATCTTCAAGCGTAAAAAAGCCTAATTCTTATAGTTTTCCCTGTTATTGCTTTATAAATGAAAGAGGCCAGGCATAACACCCGGCCCCCATCCGTAATCCATATATAGTTAGTTAGTTTTACGGCGTATAAATATTGTTGGTATTGCGGTATCCCGATTTATTCTCATACCAATCATTGTTTAGCAACCCGTTACTTTGTACCCATGCACCAAACTTGGTGTGGGCTGTAACAATATCTGACCTTTCGGCAGGATAGTTAAACTTGGTAGGGAAGTGAATAGCCCAAGGCAAGTTATTTATAGTTCGGTAGTAACGATTGCTTGAGGGGATTGAATTATCATGCGCAGTACCAAACAAGGCTGTGTTTGCAAGGGCTGTGTTAGCTTTGTTGGGCAAGTGAACTTCAATATTACGTTGGCCTGTGAATAAGAAGGGATTGAACGGATAAACACCCAAATTTGTAAACGACAGCGTTGAACTGAAAGTCATGCGGATATTAATTGTATCAGGGTATGCTATTGGGGCAAACCTGCGGGTATTGTACATAGAGCCACCGGGTTTACTCAATTGGTCGGCAGCTTCATCAAATAATATCACCACTGCTTTCGTGTGGCCGGCTTCAAGCCCTTTGTTAGTAAGTGTTACACGACTACGAGTAATATCGTACCCTGTGACTTGATTAACCACTGAGGCATTAAAAGGAAACTCAACTCCAAAACCACCAGGTAATGAACCTCCTTTGGCATCAACAAATGATTTACAGTTAAGCTCTAACACATTGTTTTGCGGGCTAACCACCGCATGAAATCTCCAGCGTACAACTAAATCATTAAAGTCATAATCACCTTTACTTGGCCACAAATCTTCGTAGGCTAATGTTCCAAATTCAGTTTTTGAAGG
The DNA here is from genome assembly GCA_943370295.1 of Agrobacterium sp. 719_389. Taxonomy (GTDB): domain Bacteria; phylum Bacteroidota; class Bacteroidia; order UBA8524; family UBA8524; genus SB11. Next base: position 396,192 of record CALRQL020000001.1, on the reverse strand, counting down.
GAAATAACGGTCGTAGGCCTTCGTTGAGTCGCAAGGATAATCATCAAACAAATCGGGCACACCATCACGGTCGCAATCCGCTGTTGGGTTAACCGGCGGAATGGTAGGGTTGCCAATACCCGTTGGCGGGTTGGCCGATGCATAAAACACTGCATCGTTAAAATCGTTATCACTGGTTCCGTTATCACGGCGCACATCTTCAAAGCAAATCAAATAACGTTGAGTTGCTGAATCGTACAACATCAATGCATGGTCTTTGTAGAAAGAAGACTCGCTGTTAAAATCTTTATGGCTATACCAAATGGCCAAACCCGCAGTTATTTGTGCTGAGTTGTTGAAACCGTTGGCAGCTAATGCAAAACCAATCATAGTATCTTTTCCGAAACGACCCAAAAGCACCCTATTACCAGCGGTTAGTCCACCGCCGCTGCCGCTAAAGCTTGAGTTAGGGAATACGGTGTATAGAGAATCAATATCGGTAGCAACAGTAGGAGGACTGTTTTTGTGATACTTGTAATAAAATAATGAATTTTTATAGGTAGCACCTTCGTGCACAAAGGTTATCCAAATATCAGCTGTTTGTGTTACCTCAATAACAGGTAAAATATTGTTAAGGTATTGAGGCTTGTTGGTTGGCACTGATTTAGTTTCGGGTAATGCTGACATTAAACGGGTTAAAAATGCAGATGAAACTGTATCTGAAGTGGTAAGGTAATTAGGAACCCCACTGCTATTCCAAGTACCTAAACGGTACGAGAATGTGCTGGTAACGCCTGATTTGCGGGTAAAACCGCTGCCAAGATTTTCAAGTCCGCCTGATGATTGGCTTGATGGTGCCACCATTGATTGAATTTTACCATTTATGTAATGATACTTAACTGTATTGCCTGCAATAGGAACCTCAACGTTGTTAGGAACCCCCATTATATAGGGGAAAATTGTTACTTGTTTCACATAAGTAGGCACACTCATGGGCACTAACAACACACCATTTTTATCAGTAACACCTGTAGCGTAAACTTCGCGGCTTTTTACGCCATCTGTAGGGGCATCAAACACATCAACACGAACTCCCCTTAAAGGATTTCCTTGGGCATCAGTTAAAACAACATCCAACGTTAAGTCTTGGGTAGTAGCAAAATCAAAGTTATTGGGAACCACAAGGTCGTTCATGCTTGAAACGTTGTTACCCGCAGCATTATCGCTGTCGGTATTCAAGCCGTCACGCTTACAACTTACCAGTGCAAGCACTAGTGCCAAAGAAGTAAGTGTTATTTTAAGTTTCATTATACGTGTGTTGGTTTTATTCCTAAATAGTAAACAAATGTATTACGGATAATTATCTCTACCACGCAAAGTGTGTTGTTTTGTACTGTTTTTTATATGAGTAGCGGTTATTTTATATGAACAGCTAACTCCGGAAAAAACATAAAACTTATTACTAAAAATTAAAAAAGCCCCGGCATTAACCGGGGCTCTAAACCAAACTATCGCTATGAAAAAAACTATCTCGTAAATAATTTAGACTGGTTGATGTTACCCTGTTCGTTCAGGTACCAGTTCTGGTTTGTAGCGCCTCCGCTTTGGGCCCAGTTAGCAAAATTCAGATATGCCTGTATAATGCTTGTTCTTTCTGAAGGATAAGCAAACTGTATGGGTAGGTGCATGGCCCATGGAAGGTTGCCGCTGGTTTTGTAAAAACGGTTACTGTTGGGTATGCTGTTATCTTTTCCGGTGCCCAATAAATTAATGTTTGCAAGGGCTGTATTAGGCTGGTCGGGCAAGTGGACTTCTGAGCCCCTATTGGTAGTAAAAATAAAGGGGTTGAAGGGATAAGTACCCAAATCGCCAAAGGTAATGGGGCTGGTAAAAGTCATTACCGTTTTGATGGTATCAGGAAATGATATGGGCGAATAATTTACAGTATTGTAAAACGATTGCCCGGTGGCTGATAACTGATCGGCAACTTCATCAAACAATACCATCACTGCTTTAGTATGCCCTTGCTCGAGACCTTTGCTTGTAAGGGTTACACGGTTGCGGGTAATTTGAGACCCGGTAACCTGCTGAACGGCTGAGGCATTAAAAGGGAATTGAATACCAAAACCAATTGGGAACGAACCACCTTTTGCTGCCGCGTATGATTTACATTTAAACTCAATTACTTTGTTACTTGCATTAGCAATTGCCTCAAACTGCCAGCGCAATACAAGGTCGTTCATATCATAATCGCCGGTATAAGGCCACAAATCTTCAAATGAAAGCGTACCGTATTCAGTATCCGATGGGAAAAAACGGCGGTAGGCTTTTGTTGCATCGCAAGGAAAATCATCGTACACATCGGTTACTCCGTCGTTATCGCAATCGCCGGGCTCATCAATTGGAGGCACACCGGTATCATCAATTGCATCTACAGGGTTTGAAGTAGCAAAAATAATTACATCGTTAAAGTCTTCATCACTTGAGCTGTTATCGCGTTTCAAATCTTCAAAACCAATCACAAAACGTTTTGTATCGTCATCATACAACAAAGCAGTGTGTTGTTTCCAGTTGCCCGATTCGTTGTTAAATTCTTTGTTTGTGTACCATATATTATAACCTGCGGTAAGTTGGTCGGTAGCATCGTTATAACCATTAGCCGCAATTGCAAGCCCAATTACATAGCCGGCTTTAAAACGACCAATCTTAACTTTATTACCTGCGTTAAGGCCGCCACCGCTGCCGCTAAATGAGCAGTTTGGGAAAATAGCTATTAATGAATCAATATCGTTAGCCGAAGTAGGTACACTGTCTTTATGATATACATAATAAAACAGCGAATTTTGGTAACCTGCACCTTCATGCACAAAAGTGATGAACACATCTGACAACGAGTCGATTTTAAGGTTGCGTTGATTGGTTTCAAGCAAATAATCAGGGTGATTATTTGGTACTGAACGACTTTCAGGGAATGAGGCTGTAATTTTATTTAAAAACGCTTGGGTAAGGTTATCTCCCTGACTTTCTAAATAGTTGGGTACACCGCTACTATTCCAAGTTCCTAAACGTTTTGAGAATTTATCTGCAACGCCCGACTTGCGCATTAAAGTGGCATTAGCAGGATTGCTTATATCGTGGTAATTTTTTGCTGCCTCAATACGGGATTGTATTTTCCCGTTTGAGTATTTAAAAGTAACTGATTTGTTTACAACAGGAATGCTTACGTTGTTAGGAATACCAACACTGTAAGGATAAATAAACACACTTTTAAGGTAAGTGGGCAAACTAATTGCTCCGGTAAGTTTACCATCAGCACCGGTTACGCCTGTGTATAATAAATTAGGCTTCTTTAACGTAGGGTCTAATACATTATCATAAATGCACACTTTTACTCCTTTAAATGCATCACCAACACCATCCGCCAAAAATACATCCAGCATTACCTCGTGTGTAGTGGCGTAATCAAAATTATTAGGCACCACCATTTGGTCGATGCTTGTAATAGGAGTATTTGTACCTGAACCAGCCGGGTTGTCAACTCCGTCTCTTTTACAGCTTTGCAACAATGCAACCGAAGCCGCGGCTGCAATTATTATGTAGTTTTTAAATTTCATAAGGCTGGGCATATAAAGTAGTTTTTCCTGTATAGTTTTATAGTTTACTGCTACAAAGGTAAATTACAATTTTGGTCACCAATTTCAGAATTACAGGATTATAACCAAGTTTTATGTGAGTGGCAGAAACGATTATTTAAGCAGTACACATTTTTTTAACCCTTGTTTTTAAAACGTTTTTATTGCAAAAAACAGCCTGATTTTTGAAAATTATATATCGCGCTTTATAGGGCTATGTAAAAAACAACATTAATTAAAAACAAAAGACCAATTAGTAACAACCCATAATACCTAATACACCTCAACCTAATTTTGTGAGCAAAAAATTCAGTAGCCTGATATGAAACTTCACTCCCAAAAAACAACAGTTCATCAGTCAAGTATTTATTAATACCTGTCACAATGGCAAATTTGCTGCACCAACTAAATAAACTATGAAAAGACTGATAAGCATCACAACGTTAATTATCTGCTTCTCTTTTGCAGCTAATGCACAGCTTACCCAAACCATAAGAGGTGTGGTAACCGATAAGGAAACCAATACCGAACTGATAGGTGCTACTGTTATCTTACTAAACTCAGAACCTGTATTAGGTGCATCTACTGATGTAGATGGAAAATTCAGAATTACAAATGTTCCGGTAGGCCGCCATACAATAAGGGTTACTTACACAGGTTACAGAGAGGTAGTGATACCGGATGTAATTGTAAACTCTGCCAAAGAAGTGGTGATGAATGTTACGATGGAAGAGGATGTGGTGGAGGCAAGCGAGGTGGTAGTGACCGCAAAAAGCGACCCCGGCAAAACCAATAACGAATTGGTGACAGTGAGCGGACGCTCGTTTACTATTGACCAAACGCAACGCTATGCGGGTGGTTTGGGCGACCCCAGCAGAATGGCCAACAACTTTGCGGGTGTGGCCGGTGGCGGTAACGACCAACGAAATGATATTGTGATACGAGGAAACTCGCCGTTGGGATTGCTGTGGAGGCTTGAAGGTGTGGATATACCTAACCCTAATCACTTTGGTAATCAGGGTGCTAACGGTGGCCCGGTAAGCATTTTAAACAACAACACATTATCAAACTCTGATTTTATAACAGGAGCCTTCCCTACTGAGTACGGCAACTCGCTATCGGGGGTGTTTGATTTAAAAATGCGCGACGGTAATAATGAAAAGTATGAATACACAGGCCAGATAGGTTTTAGCGGTGTTGAGTTTATGGCTGAAGGGCCTATCAAAAAATCGAAATCGTCGTTTTTAATTAATTACAGATATAGTACGCTCGACTTCCTGAGCACATTAGGGTTTAATTTTGGTGGCAGCGGTGCACCCCGTTGGCAGGATTTAACCATGAAGTTTAATTTCGGCAAAACTCGCTTGGGAAATTTTAGCTTGTTTGCTATTGGCGGTATTAGCGGCACTCTGATACAGGATAGTAAAAAGGAAGCATCGGAAATTGCAAAACTTGCCGACCCGCAAGACGTGGATTTTAGCAGCGGCATGTTTGCTGCCGGATTGATACATACTATATCGCTGGGTAAAAACAGTTATATGAAAACTGTTGTCAGCACATCGGGCGAGCGCAACCGTACTGTGGTTGACTCGCTAAACCCTGCCATCCAGAAAATACGCAACTTCGGCCGCGAAAATTATACCGTTCGTAACTCAATACATAGTTTTGTTAATCAAAAACTTAACGCCAAACACAGCTTAAAATTCGGGATAATAGGAACACGTTTCTCAGCAGGTGCAAATGATAGTTTTTATAGGGTTGATAGTGTATCAGGCGGACAGAATTACGCATCGTGGGTGCGCCAGTACGATTATGACAATAAAGAGTTGTTTTTGGGGCAGGCCTACGGAAACTGGAACTGGAAAATAAATGAAAAAGCAACCTTAAATGCCGGCTTGCACTACAACCATTTGTTTCATAACAATAGCACATCTATTGAACCTCGTGCTTCGTTTAAATATAAACTTGCCACCCGCCACTCGCTTAGTTTCGGTTACGGTATGCACAGCCAAATGCAACCCATACCTGTGTATTTTGAGCTAACCCACCTTGACCCTATGCGCACCCAAAGTATTGAAACTAACCGCAATATTAAGTTTACGAAGAGCAACCACTTTATAGCAGGATATGAAATGCTGGTAAACCAAAATGTGCGCTTTAAAACTGAAGCTTACTATCAATACTTAAACAATGTAGCAGTTACCCAAAACCCAAGTACTTATAGCACAATTAACTTTGGTGCCGATTTTGGCTTCCCCAATGTGGATAGCTTGGTAAATAAGGGTTTGGGGCGTAACTATGGTGTTGAGTTTACAGTTGAACGTTTCTTTAACAAAGGATTTTACTACTTAGGCACCTTATCGTTGTATGAAAGTGAGTATTTGGCAAGTGATAATAAATGGCGAAATACAGCCTTTAACGGCAACTTTGTGGCAAATGCACTGGTTGGGCGTGAGTTTAAAACCAAAAATAACGGCATATTAAGCCTTAACTTGCGTGTTACATACGCAGGGGGACGACGTTATCTTGCTATTGACCTTGATGAAAGTCGCAAAAAAGGATATCAAGTATTTGATGACTCAAAGGCGTATGCAGAACGCGAGAAGGACTTTTTCCGCACCGATTTTCGCATCGGGTTTAAGAAAAACGGCAAACGTGTAACCCATGAGTGGGCTATTGATATTCAAAACATTTTTAATATTCAAAATATTTTGACCCGTCAATACAACCCCAAAAGCGGAAACATTGAAGCATTTAACCAAATCGGTATATTTCCGGTACCGTTTTACAGGGCACAATTTTAACTCTACCATCCCTGCACCTTACCTAAAGATGCAGGGATGAATAACCCAAAGGCATGAAATACAAAGCAAAAAATAGAGAAAGGAATAGTTCAAAAGCCTCGCTGCTGGTAATATTAATTATTGCTGTAGTAGTGCCTTTGCACTATATCCTTGATGCCTATTTTGCGCAAGGAAAAGACCCATCGCTTGAGTGGCTGGGCGAGTTTTTAAACTCATTTGTTTTCACTGCCATTATATCCACGGTTCTTTATACTGCAATTACCAACATAACCAAACTATTAGAAAAGGTATTGCCTTGGCAGAAATACGGTCGTAGGCGATTTTTTACCGAATTAATAGTGGTGGCTGTTGCCACCATTGTATTATCTACCACAGTAGCTCATATATGGTTTAAATATGTGGAGGATTGCGAAGACCCTACTCCTATTGTTTTTAAGGTGGCGGTTATATCATTAATAGTTACCACCATTGTTACTGCAATTTATGAAGCAGTGTATTTGTTCGGGCAATGGAACGTAGCTCTTGTAAACACAGAGAAACTAAAAAAAGAGAACCTGCAATCGCAGTTTGATTCGTTAAAAAACCAGGTGAATCCTCACTTTCTTTTTAACAGCCTTAATACTCTTGCAACGATTATACCTGAAGACCCAGACCAAGCAGTGCAATTTGTACAAAAACTAAGTAGTGTGTACCGTTATTTATTGCAATACAAGGATAATGAAACGGTAGATTTAAAAACTGAGTTGGATTGTATTGATGCCTATTTCTTTTTACAGCAAATACGGTTTGGAGATAACTTACACGTGCATGTGAACATCCCTCCCTCCCACTATACTAAGCAAATACCGCCGCTAACCTTGCAAATACTGGTTGAAAACTCCATTAAACACAATATTATATCGTTGCAAAAGCCACTAACGGTAGAAATTTATGTGGATGACGCCCAAATGCTGGTAACCCGTAACAACCTGCAAAAGAAAAAATCAGTAGAAAGCAGCACAAAAATTGGCTTGCAAAACCTGATGAACCGCTTTGAATATATATACGGGCAAGGTATTGATATTTTTGAAACCGACACGGACTTTATTGTGAAGGTTCCTTTGTGCTAATTACCGTTTATTGTTTGATACGTTGATACTTGAGCGATGAAAATTATAGTAATAGAAGACGAAGCCCCTGCCGCACGCCGATTGATGGGGCTGATAAATGAATGCAGGCCGCAGGCTGAGATTGTGGCTCATTTTGACAGTGTGGAAACAACAATTGAGTGGTTGCAAAATAACCCTGCCCCCAATTTGGCTTTTATGGATATACAGCTGGCCGATGGGCTGAGCTTTGATATTTTTGAAGCAGTGCCTGTTAAATGTCCTGTTATATTCACCACCGCTTATGATGAGTATGCTATAAAAGCGTTTAAAGTAAACAGCATTGATTATTTGCTGAAGCCAATTGATAAAATCGAGCTTGTTAATGCTTTTATTAAATACGACACACTGGCACAAACACCACAAAACGGGACTATAGATATTGGCGAATTGATTAAAGCCTTTAGACCGGACACTTATAAATCCAGGTTTTTGGTGAAACAGGGACAGCGGCTTATACCTGTTGATGTTGAGGACATTGCTTATTTTTATGCTGAAGATAAGCTGGTTTTTATGCTTACCCACGCGGGCAATAAATACATTGTTGATTATACTATTGAACAGCTTGAGAGCAAGCTAAACCCCGAAAAGTTTTTTAGGGCCAACCGTAAGGTTATCACATCATTAAGTGCAGTAAAAGACGTGCATATTTCTTTTAACGGCAAACTAAAAATTTACCTTAAACCCGATTTGAGTGAGGAAATGTTTGTGAGCCGTGAACGGGCACCGGAGTTTAAAAACTGGCTGGGGAGTTAGGTATTTGTTGTTTGTTATCGGTTATGATAATTAATAACCGATAACATACTATTACGGATGTATAAACAGCGCTTTCAGCTCAGTGGCATCATCAGGTTTCATGCGGCCCGCAAGAATAAGGCGTAGTTGGCGGCGGCGCAATGCTCCATCGTAACGTTTCACTTCATCCTCGGTTTCGGGTTTCAACTCAGGTACGTGTATTGGCCTACCGTTTCCATCCACCGCCACAAACGTATAGTATGCCTCGTTGCATTTTACACGGCGGCCTTTGGGTATGTTTTCGCACCATACCTCAATAAACACTTCCATGCTTGTTTTAAAAGAGCGGCTCACCTTTGCAGTAAGGGTAACTACATCGCCCAAAGCAATCCCTTCGTTAAAAGAAACACTATCTACACTGGCGGTAACCACAATACGGTTGCTATGTTTTTGGGCTGTAATGGCTGACACTATATCCATCCAATGCAGCAAGCGACCACCCATCAGGTTATTCAGCGTATTGGTATCGTTGGGCAATACCAACTCATTCATCACCGTGTATGATTCGGAAGGGGTTTTATATGACATTCTTAAAAAAATTAAAAAGATAAGGTATAGGCGCTACGCACCTTCTTATTCGTAAATCAACTTCACCTTAGGTGTTGTGGGGTGGCTTTGGCAGGTAAGTATATACCCTTGAGCAATTTCACTATCACTTAGCCCCTCACGCTCATCCATTTCCACTTGTCCTTCAAGCAATTTAGCCCTACAGGTTGTACATACACCAATTTGGCAAGCATACGGCGGGTCAAGATTTTCATCTTTTGCAGCCTCCAAAATCGTAGTTCCTTTAGGAACTGTTATCTCATGCTCACGCCCATTAAGCAAAATCACCGCTTTTTGGCCGCCTGAGGCATCTTCATCACCGTATGAAACTGCGGCAGGTGCAGCCGTTTTTACAGGTTCTTTGCTGGTGGGTGCGCTAAAGTACTCACTGTGTACTTTACCACCGGGTATTCCTAGCATTTGCAAACCGTTCTTCACTTCGTCCATCATCCCTGTAGGTCCGCATATATAGTACTCGGTATTAAAACCATCCAAACGGGTTTGCTTCACCATGTCAATGTATTGTGCTGCCGTGGGACGGCCACTAATACCGGTCCATCCGGCTGGAGCAATATCGTAGCAATACACCACTTTAAGTATAGATGGATATTTAGCAACCATATCTTCTAATTGCTGCTTAAATATCACCGATTCTGCATCCCTGTTACAATATACCAAACTCAACTTGCTGTTGGGTTCTTTGTCAATTACTGATTTAATGATTGACATTATCGGGGTGATACCACTTCCGCCGGCAAACAACACGTAATGGTTTTTGCTGTTCGCATCCAAATTCACCACAAATTTGCCCATAGGCGGCATTATTTGCATTACCTGTCCTTCAAAGGCATCATCATTCATAAACGATGAAAACACGCCCCCGTCAACTTTTTTTATAGTAACTGCAGGGTCGGCATCGGTAATGGGGCTACTACTGAAAGAGTATGCCCTACGCACTTCTTTACCGTTTATTGTAGTAGAGATAGTAAGGTACTGCCCCGGTAAATAAGTAAACTTATCCTTCAGGTTTTCGGGTATATCAAACACAAAAGAAGCCGCATCCTTTGTTTCACGTATAATGCGCTTAATTTTTATGGGGTAAAACAGTTCTGACATGCTTATGGGTAACAACTAACAACCGTTAATGGTTTTAGCGGCGCAAAGTTATCCCTTTGCGAGATAAGAAACAAACAGCCTGTTTTGTTGCACAAAGTGCCGCTGCAATAACATAAAAAAAGCGACCTCACACACAGGCCGCTTTATGAAAGAAAAAAGTTAAAACTGTGCTTAAAATACTATTGGGGGTAAATTATTTTACGCATACTACCTAGAACTACCTTGATAAATATGCACTGCAGCAGTTAACAAATACAATATTAGATTGCACCGTGTATTACTTTACTGCCGGTTAGTAAATTATATTTTTGAGTTAGTAAACCACCGTTTTTAAGGTTTCACTATCTGAAACTGCTTGCATACTAACGCGGCTGATTTAAGTGAAAAAAATAGCGGAATTTGCAACTTTGATAACCCTTGTGAGGTGGTATATTTGATAGGGATATGACAAAAACACATCGTTTATTGATTTTGGTAGTGGCTGTGTTGCAATCTGTTTTGCTGCACGCACAAGACCCTTATTATACCACTATATCGCTTAGCGACGGTCTGCCTTCAAATACGGTGTATGATGTGTTGCAAGACAGTAAAGGTTTTATGTGGCTGGCTACCGCTGAGGGACTTTGCCGGTACGATGGATTTGAATGTATAACGTACAGCGGCCCCGATCAAACTTCAAAGGCGGGAGGCTCACTGAAAGAAGACAAGTACGGACGTATTTGGTACGAAAATTTTGATGGTTACCTGTATTATCTCCAAAACGACACACTACATGGCTTACCTGAGCAAAAAAAACCAACGGGCTATGTTGGGTTTGCTATTTTGGGCAACCGCGTTATTGCTACACACATAAACGCCATTGATTACTACGACCTAAAAACGCTAAAGCATATTACTTCTGAAAAACTGGATAACGATTTTATATCAAACGCAATTAGCACAAACACTGATTATTATGTAGCCACCACCAACTTATACAATATAAAATACAATGCGGCTACTGAAACCTATAATTTGTTGACCACTCCTTTCAAAGCTGAACATGCCATAGGGCGGATATGTCTTACAGATAAAGGGGTTTTGTGCTACAATCAATTAAAAGAACAGCGCATTGCATTTGAAATTACCAGTGAAGGTGTGGTTACAAAATTTAACATCCCTTACATTAATTTCATTCACATTATAAAATATGTTGGCGGTTACTATTGGGTTTGCACGCCCGCAGGTGTTTACGGCGTTGATACCAGCGGAAACTACATAAACAATGGAAGACCCTTTTTTACTGATAAAAATATTTTAGGTGTTTATAAAGACAGGGAGGGAAATTTTTGGTTTCAGACCAGTGCCGATGGTATTTTGTTAGTACCCGATATTAACACCCGGATGTGGCAGCTGGGCGGCTTGCGCCCCAACTCAATTTTTGTGCAGGGCAATTCGGCTTTTGTAGGAACACAAGCCGGGCAAGTGCTGCGTACTAACCTGCCCGATTTTTCATACAGCACTATTTTTTCGTACGGAGGCGGTCATGACATTAGCAACCTTTATGTTGATACTATCTCGGAACGAATTTTTACCAGCTCTTCAATGTTTAAAGAACTTGACTACGCCGGCAAAACAATATCCGAATCGGTAACAGCTGTAAAAGACATTGAGCGAATTGACGATAAATACTATGCCTACGCAGCATCGGGGGTGGCAGGTCTTATTTTTAATTCCGGCAGTAAATCTACGTTAAAAAGCATTTGGGATAGCTTACACAACAGTAAACTAAATAACGATTACTGGGCAACATCGTCGATGCTAAAAGAAGGTGTACGAGCAAAATCAGTGGCGCATATTGAAGGAACTGACAAAATATTTTTTTCTACCAATTTGGGGTTGTTTTTGCTCACTCCCAAAGGGATGAGCGAGGTAAAGTACCAAAACAAAAGCCTTTTTATACTCTCCCTTCAACGCTACAAAAACAAAATTTTCGGGCTAAACACCAACGGAGCCATATACACCATTAATGCGCGGGGAGAAATATCAACCTTCAACTTTTCTGAAAACACTCCAATTTCTGTGAACCGAATTAAAGTTGTTAAGAATTTTTTGTTTCTGTTTGCTGGCAAACAATTGTTTTACATTGATTTAGACAATAACAACTACAACGCTCAAAAAATATACAACAGCATTTGGGCCAATGAAATAAGCGATATTGAAGTATGGAATGACAAGTTGGTGTTTGCACTGCAACGGGGGTTAATTATGGTAAATTTTCGTACCAAATACCAGCCGTTAACCACCAATTTTGTGGTTAACCATTTTAAAATCAACAAATACACGTTTGATATTTCTAAGCCCATCAGCGTTGCTCACACACAAAACGACATCGAAATTAATTACTCGTTACTTTCTTTCAACCCGGGCAGCACTGCCACTTTGTACTACAGCATCAACAACGATGATTGGAAAGCAGCTCCTGCAAACAGCCGTACACTTAAGCTGGCATCATTATCGCCCGATAACTATGTTATCCGCTTTAAGCTGGGAGAAATCCAACTGCCGCAAACCATACAGTTTACCATTAAAAAACCTTTGTGGCTGCAATGGTGGTTTTGGGCAGCGGTATTTGTTGTTTGCCTGCTTACTGCTTTTATTTATTACCGATGGAAACTGAGCATACACCGCAAAGAAAATAAGCGCGCTGTTGAAAAAATTGAACTTGAAAAAAACCTGCGGCAATCCATGCTGACCTCTATTAAATCGCAAATGAACCCGCACTTCTTTTACAACGCACTTAATACCATACAATCGTATATTTTTACTGATGATAAAAGAAACGCATCCAGCTACTTAGCCAAGTTTTCAAAGCTCACCCGCATGATTTTGGAAATGTCGGAAAAAGATACGGTGAGCCTTACTGAAGAAGTGGATGCCCTAATACTGTATTTAGAGTTAGAAAAGGCTCGCTTTAACGAGGATGATTTTAACTTTAGCATTGTGGTTGACAGTAGTTTAGACCTTGATATTGTTAAAATACCATCGATGATTGTGCAACCCTATGTAGAAAACGCGATTAAACATGGGTTACTGCACAAAAAGGGCAAAAAGAAACTGACAGTTGATTTTTACGTTGACGGGAATAACTTATGCATTAGCGTAGATGATAATGGAATTGGACGAAAAAAGTCAGGCGAACTGGCAAAAATAAAATCCGACAAGCATAAGCCGTTTGCCACAATGGCAAATCTTAAACGTATTGAAATTTTAAATAAAGGAAACAATAAAATTGGGGTTGAGTACAACGATAAAACCGATTTTTCAGGCATAGCCACCGGAACTACAGTACATATAACCATCCCCGTAAACCGCGAGAACACATTATACAATGAATCCACCTATCAAAGCCATAATAATTGACGACGAACCAAGGGCAAGAGTGCTGTTAAAAGGACTACTGAATGAGTATTGCCCTGAGGTTCAAGTAATGGCAGACTGTGAAGACCTTCCCAATGGGGTAAAGGCGATACGCAAATACAAACCCGACTTAATTTTTTTAGATATTGAAATGCCGGGACACAGCGGGCTTGAACTGCTTGACTTTTTTGACGATGAAGAGATAGACTTTTCTATCATCTTCACGACGGCATACAATCAATACGCTATACAAGCCTTCAAATTATCGGCTATTGATTATCTGTTAAAACCAATTGAACCGGATGAGTTGGAAGAGGCTCTTAAACGTTACCGCAAGCACCACAAAAATGAGATTGGTTTTTTACGCGATGTATTAGGCGGAACATCGGTAACAAAAATAGCCGTACCGGTGGGCAATATGGTTAAGTTTATAGAGCTGGATACTATCATGTACCTGAAAGCGGATAATACTTATACAGAAATTATTACTGCTGATGAAACTAAACTGGTAGTAAGTCGCACGCTAAAAAACTTTGAGGAGGCTCTTACTGGCTCACAAACCTTTTTTCGTTGCCATAAATCGTACATGGTAAACATAAACTATGTAAACAGCTATGTGAAAAGCGACGGAGGGTATTTGCAGCTTAAAAACGGTTTCCAACTGCCCGTAACACCTGATAGAGTAAACGATTTTCTTAAATTCAGCACGTTTATTAAACGTTAGTGCCTTAAACAAACCTCACTTTCATAAAATATCCGCTAATAAGTGCCAATGGTTACTATTTTTGTATCTTTATAGTATCATATGAAAGCACTATACACACTTTGCTTTTTACTAATATCAATCGTTGCAAGCGCACAAGCCAATATGCCTGCTGAACGTGATTTTACCTCAAGTCGTAAGTACTTTACACTAAAATACCCCAACGACTGGAATATGTTTGAAAACCCTGACGGCACCTACCATTTTGAAAAGCCGATGTATGGTACAGGTACTTTTGAGATTAAAGAAAGTAGGAACTTTAGCGACAGCGGAGAAGTGATGCATTATCTTGACAATGAGAGTTTCAGCCATCCAAATGCAAAGTACCAATACAACGAAAACAAAACCATATTGCACTACAACAGTATTATACTGATTGAAGGTAAAGAAACGATGGTATTTGTATGGCTGGTTGCCAATAAAAATACGGTACTTACCTGCCGCTATTTGGTGGATAACAAACAAAAAAACGAGGCTAAAGCGCAAACAGAATTGCAGGCCGTGAACCTGATGGTACAATCGGTTACGTTTTTATAAACCGCATAAAACCTTATATTTGCTTTTGAATTTACCGGACTGATTAACGGGGTGCATACTTTATTGCACAATTTGCAAAAATTTTGTGCAATTGTGAATTAAATACGTAACTTTGCAGTCCTTTTTAAAAACCACAGAGATGGACTTGATTAAACTGGTTGAAGCCGAATACTTAAAAACCAATAATTTCCCCCAATTTAGGGCGGGTGATACTGTTACCGTACACTACAAAATTAAAGAAGGTAACAAAGAGCGTATACAACAATTCCAAGGTGTTGTGTTGCAACGCCGCAATGCAGGAATGAGCGAAACTTTTACCGTTCGTAAAATATCAAACGGTATTGGTGTTGAGCGTATTTTCCCTGCAAACAGCCCATTTATCGATAAAATTGAAGTGAACAAGCACGGTAAAGTACGTCGTGCCCGTATATTCTATCTTCGTGATGCTAAAGGCAAGAAAGCCCGTATCAAAGAAAGAAGGATTGCAAAATAAGACACTACATTTTCAAAAGGTGGCCCCAAGGTGTAAACACTTTGGGGCTTTTTTATTTTGAAGCATTATGTAATGCTTTAAAATAATGACGCTACTCAAACTATCTCAACACAATAAAGAAGCCTTATAACACACTAGGAGGCCAGAGAATGCTCTTGTGAATACTCATCCCTATCAGAAGCAACTAAAACTGTTTAGCACAAAGCTTTTTTCTCCCGTAAAATTGATTTCAGGTAATATAAGACTAATTATGAAGCAGGCTCTTAAAGACCTAAGTTACTCCACCACAGTTAACCTGCGGGGTTTTAGCGTATAAACAAAGTTGATGCCGCCGCCGGCCTCAGTGGCACTTTGCAGCGGGATAGAAGACACCCGTGAGATGCTTAAGGTCACTTCTCCTTTTAAAGGTTGCAATACATTGGCGGGCACAATAAGCTTGCCTCTCGTAGGTATATTCTCCACCACAAATTCTTCAGTATTTACAGTATCGCTTAAAGTAATGCGCAAGCTTTCGCCGTGTTGCAAAGGCTGTGTAAACAAAGGCAACTCAAGAGGCATCCCTTTTTTCACTTCGGCAGGAGGTGTGCCCATCAATACAGGGTTGAATTTTAATTTATTAACGTGTTTCTTCCCTTCGGTATCTATATACACAAACTCACATTCTCGCCCGTTCTCAATCGGTTTTTTATAGGCTAAATTATACCCTGCACCACTAACAACATTGGTTGATAAGCGCATACTATCCCCGTTAAAAGTAACTTCGGCGGGTTTTGTTAACACCAGAGTAGTGCCATTGCTGCCTCCAAACCGATATGTGGCATACGCCCATGTAACATTTTCACTCTCATCGTAAGAAATAGAATACTGCTGGTGAATGGTGCTTTGTTTCACATCCCCTGAATTTGCCACCTCGTTAGAAGCACATGAACTTAAAATAACTGCGGTAATAAAAAATAATACTATCCTTTTCATAAATAATTCATCATTAATAAGCCCCGTTACGACGGCGCAAGAACCACTCAGTAGCCAGTAGTGCCAGCAATATAAAAAATACCCATTTAAGGTTGATTATATCTTTAAATGCAGTTTGCATATAGCTTACAGGCTTAATGTCTTCACGTTTTTTAATCAGCTGGGTAAGCTTTTCAATTTCGTTGGCATATACCATACTCCCTCCGTTTTTCTCGGCCAGTGAGCGCATTAATTGGTGGTCGGCAACGGTCTCCAGCAACTCTACCTGCAACGGTATCACAGTAAACCTGCCGTTAAGGGTTTCCTCGCGGTTACCAACTTTCACAGTCGCCTTATAAGTATAGTTCCCTGCGGCAAAGTAACCGGCATTAAGGGTATATGCAGTAGTTGCTTTGCTAAAGGTATAGGTAAATGATTTCCCGTCCTGACTTTTGATATCCATTTTCACATCGGGTTCAGTAATGGCTTCATAACTTTCGTTATATACCTGCGCATCAAATACCACCTTCTCGTTTTCGTTAAAAGTGTTTTTCTGAGCACTCACTCTGAATTTACGGGTATCGTTTTTGGCAGCCAAGTACTGGATAGTTTTGGTCATTACCTCATTCGTAGCGTCGTGGTTTTTATTGCGCTCAAAATCTTGCAGCCTCCAACGCCAGTAGCCTTCACCTAATATCACACCCATACGTCTGTCGGTGCTTTGGTTAAAGTAGATTAGCGGCTGTTGGGTTTTTATCGCACCTATTTGCTGCTGCAACAAAGTGTTTGCCGATGCAGCCTGCGAATAAGTTCCGAAAGGAGTTTTCAGCGGTGGCCAAAAACGCAAACGGGCCTTGGTTTCTTCACTAAGGGTAAACAGCGAAAACCCGTCGTTTAGCAAGGGTAGAGCGTCGTTAATTTGATTGCGGTAATTACTGATAGCTATCCCCGTTCCTAAATCGTTAAACATCGGGATGAGGGTTTGTGTGCCAATAATGTGTAACACCGGCAACTTGCTGTTCTCAACAGCGGCAAGCAGGTTTTCAGCAGGGTTTTCAATATTAGGAAGCTGATGCAGTATTACCAGGTTGTATTTCTTAAGGTCATTATAGTTAGTGAAACCTGCAGCAAATGTGATTACTACCTCGTAGTTCTGATTGCTTTCCACCGCTTGTTTAATCCCTGCCAAATCAGGATGCGGTGCCGGTGCCAGCAATAGGATTTTATTCCGTCCGTCAAGTACTTCAATAAAAAAGTCTTTGCGGTTATTTATGTAGCTGATTTCACCGCTCACGGTAGTAAGCTGTACGATATAGTGTTGTGTACCGGGTTCATCTGCGGCTAATTGCAGGTTCTCGGTTAGTGACAAATTATCGTTTGTAATAGCTAGTTCTTTACTGAATAATATTTTACCATTTTTGCTAACGGTTAAGGTTGTTTTAGCCCCGTTGAGCTTGCTGGCAGCAACCGTTATTTCAGCAGGGAAAGTATTACCCAAATACGCAATTTTATTGTTTCGGATGCTTTTTACCAAAACATCGCGGGGCACGGTAGTATCGCCCAAAGCAACAGTAAACACAGGCACTTTGCTGTTTTCTGCTGCATAAACTGGATTTGAACCGCTGTTGAACAACCCATCGGAAGCAATGATAACTGCGCCAAGGTTTTGGTTTTCGTACTGACTGGTAATCTCGGTAAATAAGCTACTGAGGTTGGTTTGCTTGCCGCTGTAATTAAATGAAGTCCCCTCACTCACTTTGTCCTCTAACCCAAACAGTTTCACATCAAAGTCTTTGCGAAGCTCTTCGGCAAGGGCTTGCAGTTTTTTGGGGTATTCGTTTTTATAAAAGGCTGAATCTTTATTGGCTGTAATCGACTGGCTATTGTCTTGTGCCAATACAATTACAGGCTTTTGTATTTTTTTGGTTGACGATTTTATAAAGGGTGCTAATAGTAAAAAGCACAACAGAAAAACACTTAAAAAACGAATGGCTATAAGTGAGATATACAAAGGCGAACGGCGTTTTACCTCGTCATCACCAAAGGGATTACGGGTATATAGCAGCCATGCCGCTCCTGCTGCACCCAGCAGGCAGGGTATAATCCACCAAAGCGGATAGGTTGTTTGTATTTGCAATATCATGCGTTTGAGCAAAAATAAAGGTTAACAGGCATAAAGCCACAGGCTGTATCTATTTATACCTTTCTTTATCGAAAAGTAAG
The DNA here is from genome assembly GCA_943370295.1 of Agrobacterium sp. 719_389. GTDB lineage: Bacteria > Bacteroidota > Bacteroidia > UBA8524 > UBA8524 > SB11. The sequence continues at coordinate 377,809 of CALRQL020000001.1, read as the reverse complement.
TGGTACGCGTTGAGGTAACGTTAGTAATTGCTGAATTAGTGCAGGAGAAATTATAGTTATACTTTTAAATACTTGCTCTTTACTTTTTGTTTGGGCAAAAAGTAAACAAAAAGCCCACCACGAAAACCAAATTCAAGTTTTGCCTTTCAAACTACTCGCTACCCTGAACGAAAACTTGAATTTCACACTTTTCGTGGACAACAGCCGCACAAAGCAACAATAGTTCAACCATCGTTGATTCTAGTCGTGTCTGTAAAAGAAAACGGTGGACTACAAATGCAGTCCACCGTTTCTATAAGTTATTATATTACTATTATTATCCGTTGATAAACCCAAGGAGGCTGGATGCTCCGATGGCGAAGCAACCGAAGAACTCTTTCATACGGCCGAAAAAGCTTTTATCAGTATGGGCAGGATTGGGCTTAAAGTTCTCAGCATCGCGAAGTTTTTCAAGCAGGGCTTTTTCTTCGTTGCTAAGTTTTGTGGGAGTATAAATATTTATCTGTACCAATTGGTCTCCGCGTCCGTAACCGTTCACTGTAGGCAAACCTTTGCCTTTCAGGCGCAATACTTTACCCGATTGTGTACCGGCATCAATTTTAATTTTTGCACGACCTTCAACCGTTGGCACTTCGATACTGGTACCCAACGCTGCGTCAGAAAAACTGATGTCGTGTACATAGAGCACGTTCTGTCCGTCGCGTTTCAGGTTTTCGTCTTCAATCTCTTCAATCTGCACTATCAAATCACCGTTAGGACCTGTACCTCCGGGAGCAGAGTTTCCTTTGCCGCTTACCGATAGTTGCATTCCTTCTTCAACACCTGCCGGGATTTTTAGTTCCACAAATTCTTCCTGTGCGATTAAGCCGTCGGGACCAACACCAGCGGGACGTTCCGAAACAATTTTACCACTACCGCTACAAGTATTACAAGTAGAGGTAGTTTGCATCTGTCCTAAAATGGTATTGGTAACTCGGCGCACAGCACCAGCTCCGTTACAAGTTGGGCAAGTCTTGAAGTTAACACCCTTGGCCACCGTCATGCGGTTGTACTTCACCTTCTTTTCGGCGCCTTTGGCTATTTCTTGCAGGGTAAGCTTAATTTTTATGCGGATGTTTGAGCCTACGGCTCCCCTACTGCCTCTTCCTCCTCCGCCAAAGAAACTCTCAAACGGGCTTCCTTGACCGAAAATATCCCCAAACTGGCTGAAAATATCATCCATACTCATACCACCGCCACCTCCGTAGCCGCCACGGTTACCCATGCCTGCATGACCGAATTGGTCGTATTGGCTGCGTTTGTTTTGGTCGCTTAGCACCTCGTAGGCTTCGGCAGCTTCTTTAAACTTCTCCTCAGCCTCAGGATTGTTGGGGTTTTTATCGGGGTGGTACTTTATTGCCATTTGGCGGTAGGCTTTTTTAATTTCCTCCGCGGTGGCGTTTTTCCCCACGCCCAATATTTCGTAATAATCTCTTTTAGCCATTATTCGCCTATTACAACTTTAGCAAAACGTATCACTTTATCTTTAAGGGTGTAGCCCTTTTCAACCTCGTCAACTACCTTACCTTTAAGGTCATCGGTGGGGGCGGGTATTTTGGTAATTGCCTCGTGGTAATCCACATCAAAAGGCTGACCTTTTGATTCAATAGCTTTTACTCCTTTTTGCGAAAGTATATTTAAAAACTTGGTGTGTATTAACGTTACACCCTCTTTTACCGCTTCAATATCCGTTGAGTTTTCAAAGGCTTTTTGGGCACGTTCAAAATCATCTACAACGGGAATAAAAGATAACAAAATATCTTTACCGGCTGTATCCATCAACTCAATGCGTTCTTTAGCATTGCGGCGTTTCATATTATCAAACTCGCTGTACAGGCGCAGGTATTTATCATTCAACTCAGCAATTTCGGCCTTTAGCTTATCCTCAACACTTACTTTGCTTTTTGCTGCTTCTTCTGCGGCAGCCTCCACATTTTCCGGATTTAATTCCTTTTCTGTCGATTCGTCAGTACTGCCCACGTGTGTATCTACAGGCACTTCGTTGGCCGCTACATTTTCATTTTCGTTCAATTCTTCCCTGTTCTCAGTTTCGTGGTTTGTCATACGTTTGTTACCAAAAATTTTTCGGGTTAATTTATTTAATCCTGATGTTTTCAATATTTTATAGCTACTCGCCAGCCTGCAATATTACTGCCAAAGGGTTTTATTGTCAAAATGGCAGTTATTTCCGCTCCACATTTCCGCTCCCTATCCGTTCCACTTTTAGCGGTTCTTCAACAGGTTCGGCGTAATAAAAGATATTACCGCTGTTGCCTACAAGGGCATGCAGCACTTTAAAGGGCTTCACGTGTAACTCGTTTATCCCGTAGTGATACGCAAATGTGTAATCGCCTTGCAGGTTGCGGGCATCTAATTTTCCTGCATCAAACATCACAGGCACAAACACGGCCGCATACCCTTTAATATCCAGCACTCCTGTTGATTCGTGATTTACTTCAAATTTACCTGCCTTTATATTTAGATTGACCTTACCTGAACTGCGCTGAAATACTACCAACGAATCTGACTTTAATGTATCTGTAAATTCAATTTCAGAGGCATCGTTCAGTGTGATACCGTGCAAGGTTTTGCAATTAATTTCTACAATTATTTTTTTGCTGAAATCACGTGTCCAGTTGCAAACATTACGGTCGTCGATAATTAGTTGACCGTTATCTACTGCCACCGATACATTTTTTATCACATTTCCGCCACCCTTTAGCACTACTTTTTGAGGTTGAGCGGTGTCTTGCGTAATGCGTAACACCAAACGGTCGCTGGCGATAATTGATTTAAAATTATCCACTGTTACCTCACGGCTACCGTTTTTTCCCGCCGCCATAAAACATTCTTCGGGGCCTATTTTGTCTTTACATGCCGAAAAGAAAAACCCTATAATGAGTAATATGTATACGTGTTTTTTCAACGGTTATTTATTCTGTAATTAACACCCCATTCAAAATAATCAGCGCGGGCAAAATGCACTTTTAATGCTGCATAAAGACCCACCTGTTTTGTAATCTGTCCCCTAAGACCTATTCGCTGGTAAACAGGACCTTTTACTTTGTTGGTATTGTATAAATACGCAGCTATGTCTGTAATTAATGCCAGCCTGCCAAACTGCAACTCGTGCCCAACTTTTACGGCGACCTCTATTGCCTTGCCCGTATTTCCTTTTGAGGCCGAACCCTTTCGGTTTTCTACGTAAAAATTACCTTCGTCGTAAAACAAGTCCAATCCGCCGCCAAACTTACTTTTGGCAGAAAATGTCCGCAGGTATTTAAATTGTAAACTGCCTACTAAAATCCGTTTGGGAAAAATATAGTCGGTGTATTTACTGGCAAAGGCTCCGGTTATAAGGTATGAGTTGCGCAGGGTATCCATATCATTGGGCAACTCTTCCTCTACCTTTTTGATTTTTAAATAACGGGTATAACCAATTTTTATTTCGGGTGAATTAATCCCCAAATTGGGCATTTTAAAATTACCGTTTGAAAAATGGGTGAGGCCGCCCACAAGATTTAATTCGCTTTTGGATGTAAGTGGGATATTAATAATACCGTGTACGCATAAACTGCCATTGAGGCGCGAGCCTATAGCACTATTATCAGTATTTGCGACCACATCAAACGGTTGGGTTACATACCCCAAACCCCAATTTACTTTTAAATTAAAATTAGCTCCGAATTTCTTAAAAAACGGAAATTCAATGTAAGGCAACAACCCGTAAACCGAACCTACAATGTTGGGGTTACCGTAGTACAGATACAATACATCAACGCCCCACGCAGGCTTGTTATAAATGCGGTGCCACTGTTTGCGGTTGGCTGTTTGAAATTTAAAACCCAGCATACCGCCGTACACGTGTGCCTTAAGGTTAGCCACCGAGCCTTTATGCGCCCAAACATACCCACCCAATGCTGAAGCTGTGAAGCCCCATTTTTCTTGAGGTTGTTGGGCAAACGCGCTAAAAGGAAGCAGTATAGCAAAGGCTATAAAAAGCCTTTGTGCGCAAGCGGTTGCCCATATCCCTTTTAACATACTATATGAAAAGACGCTATTACAGGTTAAATTGTATGCCTTGTGCCAACGGTAATTCTGTACCGTAGTTGATGGTATTGGTTTGACGGCGCATATACACCTTCCAAGCATCTGAACCGCTTTCGCGACCGCCGCCTGTTTCTTTTTCACCGCCGAAAGCCCCGCCGATTTCAGCACCCGAGGTGCCTATGTTTACGTTGGCAATACCGCAATCGCTGCCGGCTGCTGCCAAAAAGCGCTCGGTTTCTAAGATATTGTTTGAGAATATCGACGAGCTTAACCCTTGTGGCACATCGTTTTGCATAGCGATGGCTTCATCTATATTGCTGTATTTAAGCAAGTATAAGATGGGGGCAAAAGTTTCGTGCTGCACAATGGGGTAATGGTTTTGTGCTTCGGCAATGGTGGGTTTTACATAACAACCCGATTCATAGCCTTCGCCTGAAAGTACTTCACCGCCTACTAACACGGTACCGCCTTGTTGTTTCAGTTGCTCAAGGGCGGTTTGGTAGTTTTTCACTGCGTCTTTATCAATCAACGGACCTACCAATGTGCCGTTGCTTAATGGGTGACCGATGTTTAGCTGTGGGTAAGCCGACACCAGCATATTTTTAAATTTGTCGTAAATACTGTCTTGCACAATGATACGGCGGGTGGTGGTACAACGCTGTCCGCAAGTACCCGCAGCACCGAATATTACGGCGCGCAAAGCCATATCAAGGTTGGCGTTTTCGCTAATAATGATAGCGTTGTTTCCTCCCAACTCCAACAAGGCGCGACCCAAACGTGCTCCCACGGCTGCACCCACCAGTTTACCCATGCGGGTAGAACCTGTGGCCGAAACAAGGGGCATCCGCTTATCGTTGCTCATTAGCTCACCAATGCGGTAATCACCAATTATCAAGTTAAATATACCTTCGGGGAGGCTGTTTTCTTTCAACACTTCTGCCATCAGGTTGGTACAGGCAATGGCAGTAAGGGGTGTTTTTTCAGAAGGCTTCCAAACGGTTACATCACCGCAAACAGCAGCCAACATAGCATTCCAGCTCCATACTGCTACGGGGAAGTTGAAGGCCGAAATAACGCCCACAATTCCTAAGGAATGGTATTGCTCATACATACGGTGGTTGGGACGCTCGCTGTGCATGGTTAACCCGTGCAACTGACGCGAAAGACCCACAGCAAAATCGCAGATGTCTATCATCTCTTGTACTTCGCCCAAACCTTCCTGCAAAATTTTACCCATCTCGTAGCTTACCAACTCGCCCAGCGGTTGCTTGTATTCGCGTAACTTGTTACCGTACTGGCGGATGATTTCGCCGCGTTTTGGTGCGGGTACGGTACGCCAGTAGGCAAATGCCTCTTGGGCTTTTTCCATCATGGCGTTGTATTCGGCTTCGGTAGCCATTTTTACTTTGGCAATCAGTTGCCCGTCGGCGGGTGAGTATATTTCACGCACTTCGGCAGTGGCGGGACTTGCCCACACTTGTCCGGTGCTTGAAGCTTCGTTAAGGTCGTTTATTCCTAATTTTGATAGGGTTTCTTTAGCACTGTATGTTTGAGAAGAAGTAGTCATTGCAAAAATTTTTGCAAAGGTACAATTTTATAGCGGTTTGTTGGATGGGAGTGGAAGTCATGTTGAACTCGTTTCTGCATCGCAATACCAATTCACGCAAAATACCAAGTCCGATCCTGAAACTAGTTCGGGAGGACGGAGTTGTTCCCCCTCCTAAATCCTCCCCAAGGGGAGGACATTGGGAATGCTATCCTATTTCACAGTTCCTTCAAGTACCCAAAATCGTTTGGCGTTCAATATCCCCCGCAGGCGGGGGCAAGGGGTGGAAAGCAACACAAAACACTCATGTTGAACTCGTTTCAGCATCGCAATACTAACGCATACTAAATACCAATGAGATCCCGAAGCAAGTTCGGGAGGACTGGGTTGCTCCCCCTCCTAATCCTCCCCAAAGGGAGGACACTGAGAATGCTATCCTATTTCACTGTGTCTTTGAGTACCCAATGTCGCTGGGCGTTCAAAGACCTTGCGGGTGGCTTCACGCCATGTTTAGGAGGGATTGAGGAAGGTAGATAACCAAACCATATTTTTCTGTTTAGTTATTTATTAATAACCCTTATTTTTGAGGTAAAGGAATATTAGCTAAATACATTGCAGATGAAAAAAAGGGATATACAGGTACTTGCCGATTTATTAAAAGAGCACAAGGAGGAAGACAAAGGGAAGTCGGCTATTTTGTTGCTGGGCGCAGGGGCATCGGTTAGTGCGGGAATACCAGCTACCCCAAAAATTATTGAACACATAAAAGCCGAACCCAAATACCAAAGCCGTATTAAAGATATTGAGAACGAAACCTATGCCGATTATATGGGGGCACTAACACAGGCCCACCGAAAAGAACTTTTTAAAAAATATAACGAAGAGGCAAAGATAAATGCTGCGCACTTGTATGCAGCGCAGATATTTAATGCCGGCTTTGTTGATTGCGTAATTACCACCAATTTTGATAATCTTTTTTTACGGGCGCACAACCTGTTTAGCCTCATACCTCCCCCCACATACGATTTATCCATCATGCGCGAAGTGGTAACAGCTGACATTGATTTGCCCGGTGTCATCTACCTGCACGGGCAAACACACGGAATGTGGCAATTGAACGATGAAAGGGAATTAAATAAGGTTACTACCTGCAATCACAAGGATTATTAACAAACTAAGCAGTAACCACACATGGATTATTGTTGGGTATAGCGGCAACGACCCAATTTTTGATAAACTGAAAGCCATAAACAGTTTTAGCGACGAATTGTATTGGGTGGGCTATAAAGACAACCCTCTTGAAGGTAAAGTACAAGAGTTTTTAGAAAGCAGCCATGGCTGTTATTACATTGAAGGGTACGATGCGGATAGCTTTTTTAACGAACTACGCTTGAAATTAGGCGAAACAGAACAATCGTTTATCCATAAGCCGTTTACCCACCTGAAAAACTTATACAATGAGGTATTACCCATTAATAAAGACGGTCAATCCATTGATTTGTGCCAATCGGCAAAAAAATGGATGGATGATTTAATACCTGTTTATGAAGACGGTGAGGTTTCAGCCCCCATTAACACTAAAGAAATCGAAGAAGACATATTGTTAGAGAAAATAAAGAATATTTTAAACAATGAAGCATACGAGAAACTAGTTGAGGTAGAGGATGAAATACTAGCTGGCAGCAATGATGAAGCTAAAAACTACTTATCGTGGTGCTATAATAATTATGCCATTGATTTAGAGAATGTTTATAAAGATTACGTAAGGGCTAAAATGTATTACGATAAAGCATTGGAGATTAACCTGCAAGACGCGCAAGTCCATAACAATTATGCTATTTTATTAAAGAACCATTTTAAGGATTATGGAGGAGCTAGAGAACATTACGAAAAAGCTTTGGATATTAACCCAAAAAATGCGGAAGTCCATAACAATTATGCTATTTTACTAATAGACCATTACGAAGATAAAGAAGGGGCTAGGCAACATTACGAAAAAGCATTGGAGATTAACCCACAATATGCGGAAGCCCATAACAATTATGCTATTTCACTAATAGACCATTACAAAGATAAAGAAGGAGCTAGGGAACATTACGAAAAAGCATTGGAGATTAACCCACAATATGCGGAAGCCCATTACAACTATGCAAATTTATTGATTGAAAACTTTAACCATAGAGAGAGAGCTAAAGAGCATTACGAAAAAGCCCTGGAGATTAACCCTCAATATGCGGAAGCAGAAACAAATTATGCAGTTGTGTTAAAGGATCATTTTGATGATGCTGAAACAGCTAAGCAACACTATCTGAAAGCAGTTGAAATTAAACCCTCACAGAAAAACCCTGAACGGGATGCTTACTTTGGGGTTGATACCCCAACGCCCAAACGAGGCAGGAAAAGAAAAGAGTGATATTGGTAATTATTGAATACAATCCTGAAACTAGTTCGGGAGGACTGGCAACCGCACCCTTCGGCAGGCTCAGGAAACCAGCCGCACTAACAACCACTGTCAAATTGAGCGTAGCGAAATTTCCTATCCCAACTCTGTGAACACGAAGCTACAACACATTTGTTATAAGATGCTTCCTTCATCAGCATGACAGATTGGGCTTGCAATGCTTGCACCCCGTCATATTAAACTCGTTTCAACATCGCAATACCCACGCACGCTAAACACCAATGCGAGCCCGAAGCAAGTTCGGGATGACGGAGTTGTTCCCCCTCCTAATCCTCCCCTTGGGGAGGACATTGCGGATGCTATCCTGTTTCACAGTTCCTTCAAGTACCCAAAATCGTTTGGCGTTCAATGTCCCCCGCAGGCGGGGGCAGGGGGTGGAAAGCAATACAAAACAGTCATGTTGAACTTGTTTCAACCGCAATACCACTTCACGCTAAACACCAATGCGAGCCCGAAGCGAGTTCGGGAGGACTATGAGTTTAAGTGGGTAGTCTCCCTTTTAACCTGCCGAATGGTGGCGGGTTGCCGGTCGACACCTCCCTCTATCCCTCCTTTGTATGAGGGAAGCCGCGCGCATGGCCGTTTACCCCATCCTGAATGTTTGTTTTGCTGAAAGTAGCCTAACTTTCCCTTCCCCTGTAGGAGAGGGAAATACCCTATCCGATATTTTCCAAAACTTTTTAATCCTTTATTATCAATGTATTGCAGACTTTATGTTTTCACTATGTGTCGGTTTTTAGTCGTTTTTTTCGACATTTGCTGCACCTATGTTGTACCAAACATTCCAACACAGGCACTAAACACATATATAAATGGCTTCCGTAAAGATACTTTTAAAGACCAACAAAACATTAGCCAACGGCGCACACCCTATCGCTATCCGGATTATAAAAGACCGCAAGGCAAAATTTATGTTTACGGGCAAATCGGCTACTAAACAGCAATGGGACAAAGAAAAAGGGTTGCCGAATAAGAAACACCCTTTGCAAAAGGAACTTATTATTTTTCTTAAAAAGAAAGAAATGGATGCCGAGCGGGAGATTATGGAATACGAAGGCGACGATATTTACTTTTCCGCCCAAACGGTAAAAAACAACCTGCGCAAGTCCAAAGCCTCTAAGAATTTCTTTGACTATGCAATGGAAATGATAAATGATTTAAACGCCATCGGCCACATGGGGGGACGTAACCGTATCAAATCCTGCCGCAACGCCCTGTTAAGATTTACCAACGGTGTTGCACAACTCGACTTTAAAGAAATTACCCCTTCGTTTCTTTTACGTTACGAGAACTATTTACGCATACAGGGAGTAAAAGACAGCACCATACGTTTTTATATGGTAGGTATCGCCTCAGTGTTTAAACACGCCCAAACGAATACCAAACTGATTAAAGACAATATGAACCCCTTTAAAGTGTACGATTTGAAAAAACTTAACTGCGAACCCCACCACCGTGCGTTAGAAAAAGAAAAGATAGAGCGGATATTCCAATACGTTGCCGAAGAAGGCTCGTTAGATTTTCATGCCCTGAACTATTTTAAGTTCTCTTATTACGGGTGGGGTATCAATATGGTCGATGTAGCGAAGCTAAAATGGAAAGACATTCATAACAACCGCATCTATTACATTAGGACTAAAACCAAAAAAGCATTTAACCTGCCCATCCTGCCCCCGATGCAGAAAATACTGGATTATTACCAGTCCGCTAACCAACCGCACCCGCAAGACTATATCTTCCCCATCCTGAACGATACGGTTTATAATTCCCCTGACAAAAAGGTGAACCGCATCCAATCAAAAACCAAAGACACCAACAAACGCCTGCGCAAAATCGCAAAGGCGGTCGGAATAAACGATTGGATTACTACCTATATGACAAGGCACAGCTTTGCCACCAACCTGCGGGACTTACAAGTACCTACCGCTAAAATACAACAATTCCTCGGCCATAAGTCCGAAGTAACCACCCAAACCTACCTCGATGCCATCAAGAGCAGCGAACTGGACGAAGCGGTAATGCTATTGGTAAACCCGTCCTTAGCTGCCGAAACAGACGGATTAAAAGAGGAATAAAGGGCAGCATCCGCAACGAACCGCCATTTGCAACATGGCATTGCAACCTGCAACAACGTGTTGTGCAGGTTTTTCTATTTTTAAAACGTATTATTTTACTAATTAACAACTTACCAAGCACCTAATTTCAATGCGGCATTGCTCAAATTCAATGGAGCATTGCACCCGAAAAATACAAACTATTGGTTGTAAACAATTTGCCGCCTTTTCAGCGCGCAATGCTCCATTGCGCTAACTTATTCCTAAGCCACCTTCATAGGCTAACAACCGACAATAATAGAAAGTCAGGACAAAATTTTCAACACTTGCATCCTTTAAGACACAAAATCTGTTAATGGTGTATCTTATGAAATAATCCACAAATAACAACCGTTAGTTGTTATTATTTGACACAAACAAAGAAAGGACAAGAGGATGAAGTTAGTGAACAATCTTTATTACGAGGCGTTGTACGCACATTTCAAGTATTATTTTTTTCAAAAGCCTGAAGACGCACTAATGTATGACGGGGAGTGTTTTATCTGTGAAGGCTACCGCTTTACGGAACATTTTTTTGATTGGTTCGATTTGACAAAAGCCAAAAACGAAGAGGATGCGATTATCCTTCTTAAAAGGGACTACGAGGAGATGAAAACCAAATCACGCAAGCTGCCTAAACTGGAAGGGGTGGCATTACCTACGGCCATTTATTACGAATTTTGGGGGATAAAGTTGGCCTTAAAGGAACTGATTGTGCCGCACCCTGACGGCAATGCCAGTTCGGTAAGATACCGTTACCACTTTTACAGGCTTTGGCCGCTATTGAAATTTCTGTTTACCCCAAATGCGGTTAAAAGGGCTATTTTGTTTAACGACCGTTTAAAAACACGCACCACCCAAACAGTATATGATGTATTTGAAAAGGTGGTTAACGATACATTGACCGAGGCAAATAAAGAGACAGTGACGAAAACAACTGTTGAGGAAAAAGAGAACAGGTTAGAGTATTTTGTAGCTAAAATGACTACGCGCTGCTACTGCTTGTTTGCTTTACAAGTGCTAAAAAATGAAGGGTATGACTATAGACAAGAAAGTTTGACCGATGTCGCGCGGATAGTGAGTCAGTTTTTGAACAAAGAAATTCCTGTAGATGCCGAAGGAAAAGAAAGAATTGAGCATTCTTATGTGTACAAAGTACTAAAGAAAATACGAAAACTAACTGATGAGGAGCTCCAAAAGGACTATTTAGTTGTGAAAGAATTTTTTGAATGGGGTGGGGATGTATTCGACACCCCCTACCTATTTGAGATAGCCAAACAGTTGGAAACCAAAGTAAAACGGTAATGTGCTGGGACTACCCCAAAATATGTTTGGGGTAGTCCCAATAAAAAAAGTTGAAAAATCGAGACCACCCCAATAGCCTACCCCGACGCTTTTTTGATAAATATTTGCTGCTGTACAATCTGATGTTATGGCAGCGAACCCCTTTAACGATTTAGAACAAAAATTGGACAATCTGACCCTTATGGTGTCGGAACTCTCAAGACAATTACACCACCTGCGCCCCCACGACAATGAAAAGCCATTGGACATAGCGGGAGCCGCCGAATTTTTAGGCGTTACCAAATCCATTATTTACAAATTCACACACAAGCGCACCATCCCGCATTTCAAAAGGGGCAAGCGTATCTATTTCACTAAAGAAGAATTGACAAAATGGTTGCATAGCAACCGCAAGCTGACCGTAGAAGAAATTGAAGCCCAAGCTTGACCCATAAGCCAGTACACAAAACAGTGATAGAATTAAAAATGAAACAATGCCGTTGCATGACCTGTAACGCAAGCACAACCGTTTATCAGGGAGGATTAGAGCCTCTTCATAGGATTTCAGAGCGTGTTACCCTTTGCAAAAAATGCAGGGTAATGCAAAAGACAAGAAGGCACAACCGTTGTACTCCTATCCTTAAAAAGACCTCTCACAAGCAATTGAACAATAAGCAAGCGCAGGGGGCAGATTAGCCCCCTTTGCCGCTTGGTGTTCATAGTTAAGTAAATTAAGACAAGGGAACTTCCAAATATAAAATTTTAAGCCAACACAACCCCAACAACACGTTGTTTTTATGAGAACCGACCCCAACACCCCCCAACATACATATACTGCCCCCATAGACGAATTTGATTACCGCAGGATAGACATTGCAGAAGTCCGCAAGCACCTCAACCAGTTTGTAAAGGACTTCAACCAAAAGGCAGCCACTCCCAAAGAGCGAATCAGGGGCGGCTTATTCCTAACTCTGTTAAAAGTATGCGATGCCTACGTGCGCCAAAATAACCGTGTAGGGTGTCTAACAATTAACCCCATACCCTGCCGCATGAACAATGTGCGGTTAGCCCACCTTGTCAAAGTGGACAAACGCACCATTTTAAATCACCTTTCCAAGCTGGAGAAAATGGGGATTGTACAAAAGACCTTTCGAGGGACAAAAGCCGATTACGAATTAACAGTGCCGGCGTGGATACTACTATACGACCCCCAAAGCTCCAACAACACGTTGTTGGGAAACCAACCCACTGCCGATACTACTGAAAATAGCGACAAAGCGAAAAATGTGCGCCAAAGCAATCTTGTAAACCTTTTAGAAAAGAGTAATACACGGTCAATACCCTGTGAATTGGGGGATAACGTGATAGAAAACAATAGCGGCCAGCCTCCGTTGTCGGCTGATACTGCAAAGCCTCTTGGACTTTTCTCTTGCACACCTCTCAAAGCAGGTAGTGTGGTGGAAAACCCACCCTTATCCACAGACGAATTTCCTGAACAAAGGCTGGGCGGCGGCGCGGCGGCCAAAAAATACCCCGCATGGCAGTTGGCAATGGTGTTGGAGTTTTACCGCTATGCTATCAGTACCCTCTACCCCTACCACCAGTTCGACGCGGAAACTGAGCGTAAAATCAAAAACAAGTTGTTTAACCACGTGTACGGCAGCTTTAGGCAACCACTAACCCGTGATGAATGGGAAAAGTACCAACAAACCTTAATCCAACGGGTGGATTTGATTGCGGCATGGAAGGAGCGGCCATTGGAAGGGGATAAAACCAAAAAGTACCAACAGGGTAAGTTCATTGTGAACCCGATTACATTTTTTGACAACAAATGCCCTTACGGGTTTATCCAAACAGAGCAATGGCTGCTATTGCAATACAAACGCAAGGCACTGATTAAAGCAGAATTGGAGTTAGACAAAGCCCGCAAAGAATTGTTGACCGATACCGACCGTTTAAAAGTGTACCGCAAATGGGAAACCCGATTTAAAAACAAGAAGCTGCCGGAGGCTGAGGTAATGTTTTACCACGCAATGGCAAACATTCAAAAACAATGGGCACTGCAAAAACAACGTGTTGTTGTCCGCTAACCGATACTACAACCCCCATAAAAAAGCACAATGGCATACAACCCACATTTCATAAGAAAACAGCAGGATTATAAACCCACTGCCAAGTATAAACTGGTGGTGTACTTTAAAAACAAGGCGCATTTACCCCCTGCCATGCAACATAATACTTTCTTTTCCTGCCACCATCAGGACAAAAAGGGGGAAGACGGGTTAAAAGCATTAAAAAAACTGGTAACAGGCCGTTTTAGGGGGACGTACCTAACCGCACTGATTTACAACAACCAAACAGGGGCATTGCTCAACAAATGGGTGTTTAACGGTACAATGGACGAGACACGAATATGACCCGCACAACACGTTGTTGCTGCCGCTGCAATGCTCCATTGCACGCTGCAAAAAACTGCAAAAGTCCTGTAAAACCGAATTAGTAAACATCTCAATTATGCAACATTCTGACAAACTACCAAAACTAACCTTAAAGGGTATAGGCAAGTTGGCCCAAGAATACGAGACCTCCTATAAAACCATGAAAAAAATGCTGCTGACCGTTCCCAACCTTGAGGTAAAAAACCGCAAGGTGCGGGATTATTCACCCAAAGAGGTAGAAATGATATACCAGCATTTAGGAGTGCCGGGAACAGAGTTTGATGAAGAGTAAGGCTTTTTAAATATAACCGATTTCCCAAATTATGATATTATAATATATATATTGCGAGTAGTAGTTATTTAAAGAGTCTATTCTGTCAATAAACAAGTTGTATTATGAGATATGTTCCTAATTTAATACCCTCAGAAAACAGGGTTTTGCATGGAGAGTTTAAAGGAAATCCATATAGCCACAAAAAACCTAACTCGTTTAATCAAGCAATATCTTGGATAATAGGCTGTGTATTTTTATTTTCAATGTTTGCGTTTATTCGTTCTTTCTCGTTGGTATTTATTTTTGGACTATTAACTGTTTCCGTACTTCCCCCCATGGTAGCATTCCTTGAGCGGACACTAAGGTTTGATTTTCTACTCAGATACAGAATAGTATTCTGTTTGCTATTAATGTTTATTTCAGTCCCGTTTATCAACAATGCTGTAAAAGAAGAAAAAATACGCACGGAGAAGAAAATTGCTATTGAAAAAGCAGAAAAAGAAAGAAAAAGAAAAGAGAATGCCGAAGCCGCCGCAGAAATAATGATGCGGCAAGACAGTTTATCGTATTATCAAAAAAAGGTGGAACAAGCGGTTGTTTCATACAATTTTGACGAAGCAAAACAATTTTTAATGGCAGCCAATAGGTTTGCCACCGAAGAGTATGAAAAGTCTGCGAACTCGGGATTAAATGAAACAATAGAGAGACGGCAGGCGGAGTATCTATTTAAAAAGGGAAGATACAAAGAAGCTATTGATGTTTATAGTTCACTTCTGCGAGCTACACCTCAATCGGGGGAAATTTTATATACCCGAGCGATATGTTACCAAAAGACTGGTGACATACCACAGGCTGTTAATGACCTCAAAGCAGCCATTACCTATGGAAATACTGACGCATCAAAATTGCACGACAAAATTAACCCCCTCAGAAAGCGTGTAGCTTATTATGTGACCCTTTGTTGTGACGGAACAACCTCATCGTCAACTGGAAGGGGAACCTGCTCGCATCATGGCGGAGTTTGCAATTGGAATGCACCTGTTTATGAAACCTATCGGAAATATTGAATATGGAGCTATTTAAGACCGCACCTCTTGTTAAGAGAAGCCTTTTCCAAAGAATTTTAAAACAACATCCGGTTGAAAATGCTGTAATTGAAACAAATAATTTATTAGCAACTAAACCCATTGCTGAAATTACAGCACAAATGATTAATGATATTGAAAACAAATATCAAATAAGCATACGGAGTGAGTTCTCCCTCAACCTTAAAGAATTTTATGCGGTATATCTCAACCATTGCCTTGCTGATAAGGTATTATCTGACGAGGAAATAGGCAATTTAGCGCACTTAAAAGCACTATTTTCCCTTTCTGACAGCATAATCACTGATGTACACCAGAAAATTGGGAAAACGCTGTATGAAACCTCCTTTAAAGAGGCAGTTTCCGATGGCCGTTTAACAGAAAAAGAAAAAGCATTTTTAAACAAAATTGAAACACAATTACAGCTACCCGAACCGCTTGTAAAAAAGATTGCCGAAGGGGTGCTTCAAAATTACATGAATAGTAAAGTAGCACAAATAATTGCTGACGAGCGAATTTCACCCGAAGAAGAAAAAGAACTCGAACAATTGGCCAAAAACTTAGACGTGGCGGTTACAATGGATACTGACACCCGAAGGAAATACGAAAGGCTGAAATTGTATTGGGCTTTGGAAAACTTGAACCTCCCCGAAATATCGTCCGATGTAAAACTTCAGAAATCTGAAAAGTGCTATTTCCAATCAGCAAATGTAAGCTGGTACGAACTTCGTTCGGTAAGGGGTAGAACTTCCTATTCGGGATATTCTTCGAGAATTAAGGTTGCGAAAGGGTTTTACCTAAATATGGGGACATATTCTTCTCACACACCTACAAGTCAGGAATATAAACTCATAGATAAAGGGACATTATACCTCACTAATAAAAGGATTATCTTCACAGGCGGGTTAAAAAACTCCAACATACGGTTAGATAAAGTCCTTTTTATCCAACCATCAACTGACGGGGTTGAAATCAACAAAGATGCAGGACGTAATCCATTCTTAACATTTAAGGGAGACATGGATGTTTTTTGTATAATTACAGAAAGGCTTTTGAATGAAAAATAAACAGAATGATAATTGATTTTAAGGAAATACCTGTAGCAAACGGAAGCGAAGGGGAACAAGACCGTTTTGAGCAATTTGCTTGCGATTTTTTTGAAACTTGTCAGTATTCAATCGAGTATAGACCATCCAGAGGGCCTGACGGGGGTAAGGACTTGATAATAAAGGAGTCAACTAAGCATTCCCAGGCTGAACTGAAATGGATAGTTAGCTGCAAGCACTACGGGCACTCAAAAAAATCAGTAGGGGTAACAGAAGAAGTAAGTATAATTGATAGAGTTGTAGACAGTAATTGTCATGGCTTTATGGGCTTTTATTCCAGCAGCATCTCTTCATCCTTAGCAAGTAGATTAAATGAATTAAAAGGTAGAATCCACACTAATTTTTTTGATAACGCCCGAATTGAAAAAGAAATCCTGTTACTAAACCCAAGTGATAGAGATAGGATTTTGCACTCTTACTTTCCAAAATCATTTTCTAACTTTCACCAAGAACAGCGCAAAAATGGGGTTGGTAATCAAAAAAAGAAATTACCGAGCAAGGCTGGTAATTCATATAATGATTGGTTGCGGGCTTCCTTAGACGCTGCAATTCTTTTAGATATTGAAAAAATTAAAGAGGAGTTTATATATGATAAATGGCAAGAAAAAACGTCCCCTCTATTTAAGTTGTACAGATACACTGATTACAATAATTTTTTAATCGCTAATGCCATATTCTCACTATCAGAATATATCGTAGAAACATCACGCTCGCTAAAACAACAGGAGAACATCGCTGGCGAAATCTTCTCATTGGTACTTACCTATTTTCCGCCAAAGCACTTGATAACAGAAAAGCAAAGCCATGCTATCGGCAAAACCTGCTTGGGAATTGGTTTTAACATAACTTATGATGCTTTACTATACCACAGCGATTATGATGTTGCAAAGTACGGGCTGCTGATAATTAAGTTTATTTATAATGAAGCAAAACGAAACGATATAAAACTCTTACTTAACAATGTATTGGAAATATACAAAGAATTAGAAAACTCATTAAACAGACCGGATAGGAAAGACCTTGAAATTGCTAAAGAATTTGTCGCAGTATTTAAAAATGACTTAGCAACCCCGAGTTTAAGCACGCCGATACTTACTGGTCACCTTTCTCGATTAGTAGAATAGTTTAACTACCTGTGTCATGCAGACAGTTTGACAATTTGGGATTGAATTTTCTTCTAAATAGAAAGCAACACACTTGAATAGGAAAAACTTCTTTGTAAAAAACAAGGGAACCGACTAAATTAGACCTTTCAATCATTTATTCAATAATATTAGGAAATAATGGGGTTTGAAAAGCTAACAGCTTCCAAGTATCAGCTAAACATCTATAACTGGGTTGAGTCAGAAACAGGAAACGGTATTGTCAACGCTGTTGCGGGAGCGGGAAAAACCACAACTCTTGTAGAAGTTGCAAAGATGCTAAATCAAAAAAACAGCATATTCATAGCATTTAATAAACACATCGTAAATACATTGACAAAGAAATTGCCTGATGGTTTTAACTGCAAAACCATACACTCAATTGGGTTTAATTGCTTAATAAAATACTTAGGGGGAAATTTAGAACTTAAAGAATACAAGTATGGTAATTTAGCCAATGAAACGATACAAAAGCTAACAACAGCCTTAGCAGCAGACTATGAAGTCTTACACCAAAAATGGGTTTTGAGCTGGAATACAACGAATGATTTACCTGAGCCGAAGCGACCACCTTCATTTGAGGAAATTAAGGGTCAATTTATGAAGTTAATTGATTTATCGAGGTGCACACTTACTAATTTGTCAGATAATAAAGATGTCCAAGACATGGTAGAACACTACGGTATTGATGAACACATTCCGCTAAATGATATTTTACCATACGTTAATGCCATTTTAGAGGAAGGAATTAGCCTCGCCAAAAGTCATCGGCAAATAGATTATACTGATATGGTATTTTTACCGAGCTATTGGGAATTGACGCCCTCTAAATGCGATTGGATACTTGTTGATGAGGCTCAGGATTTAAATGCCGCCCAATTAAGTTTATTACTTAAAATGCGAAAGCCGTCCACTCGTATGTTATTTGTAGGAGACCCACGACAGGCAATCTATGGTTTTGCAGGTGCAGACACAGAAGCGTATAATAATATAAAAGTTGCTACTACAGCAAAGGAATTGGAGCTGTCAATTTGTTATCGATGTCCTAAAAAAGTAGTTGCGCTTGCAAAAGAGATTGTGTCAAACATTTCTTCGTCGGATAATGCAAGGGAAGGTGAAATTGTTCATATCACCGAGGAGCAACTTGTAAAAAGTGTCAAGGAAGGTGATTTAGTGCTTTGCAGAAGTACAGAGCCATTAATTAGGAACTGTATTACCTTAATCAGCAATAAAGTATCAGCAACCGTCCGGGGAAGAGATATTGGCAAGTCTCTTACATCCATCATTCAGGATATAAGTAAAATAAGTGGTTTTACCTTTAAAAATTTTACATATTATCTAAATTTATATAGTACTGAGCGTATATCGAAGCTGGAGAAAAAACAGAATAATGAACGTAAAATTATCGAGTTTAAAGACCAGATTTTGAGCATAGAAACTTGTTATCAAAGGTTTTATGCAACATCATTGTACGAATTATGCAGAGAAATAGAGAGTTTATTTAGTGATGACCGAAGCAAAGTAACACTTTCCACTATTCACAGAGCAAAAGGCTTAGAAGAAAACAGAGTGTTTATTTTGAACTTTGATAAACTGCCGCTTACATGGGTTGGTCAACTCGATTGGCAACTTGTCCAAGAGCAAAATTTAAAATATGTTGGAATCACAAGGGCGAAAGAAGTACTATATCTCGTAAAAGAAACTATTGCACCTAATGAATTAAGTTCAATAATGAAGTTCCCTTTAATTATTGAAGATTTTATGGACTTTTAACAAGCCTATACAAAGTTTCACCCGTTCCAACATGAAACAGAGTGGAACGTGTGGAACGCCTGTGTCCCAACAACACGTTGTTGGGAAAACTCCTAAAACGATGGATTTTACCTCTTTTTGAGGTCATATTGCTTTGGCGGTGATACGTATTTACACTATACGTACACATACGCTAAATGTCTTTAAATACTACATTCCTTGTTTAAGTAGTGGGGTATTACAGCTGTAAAAACACGACATTTAACGGGTATAAAACACCGCGTTGAAAAAGCTCAACAACGTGTTGTTGGTGGCTATCACTTCTTAGGCGATAAAGTTCTTATCCATGATGCTTGAAGGTAAAATTGATTAAACCAACCGTTCTTTCTCAACCTCCACGAAATATTCATACCACCCAGTTCTAATCGGTTTCGGTGGTTTCTATGTCTTCCAATGCCAACGTATAACCAGTTTTCAATCCATCGGTAATTGATTTTTTCGCTTGTGTTTATAAAAGGCTCGATAAATGCTGTAAAGTACAACTTGTCGGATATTGGGCTTTCAATTCCTAACCGATAACGCAAGCGGTGATACTGTCTGCTACTTGTCGATATTAAAGAGTAATTCATTAGTTCAAACCGAAGTCGCTGTTTAACCACCGTAGAATCCCATAAGTGATTTCTTGAAGCTTGTATAAAAAGACGGTTTTCATCTAAATAGTTCGAATAAAGAGGAATGAAGCGTTGAAAAACAAACCCTCCTGAAAGAGAAAGTTTTTCAGAAGTATGATAGGATATGGATGCTTCGGTGTTTAAAAAGTAGTACCTACTTTCCGTTGGGATTTTTTGTTGCGAAAAATCGTACAGGTGAAACGCACTGAACGTGTAAAAATTACCACTCCATTTGCGGGAAAACTGGCCTGAATAATCAATGGCGGGAGAAATTCCAGCCCTGTTAACGTTTTGGGCAGCTAATGGTGCGTATAACAATACTGTGCACATCAAGAAGTAGAGTTTTGTTTTCATAGTTTGTTGGTTTAATGCCCCAACCATAAGTTTATGTGCAAACAATTGAAGGCATAACATTACCTGCAATATCTGAATTTTTTTAAATACAAAATATGTACAATAAAAATGGGTTAAATCACCCTTGTTTTTATGACACGTATCAAAAACATTTGCATCACTGTTTTATGTTTGGGGTGCAATAGCACTAAAATCCATGCTCTTTATACAAACAAAAAACGGTATGTTTCTAAAAACAACGTGTTGTTGGCTATTGTGCAACGGAGTGTTGTTTGCTACATTTGTAGGTAATTAGAAACATAGCAACTTAGTACATAAGGTTAACATATAATTGTCCTTTTGTCATTCCCTCTCCATCAAAATCGCCAGTTTTAACAAGAGGGGAATTGCAAGGAAGGCAAGCTCCCAAAGGGGGCTGCCTCTTGCTTTTCTGTCTTGTAGGGTATCTGGCGATACCTGATGGAGCGGAATTTGCGGGGGTTGCCCCCTTTGAGTTTTTTAATGTTTACTAAATGAAAAGTATCAGTTTGCAAAATTCCGTAAAAGTAAATAGCAGGGTTGCAATTAGTGCAAATCCGTTAAAAGTGGTAAGTACTAACTTAGTACTTATAAATAAACCGTTCTACACTATGAAATGTACATTGTTTTCTATCGAAAAGTAGGGTTATAACAAACCATGTACAACAATACCCCGTTCTATAAGTGTCTAACATTAAACAATTTCGCATGAAAAAGCTGTACATATTATCTGTACTATTAGTCATTGGGGCTTGTAATAAAGAAGAACGAGTACCATATATTCCAATTCCTCAAGAGGTAAGGGATTATGGCTGGTTTGACACAGGTACATATTGGATATATGAGGATAGTGCAACAAAAGTGTTGGATAGTGTATTTGTATATAGAACAAGGGTAAGCATTAGCCCTTACCACGATTATAGGGGTGTTCATTTACTTGATAACGAGGTGCTGACAGTGAACGCAAGAAGTGCAGTTACGGGGAGCACTTTTAATTTTCACTTTGGAACCCTCGACAGAAATACTAAAGCAATGGCTATAACATATAACAACCCATCAATAGGGCCACATATTTGGTACTCAAGAATGTTAGTATATCCTTTCAAGCCTGATACAATTTATAAATTGCCTGAGAACGTTATACTAAAAGACACTTTTACAACTTTAAACATTAATGGCATTGCATACTCTCATGTTAAATTATATTACTGTGAGAGTGACGGAATAATGATGTATGACTCTACATTAACGTGGGTAGCACCAAACTATGGCATTATTAAAAAACAAAGTTTGGGTGTACCTCAAACCTATTGGCTAAAAAGGACACATATAAAGAAAAAATAATACTTGTTATGAAAAAATTACTCGTTCTGATAATACCTCTTTTGTGCCTTACGCTACCTACCTTGCAAAGCTGCAAACCCGACGACGATTATGAAGCCAAAGACTGGCCGATACCTCAAGAAGTACTGGAATATTATTACTTTAAAAAAGGGTCGTTTTGGGTATTTGAAAACGATAAAACAGGCGAAAAAGACACACTTAGGGTAGAAAACACGAATAAATACTGGATTGACGGTAGCAGGGGGGATAAGTTTGAACAAGGGGATGTTTTTATAAAAAGTTCGCTGGACGGCTACACTTATCTTTATTATGTGATGACTCAGGGTAGTGCTGGTTGTATCAGGGATGGCAAAAACAATAGACCTTGCTACAGCATTTATTGTTCAAAATATAAGCCGGGAAATTTTGTTGGTGAAAGTACTTTCTTGTTTTATCCTTTCCAAAAAGATTATGGAGCACAAGCTGACGGGTCATTACTAACATCTATAGTTCGAATGGTTGAAAAAAAGGACAGCATGAAAACTGAAACACTGTCTTTTAAAGAGGTCATGATAGTAAATATTTCAAACTCAATAGTATCTAATAGAAAAAACATGAATCTTTATTGGGCTAAAGATGTTGGAGTTATTAAAAAAGAGAACCTTACTGATAATGAAACATGGAACCTTGTCCGCTATCATATTGTTAAATAAAAGACTATGAAAAACACATACAACAATGTAACATTCTATAAGTGTCTTAGTACTAAACAATTTCGCATGAAAAAGCTATTCATACTGTTTTTGTTATATCTGCCAGCCATGCTGGTGTTTAACGCCTGCGACGGCGGGGAGCCTGCTCCACCGCCAACTAACCAATGGCCAAAGAACTGGTATATCCCTCAAGAAGTATTGGATTATTTCTATTTTAAACAAGGCTCTTACTGGGTGTATGAAAATGATAAAACGGGACAAGTAGATAGCGTATTTGTTACAACTAATGTAAAAACTGTTACGACCCCCACTTCACAGGGTGAACGTTATGAGGTGGCGGCTATTGATGCCGTGAGTAGCTTAGATGGTTATACCTATAAATATGGTTTATCCATGCAGGGCAGTGCGGGCTGTATTAAAGATGGTTCAAAATGGCCTTGTTATATTATTGATTGTAATAAGTTTAAAACTGGGGATGTACTTGGCTCTACCTCGTATCTAATATTACCTTTTCAAAAAGGTTATGGAGGTCAAGCTAACGGTTCGTTTGAGTCAAAAATTACGATGAAGGATACCCTCAACGATATAGAAATAGACGGCAAAAGTTATCTAAATATTGTTATAGTAAATCTTAACCCAAGCCTAACTAATAATAAGAAAAATTATAATTACTATTGGTCTAAAAATATTGGAATAGTTAAAAAAGAAAACCTAACCGATACTGAAAACTGGAACCTTATCCGCTATCATATAAATAAATAATACTTAACTAAACCCTTTCAAATCGCATGAAAAGTAAGCTACTTTTAGTGGCAATGGCTATGCTATGCCTGTTGCCCAAATTATCAAACGCACAATCGCCCGATGCCAACCTTAAAAAGTATTGGGAGAACCGCGACCGACTACGTAAGTTTTTTGTAAAAATAGGGCCGAATGAAGGTGAAAGCATCCCCGCCAATATTAGAGACCGAACGAAAAACAATATGCGTTGGAGCGATGCTACCTCACAATTGGGGTGGTACATTGCAGTGTTAGCAACCGAATACGAACTCTTAAAACGGGATAACCTACCTACTCAAGCTACGTTAAATGAACTTTATTATGCTATAAACGCGATAAAGAGATTAGACAAATTTGGAGAGTTCAACTATGCAAAGAAATTAAAGTCAGTAGGTAATATTTCCCCCATGGAAAACGGCTGGTTTATCCGTGATGACGTGGAC
Source organism: Agrobacterium sp. 719_389 (assembly GCA_943370295.1). GTDB lineage: Bacteria > Bacteroidota > Bacteroidia > UBA8524 > UBA8524 > SB11. Next base: position 354,237 of record CALRQL020000001.1, on the reverse strand, counting down.
AGTACTTTTAACAGACATTGGAGTACTATGGGCATGGTAAAGCCCCATTCGGACTATTTTAACAAAGATGCCGACCCGATACCTAATGCTGAGCATTTTCAGGCAGGCAATGAGCCAAGCGTCGACCAAATGGTTGCCTTATTGTTAGGCTTTAGGTTTGTTCAAAAGTTTGTTGGAGATGTTTACGTTAACCCCCAAAACGATAGCACGGGCTTTTACCTGTTTACTGAGGTAAAAAACATGACCAAACGGATGCGCGACAGACTTTTGTTAAAAAAGTTTAATGTGGTGAACGAGTTTACCCCTAACAATGATGGGTTGTTCATCCAACAAAACTATACATTTAACAACCCTATATTTCATTGGGAAACCACTGGAGGGCACGACCGTTTTATAATGCTGCTTGCATACCCGCTAATGACTGTAGTTGAGGCTATTACAGGCGAACAAGTAAATTGCTCTTTCAGATACACCCGGAACTCTGAAACTGACCCTAATTTCGAGATAACCGATGAAATTTCGTTTCAAGATTTAAAGGTATTTTACGATGATATTATCATAGGGCATGAGCCTTGTTTAGAGGTGGGAATTTTTCCTGTTGATTTGGAAATAGTTTGTTTTGATGAAACATTTAGCAATTACGCTATGAATATGCGTATGATTTTGATGTTAGAAGCTATTGGACGCATGAGTGATTACCAAAAAATTGTGGATTTTTCTAACGATAGAAACCTGATGATATACCCGCTGATGTCAAATGTAATGTTTAATCAGCAGACCAATGCGCTTGAGCGGGATTTTTACAAAACATTATTAGACAGTATGCCCCTTTGCCATGGGTGCTTTTTATATACAGAGGACGAAACTCCCGCCGACTCTACCCTGCGTGGTAATGGTGGCAATTACTGGTCATTTGACAACCGCTGGATGAAAAACGAAGCAGCCAATCACGATTGGAGTAATGCGTGGATAAAAGGCAACCAACCGGGCTTGGATTACATGATTTTATACAATCTTTTTCACTTGTCGTTTGACCAATCACAAAACCTGCCTACCTACACCCCCGAAGTTATTTGCCCGTGTGCATCGTCTAAATTTCACGAGATTAGCAATGCCCGAAATAATGGGTTTTGGGATGGCCTTACAGAATTAATAATACCCGAAACAAATGTTTCTACCCTAACCATTGAGCGTAAAATCAGAAAGTATGATTTCGACTCAAAAGAACACGGAATAAACTTTGAACGCTACCTAAACAAAAACCTAATTATACAAGGCGGTGGTGGTAAACTTACCTTACTTGAAGATGTGAAGGTATGCAATAACTCGACGGTTGAAATGGTGTTGAACGGAGCGAGGATACAAGTAGGTCATAATGCAGACACAAATGCTGTTCTGCGCTTTGCAAGTGGCACAAAGCTAATCTTAAAAGCAGGCTCTAACCTTGATATTCTTGCAAACTCAAGGGTAATAATAGAAAAGGGTGCTATCCTACAATTTCATCCAAATGCAAACATTGACTTAAAGAACAATAATTCTGTTTTAGAGATACGTGGGACGCTTGAGTTGATGCCAAATGCTGTTTTCTCAACCAAAGGAAACGGGTATGTTTTATTTAATGTAGAAGCCCAGGACAAAGCTCCCAATATTTTGGTAAATGGGAATAACTGCCAAATGATTTTTACGGATAGTCTTAAAAGGAAACGCATCGAAATAGCCAACTACACCCGTTTGCATCCACCCAAAAACCTTAAACTGTTCAAAATTGAAGGAATAACCGCAGAATTGGGACTAAATGCAAGTATGGTACTGCCTTGTGATTTTCACATTGTGAACAATACCATTACCCGCATTCCCAATGTAACCGATAACAATGGAAACACCCGCATACACAAGGGCATTACCATATATGGCATACTTCATCCTCAATATATTACTGATAACACCTTTTCAGACGCTAAAACAGCCTTTACAATCTTAAACCCACAAGGACATTACGATATTAAAATCCACTACAACGATTTTATAAATTGTGATTACGGCGTACAGGTGCGCAATGGACGAACCCATGTATTTGCAAATGAATTTATAGACTGCGGACAAGCAGTACAGGCCATTGATTTTGCCCGCACTCTTCGTTTTGAGTCAAACACAATTAAGGGAGCAGGTAACAACCCCACAGGGTTTGGCTTTGAAATCACCAGTGCTAACTATGCCGATGTTGGGGTAACAGGTAACGTGTTTTCAAAAACCGTAACAGGTTTTCACGGAGACAAAGCAGTTGCCACCCTTGCCTGTAACCACTTTTTCCAAAACGAACAAGCCATTGATTTTTACAACTACGGCAGCTTAAACATAAGTGCGGCTATTCCGTCCACTGGTATTTCACTGGTTGGAGGCAGCCCCTTAAACGGCGGCTATAACTACCTTAACATACCAAGCGGTAAGAACGGGACAAAAGTTACTTCACCATACGGATTACTTCGTCCCTTTTTCCTAACCACTCATTTGGATAATGGATACAATAGTTTTTATAACGTTGGCAGTAGCAATCCTCTGCATTCATCATTAGTGATAACACGCCCAAGTAATACGCTAAATACTTCAATTCAAGACTTAACGATTAACAACAATTATTGGGGGCCACAAGCAAACGTTGCTTATGTTACACCCCCACTTCCGCCAAACTTTATTAGCGTAAACAATGCAGGCTCTATCCACTTTGCCATTAATGAAAACTATACACCCCGCTATATTTTGGGCGTACAATCCGCTACAACAACCACCTGTCCTATTAGCGCATGGACTTCGGCATTATCTGACCCTTTAAACTTTGACCCTGATACTAAAAAACCACCCGTTGGCGGCGGTGCAACCCTTAACATTTATCGTAACGGCAGTGTGCTGTCGTCTTTTGACGGTAATTTCGGGGGTATCAGCACTACTGAAAATGTACCCAACGGCACTTATATGGGAACGAATGTTAAAACAGCATTTAGGAATGTGTTTACAGGCTTTACCGAAACAGTGCCTTTGTCAATTGGTGGCAGTGAAGAAAGGGTGTTAAAACAGGGCTTATTAAACCTTGCCAACTTATTAACAGCAACCTCAAGTCTTATCAGCCCTGAAACTAAAGAAATGAATGTGTTTGGGTATCAAAAATACCTTGCCAGCATCGGGGATGCAATCGGCGCACAGGTGTTTGAGGGGGATGCAGCAGGTGTGGCTAATCAACTGTTGGCCGCTAACGCCTTATTTGACCAATTAAATACAGTAAACGACTTAGTGAATACAAACGATACACCACATTACCGTGTGAAGTTTAACATAGAACTTGACCGGATGATTGTGCATTGGATGTTTGGTAAATATGCCGACGCACTGGTGATAAATTCCGACATCAGCACTTTTGTGCAAACCGACGACATCGACCGTTTGAACTATTGGAATTGTATCATAGAAAATGAACGGAAAGTAATCGAAGAGGAAATCACTGAGTTAGAATACGCAGAAAACATTAAAACTTGCGCAATGTTATTCCCATATCAACCTTTACAGGGGAATGAACAGAACGGAGGCTCACAAGGTAGTGGAGGCGGTTCTAATGACCCCTCAGTAACCTATACCTTAACCCCCAACCCCGCTACTGATATTATCACTGTGAATATGGATTTGAGTGTTGACGGTGATGTAAAAATCGCAGTGTTTAACAAGTTTGGTAGTAAGGTAGTGAGCGATATACCATTGGGTGAACTGTTAGCTGGCAACCACACCCATACCGTTGCCATAGCAGGTTTGCCTGTTGATGTGTACAATATGGTGGTATATGTAGATAATATGCCTTTTGTAGAACATTTTATCAAAAACAACGAATAAGCGCACACAACTCCGATTTATATAAATGTCCCGCTCTAAAGGGATGCACAGTGTTTTACACCATAGCCGCACCAATTTTGGTGCGGCTATTTTTAACCCTTTTATTTGATTTAGGAATGATACAGCTACCTAACCGATGGAACGACTTACAACAAAGGGCAAAGTCCTTTCTTAACAGTACGGCATACCAATATTACACAATAGACATTCCCTCACTGCCAATTCAGGGCGGGGTATATTTAATCTGTCTTGTGGACGAAACTCTAAACGAAACCCCTCTTTATATCAACTTCACCAGCAACCTACGCAACGAAATCTTTACCAAGCAGCTTGCTTACATCTTAACCACCTCTGAAAGTTCCAGCGGCACGGCAACCATTTTAAGAAGTAATTGCTACCTTCGCTATGTGGTCGAACCCGACCCAAAGGAGCAAATGGCACTCACTGTGGCCTTATCTTTGGAGTTAAAGCCCCTTTATCAAAACAACTAAGGTGCTGCACCTATGTTGTACCTAAATTTTAAAATCAATAGTAAAATACACTATAAAGCACTGTAATAAAGATTTTTATACTTGTTTAAGTAAATTAATATCATTCTCCTGTAGGGGAAGGCGACTATGTGAACGTCGGGCTAATAGGCAATTGGGTTAGGGCCTTTCTTCGGCCTATAAACAACAAAAGCCGCGCAAGGCGGCTTTTGAGTAGTGTATTTGCTTAGGGTATTATTTCTTTTTACCCTTTGTTTTCATAGCAAGTTGCACAGCGTTGTAAGCGTTTACCACACCACCGCTGATGCACAGTTCTTTAAAATCAACCAAGGTTTCAGTACCGGGGGTTTTCACTTTAATTGTGATTGGGGTTACTGATTTCATAATGATTGATTTCACTTGTTCGGCAGTCAGTTCAGAGAAGTATGAACGGATCAGTGCGCACACACCTGCAGTTACAGGAGAAGCCATACTGGTTCCGCTAAACGAAGCATATTTATCATCAGGAATGGTTGAGTTAATCTCTACACCGGGGGCAAATACGTCTACATTCTTTTTACCGTAGTTAGAAAACTCAGCAGGAATGTTTTCACCGTATTCGTGGGCACAAGCACCTACTTCAATCCAGTTTTTAGCAGAACCTTTACCTTCAAACTTATCGGTAGGGAAATTGTCTTCAACATCAGTGTTTTTTGCATCGTTACCGGCAGCGTGCACCAGCAACACGTCTTTGCTTTCAGCGTATTTAACTGCTTCGTCAACAACTTGCTTGTTATAGCTGAAAGATTTACCAAAGCTCATGTTAATTACCGTAGCACCGTTATCTACCGCATAGCGGATACCGTTGGCAACGTCCTTATCGCGTTCGTCGCCATCAGGCACTACGCGCACAATCATAATTTTCACATTGTTGGCAACCCCTTTAATACCTACGTTGTTAGAACGTATCGCACCGATAATACCGGCTACGTGGCTACCGTGGTCGCCTTGCGGGCCGCGATAATCGTTGTTACCGTACACACGTTCGTTTTGGTCTTTGTAGTTATCACCTACAATGCTGCGAGGGTCAAAATCAATGTTGTAGCGGTGTTCAACTTCGTTTTTGTAGTAGTTCAAAATACCGTCAAACTGCTCCTTAATACCGTCCATGTCCATCCCATATCCAAAGAAGGTAGTGATGTATTTAGCAGCCAGCTCTTGGTAGGTTCCTTTGGCCTTGTACTTTTTAATTTTATCAAGGGTTATTTTGCTACCAATTTCTTTTTCGATTTCATCTACTGCCTGAATAATGTTTGAGAAACGGAAATAGTTATGGCTGGCTTCGTAATGACTTTCGAAGAAAGCAGGCTTTACTTTTTTGATATAGTAATCGTATTGTTTTTTCTCTTCTTTGGTCAGTTTCTTAACATCAACAGTAGCAAACTTCTTGCTGTATTCTGCATACAAACGGGTTAATTCTAAGGCTTCAACGTCAATGTTTCCGTCTTTACCGCCTATAAAATTCCATCCGTGTACATCGTCAATATAACCGTTACCGTCATCGTCTTTACCGTTGCCGGGTACTTCTTTGGCATTTGTCCAGATAATATCGGCAAGGTCTTCGTGTTTAAAGTCAGTACCATCGTCAATTACAGCCACAATCACTGTTTTAGATTCTTTTCCTTGCAATAACTCATTGTAAGCCCTTTCAGCACTTACACCCAGTATTGAGTCTTTTTGCAAATCAAGGTTAAACCAGTTTTCGGGCGCGCCGCCGCCTTGAGCCTGCACGGCAACAAAAGCCAACAGCAGCAACAGCGATAAGAAATAGTTTTTAATCTTCATCATAAATGTACTTTTTCAGTTATAGTTAAACAAAAGTAAGGGTAGGATACTATAAACGGTTACTTTTTGGATAAAACGCCTTTTTTGCAGGACAATGTTATCCATGCTGTTACACTGCTTGATAGATTACAATGCGTGAAGGGCTTGCATCACTATCAAAAGCACCCGCAGCTATTGTAAGCAGGTATTGGCCGTCGGCAACAGCATTGGGCACGTATATCAATTCAGTAATGGTGCAATTCATTCGGGTTGCCTGCGGGTAATTCCAAAACGCATGGTGAGCCGCCAATGCACCCCCATCCTCTTCCCTATCCACCGATGGCATATCCACCAGCAAATGTTCAATACCGCGTTCTCTAATCCAATCGGCAGCTTCTTTGCTTAAGTAAGTAGGATTAGTTCCGCTGTACCTTTTTACTTTTTTATCCGTTCCATTAGGCAATGTGCGTATAATAAGGGCTTTAGCATCGAACTTTACAGCCGCTACCAGTAATTCAGGAGTAATAATAAAATCACCGTCGGGCAACCTATCGGGGGTAATTGATACCAACTCGGCATCAAACAAAAACTCTTTTAAACACTCGTGCAAAGCAACGCGCTCTTTACTGATATGCCCTACACACTCGGTGTGGGTACCATTTCCGTGTGCGTTGAAGGTGATGTTCTCACAATTACAAGCACCACCCATAGCCGTTGACCCTACAAACTCACCCCCAACAAGGGGAGCTATTACCGCATCGGGAATATAAAAAGCATTTACGGTATCAGGCCCTTGCAACACTGGCAAAGTAAGTTCTATACCCTTTTGGGTATCAAAAGAAACTTCTGCGCCTCCAACAACAGTTTTTAGTATCATAATACGGGAGCAAAGTAATGGCAATACATCAAAAACCCAAGCAAAAACCTTTATGCAATAACAGCCTGCCCTGCGAGCGTTTAAAAATGGTTAATATTGTGTAGAGTTTTGTATGGAATATAAAGTAAAACGTGTGTGGAAACTGCTGTTATTGCTGTTTGCCATTTGTATAGCCCTTTTCTCGTTGTTGTACACACAAACCCTTGCCAGTAAACTGGCCGAACAGGAAAAGCGTAACATGGAAATTTGGGCCCATGCTACCAACTTACTGGTGAACTCAGTAAGTTATGAGGGCGAGGACGAAGCCATTGATAAATTTATCAGTGATGCGAATACGTTTTGTATTAATGTGGTGAAGAAGAACACCACTATCCCTGCTATCATGCTTGACCAAGAGGAAAACATCATGACGTTTGTGAACCTCGACTCGAATAAGCTGGCTACCGACTCGAAATACCAGTACAAAAAGCTGGAAGAGATGAAGCTTGAGAACAATGACACTATCATCATCAACATTTCTGACCAAGCTAAAAACTATATTTATTACGAAAACTCTACGCTGCTTAGTCAACTGCAATACTTCCCCATCTACCAAATGACGCTTATCAGCTTGTTTTTGCTGGTATCGTATTTTGCTTTCAACGCTTCACGCCGCAGCGAACAAAACCGCGTATGGGTGGGACTGGCAAAAGAAACCGCACACCAATTGGGCACGCCGATATCCTCGTTGCTGGCTTGGATTGACCTTTTTAGAGCATCGGAAGGCAATATTGACAGTGAACTGATTACTGAAATGGAGCACGATGTGAAGCGGCTGGAATTGGTAACCGAACGTTTCTCTAAAATTGGCTCAGAACCTGAACTAAAACCCGAAAATATTGAGCAGGTGCTTGAAAAAGCTGTGGGCTACTTAAAAAACCGTGTATCCAGCAAAGTAGCCTTTACCATTGACGCCTCACGACTAACGCATCCTACGGCACAGGTAAATATTCCGCTATTTGAGTGGGTGGTTGAAAACCTATGCAAAAACGCTATTGATGCAATGGAAGGACAAGGCAAAATAGATTTTATGATTACAGAAACCCGCAAAAAAATAATTATAGACGTGCGGGATACGGGCAAAGGCATCCCTTCCTCGCAATTTAAAACGGTTTTTAAACCCGGCTTTACAACCAAAAAGCGCGGCTGGGGTTTGGGGCTATCGCTGGTGAAACGTATCATACAAGATTACCACAAAGGCAATATCTTTGTAAAAGCCAGTGTAGTAGGCGTTGGCACTGTTTTTAGAATTGTTTTGAATAAATAAAATGAAACCACTGATAATTATACTTTTAGCCTGTATAGTGGCAGCAGGCTGTGCTTCTCAATCAAAAACAGGGGATGCCGGAACGGAATCCTCAGTTGAGAAAACAGAGGAAGGCGTTGGAGATGTGTATGAAGTTATTGAAGTACCACCGGAATATCCAGGCGGAGATATTGCAAGGCAAAAGTTTATAGCTAAACACTTAAATTACCCCAAAAAGGCAATAAAAGCAGGCAAGCAAGGCACTATAATTATCCAATTTGTTGTTGAAAAAGACGGCAGTGTTAGTAATGTAACAGCTTATAAAAGCTTTGACGAAGATTGTGCGAAAGAAGCTATAAGAGTGGTGAAAATGATGAAATGGATACCCGGAGAACAAAAAGGCAAGAAAGTGCGAACGAAAATTTCTATGCCTATTAAATTTAGATTGAAATGAAATCTTATAAAATTATAATATTATTTGCCTTACTTGGAATTTTCGCGTGTAAAACGACAAAAACGGAAGAACCTGTTTTTGAGATAGTTGAAGTAATGCCTGAATATCCGGGTGGAGATGAAGCGAGACAAAAGTTCATCGCCCAAAATATTGTTTACCCCCCGCTTGCTATTGAAAATAATAAGCAAGGCACTGTATATATTAAATTTATTGTTGAAAAAAACGGCAGTGTAAGCAATCCGGAAGCAGTTAAAAATTTTGACGAAGATTGCTCAAAAGAGGCTATCAGGGTAGTAAAGCTGATGAAATGGAAACCGGGGGAACAAAGGGGCAAGAAAGTGCGAGTTAAGATGTTATTACCTATTAAATTTAAGCTGAAATAATTTGCCACGCATTATAGCTATAGATTACGGCACCAAGCGGGTGGGACTGGCGGTTACCGACGAGTTGAAAATTATTGCTACCTCGCTGGGTACTGTGCACGCGAAGGATGTGATTAACTACCTGAAAGAATATTGCACGCAAAACAACGTTGAAACTTTTGTAGTGGGCTTACCCAAGCAAATGGACGGCAGTGCTTCTGAATCAGAAAGGCATATACAGGCTTTTTTAAATGCCGTAAAGAAGAATTTTCCTACGATGTCCGTGGTTCGCTACGATGAACGGTTTACTTCTAAAATTGCCTCCCGCTCTTTAATAGATAGCGGAGTGAAGAAAAAAGACCGCCAAAACAAAGAATTGTTGGATACTGTGAGTGCTGTATTAATTTTGCAGGATTATTTAGAGACTGTACGATGATTTTACCAGTAATTGCCTACGGCGACCCCGTATTGAGGAAGGAAGCCGAGGACATAACCCCTGATTACCCTAATTTGAAGGAACTGATTGCCAACATGTACGAAACCATGTATGCAAGCAGCGGTGTAGGCTTGGCCGCCCCCCAAATAGGATTGCCCATCCGCCTGTTTGTGGTGGATGCCGCCCCTATGTTTGAAGATGAAGAAGGGGACGCTAAAAAAGAATTTAAACGCACCTTTATAAATGCCTACATATTGGATGAAGAAGGCAAAAAATGGGATTTTGAAGAAGGTTGCCTAAGCATCCCTACAATCCGCGAGAAGGTTAATCGCCACTCGAAAATAAAAATCGAGTACAGGGATGAAGATTTTAGCCTGCACGAAGAGGAGTTTGACGGCATTATTGCCCGTATTATCCAACACGAGCACGACCATACTGACGGCAAACTATTTATCGACCACATCAGCCCCTTGCGCCGCCGTTTGCTAAAAGGCAAACTGAACGACATTAGTGCCGGTCGCGTTCATACCGACTACCGCATGAAGTATCCCATCAAAAAGTAATTTGATTATCTCTAAAGGATTAAAAATCCTTTTCAATTTATATAAACACGAAGCGGGACTGACGTCCCGCTTCGTGTTTAATTATAGCAGTAATTGGGTATCAACCCTTTTGTTTCCCTTAAAACTTCATAGCAAGCGTTACAAAAAAGTTGGTAGTTGCCGCAGGGTAATACGCTGCGGGAGTAGTAACCGTGCGATTGCCGTTGGCATCCTGCACCATACTGTTGCCCCAGCCGCCCAAAGCACCCGATGGACTGTATAATGTATTGCTAAAATTGTTTACACGTACGCTAAGGGTTTGCTCACCCACACCTGTCCATTGGTCAAGTTTTAGTCCAAGCACTGCATCGCCCACAAAAAACGAAGGCAACAAAAGGCTTTCGGTCTCAGTATTATCCAAGTATTGCTTGCCCACATAGCGACCGTTCAGCTCAATACTTAAAAACGGAAGCGGACTGTATTTTACCCCTTGGTTAATAATCACCGCAGGACTAAACGCAGGGTTGATATTTTTGAAGGTAACCCCGTCATTGCCGCTACCTACGGGATTGCCGTTTTCATCGGTAATGCTGTAATACTGGGTAAAGCTATTGATTCTATTGCTGCTAAAGCTTGAAGCATGGGTAATAGCCCAACGCTTACCAATAACAAGCATACCATCAATCTCAATACCGGCACGGGTGCCGCTACCTGTGTTTTGGGTAATGGGCGAGCCAAATTGGTTTAGCAACCCTGTATTGGCAATTTGGTTGTTAAACGCCATGTAATACACGTTAGCGTTCACCCATAGGTTTTTGGTTGAGATCTTAGTACCTAACTCAATATCGGTAACAGTTTCAGGCTTCAAATCATCCTGTTTAATATCCCGCCAGGCAAGGTCGTCGCGCAAGTAATCGCTGCGGGTGGGTTCACGCCCGGTCATCCCTGCATTCAAATAAAAACCTATGTTTTTATCCAACTGGTAGCTCACACCTACTTTCGGGTTGATAAACAACCACTCCATCGGCTCTACATTATACTCGGTAAACAGGTATTCCATTTTGTCAACCTTGTACTTCCAGCTTGCGCGGCGTGCTTGCACATCGGCAAAAAAAGTAAGCTTCTCCCCTACTGTATAAGCCGCCTTTACAAAAGCGCTCATTTCTTGCTTAGTACCCGTGTTTGAGTACCACACATGGCCGGGGGTTACACCCGCAGGCAAGGTTTGCGCCCAAGCTACTTGGTTAAAGTGCCTGCTAACAAACTTATTGGCGTGAACACCCACACTCACATTCAGTTTTTTAGCTGTGTAATTAAGCGAGGCAAAACCACCTGTAAACTCTTGGTCTAATCGGTAGCGGGCTACAAAATCGGTAGTAGTCACCGTATCGCCGTTTCGAACAATAGTATCTGACGGCGCGTTGAGGTATGAAAGCGGAGCACCGTACCACAAATAATCAAAATACGGAGCATCGCCTTTTACATAATACGCCGATGCAGATGCATTCAACTTCGACGAAATATGATAAGTGTATTGCAACTGATAAAACCGTTGGCGAAACTCATCCCTTTCTTCGGGGGTTAGGGGGTTAGCCCTGCGGTTTTTCTCAAGCGTGGCCTTATCTATCGCAGCATACGACAGTTGTGATTGCGAAATACCGCCCCACGCATTGAATTTTAACAACGAGCGTTTGCCAAACAACCCGCCGCTCAAAAAATACGACTGATTGTGGCTTTGCGAATGCTCGCGGTAACCGTCTGAACGTAAATCCGACAAGCGACCGTAAAACGCCACCTTGCCATTGGCTAAACGTCCTGTTTGGTACTCCACCGTATTCCTCCTAGAGTTGAATGATCCGAAACCGCTGTGCAATGAAAACGAAGGACTTTCGTCAAGGTTTTTGGTAACCACGTTTAGCGAGCCGCCCAACGCCGCAGTACCGTTGCTACTGGTACCCACACCGCGCTGAATTTGAATTTCAGATGCGCTGCTGGCCAAATCACTAAAGTTGTTGGTGTAAAATCCTTGCGTCTCTGCGTCGTTCACAGGCACCCCATTAATGGTCATATTAATACGGGTTTGATCGATGCCGCGCAACCTGAAACTCGAATACCCCATGCCGTTTCCGGCATCAGAATATGAATTAACAGAGGGCGTGGAGATAATCAAAGCGGGGATGTCATGTCCCACGTACCTCGCCTCAATATCAGCCGTTTTTAGCGAACTGAGGGTAATGGGCGTTTTTGCCGAAGCCCTAAAAGCCTCTACTACTACTGCCTCACTTTCTACCACCTGTTCTTCTAAGTTAAAAACAAGGGGGTGCGAAGGGTCGGTAGCCGATACAGTAAGCAGCATTTGCTGTGTTTGGTAGCCAGTAAGACTAGCCACAAGGGTGTAAGTTCCGGGTTTAACGCCGGCAATGGTAAATTGTCCGATTTTGGTGGTGGTTGCCGATTGGCGGGCCACATCGTTTACCTTCAACTGCAAATACACGTTGGCCAGCGGTTGGCCAGCGTTTGCTTGGTAAACATAACCGGTAAGTGTTGTTTGGGCAATAAGCCCGGTGGTGAGAACAAAGGCCCCGAAAAAGGCCAGGATGAAACGAAACATTTGTTTGATGAATATTTTGGTTAAACAACAGCACATGGCAGGGGCAGCCCTGCGCCTTAAAATTGTTAAACCCATCTTATTCCCTTCGCAGGCATTATCCTGTTCAGGTTCAAAGGGTATGATCTCAGCCGTAGAAGTTTTTGGTTTTAAGTTTTATGTTTTAAGAAGGACTTTAAACATACAACCTGAAACTTGGAACTGCCTTCGGCACCCCTAAAGACTCATCGTCGGTGCAAAGCAACACAAAAAATCCCAGAGTGCTTACACAATTTTAACATACAGCCTTCATTCGGCTGTAAATGTATTCTTTCAGATGTTACGCTGTTACGTAGTTACACAGTTATCCTGTTATTTTTGTTACGCACCGCACAAGGACTTGCAGGTTTGGGTAGTATAAAGGATGGTTACAGCTTTCAAAGAACTATGTTCGATGAAGAGTAATTGGCAGAAAATTATAAATGAATCTGGCCTCCAATAAATCAATTGAAATTATACTGATTTTACTTGTTATACCAACGGGCATAAAGCCCGCCTCTTGTAAAATGGTTCGTCCCGAATGGTTTTAAACCATTCGGGACGTCATACTCAAAAGAACTGAATTTTATATTCAGGCTAATGTAACAGAGAAGATTACTCTATCACCTCTTCTTCGCCTTTTACGTCAAGGTTGTAGAAGAAACCAACGTTTACCCCTACTGAAAGTAAACGGTATTTTAAATCGCCCGAAGTAGTATTAAACAAGGGCACGGTAAGCATAGGCTGAGTGATAAAGCCCAACTTGTTTGAATAATTATAGTTACCCCTAAAACCCAGCATTCCGCTAATATTGGCAAAATTGGGTCGCAGGTAAGTGTTTTTAAGATTAAACGAGCGGTCGTTATCAATTGTAAAACCCTTTAGTCGCACAGCAACACGGTCTTGCAGCAGAAAATTCAACGATGCCCCGTAGCTCACAAAAAACTCCCAATGCTTTGATTTCTTTTGGTTGAAGTACACACGACGGTTTAGCAACGCAGGTATATCCAAGTAATCAAACACGTAATTCAACTCAGCCGTTGGGGAAGGAATGGTTAAAATGGTTTGATCCAGCGGTTCTAAATCTGGATGAATAACCGTTTTGGGCAACAAGTTGCCCACTACCTTCACAAACCCTGTATTGGTGTATTGAAGGCCGATTTGCAACGTAGTGTTTTTGCCCAACTCTTTTTGGTATTGCAAGAACACAGAATACCCTAAACGGTTTTTCTCTGAAGTTGACAATGAATCGTTGCGCTTCACCGACTTACTGTTCGAAAACCGAAACGTGTATTGTGGCTGAAAGGTAGCTGCTATGTAATTGTATTTGTGCTGTGTTTGCCCAAAAGCAATCACTGCGGCAAAAAGCGATACTGCAAGCAGGATACTTTTTCTCATAGGTTCGTTTTTTAGTTAAGAGCCGCTAAGTTGTCATTTAGCAGCCTCAGTTTTGCTTCGGCATCTGCTTTTTTCTGGCGTTCGCGTTCCACAATATCCCCTTTGGCATTTGCTACAAACTTTTCGTTACTCAGTTTGGCATCTACCGATTTAAGAAAACCTTGCAGGTAGCTTATTTCTTCGGCAATTTTAGCACGCTCTGCAACAGGGTCAATACTTTCTTCTAAAAATACGTACAGCGCATCGTTTTTAACCAACAGTTGCAACGCTCCTTGAGGTTTTTCGGTTAAAAACTCCAACTGCGAAACATTGACCAGCTTGCGGATAATGTATTCAAAACTGCGGTAAGCGGCAGCCGTAGTATCGTTTTCACATACTAAAGCCGTTTTCAGTTCGTCTTTAGGCGACATTCCCTTGCTGCTGCGCAGGTTGCGCATTTCGGTAATAAAGTCTATTGCAAGCGATGAAATGGCTTCAACGCCTTCTTTCACCGTAGGATAATCTTCAATAATGATGGGTTTGGCCGGATTACCGTCGTTCAAATCGTGGTAAAGCTCCTCAGTGATAAAGGGCATAAACGGATGAACGATTTTCAGTAATTCTGAGAAATGGGCAATAGTAGCATCAAAAGCACCGCGGTTAATGGGTTTGCCGTATTCAGGCTTCACCATTTCAAGATACCATGCACAGTAGTCGTCCCATACCAGCTTGTAAACAGCCATTAGAGCCTCGCTAAGGCGATATTCTTTAAACTTGTCCTCTATATCCTTTAAGCCTTCGTTAAGCTTGTAGGCAAGCCATTTCGATGCTAATTGGTTAGCTGCTACAATCTCTGCATCCACCGCACTGTCTTCTACTACTTCCCAACCTTTTACCAAACGGTAGGCATTCCATATTTTATTACAAAAATTACGACCTTGCTCTACTTGGCTAATGTCGAACATTACATCATTGCCCGCCGACGATGAAAGCAGCATACCCATACGTACGCCATCGGCACCGTATTGGGCAATTAAATCAAGCGGGTCGGGTGAGTTACCCAACTGCTTACTCATTTTGCGGCCTTGCTTGTCGCGAACAATCCCTGTAAAATATACGTTCTTAAACGGCTTTTCGCTTCTGTATTCGTAGCCTGCCATTATCATACGCAACACCCAGAAGAAAATAATCTCGGGCGCGGTAACTAAATCGTCGGTAGGATAAAAAGCTTTTATATCATCGTTATTAGGGTCTTCAAACCCGTCGAAAACGCTGATTGGCCACAACCATGATGAGAACCAAGTATCCACTACATCCTCATCCTGCTTCAACTCCCCAATTTCAAATTTCAAATTTGAAATTTGAAATTTCCGGATGGCCTCTGCTTCGGTTGCTGCTACTACGTAGCTTCCATCGGGCGCGTACCAAGCAGGTATACGCTGGCCCCACCACAACTGGCGCGATATGCACCACTCACGGATATTCTCTACCCAGTGGCGGTAGGTATTCTTAAACTTAGCAGGGTGAAATTTAATTTCATCGTCCATTACCGCCTGCAATACTTTTGGGTTCTTTTCAATGAATTTCTTCATATCCACAAACCACTGTTTGCTTAGGCGGGGTTCTATTACGGCATCGGTACGCTCGCTATAACCAACGCTGTTTTTAATGTCTTCAATCTTATTTATCTGTCCGGCTTCTTCAAGGTCTTTCACAATCTGCTTGCGCACTGCAAACCTGTCCATACCTACATAGTGTCCTGCAATAGCAGCTATAGTGCCGTCTTCGTTAAAAATATCAATGGTTTCCAAACTGTGCTTTTTGCCCAGTTCAAAGTCATTAATATCGTGGGCTGGGGTTACCTTTAAGCAACCGGTACCAAACTCAATATCCACGTATTCATCAAAAATCACAGGCACTTCGCGGTTCACCACGGGCACAATTACCTTTTTGCCTTTCAAATGAGCATAACGTTCGTCGTTAGGGTTCACGCAAACAGCAGTGTCGCCCAACAGAGTTTCAGGACGGGTAGTAGCAATGGTTAAGTAACCATCCTCACCCGCAATTTTATAATTGATGTAAAATAATTTCGATTGAACGTCTTTGTGGATTACCTCTTCATCACTTACCGAGGTTTTTGCCGAAGGGTCCCAGTTTACCATCCGCTCACCGCGGTAGATAAGTCCCTTTTCGTACAAATCAACAAATACATTAATTACGGCATCGCTCATCACGGGCTCCATCGTAAATCGGGTACGGTCCCAATCACAACTGGCGCCCAGCTTTTTTAGCTGTTCAAGTATTATTCCGCCGTATTTTTCTTTCCACTCCCAAGCGTGTTCCAAAAACTTCTCACGACCGATTTCAGCTTTGTTAATGCCTTGCTCTTTCAGCATTTTTACCACCTTAGCTTCTGTAGCAATACTGGCATGGTCGGTACCGGGCACCCACACAGCTTCTTTGCCCATCATGCGCGCACGGCGGGTAAGAATATCCTGTATGGTATTGTTTAGCATGTGCCCCATGTGCAACACACCCGTTACGTTGGGCGGGGGAATGACCACACTGTACTTAGGTTTTGGTGAACGAGCATCGGCTTTAAAATAGCCTTTGTCCATCCAGTATTTATACCATTTGTCTTCTACTTCTGCGGGGTTATATGTTTTTGAAAGTTGCATACGAACCGCGAAAATACGGATTTTTAGCGACGGGTGTTTAACCCGTTGTTCTCACAATGGAGTTTTCTCAATAGCGGCAGGTTTTATACCTGCTGAAGCTATATAAGCATTTCGACGGGCATAAAGCCCGCTTCTTGCGCAAGGGTTCTTTTTAGATGGGGTTGAAACCCCATCTTGTTACAATTACCTTCCTGAAAAGGACTTAAGTCCTTTTCAGGAAGGTAATTACGAATGCCGTGGGTTTTTAACCTGCGGCACAAAAAAAAGCCGCCTGTAAACAGGCGGCTTTGTATAAATTAGTCGGTTAATCTTTATTAAGTAAGTACTATCACTTTGTTTTCAAGTACCTCAATAATCCCACCGTTAATATCAAAGCTGTGGGTACCTTCAGCATCCACCACACGCACTTTACCTGCATTTAAGCTGCTGATAATGGCGGCGTGGTTATTAAGCACCTCAAACGAGCCTTTGCTTCCGGGTACTTTCACACGGCTCACTGTGCCGCTGTATAATACCTTATCGGGGGTAATGATTTCTAATTGCATGGTTTAACTATTTATCGATACAACTTTTACAATTAAGCGCGGGCGTCAGCCAATAGTTTTTCACCTTTAGCTATCGCTTGCTCAATAGTACCCACCAAGTTAAAGGCAGCTTCAGGATATTGGTCAACTTCACCATCCATAATCATGTTAAAGCCTTTAATGGTATCGTTAATATCAACCAACACACCTTCCAAACCTGTAAACTGAGCAGCTACGAAGAAAGGTTGAGACAAGAAACGTTGTACACGACGAGCGCGGTGTACTACCAGTTTATCGTCTTCGCTCAATTCATCCATACCCAAAATTGCGATAATATCTTGCAACTCTTTGTAGCGTTGCAACAACATTTTCACACGTTGAGCGCAACCATAGTGTGCTTCGCCCAAAATATCAGGAGAAAGAATACGTGAAGTAGAATCTAGAGGGTCAACCGCAGGGTAAATACCCAACTCGGCAATTTTACGGCTCAATACCGTTGTAGCATCCAAGTGGGCAAATGTTGTTGCAGGAGCAGGGTCAGTCAAGTCATCCGCAGGTACATATACCGCTTGCACAGAGGTAATAGAACCGCGTTTGGTTGAAGTAATACGCTCTTGCATCGCACCCATCTCAGAAGCAAGTGTAGGTTGGTAACCCACCGCTGATGGCATACGACCCAAAAGAGCCGATACCTCAGAACCTGCCTGAGTAAAACGGAAAATATTATCTACGAAGAAAAGGATATCACGGCCACCTGATTTTTCATCACCATCGCGGAAATATTCTGCGATTGACAAACCGGTTAGTGCCACACGGGCACGTGCCCCAGGAGGTTCGTTCATCTGTCCGAAAACGAAGGTTGCTTTTGATTCTTCCAAATCTTTAGCACCCACTTTATCTACAGACCATCCGCCTTCTTCCATATCGTGCATAAAAGCTTCACCGTATTTCACAATACCTGCTTCAATCATCTCACGCAACAAGTCGTTACCTTCACGGGTACGCTCACCTACGCCAGCAAATACTGAGAAACCGTCGTGTGCTTTCGCAATGTTGTTAATCAATTCCTGAATCAATACGGTTTTACCTACACCCGCACCACCAAACAAACCGATTTTACCACCCTTTGCGTAAGGCTCTAAAAGGTCGATAACCTTAATACCTGTAAACAAAGGTTCAGTAGCAGTTGAAAGATCCTCAAAACGGGGAGCTTTTTGGTGAATTGAGCGTTCGCCTGTTTTTTGGATAGGCAACAAACCGTCAATACTTTCACCCACCACATTCAACAAACGACCGCGTACGGCTTCGCCTGTAGGAACGCTGATAGGGTTGCCGGTATGCACAGCATCCATACCACGGGTCAAACCATCGGTACTATCCATCGCAATGGTACGTACCATGTTTTCGCCAAGGTGCTGTTGCACTTCTAATACCAATGTGTTTCCATTGCCACGGCTAATGTGCAAGGCATCATAAATTTTGGGGAGTTGTGCGTTATCGCCGGTAAAACTTACGTCCACTACCGGACCGATAACCTGTGCTACTTTACCTATATTTGACATATTTGAGGAACTTAATCTCTTGTTTTTTTCGGGCGCAAAGGTATCATTTTATTACTTAAAAAAAACTTCGTAACGATATTTGTTTAAACTTCTTATAGCCGATTGAAAAAACTTACCTCTGATTTTTACCTGCGCGAAGACGTATTGCAAATTGCCCGCGATTTGATAGGTAAAGAGCTTATAACCAATATAAACGGCACCATAACCAGCGGTATTATTACTGAAACCGAGGCCTATGCCGGAGTGGCTGACCGTGCCAGCCATGCTTATTGCGGCCGCCGTACCAACCGCACAGAAACGATGTATGCCTCAGGAGGCATTAGCTATGTGTATTTATGCTATGGCATACACCATTTGTTTAATGTGGTAACTAATGCAAAGGAGGTGCCGCACGCGGTTTTAATCCGCAACATACAACCTTTAAAGGGACTTGCAACAATACTGGAACGCCGCAGAAAAAAGAAGATTGACAAAACCCTAAGCACAGGCCCCGGTACTATGAGCGAGGCGCTGGGTATAAAAACCCTGCACAACGGTTTTGATTTGACGGGTGATACTATTTGGATTGAAGACGCAGGCATTACCATTGCAAACGAAGCTGTAAAAATTACCCCACGCATAGGGGTTGATTATGCCGGCGAAGATGCTAAATTACCCTACAGGTTTTTGGTTGACACTAAACTATAACTGATATGCAACAGATGGATGAAACTAAAAATACACCTCCGATCGGTGAACTGATTGGCACATGCTCTGATCGGGATTAATTATATAAAAGTGGTGGGCTTTGTGCCCGTCGGCAGGATTCCCATCGGTGCAACAGGTAGAAAGTCTAACTCTCACCTTCCGTTTTTGCAGCTTCACCAATTTCGGTAACACCGCCCGTAACAATAAACTTCATTACTTCGGAAGAGTTGGCATCAATCGATTTTACTTTGTCCGCTTTTACAATAAATACATTGCCCGAAAAATTATAGCTGTGCGGAAAATACACCGACACAAAACCTTCAAACCCAATGATGCTTAAATCTTTGTGCGTTACAAAACCCATTTTATAAATACCGTCGCCCATTTGCACGGCCACGGGCTCTTTAAACTTGCGTTTATCCCCCACAAAGGCTTCTAAAAAGTCTTTTATAGATGTATAAATTACTTTAACGCCCGGTACTTTTTCAAGCAGGTCATCAATAATATCAAGAATTGGTCGCAGTAACAGTCCCGAACCCACAAACCCAATCAACGTTACACCCACCAATATTACTGCAATACCCAAACCGGGCACATTAAAATCAAGCAAATGGTCAAGCCAGCGCACCATTTGTATCACCAGCCATACCGTACCCCCCACGGGAAGGATAATCAATATCCCCCGCAAAAAGTACTTCAACACTTTGCTGGCTGCCAGTTTTAAAAAGTTTTTTGAGTATTTAAATTCCATTTGTGGGCTTAATTATGCCTGCCCTTGCAACAAATCTTTGCCGATATCGCGGCGGTAAAATTTATTCTCAAATTGTATCACCTCAGCAGCCGCCAATGATTTTGAAACCGCTTCGTTAATATCATTACCAAAAGCTGTTAGCGCAATCACCCTACCGCCGTTGCTCACCACTTGTCCGTTATCGGTTTTAGTACCCGCTTGCAATACCAATACATCCTCAACATTTTCGATACCGGTAATGGGTTTGCCCTTTTCGTAACTACCGGGGTACCCTGCTGAAACCAACATTACCGCAGTAGCCGTTTGGGGGTTAATTTGCGGGGTAATAGTATTTAGCGTACCCGTTGCCACGGCATTCATCACCTGCACCAAATCAGTTTGCAAACGCGGGAAAACCACCTCGGTCTCAGGGTCGCCCATGCGGCAATTGTATTCAATTACATAAGGTTCGCCCGCCACATTCATTAAACCAATAAAAATAATACCCTTGTAATCTATTCCTTCCGCTCTCAATCCCTTCACCGTTGGCTCCACAATACGTTCACGCACCTTATTTATAAACACTTTATCGGCAAAAGGCACCGGAGAAACCGCACCCATACCGCCCGTGTTAGGCCCTGTATCACCCTCACCAATCCGTTTATAGTCTTTTGCTTCGGGTAGTAAAATATAATTCTCACCATCCGTCACCACAAATACCGATAACTCAATACCCTTCAAAAACTCCTCAATCACCACCCTTGAACTCGCATCACCAAACTTAGCGTTTTGCAGCATTTCTGTCAGTTCAGCTTCTGCATCGGCCAAATTGTCGGGTATCACTACCCCTTTGCCTGCTGCCAAGCCGTCAGCCTTCAAAACAAAAGGAGGTTGCAATGTCTTTAAAAAGTCAAAAGCATCGTTCAACGTATCTTTTGTAAACGTTTTATAAGCCGCCGTAGGAATAAAATGGCGGGCCATAAATTGTTTAGAAAAATCTTTGCTACCCTCTAACTGAGCTCCTTGCTTCGATGGCCCGAAAACAGGAATATGCCTCAACTCAGGATTATTAGAAAAATAATCCGAAACGCCTTTCACCAGTGGGTCTTCGCCACCGGGTACCAAAAGCGTTATCTTATTTTCAATACAAAACTTACCTATCGCATCAAAATCGTCAACAGCAATATTCACATTCGTTCCATACAACTCAGTGCCTGCATTGCCCGGGGCTATATACAAGTTAGCACACAACGGGCTTTGTGCTATTTTCCAAGCATACGCACTTTCGCGTCCGCCGTTGCCCAGTAACAAAATTCTATGCTTTGTACTATCCATTCTTACGTTAAAAAAAACCGAGCTGCAAAGTTGGCTAAAAATTAATATCCGCCAAAAGTATGTTGCAACCCCGCCACACAAAAACCGTTTCAAAATTATTTGGCATTATAAGTGCAAACACATAAACCATTCCGCCCCAAGCGGAAATGTATTATTTTTGCCCACTTGATTTGAAAAAACAACTTTATAAATGATAAACTCGATAATAAAAGGCATCTCAAAAATTTTCGGCGATAAGTCTGAAAAAGACATTAAAGAGATGAAACCTTTAGTGGATGAGATCAACCGCTATTTTGAACAGTATAAAGGCCTTAGCAACGATGAACTAAGGGGCAAAACCATTGAATTTAAAAACCGCATTGCCGATTTTCTGAAAGAAATTGATGCTGAAATTGCGGAGTTGAGATACCGTACTGAGGGTGGTGAACTAAACATTGAAGAGACCGAAGGTATTTTTAATGAGATTGATAAACTTAAGAAGAAGCGCGACGAGGAACTTGAAAAGGTATTGAAGCAGATACTGCCGGAAGCCTTTGCAGTAGTGAAAGAAACCGCCCGCCGCTATACTGAGAATGCTGAACTTGAAGTAACGGCAACCGATAACGACCGCGATCTTGCTGCCCGCAAAGGGAACGTGCGCATTGAAGGAAACAAAGCATACTACAGCAACACTTGGGATGCCGCCGGAAATACCGTTACATGGAACATGGTACACTACGATGTGCAGCTGATAGGCGGTATGGTATTGCACAGCGGTAAAATTGCCGAGATGGCTACCGGTGAAGGTAAAACACTGGTATCAACCCTGCCTGCTTACCTAAACGGACTTTCAGGACAAGGTGTACACATTGTAACGGTGAACGATTACCTTGCCCGTCGTGACTGTGAATGGAATGCTCCATTGTTTGAGTTTCACGGATTAAGGGTAGATTGTATTGATTACTACCAACCCAACTCGCCACAACGCCGCAATGCGTATATGGCGGATATTACCTACGGTACCAACAACGAATTTGGTTTTGACTACCTGCGTGATAACATGGCGCATGATATTGAAGACCTTGTGCAACGCAAACACCATTATGCAATGGTGGATGAGGTGGATAGCGTGTTGATTGATGATGCGCGTACTCCGTTGATTATATCAGGCCCGGTGCCAAAAGGCGACCAACAAGAGTTTTTGTTCCTTAAACCACGTATTGAAAAACTGGTAGAAACTCAACGCCGATACCTGAATACTGCCCTTGCAGATGCAAAAAAACTGATTGCCGAAAACAACGAAAAAGAAGGCGGTTTGCTATTGTTGCGTTGCCAACGCGGTTTGCCTAAAAACAAAGCCTTGATTAAGTTTTTGGGTGAGCAGGGCATGAAACAATTGCTGCAAAAAACTGAAAACTACTACCTGCAAGACCAGCAAAAAGAAATGCCCAAGGTAGATGCAGAGTTGTATTTTGTAATTGACGAAAAAACAAACAGTATAGACCTTACTGAAAAAGGTATTGAATTGATTACCGGTGCAGGCGAAGACAAAGAATTTTTCATTATGCCTGATGTGGGCAGTGAGATTGCCGAAATTGAACGCACCGTTACTGACCCTGAAGAAAAAATACGCCGTAAAGAATCGCTGATGCGCGATTACTCAATCAAGTCTGAGCGTATCCACTCAATCAATCAGTTGCTTAAAGCCTACTGTATGTTTGAGCGCGATGTAGAATACATTATTGATGGCGGTAAAATTAAAATTGTAGATGAGCAAACAGGCCGTGTGCTTGACGGACGCCGCTACAGCGATGGTTTGCACCAAGCGATAGAAGCCAAAGAAAATGTAAAAGTTGAGGCGGCAACACAAACCTTTGCTACCGTTACCCTGCAAAACTACTTCCGTATGTACCACAAATTAGCGGGTATGACGGGAACGGCTGAAACAGAAGCCGGTGAGTTTTGGGAAATTTACAAACTGGATGTTGTAGTAGTGCCCACCAATCGCCCTGCAATCCGTAAGGACGATAACGACCTTATCTACAAAACCAAGCGTGAGAAATACAATGCTGTAATTGATGAGGTGGTGAAACTAACCCAAGCCGGACGCCCCGTGTTGGTGGGTACCACTTCGGTGGATGTTTCAGAACTGTTATCAAAAATGCTTACCCTGCGCAAAATCAAGCACAACGTGCTAAACGCTAAACAACACCAGCGTGAAGCGGATATTGTACAAGAAGCAGGCCGTGCAGGTACCGTTACCATTGCTACCAACATGGCGGGTCGTGGTACGGATATAAAATTGGGCGAAGGGGTGAAAGAAGCAGGTGGTTTGGCCATTGTGGGTACCGAAAGGCACGAATCACGCAGGGTTGACCGTCAGTTACGCGGTCGTGCAGGTCGTCAGGGAGATCCCGGTTCATCACAATTCTTTATCTCATTAGAAGACGATTTGATGCGTCTTTTTGCCTCACACCGTATTGCCAGTGTAATGGACAGGTTTGGGCACAAAGAAGGCGACAATATCCAACACTCGATGATTTCAAAATCAATCGAGTCGGCACAGAAAAAAGTAGAACAAAACAACTTTGGTATCCGTAAGCGTTTGCTTGAATATGATGATGTGATGAACAGCCAGCGCGAGGTAATTTATACCCGCCGCCGCAACGCCCTATTTGGCGATAAAGTGAAGCTGGACATCAACAACATGATATACGATGCTGCTGAGGACATTATAGGTACCTATCAAGCAGAATCGGACTTTGAAGGTATGCAAATGGAACTTATCCGTTTGTTTGCCCACGAAACTGCTATCACCCGCCAAGAGTTGTTAGAGCAAAAAGCCCAAAAACTAACCGAGCGTTTGTTTATGGAGCTTACCGAGCATTACGAGCGCAAATCGAAGTTCTTTATTGATGTGGCAATGCCCGTAATTAAAGAAGTGTACGAAACCCGCGGTCAAAGCGTAGGTAATATTGCAGTGCCAATTACCGATGGAGTTAAATCATTGCAAATATTGGTAAACCTGAAAAGGGCCTACGAAACACAAGGCCGCGAAATGGTTACCGCTTTCGAAAAAATGACCACCCTTGCTTTGATAGATGAAGAGTGGAAAGAACATTTGCGTGAAATGGACGATTTGAAACAAGCCGCCCAAAACGCTGTATTTGAACAAAAAGATCCCTTGTTGGTATATAAATTAGAATCGTTTAATCTGTTTAGAAACATGATTACACGTCTTTCTAAAGACATATTATCAATACTATTTAAAGGACAAATAGCTACCCAAGAAGCAGAAAACGTACGCGAGGCGCAAGCCCCAAAACGTACAGACATGAGCCGCTTGCAAACCCGCCGTCCGCAAGAAGTGGCCGCGGCAGCAGCAAGCGATGGTTCACCCGTTCCTCCTCCACAAGAAGAGCGTGTGCCCCAAACTCCCATCAAAGCTGAGTTGAAAGTAGGTCGTAACGACCCTTGCCCTTGCGGTAGCGGCAAGAAGTTTAAAAACTGTCATGGCATTAACGAATAACAGACT
This sequence comes from Agrobacterium sp. 719_389, assembly GCA_943370295.1. Lineage (GTDB taxonomy): Bacteria > Bacteroidota > Bacteroidia > UBA8524 > UBA8524 > SB11. The sequence goes on along the minus strand of CALRQL020000001.1, from coordinate 329,081 downwards.
AAAAAAGGAGCAAGCGTAGCGTAGGACATTATGGATTTATCGGCATGTATTGAATACACGCGACTGAAACCCGATACCAGTCGTGATGAAGTGATTAAGATTTGCACACAAGCCATACAACACAATATGTTTGGCGTGTGCATCCCCCCGTTTTTTGTAAGCACTGCACGCAAAGTAATAAACGAAGCCAAAGCCCCTGTAAAAGTAATTACTGTGGTGGGGTTCCCTTTTGGCTACGGACGAACATCTGCAAAGGTTGAGGAAGTGAAACAGGCATTGCGCGATGGTGCCGATGAGATAGATGCAGTAGTAAACATTGCTGCTGTTAAATCGGGCGATTACAATGCCGTTGAAAACGATATCAGCAGTATGGTAACTGCGTGCCATCTGCAAAACAAAAAAGCCAAGCTGATTTTTGAAACCGGCTTATTAACTACCGAAGAAATTGTAAAACTTTGTGAAATAGCTGTTGCCAACAGTGCCGATTTTGTGAAAACATCAAGCGGTATGTTGCCCGGTGGTATCACTCCTGAAACCGTAGCAATGCTTCGCAGCTTGCTACCTGATAAAACCTTGATTAAAGCCTCGGGCGGAATACGTAACCGCGAGCAAGCCGTCAAGATTATAGAAGCAGGAGCTACCCGCATAGGTTCATCACACGGCTTAAAATTATTAGACGTAAAATGAAAAAATTTGCCTGCACCCTTTTTGCCATTTTAGCCACAGGCCTTATTGCCACCTTTGCACAAGACACTGCAAAAGGTAAAATAACCATTAATGTGGACGAAAAGGTAAATGAATACATTGAGCAACGCAGGCAAGAAAATATAAACGACAGTTTAAGCAAAGGGTTCCGCATACAAATCATCGTTTCGCAAAAACGCAACGATGCCAAGCTGGCTAAAGAAAAGTTCAGCAATATGTACCCCAACTGCCCCGTGTACCTTACGTTTGATTCGCCCTACTTTAAAGTACGTGTGGGCGATTACAAAACCAAGCTGGATGCACAGGCATTGCTGTTTAAACTCACCCAGGATTTTCCAACTCTTATTTTAATCGAGGATAAAATCAACCCGCCACCGGTTGAGCCTTGCTACTAAAAGATAGTTATTTAAGGCAGCCTGTAAAGCTGCCTTTCTTTTTGCTTAGCCTCACCCTTTAGGAGTTTGCCCTGCCATACAAACCCTTTGCGTAAAACTGTTACCTTTGCACCCCAATGGACAGTGAGTGGTTTAAAGACTGGTTTAATACGCCTTATTATCACATTTTGTATAAAAACAGAGATGATAATGAGGCGCAATATTTTATCGACCGTTTGGTAGATTTTCTTCAGCCTTCAGAAGGGGCTAAATTCTTGGATGTAGCTTGCGGCAAAGGGAGGCACAGCATTTACTTAAATAATAAAGGCTACGATGTTACCGGCATTGATATAAGCCCCCAAAGCATTGCCGAAGCCAACCTGCACCAAAACCCTACCCTGCACTTTTTTGTGGCCGATATGCGTGAGCATTGCGCCCTTGAAGAATACGAAATTGCGCTTAACCTGTTTACCAGTTTCGGGTATTTTGAAGACCGTAGCGATAACCTGAAAGCCTTGCACACCGTGTATGAGGCATTAAAACCGGGCGGACGTTTGGTGCTGGATTATTTTAATGCAGATAAAATACTTCCCACATTAAAACCACAAGAAACCAAAACCATTGAGGGCATTGAGTTTACCATCACCAAAAAAATTGAAAACGGCAGAATAATTAAAACCATCACCTTTTTTGCCGATGGCGAAGAGCACAGGTATAAAGAAAAGGTGGATGCCAGCAACAAAGCTGATTTTGAAAAGCTGTTTGCCAAAACTGATTTTAATGTATTGAATATTTTTGGCGATTACCGTTTAGGTGATTTTGACAACCAACAGTCAGACAGGCTTATATTCGTAGTACAAAAACCTGCCTAAACGCGTGCTTGAACAACTGATACAGTGGGACACCCAATTGTTTTTGCTGATAAACAAAACCGGCAGCAATGCCTTTTTTGATTTTTTGATGCCGTTGTTGCGCGAAAAATGGATTTGGCTACCCCTGTACATTCTTTTGATAGCTTACTTTTACAAAACCTACCGCCTAAAAAACACCCTTTACATTATAGCAATTACCGTTGCCATGATTGTGGTAGGCAACAGCGTTTTGGCCGATACGGTTAAACAGACTACTAAACGGCCACGCCCCTGCCACGAGACCACCCTAAAAGGCAAAATGGTTGAACGGGTAGGCTGCGGCGGCCAATATGGCTACTTTTCGGCGCACGCTACCAACCACTTTGCCATGGCCGTGTTTTTTTTGTTACTGTTAAAAAAACGTTTTCGTTGGGCTACCTTCGCACTCCTATTGTGGGCAGCTTCAGTGGCTTATGCCCAAGTATATGTTGGCAAACACTACCCGCTTGATGTACTCACAGGAACATTGGTGGGCAGCTTGCTGGGCTGGTTGGCCTACCGTTTGCTTACAAAAACCCTGAAAGATATACAAGCATGAGTTTCTACTGGTACGCAGCACTTTTTGCAGCCCCTTTCACAGGCGGTATAATGGGTTTTTTCCTTAACAGGGGAAAAGAATCATTTACCAAATTGTTGTTGGCATTTAGCGGCTCGTTTTTGTTATCGTTGAGCATACTGGTGCTGATGCCCCATGTTTTTAGCGGGCACGACAGCGAATTTGCCGGAATGTTTGTATTGGCAGGTTTCTTACTACAGGTGTTTCTTGACTTTTTTACCAAAGGAGCCGACCACGGCCACTACCACCCCGACGAGAAAAAACACAGCCACCGCATACCCGTTTCGTTGATTGCTGCTCTCAGCATCCATAGTTTTATAGAAGGTATACCCATTGGCACAGGTGCCTACCACAATGCCGGGTTCGGTACTGCTATGATAACTGGTATTGCCCTGCACGAAGTTCCCGCAGCGTTTGTATTGGTAAGCGTACTCCGCGCCAATCACCTCAATAATAAAATAGTATTTCCGTTAATGGTACTGTATGCTTCTATGTCGCTTATCGGTGCATTAGTAGGCAGCCAGTTCGACGGACTGAACGAAGAATCATTGCATTACATACTGGCATTGGTAATCGGTTCATTCTTACACATCTCAACCACCATCTTGTTTGAAAGCAGCGAAAACCACCGCTTCAACCGTATGAAACTAACCGCCATACTTATTGGTATTGTGGTAGGCTTGCTAAACCTGCTGATACACCATTAAAAATCAGTTTTCAGTCTTCCGATTTAAGTTTTAAGTTACGATAATTGCAGAGTTGCCATCCTGAGCTTGTCGAAGGGCGGGCTGGCGTCCAAATAACCTAATAACAAATAACCGATAACCAAACCATGCCAGAATTCATAATAGTTGAACCCCGCTACGACCAACACATTGCCCTTATTCGCCTGAACAGGCCAAAAGAACTAAATGCACTTAACCTGCAACTGATGGGTGAAGTGCGCGATGCTTTGAAAGAATTGGACAACGATGATGAGGTGCGGGTGATTATCATCACAGGCAACGAGCGTGCTTTTGCCGCAGGTGCCGATATTAAGCAAATGAGCGACAAAACCGCTGTTGATATGCTTAAAATTGACCAATTTAGCACTTGGGACCAGATAAAACGCACCAAAAAGCCCATTATTGCGGCCGTTTCAGGGTTTGCATTGGGCGGCGGCTGCGAGTTGGTAATGCACTGCGATATGGTGGTAGCATCAGAAACGGCGCAGTTTGGCCAACCCGAAATTAAAATAGGGGTAATGCCCGGCGCAGGCGGCACTCAACGTTTACCGCGAGCTGTGGGTAAGGCCCTTGCCATGGAAATGGTACTTACCGGTAATTTTATCAGTGCCGAACGCGCTTTGCAAGCAGGTTTAATCAATAAAATAGTACCCGTGGAAGTGTATTTGGAAGAAGCCGTGAAACTGGCCAAAGACATTGCCGATAAATCGCCAATTGCAGTACAAATGGCAAAAGAAAGCGTGCTTAAATCATACGAAAGCGACCTTACCGAAGGCTTGTATTTTGAGCGTAAAAACTTTTATATGCTGTTTGCTACCGAAGACCAAAAAGAAGGCATGGCTGCCTTTGTTGAAAAACGCAAACCTGATTTTAAAGGCAGATAACCCAAGATTTTATAGTACAAAGGCGCTAAAACACTACGGGTGCTTTAGCGCCTTTTTTACTTTGTAGCAGGAATACATTAAAAATAACCTGCACAATTTGCAAAGGGCACTTAAATTAGCGCATCATAACACCATCACCATATAAAACCAAAGGAAAAGTGCACGATGCCTATGGCGTGAAGCTGGTGCACGGCGGTGAGGATTATTTTACTCGACTTGAGAAGCTGATTACTCACGCCGAACACGAAATACACTTCCAAACCTACATTTTTGATAACGACGAAACGGGCAAACGAATCACTGCCGCACTAATAAAGGCTGCCCAAAAAGGTGTTTCTATATACCTTGTGGTAGATGCTTACGGCTCTAAACACATAGGTGGACTTGCCAACCAATTAACAGCAGCAGGAGTAAAACTCCGCATTTTCGGCACAGTATATACAGGTCGGAAATGGGCTTGGGGACGTCGCCTGCACCACAAAATTGTAGTGATTGACCGCTGTATGGCCTTGGTAGGCGGGATAAATATCTCTAACCACTATTCGGGCATGGACGGGAAAACCCCGTGGCTGGATTATGCCCTGCTGGTAGAAGGACCTGTTTGCAAGGATATTTTTAAAGTATGTAAGCAAATTTTTACCCAATGGTATATACCCCAAAGCCGTCGTTTCAGACTGTTTGAAAAACATACCCCTACGCAACATAAGCAACAGATCCAACTGCTGCAAAACGATTGGCTGCGCGGAAAAAACCAAATAGCCCGTGCCTATATAAAAGCCATTAATGCTGCAAAAAAAGAGGTGATTATAGCCAACAGCTATTTTTTGCCTGGCAGCCGTTTTAGAAAAGCAGTTAAAAATGCAGCCAAACGGGGTGTAAAAGTAAAGATATTGCTTGCAGGCACATCGGATGTGCCTTTTGCTAAAAAGGCGATTGAATACCTATATAGCTATTTGTTGCGCAACAAGATTGAAATATACGAGTGGCAACCCAGCGTATTGCACGCAAAAATTGCCTGTATAGATGGAAAATGGTGTGCGGTAGGCTCTTACAATCTTAACTTTTTAAGTGCCTATGCAAGTATTGAGTTTGATATCAGTGTGATAGACGATGCCTTTTGCACCCGTTTCAGCAACCACCTTAATACAATGCTTAAACAACAGTGTGTAAAGGTTGTGAGCCCTGCACTACATAGCCTCAACCCACTTAAGAAGTTTTCACTGTGGGCATCCTATATATTAATACGCATTTCCGAAGGATTGCTTACTACATTCCCCGGCCAGCGGTTGTTTAATAAAAACAGGTACGCTTAAATTACCGCCCCATTAATCAATGGTAGCAATCACCTTCAGCTCAATAGCTATCGGCGTAGGCAGGCAGTTAATCTCAATGGTAGTGCGGCAAGGAGGGTTTTCGGCAAAATACTCTGCCCACAGCTTATTGTAAATCGGGAAATCATCCTTCATGTTGGTAAGAAACACCGTAACATCTACAATTTTATCCCAGCTACTGCCGGCATCTTCAAGCACATAACGCACATTTTGGAAAACACTGCGGCATTGGGTCGCTATGTCATAGCTAACAATGTTGCCGTTTTCATCCAAATCAACACCGGGTATTTTTTTGGTTCCGCGCTCGCGGGGACCAACGCCTGAAAGAAACAACAAGTTGCCCACACGGCGGGCATGAGGGTACAAACCTACGGGTTCTGGAGCTTTGCTTGAATGTACAGGGTTCTCTTGCATAACAGGTGCAATATTACTGCTAAAATCTTATTTGCTATACAGGCATTGCACACCTAATTTTGAAGCAAGAACTTTATACCCATGAAACAGTTTTTAGCACTTACCCTATTATCAGTTTTATTGATTACTGCCTGCAAACACAAGGACGAAAAACGTGATGCCATTAGAGCAGAAATGAGTGCCATTGAAAAAGACTGGGCGGCAACTGCCGATATGGTGAGCAACTGGGGTTTGCAATTAAAAGAGGGACTTAAAGATGTTAAGATTGACAGCGCCACTGCTGATAGTGCAGCTATGAAATGCCTTGCACTGAAAACGGATTATGAGGCAGCCACTCTGAAATGGGAGCAGCACACAAGGGCTTATGATGCTTGGAAAAAGATGTTTGAAGACGGGATAGTGAAAACCGACGATGCCCTGAAATCTTTACGTGAGTTTAAAGAAGTAGTGGAAACATTTAACACGATGCTGGAAGAGTGGAAAATCCGTTTGGATGGCTGCAATACATCGGCACAAGCAAGCCGTTTGCAAGGTATGTTTGGAGAAATAGCCTACGCTTAACGCTATTGAACCGCCCGCTTTTCTTTTATATCGTTCACTAAATCTTCAACCTCAACCGCGTCTTTCAATAAAAACTCACCGATACGGGTGCGGCACAAACTGGCCAGATAAGCTCCGCTGTTCAGTGCTCGACCAAAATCGTAAGCAAGGGTACGTATGTAGGTACCTTTACTACACACCACCCTAAAATGTATATTGGGTAGTTCTACCCCAGTAATTTCAAACTCTTTAACCTCAACACTACGGGGTTTAATTTCAACCTCCTTGCCTGCACGGGCATTCTCGTAGGCACGCTGACCGTTAATCTTAATCGCCGAATACGAAGGTGGTATTTGCTCAATAACCCCTGTAAATTGTTGGGTAGCCTCTTGCACCATTTGCGGGGTAATATGCTCCCACGCAAAGGTTTGGTCAATCTCAGTTTCCATATCAAACGACGGACGGGTTGCGCCCACAGTGATAGTACCTGTATATTCCTTCTCTTGTGCCTGCACCTCGTCGATGCGTTTGGTAAACTTACCTGTACACAAAATCAGTAGTCCTGTGGCAAGTGGGTCTAAAGTACCCGCATGGCCTACTTTTTTAGCACGGCTCACATTGCGGATTTTTTGCACCACATCAAACGAAGTCCACCCTGGAGGTTTGTTCACCAACAGCACTTTACCCTCGTTATACTCAATAGTAAGCGGGTGTTGAGGTATAAAAGATTTATTATCCAAGAAAAACAGATTAAACGATGCTTAATTCAATCCCTAAAAAGTACAGGATTAATATAGTAGCACCCACAAAAATACGGTAATAGCCAAATACTTTAAACCCGTGTTTGGTTAGATAACTAATAAACGTTCGGATGGCCAACGCAGCCACAATAAAAGCTACTACATTGCCAAAAGCAAACATAGAGACATGGTGTGTATCAAGTACCAAAGTGCCTTCTTTGTAATGGTCGTATAGGGTTTTGGCAGTAGCGGCAAACATGGTAGGCACTGCTAAAAAGAAAGAAAACTCAGCCGCCTGTTTTTTATTAAACTTTTGTGCCAAGCCCCCGATAATAGTCGCCGCCGAACGCGAAACTCCGGGTATCATTGCTATCACCTGAAAGAAACCAACAATAAACCCTTCTTTGTAAGTCATTTCCCTGTCGGGTTGCTTAAGGCTTTCTTTAAAGATTTTATCCAAAAACAGGAATAAGATACCGCCAAGCAGCAGAGTAACTGCCACAACTATTACATCTTCAAGCAATTGGTCGATATAATCACTGAAAGCAAGCCCGAAAACGGCCGCAGGTAAAAAAGCGATAAACAGTCTAAGGTAAAATTTCCACGATTGAAAAAACCGCTTGTAATACAGGGCAACTACCGATAAAATGGCTCCAAACTGTATGCCCACGGTAAACAATTTCACAAAATCGTTTTTGGCAATCCCCATCACCGATGAGGCAATAATCATGTGACCCGTAGAGGATACGGGCAAAAACTCGGTTATACCTTCAATTACTGCAAGTATAAACGCTTGGATATAATCCATTAATTAGTGTTTTTAGGTTTTCTGAAAATCGCAAAGATTTCGATAACAAAACCTGCAATCACAATAACGGGAGCAACAGTAATACGGCGTGCTTCAAAAATATCACCATCGGCAGGTCCTGCCATCAAAGCAAAACCAATGGTTAACACCACTATACCAACCAACATAAGTATATAGTTTTCTTTGCCAAACACAAAACTGCGTGGTCCGTTCACACTTTTGGTTTCTTTAGTAGTGGTGGTTTTCATTTCTTTTGACATTGTGATAATTATTTCAAGTTCAATATTAATACAATCGTTCCACTTGCATGCGCAAATATTTGCGGGTTACAAAGGTACTGCTTATAAGGGTAAGCAAAAAGGCAAAAAGAGCCAATGCCCCTCCTACCATTGCGTACTCAAGCCAGTTAAGATAAGTTACCAGCTCTTGTTCATACATATAAAAGCCATACACCACAACGCCCAACAGCAATAATGCTATAAGGGTGCCGTACAAACCGTGTACAATGGCTTTCGCCACAAAAGGCTTCATAATAAAACCATCGGTGGCACCCACCAGTTGCATGGTTTTTATTGAAAAACGCTGAGAAAACAATCCCAAGCGTATCGTGCCGTTAATCAGTGTTACCGAAACCAACAAAAAGATAATGCAAAGAGCCAGCAGTATGCCGCCAATTTTGCTCACGTTTTCGTTAATCTTATCTAGCAAGTTGGCTTTGTAAACAATATCGCGCACAGAGGTATATTCAAGCAACGAGGTTTTTACTTCAATCAAATTAGTTTCTGATGCAAACTCCGATTTAAAATACACCCTCAACTCGCTACCTAACGGATAATACCCGATAGTACTCACAAAATCCTTCCCTATCTCATCAGAAAATGCTTTGTTCACAGCCACCTTATCAAGGTACTGCACACTTTTCACCTTCTGGTTTCCTTCAATAGCCGTTTTTATTTTCTGCACTTCGGCTTCGTCGGCATCAGGCTTAAACATTACTGTCATCTCCACATTCTCAAGCAACGCAATCGATTGTTTGCGTGCCGTAAACAGCACCACCAGCAACAGCCCAAGCATAAACAGCACCATTGCGATACTGATTATTGTGGGAATAGCCGATGAACCCGATGTATTGTTTTTACCCATTATATATTATAAACGCAGATAGTGCGAAAATAATACTAAATGTAACGTATGCAAAAGCACAAAGGCAGTTGTGGGTTATTTGTGGTTAAGTTACTTCATTTACTCTTACCCGGGCAAGCGTATAAAGCATATCGGATAAACCGCCGGACCCGTATATGGAGAACAGAATTATTTATACCCCCATTAAACAATGGGCACAAGAGGATCGCCCCAGAGAAAAATTAATGCTGCACGGAAAAGGCACCTTATCACAGGCTGAGCTGTTGGCAATATTGATAAGTACAGGTACTAAATCCAAGTCGGCGATTGATTTGGCCAGAGAAATTTTAAAAAAATGTGGGGACGACATCAACCATTTGGCAAAAATGTCCGTTAAAGAGTTGGTAAAGATTGACGGAATTGGCGAAGCAAAGGCAATTAGCATTGTTGCAGCCATTGAATTGGGAGGAAGAAGGCAAATAGCCGAGGTGAAGCAGAAAAAATCAATTGGGCACAGCAAGGACATATACGACCTGTTTAAACCCAAGCTGGCCGATTTGATGCACGAGGAATTTTGGATACTGCTGCTAAACCAAGGCCTGAAAATAATTGGCGAACGGCAAGTGAGTGAAGGAGGTTTGACAAGCACGGCAGTTGATGCCCGCAAAATATTCAGACTGGCAATTGATGAAGGGGCGGCAAGTATCGCGCTGGCGCACAACCACCCTTCGGGCAGTTTAAAGCCCAGTAACGAGGATATTTTGCTTACCAACCGTATCAAAGAAGCCGGCAAACTATTGGATGTGAAAGTTATCGACCATGTAATAGTTGCCGAAACAGGGTTTTACAGTTTTGCCGATGAAGGAATGTTGTAAACAGCAATGTTTAACGAATAAAACACTATACCTGCCGAAACGTTAGGTATATTTGGAAAATGGTATATCATTAATTATTTTGCGCCACTTAATATTTTTGTGTGATGAAAAGAGCTACTACTAAAGTTTTACTTGCTTTTGCCTTACTTTTCGGGGGTGCTGCCTATGCACAACCGGGAGCCCCTGTTCCGGCTTTTCCAGCCGACGGTGCTATAAAGGTGGGTCTAAACGAAAACTTGATTTGGAACAACACATTCACGGTTGATAGTTTCAGACTACAAATTGCCACCGATACATCTTTCAATACACTTGTATTGGATACAACACAAGGGGCAACTATTTTATACAAATTACGCAACGGATTACTTTCAAACTACGTAAACTACTACTGGCGTGTACAAGGTATAGACATGAATGGTTCAGGTCCTTGGTCAGCAAGAAGCACTTTCAGAACCATTGACAACTTTCCATTACCTCCAGCGTTGCTAAAGCCAACCAACAGTTTCAAAAACACACCCGTATTCCCTGATTTTATATGGGCAAACGTTCCACGCGCTACAAACTTTCAAATACAACTATCAACTTCACAAGGCTTTAACGATACCTTGCTGTTGGATAGTATACTAAACAGCGGTAAAAATGTTTTAGAATACTCTTTTGATACGTTGAAAATAGGTACTACCTATTTCTGGCGCATGAGGTCAGAAAACGAAGCAGGATGGGGCGCATGGTCAAACGTGTTCAGCTTTGAAAGTTCATTCTTCCCGCCAACAAAACCAAAGTTACTTGCACCTGCGGATGGTTCTGTAAACCAATACCTTACACCCACCTTTGACTGGACAACTTCAGACCAAACCACTCGTTACCGCATAGTAATTGCTACTGACCACGAACTTACTTCGATTGTTTACAGCGATTCATCAGATAAAAATTCGGTATTGTGGTTTCAAGACAACAACAGGTTGCTAAACCCAAGTACAACGTACCACTGGGCTGTAGCTGCCGGCAACGATGATAACTTTTACAGCCGTAACTCTGATACTTTCAGTTTCACTACAAGTGCTGTTAACCCTCCCCAAAGGCCTGTTAACCTAACCCCAAAAACTGCCAGCGTACAACACTCACGCAGGCCAACGTTTACTTGGACTGAAACCGGCCCATACCCTGCTGATAGCTTCTATCTGCATATTTCTACATTCAACTCATTTACTGATACTGCCCGTTTAGTAGGCACCACTACTCCTACTTATACTATCCCAAGTAACAGCCCAATAATGTTTGATAAAGTACATTACTGGCGTGTGGTTGCTAAAAACGATGGGGGTTTCTCTCCTTGGTCGTACTACTGGAATTTGACAACCTCAATCAACAATCCAGATGTTAACGCTTTTACAGCTAAACTATATCCTAACCCTGCAACTACTTCAACTTCTTTTGAATTTGAATTGAAACAAGCACAAACCGTGCGCATAGCAGTAACTGATATCAGCGGCCGTGAAGTGTTAGAAGTTTACTCAGGTAAACTTGATGCCTCAAAACACAATATTGCCATTAACGTAGCTGAGCTACCTGCCGGTAACTATTACACAGTTATTTCAGGAGCTGACGCCATGCAGGCAATACCATTTATTAAGCAATAAGTATTCGAGTTTTAGCCATTTATAAAAAAGAGGGGGCACAAAGCCCCCTTTTTTAGTTATTAGGCATCATATTAGCATACATTTATAAAAATGGAGTAGCCTGCCATAAAAACATTTTGCGACATAATGACTGTTTTAACTAACACACAATTGTTTGCATACTATTTGCTACATGCTATTACGTTACTACTTATGTGGTGTTGATTACGGGTAAATAACTTAATACTACCCTAAACCAATAAACACACATTATTAGTTAGATTTGTTATACCACTAATTTGTATTACGACGATGATGGAAGGTGATGATTTCTTAGGAGAAGATATCCAGTCAAATGCTGAACGATATGAGCGGATGTTGCAAAATAACGAGCCTGCCTTTTTTGACCCTGATGAGTTAGAAGAACTGGTGGATTATTATTTTAACGAAAACAAACTGAAGAAAGCCTTGCAAGTGATTGAATTTGCAATGGAGCAATACCCTGCCTATGTTATCTTTTATTTAAAACAATCGCAAATAAGTTGTGTACTGGGCGATTTTGAAGAAGCCCTGACCGCCATTGAGAAAGCCGAAACACTTGAGCCATATAACTATGAAGTATTTATAGTAAAAGGGGAAGTGTTTGACCAAATGGAAAACTTTGAAGAGGCGATAGATAACTATAACAAGGCACTTGAACTTACTGAAGAGAAGGCAGAAATTTACCTTAACATGGCGTATGCCTACCAAAACTGGGGTAAGTATGATGAAGCCTTAAAATTACTCTTAGCTATTTTAGAATTAGAGCCTGAGAATGAACAGGTTTTATATGAAGTAGCGTACTGCTATGAGGTAATGGACCGCTTGGAAGACAGTGTTGTATTTTACGAACAGTACATCGACCAACAACCCTACTCGTATGCTGCTTGGTACAACTTGGGCACCATACTATATAAGCTTGAAAAATACGATAAAGCCATTTGGGCATACGATTTCTCGATAGCCATTAACGAAAACTTTAGTTCGGCCTATTTTAACAAAGGTAATTGCCTTGTTGAGATGGAGAAATACAAAGAAGCTGTTGATTGCTACAAACAAACGATTGAGCTTGAAGGCCCTGATGCCATTATATACTGTAATATTGGCAGCTGCTACGAAAAAATGGAGCAGATGGTTGAAGCCCGCAGCTTTTACAAAAAGGCTACCAAGCTAAACCCCAAATTGGCCGAAGCATGGTTTGGTATAGGTATTACTTTTGAAGCCGAAGAGCGCTATTTTGATGCCCTTAGCTTTATGAAACGTGCCATCAGTCTTGAAGAAGACGATGCCGAATACTGGTTTTCATTAGGCGGAGTGTATTACCACCTAAACTACTTTGAAGACGCTGAGAAAGCTTATAAAAAATCAACCACATTAGACCCCTACAGCTATGAAACTTGGCTGGATTGGTCGTTTGTATTGATTAAACAAGGTAATACCCAAGAAGCAATTGACTTGCTTGAAAACTCGCTGAAGTATTTTGACGAGTACCACCAAGCATACTACCGTTTGGCGGCCTATTACTTTAACGCCGGCAACTCAGTAAAAGGTCTTGAAAACCTGCAAACAGCATTAGAAGCCAATGCAGCAGAGCATCACCTGTTTTTTGAGTACGCTCCGTCATTCAAAGATTCAATAGCCATTCAAACCACCATTAATTCATACCTGTAATCGGTGGTTTCATCACCCTTTACACTATTTATTTAGGCAAAACCAATACATTTGCCCTGTATGCCAAATATGTATAATTTTCCACTTAGCCAACTACCAGCACGAAGTGAAAAACCCCGCAACAGCGGCCTAACCATGGTAATGGATAAAGGCCTTAGTTTGCGCGAAGCCGAGGATTTTATAGAAATGACCGCCGGCTACGTTGATTTGATTAAACTTGGGTTCGGAACTTCTATCATCTCACCCAACCTTGATAAAAAAATTGCATTCTATCAAGAAGCAGGCATACCCGTTTACTTTGGCGGTACTTTATTTGAGGCCTTTGTGGCACGCAACCAACTGAACGATTATGTTGATTTGCTGAAAAAGTATAACCTTAAACACCTTGAAATATCCGACGGTTCGCTGGATATGACACAGGAAGATAAATGCAACTACATTCGACGTTTTGCCCAAGACTTTATTGTGATATCAGAAGTAGGCTCAAAAGATGCTGAAAAAATCATTCCTCCGTACAAGTGGATTGATATGATGACCAAAGAGATTGAGGCCGGTGTTTGGAAAGTAATAGCTGAAGCACGCGAAAGCGGAAACGTAGGTATTTTTAGAGGAACAGGTGAGATACGCTCAGGCTTGATAGAAGAGATACTAACCCGCATACCACAGGATAAAATTATTTGGGAAGCCCCGCAAAAAGGCCAGCAGCTTTGGTTCATAAAACAATACGGAGCCAATGTGAGCCTTGGAAACATAGCACCCAACGAAGTAATACCCTTAGAAACCATGCGAATTGGACTTAGGGGAGATACATTTCATTTTTACTTAGAAAAATAAGAGGAGAAAGAAGATGTCGCTATTTGATAAAATAAGTACCGATTTAATGGCATCGATGAAAGCACGCGATGCCGCACGTACGCGCACACTGCAAGGCATGAAAGCCGCTTTGCTGATACTGAACACCCAAGAAGGAAGGCAAACCCCTCCTACGGATGATGAATACATGAAAGCCTTGCAAAAGCTGGCCAAACAACGCAAAGATTCGATTGACATATTTGCGGCACAAAACCGCAACGATTTAGTGCAAAAAGAAAGCGAAGAATTGGCCGTGCTTGAAGAGTACATTCCTAAACAAATGGGCGAAGAAGAAATTACGGTGATTCTTAAACGAATTGTAGCAGAAACAGGTGCTAAAAGCCCCGCCGATACTGGCAAAGTAATGCCCGTAGCAATGAAAGAAATGGGTGGTAAAGCCGACGGTAAAATAATTTCTGCTATATTGAAAACCATTTTGCAATAACCCACATGAAAACAGGTATAGCAAAAGCAGTGGCATCACTGCTTTTTTTATTTATTGCCCACTATGTATCAGGCCAAAAGGTAAAACTACAACCGGTAGACGACCTCACCAAAGCTGATATTACTGCGTACAAAATACAAGGCATTAAGGGCACCACACTCTACAAGTTAAAAGACACTTTGGGCAGAGAAGATTTTGCTGCCTACGATTCAATTTTGGTAAGTGCCTACGGGTATTATGATGAATGGCTAAAGGGTGTAACCATCCCCAACATTCAAATACCGGTGCTGATAATGAAAATAAAACTGATAGCCAAACCCGTTGAAGTTGAAGAAGTAGTGGTTTCTGCATCAAAATTTACTGAGAAAAAGAAAGATGTTGCACAAAGCATTGTTGTATTAAAACAACGTGATATAGCCTTTGCAGCACAACCCAATACAGCTGATTTATTGCAGGATAACGGTAATGTGTTGGTTCAGCGCAGTCAGTTGGGCGGTGGAAGTCCCATAATACGCGGTTTTGAGGCAAATAAAGTACTGATTGTGGTTGATGGCGTGCGTATGAACAATGCCATATACCGGGGTGGACACTTACAAAACGTACTGCGTATCGATAACAACATATTAGAACGTGTAGAGATTGTTCAAGGCCCGGGCAGTGTTGTGTATGGTAGTGATGCGTTGGGCGGGGTAATGCACTTTATGACGCTTGACCCCATGTACAGAAGCTCTACAGATACAGTGAGCGCAAGACTTCACGCTGGAGCCATGGCACGCTACGCATCAGCAGCCAATCAGCTTTCGGGCAATTTTAACTTTAATTTAGGTTGGGATAAAGTAGCTTGGTTTTCAAGTTTCTCATACAGTCAATACGGCGCTTTAAGGCAAGGCTCTGTGGGGCTTTCAGGAGACCGTGAAGCTTGGAAAAACTCTTACTTCTATCAACGTATTAACGACCGCGACACCATGCTGGCCAACCACAATCCCTTGGTGCAAACAGCATCAGGGTATGAACAGTTAGATGTTATTCAAAAATTGAAATTTAAAACGGGTGATGTTTCACACCTTGTAAACTTCCAATATTCAACCACCGGAAACGTACCCCGCTACGACAGGATGAGTTTAACCGACTCAGCCGGAAACGCCAAGGTAGCCGCCAACCGCTTTTTAAACGAAAACCCAACCACCAACCGATACACCAATGCGGAATGGTTTTATGGACCAGAAGAGCGAATTATGCTGGCTTATACCGCCAAACTATCCAGAAATGTGGTAACTAAACCAAAACCATACGAAATAGTGAAGGTGTATCGAGAATATGGTCGAATAACCGCTTCATGGCAAAGTATAAAAGAAAGTCGGCATACAAGGGGTTGGCAAAAAGCTAATCGTACCGACCGCTACGAAAGAGTACAGGTAGCTTCAATAAATGCTGATTTTCAGGAAATAATAGGTAAAAACGAATTACGTTACGGTGCCGAAGTAAACTATAACGATGTAACCTCAACCGCTAAAACTGTAAACATAATTACAGGAACCGAAGGCAAGGCTACCACCCGTTACCCCGGTGGCGGCAGCAATATGTTATACAGTGCCTTATATGCCACCCTAAACCGTGAGATGGGCAAACATTGGGTATTGAACGCCGGACTTCGTGGTAACTTCATTACCCTTAACGCTGATTTTTCGGATACAGCACTTACTAAATTCCCTTTCACATCGGCAAAGCAAACCAATAGCTCAATCAACGGCCAATTGGGTATAGTATATAATGGCAATTACGGATGGCGTTTTGCAGCACTGGTTGCTACAGGCTTCCGTGCGCCAAACGTGGACGATATGGGGAAAGTGTTCGACTCAGACCCTAAAAAGAAAATGGTTATTGTTCCTAATACCGAGTTAAAAGCTGAATACACATACAATGCTGAACTGAAAACCGCAAAGCAATTTGGAAAACGCACAGTGATTGAAGCATCAGGCTGGTACACTTTATACAACGGAGCTATCGTTACGTTGCCTTATCAGCTAAAAGGCAGCGATAGTGTTAGCTACGACGGTACAATGAGCCGTGTGTATGCTGCACAAAATGCAAACAACGCTTATTTGTATGGCGGCGCATTGGTAGCGCGCTGGGCTTTTGCCAAAGATTTTGAACTGAACGGAGCTGTAAACTATACTTACGGCAGAATAAAAACCGACAGCACCGACTACCCCTTAGACCACATTGCACCCGTTTTTGGCCGTGTTGGTGTAAGGTGGTTACACAATAAAATTAACTTGGAGTTTTTCACTTTGTTCAACGGAGCAAAAAAACTGGCCGATTACAACTTAGTAGGTGAAGACAACCACTACGATGCTACCCCCGAAGGTATGCCTGCATGGTACACACTAAACTTGCGCGGAACCTATGCTGTAAATCAGTTTACCACTTTCCAGCTTGGGATTGAAAACCTTTTAGACCAAAATTACAGGGTATTTGCTTCGGGTATTAGTGCACCGGGCATAAATGTAACAGCTATGTTGCGCGTGCAGCTATAGTTATCAGCTGTTTTGTGCTATGGCCTGTTCAAGTATGTGGGCAGGCATAGCTCCTGATTGCCTCCATTTTACCTCGCCGTTTTTAAACAAGATAAACGTGGGCACACCCTGCACATTAAAGGCTTGTGCAGCTTGCGGGTTCTTGTCTACATCCACTTTGATAATTTTGGCTTTATCGCCAATCTTCCCTGCTACATCTTTCAAAATGGGAGCCATTGTTTTACAAGGACCGCACCACTCGGCTGAAAAATCAACCAAAACGGGGGTTTCTGAGTTTATTAATTCTTGAAACGTTTTCATCTTACTTCTTAAAGGTTGAGAACAACAAGCCGCCCATCATAGCTCCGTAGGCAGAACTGTTAAACGGTTTTGAGGTAATGGCGCAAGTACCGCTATCACAGCCTACAAAATTCCAATACAAAAAGCCTGCAACAGCACCTACCGCAATCCCGATAATGGTTAGCTTATGCTTACTCAAAAAATTCATACTTGAATAAAGTCAAAAAATGTGCCGCGAAAAATTATAAATGGTTGTTATTCACCAAAAACTCAACAATCTGTTTCAATGCCTTATCGGGCACCATTCCTGTGCGTACTATTTCTTTCTTCGCAACCCCTTTTATGGCAATTTCCCACGTCATAGACCCTAAACCACCGTTGGTGGCAGTGGCTACCTCTTTCCAATCAGGCGATTTAAAGATATATACAGATTTGCTATCATCTCCTTTTGATGTTTTATCGTACCTACCCACCAAAACACCGTCTTGCATTATCTTATAATTCTCAACAATGAGCTTGGCCTTCTTATTTCGCACTACAGGGGCATATTTACCCGTATCAGTTTGAGTAGGCTTTACGGCTATTTCTGCCTTCTTTACACTATCTCCTGCGGCCATCACTACATCCAAACTATCCTTGTTTACATTAGCAGTAAAACCCTGCGGGTTTTTATCGCTATGCATTGCCAGTAGTTTTTTAACTGCAGCCATGTTACCCGCACCGTTAGCCACCAAATTATGTTCTACGATAAAATCAGGCAATGTGGTTATTGATTTTTTAGGCACGTCCAATTTTTGGCGTTCCTTGATAAACGAGAACTCAACATTAACATCACCGGTTAGTTTCCCTACCAGTTTCGTCACATCACCTCTTGGCTGGCAAGATTCTTCACCACGTACTCGTTACCTTCATCCGATATCCTACGGCTTTTCAACAAGCAATAAGCATCGCCCTGCCTGTAAACGGTATCATACATCCACAATACAGTATTGGTAAGTTTGGCCGCAGCCTTTTTGTCTGCCAGTTTCTTTTGGCTTTCAGCATCTAATTGGGCATTAGCAGATACTACCGCTGATAAAACAGTTAACAACAGTACTAAGTTCTTTTTCATAGTTTTTTGTTCAGTTAGTCCCTTAAAAACAACATCCGTTGTCCTAAACGGCTTTCATCAAACGTGCCGTTATCATACACCAAATGTCCGTTTACAAAGGTTTTTGAAATTGAACTGCCAAAAGTGTGCCCCAAAAACGGACTCCATCCGCATTTATAAAAAATGTTATCTTTTGTTACAGTGGTGTTTTTGTTTAAATCCGCCAGCACAAAATCGGCGTAGTACCCCTCGCGGATGAAACCGCGCCTGTCTATAGCAAACATATCGGCTACGTTGTGGCTCATTTTTTCTACTATTTTCTCAAGACTGATTTTCCCTCTTTTGTAAAAATCCAGCATTGCCAACACCGAATGTTGCACCAACGGCCCGCCCGAAGGAGCTTTGGTATAAGCCTGTTCTTTTTCTTCAATGGTGTGCGGCGCGTGGTCGGTAGCAATTACGTCAATACGTCCGTCAAGTAGCGCGTTGAAAATTGCTTCACTATCAGCAGCAGTCTTCACCGCAGGATTCCATTTTATGTAATTGCCCCATTTTTCGTAATCGGCATCATTAAACCACAAATGGTGTATGCAAGCTTCGGCAGTTATCTGCTTTTCTTTCAAAGGTTTGGTGTTATCAAACAACGCCAGTTCCTCAGCCGTTGAAATGTGTAAAATATGCAACCTTGTACCGTGCTTTTTAGCCAACTCAATGGCATACGACGATGACTTATAACAAGCCTCACGACTGCGTATCAACGGATGGTATTTAGCAGGAATATCATCCCCGTATTGTTGCTTATATCGTTCAAGGTTTTCTTTAATCATCGGGTCGTCTTCGCAGTGGGTGGCAATCAGCATACCGGCTTCGGCAAACAAGGTTTCAAGTGTACCGTTATCCACCAACATATCCCCTGTTGATGAACCCATAAATATCTTTACCCCGCATACGTTTTTGGGATTCACTTTGCGTACTTCATCAATATTATTGCTATTGGCAGTACCCATATAAAACGAGTAATTGCCCAATGAACACTGTGCTGCACGACTGTATTTCTGTTCTAATAAATCTATAGTTACTGCACCAGGCACGGTATTGGGCATTTCCATAAACGAGGTAACACCACCTGCCACCGCCGCCCTTGCTTCGGTGTAAATTTCTCCTTTGTGCGTAAGGCCCGGCTCGCGAAAATGCACTTGATCGTCAATAGCACCCGGTAACAAATGCAAACCAGCTGCTTCAATTACGGTTGCCGTTTCGTGGCTCAAACCCACCCCTATTTTATCAATAAAACCGTCTTTAATAAGTACATCCCCTTCGGTTATTTTGCCCTCGTTCACAATCAGGGCATTTTTAATTAAATAAGTTTTCATGTGTGCGTTAATACAAGGTTCGAAGTTAGTTTTATCTTTGGTTTGAAAAAAACCGACAATGGAAAACCTTTTAAATATGCTGGCCGATGTGGGTTTCCGCACTACGGTAATTTATTTACTGTTAGTGGCCGGTATGATTGTTTTGGGTAAGCGGGAGTTATCGCAGCTTTCTATAATTGATTTAGTTTTTATTTTACTGATTAGTAATTCCGTACAAAACTCAATGGTGGGCGAAAACACCAGCCTTGCAGGCGGAATTATATCAGGTGGCGTATTGTTTCTTCTAAACTACATACTGAAACTTTTAAAGTTCAGATTTCCCATGTTAAACAAGTTGATACAAGGCGAACCTGTGATGCTGATTTACGAAGGAAAATTGCAGAAGAACAACTTGGATAAAGTGAAAATGACAGAAGACGAGCTAATGACGGCCATTCGCGAACACGGTTTACACGGCTTTTATGAGGTGGAACTGGCTGTTTTTGAAACGGACGGCAATGTGAGCGTGATTGCAGTTGACCCTAATGTGCCTGCAAGGGTGAAAAAGAAAAAATTGCGACATACGAGTAAGGTTTAATTTTTTTAACTCATAAACTGAATATTATGCAACCGATTACCCGATTTAATATACGCGTGTACGGCATTTTGATTGAAGACGGCAACATTTTGCTGGCCGACGAAGTGTATATGGAACGTGAAATGACAAAATACCCCGGCGGGGGGCTAAACCCCGGCGAAGGACCGATAGAATGTTTGAAGCGCGAGATTAAAGAAGAGTTGAACATGGATGTAGGTGTGTTGGGACATTTATACACAACCGATTTTTTCCAACGAAGCGTTTTTATTGAAACCGACCAGGTTTTTTCTATCTATTATTTTATTGAACGCTTGCACAAAGAACAACCCATAAACACCAACTGGATTGAGGTAGCCAATGAGCACCGCATCCGTTTTCATTGGATGCCGTTAACCGAGCTATCGCCCGATATGCTAACCTTCCCTATTGATAAGAAGGTATGCAAAATGATTTTACGAAGTCATAACAACTGATTGTGAACGGACTTAGTAGCCCACAAAAACTGCTGGTTGTTTTATTGTTGCTTGCAGCAGCTTTTTTGCGGTTGTACAAGCCTTTGCAGTATCCGTTGGCTATAAATCAGGATGAACTGAGTAACATTTATGACGGCCGAAGTATTGCCGAAACCGGGAAAGACCGTTGGGACACCCCCAACCCGTTTATTGTGCGCGGTTTGGGCGACGGTGATAACCGCCCCGCGCTACAAGCATGGATTTTTGCAGGGGTTTATAAACTCACAGGATTTTCAATAGGTGCTGCAAGAATTACCAATGCGTTGCTAAGTCTTCTTGCACTGTGGCTTTTGTTTTTATTTTTAAGAAACAGTTTTTCAATCACTACAGCCATTGCAGGGTTAGCCGTTGCTTGTTTATCAGCTTGGCACATACTTTTCTCACGCATGGCTCACGAGGGGGCAGTGTTGCCTTTCTTGTTCATCGCCTTAGTATTGTACCTGTGGCAAAAATACCGAGTGCTTACTTATACTAATTTGTGGGGATTGCTGCTATTAGGGTTTGTAACGGGGTTTAGCTCCAATGCTTATCAGGCGTCAAAAATCACAGCGCTTGTGCTGGCTCTTGTAATTGCGGTTGATGTTTTTATCACCACTAAAAATAAAGTCAAGCCGCTGCTGTTTTTGAGTATTGGCGGCCTGCTGGGTGCTTTTCCGCAACTGTACACCTTACTGCAAAACCCCGACTTGTTTTTTGCCCGCGCCAAAACACAAAGTCTTCCCCTTAATTCATTGGAAAGTTGGGGAGCGGTACTTAAAAACATTGGCCTCAATCTAAGTCCTGAGTTTTTGTTCTTTTCATCCGGCACACATAACAACCTTAGTATTTACAGGCTATACCCCGTTGAAGTTGTATTCTTTTACGTAGGCATCATTTTATTGGTAATTAACTATAAAAAGTTCACCGGCAAATTTCCGCTTGTACTTATTGCCCTTACTTTGCTTGCCGCGTTGCTGCCTGCGGCACTTACGTATGCAAACCCTCATGCGTTAAGGGCCTCGGGATTGGCAATTTTAGCCCCTGTTTGTACTGCTATTGGATGGGTATTTTTTACCCGATTGATTAAAAATGATAAACTAACAACGTGGGGTCATAGTTTAGGGCTGGTTGTATTGTTCACCGTTTGTTTAAGTACTGCATACAGCTATCACAACTCTGTAGATTTACGCAGCCGCAACCAACAGCACCAACTGTTGCTGATGTATCAAAAGCTAAACAACTATAAAGACAAGTTTTCTAACATTTATATTGAGAATACTACAGGCGAAAGCTACCTATACCTGATAACGTTTTGCGACATCGCACCAAAAGAGTTTAAAACGCTTGAAAAGGAGTATTATAAAGCCGATTTTGATGATTTTAACCGATTGGGTAAGTACCGCTTTGTGAAAGCTGAGAATTGGAGTAGTGTGTTAGACACAACAAAAACAACGGCACCTTTTGTGGTATCAAGCAGTAAGATTGCAGGTAATAGTCCGATGGAGAGCGTGGTGTTTGGTGCAACCACTTTTTACTTTACAGAGTTTACGTCCCACTCTAACTGGAATGCCGAATAACTTAGTTTTGCATTTTTTATTGGGGGGTTCTTCTTTTTTATTTTCAGGGTAAGCTTTTCAACATTGCTAAATTCAGCAGTAATGGCAACCTGCATCTTTTGCGCAACCGTCTCAAGCAGGCCTTCAGGCTCGGCCATCACAGCCTCAACAAGGGCATATACCTTTTCATAATCAATAGTGGCTACAAGGCTGTGTAATTCATCGCTTTCGTATTGGCGTTGCATAAAAACATCAATGATAAAGGTGTTGCCTTTTTCGCGCTCAAAATCATACAAACCGTGGTATGAAAAAAATTCGATTCCCTCTAATGAAACAGTGCCTTTAATTGCCATCGAAACCGTTTACAGCGTGTGGTTTAATATCTTTTATGTTGAATTGCAGCGTGGTTTTACCGTTAAACGTGTTCTCCTCGATAGTATAACACAAATCAAACGGTCCGTCTAACAGCGTTTTGCAATAGTGACCAAAGTCAAATGCAATGGCTTCAAAACTGATAATTTCATCGGTATCGGTTACTGTCAGCTTAAGGTGGTTATTACCCACCACGCGCGCCATTCCGTCTTTTACCTTTAAATCGCGGGTTAAAAACACAGGGTTCATATTGCCCGGCCCGAAAGGTGAAAATTGTTTCAATATGCGGGTAAACTTACCTGTGATATCTGTTAAATCAATCTCAGCGTCGTAATCAATCGTGGGGTGTAAACTATGCTCGTCGATAGTATCTTTTACAATCCGTTCAAACTCATTCAAAAACGCGGGAAGGTTTTCGGGTAATAACGATAAACCTGCGGCATGGTTATGTCCGCCGTAATGCAGCAAAAGATGTCCGCAAGCATCAATAGCGGCGTGTATATCAAACCCGTTTACCGAACGGGCTGAGCCTGTTACTTTACCTTCCGATTCGGTAAGGATAATGGTAGGCTTATAATATTTTTCGATAAGGCGCGAGGCCACAATACCAATCACCCCTTTGTGCCAGCTTGAATTAAAGAGCACATTACTGAAACGTGTACCGAATGCGCTATCCGCCTCAATCATACTAAGGGCTTCGTCGGTGGTGTTGCTATCAAACTCTTTACGTTCTGTGTTTTGTTGGTTCAATACCTGCGCAAACTCACGGGCCTTTACAATATCGGTTTCAGTAAGCAGTTGCACCGCAGCCTGTGCGTGCGCCACACGACCCGCCGCATTAATACGGGGGCCAACTGAAAACACTAAATCGCTGATGGAATATTCTTCTTTGGGTTTATAAAACTCTAATAACGCTCTTAACCCTGAATGAGGATTTTCGGCAATTTTTTGAAGCCCGAAATACGCCAACACCCTGTTTTCGTCGGTTATCTTCACCAAATCAGAGGCAATGCTCACCGCCACAAGGTCTAAGTATTCATACAGTTCCTCAATATCGATGCTGTTTTTCTCGCTGTAAGCTTGGCACAACTTAAACCCGATACCACATCCTGACAACTCTTTAAAAGGGTATTCACAATCGGGACGTTTAGGATCAAGCACAGCCGAGGCATCGGGCAATATTTCACCGGGCAAGTGGTGATCACAAATAATAAACTCTACGCTTTTTTGCTTGGCATACTCAATTTTATCGCACGATTTAATACCACAATCAAGGGCAATAATCAAGGTGATACCGCTTTCGGCAGCATAGTCAATACCCATTTCCGATATGCCGTATCCTTCTTTGTATCGGTCGGGGATGTAATACTCTATGTTCGAGTAAATTTTCTTAAAAAACGAATACACCACTGCAACCGATGTAGTGCCGTCAACGTCATAATCACCATACACCATAATGCGTTCGTTGGCTGCAATAGCTTTTTCGATGCGCTCAATGGCTTTGTCCATATCCTTCATCAGGAATGGATCGTGTAAATCAGAGTGCTGTGGGCGAAAAAACCGGCGGGCTTCTTCAAAGGTTGCTATACCCCGCATCACCAGCAAAGATGCCAGCGAATCGCCTATGTTTAGCTGCGAACTAAGATGCTCCACCAACTGAGAGTCGGGTTGAGGTTTGGGCATCCATCTAAGTCGCGGCTTCATTGTCAGTATCAAAATAGGGTTCGGTCAGGGTATTGTCAAATTCCAAAGTTACGATAAAGAAAAGTAATTGTTTATAGTTTATTACTAAATGTTGCGTACCACATTTGGCAAGCCTCAACACAAATCACTCTTTATCAACAAGCTATAAAATCAATTGTTAGATTAACGTCATGTGAAGTGGTTTGGGTACATTTTTGGCGGATTGAAATCCACCGTTTTTGCTGCTACCCTATTCGAGCGGACTTAAGTCCGCTCGAATAGGGTAATTCTAACAGAACAGGATTTCAATCCTGTTACAGCAACAACATTTAAGAGTTAGACCATACGATGCCGAAACGAGTTCAGCACTACGGACAGTGTACTTGTTACTCCTCCAAACGTTTCACCTCCGCTAAGGGACTAACCATGTAATAACGTCGTAAGTTCACTTCGTAGCATTTATACCGCTTGCGCGATTTGGGGCCTTTGCGCATTACCATGCCGTTATCTAAGGCAAACAAAGAGTTGTCGGGCAATTCTTCCAAATGCTCAAACTCTTTGTTCACATCGTACTTACGCAGGGTACGCAACAAATCCTCATCGCTGCAACTGGATGCAGCGGGGTTTTGCATATAGGCTACCAATGCGTTATAAACATCTAACGGAAACACCTTTAGTTTTACTACTTCGCGCATCAGTATTTTATACTCGTTTTTCCACTCAGGTCCGTGCGGACTTACTTTATTGCGGTATTTATTCCAAGTGGTAAGATGTGCCATTTCATGCACCAAGGTTATTAAAAACGAGTACGGGTTTAGGTTGTGGTTTACGGTGATACGATGCCCTTCGCCTGCATAGGGATGTCGGTAATCCCCTAATTTTGAGTTACGGGCTTTGGTGATACGTAAGTGCGCACCAAACTCTATCACCCATTGTGCCAGTAGCGGCACGGCGGGTAAGGGTATATACTTTGCAAGTCCTTTTTCAAGTTGATCGCGGGTCATGCCTAAACATCAAGTTATTGCTTCGGCCTGAAATGTTTTTTCGATAAACACTTTTGCCTTTTCACATTCAAATTCAAATAATCTTGTTGGTATTATGTATGCAAACATGGGTAACAAATAAAAGGCCAAAACAAACAGTGAAAAGCTTGTATCGCTTAATGTTATGCAGGTTACAACAATACAAAGGGCTGTAAAAAAGAGTACAATAAGCCATTTGATGTAAAAGAAATAGCTCGTCATCGTTGCAGTAATAATACAACCTTCTTTGTCTTCAAAAATAACAACGTTTGCTACCACACCTTGACTATTATGACCTGCTATTCTTCGAATTCGAAAACCATCGGACGTAATATTTCCTTGGAACTCATCGCCTTTGTCAAAAAACGAAAAGTACTCACGAGTCTTAATTTCTTGCTCAAACGCTTGTAAAATTTGCGCGGTAGACAAAGCTGTTTGAAAAATATAAACAGCTTTACGGCTCTTATTTATACTCTTATACAGACCTAATAGCCAGCTCAATACTGTCTTCATCGTACCTGCAAATTTTGTACAATTCTTCCTGTTCGCCTTGTTCGATAAAGTTATCAGGTATCCCTAAACGCTTCACCTTAGGGGTATAGCCATTGTCTGCAAAAAACTCAAGTACTGCGCTGCCAAAGCCTCCGGCAAGGCAGCCGTCTTCTACAGTTACAATTTTGCTGAATTTTTTAGCCACCTGGTGCAATAATGTTTCATCAATAGGCTTCACAAAGCGCATATCGTAGTGTGCTACTGATAATTTGCCTGCTAACCGCGCAATGGCAACTTGTGCCAAATTGCCCGCAGTACCCACTGTCAATACGGCAACATCGCTGCCTTCTTGCAGTATTTTACCTTTACCGATTTCAACTGCGGTAAACGGGGTTTGCCAATCGGCCATTGCGCCATTCCCTCTTGGGTAACGTATGGTAAAGGGATGTTGCGGATTAAGTTGAGCAGTGTACATCAGATTACGCAGCTCCTCTTCGTTCATAGG
Organism: Agrobacterium sp. 719_389; assembly: GCA_943370295.1. Lineage (GTDB taxonomy): Bacteria > Bacteroidota > Bacteroidia > UBA8524 > UBA8524 > SB11. The sequence goes on along the minus strand of CALRQL020000001.1, from coordinate 302,493 downwards.
GGCGGCCACAATCATATTAGGCAAGCAGCGCATAAAAGCCAAATCGAACGCCCCATGATGGGTAGGCCCGTCGGCACCTGCAAGCCCTGCTCTATCCAAACAAAATACCACCGGCAGGTTTTGCACACACACATCGTGTATCACTTGGTCGTATGCCCGTTGCATAAACGTTGAGTAGATATTGCAAAACGGCACCAAGCCTTGTGTAGCCAACCCTGCGCTAAAAGTTACTGCGTGTTGCTCTGCAATGCCTACATCAAAAGCCCTATCGGGCAAGGCATCCATTAAAATATTCATGCTTGAGCCGCTGGGCATTGCGGGGGTAATTCCTACAATTTTAGGATTCAGTTTGGCCAGTTCAAGCAAGGTATGCCCAAACACATCCTGATACTTAGGCGGTTTGGGTTGGTTGTGTATTTTTTTCTCAATCTGACCCGAAATTTTATCAAACACACCGGGTGCATGCCACTTGGTTTGTTCTTTTTCGGCAGGCTCAAAGCCTTTGCCTTTGGTGGTAAGGCAATGCAACAACTTAGGGCCTTTTACTGTTTTTAGTTCAGTTAATACGCTGACTAATTGTTGAACGTCATGTCCGTCAACGGGGCCGTAATAGTTGATTTTTAACGACTCGAAATAATTTTTATACTCACGGATGGCAACCGTATTCGCATCAATGCTGATGGAGTTATCATTCAACACAATCAACACATCCGATTGCAGCGCACCAGCGTGATTCAGTCCCTCAAAAGCCAAACCGCCTGTGAGTGCACCATCGCCGATTACTGCCACATAGCTGCGGTTTTCCGCCAACAATTTGCCGGCAGCAGCCATACCTACTATTGCCGAGATGGAAGTACTGCTGTGTCCTGTGCCAAAGGTATCGTATTCACTTTCGGCCATTTTTGGAAAGCCGCTCACACCGCCTAACAAACGGTTGGTATGAAAATTATCCCTTCGTCCCGTAAGTATCTTGTGTGCGTAGGCTTGGTGGCCCACATCCCATACTAATTTATCATATGGGGTGTTGAGCACGTAATGCAACGCCACAGTCAGTTCTACCACTCCCAAATTAGCCGCAAAATGCCCTCCGTATACCGAAATGGTATCAATAAGGTATTGGCGTAATTCGGATGAAAGTGCAGGCAACATAGCCACCGAAAGCTTTTTAAGGTCTTGAGGTGATTGTATGGGCTGCAATAAAGGACCGGGGGTAATGGGCATAGCGTTTGGTGGTGCAAAAATAGCGATATCCCCTTAATTACGGTTGGTTGAAACCAACCTCTTTTGCAATTACAGCCTGCAAGCGGACTTAAGTCCGCTTGCAGGCTGTAATTTTTAATAGAATGGGGTTTAAACCCCACTCTGCTTATATCATTACAAACTAAAAATTTTCTTGATTGCAGTAGTGTAACTGGTACCTGTTTGTATGGTTTCATCCGTTGCACCTTGCATGATGAATGAATAACGACTGCTGAAGGTTTTACGAATCTCTACGATTTTATCTTTGTTTATTATATAGGTGCGATGCACACGGATAAAGTTAGGAGGCAGTTGTCCCTCAAGATAATTAAGGGTTTGAGTGATGATGTGTTTATTCCCGTAGGTATCAAAAACGGTTACGTATTTATCCTCGGCTTTAAATAAAATGATGTTCTCTATTTTAACCAATACTATTTTATTTCCTATTGATACGGATATGGTATTTAATGCACTTTGCCGGGTATTGCTGCTTAGTTGTTGTGCCAACTGCTGCAATGCCGAAAAACTATCCAACTGATTTAGTTTATTAATGGCCTTTTCGAGCCTTTCGGGGTGAATGGGTTTTACTAAATAATCAATCGAATTTTCTTCAAATGCTTTCAGTGCGTATTCATCATACGCAGTGGTAAATATTATCTTGGGTTGCGAGGTTACCTTTTGCAACATCTCAAACCCGGTAAGTCCGGGCATTTCTATATCCAAAAACACAAGTTGCGGGCGCAGTGTGTTTATTTTTTCAAGTCCAACGATGCCGTTTTCAGCCTCTCCTATAATATCAATATGTTCGCTGTGCTTTTCAAGCAGCTTTATCATTCGGTTGCGCGCAATCCGTTCATCATCCACAACTAATGTGCTATACTTCATTGCCATGTGTTTTTAACTGATGAATTTCAATTAAAATATATTTTTTAGGGTCGTTATAAAAACTGACACTATTCTTTTTAGGGAATAATAAATCCAGTTTTTCGCTCACATTACGCATCCCGTAACCGGTGGTAAGCTGTACAGGAAATTGGGGGCCATTATCCGCCACCATTATGTGTAGTGATTCCTCATGTTTTGTTACTGATATTTCTAATACGCCCCTTGCCACCTTTGATGTGCCGTGCTTTATGGCATTTTCGACCAAGGGTTGCACCAAAAAACGGGGAATAAGATAGTGGCCGCAGCCTTCATCAATGGTGATTGAAAACTGTAATTGGTCTTCAAACCTTGTTTTTTCAATATCCAGATAGGTTCTCACCATTGTTATCTCTTCGTCAATAGTTGTATAGGCTTTCCCCTGTGAGTTAAGGCTATACCTGAATAAATCGGACAACGAAAGCACCATTTTTTCAGCTTTATCAGGCTCATCGTGTATCAACCCTGCAATAGAATTTAGTGCATTGTAAAGAAAATGCGGGTTGATTTTTGCCTGTAACGTTTCAAGCTCTGCTTGGGCGAGCAGTTGTTCTGTTTGTTGTATGTGCAGTTCTTTCTCTTTCAGCTCAAGCATCAATTCATAACGTTTTGCCTGTTTTATAAAGAGTGGAATAGATATAAACAATGAGAACAGCGAGTAAGAAATAAAATTAGTGGTTATCGGGTCGATAGTAAATTTACCAAAGGAGATTATATCGTCATCCACAATGCCAAATCCGGCATAAATACTTTCTGTTATTGCAGTCCCGATAAGCACCCCAACGACTGTGGCCAGCAGTTTTAACAGGATTGTTTTTGTAGGCTTAATTCTTTTTTGAACTGCTCTTAACTGAATAAAATAAATAGTATTTATGGCACAAACGGGGATTATTAAAAGCTCTGCCTGAAACAGAAACGAATGCAGCATAAGCTCATTAAATGCTACGGTTGTCCCTTCATCCAACAATGCTGTTACCACCCACAAAGCGGTAAACAACAACTGAAACAAAAGCAGCAAGGGTAAATGCCGCAGGTTTTCGTACAACCATTGGTTATTTACCCTTTTGCTTAAATATTTTTCGTAAGCAGTAAGCATCTGTGTTTAAATGCACAAGTTAATTAATAAAGCACTATTCGTTGGCGGGTAGCCGTGGCGTTATCAGCAGCCACTTCAACAATAAATACGCCCGTGCCTATATTGTCTTTATGCAACTGCAAATTATTACTTTCAATTTTATACTGCTGCACTAGTTGTCCGGTAATAGTATAAATGTTTACCGTATTGTTTTGAGCAGCATTATCAATGCTTATGTTCACAAAGTCGTTTGCTGGATTGGGATAAACATTAAACTGAGGTTTCTCAGCTTCAACAACTGATAACGTGGGTAATGACGATTCAAGCACCTCTTCAATTGCACGTTTAATGGTCAGCGCTTCTGTGTAAGTATTTTGTTCGTTGCATACCACAACCACACTGTACTTTGATGACACACTGTATTCCATTTCGCTGTTTTGCAAGGTTGCACCGCCATGTCCCCAAAACTGTTTCCCCAAAAATGAGGTAAAAAACATACTTAGCCCCATAGGATACGTGGTGTTTCCAATTTTAAGTTTCGTAGTCATTTTTGTCATCGATGCCTCCGAAAGCACCTCGCCGCTATACAGTTTATGCGCCCAAAGAGCCAAATCTTCAGCGGTAGCAACTATACCCCCTGCCGCCCATGCAGCCGTTAAAAACGACACGAAGGTTTCGTCAAAATAAACGCCATTACTTAGCCAAGTCTCCGCCCTTTGTTCTGTAAAAGTATCATAGCCCTGTAAGAAAATATGCTTTAGGTTATGCTTATCCAGTATCTTTTCACGCAACACCACGTGATAGGGCTTACCCTCTACTTTTTCAATTATCCTACCCAGTAAAATAAAGCCGGTGTTGCAATACTCGTGTGTTACCCCGGGGTCTGCCAATTTCGGACCAACATAGTTAGCCAATACCGTATCAATATCCCACTTCACGCCGGGCTCTGAATTGTTTATTTTATCATAAAAATCAGGGTGATTTGTGTAGTTATACAAGCCACTGGTGTGATTTAGCAATTGCCTGATGGTGATACCGTAGGTTACATTTTTCAATGGAGATAGGTACTTGTAAATAGTATCCTCTATTGATAGTTTGCCTTCTTCTTCCAGCAGCAGTATAAGTGCGGCAGTGAAGGTTTTGGTATTGCTGCCCATTTCAAATAGCATAGACGGATCTAATACTTGTGTACCAGCATGGCCTTCCGTTTTTTTCCAAGTGCTGCCATCAGAAAAAACCACCGAGGCCGAAACCCCTTTCAAACTATACTGAGAGACCCTTTTTGCCAATACTTTGTTCAAAGTATCAGTAAACATGTTATTAAGCTGTGCATTTACTGTACCGCACAACAAAAAAGCCGCAACAAATGTGGCTATGTACAGCGGCTTGAAAGGTGTAGTAAAATTTTTAGAGTCCATAGTTTCTTTTGATTTTTTTAACAAAACTATGGTGGCAATAAGAAGAGCTAAAGCTATTTCTGACGAATGAATAAATGAGCCGACGAACCGAAATTTTGGAGGATGAATTTACCTAATCCGAAATTAAGAATAGCGAAAATTTACCCAACCCACACTTTCCTAAAAGCGAGGGGTTTATCAAAAAGCAGCTTTACTATCAATATCCGATAGTCGTTGGGCTAAAGCCCCCATACAGGGTTTAGGAGTAATACCCCTTATTGCTTTCCAAATACCTTTACACCATTAATCCAAGTGGATAAAACCTGTGCTTCGTGCAAGGCCTGAGTGGTTAAAATATCCTGATTCAGGACGGTAAAGTCGGCATATTTGCCCACAGCTATGCTGCCCTTTTCGTTTTCTTCAAAACTGCCGTAAGCAGCCCAAATAGTAATACCCTTTAGTGCTTCTATTCTGCTCAGCGCTTCCTGTGGCTGGAAACCCCATTGCGCTTCATTAGTAGTACTATCAGCAGGAATAAGATTAGATTTTACGGAAAGTTGGCTATATGTAGCTCGTTTCACAGCGGTGTAAAATGTCTCCAACGGACTAACACCTTCTACCGGAAAATCTGTTCCCAAAACTATTAACCCGTTTTGCTGCATCAACGTTTTTAAAGCATAGGCATTGGTGATGCGTTCATTGCCCAAACGATCAACAGCCCAAGCCCCGTCAGACGTGGCGTGCGTAGGCTGCATACTGGGCAACACCCCAAACTGTTTGTATTTGGCTATATCATCACGGTTCACTACTTGTGCGTGTTCAATTCGCCAGCGGCGGTTATTGTTTTCGCCCAATGCAGCACCATAAGCGTTTAAGACAAAACGGTTGGCAGAATCGCCAATACAGTGGGTACACAACTGAAACTTAGATTTTGCTACCTTATTAATTACCTCCGTTAGCCTTTCAGGACTGCTCAATAAAAACCCTTTAGTCTCAGGGGCATCGCTGTATGGCTGCAACAAACAAGCTCCGCGTGAACCTAAAGCACCATCTCCGTACAACTTAAATGAGCTAACATTTAGCAGCGGTGTTTTTATGGGGCCATTTTTCAGGTAATACCCTAATCCTGCATCATCAGCACTTACCATTACATTCAAGCGAATCTTCAGCAAGCCTTCGTCTTGTAATTTTTTAATAATATCTATAAACCGCTTTTCAAGCCCCGCATCTACCACGCTGGTAAGACCATTTGCAAAACAAATCTCCTGCGCCTTTAGCAAATAGGTTTTTATTTGTTCATCCGTGGGTTGAGGGACGGCCTTTTCAACCGAATCTACCGCATTGTCCAGCAAAATGCCCGTAAGTTTTCCTGCTTTTACTTCTACCATGCCCCCTGCAATCACCGATTTTGAAGTAATTCCCGCTAAATCCAATGCTTTTTGGTTGGCCAATACCCCGTGTCCGTCCACACGTTTTAGCAACACAGGTCTATCAGGAAACAACTTGTCCAGCTTTGTTTTGTCGGGAAATTTTTTGCCTTCCCACAAATTTTGATCCCAACCTCTGCCCAGTAGCCAAGGTTCATTATTGGTTTTAGCAAACTCTTGCAAGCGCATCAACGCCTCATCAAAACTCTTACATCCGGTTAAGTCGGCACGGTGGGTAAACATTCCCAGCCCGTAAAAATGGGCGTGCCCGTCAATAAAGCCGGGGTATACAAATGCCCCTTTCAAGTCTTCGGTAGTATCAGGGGTAAACTGCTTTAGTAGCTCATCTTTATTGCCTATACCTACAATTTTTCCTTGGTGTATTGCCACTGCTGCGGCAGTGGGCAAACTATCAACCAGTGTATAAAACGTAGCATTGTAAAGTAGCTTATCAATGTTTTGCGTAGTTGCCTTAGGAGTACAATTTGCCAGCAACAGCAGGGCAAACAGTATAAAGCCTATTTGTTTTGCAGAGGTGTACATGGTTTCAAAACTACTAAAACAAAACTATGAGGCAACAAAAAAGCCCTTATGCAACCATGCACAAGGGCTAACACAAAAAGTTATCTATAAAAATTGCTCTGATTTTAGATAAACATATGATTGTCGTCGCCTGCTTTGCCTTTAAAAAGTTTTTTATCCCAACCAAGCAGATACGCCATCACAAAAAAGCCAACTAATACCACAAAAGCCGTGATATATACCCAGCTAAAATCAATAAAGTGGGTAATAAAGGCGGAGCCTTTTGGTGCTACGGATTGCTGTGCTATGTTTTGGGCAAAAGCACCCGCCGAACCAAATAAAAACAGCAGAAGGGTAAGTAGATTTTTCATGACCGTATATTTTAAAGTACAATACTTAATTCAAATTTGCTGCCAAAAAGTAAATGGATGATATAATATATAACGAAATCAAAGAGATTTTGGTTTTTATACCGACCTATATATTACTTTCTGTATTCATCGCTTTCTATTATGATAGACAACACAACCCCCGAAAACGTTGGAAGCATGCACAAAATTATTGCCTAGAAATGACAATAAACAGAGCGATACCAACGGGGTTATTTAGCGGTGGCAAATTGCAATAGAAAAAGACACCTTAAGGCTTGAAGGCTTATCAACACACACTCGGGAGGATTACCGTTTAAAAACCCCTGTGCTTATTATGGATAAAGGGATACAGCCCAAAAAAAAATTTTAGCGCTTATGTGGATAGTAATACACGTTATACTGAAACACTATTAAACAGCTCGCCTTCAAACTGCATTGCGCTGAGGCGTTTGTATAGGCCGTTTTCGCTACTCACAAGTTCATTATGTGTACCTTGTTCCACTACACGGCCTTTTTCAATCACTACTATTTTATCAGCGCTTCGGATGGTAGACAACCTATGTGCGATGATAAATGAAGTACGGCCTTTCATCAGTTCTTCTAAGGCTTCTTGCACCAAATGTTCGCTTTCACTGTCAAGTGAGCTGGTAGCCTCGTCTAACAACAAGATGGTAGGATTTTTTAGCAAGGCGCGGGCTATGGCAATACGCTGACGCTGTCCACCCGATAGTTTCACACCCCGCTCGCCTACGAGGGTGTTATATCCTTCAGGGAAACCCATGATAAAGTCGTGAGCATTGGCACGTTTGGTAGCTTCAATTACTTCTTCTTCGGTAGCGTTGTGTTTGCCGTATAAGATGTTTTCTTTGATGGTACCGCCAAACAAAAACACATCTTGAGGTACAATGGCCATTTGGCGACGGAGGTAGCTAAGAGGAATATCTGTTGATTTAACCCCATCAAACAATAAACTGCCGCTTTGTGGTTCATAAAAGCGTAGTAACAGGCTCGCTATAGTTGATTTTCCTGCACCGCTGGGACCTACTAAGGCTATTTTTTGGCCTGCCTCAGCGGTAAGTGAAATATCTTTCAGCACATCAAACTCTGGTCGGCTGGGGTAGTTAAACTTCACATTATCAAAAGTCACATTGCCCTTAATAATGTATTGCGCGGGTAATTCAGTTTCTTCAGTGCCAATATCTTCGGGCTGTTCGTTCAAAATCTCCAACACTCGGTCGGTAGCACCCAATGCTTTTTGCAATTGGCTGTACTGCTCAATAATCCCCCCGAAAGAACCGCCTACAAACAAGGTTAGAAAAGCAAACTTAGTAAGGTCGCCAGGGGTCATTTCTCCTTTAGAAACCATACCCAAAGCATACCAAAGCAAAAACACCAACGAGCCCATCATTACTGTTACAATGAACGAAAAGAATATCCCCCGCACCTTGCCCAACTTAACGGCCAAATCTTTTACTGTGTTGACACTGTTTACGTAGCGTCCAATTTCATAAAACTCGTTAGCGAATGATTTAACGTTTTGCACCCCTTGTAAGGTTTCCTCCACTATCACATTACTATCAGCCACTTTATCCTGCACGGTGCGAGAGAATTTACGAATGTATTTACCAAACAAAAAGGCGATCACTGATACCACAGGCACTACTGCCAACATTATTAATGCTAACTCGATATTGATAAAGAACAACATCACGATACCCCCTGCAATGGTGATTACTTGCCTCACTAATTGGGCTAAATTGCCTGTAAAAGTATCGTGTATTTGCGATGTATCAGCCGATAAACGACTGGTAAGCTCCCCTACCCTGCGTTGCGTGAAAAACAGCATAGGTTGGCGGATAAGGTTTTTATAAACGTCGGTACGGATGGCTGCAAGGGTAATTTCGGCAACATCTACAAACAAACGTACCCTGAAATACGAAAACACACCTTGTAATACAAACAATACCAGTAGCAATATACCAATGCGGTTTATCTCGTTGCTCGACATGGTTACGGCGTCTACCAAATCTCCTGTCAAGTAAGGAAATATTAGCGATGTGCTGCCGGTTAGTATCAGAAATACAAAGCCCAATACAAACTTCCATTTTTGGTTGCCCGCATACGAAAACAAGCGGGCGGCTTTTTGCAGGCTTTCTTTATTAATTTTTGCTTTGGGTATATCTTGTTGTTCGCGTGAGCGGGCCATGAATTTAGTTTTAAGTTTTCTGTTTACAGTTTTGCGGTGGCGGATGAATGAGCCTTTTGCTTCCGAAAAGACGCACTTTCTGAGGAATTTAACCCCGTGAATATTTCACTCAACCCGTCAGTAAATCAATTACACAAGGCTACCGGTAATCCATAACCATACCATTGTAGCCAATGCTGCAATATTGGCACAAATGCCAAAAAATTTCACCAAATGTAGCGGGTAAGGTCTGTTTTTAAAGATAAAAAGACCGTCAACCGTCATATACAAAGCATACACCGCCAAAAAACCTCCTAGAAACAGCTCTGTAAACTCGCTTAACAACAAATACGCTTCAATACTGATGATAAAAGCCAACAGCAGTTTCGAATAACGATAACCCAACACGGTAGCGGTGGTTCTCCTCCCGCCTGCTTTATCGGGAGCAATGTCCATTACTTCACCAATTAAATGCGACTGTATGGCAAACAAGATTAGGTAGAGATAGGTATAAAGTGGCAGTTTGGGTAAATGGTTTAGCTGAATGCTAAGAGTAAGTGCCAGTAAATATCCTAACGAAACAAACAGCTCAAACGGCGGTCTGCCGCTTATACGCAGCTTTTTATTATTGTATATGTAGTTGAGGAATAACAATGTGCTAATCCACCAAATCATATAATAGCCTGTATAGTAGGCAAAAAACACCCAAAATGGCAGTTGCGTAAAACAGTTTACCCATACCACCTGTTTTTGCAGGCCTTTAATGGCTACAGCACCAAATAAATATGTGTTTTTGCGGGGATTTTGGGCATCAATCTCAATATCAGCAAAATCGTTCCAGCTATAAATAAGGTAGTTAAACGGGAAAGTAAAATAGAAAAGTCCTACCCAAAACTCAATTCTGCCCCAAATATCCATGCCCGAAGTGGGGACCACATACAACCAAAGCGTCGGGAACCAAAGTCCGGGTCGCGATGTCTTCAGATGGAATTTAAAGGTGTTTGGCATTATTTATTAGGAGTATAAACAACGTTAGGCCATTATATTTGAACAATCAAATTTTGCTTTAGGGAACAATAATTAAACACTATCAAAAAATATCTCCTGAAATTAACTAAGACATTATTAAATCGGTCTTTTCTTCATTTTAAGATATACAGAAAAAGTGCCATAAAGAGGATTGGACATATATAAACTATGGATTTTTAGTCCTTTAGACGCTTACATAACTACCCGTTGATCACCTTAACGGGTAAATTCCACATTTAACCTCTTTATGACATATTATCAAAAATATTATATTTTTCTTATAAAGTACTTAATAGATAATATTTTCAAAGGCGTAAATTTTACACATGAAAATCTATTAATTACAACAGAGTCATATATTATTTAGCGTATAAATTGAATAACGAAGACAACGCATTAACTATGTTAAGACCGTGGGAGATGATTAATCAGTTAATTCAAATTCGTTGAAGAGTGTAAGAAACTTAGTGAATTGGCTATAAAAGAGAAAATGTGATTTGTAATCATAAATTTATGGAACTATTACTTCCCAAACCAAATTCCCGTTGTAATAACAAATTCCCAACGTTGGTTAGTAAGCGTACCGTTGTTGTAATAATCGTTGAACACTTTAAAATCTTTGCCCACCTGTGTATTGCGGGCCTCTAACCTAAGGTAATGATTAGCACGAGCCTTAAACTCTAACCCGCCTGATAAGGCAGTAGCACTTAACCCCTGCTGCTTACCATCGGTACCCGTCATTAAAGGAGAAACTACAGCACCACTGTCTACAAAATATTCTCCGCGGGTGAACAGTGCAAATTTGGGAGTTATTTTATAACGGATATTCAGCACCCCGCTCATAAATGTTTTATTACTTTGCACACCTGCATTGGCATAGGCCAATACATCCAAGTGCTTACGATTTGAGGCTACAAATACGTTCCCGTAGGTGTGGCTTTCTTTGCCTGTGTTATTGTTAATCTGAGTATAAAGTCCGTTTGCTCCAAACAACCAATGTTTGCCGCTGTATATCTTCATGCTTGCACCGCACGATACATTCGCATTGGTAATATTGCCCGCCGTAAAAGTGCGGTCGGCTACAAAAAAGTTAAGTTTAAAGTTATCCAACTCTACCCCAAGTTTAGCCCCGCTCATCAATACAGGTTCATAAAAGCGGGTATAGCTGTAAATACTGCTGTAATTATTGCGATTGGGAAAATCTTCAACACTCACAGGTGAGCGGAAAAAGCCTGCATCCATCCACAAAGGGCCTGCTATTTCAAAGCCTACATTAGCCTGTTGTAAATACTTCAACTCTGTAGGATATGCAGCATTGGGCAAATCACCGATTTGCAGGGTAATGTTTCCGCGCAGGTTGGTATCGTTGTATATAGCCGCGAGCTGGGCAGTATTAATGCCGGTTTGGTTGTGCTTGGGCGCACTCATGGCGTAGCTGCTAAGCGCGCCGTTGGTGTTTCTATCACTAAACTGTGCATAGTAAGCATCCAAATACCCTTCAATCATAAAGGCTTTGTTGGGCGCGGTGCTGCTGTCTTTTAATTTTGTTACTGTGGTTGTGGCACTGTTAAACACATATACAGGAGTATTATCAGCTGTTGCAGCCGTCTCACTTGTAGGCTGTTGTGCAGGAGCAGTTTGACCATCGTTTACGGTTAAATTACTGCCGTCAACTTCGGCATCCGTCAAAGGAGCATCTTCATCGCCTGTATAAGTGTATTTGGTGTTTATTTTATCAATTTTGATAAAAATACGTTGACCCGGAAACACCACATTATCATCCAAATCATTGTATTTCAACAAAATGCTTGACGGAAGCAGGTATTTTTCAGAAATACCGTCTAAATCTTCGGACACCCTTACAATGTGTACCTGAAAAATATCATTGTCTTTAGGGATTTTTATGGTTAAACGCGCTCCGGCACTGATTACATCGTTTTGCAGTTTGTTCGTTTTTTTGATTGCGGATACCGAAATACCATACTGACGAGATATTTTATACAGGGTTTGTTTAGGCTGCACCACATGGGTGCGTTCATCGTAACTACGCTCTTCCTCTGCTGTTTTTGAGGCAGTTACCGTTAACGAAACCAGTAATAAAATAAAACTGTATATATATCTTGTCATGTAGCCTTAAGCAAAAAGTACTATCAAAGTACGCTGATTAAAAGCAGTGTATTTCCACAATCGTATGTGCATTGTTTTTCGTCGAAAATGTGGTGGATAGCGTTGTGGATAACCCGCTGAAACATGAAAATATTTTCACAACACCATTGCTAAAATAGGGTCAAAACACCCTTTTAATAATAACCAACAATAAAAACATTTGTACTGCTGTTTTTAATACTTGTGGGGCAAGCCCCAACTAAACGCTCTTTATGCAAGCATTGGCAGTGTGTTCCTGTCCTGTGAGGCGGCCTTTTTTACAATTACTATCCGCAAAGGGACTTAAGTCCCTTTGCGGATAGTAATTGCGACAGAACAGGGTTTCAACCCTGTGAAAATAAACGCTAATTTTTAATTACAAAATCATGAAACCACTAATTTTATTGCTTTTGCTTATTGTATGTAATTGTTGTATTGCCCAAAAATGGGCTATACGGGTTTCTTACAGTTTTATCAGGTCGTATAATGAAGTGAACGTTACTTCGATGGATAGTAAAGAAGGACTAACACACGTAAAATACAATAAGTACAGGTTTGCAAGTTTTGGCCGCAGGCTATACAGGATGCCTGATTATATAAATTTCATGGGGGTCTCGGTAATCCGGGCTATCAATAATAGAAGCTTTATTCAATTAGGGTACCAATCATTAAGCCCAAGTATTTCTTCTACGGTTGAAAGTAAGGTAGTGGCTGCTGACGGTACTCTGCTTTCTCAAAGTTTTTCAACTCAAAGTACTTCCGTTACTATTCCATCAATAAAATTAAATTATATGTTTTCGGTTATTCAAAGCACAAAGATAAATCCTGCAAATTTTATGGTTTTTTCCGGCGTGGCACTTTGTTTTAAGGACAGGGGACCGACATTTGCTAATGAATCACGGAGAAATATTGATACTACCCGTTCTTCGGAGCGAATTGGGTTTTGGCGACCTAAGAATCCTATTCCTTTTTTGAATGTGGGTGTTGAGGGAAGCCTGAGACTTGGTAAACGGTTTAAAATAGGTTTAGAACTTGCGGGGTATGTTGGGACTAAGACTCTTTATATTGAGAAAAACATCGGAAGAACGGATGATGCCGTTTATTCTTATGAGGTTTTGTTGAAGCCGTATTTTTATACGGGGGGTATTTATTTCCAATACAGGATTAAATAAAGTTAGCCTTAATAATTAAACTTTCTGCCGTATTTCTGTAGGGGTCTTTCAATCAGATAGTATGACAAGGAAGCCGCAACAAACGTGGCAGCCAATGCAGCCAATGTTACCCATACGGATTGTACATTGCGCAACCACGGAATGTGTTCATTTAAAAACAGCGGGTAAAACGCCATGATGAAGATTTGGTGAAATAAATACACCGAGTAGGATATTTTGCCGATGTAGCCCAATACTTTATTGGTGAAGAACCGTGTTGAGCCTGAGCCTTCATTCATCAATATTGTAACCAACAGTGATGAATACAGCAATAAGTATAACGTGTGGTTTAATACTCCGCCTGTTCTGTTACCATCGGCCTTAAAAAGTGCTGCAATTACTACCAAAAACAACAACAAGGTAAACCACCATAAAAAACGTTTGTGGGCGGCTAATAAACGGGTAATGTGCCCGCTTGCATAATAATACGCTACCAATGCTCCCGCCAGTAGTGCGTCCATACGGCTGGGCAATAGCACATAGGCCCCGTAACTTCCTATCCACGCCCTGAATATGGGGGCAAGTAGTATGCCTACTATGAATATTTTGGGTAAATGGCGACTGTTAGCATAATAAATTACCAGCGGGAATAACAAATAAAATTGCTCTTCTACCGCAAGCGACCATGTAACACTCATCCAACCTGCACCGAAACCATCCCAAACCATGTATATGTTTTGGACGTATAAAAAGTAAGAATATATTGGAATGGGGCTACTGAGCAATGCCGGGATATAGCGTGTGACATCTGCGGCAACCAGCACGACATACACTAAAAGCAGCAGGTAATAGGGCGGAAAAATGCGCAGCATCCGCCGCGCGTAAAAGGTTTTAAAATAATTAGGACTGCCTTTAAAGTTGAGAAGGATGCGGGTAATTAAAAACCCCGATAGCACAAAAAACAAATCAACGCCGCTCCATGCCCATGATAGCCCCCGCCATACCTCAGGGGTAATGGTATCAGGGGAGGTTTGGCCTAAAAAGTAATGCCACACTAAAACTAATAATATGGCAATTGCTCTAAGCCCGTCGAGCTCCTTAATGTATGAGGGTTGTGTCATTTACAAAAGCAACCTATGCTTTCGCAATGATAAAACACTTTGGCAAAGAAAAATAGTAGTTATATCTGTTTGCGCAAACGGGCAACAGGTATATTTAGTTGTTCGCGGTATTTGGCTACTGTGCGGCGGGCTATGTTATAGCCCTTCTCTTTTAATATTTCCATCAAACGCTCATCGGGCAGGGGTTTGTTTTTATCCTCGCCTTCTATCGCATCCTGTAATATTTTCTTCACTTCGCGGTTACTCACCTCTTCTCCGTCGTCAGTAGTAATCCCTTCTGAAAAGAAAAACTTAAGCGATATAATCCCGAAATCGGTTTGCACATACTTGCTGTTTGCCACCCTCGAAACGGTTGAAACGTCTAAGCCCACTTCGTCCGCAATATCTTTTAATATCATCGGCTTTAGTTTGGTTTCGTCTCCCGTTAAAAAATAATCGTACTGATATTTCAGTATGGCATTCATGGTAAGCAATAAAGTATTCTGGCGCTGCTTTATCGAGTCGATAAACCACTTAGCCCCGTCCAGTTTTTGCTTAATAAACTGCACGGTTTCTTTAATCTGCTTGTTATTACTTTGGTTACGGTCGTAGCTTTTCAAAGTATCCAAATACGTGCGGCTCACCCTCAAGTCGGGAGCGTTCCGACTGTTCAGTACAATCTCAAGTTTGCTATCGGTGTCAACAATAATAAAATCGGGTACTATGTATTGAGTTTTTATGTTGGTTCCGCTATCACCGGGCTTAGGATTAAGCTTGGTAATAAGTGTTACCGCCTCCCTAAAATCCTCATCCTTCACCTTTAATTGGCGAAGCATCTTTTCGTAATGCTTCTTAGTAAAATCTTCAAAAAAGTCGTTGATAATGCGGATGGCCAAAGTAACCTCAGGGTGAAGCACTTTGTCTTTGCGTTTTAACTGCAACAACAAACACTCCTGTAAAGTACGTGCAGCAATACCCGCAGGTTCTAATGACTGTATTTTGTGAAGTACCTTCTCAAGCTCCTCAACAGTAGTCTCCACATTCATCGAGAAGGCCAAGTCGTTCACAATCGCCCCTAAAGGGCGGCGTAAATATCCATCCTCTTCAATACTGCCAATAATTTGCTCTGCAAGCACTGCCTCGTGCTCATCGTGCATACTGGCCTGTATTTGTTCAAGCAATTGCTCGTGAAAAGAACTGGTGCTGGCTATCGGCAACTCCTTGCGCTCATCATCGCTGCCGCTTTCTTCATACAAATGGAATCCATCGTTATCGCTGTCCCCACCCATGTATTCATCAAGGTCAAACAAATCGCCATCGTCAAACACATCCTCTTTCTCAACCTCACTGTCAATATCCTCAAAGTCATCCTCCTTGGTATTCTCAGCTTCTGTTTGATTAAAATCAGCATCGTCGGCATCCTTCCCGTTCTCTAGCGCGGGGTTTTCAATCATCTCCTGCTCTACACGCTGCTCAAAATCTTGCGTGCTAAGTTGCAGCAGCTTGATAAATTGTATCTGCTGCGGAGATAATTTCTGAAGTAATTTTTGCGAAAGTTGTTGTTTCAGCATCTTTATAATCCGAACAATGACAAAAATTTTGCCCAAAATTAGTGCTATTTTTGCCAAAGAAGAAACGACGAAGTATAAAACGAATGTATATCAAGGATTTGAGTGCCCACGAAGGGCAGGAAGTGACCCTAAAAGGATGGGTAAGTAACAAACGCGAAGGTAAAGGATTGGTTTTTGTGATTCTGCGCGACGGTACAGGCCTGTGCCAGTGCGTTGTAAGCGCAGAAACCGTGAGCGAAGAAGTGTTTGAAAATGCACGCTCGCTTACCCTGGAAAGTTCACTTACAATTACAGGAAAAGTGTTGAAAGACGACCGCCAAGTGGGCGGTTACGAGCTTCAGGTAAATAATTTAAACATTATCCAAATTACCCAAGACTACCCTATAGCCAAAAAAGAACACGGGGTGGAGTTTTTAATGGACAAACGCCACTTGTGGTTGCGCAGTAACCGCCAGTGGGCCATTATGAAAATAAGGAACCAACTTATTTACTCCATCCATAGTTTTTTCCAACGCAACGATTTCGTGCAAATGGATGCGCCTTTGTTTACGGCCAACGCCAGCGAAGGTACTACCAACTTGTTTGAAACCGATTTCTTCGGCGATCCGGCTTACCTTTCGCAAAGCGGGCAGTTGTATGGCGAGGCTATGGCAATGGCCTTGGGTAAGATTTATACGTTTGGCCCCACCTTTAGGGCTGAAAAATCGAAAACACGCCGTCACCTTGCCGAGTTTTGGATGATTGAGCCTGAAATGGCTTTTTACGATATTTTTGACAACATGGACCTTATCGAAGATTTCTTAAGGTCGATAGTTATCGATGTGCTGAACAACTGCAAAACCGAGTTGGAAATGGTGGGCAGGGATACTGCCATGCTTGAAAACATTGCGAAACCTTTCCCCCGACTTACCTACGATGAGGCGGTGAGGATTATTAAAGGCGAGCAGGATGTGAACGGGGTGAACAGTATTAAATCGTTGGAAGAGGAATTACTAAAAGTACAAACCCGCATTGCAGAGGTTGAAAAAGAAATTGAAGAACGCGAAGAAAAAATAAAAACACCCGGCATGAAGAAGGGTGAAATCGGCTTTAACCAAAGTAAAATTGACCAACTGAAAGGTGAGTTGAAAGATTTGGAAGAAGACCAACGTAACATACCGCAATGGATTGCCAGTGCCAAAAACTTTGAATACGGTAACGATTTTGGCGGTAGCGACGAAACAGTAATTACCCGCTTGTTTGATGTGCCCATTATGGTGTATAACTGGCCGCACGAGGTGAAAGCGTTTTATTTGAAACGCGACCCTGAGAACGAACGTTTTGCCCGCGGTGTGGATGTACTTGCCCCCGAAGGATACGGTGAGATTGTGGGTGGTGGCGAACGTGAAACCAACCTTGAAATGCTAACCGCAAAAATTGAAGAACACCAACTGCCTATGGAGGCATTTGAGTGGTACTTGGACTTGCGACGCTATGGGAGCGTACCCCACGCAGGCTTTGGCTTAGGCTTGGAGCGTATTGTAACCTGGGTATGTAAACTGCCCCACGTACGCGAAAGCATCCCCTTCCCAAGAATGTATGGTAATTTGAAGCCTTGATATATTTAACCCCTTACAACTGTAAGGGGTTTTTATTTTAAGCATGAGTTATACAATTAGTAAAGATAAGCTGCCTAAATCAAAATCGTACCCCACCAAAACAACAGAAATTGAAGCTGCTATATCAAAATCTTTGTTTGGATTTGAGCGTATTGTCAGCATTGAATATATGTATACTCAACATCCCAAATTATTATTTGAGGCCTTCTTCCACGGACTGAAAGTTAAAGAGTTTGCAGAGAGTAACAGTGGCAAAATAGCCATAAGAATACATGCCTGTAGTGTTGAAAACATCAAGGAAGCAAAACAACTACTATCTCATGAATTGAACACCAACTTTATTAATTGGCTAAATGTACTTGCTGAAAATAAATTTGACTGGTGCAATGAAAGCAGAGGCTTTTACGTATATTTATAAGCATGGTTAAACTCTCAAAACTTTGTGCACTAGTTAATATTGTTTTAGCTTTAGTCATTTTATACATAGTCTTCACGGGCATACAAACCCTTTACAAAGATTATATTTATCAAAAAATAATAACCTTATACGTAAAAGGCACATTTACGCCGCTTATTATATTGTCTTTGCTTACCATTACTGCCTCAATTCTATTCTTATTTAAGAAAAGAACAGGCTGGTGGTCCACAATAATTGTTACACTATTTTTCATTATATGCAGCTCGTTTTTGCTAATCTATATGCTTCAAGATAATCTCACTAGTGATAACATCACCTATCGAATATTACTAACATTATTAATATCATTACTTATCCCTTCACTCTTTGTATATCTCTCAACGCCCGTGAGGAGGCATTTCAACATCTCAAAAAATCCCGATTGATATTACCCAATAAACCAGCTAAATTTACCAAAACCTTCATACCCTATGAACCACAAAGCATGGATCATTATCGCTAAAGTAATGGCTGTGATTACAGGCCTATACGGCGTTTTGCTAATCTCCACGATAGCAAGAGACATTTCCATGTACAACGCCCACCCCGAGGCATACAATAATGGTTTGCAAGGAGTATTAGCCGCCAAATCGTTCGAGATTACTTTTATCCTGCTTTCACTGGCAGGTGCTATATTGTTCCTTTTCAACTCAAAAATTGGCTGGGCCATGCAGGCTGCCATGCAAGTATTGTTTTTGGTGGTAATTATAGCCTCACTATCATTTGCCGCGGGTAATAATGGAAAAGAAGGCGGTGCCGGTATCTATGCCTTAGCAGCCATTATGCTATTGCTTTGCCTTGTAGGGTTTATGGCAATTTTCTCTCCTGCGGTACGTAAGCGTTTCAACATTACTATTACCCATTACATATTGTCGGCTGTGTTTGCAGGGTTGGTAATTGCTGCTAAATATATCTAAAAGGCGCATGGCCTTCAAAAAACAACTTTAGTTTGCTACCTTTGCAGCGTTTTTTACTGCAACAAAATCATGGTTGAACATTCGTACCTCAGCAACGCCGATGTGAGCGTTATCGACGATTTGTATAAACAATATGCCGCCAACCCCGAATCGGTGGACTTTGGTTGGAAGAAATTTTTTGAGGGGTTTGATGTAGGGCAAGGCCGCGCCAACGGCAGTTCATCATCACAACCCGTATCAGAAGATGTGCTGAAAGAGATAAACGTACTGAACCTTATTAAAGGATACCGTACCCGCGGGCACTTGTTCACCAAAACCAACCCTGTACGCGACCGTCGTAAGCACTCGCCTACCCTTGATATTAAAAACTTTAACCTCGACGAAAAAGACCTTGACAAAACCTTTAACGCCGGTGTTGAAATTGGCTTGGGTTCCGCTAAGCTGCGTGATATTATTACCTATCTTGATGCTACCTATTGCCAAAGCATAGGTGCTGAATTTGTTTACATACGCGACCCTGAAAAGGTAGAATGGTTGCAAAAGAAAATGGAAAGCGGCAAAAACCAGCCTAAACTGCACATTGACGAGAAACGCCATGTGCTTGACAAGCTGAACAAAGCCGTGATTTTTGAGAACTTTTTGCACACCAAATTTGTAGGTCAAAAACGTTTCTCGCTTGAGGGGCTTGAAACCCTTATCCCTGCATTAGACGCAATTATTCAATACGGCTCTGAGCAAGAAGCTGAGGAGTTTGTGATAGGTATGGCTCACCGTGGCCGTTTGAATGTACTTGCCAACATTTTAGGCAAATCGTACAGCGACATATTTAAAGAATTTGAAGGGAAAGCATACGAAGAAGCGCTGTTTGAAGGCGATGTGAAATACCATTTAGGTTTTTCGAGCAATATTACCACCCGTGGCGGTAAAAACGCCCACATCAGTCTTTCTCCCAACCCTTCTCACTTAGAAACAGTTAACCCCGTTGTTGAAGGTATTACCCGCGCTAAACTTGATTATAAGCACAACGGCGACGTTGACAAAATTATCCCTATCTTGATTCACGGTGATGCATCGCTATCAGGACAGGGTATAGTGTACGAAGTAGGCCAGATGGCCGGTTTAGAAGCCTACAGCGTAGGCGGAACGGTACACATTGCCGCCAACAACCAAATTGGTTTTACCACTAACTACACCGACGGACGTACAAGTACTTATTGTACCGATGTGGCTAAAGTCACTCTTTGCCCTGTATTCCACGTAAACGCTGATGATGTAGAAGCAGTGGTTTACACCGTGCAATTGGCACTTGAGTTCAGGCAGAAATTTAACACCGACGTTTACATTGATTTGTTGGGCTACCGTAAATACGGCCACAACGAGGGCGACGAACCCCGTTTTACCCAACCTTTACTATACAAAGCCATTGGTAAACACGCCAACCCACGCGAGATATACGTTGAAAAACTATTGGCTGCCGGCAGCATTGAAGCTGAACTTGCCAAAGAAATGGAACAGAATTTCCGCAAGGAATTGCAGGAAAAACTGGAAATGGCTAAAGCCGAAGAACCCACCCGTGCATTTAACTTTATTAAAAATGTGTGGGAAGGCTACACCAGCGTGAACGCTGAAGATGCCAAACACAACCCCGAAACCAAAGTAGATGAAAAACTGTTTTTGGAATTGGCTGAAAAAATCACTGACATACCTGCTGATTTTAAAGCATTCCAAAAAGTAGCCAAGTTGTTTACCGATCGTAAAAACATGATCAAAAACAACAACTACGATTGGGCAATGGGTGAGTTGATGGCTTATGCTACCTTATTGAACGAAGGCTACCCCGTGCGAATGAGCGGTCAAGACTGCGAACGCGGTACGTTTAGCCACCGTCATGCGGTAATTAAAGAAGACCCTGAATTTAGCGGTACCGACCAAGAACACGCTGAAAAAGAATATACCCCGCTTAATAATATTGGCGAAGTCAAACCCAAACTTCAGATATACAACTCGCTATTGAGTGAGTATGCGGTAATGGGGTTTGAATACGGCTACTCAATGGCTACACCCAACACGCTAACCCTTTGGGAAGCACAGTTTGGTGATTTTAGCAACGGTGCCCAAATTATCATCGACCAATACCTAAGCAGTGCCGAGGCCAAATGGAAAACCTACAGCGGTCTTGTATTGTTGCTTCCTCACGGTTACGAAGGACAAGGCCCTGAGCACTCTTCGGCCCGTTTGGAGCGTTACCTGCAATTGTGCGCAAACAATAATATGCAAGTAGCGTATTGCACCACCCCTGCCAACTTGTTCCACCTGTTCCGCCGCCAAATGTTGCGTAATTTCCGCACTCCGTTGGTGATAATGACTCCAAAGAGCTTGCTGCGTCACCCACAATGCGTAAGCACGTTGGAAGACTTTACTAAAGGTAGTTTTATGCCCGTGATAGATGACGCTAAAACCAATCCAGCAAACGTGAAACGTGTGTTGCTATGCAGCGGTAAAATCTATTACGAACTATTGAACCGTCGCGAGGAGTTGAAACGCGAAGATGTAGCCATTGTTCGTGTAGAGCAATTGTATCCTTTCCCCGAAAAAGAGATTGCTGAAGTACGAGCCAAATACAAAAACGCCGAAGTAGTTTGGGTACAAGAAGAACCCAAAAACCAAGGCGCGTATTTGTTTACACTACGCTACGACGAAAACTTTGACTGGAAAGTAATTGCCCGCAAATCAAGTGCTTCACCCGCTACCGGTTTGGCTAAAATACACGCTAAGGAGCAAGAAGAACTGCTTACCAAAGCATTTGCCTAATCCTCTGTCATGCTGAACTTGTTTCAGCATCGTACTCATTATTCACGATATATACTAATGAGAACCCGAGACAAGCTCGGGATGATTATCGTATTTCACTTAGCGAATAATACACAGGCAAACCCTTTGCTAATACCAAATCGCGTTCGCGGTTAGCCCCGGGGCTTTCGGCCAGTAATAACAATGCCTCGCATTTATCAATTACCGCCAGCGATATATCCATTATCCCCTTGTAGGTATCCTCGAGGGTAGTTTTGGCAATAACGGGTAAAGCAGCATTTACTCCTATTAAAGGAATATGCCCCATTTCGAGCAAACGGGCTGCCGCCTCGTTCATACGGTCAAGATTTGCTTGTCGTTCTTCTGCTGTAGGTGCGCTGTACGGCCCTGCTACTCCTATTATCATGTTTCTGTATATGCTTTAATTTTAATTGCAGGCTTGCTCAATGTCCAATACATCCACCTATACAAACTCTTCGCAAACAATAATCCTTGAAACACTATAAATGAGAAGTTGTATGAAACGTTTTTTCGGTTAATCATGTTAATTACCTCAACAATACCCAAAACCAAAAAGACTGTGGCTGTGTAAATAGAAAAGAAATCAAAAGTCCATTCAATTATTTCAAAGCAAATGAGAAATGTATAAAACGGCTTTATAAATGAATAATACTGCTTTTTGGCAATCCCCTCAAAAACAAGCAATAGCTCTTGTAGCGCATCTGTTTCATCAACTGAAGGATAAAAGTTCTTGAAGAAAAACAGGCTTGCTGACATTTCCTTTTTATTATCTGTACTTATCAAAGCCATTAAATGCCAAATGGCTATTTGCTTCATAAACCATTCTGACTTTTGTCGGTGCCAACTGCCATAAAAGAATTTGTTGGTGATTCTCACAACTTCATCAAAGCGTCCGTGCTCATTCAAGGCGTGAAAAACAGAAAAAAGTGAATATTGATCAATACTGAGTGACTTTTTTTTGATTTCTGAATCATACAAAGTTGCTATCAGTTCAAAATCCTTTTCTTCATATGCCACCTCAATTCTTTCGCCAATATCCATTCATCAAAAATAAGTTCTTTTCACAATGCTAGTAAAGTATAGTAATATCAAGTCCATACAATTAACAAAAAATAATATAAAAGCACGTAGGGGTATCGGGGTGCTTGATTGTACTAAGAGGGTTATTATGATTTTTAACTTTAGGGCCTTCAAACAATTTTTACACTTGATGGTTTGCAAAAGTACCTTCATCGAGAAAAAAACACAGTTGAAATAATATGTTACCTCAACCCAATAAACCAATTCTTAGTTTCGCGACGCATTTTAATAAAACTATGAAAAAACTACCCTTATTGTTTTTGCTCCTTTGTACGGCGATGGGTTTAAGTGCCCAATCTCGCTATACCATTAGCGGAACAATTAAAGATGCTGCCAACGGCGAAGAATTAATCGGTGCTACTGTATTGGCCGATGGTACCACAAACGGTGCCGCCTCAAACGAATACGGATTTTACTCCCTAAGCCTTGTTAAAGGAAAGTACAAGCTGATTTTCAGCTACACAGGTTACACCTCGAAAACTGTAGAAATTGACCTTGATGCCAACAAAACGATTAACATAGAGTTGGCTGAAAACACTGTTGAGGTTGGTGAGGTAGTTGTGACCGGTGAAAAAGCAGATAAAAATATCAGCGAAAACAAAATGAGTGCTGTTACGCTGGATGTAAAGACCGCAAAAAAAGTACCCTTGCTACTGGGTGAAACCGACATTATTAAAGTAGCACAGCTATTGCCCGGCGTGCAAGCTGCCGGAGATGGTAGTACCTTAACCATTGTGCGCGGCGGTAATATCGACCACAACCTTGTGCAACTGGATGAGGCTGTGGTGTATAACCCCTCACACGTTATCGGTTTCTTTTCGGTATTTAACGGTGATGCTATTAAAGATTTTGAAATATACAAAGGCGGTACTCCTGCACAATATGGCGGCCGTCTTGCCAGCGTGATGGATGTGAGGATGAAAGAGGGCAACAGCAAAACCTACAGTGCTTATGGAGGTATAGGCGTATTATCTTCACGCCTAACTTTTGAGGGACCTATAAAAAAAGATAAGCATTCGTTCATAGTTTCGGCACGCCGTAGCTATTTCGATTTGTTTTTTCCACTCTCAGAACAAACCAGAAATGCCAAAGCCTATTTTGGTGATTTGAACGCCAAAATGAACTTTACGCTTAGCAAAAAAGACCGTTTGTTTCTTTCGTTCTACACCGGTAAAGACGTATTGGGTATTGGTTCAATTTTCGGGTTCGGCTGGGGTAATAGCACGGGTACAGTTCGCTGGAACCGTATCATCAACAGTAAAATGTTTATGAACACCAGCTTCATAGCCAGCCGCTACAACTATAATCTTCAGTTCAATATATCGCCCAACCTTAACCTTGAACGTAATAACTACATCAACGATTTGGGGTTGAAATCGGATTTTACTTACTACATTACCCCAAAAAACACCTTGCGTTTCGGGTTATTAAACACATTTCATGAATTCAGACCCGGCGAAACAGAACCTATCACTTCAACATCTATTATATCGGCAGCTTCATTGCCTCGTAAGCGTGCATTTGAGCAAGCCTATTACGTAAGCCACAAAACCGATGTAAACACCCGTTTAAATATTGAATACGGTGGGCGTATTTCAATTTTTTCTAACGTAGGCGGCGGCAGAGAATTTAAATATTCAAACGGCCAACCCACCTATGTTGACCCTGCTAACCCGGGCGTGCGTATTTCATCATTGCTATTGATAAACGATACTACCAATTATGCAGCGGGTGAGTTTTACAATACCTATGCGGGTTTTGAACCTCGCCTTAATGCTGCTTACCGTTTAAATGCTAACAGCTCGGTAAAACTATCGTATAACCGCATGTTTCAATACCTGCATTTAGTACAAAACACCACAGCAAGCACAGGACAAGAGTTTTGGGTACCCAGCAATCCTTACATAAAACCACAACGTGCCGACCAAGTAGCAGTAGGGTATTTCCGCAACTTTATGGATAATAAGCTGGAAGCATCAGCTGAAGTGTATTATAAGGACATGAGAAACACCGTTGAGGTGATTGATAATGCCGACCTTGATTTTACTGAACCCATAGAGAGCCAATTGGTACAAGGCCGCGGTCGTGCCTATGGTTTAGAGCTATTGGTACGTAAGCAACAAGGTCGTTTGAACGGTTGGGTTAGTTATACCCTGAGCCGCAGTCAACGTAAGGCTGAAGGTATTAACAACGGCGACTGGTATGCGTTTAGGTTTGACAGAAGACATTACGCTACAGTGGTTGCAACATACGACCTTAACGACCGTCTAAGCTTTGGTGCCAATTTTGTATACGCCAGCGGCGAGGCGGCCACTGTGCCCGTGGGTTATTACATAGTAAACGGTCAAGAAGTAGAGCATTACAGCGATCGTAATAGTTTCCGCCTTGCGCCCTACCACCGCTTGGATTTATCAGTAACACTGAATCGCAAAAAGAACCCTGAAAAAAAATATAAAAACGAGAGCAATTGGGTATTCTCAATTTACAACGTTTACAACCGCAAAAACTGGTTCTCACTTTCGTTTAAAGACGACGGAAACGGCCAAAGAGGCGTTTACCGAACCTATTTGTTCGGTATTATTCCATCAGTTACTTACAACTTTAAATTTTAAACTTAGCGATGAAAAAGATTATATATACCCTTGCACTGGCCGTTGTTTTTAGCGCCTGTGAAGAAAAAATAGACCTTGATTTATCATTTGCAGGTCAAAAACCTGTAATCGAAGGCCGGGTTACTACTGAAACTGACAGTTCATACATCCAGCTTAGCTACACAGCTCCTTATAACTCAAACGGAAAACCTCCGGTAATTACTACAGCGGTTGTAGAGGTTACAAAAGACAATGGTACTCCTGTTATTTTTAATCACGTTGCTAACGGAATATACAAACCTGCAGCAGGTTATTTGGGTGAGAAAAACCATACGTATAACCTTAAAGTGGTAATTGATGGAAAAGAGTACACAGCAAGTTCAAAACTTGAACCCATGTTTAGTGTTGACGACACACTAATTCAAGTATTTAAACCCAAAGAAGGCTTTTTAGACGAAGGATACGCCATTACTTTCTGGGGAACTTATGACCAAGCCCCTGTAAAAAATTACTGGTTCAAATATGGCAAAAACGACACCCTTGAAGCGGGCGATGTATTGTTTGATAATAGTGACATTGAATTAAACAAACGCAGTGCCTTTGAGTTACCCTTCTTCCGTCCTCAAAAAGGTGATTCGGTAATGCTTTATTTCCGTTCAATAGATGTATATGCCTATAATTATTTAGTTGCCCTAAGTAACCTTAACAGCGGTGCACCGGGACCCTTCCAGGCGCCGCCTGCTAACCCGCCTACAAACATTAAAGGTGGGGCATTAGGATTCTTTTATGCTGCCGACGTTGTGAGGCGATGGAAAATTGTGAATTAACATTAACTACCAAATACTTCTAAAAGCAGTCCTAAGAGGCTGCTTTTTTGTTTAAAACAATCTGCTTTTAATGCCTGTTTATACGTAGTACTTTTGTAAGGCATGAAAAAGATAGCATATTGTATTGTTATCCTTATTTTAGGAATAGGTTGCAATTCAAAAAATTCAACCCCAAACGTAACTGATTTGTTAAAAAAGGGGGATAGTTTAATGGCGCAAGGACAATTGCCGGCGGCTATTAATGTATATGACTCAGTATTATTGGCCGATAACCAAAACATACGTGCCGCATTACAAAAAACATTAGCCCTTATACAAAACTATCAATACGCAAACGCCATTCAAAGTGCGGGCGATGCACTGCAACTTGCTGATACTGCCACTGCCTATTACTACCGCGCCAATGCCCACCGCTTTATGGGTAACTATGCTGAGGCTATTACCGATTATACTACTGCTGTTAAAAAAGCTCCTGAAAATTATGACTATGTACATGAACGCGGTATTGCGCGCTTGCACATCAACTCGCTGGATAGTGCCTTGCAAGACTTTATGGCAGCAAAGAATATCAATCCTATTGACCCAAGGGCATTACTTTCTATTGGCAGCACTTATACTTTAAAAAAGGATTTCGGGGCAGCCCTGCGCTTTTATGAACAATCATTAGGGTTGAAACCGGATTATTATCAGGCTTTGAATGCTAAGTGCAGATTATTAAGGGATATTGGGCAAATTGATTCCTGCATTTCTACACTTTACACAGCAATCAATTACCATCAGGATTCGGCAGAATTGTATAAACTGCGTTGTGATATGTTGTTTAAAAAACAACGCTATAACGAGGCTGTAATAGATGCAGGCGTTTTGATACGTTTAATGCCCAACAAAGCGCCTTATTATAATGTGCGCGGCTATTGTAAAATGCAGCAGGATAAAATACAAGATGCTTTAGACGATTTTAACAATGCTTTAAAAACTGACTCTACCTATGCGTATGCATGGAGCAATAAAGGTTATTGCCACTATCTGTTAAAAGATTATCCTTCGGCAATGAAGTATATATATCACTCGTTGCAATTGGATGCCAACAATAGCTTTGCTTACCGTAATCTTGCGCTGGTGCAGATAGCACAAAAACAAAAGGCAGAAGCCTGCCAAAGCATTAACTTAGGGCTAACCATGGGGTTTACGAAGCAATATGGGGATGAATTAGAAAAGCTGAAAAAGCAACATTGCCGCTGATTAGCGCAATAAATGAACTGTGCCTGAGAAATTGTGATAAAACCCAAACACATCGCGTAACGCATAAATATAGGTATAAGCTCCATCTTCACAAGGTTCTCCTTTGTATTTACCATCCCAGCGTTTCAGAGGCGAATCTGCTTCAAATACCAACTGTCCCCAGCGATTAAAAATCCGTAAACTATACTCTTTGTAATACCTTGTTCCCTCACCACCAAACAATGGGTTGTTACCATCATCGTTAGGCGTAAATGCATTGGGCACATGAAAGAAGAAATCGGGGGCAACAAACAACGTTTTACGCACTGTATCGTAGCATCCTTCTGTATTTGTAACCACAAGCCGTATGGGCAAAGTAGCCGTATCACTAAATACTATCAACGGATCAGACTGATTGCTAACCATGCCGTTGCCAAAATCCCAAAACCATTGGTCAACATCATACGATGAATCAATAAACTGTATGGTTGTGTTCTTTTCATCAAAATCTACCTTCTCGTGACCAAATAATGCTTGGGGTAAAGCCTTTACAATGGCCTCATTGACTTTTGTAATGGTTGCACGGCAACCGTAACTCGATTCAACGCTTAATGAAACTGTATAAGCCCCTGTATTAGCATACGTGTGATTAGGTGTTGAGTCGCCGGAAGAAGTACCATCTCCCAACGACCAATTGTAGTTTACAATTTTACCGGGATGTGCTGAGCTTTTGTTTTTAAACTTAGACGGCTCAAAAAGGCAGGTAGGTTCAACCGAGAAATTAACTGTTGGAGAAGGCAATACAACAACATTTACAGAGGTTGTATCGGTACATCCTTTATCAGTGGTAATATTCAATCGCACATTAAACGTATCAGGGTATGCGTATATTTTTGCCTCGGGAAAATCATCAGTTCCAATGGTACCATCACCAAACTCCCACAAATACTGGCTGATAACTCCTGCACCGGCAATAGAACTATCTCCCCTAAAATTAAATACGTTTCCATCAAGGCATTGCAAAGGCCGGTTTACTTTGGCTTTAGCGATGGGCGTGGGATAAAAACTCACTTGCTTGGTTACAGTATCGCCACAGGATTTATCAGAAACTACAATCAATTTAATTTTATGGGCAGTGTCTTGTAAATAATTTTTAACCGGAGGTTCTTTGAGTGTTGATTTGGTGCCGTCACCAAAGTCCCAATCGTAACTAAATACTGAACCCGTTGGAACAAATGAAGGGGCTGCCGAAAAAGTGAACCCGTGGGTTTTAAAACACATTTCGGGTTGGGCAATGGCAAAATCCGCTTCAGGCATCGGAAATACAACTACTTCCCTACTCACAGAGTCGGTGCAACCTTTATTGGTTATCACCCTTAATTGCACTTTATAAGTACCGTAGTTGCTGTATTTTTTACCTAAACCACTATTTGCTATGGCTGTATTATCTCCAAAATTCCACAAATAGGTTTGCACAAATCCTTTCTCAGTATAGGTGGTATCTTTAAAATCGTAGGTATTGCCAAACAAACACTGGTCGCTATCGTTGGCCTTAAAATCCACATAAGGGTCGCCGTGTACATGCACGTACTTAATAATGCTGTCATAACAACCTGGTCCTGTACCTACCTTTAGCTGCACTTTAAACGAATCAACCTTACTGTAACTGCGGAAGTTATTTAACGGCAAAGTCGTTCGGTCCTCGGGTGGTAAAGTATCCGTAAACATCCACCCACGATAGTTTATGGTATCTAATGTAACAAATGAGGTATCTGTATATTCAAACTTATTAGCCGAAAGACATTGATTATCATCATTAATAGTAAAGCCTGCTTTTGGCTTTGCAAACACACGTACCTGCTGGTACATGGTATCTTTACAGTCCTGACTTGAGTTTAATGCCAGTGAAATTGTATAGGTTCCTGCCTTGGGGTAACTGATGTTAAATTGCAATTTCCTGGTAGTATCATTAGGCCCCAACCCCTTGTTAAACAACCTGCTAACAATCCCGCCTTGGCCAAATTCAATATACGAAGTGTCTTTTACCTTAAATATATTCCCTTCAAAGCATTGCTGTAAAGTGTCAACAATAAATTTGGCTACGGGGTGTTTAACCACCAAAATAACCCTTGACATTGTTGCTTTGCAGCCTTTCTCGCTTACTACTGTCATTACCGGAGTGTAAGAGCCGGCCGTCTTGTAATGCTTTACGCCAATGTTGGTAAACCCTTTGGTACCATCACCATAATCCCAAGTGGTGCTTTTATAAGCGGGGGTAGATAAGTTGGTAAACACATATTGGTTATCACGCTCACACTGCAAGCCGTCGTTCAGCCTAAACATTGGTATAATAGAATCATGATACACATCTATTGTATCCGTCATTGAGCAGCACTTAAATGTTTTAATTACCCAATATCTTCCCTCGGTTTCAGCCATAATGTTTGGCGCTACTCCCAACGGGTTTATACCCAAATCTGGCTTGCCGCTGATAACATCCGGAAACGATTTATAATACCACACAAATGAAGAACCGGGATTATCAGCCGTGGCAACGTTCAAAAATATCCTCCGTGGCTGCTTACACAAAGCCGTGTCTTTGGGACCCATGTTTGTGGTGGGTGTAATATTTATTTTCACCAAATCTTCGCGCACAACAGACATACCTAATGCAGAAGAGTAGGCAATCATTTCAACTCTAAAGCACCCGAACTGCGGAAAGTAATGTTTAATGGTATTCCCTGTACCACTTTGTGTACCCCCATTAGGGTCAAAAATTGTCCATTTAAACGAATCTATTTTTTTTCCATCAGTTAAAATGCTCCATCGTTCAGGGTTCATTTCCAACACAGTAGTATCAGCATGGCAGCGCTTGTCAGCAATGTATAAGTCGGGGTCAATAAACCAACTTTGGTTAAAATTGGGAAAATATTTACCCGGCTTTGATAAATTAAGGTTGATGATTTGGTGTTGGTAATCACAATCACTACCCAATTTTTCAGGACGTTGAATTACAGATAACTTATCTACTCCTTCACCGTCGATAACATAAATTTTTCCATCAGGACCAAGCTGCATTCCTCCTTTTGGTTTTGCAGTAGGGCTTGTTATTTTAAGAGGTAATTTGGCAATAACTCCGGGGTCAAGTGATAAATCGTACTGATAAATACCTTCTTCGGCAGGGGCAGTTCCGCCATTGTAATTGTTGGTATATAAAAAACGACCGCTTGGAGAAAACTCAACTGTATTACCATCATCCAACCAGCCATTCTCCATGTCCCCCAAGTAGCTGCTAACTACCCCTGTTGTGGGGTTAAATTTAAATAGTTGCAGGGGACGTGAAATTGCCAAATAGCGGCCATCGGGAGAAAATTTCATTTGGCCTGTTTCTGTTTTGGTAGAGCCTACAGAGCTAACCACCGCATTAGTATCTACTCCCAAGTTTGTAACATGGTAAGCTCTGAAATCGGCATTGCTTTTTAGTTTTGTAACAACCCAGTATCCGCCTTGCCCATCGCTGCAGGCCGTAACCATTTCGTTGGTGTACCGTGCCAACACTCTGTTACTTACCACATATCCGGGACCACCGGGTGCATTAAATGAAAATTCAGTATAACTGAGGCCGTTAAAGTTGTTTACTTCATCCCCATCAACCGTAAAAAAGTAAAACGTTCCGGGGGCTTGAAGATTAGGAAGTATAAGCGACGATTGTGTAGCCTGCCTTGAACCTACCATCGGAAAAACACCGCCCCCATTTACGGAGTTGTGCAGTGAGTTCCAAATACTATCGCCATTACAATAAAATTGCAGATTACCGCACTCGTCACTAATGGTTGAAGGACCTTCTACCCAAGTAGTAATTTTACCTTCGCGGATAACATTAGGCGGAGAGCAGTTAAAATCTAAACCTACCCCACCAAACAACCAGGTATTTGCGAAATTATTTGTGAGCGTACCACCGCCGTGCTGAGCAAAAAGAGGACACACACCCAATAGAAAGAGTGCCAGCAGTAAACTCCTAATTCCTTGCTGTTTAATCATGCCCCTTTGTTAGTAAGACTTACTTGATAACAAAAAGGTTGCCCGTGTGTAATGTCATAACATCAAAGATAATAATTGATGCGAGTTTACCCACCTGTTTTGTATAAAATAACAGGTAAGAAAATACTTTTACTACTAACGTATTAGCATTAATGAGCCGTTGTAGTTATGGTACTGGCCAAAAACATCCAGTAAACGGTACACATAGGTATATAAACCAACGGGGCAAGCTTCTCCGTTTGAGGTGCCGTCCCAGCGTTCTTGTGAGTTATTAGACTCAAACACTTGCTGACCCCAGCGATTGTAAATTCTTAAATAATACTCTTTATAATAACGGGTACCCTCACCGCCAAAAGTGCGGTTGAGCTCATCTTTGTTAGGTGTAAAGGCAGAGGGTACATGGAAATAAAAATCAGGTGCTATAAATACATTGCGATACACGGTATCAAAACAACCTTCGGCATTGCTTACAATAAAGCGTACCGGCAGTGATACAGTGTCGTCAAACACTATTAAAGGATTTTGCTGGCTACTGATAATACCGTTTCCAAAATCCCAATCCCAAAAACTCACATCAATAGATGAATCAATAAACTGTACCGTGGTATTTTTATCATCGTAATCAATTTTTGCCATCCCGAATTTGGCTTGCGGCAGCCCTTTCACCACAGCTTCGTTTATTTTGGTTACCGATGCGCGGCATCCGTAATTAGACTCAACACTTAAGGTTACGGTATATGCCCCCGTATTATCGTAGGTATGCACGGGATTTGTATCAGTGGTGAGTGTACCATCACCTAAGTTCCAACTCCACGATATTATGTTACCCGGATTACTGGTGCTTAAGTCTTTAAATACCGAATTATGAAACAAGCAGGCAGGTGCTACTGAAAAATTAGCAACGGGCGAGGGCCTTACTTGCACTTGCACCGATGCAGTATCTGTACAACCGTCAGCCGTTGTAACTTTTAAGTTCACATCAAACGTATCAGCTTTTATATAAAATTTACCCGCAGGGTTAGGCACATCTTCAATAGTTCCGTCACCCAAATTCCACAAATATTCGGTGATAGTTCCATTACCTGCTGTAGAGCTATCGCCTTTGTAATAAAACACGTTCTCTTCAAGGCACTGGATAAGGTTATCTACCTTAATCACAGCCACCGGAGTAGGATAAAAATCAACCGTTTGTTTTGCGGTATCAACACAGTTCTTATCAGAAGTGATTATTAATTTCACTTCGTGAGCTGTGTCTTTTGCATATACCTTAGCAGGCGGGTTTTGAAACGTTGAGGTTGTAGCATCGTCAAAATCCCACAAATATCCTGTAATGGCTCCTACGGGTACAAACGAAGCCGCCCCTGAAAACGAAAACGAGTGGTTTTTAAAACATGATATCGTTGGATTTACAGTAAACGCAGCTTCAGGCATGGGGTGCAGCAATACTGCTTTAGAAACCGAATCTGTGCAACCCTTATTGCTGATTACCTTTAGTTTCACGTTGTAGCTCCCATATTTAGCATAGCTCTTCCCTATCCCTGTATTGCTTATAGGCGAACTATCGCCAAAATCCCATAAGTAGGTTTGTATGGTTCCTTTTTCAACAAAAGTAGTATCGTCAAAATCGTAACGGTTACCATCTAAGCACTGTGTAGGTGTAGGAATACTAAAATCAACAAACGGGTCTCCGTGCACGTGCACATAACGCGTCATACTGTCGTAGCAATTTAGCCCCGCCCCAATTTTTAGTTTGATTCTGAATGAATCAACCGTATTAAACGAACGATTGTGCTGCAACGGCATACCCGTTCGGTTTGCCGGAGGGGTAGCATCACCATACGTCCACCAACGATAGTTTATTGAATCGATTGAAGATGAGGAAGTATCCGTAAACGTAAAAACATTACCAAGTCTGCACTGGCTGGTATCATCTATGGCAAACCCTGCCACAGGTTGCGAAAACACTTTTACCTGCTTATAAGCTGTATCCTTGCAATCCTGTGATGAATTTATTGCCAACATTACCGTGTAGGTGCCGGGTTTTGTATAACTTTTGGTAAATTGTTTTTGGCCGGTAGTAGTACTGTCGCCCAAATCAAAAGTCCATTTTTGTATGCTACCGTTACCAAATTCAATTGTTGATGAATCTTTAAACTTAAATACGTTCCCTTTAAAACAAAGCTGATTGGTATCAATTCTAAATTTAGCCACCGGGTGTTTCACCACCAGCATAATGCGGGTAATTTTAGTTTTGCACCCAAATTGGCTTTCAGCAGCCATTTCTACATAATAAGACCCAATTGCATTGTATTTTTTAGTAACGATTTTACCGGTATCGCTTGTGGCATCACCAAATTTCCAAGAGGTGTTTTTAAAAGTGGGCGTAGAAAGGTTTGTAAACTCATACGAGTTATTACGCTCGCACTGTAGTCCATCGTTTACCTTAAAAAACGGAACTATTGAGTCGTGATGAATATCAATGGTATCCGAGTTTGTGCAGCACTTAAAGGTTTTAACCACCCAAAAACGCCCTTCTACCTTTGGGGTAATATCAGGCCCTGAGCTGATAGGGTTTAGCCCCAAATCGGGGATACCGGCAGCTACATCGGCAAATGTTTTATAATACCATGTGTATTCTGAAAACGGATTATCAAATGTGGCAACGGTTCTGAATAATTGCTTTGGGTTTACACACAAAGTAGTATCACGCGGACCCAACTCTGTGGTGGGCATTTGGCTGATACGCGCCAATCTTCTGCGTATGACTGAACCTCCTAATTTATGAGAAAACGCCTCAATGGTTACATTAAAACAGCCGAATTGGTCGTAATAATGTGGTACTTTAAAGCCGCTTTTAACCTGTGTTCCGGCAACAGGATCGTCAATTGTCCAGCGCACTGAGTCTATGTCGTTGCTGTCAGTAAGTGAATACCACAGTTTGTCATTCAACTCCAAATACGTGGTATCTTTATTACACCCCCCGTTTACAAAAAACAAAGCCGGCTCAAAAAACCAACTTTGATTAAAATTAGGAAAATATGTACCGGGACTGGTTAAGCGTAAATTAATAAACCGATATTCAAAATCGGCATCAGTACCCAAATATTCAGGACGATGAATGATTGACAATTTATCAACCGACGCCCCTTCTATAATGTATATTTTTCCGTCAGGACCAACCTGAAAGCCTCCTTTAAGAACGGTTGAGGGCGGTGAAATTCTTAACGGAGTGGCGCGGATGATCATCTCGTCATCACTTCGCAAGTCAAACTGGTACACCCCTTCTTCTCCGGGGGTAACACCGCCATTAAAGTTATTGGTATATAAAAAACTTCCGCTGGGCGAAAACTCTACACCGGTACCATCATCAAGCCAAGGAAATCCGGAAGATGAAACCCCTAAACTGAGTGAGAAGTTTTTAACAGCTCCTGTGGCAATATCAAACTTAAATAGTTGCAAAGGGCGGGTGATAGCCAAAAATCGGCCATCGGGTGAAAACTTAAGTTGACCGCTTTCTGAAGCTGTACCCCCTGCAGTACTTCTAACCGCACTTGTGTCAACACCGGCATTGGTAACATGGTACGACCGAAATTCATCCTTTCCCTTCAGTTTAGTAACCACCCAATATCCCCCGTTACCATCACTGCAAGCAGTTACCATTTCATTAGTGCCGCGCACTAACACCTGATTAGAAACAGGAAATATGGGGTTTCCACCAATTTCAAGTTCAGTATAACTAAGCCCGTTAAAATTATTTACTTCATCACCATCCACCGTAAAGAAAAAGAACTTTTTAGGGTCTTGAGGATGCGGAAGAATTACTGAAGACTGGGTTGATTGGCGAGAGCCATTCAGCGGTATGGCCGGCCCTACGATAAAGTTATGGGCAAAATCCCAAATAGTATCGCCGTTGCAATAAAAACGTAAATCGCCGCATTCATCGCTTAGTGTTGATGAACCTACCACCCAAGGGGTAATTTTACTTTCTCCTCTTAAAACACGGGGCGGGTTGCAATTAAAATCAAGGCCAACTTCTCCAAAGTACCATATATTGCCAAACCTACTGGTTTGGGTTTGGGCAAAACCATCTTTAACTGCCCATACTAATACAAGCAGTAAAACAATACTTTTACCGAATTTACAATACATTTATCCTACCTACTTTAAAAAATGCCTACTGATTTTAAAGTACTAAGTTAATGATTATTTAATAACGCAGCATAATTTTTTTAACTCAAAGGCTAACGTAAATTTGCAGCATACATACTTATTATGGAAAGAATAGATATAATAGGCGGGGGGCTTTCAGGCTCATTAATGGCAGTATATTTAGCCAAACGGGGCTTTGATGTTCATGTGTTTGAACGCCGCCCCGATTTGCGCAGTAACCGTATCTCGGCTGGTAAGTCTATTAACCTTGCTTTATCCAACAGAGGCATAAAAGCCCTTGAAAAAGTAGGGCTTGCTGATGAAATACTCTCTGACGGTATACCAATGTATGGCCGCATGATGCACAGCATTGACGGCAAACTTAGCTACCAACCTTACGGAAAAGAAGGACAGGCTATTTACTCGGTATCACGCGGAAGGCTAAACATAAAATTGCTTGAGCTGGCTGATGAATACCCCAATATTACTTTGTATTTTAATCACCGCTGTGTGGATGTGGACATTGTGAACGGTACTTCAACATTTGTTGATGAACACGGAAACACAACACACCACAAAGCCAACCGCATACTGGGCACTGATGGAGCATTTGCTGCTACAAGGGGCAGGTTGCAAATAAGCGACCGTTTTAACTACTCGCAAGATTACTTAAAACACGGCTATAAGGAACTTGCCATACCTGCCGGCGAGGGCGGCAAATTTTTAATTGAAAAAAATGCCTTGCATATATGGCCGCGCAGCAGTTTTATGATGATTGCATTACCCAACCCTGCTGGCGATTTCACTTGTACGCTTTTCTTGCCGTTTGAGGGTGGAGAATACAACTTTAAAACGCTTAACAACCCTGATGCGATAGCAGCTTTCTTTAATAACCAATTCCCCGATGTGGTGCCGATAATGCCCGGATTGCTTGATGATTTTGCCACCAACCCCACATCATCATTGGTAACAGTAAGATGCTACCCTTGGGTGCGTGAAGACAAAATTGCATTGATGGGCGATGCAGCCCACGCTGTGGTTCCGTTCTACGGGCAGGGCATGAATTGCAGTTTTGAAGATTGTGTGGTGATGGATGAGTGCATTGAAAATTTTGGCACCGATTGGACAAAGGTTTTTGAAAACTATCAGGAACTACGCAAAACCAATGCAGATGCAATTGCTGACCTTGCTTTACAAAATTTTGTAGAAATGCGCGACTTGGTAGGGCATCCTGACTTTTTACGCAAAAAACAAGTGGAGCATGATTTGACAGAGTTGTATCCTGATGTATTTAAATCACAATACGAGTTGGTAACATTTTCAACCACACCCTATCGCAAAGCCCTTGAGCAAGGAGCTATTAACGATAAGATATTGGCTACCATAATTACCAACAATATTGATGTAAATAACCGCGATGCGGTGCTTGATATAATTAATAAAGTAACTGCAACAGCTAACTAATACAGTATGGCTACAAGATACGGGAAATGGGTTGGCGGCGGACTTGGATGGGTGCTTGGCGGCCCCATTGGCGGGATTGTGGGCTTTGTGGTAGGCTCAATGTTTGATGTTTCAGAAATTGATATTGATGAAATAAACAGGCAAGAAGGTCGTTCGCAACCAGGAGATTTTGCACTTACTTTGGTAGTACTTGCGGGTGCTGTGATGAAAGCCGACGGGCAGAAGTTAAAATCGGAACTTAATTACATAAAAGACTTTTTTAAACGAACCTACGGCCCTGAAAAAACAGGTGAACTAATGATAGTGCTGCGGGAAACCATCGACCAGCCTTACTCATTACGTGATGTATGTGTGCAAATAAAAGCCAACATGATTCATGCAGCCCGTTTACAACTACTGCATTTTTTAGTAGGCATTGCCTATGCCGACGGTAAAATAGAATTATCCGAGCTTAACCTGTTGCAACAAATTGCAGGGTATTTGGGTATTA
This sequence comes from Agrobacterium sp. 719_389, assembly GCA_943370295.1. GTDB lineage: Bacteria > Bacteroidota > Bacteroidia > UBA8524 > UBA8524 > SB11. Next base: position 264,693 of record CALRQL020000001.1, on the reverse strand, counting down.
GCCTGCAAGACTTCCAATCGGTTACAGCAATGTTTTTGCATGATACCGGCAGCGCCTATAAAGTGCTTGAAATAGATGAAGAAGCTACTGACGAAGAGGTGAAAAAGGCCTACCGAAAAATGGCACTTAAGTACCACCCTGATAAAGTGTCTCATTTGGGCGAAGAAGTAGTGGCCGGTGCCAAAGAAAAATTTCAGCAACTTACAGAAGCATACGAAACCATTAAGAAGCAACGTAATATTAAGTAATTTACTGTAACATGATAAACAAGGCTTCATTAAGTAAGATAATAAAACTGGCATTGTTGCCGGTACTACTTGTTTTTGGTGCATTGGCTGTGCAAGCCAATGGCGGAAGCGACAGCGCCGATATAAAAGCTGTAATGGACAAGCAATTGGTTGCTTGGAACAACGGTGATATTGACGGCTTTATGGCCGGCTACTGGAAATCGGATAAGCTAAAGTTTGTGAGCAAAAACGGCATTACCTACGGTTGGCAAAAAGTATATGAGAATTACAAAAAATCATACCCTGATAAGGCAACGATGGGGACCCTTGCCTTTGAGGTTATCTCAATAGAATCATTGGCCGATGATAATTTTCATTCCGTTGGTGCACCTGCGGGTAAAAACAAATCCTACATGGTGGTGGGTAAATGGATGATAAGCGGCAGCGTAAAAGCTGCACAAGGCTATTATACCTTATTATTCAAAAAAATAAACGGTCAATGGGTCATCGTGTCAGACCATACCAGCTAATCCAATCATGCGTTTTGTTGTAGAACTAAGTTATGACGGTACTCGCTACCACGGCTGGCAGGTACAACAAAACGCACATAGTGTGCAAGCCGAATTAAATACCGCACTTGCGAAGCTATTAGGCAACCCTGTTGAAACCATTGGCTGCGGGCGTACGGATACTGGCGTACACGCCCTTCAGTTTTTTGCCCACTTTGATAATCCTACACCCCTACCCCATAACTTTATTTTCAGAGTTAACAAAATTTTACCCAATGATATAGCCATACATGAGGTATATAAAGTAAATGATACATTTAACGCCCGCTTTGATGCTACCTACCGTTTGTATGAATATCACTTGCACAGCAAACCCGACCCATTTTTAGTAAACCGCAGCTACTATCGATATGGTTCTTTAGATTTTGGAGCTATGAACCTTGCTGCACAAAAACTATTTGATTATACAGATTTTGAATGCTTTAGTAAAACACGCACACAGGTATATACATTTAACTGCAAAATAATGCAGGCAAAATGGCAGAAAACTCACGAAAGCCGCCATGTGTTTACTATACAGGCCGACCGTTTTTTACGCAATATGGTACGGGCAATTGTTGGCTCACTTATTGATGTGGGGAGTGGCAAACTGACTATACAAGGTTTTGAAACCGTGATACAAAGTAAAAAACGCACCGAAGCTGGACTTTCAGTGCCTGCACACGGCTTGTACCTTAAAAGTATAGGCTACGACTATACCATAACCCCTTTTGAGAAGATAGATGAGTGATAATAATCCCCCAAAAAAGCAAAAAAGCGGCATGTTCGACTGGCCGCTGATACGCAGAATATTTGGGTTAGCTGCCCCCTATAAAAAGCAGGTTTACCTTGCCATTGTAGTAACACTTATAAGTGCCTGGCTGGGCCCTTACCGCACCAAGCTTATTAAAGATGTATTAGACAACGATGTAGCCAAGGGTGATTATGAGGGCTTGATAAACATGACACTGTTTATGATAGCCCTGTTGATTATAAACACCGCTATTAACTTTTGGCAGGCTTATGTAACTGCATGGCTGGGGCAAGCTGTAATTAAAGACCTCCGCCTTAAAGTATATGCCTTTGTTACCCGCCTTAAACTTAGGTTTTTCGACCGCACACCTGTGGGCACCATGGTTACCCGCACGGTAAGCGATATAGAATCTCTTTCAAACGTGTTCTCAGAAGGGTTAATCGTAATTGCAGGAGATGTATTACAAATAGGAGTGATTCTGTATTTTATGTTCTCGCTTAACTGGCAACTTACACTGGTTTGTCTTTCGGTACTTCCCCTATTACTTGTTGCTGCCTACATCTTTAAAGAAAAGGTAAAGTCATCGTTTACTGAAGTTCGTAACGCTGTTGCCAATCTTAATGCGTTTGTGCAAGAGCATATAACAGGTATGCAAATAGTGCAGATTTTTAATCGCGAACGCGAGGAGTACAAACGGTTTAAAAGCATTAATGCCATGCACCGCGATGCCAACATCCGCTCAGTAATGTATTACTCGGTATTTTTTCCTGTTGTGGAGATTATTACTGCACTGGCAACAGGTTTGGTAGTTTGGTACGGCGTAAAGGGAGTTATTGGCGGTGGTATTACCTACGGTATTATTGTATCGTTTATAGTGTTTATCAACCAGTTTTTCAGACCCATACGACAATTGGCCGACCGTATTAACACTTTGCAAATGGGTATGGTGGCCGCCGATAGAGTGTTTAAACTGATTGATGACAAAGCCCAATTGGAACCCGAAGGAACTTATAAACCCGATACTTTAAAAGGCGAAGTTGAGTTTAAAAACGTTTGGTTTGCCTATAATGATGAAGATTGGGTATTGCGCGATGTTTCTTTCAAAGTAAAAGAAGGTAAAACCCTTGCTTTAGTAGGTGCAACGGGAGCAGGTAAATCGTCGATTGTGAACCTAATCAATAAGTTTTACACGGTTAATCAAGGCGAGATATTAATTGACCATCGAAACGTTAACGATTACCAGTTGGCTTCGCTACGCTCAAATGTTGCGGTAGTTTTGCAGGATGTTTTCTTGTTTTCGGGCAGTATCAGTGATAACGTTCGTTTGTACGACGATTACATCAGCAAAGAAAAGATTATTGAAGCTGCCAAGCTTATTGGTGCCGAAGAGTTTATAAAACGCCTGCCCGGAGGATATGATTTTAATGTGATGGAACGCGGAAGCTCACTTTCAGTAGGTCAACGCCAAATGATTTCGTTTATCCGCGCACTGGCTGCCGACCCTAAAATCCTTATTTTGGATGAAGCTACCAGTTCTGTTGACTCTGAAACCGAGGAGTTGATACAACACGCTATTGAGGTACTGATGAAAGGCCGAACCAGCATAGCTATTGCCCACCGTTTAAGTACTATACAAAACGCTGATGAAATTTTGGTACTTGAGAAAGGCCAGATTGTAGAAAGCGGCACACACGAAGAACTGCTGAACAGCAAAGGGTACTACGAAAAACTATACAACTTTCAGTTTGCAGGGGTGTAAGCCTCTACAACTATAAATAAAGAAGCCCCAAGCATTGCTAGGGGCTTCTTATTATAACAATGGGTTCTATTCAACCCTCAGTTTTTGCGAAACGAGTATATTGTTCTGCTCAGCCGAAATAAAGTACAATCCTGCGGGCAGGGCATTAACGTTTATTGTATTGGTGGTAATGATTGCTTCAAGTACCTTACGACCAATCATGTCCGTTAAGGTAATTTTAGCTTCAATGCCTTTCTCAAGCCCTTCAAAGTAAACCTCACCCGATGTTGGGTTAGGATACACTTTTATCCCTTTATCACTTGTATTAATAACTGATAATGGGTTGAAATAATACTCATTGGATACCACTTCGCAGCCAATACTATCACTCGCACGCAACGAATACGTACCCGATGCTGAAGGAGACGGAGTAATAACTTTACCCGTATCGTTGGGTAACTCTACGCCGCCCAACAACCATTGGTATTTTACGCCAAATGTATTGTTATTGGTATATAGCGAACCCATGTTGTTATTAAATATATTAACCGTTCCGGGGCCGGGATATACTGTGATTGAGATAGTTTTCACGTCGGTACACCCATCAACAGATGTACCCCTTACGTTGTAGGTAAAGCTGCTCGGGGGGTTAATAATTATCGTATCGCCCACAGTAGTATTTTGAGCATACACAGGGTACCAGAAATAATCTTTAGCTCCCGAGGCGTACAAGCGGGTACTTTGTCCTCTGCACAGTTTGGTTGTATCAGCCCATACCACCACAACAGGGTTAGCAGCAGCCACAATGTAATCCCTCATTTCAATGGTATCGTAACCAAAATTATTACCCACAATAAGAGTTACATCATAATTACCCGGTGCAGAATAGTTAACTGTTGGGTTTTTGAGCGTTGATGTAGCCGGTGTACCTCCTTCAAAAATCCACTCATAAGAAGTACCAAAGTTTAAACTCATGTCTGTAAACTTCACATCTGCCGGAAGGCAAAACATAGTATCGTTGTTCACAAAATCAGCCTCGGGTTTTTTGGTATTGTAACTGGCGCAGTTTCCTAATACCTTAATATTATCAATGTATAAGTTGTTACCGTTATCATTATACGCTTCCAGTTTAAATACAATCCCGTCTTTACCGTCAAAATTGCTTAAGTCAATATCAATACATGATGTTCCTTTTATGGTTTCTACGCACCAATCAGAAGTGTAAGTAGTAGTAAACGTGGCTGATGAAGCAGTTTGGGTAGCAAAACTAAAGCTGTTATTTTCAGCATAGGCCGCCACCAAATAAGGGAATGTTTGGCCACTATCGATAGATACATATACCAACAACGAATCACGTTTAGTAGTGTTGCGTGCCCTGTAAGCATGTTGCATAGTTAAACGGCTGTTTGCTATACCATTCAAGCTTATGATTGGACTTATTAAGGCATCGCGCTCACCAACCGTTGCATAATTAAAAAAATTCATACGCAACGAGCGTTTGCTGCCTTTTAAGGCATTTGCATTTACAACGCTCCATGTAGTTGAGTTATCAGGGTTAAGTGTAGAAAAACCCATATCGGCAAGTGTGCCTTGCTCAAAATTTTCTTCATACACCACTTGATTGCCAATAGCAGCAACGCTAATGTAATCATCAATATTAATGGAATCAGTACCATTTGCATTGGTTACCACCAAAGCAACATCATAATCGCCCACATTTGTGTAAGTAACTATAGGGTTTTTAGCGGTATCGGTAGCAGGATTACCACCGGGGAAGTACCAAGTATATTTTTCAGCACTGCCTTTGGTTGAACTACCATAAAAAGAAACCACAGTGTTGGGGCAAGCAACATTGCTTGCTGATTGTATTTGTGCCTTTGGTGCTGCATTTAAAAAGGCTCCCGCACATCGTAACGACTTCTCAGCATCAATGCGGCCCTTACCTATTTTACCGGCAAAGGATTGATTTAAAGCATCGATTCTTTCAGCACTATCAAGCAAACATTGCTCAAGCTGAGCATTGGTTAAATAAGGGTTGTGTGATTTCATTAACCCCAGTAGGCCTGCAACCATTGGGGTAGCCATTGAGGTACCATCAAAGGTTGAGTACGAACCTGTGGCAATTGTACTGCGGATGCGGCTGCCGGGAGCAGATACATCTACCCAAGTGCCGTAATTTGAAAAGCTGGATTTATTATCGTTGATATCCGTACTGGCAACAGCTATTACACCATCGTAGGCCGCAGGATAACGTATTTGCTCAACACCATCATTACTGGCTGCAGCTACAATAATACTTCCTTTAGAAACCGCGAAATTAATAACGTTTTGGGCGGTTTGGCTAAATTGTGGACTGCTCCATGAGCAGTTGATAATATCTGCACCTGCATTGGCCGCGTAAGTTATCCCTTCGTAAGCCATTGGTATTGAAGCAGTATTGGATTGCGAATTGAAAGTACATTTTACAGCCATTATTGAGATATTGTACCCTATTGAGGCCACCCCTAATTGATTATCACTTACTGCACCTGCAATACCACCCACGTGTGTACCGTGCGTAAAATTTGTATTGGGGTGAAAAGGGTCAGGGTCATTATCTCCTACATCAAACCCAAAAATATCATCCACGTAACCGTTGTTATCGTCATCTATCTTGTTTCCTGCAATTTCTTTTGGGTTTCTCCAAACGTTGTTGTTCAAGTCGTTATGAAAAATATTCACCCCATCGTCCACAACGGCAACCGTAATGGCAGAATCTCCTTTAGAAATATCCCAAGCTTCGCGGGCTTTAATTTTGTATAACCCCCATTGGCCTGTGGTAGTATTACTGCCTAAATCGCTGGGTGTATAACCGGTTACGTTGTATGGTACCGGTTCAGCATACTCAACAAGAGGATTTGCGGTGAGTTCTTTTATTAGCATCCCAATATCTTTTGGATTGCGAAACGACACCCTGATGGTTTGCTGTAGTTTGATATCTGTTGAGGTAGCAAACGTGGCTTTAGCCTTGTATATCTCAAACTTTCTTGAAAACTCCTTATCAAAACCCGGCAGTTGAGCATATGGAGCATCTGTTTGCTCCAATAAACCAGCTATTGGATAAGTGTTTTTGTATTTAAGATATACCTCCCCATCTATCTGTTGGGGGTGGTTGGTTTGTGCTGCAGAAAAAACTGAAAACAGGGCAAAACACAGCAGCCATAGGGCTCTTTGGTATTTCATCATACGTGGCAAGATAAATAAAAACTCAATAAAGTAGCTTTTATGATAGACTAATAAAGTAGCTGAAATGTTTTAGGCCTACCGTACAATTGTTTTGTACTTATCCCAAAGTTCTAAGATAATACCGTCTTTAAGCCCGGCATTGGGTGAGTATATATTGTGTATTCCAACCCACTCCATTACTGCTAAATATATTCTGGCAGCGTGGTCAATCACATCGGCCCTATCAGGGTTTAATTGCAATTTATAAATACGATCGGTAATGCTCATTGTACTAATATCGGTGTACATTTTACGAAGAGCATCAATAGTCATTGGCTCATTGGTTTCACCCACCGCCATTTGGTATAACTTGTTAATGTTTCCACCTGTGCCTATGGCAGTAATATTGTCTTTTATAGATGCATTGTGCAACACCCAGCTTTTCATTTCATCCCAAACTGCAGGATTGGTTTTACCTTCTTTGAGACGAACTGAGCCAATTGGAAACGACCGTGAATTGATTACTTTATGCTCCTTAATGAGGGTAATTTCAGTACTTCCCCCACCCACATCAATGTTTACGTAATTACCCGTGGCGGGAAAATATGACATTACTGATTTTAAGATTAACTCTGATTCCCTTTCTCCCGAAATTATTTCTACATTAAAATCGTACTTCTTTTGCACTTTGCGTACAAGCATTTCGCCATTTTTTGCTTCACGCATGGCACTGGTGGCACATACCATATAATGACGAACGCGGTGTATATCGAGTATTAGTTTAAAGGCATTCATCGTCATTGCAAAGAGTTCCTGTTTTTCTTTGCCGATTTTACCGGTTTTAAAAACATCGTCTCCAAGCCTCAAAGGAATGCGGATGAACTCTACCTTTTTAAACTGTACCTCATCGTTTTCAGTAGGCATCACGCGGCTAATAAGTAAGCGTATGGCATTTGAGCCTATATCAACGGCGCCTATCTTCACGGTACTAAATTATGGTTGTAAACGAGTCTTTAAAGACTTTTTGTTTCAACAAGTGTGGAAAAGGGCATTATGCCCTGCATTATAGGGGCATTTGATTTATTCTTTGGTAAACAATTTTTCTAAAAACGTGCGACTGCGTTCTTCTATATCGTGCAGCTCAATCTTTAAAGCGTTTACTGATATTGTTATCTCCCACACGCTGATAGATAATGAAACCACCATTGTTATCATGCTAATACTAAATACAATTTTAGCCCACCCCTCTTGGTCAACAAACAACAATAGCATGCATACCACGCTTAGCAGCAAACTGCTAACACCCAGCAATTGCATATTGCGAATAAGATTAAGCCGCAACCGAAGGTTGGTTATTTGCTGTATGATGTGTTCACTGGGTTTATCAATATATTTATCGTGCAGCTCGCGGATTAGCTTTGCTACAGCCAAAAAACGGTTGGTATAAGCCAGCATTAGCAGCGATATGGTGCTGAACAAAAGTGCTGGGGTAGAGAGTTGCAGTTCCATGCCTGCAAGTTAGCTAAGAAATAACAAAGCCCCGACTCCCGTCGGGGCTTTGAAAAAGGAAAGAGGCTTAATTAACCTATTTAACAAGGTTCACTTTTTTCACAAGTACCATCCCATCTGCTTCAATTCGTACCAGATATAATCCGGATGCATAGGCACTCATGTCTATATTGAAGTTATTCTCAAGCACTGTTTGTGGTGTTATCGAAGTAATAACCTCGCCTAACAAATTTACAACAGTTACTTTAACTTCTCTGTTTTGGTCAAATTTAACAGCTACGTTTAGCTCACCACGGGTTGGGTTAGGATACACATTAACTGCATTCTCAAGATACTCCTCGGTAATGCCGGTTGTGTTCGCTATCACTTCAACGGTGCGGCACACACGTTGTGCAATATTACCCGATGGATCGGTTAAATCATAGCAATATTCATAAATACCTTCAGCAAGTGTATTTACGTTTGAGGTAACTTTAAGGTTAGGAGCCAGTTCAGCGGCACTGTAGTAGTTATCACTGTAGGTTACTCCTGAATCGGTGTAGGTTTTCCAACGCATAATTTTGTTGGTTGAAACAAAACCTTTTAGTTGCAATACAGGTGCTACGCGGTCAACCACTTTAACTACGCGGGTCTTGGTTACAGCCACATTACCTTCGCAATCAGTTACGTCATAATTAACCAAGTAATCACCCAGTTTATTAGTATTAACCACTATTGAAGGTGTGGTAGTTAAACCTGTGCAATAGTTATCAGCAACAGTTGCTCCCAACTCATTGTAATTACTAAACACATTCACAATTACAGTATCTAAACCATTGATGGTAATAACTGGTTTTTGTGTATCACGTACAACTACAATACGGCTTTCGTTGCTGCTGTTTCCGGCAGTATCAGTTGCAGTGTAGTTAAGCACATAAGTACCGGTTTTGTTTACGTTTACAGTACCAGAAACTACTGATACAGAAGCATCGTAGTTATCAGTTGCGCTAATACCGGGTTCGGTATATGGCGATTTAACTTCAACAAATACGGTATCACCCACTTTAGCAATAATCGGAGCAACACGGTCAACAACATTAACTGTACGGTTAATTACAGCTTTGTTACCGGCCAAATCTGTTACTTCATAACCAACTACATAAGCACCCACTTTTTGGTCGTTTACGTTGTTAGTTACAACAATTGATGAAGTAAAATTACGGTTTAGATAATCCATTGCCGTTGCACCTGCGTCAGTGTAAGTAGTTTTCACATCGTGGTCGATGGTTGATGCACCGGTAAGAGTAAGTACAGGATTAGTAACGTCAGGAGTAACTTCAACATCGCGTGTTACGATGGTTTTGTTACCAGCTACGTCGCTAACTTCATACTTCACTTGGTACATACCTACAGTTGTAGAGTCAACATTGCTGGTTACAGACACCACATTGGTCAAGCTGCTGTCAATGTCATCCATTGCAGTAAAGCCGGCCTCAACGTATTGGTACCATTGTTCAAAAGTAACTTTGTTAGCACCGTTCAAAGTAATCACCGGAGCAATACCGTCACCGATAATGCTTACAGTGTAATCTTCAAACTCACCAACACGGTTCAAACCGCAAGCATGGTTAGCATCGTTACCGTAGCTAACACCTACACGCATACGAGTAAATCCTTCTGAAGCAGTTGCAGGCACTTTAACAATAGTATTGAAAGTTGCATTACGGGTAGCACCCTCAAAAGCAACCAATTCAAGCGAATCATCAAAATCACCGTCAATGTTCCAGTCAATCCAAACCTTGCGGTTCATTTCGTCAACTGTGTTTGTGCGCGAAACGCTCAACGGATATTTACCACCTTTAGTTACAGTAGCAAACTGTGGAAGATTAATGTAGTTACTGTATTTAGCAACACCTGAAGTAGTTGTATTGTTAATAGCTCCAAATGTTACATTGCTGATACCAATTTTACCATCAACGCTGGCAACACCCGGATCGCAATAATCATACACAGTAATATAAGATGTTTTGATTAAACTATCGTTACCCACGCTGTTTCCTGCAACTAACTTAACGGTGTAAGTACCGGGTACTAAGAAGTTAGCAGTAATGTTTTTGCTGGTTTTGTTTGGTTTAACATTAACACCTGTTGATGGTGAAAATTCCCACCTGTAATTCAAAGGACCGTGTTTAGTGTTATTGGTAAAGGTTACCAATGCATTTACGGCTACCATTGTTTTATCAGCAACAAAATCAACTGCGGGAGCAGTGATAGGGTCAAGTACGGTAATTGATTTGGTGATTGAGTTTGAACCGGCACAGTTTACTACTTTCAGTCTCACGTTGTAGTTACCTGAAGTTCCGTATGAGTAAACATCAAAGTTTTTCTCACCACCTTCATTACCCGGAATTTCGAATGGAGGGTCAAAATCCCATAAGTAGCTAAGATTTGTTCCTGTTGAAGTGCTGGTGAACCTGATGTCTTCATCAATAAACAGAGTATCGGGGAAATTGAAGTCAGCTACCGGAGCGGGGGTATTGTCAGCCACTGATGACCACTCAGCTGCAAAACCTGCTGCTTGCGTTGTACCATCAGTAACCCATGAAATAAACAGTTGGCCTGAAGTAGCCACCAAACCTGTTGAACCACCGGGTATAGTTGATGCGCTGGTATATGAACCGATAAGCGGAGCAGATGCGTTTGAGCCGTTGTATATATTTAATACTTCGCCTGCTGCTAACGCAAACTGGGTAAACTTAAGTGTTATTGATGATGCACAAGGGTTAATTAAATAGGTGCAGTTACGGTTAGTACCGTAGTTGCCCGATGGGCCACCGTCGTCATACAGTTTACCAAAGCGAGCAGTTGTTCTGGGGTTAGAACTGCTACCGCACATTGAGTATTCTTCTTTTACAAAGATGTATGAGTTTTTGCAGGTGTCTTTACCCACGCCTAAATTATTCTCAGTGCTTAAACACACATCATAAAACCCTGATTTTCCAAAGAAAATAGTAGGATGTTGGTCGGCATCATTAGAGAAAAACGCATCGCTTGCAGGGCTGGCAGTCCATTGCCAAATGGTAGGACCGTGGCTTGAATTATCGCGAAGGTTTACCATTGCATACAAATCAACTATTTGAGGGGTAGCTACAAAATCAGATTTGGGAGTAGAAGTTGGTACTATAACAGATACTGTTTTGCTTAAGCTATCAGAACCTGAACAACCATCCACTGACAATTTTACATCATAGTTTCCGGCTACACCAAATTGGTAATCCAAATCGCGGGTGGTTGAAGCCAAAATGCCGTCAACATACCACCTGTAGGTATATTTAGTTGGTTCGCCTTTAGTTGTGTTTACAATGCGTGTACCGCTTCCTTCATAAACACTATCAGCCACTACAAAAGTTGATACCGGCACCAATTGTGGATACGACGATTGATCAGCACCCATGGTCATTGAACCGGGACAACGTACATCACCATCCATATCAATATTGATACCCAAGGTCAAATCGCCCGAAGGAGCATCGTACGATGATTGCAAGTGTGCATTTACAGCACCGAATGTTGTATTCACAAATACAGGCTGCTCTTGCAACGATTTCAAATTCCAAGTCGGAGAAATTGCTTGCCAATCAGTTAGGTTTTTGTAGAATGTAGTGTAGTCTTCAGTGTAAATATCAGCAGTAGAGTAGTACAAGTTATTCTCAAACGTACAGTTGTTGCTTGATGTATTGCGCGATACCGCCACACCCCTTGTGCTTGCACCTGCATATACAAAAATGTTGTTTTTGATATCGGCATTGTTTGAGAAGTTAAGGTTTAGCGCAGCCCTGCTACCTGTAGTTGCAGTAGTTTGAGGGTTAAAATATATTGTGTTGTGATAGATTTTAAGCCCTGATGTGCTGCTGGTGTATATACCACCGTAGGTACCTGTGCTGGTAGTTAAGAAATCAGCGAACATGTTATTGTAAATAACAGTGTTGTTGTTTTCGTTAATAATGTACATACCATAAATACCCAGGTTTTTGAAATTGTTGTTACGAATGGTATTTGTAACTCCTGAATTTGAATAATAGCCATAGCTTGAAGCGAAGTTACCAAAGGTGAAGTTGTTCATATCAACATCAATTTCAGCAGCATAGTTCACATACACACCATAACCGTACAAGCCGGTGAAGTTGTTTTTGCGGATTGTAATTTTTGAGCTTCGTGCTGTAGTTGATGCGCTGCGCAACTGAATACCATAGTAGCAGTTCACAAAATTGTTTCCTTCTACCAATGAGCCGGTTGATTCATTACCGGCGATATTTGTATTATAATCACCAAAGGTTACCCCAAAGGTGGTAAAGTTGCTAAATGCGCTAAACTCGATACTGTTGTTAAGTATTTTAACACTATCTGATTGTGATGCAATTTTTACGGCTGCAACGTTTGTGTTTGATGTAGCACGCAAGCTCATGTTTTGTACAGTTACGTGCGAAGTTCCTGCGATGCTAACGATAGCAGCATTGGTAGTAGCCGGTAATTGCAGAATTGATGAGCCTATACCTGCACCATTAAATAAAATGGTATTGGCTTTTGACACACCTTTTACATACAATAAATCCAGCTTATCATTAAATGTAGCTGCTGCCACATTAAACTGAACAGCACCTGTAATACCACCACAATTCAATATTTCAGCAACTTCAGCAAAAGTTGTGTAGTTGGTGGGGCCTGAACCGGCAGGGTCAATTGTATAAGTACCTGCGCTAAACGGAGTGCAGAAATTAGTTTTTAATGTATCGTTGCCTTTATTTTGGTCGTTGCCCGCATTTGGGCTGTCAATATAAGCAGTAACAGTGTTTTTACCGGGGTTGATGGTAAACTGATTAGACCCTGTAAATAATACAGAAGCCTCTGAACACGAAGTTAAATTACCTGTCCAGTTGATTGTTTTGGTTGTAGAACCTATCGTTACCGATACATTTAACGATGTTAAAGTTAGTAATCCTTTGTTTTTAATTCTCACTTCAACATCATTGCTGCCTGAACTAACAGGGAATGAAGGTCTCAAGAAGGCATTAACCTCAGCATCCAAGTTCAAACCACCTGCGTTTTCAGCGCAACCAACCGTTGGCGGATTTAAGCGATTAACATTGTTTATGTCCCTGGGTAATACCGATTGATAAATCCCCTTTAAGCAAATAGAGCCCGGACGAGGGTCGGTAGCTGAAGTAAGCATAGGGTCTTCACTGTAAGAGTTAGCGTCAAAACCGCTAAAACCCTTATAATTTGCCTTAGTTACGTTTGAACCGTTGATAACGTTCAAAAACTGACCGGGGCTGTTGTTTGCTTTGTAGTAGTTGTTGTAGTCGGCTCCGCTAAGACATCCGCCTTCAGAGTACAAAGCCCAACCACTACTATTAGTGCCTGAGATTATAATGTTGTTGTTTCTTACATCATTGGGGTAACTAGATGGGTAAATATAAATACCTGCACCGGTATTTGTAAGGTCGTTCTGCATTACAATTGTATTGGCCCAAATATCAAAGTTACGGTCGTAACCTAAATTCAAAGCCCTTGCACTTGCATTCCGCCAATCCCCTCTAAAAAAGTTGTTCCAAATTCTACCCCTTGCACCATTGCTGTTACGGGTAAGTGAGTATATCCCGTATTGTCCGCAATTGGCAAAAGTGTTACCAATCATTTCATACAACTGGCTGCCGCTGGTGCTACCGTTACAATGCGAAAAACCATAATTACTGTTGTTGGTAGTGCGCATATCAATAAAGTTGTAATTGATTTGGTAACCGTTCAAGTTGCTTATACCAATAGCTGATTGGTACGCCTTCCTAAGTTTGTTGGCGCGCATAAACAAAATAAAAGGCACAGTGGTAGTACTGTAACTTGAAGTACCATAATATGAAAAGTTTCCACCCACAATATCGTTACTGTCAATTACGATGTTGAAAGTAGAAGCCGATGTACCACCACACAAACTACCATCAGTAACAAGAGCGTTGTTGGTCATTTGTATGGCTTTAAAGTTTGCACTTGTAGACGAACTATCAACTGCAATGTGGCAATTAATAATTGAACAGTTGTTCGTCGTTCCATTTATGTGTACCCCCAAACCTGCTGCAGTACCGGTATTTCTGATACTAAGGTTCTTAAGAATAACATACGAAGTACTGTTTAGCCTTACCGTAAAAGCATCGGTAGTTGATGTTGCTGCAAAAGTTAGAATTCTTGTGTTAGCATTACCAAAACCCCCATCAAAGGTAATGGTATTAGTAGCACTGGCACCTGTAATTGCGGGGATAGCAATTTGCCCGCTGTAGGTGCCTGCTGAAACCTGAAATAGCACCGGACCGTTAACCCCCTTAGCCACTAGGTCGTTAACTGCCGCTGTAAAAGATACGTAGTTGTTTGCCCCACTTCCCGAGGGATTAATAGTTTTTACCCCGCTAAGCTGGGAAAAACCTGTTAAAGCAACCATAAAAAAAGCTACTGCGAAAAGAGATTTTCGCCACGTGTTTGGAGACAATAGTCCCCTGCTGCCAAAGGTTAAGCCGGCCCTTTGGCGAGAGCTAAGTAATGTTTTTTTCATTTCAAAGAATTGTGAGTTTAATATGTGTCTGTCAAAGACAATCAAATTTATAAAACTGATGCCCGTTTGAACTACTTGTAAAAGATATTTCGTATAAAATTTTACAATTCGTTAAAAATCAATATTTTAAAATTGTAAAATTCAAGTCATTTATCCCCAAAGCCCAGCAATAATCAGTAACTAATTACAAATAAATAACAAAAAATATTACATAAATATGATTAATGCCGATAAACGTTTATACAAAAAACCTACACACTTGTACTAAATTATAACACACATTTGTAATTAATAAAAACACCATGCAACTATTAATCAACTTAGTGGCGCAAAGCAATGCATTGCCTTTGCGGCGGTAGCCGAAAAGCCTAAACAGAGTAGGCACTAACAATTAATAGCATGAAAAAATTATCTTTTGTTGTATTATCACTTATTGCTTGTGCAGCATTACAGGCACAAAGTTTCAGAGTGGCCGAAAAACGCGTTGAACAATTTTCTACCGATGACAACCTGATTAACATGGTTGACATGGACTTGAGTAACGGGCTGGCCCAAATAGGCTATATAAGGCCGGCTACAGGTACTATTGTCAACTCACCCACTAACAGCAACACTGCTACGCGAATGAATTTCACATATTTAAGTGATTACACCCCAACTTCTACTATCAACAAAGTGATTTTACCACTTTCTGAAAATCCTTATTACTTAGATAATGATAAAAAGTACTATCCAAAAGAAATCCGTAAAACCGCCAACGGTTACATTGTTTGCGGGCACTTTGAATACTATAATTCAAGAGGGGCCTTTTTAATGGAACTTAGCAACACAGGTGTGCCTGTTTTATACAAAGAGTACACAAATACTGTTTCGGGTGATTATACAGTGCTAAATTCTGTTGCACCAATTACAGGCGGATATGTTGCTTGCGGATATAAATGGGACAATACTAACAGTCGTAAAAAAGCAATTATTATGACTGCTAACTCAAGTCTTACAATTGTAAATGCGCGCGAAGTAAACGAGGGAACAATGTTTGTACCTCAATTAGGAGTTAACAAATACCCAAACAGCTATTACAATAAAATTGAAGCCGACCTTAATGGTGAGTTGTTTTTGATTGGTGCCTGCGGTGTTGTTACAACTACCACCACTGCTACACCTGATGGTGTTGCTTATTACACCGGCGATGTATTGTTTGCCCGTTGCAGCACCGTGTTTAGCCCAGCATTTTTTCAAGTAACAGCAGTTAACTTATTTAGTAACTATACCGATGTTGCCGAACTTGGTGTTGCGTTGAAAAAAGATAGCGGAGCAGTTTTTCAAAACAATGATTACATATTATTGATTGACAGAGTTAATGACCAATTCAACGGCTCGCAGTTTGTTTCACGTAATTCTAACGTTCTTATAGAGGGCATGACTTACGTTCACACAAACAACTACAACAACTGGCTTTCACCTCAAATAGAATCAAGGTTTGACTATCAATACACTGATTTAGAACGCGGTGTGGATTTAACCATTGAAAAGGACAGCGATTTATTTATGCTATGTAGTTATGATGGAATTGCACGACCAATTGAAAGCTATGTTTACCCAAGCTTTACAGGAAGGGCTACTACTGACCAAGGCGACGATTATACTCCCGCTGCCGGCGGCATTTACCTTATACCCCGCGACCTTGAAACTGATGCTAACGGTCGTAAAATTCTCGCTCATGCCAGTACATCTCCTTACGTTGAAAAAATAAATCCATTGTATTACGACTCACTACCCGGTATGCCGCATTGCCAAGGAAACTACCACCCCGTATATACTTATGATTATTCTATCAACAAGGGTACTTTTAAAACATACCAAAACCCATCATTCAACACTTACACTGTTGCAATGAAGGATTATGAAATTCCGCTAACTGTTTTAAACCCTTGCATGCAACCAAAAACACAGCCGAATGAAGAAGGTAATGTTCAGAACGAACAAGGAAACAAAAACCAATTAGCCGATGTAAAAGTGTACCCCAACCCTGCCGGTAATAATGTAATACTTGAGTTTACAGATGTTTTGGCTCCTACATCAACACTTGAAGTAATTGGTATTAACGGACAGGTTGTTGCTACTAAACCTGCCACTGAAGCAAACGGAAATCTTATTAATGTTGATATTAGCAACCTTGCAGATGGCGTTTACTTTTGCAGGGTAACTGCTAAAAACGGAACACAGTTGCAAACCCGTTTTCAAAAAGTAACAACTACTAAGTAATACTTGTGCTGTAACAATCATGTAATAGTAAAAAGGTGTGCCGAAAAGCACACCTTTTTTTAATTATTAAGCAAAGCCAAAAATTCATCCTTTTTGCGGCTGGATACATAAACGGTATCTCCGTTATCCATTACCACCTCTCCTCCACGCCCTTTAACATACTTCACCACTCTGGCCATATTTATAAGATAAGACTTATGCACCCTAAAAAAACCTTCCCCGCCCAGTTGCCCCTCATATTCTGAAATTGGTTTAGATGATGTTATACGCTTACCCCCGGCAACTACTGCATGGGTATAATTACCGTCACCTTCTAAGTAAATCACATCCTCATATTTTAAAATATGTATTTCTTTATAATCACTTATTACCAACTTATTGCTCCTTATGCCTTGCGGTAATTTAACAGTAGTTACTGGCTGGGTACCTACCTCCATACCAGCATTGCGCTGCACCTTTTGCATGGCTTCTTTAAACTCAAGGGGACTAATGGGCTTAAGGATATAATCAACCGCTGATAGACGTATCGCAGGTATTGCAAAGTGTTCAAATGCTGTAATAAATACAACCTGAAAATCAAAATTGCCGATAGCCTTAAAAATATCAAACGCACTGCGGCCATATAGCTGGATATCCATTATCACCAGCCCGGGCTGGGTTTCACCTATCAGTTGCACCGCTTCATCCACATGCCCTGTTTCGCCCACCAAGTCAATAAACGGAGCTGTATCGCTAATCAACGATTTAATAAACTCCCTGCTTTGGGGTTCATCTTCAATTAATAGAGTTTTTATCATGTTGTGGTATTAAAACGCTAACAAAAGCACCTTTACCGTTCAATCCGTAATCTTTTTTATTTCCGGCAACAATATCATATTTTTTTCCATACAATTTTGATAATGTATTTAGTCGTTCCTTCACCAAAGTAAGTCCTAGTGAACCTTTGGGAGTATCAACATCTTGGTTATCGGTAATAAAACCCCTGCCATTATCCGTCACTTCGCACACCAACTCTTTGTCTTTTTCAAAAAACCGCACGTCAATATGCAAAGACTCGCCACCTTCATAAGCACCGTGTTTAAGAGCATTCTCAACCAAAGGTTGCAACAACATAGAAGGTATTCTGTGCCCCTCGCTACCTTCTTCAACCGTAACAGCATAAGTAAATCTCCCCTCAAATCGCAATGCTTCCATCTCTATATATAAATTTAAAAACTGTTGCTCTTGCAATACAGTAATCATTTCTTGCCTTGAGTTTTGTAAAATCAAACGCATTAATCTTGCAAACTTTACCAAATACTCATTTGCTTGCAGCTTCTTTTCAGTATAAATGAATGCCTGTATTGAATTAAGAGCATTGAAAATAAAATGGGGGTTCATTTGGGCGCGCAAAGCATCAATTTCTGATTTTAACTTTGCCTGCTTCAATCGTTGCCTTGTAACCCAACCATATATTATGTAAGCACTTAACCCCAAAACCACCAAAGCTACCAACGATTTAAACCACCACGTAAGCCAAAACGGTGGCTTGATAATTATGAGCAGCTGATACAATGCGCTGTTGCTTTCGTTTGCCTGCCCCACAAGATAAGCTTTAAAAACATAGCCGCCCGGCTCTAAATTAGTATAGGTAATACTATTGCCTGTGCTACTTATGTTCCACTCAGCATCCTCACCTTCAAGCTTATATACCAATTGCCTGTTATGTCCAAACAAGTGAGTTGCAGCCCACTCTAATAATAATTGTCCTTTGTTATAATCAACTGTTATTTCACTTCCGCTCGCCAAATAATCAGCCACTGGCACACCGGCATACTTAAATAATGGCACAAACAATGAGTGCACCGGCAAATTTTCTTTTGCCGGTATTGCATCAACCACCGTAAACCCATCTTCTCCGCAAACAGCAATTTGGCTTGCATTTAATCGAGTGCCACCGGTGTATGAAAGAAAGTTTGTATTTAATCCATCAAAAGCCGAATAATTACTGCTTTTACCTGATTTTAAATCATACCTAATCAATCCTTTATCATTCAGCACCCAAAAATCACCTTCATCATCACTTAATATGCTGTATAAAAAATTATTTATACTATCCACATTGGTTAGTTTACCCGTTTTGGGTAAATATTTCCACAAACCTTTGCCTTGCGTGGGTATTAACCACAAACTATCGCTTATAAAAAAATCCCAAATAGGTATTGATTGCAACTGTTTGCTAAATAAATGATTAAAGCGCTCTGCTTTCACATCAAACTCAAACATCCCTGCTGAGGTGCCTACGTATATTTTATTTTTATACAATTGTGCCTGCCATACACGGTTATGGTTATCATCAGGTATGCTGTTGCCGCTTGGATAGTAACTTTTAGTACTACCGGTTTCAGGATTGTATTTAATTACCCCTCCTCTGTTGGTGCCTAACCAAAAATTGCCGTCATGTCCTTGCACAATACCCCAAACACTGATGCCCGTAAACTTCGATACCCAATTTTTTCTGTTGTATAGAAACAAACCTGCATTAGTTGCTGCCCACAATTGGTTATTTGCATCATAATAAAATCTATTGACGGTGTTAGACGACATGGAAGTCGGATTACCCAAAAACCATTGATTATTTTTTTGCCACCGCTCGTCGGTTTTTTTGGTGTACACAAATATTCCCTGCGCAAACGTACCCACCAGCAAAGTATCAGGCCCCAAAGGGGTTATGCAACGCAATTTTGGTCGCGAAGCATCAGTATAAGCCGTAAATGATTTGCTACTTATGTTTGTACGCAAAAACCCTTTATTAGTGCCTATATAAATTACATTACCCTTTGTTATCAAATAATTATTAGCATCAAATTTTGAGGCATTAACCCCCTCAATAATCGGCTCAACTAATTTGCCGCTCTCTTTGTCAACAAAAAGCAGCAAACTACTTGTGGTTGCCATTGTAATAAGGGGCATATCGCTACGCACAGCTGAAAATCTGAAAAATTCTTTTTTACCCTGATTATCCAGTTTATCTAAAACACACAAAAGTATCAACTGCATGCGGCCTTGCTCAACATAAGCCCTGTATAATTGCTGTTGTGTAAAAAAATACAAACTGTTTCCATCGTGCACAGCACCCAGTATACCTGCCGGAATTGCTTGCTTGTACTCAGTACTCACTCCATTTAAAGGCTTATCAACGCAAAAAACTGCCGACGCATTGTAAAACCAAAGTCTTTGACGGCTATCAATAAACGCCTTTTCTACCAATCCGGTAGCGGTAGTTGGCCATACCTTTACTGATGTATCAGACATATCAGCAAAAAACAACTCGCTTTGCTGAGTAATCCCCCAAATATTGCCCTCACTATCAAAGGTGATACTTTTTGGAACGGGGAATTTTTTATTAAAATCAGGCCGTTGTAGGCTACCAAACCCATTTTTACCAAAAGGCAAAATAAAAAGCCCGTGGGTGTTTGCAATACACCAAATATTTCCTTTTCGGTCTTCGGTTACCACATTCATATCCATCTCCCCTGCCCTATCATCGGTGGCAAACCCATAATGTTTCACCGAAAAACCATCGTAACGCACCAAGCCGCTCATTGTTCCTGCCCAAATAAACCCTCGACTATCCTCAAACACCACCCGCAGGTTATTGCCTACCCGCGTGGGCGAAACCTCAATATGCTCAGGCGTTAATACCGATTGCCCAAACAGGGAAAGGCGAAACACCAGCATAAGAAACAATAGCGGAAGCTCTTTTTTTCCGTTCAAAAACACAGTTTTGCAATAGGTTGTTAAGTACTCGGTGGTAAGTTACCAAAAATGTGAAATGCGCGCTTATAAACTTTACACCCAAGGCAAGAGTTGCGGAGTTTATCCCTATAAACCGCTATTGCCAGTTTAAACGAGCTCAGTTATTGCTATAGCTACCATAAGAGAATCATAACAAGTATCACAAAATCTTACTGAAGTATAGCCGTTGTAAAATCTCATGGCAACATCCATTTCTATAATGTTGACTATCTGTAAAATTGAAATGATTTTGTTATGAGAGTGTTGGTAAAGAATGTGGGCAGAATGCTCTAAAGTTCGAACTTTTTAACACGCGATTTTGACGAAATCAACACGTTGTGTGAGAAAACAAAATATTGGAAGAAAGTTCATTTCTATTGGGCACATAGTTTCCCTATCCAATCGTTTTTAGACTCAGAATTTTATCTGAGAATTATTTTCTGTTTGACTTTTGTATTTTTGCTATTATTTTACAAACAATTGTCTGTAAAATACCTAATTAATTACTTTACCATTGCAATGTCTGATTCTGCTATAGGGCCATTTTCGGGGTATCTTTTTCAATTTGAGAAAGCATTGGTAATGCTGGCCAAATTAGGTCATGCTGATGAAACCGTATCTATAGAAATGGTCGACGATGTTTCTATACAAGATCCTAACGAGTTGGTGACTGTTACTATTCAATCCAAACATAGTATATCTCCGAATGGAACTACGTTTGAGGATACAAGTACCTCTCTTTGGCGAACGATTCAAATTTGGATTGAAAAAGTTGAAGCAGGAATATTTAAAGACGGAACAAAATTTATTTGTTGCACGAACAAAAAAGTTCCCGATGATGCCCTTGTCAAGAAAATGCAAGTACTTAACTATTCAGAATTATTGATACTTTTAGAAGCTCTTCTAACAACACAAAAAGAAAAACTTAAATTTACTAAAGAAACAAACCCCGAAGCGGGTTCAACTATAAAAAAAGTCATCAAGCTTATTGGTATTGCGTTATCCAAGCAAAACGAATTTGAAATCGTCAAAAGAGGTTTAATAATTGAGGATCTTCAAGATCCAATTGAAGACTTTTATACAGCGGTACATATGACCACGGATTACTACACTGAACCGAGAAAGAAAGCTGCATATGAGGAAATGTATGGCTGGATTGCTACACGGAGTAAAGCTAAATGGCTAAATGCCACAAACGCTATCTTTAGTAAAAAAGAGTTCGATAGTCGATGGGCACAGGTAAATTCAAATCCAGCGATTGTATCTGCAGTTTTCAGAAAAAAGAGTTGGCTTGGCTCAATTGATGCCCAGAAGAAATTGCAAGCAAGAAACGAATTGTTTGTGATTCAAATTGATGGCATCCAACGAAATAGTCATGCAAAAGAACGAAAAATAGAACAAGCTGTACTAGATTTTTTGTACCATGAAATTGAGGTTTCACATATCATTAAGGCAGGAAATTTCACCCAACTTGATTTTGATAAATTCAAACAGAATTGCTTTAATAGATGGCAGAGTCTATACGATGAGCTAGTTTTAAAAGAAATAGAGGAATACTCAGAAGAGGAAAAAAATGAACTAGCAGTTAGGCTTTTTGATTCTATAATGGACAAAGTAGAGGTTGCTTTTTCAGAAGGCATTCCTTTCACCACAGAAAGTAGATATGTTCATAATGGGATGTTCTTGAGTTTATCAAACATTCCAGAGATTGGTTGGCATCCCGAATGGCAAATAAAATATAAAAAATGAAAACGAATACCAATTTCAGACCTGTAACAAAGGAAAGCTTATTTGAATTGCTGCAGAATGATGCATTAAGCGTTATAGCCCTGCATAGTTTTGTTTTAGGTTATCACATTATAGCAAAAAATCGTAAAGAAGAAGAATTATATCCAAAACTTTCGTATCTATTTTTTGTATTGCCAATTGTTTATAATTACGCATCCATGCTTAGTTTTTTGAATTCGAATGAACTATACACAGCTTTTACTAAGGACAGGTCTATTATCATATCTTTACAGGATCGAGCTTGCAAAATGGGCTTTCAAACGTTGGACGCACTGAATCTTGCGTTTAGTAAAAAAATACTATCTATTGACAAAGAAACTGCAAGAATTTATATGTTGAGACCTTTTACTAGTAAGCGTTTACCAATTATAAAATCCTCTTATTTAACATACGATAGTATTAAACAGATTCAGGACAGCGCCTTCAAATTGGGAAGTATTTTTGCAAAAAAACACCCTAAGATTATTCAAGCAGACCTAAACATTCGTTTCTGATGAAATTAAAAATAAAATACATTATTCTATACCCTCAAGACGAACTGTTTAAGCCTCGATTTATTAAGTTCGATGAAAATAAAGTCAATGTGATTACCGGTTATAGCCAGCGAGGTAAATCAGCAATAATTTCTATTATTGATTATTGCCTAGCAAGTAGTGAATGTGATATTCCAATCGGAACGATTCGAGAAAAAGTTGACAAGTTTGCAATTTATATTGCCTTAAATGATCGCGAGTTATTTATTGCTAGAGATAGTCCAGGTAGGGACTTAAAGGCTTCGGAAATTATGTATTTATATGATGTACAAGGCAAAGGGGATAACCCTGCTTTTAATTCTAATGAATGGATCAAATATGCAAAACAATACCAAACAAACCGAACCGCTGTTAAGACTATATTAAGCAGCCTGTCTGGATTTGAAAATACGCCAATTACAGAGTTTGGAAAGAAAGAAGAGGTAGCAAGTTTCAGAGATACTATGGCATTTGTGTTTCAGCCTCAGAATATCATCGCAAATCCCACCACTATTTTTTATAAGACAGATACTTTTGAGCATGTTAGAAAATTGAGAACCATTTTCCCTTTAGTTCTTGGTTATAAATCGTATAAGATGTTGGATCTTGATCAGGAAATTGAAGTACTGGAAAAAATCGAGAAAGAAAAGCAAGGAAAATTGGATGCTTTGAAATCCCAATACGAAACATGGCAGACCGATATATATGCCTATTATACACATGCAATCGCATTGGGGTTGACTAACTCGGACATTCAAATCAAAGGAAGCAGTGTAGACATCATCAAAAGCGAGCTTTCTAGAATAGTTGAAGATATAAAAAGTAACCATTTTATAAGAGAAGGCTCAGGGATTCGATACTCAGAAAAGCTGGAGGACTTTGAAAATCAGCGGGTAAATCTGCTAAGGCAATTGGAGAGTGCTAGGGTAGAGTTGCAAAAAATCGAACGATTTGATAAGTCCAAAAAAGAATATATCGAACAGGTTGCGGAAGAGGTTGATAGGCGGTTAAGCCCAGTTGATTGGTTCGTTAAGCAAAAGGGCACTAATATCTGCCCGTTCTGTGATTCTTATTCGGAGAAAGCCATAACTAAACTACTAAACCTCAAAGATGAAAGGGATAATAATAGTTTGATTGTTAGTAATGCGAAATCCGACATCTTTAGTTTTGAACGAGAGAAAAAAGACTACAAAGCAGTTATTACCCAACTTGAAAAAGATTTACAGGTTGTCGATGCGAACATAAGTATCTTAGTAAATGAAGATAGGCAAAACTTAAATAGGTTTCAGGACGTATATGAATTTCGTGGAAAAATTGAACATGTTTTAGAGAATCTTGAAAAAATATCTCCGTCTGCTGAATTAGCAAGGGAATTGGAACAGCTTGCTAAAGAACTTTCAATGAAGAGAAAAGAGCTCCGAGAACTCAAGGAAAAATTTGATAAGAATTTTTGCCTTGAAAAAGTTTCTAATACTATCGCAAAATATGTTGCCATTCTACCGATAGAACATAAAGAACATAGACGTGTGTTGCTCGATCCAGAGATTAGTATTAGCATTCGAATACTTGATAACTGGACCAAGAGTATAAATTTCTTACACAAATTTGGTAGCGGTGCCAATCACATGTGTTTTCATTTAGCAACCTTACTCGGCCTACATGAATATTTTTTAAAATTACCCCAAACAGGCAAAATAAATTACATTCCTTCTTTACTTATTTTAGATCAGCCCAGCCAAGTCTATTTTCCTGAAAAATTTGATGAGGATAACAGAGGAGGAGTTGATGAACAAACAACGAGTGTTTCCGAAGATATAGAGAACACGAAATTAATTTTTAATGCGTGCAATAAATTTATCGATTGGACCGATCACAATACACAAATCATTATCCTTGAACATGCTGGGCAAAAAACATGGGAGGGATTAACAAACATTCATCTTGTAGAAGAATGGCGCGGAAAACCAGGAGAATATGATTATAATGCACTCATAAACGAAGAATGGCTTTAATTAGTTTTCAGGAAAACTCTGGCGCTTCGAATCGAAATGGTTAATCTAACATTTGAGTTAATTGTCAGTGATAGGAAGATTTTTTTCGGAGGGTAATGAAAAATGATAAATCACAATAAAAATGATTTGCCCCTTTTAGTGGCCTCACCGGGAATCGAACCTGGATCTTGAGTTCCGGAGACTCACGTACTATCCATTGTACTATGAGGCCATGTGTAATAGAGGTGCAAAGATAAATTAAATAGCACGCCCTATCAATCTAATACCTGCAAACCCGCTGCTTATTTTTATATTTGAATAGATATGCAACGTAAACCTTTACTGTACACCTTACCCATAATTGCTGCTTGCTTGGCAATGATTGGCTTAGGATATATGTTTAACATCCAGCCCAACACCAATGCTTTGCCGCAAGGCGGCGACGACATGAGTTACAACCTGAGTGCCCGCAAACGTTGGGAGTTTAACCGACTTAAAGACCCCAACACAGGTAAAATACCGGATGGTATGCGTGTGAAAGAGTTGGCCTTTGCAACCACTTTGCCCAAAGCCGATGTGTTTAAAAAAAGCGGAGATATATGGAGCAATATGGGGGTTTGGAACGTAGGCGGAAGAACCCGCGCTATTGCAGTTGATGTAACCAACGAAAATATACTGATTGCCGGTGGGGCAACAGGCGGTTTGTGGCGCAGCGAAGACGGTGGTAAAAGCTGGGCAAAAACTACTACCAATACCCAAATAAATGCCATAACCGCGGTAACACAAGATACCCGCGCAGGTAAAACCAATATTTGGTATGCCTCAACGGGTGAACTAAGCGGCAGCAGTGCCTCAAAAGGCGGGGCTTACTATTCAGGCAGGGGGATACTAAAATCAACCGATGGCGGCAAAAGCTGGCAACCATTGGCCAGCACCGTAGTGAATACACCCCAGTTTGACAGTGATTTTGACGGCTCGTGGAATATAATCACCAACCATACCAGTAAAGACAGTGATGTTGTGTTTGTAGCCCTTTATGGCGGCATACACCGCAGTGTAAACGGCGGTAACACATGGCAACGCCGCCGTGGAGGCACAGCGGGTGGTAATCCGTCTTACTATACCGATGTAGCCATAACCAAAGGCGGGGTGTTGTATGCAACACTCAGCAGCGAAGGCCCGCAAAGGGGTATTTGGCGCAGTGTTGATAATGGTACTACATGGACCAGCATTACACCGGCTGAGATTGGCTCATCATACGGACGGATGGTAATTGGGTTGGTACCCGGCCACGAAAACCAACTGTATATATTAGCCCACAATACTTTAAACAAAGGAAAGAAAACCACCAATTTCAGGGGAGATGAAGAGTGGAACAGTTTGCTTAAATACACCTACGTTTCAGGCGATGGAAGCGGTACAGGCGGGATTTGGGAAGACCGTTCGGCTGCTATCCCTGATTTTCAGGGCGACTTTGAGAAATTCAACGCACAAGGCGGGTACGATTTATTGGTAAGCGTGCACCCAAAAGACACCAACATTGTTATTATTGGAGGTACAGGGCTTTTCCGCTCTAACGATGCCTTTAAAAGCACTTCGCAAATCACTAAAATTGGGGGCTATGCACAAGGCACTAAACGTCCTGATTTTAAAATTTATGAAAATCATCACCCCGACCAACATAACTTTATTTTCCTCACTTCAAATCCGGATAAAGCGATTTCTACCCACGACGGAGGCATCTCTATTACCGATAATATTAAAGCAAGTACGGTTAAATGGCAATCGCTAAACAACGGCTACATAACCACTCAGTTTTACACTGTAGCCATTAACCAAGCAGTAGCCGGCGATCATACCATTATTGGAGGTTTGCAGGACAATGGCACACTGTTTACCAACAAAAACGACCAACGCAATCCGTGGAATGAAATTTTTAGTTACGATGGTGCCTTTTGTCATGTGGCAGGTAACGGACAAGATTACTATGTGGCAAAACAAGAAGCAGGTTTATACCGAATACGCTTAGATGCCAATAACAATCGTGTGCAGAGTGCCCGCTTAGACCCACCAAATCTTACCGATTACCGATTTATCAACCCATGGTGTGTTGACCCTAATGATGATAAACGTTTGTTTTTATTGAACGATACTGCCATTTGGCGTAGTAATGATGTGACACAGTTTCCCTTGGACAATTATTTAGATTCATCAAGAGATATGGGTAATTGGCAGGAAATGACCAACTGCCGTACCCGCTTTGAGATAACGGCCATCAGTATGTCGGTACAGCCGGTAGGAAAACTGTTTTACGGTACCGAAAACGGGCTATTGTTTAGGGTTGATAACGCTACTACCGGCGACCCAACACCTGTTGACATTAAGGGTTCGAACTTTCCTTCGGGTAACATCAACAACATTTGCATACACCCCGAAGATGCTGATAAAATTATAGTGGTGTTTACCAACTACGGCATACCCAGCGTGTTTTATACCGAAAATGGGGGATTAAACTGGCGTGATATTTCAGGCAACCTTGAACAAAATGCCAACGGAACAGGCAATGGACCTTCGTGCAGGTGGGCTGAGTTTGTAAAAACCAACACCGGCTATGGTGTTTTATTGGCCACCAGTGTAGGTCTTTTCAGCATTCCTGAAATTACTGTAAATACCCCTGTTTGGGTGCAGCAAAGCCCCGATTTGATTGGAAATGCCATTTGTGAAATGATAAAAATACGCCGCAGCGATAACAGGGTAGTAGTTGCCACACACGGCGCAGGAGTTTTTGCAGCCAACATTACCCAAAACTACCATTTAACCGGCATAAACAATGGTGCAGTTCCTTTGCGTGTTGCGCTGTATCCCAACCCGGCTGTTGATTACATTACCGTTTCTGTTAATGAAAATACTGAAAACAATGCTGTGTACACGGTTTATGATATAAACGGCAAGCAACTTATACAAAGTCCTGCTGACGGACCAACCACGCAGCTTAATGTTGCTGAACTTACTGCCGGCACCTACTTGTTGCGGGTAGAAAGTGGCAGTAAAAGGGGCTCTGCATTTTTCATTAAGAAATAGAAGGTTTTTTACCTGATAGTACAAAAAATAAACAGCCTGTCTCCCGACAGGCTGTTTGTGCTATTTAGGAATATTACTGAAGAATTTACTCTTCCGTCAACAAAGCTAATTTTTTCAATTATTGCAGGCTATCTATGCTTTAAACAAAAGCCTGTTGATAACCCGTTTTGTTGAAACAAATGTACGACACTTTTTTAAAAATGCAACGTTTTTTTAAAAATATTTACCATTTTTCTAAAACTTGTTAGCCATCGTCATCCAAAAAATAAATGTAGTAACGCCTAAAATCAAACACCAAATGGTATTTAAACTTATGCCACCGCCTCAAGTAACAACGTTATCTTTTCATACAGCAAATGCTGGTCAACAGGTTTCGTCATAAAATCATTTACGCCCAAACTTTTAACCTTTTGCCTTGCCTCCTCAGTTGTATCAGCAGTAACAGCAATAATGGGTATCTTACTATTTTCAACCCCTACCTCGCCCTTTCGTATCCGTTCAGAAGCCTCGTATCCATCCATCACCGGCATCTGTAAATCCATCAATACAATATCATATTGCCTTGCTGCAAGCTCCTCCAATGCAAGACTGCCATCAGCAGCAAACTCAACCACAGTATTACCCCACCTCGAAAGAATCGTTTTCATAATAAAACGGTTTACATCGTTATCCTCAACCACCAAAATTCTTGCCCCCATCAAATCAAAACTATCTTTGGGATACTTCGCTGTAACCGTTTTAGTCTCAACAAAAGCAACCTCATAGGGCAAAACAACGGTGCAGCACGTGCCTTTATCTACCTCACTTTCAATCATTACTGTACCACCGTGCAAGTCAACAAGTTTTTTTACAATTGATAAACCCAAACCCAAACCACCAAACTTTCGTTTGTTATCAATGCTTTCTTGGGTAAAACTGTTAAACACTGTATCCAGCTTATCTTTTGGGATGCCTACACCCGTATCGGTAACTTTTAACACCAAATCTATTCTGCCATTGCCGGTATCTTTCTGAAAAACCTCAAAACGTATTGCACCTGCATTGGTAAATTTAATAGCATTGCTAAGCAAGTTGTTTACAATTTGCCCCAACCTTGCAGCATCGCCTCTAAGATTTTTCGGCAAATCAACAGTGGGTATATAAGTAAACTCTAAGCCCTTGTGCAGAGTTTGCATAGCGGCACTGTTTTTACTTTGCAGCAATACCTGCACGGGCTCAAATATCTCATCTGTCAAACTCAATTCACCTTTCTCAATCCTTGCATAATCAAGTATATCGCTCACTGAACTCAATAAGTTCACCGATGCGTTCTTAATAACCTCAAAATTGTTTTTAATCTTATCGTCCTTCACTTCTTTCAGCATCACATCTGCAACACCCATAATTGCATTTAGCGGGGTACGCAACTCATGGCTCATGTTCGACATGAAGTAGGTTTTCAAATCGCTCATCTCTTCTGCACGTTTCAGTGCCACAGCTTGTATCATTTCTTTTTCTGTGCGAAGCAACCTTATACGATTTGCCATTGAAAGTGATAAGAACACGATCTCTAAGCCCGTACCTATTTTTGTACTGTTTTCCGTAATGAAATTGCTGGGTAAAGTGCCAAAATTTTTAAGAATAAAGATTGCAAAGCCCATCACCAAACAAAAAATACCGATAGCAAAAAAAAAGTCGACTTTTTGCTTGCCAAACCACAAGGTTACAACACTAACCACAATGAGTATAAGTGTGAAAAAACCCAATAAATTGGCCACAGGGTAGCTTAACTGTAATCCCTTATCGCCCATCAAAGGCATTAGTATCAATACCACAATAAGCACATAAACAATGTTATAAGCTTTTGTAAGTTTTGCATACTGCTGTTTAATGGATAAAAAGCTAAAGGCATACCTGCCTAAAAAAAATGTTGAGATTGCAGCTATAATAATAAGTGAACGCAAATACACCCAACCACTTTGTGGCATAAAGTATTGAAAAAATAAGCCATCTAACGAAAACTGTAAAAGCCCTATAAACAATACATACAAACCATAATACAAAAAGCTGCTATCGCGCAAACCGATATAAAAAAACAGATAAGTAATGGCCGCCAGCAGCAAAACCCCATAAAACAGACCAAAAAACAACTGGTAATCATTGGTTTCTGCAATAAAACTATCGGGGGTATGCAGGCGCAACGGCAGGTTAAGAACTTCGCCATCGCTTTTGCAGTGTATAAATAGGTTTTGGGTTTGCCCGGCCTTTACCACCAATTTAAATATGGTTCTTCGGTGTTTAAATGCCCTTTGGTCAAATGCAATTGCATCGCCTGAATGCTGCACTGTGGTATCACCTCCCAACGTTACTGCATATAAATCAACAATATCTGTTATCGGGCGGGCAGTTTCTAAATAATAGGTAACATCCGCAGTTCCTGAGTTTTTAATAGCCGTTTTTACCCAAAAATGATGATTCGTAAAACTTGCTTCCAACAACCATCCTTTCACCGGCACAAAAATCAAATCTGATTTTCCGCTGATAACATCATCAAAATCAATCTCTTTGTTGTAAGCATCAGCCACAAAGGCAGCGGGCTCTAATGAAATAATGCCGCTCTCAGGTTCTACACCCACCTCAACGGGTTGGGCCAGCGCAAAAGTTGCTGTAAACAGCAATAAAAAACACAACCTAAATTTCATTCCGTATAAGTTAATTAGTATTAACAGCTAACAACATACGAAACCATTAAAAGATTGGTTTTAAAACAGAAGTGTAAATTATGCTTTGGCGTAAATCTCGCGCAAGCCAACCA
Source organism: Agrobacterium sp. 719_389 (assembly GCA_943370295.1). Taxonomy (GTDB): domain Bacteria; phylum Bacteroidota; class Bacteroidia; order UBA8524; family UBA8524; genus SB11. The sequence goes on along the minus strand of CALRQL020000001.1, from coordinate 233,928 downwards.
TGCGGCCGGCCTCTGGGTCCCAAACTTTAAGTTTAAGGCACTTTATAATATCTTTTGGCCACAAAGTAGTCACCTTGGCATATTCCTGAAACTCGGGCATTTCATTATATACTTGCGGCAACTTATAAAAGGGAATACGCGGGTTGGTGTGATGGATATGGTGGTACCCAATATTACCGGTAAACCAGTTCATCAAAGGGCTAAGCTTCATAAAGCTTGACGAATTGAGAGCAGCATCAATGTAAGACCAATTACGCGCATCTTGGAATGTGGCCGTAGGAAAGTTGTGCTGTGCATAAAACAGGTAAGAACCCATGGCGCCGGCTATTAAGCTGGGTAATAAAAACCCAAGCACGGCACTTTGCCATCCAAACAGGTAAAAAACACCAAAAAAGATACCGTAGTGATATAAAAGGGCCGGGATTGCATCCCAATGTTTATCAGGGCTGCGCAGTAATGTACGCACGCACATGCCGTATGCAAAGGTGAATATATATCCGGTTAGTAGTGTAAGCGGATGGCGAATAAACAAATATATCAACCGGTCTTTTCTTGATGCCTCCAAAAATTTTTGTTTGGTAACTATGGGAAAAGAACCAATACTTGACGAGTATAGTTTTGAGTTGTGTTGGTGATGATAATCGTGAGACCTGCGCCAAACACTCACTGGTGCCAACATGTGAAAACCAAAGAAGGTAAACATAACTTTGGCCACAAATGAATCGTTAAGAATAGTGTTGTGCAGGTAATCGTGGTAAATAATAAATGCTCTGGCAAGTATCAGCCCCGATAAGGTGCCAAAAAACAACTGTACGGCCCAATGCGAAGGGTAAATACCTGCAACATACGAGGCAGTTAACAATGAAAAAGTTGATACAGTATGTATCCAGCTTTGTTTCCTATCTTCCTTAGCGTATTTTTTGGTGGCCAGTATTAGGTCGTTACCAATCTTCATTCTGTAAATTTGTTACAAATATATTGTAAATCAATTAGTTCTTTTGTGTTTCCAGCGGCGGTGCGTCCACAGCCAAATCTCAGGATTTTCAATAATATCCTTTTCAAGCCGCTTTGTGTGTAATTCCGAAATTTCGTTCTCGGCCGTAAGTTCGGGTTTCTCCACCAATAGTTCACATTCCATATTATATTTTCCGCGCTTAGGCCGCTTAATCGAAAGGTATATTACGGGATATTTAAACTTTTGGGCAATCTTTTCTGTACCGGTAAACACAGGTGTATCTTGGTTCAAAAAAGTGGTCCAATAAGCACCGCTGGGTTGTGGGGTTTGATCGGCAATAAAAGCCGTGGCCGTCAACTCTCCCCTGTCTCTTACCATTCCCCGCAGCACCTCGCTCATGGCATACAGGCGGTTGCCCAGCCTTGTACGCATATGAACAATTAAGTTGTTAAAATTTTTGTTACTCAACGGGTGATAAATCACGTACAACCTGTGGTAGGGTAGCAACGAGAATCTTGCACCTCCAAGCTCCCAATTTCCCAAATGCCCCATTACAATGATCACACTTTGCTGTTGGTTACTGTACTTTTCAAACAACGAAGGATCATCAAAAGAAATATGTTTGAGTAACGTCTTTTCCCCAATTGTTAAGGTTTTAAGCGTTTCAACAATCAAATCGCAGAAAAACGCATAAAACTTATACATAATGGCATTTAACTCAGCCTCGCTTTTCTCCGGAAATGAGTTCTTAAGGTTTTGGTACACTACCTTCTTGCGGTAACCGGCAATCCTGTAAACTACAAAAAACAAAAAATCAGAAATACCGTATAGCGCCCAAAAAGGCAACAGCGAAAGAAGGTATAAAACCGGGAGAAAAATGTAATAAACTACGGCACCCATTGCACAAAAAAAATATTATTCGGCAACTTTGCAAAATACTATTGCCCTTGGCACAAAACTACTTCTATATTTAACAACTTACGCACCTGCATGAACACACAACCTAAAAGCCTGTTTATAAGCATAATACCTTTTATATTTGCTGCCTGTGCCGCACCTCGCACCATTAATCAATCAGCAAAAGTTACCCCAAAAGGAAATATTGTTGCAGGTATGTCATACACGGCCAATCTGCCCACTCGCACAATTGGTTTAATGGCTGATATTGTTGAAGAAAATGTTAAAGACCTTGCCAATAAAGACAGTATAACGCTGGATGAAAATTTTTACGCAATAAATAAGGCGGCCACTGCATTTGCCGTTGACCCTTTTGGCAGTGGATACGATTTTTTTCTGCGTGCCGGTGTTGCCAACCGTTTTGAATTGGGCTACAAAAGGGCAGGAAAAGCAAACGCATTTACAGGACAGTATCAGTTTTTAGGACCTACCGGACAGATTGGCGAAAAACAAGAAGACAGGGTATATGGGAGCATTGCTTTGCAGTACTCGTGGCAAAACTATGAACTACCCAGTTTTTTTAGTGAATTGCAAAGCCGTTTGGGTTACGATTTTAAACGAAGCGACATACTGCTGCCTGTAATCTTTAGCGTGTCCTTTGGTAATGAAGAGGAGTACGGAAGTCTTTCATTTGGGGCGGCGGCCGCATACAGCCGTATTGTGTACACCACCTTGCCAGACAAGATTTTTGACGACAACAATATTCCGGTGACTGGAAGCAGAAATATAGAGAGCTTTTTATCCTTTGGCGGATTTGCCAACATAAAAGCAGGTTACAAGTATGTGTATATAGTGCCTGCCATGTCGATTTTTTACCAAAACTACGGTACTTACAAATTGCTGAACGACCAAGCCTTTTCGTTCAAAGGCTTTACGATAATCCCCTCGCTATCGTTACAATTCAGATTAAGCAAAGCCGACTTGAAATCAAAATAAACACTACTTACCCCTATTGAAAAGTTTTGGCAAGAAAAGCCCCGTAGCTTTACGATAATCGGCATAGCTGTCTCCCGTTTTGCGCTGCAACACTTTTTCTTCAATCGGGATCCTTACTATGCACAGCGCGGTAAAGGGTAATATTGAACATACACCAATAAACCAATTGCCTGATACCATCATGCAGCCAATCAATACAATATATACTGATGTATAAATAGGATGCCGCACATAACCGTATATAGTTTCTTTGGCTAAATGCGGATTGCGACCAATTTCAGGGCCACTCCACCAATTACTACCCAAACTCTCGTTAGAAGTAAAAAACAATACCAACCCTAATTGGTAAATAAACAGTCCAGCAAAACGAACCGCTGTTGAAGTAACGATAGTAGCCCAATCCAATAAGTTAGTAAAAACATACAAGCCTTGCGGCACCACAAAACCCAAAAGAGTGATAACCAATAGCAAAGTCGCGGTATTATTTGAAAGCATCGCCGCGCCAACGCTTTCTTGCTGCTTTTTGTGTTTCTTAAGGTACTTGCCGATAATTAACAAATAAACAAGCAACAACAAGCCTGAAAGGCCCTTGTAAAACCATTCCATAAAGTAAACTACTTAAGTGAAAACTGAGTAATAAAAGCGGCTACACACCCGGCTTAGCAAAAGTGCAAATGGTAGTGCGGTAATTTTTTAACAGTATCAGAAGGACTCCCCCGAATGCGGGGGAACAAACAGGAATTTTATTCATACAAACTAATTATTAAACAATCCAAGGGCAAGTACGCATTTTAGTTGTTTAGAAACGTTCTAAGAAAAAATATGACATTTGACTGACAATAAGAAATAGCGGTGCTTACAGCGTTTCCAAGCGAGATTAATTGAAAAAATGACAAAATATGACACAAATTTTACAGAAATTGCAACCAATTGTAAGATTCATTCTTACTAATTATAAACAATCCAAAGGTGCAACTAATACTTGCACCTTTTTTACTTTCAGCAGGTTATCACCTAAACCCATTTAGCTTTAAAACCCTTGTGCTTGTATGTAACGAAAAATTAATTTGGAATTAATCTAAATAAACATAAGTTTGCGGCCACAAAAAAAACACATAAAACACAATTCTTTAAATATCAACGCAATGAATAAAAAAACAGGGTTACTAAGCGTATTAGCTGCTTGCCTACTTTTGGCAACTTCTTGTAAAAAAGACGATGATTCAAACGATACAAAAGCATCACTATCCATTCCTTCTAGCTATGTATCTGCTGATTATGCTGCAAACGTAACCACTGAAACAGCTCTTAAAACCCAACTTAGCGGTTTAAGCACTTACATGAAAACTGCTGAGAGCGGCACAACTGCACTGGACCTTGCGACTCTTAAAGATAAATTTAACACCGGAACAACAAGCCTTAAAAGTGTTACGGGTACATACTACATTACCCGCATCGAAAACGATTGGTTCCCTGCAATGGTGGCGGCAAGCGGCAATGCTTACGACCCTGCAAACGGCGCCACTGCAACCAAAGGAGGCTCATTTGGTAACCGCTTGGTTGACAAAGGAGCGAAAGAAAACTTGCAAGAAATTGAAAAAGGATTGTATGCGGCTGCATTGTATAACCACCTTGTAGCAGTAAGCGAAGGCACGCTTACCCAAGCGGCTGTTGATAAAATGATAAGCATAGTAGGTGCAAGCCCTGCTTTTCCAAATACCAATACTGCTGCAAACACTAATAGCCCTGATGCGTTATTGGCATTATATATGGCCCGCCGTGATAAAAACGATGGTGCCGGTTTTTATGGCCAAATGAAAGCAAACTTTTTGAAGTTGCAAGCCGCCGTAAAAGCAGGAGCAGATTATAATACAGAGAAAAACGAAGCAGTGGCAGCAATAAAACTAAACATTGAAAAAGGCTTGATGGCTACCGCTGTTAACTATGGCTATGCTGCAATTACCAAGTTCTCAACTACCAACCCTCCTGTAACGACTCTTTCAGGTGGTTTGCATGATTTGGGAGAAGCCATTGGTTTTATACACGGATTTAAGGCGGTTGCCCAACAACACCGCAAAATTACAGATGCACAAATTGATGAGATACTTGCACTGCTAAACGCTCCTGCGAATGCAGATGCTACAGTATATAAATTTATTACCGAAGGCGCTTCAGAATTGCAAAGGATCACACAAGCGTTAGCTAAAATAAAAGCTGTGTATGGTTTTACCGATGCTGAGATGAACGACTTTAAACAAAACTGGATTTCAGTTCAAGGACGTTAATTATATTTTTGCACTTTTAAATTCCATCCCGTTAGGTTATTCCTAATGGGATGGGCTGTTTAAACACCAATGAATTATAAGAAACTAGCTTTTAGGATATTATTGCCGGTAATTGCACTACCGATACTGCTTACCACAGCTTGTAAAGAAGATAATAACGACGGTGGTTCAGCGGGCGCATTTGACCGTAAGTTACTGCTTGAAAACTTTGCCGATAACATTATTATCCCATATTGGGGAAAGATGAAAACGGCTACAGATGCACTTAGCACCGCCGCCGATGCGCTAATTGCAACCCCAAACACAACCACCTTGCAAGCTACCCAAACAGCTTGGACAAATGCTTACACTGCTTGGTTGTACTGTAATTCATTTAATTACGGCCCGGGTGAAAAACCGATTTTCGGGATGGTAAACGAAAATATTGGCACATGGCCTGTGAATGTAGGGGTTGTAGAAAACCGTATTGCTGCTGCAGATTTTAAATTTGACGATTTTAGGCGTGACAGCAGGGGTTTACTAACTGTTGAGTATTTGTTATTTACCCCAACCGCCTTAGATTCGCTTACCGCCTCATCAAACAGGAGACAATACCTGCAAAAAGTAATCGCGGATATTAAAACATGGGTAGATGAAAACAACACCGGTTGGACTACCTATCGCAATGCTTTTGTTTCAAACACGGATAAATCAGCAGGAAGCCCTACATCAATGCTTTACAATGAGTTTGTAAAAAGCTTTGAAGCAATAAAGAACTTTAAAATTGCTGTACCGGGCGGCAAACGTGCCGGACAAGCACAACCCGAACCCCACCTTTGCGAAGCCTATTACAGCGGCCAATCCATTAAATTTATCAAAGAACATTTTAAAGCCGTGGAGCAGATGTGGCGAGGTATTGGCGCCAACGGTACCGATGGAATAGGCTTTGATGATTACCTTGATAAAGTAACAGGGGGGGCTGCGCTAAAAACAGAAACACTTAAGCAGCTTACCGCAGTTAACAATGTAAATAAAGAATTTGCTGATAGCGAAACACTCTCCACATTGGTATCAACTGAAAACGAGCGCATTGATACCCTGCATACTGAATATCAAAAGATGACCCGCTTTTTTAAGAGCGACCTTTCATCATTGTTGGGTATAGCCATTACATACAGCAGCGGAGATGGCGATTAGTATCGCCCGTTACATAAAAAACAGTATTTCGGCGTGGCAAGGCTCCACGCACATTGCGCCATTGGCTGCTTTCAGAGTAATTTTCGGGCTGTGTATGGTATTTAGCACCACACGCTTCATGGCGCTGGGATGGATTGAAGACCACTACATCACCCCTAAACTACATTTTAAATACTTTGGCTTTGAGTTCATAGAGGTTGCGCCTCCCGCAGCATTGTATGCAATCCACATAGCATTGCTGCTTGCATCAATTTTAGTAACAATTGGGTTGTTCTACAGAGTTGCTGCATGGGTACAATTTCTGTTGTTCACCTATACAGAACTTATTGACCTCACTTACTACCTTAACCACTATTACTACGTCAGCCTTGCTTGCCTGCTACTGGCAGTGCTACCCGCCCACCGTTATTTTTCGTTGGATATACTTCGCAAACCATCCCTAAAAACCACCCATGTTCCCGCATGGTGTATTTATGTGATAATGCTGCAAACAGCCATTGTTTACACCTATGCCGGATTAGCCAAAATAAACAGCGATTGGTTATTGCACGCTTTGCCGCTTAAAATATGGCTACCCGCATCGTATGATTTACCCGTATTGGGCCCTTTATTCGCTTGGAAATACACCCCCTACATTTTTAGTTGGGCAGGGATGCTGTACGATTGCACCATTGTTTTTTTCCTACTGTATAAACCTACCCGCGTTTGGGCATACGCTGCGGTGGTATTCTTCCATGCCGTAACGGGTATTTTATTCCAAATCGGTGTGTTCCCATTGGTAATGATTGGCGGCACCTTAATCTTCTTTAGTGCTCAATGGCATTTGCGTTGGATGGGAGTAATAACACGCCTCTTCAAAACACCTGAAAAAACAGAACGTAACGTTACCTTTGCGCCTTCGTTCCTGCACAAAAAACTACTATTGCCGGCACTGTGCGTGTACTTTGCCTTTCAGCTATTGTTTCCGTGGCGGTATGTATTGTACCCCGGCAATATGTTTTGGACGGAAGAAGGTTACCGCTTTGGCTGGCGGGTGATGCTGATGGAAAAAGCAGGCACGGCTACCTTTTTTGTAAAAGACACAAAAACAGGCAAAGAAGGCGAAGTGTTTAACAGCTTTTTTTTAAGCGACCACCAAGAAAAACAAATGGCTATGCAGCCCGATATGATACTGCAATACGCCAAGTTTTTAGCCGGGTATTACGAAAAAGAAGGCGTTTACCAACCCCAAGTACGGGCAGAAGTTTACGTAACCCTTAATAGCAGAAAAAGCCAACTGTTGATAGACCCAACCGTTGATTTAAGTAAAGTGAAAGACAGTTGGGGACATAAAGAATGGATTTTACCTTTTGATGAAAGGCTTGCCGAGACAAAGTGAAGATTAGGATTAAAATAGCAGTATTTGTTTTGGCGCTACTAAGCGTTACTTCTGTTTTTGGCCAAACGGGAACTATACAAGTACGCTTGCTTAATGAAGACAGCACCGCGATAGAGGCAGGCGTGGTGGCGTTGGAAAACACAGGTTTCACAACCTCGATATTTGTTAACGACACATACGTTTTGGCAAAAGTACCTTACGGCACTTATACCCTGCTTACCTATACGTATGGTAAAAACATACAACGAACTACTATTAGTTTAACCACTGAGCAACTTTCGCTAACAGTAGTAATGAAAGACTTGAGCACTGATGTAAGCTCAGTTGAAATTGTACACGAAGCCGAACGGACTTTTGGCATTGAACGACTAAAGGGCATTGAAGGAACTGCCATATACGAAGGCAAAAAAACAGAGGTAGTAGTGCTTAAAGACATCACTGCCAACCTTAGCACCAACAATCCCCGCCAAGTGTACAGCAAGATTACGGGGCTAAACATTTGGGAAAGCGATGCTGTGGGCCTGCAATTAGGCATAGGCGGCAGAGGATTAAGCCCCAACCGAACCTCAAACTTTAATACAAGGCAAAACGGGTACGACATAAGTGCCGATGCCCTTGGCTACCCTGAAAGTTACTACACTCCCCCTACAGAAGCATTAGAACGGATAGAAATTGTGCGTGGGGCAGCATCACTGCAATACGGCACCCAGTTTGGCGGCCTGCTCAATTTTGTGATGAAAAAGGGGGCTACTGATAAAAAAGTGGAAGTAACCTCAAGGCAAACGCTGGGCTCTTTCGGTTATTTCGGGAGTTTTAACAGCGTGGGCGGCACAATAGCCAACGGTAAACTAAATTACTATACTTTTTACCAACGCAAGCAAGGCAATGGCTGGCGGCCCAACAGCGGATTTTATTCGAACACTGCCTATGCCAGACTGGAATGGAAAACCACCAGCAAACTCACCCAAACGTTTGAGTTTACTTTTATGGATTACCTTGCCCAGCAACCGGGGGGATTAACCGACGCTATGTTTGCCGAAGATGCTCGCCAATCGGTGCGCAACCGCAACTGGTTCAGCATCGGCTGGAAACTGGCCGCGTGGCAGGTGGATTATAAAGTATCAGAAAACACACAACTGAACTGGCGAACCTTCGGACTGCTGGCAAGCAGGCAATCATTGGGCAATTTAGAACGGATTAATGTGGCTGATTTCGGGAAGAACCGCACCCTTATTGACGGCAAGTTTACCAACATAGGCCACGAAGGACGTTGGCTGCAACATTACCGAACAGGCAAAACAAAGCATACAGGAGTGTTGGGCTATCGGTTATACTACGGTCAAACCACCAACAAGCAGGGAGACGGAAATGCTTCAAACGGCCCCGATTTTTACTACCTCAACCCTCAAAACCTCGAAAACAGCGATTTTACCTTTCCCAATTACAATGCCTCAGTGTTTTTAGAGAATATCTTTAACATCAACCCACGTTTCACCATTACCCCGGGTGTTCGGTATGAGTATATCCAAACCCGCTCAGATGGGTATTACAAGCAACGAGTGTTTGATGCCGCAGGAAACCTGATAGTTGATAACCGCATATACGATAAAATGGGACGTACCCGCAGCTTTGTGATTGCAGGCATTGGAACTAAGTATAAATTATCAAAAAACACCGAGTGGTATGCCAACGCTTCGCAAAACTATCGGGCGATAAACTTTTCTGACTTGCGGGTTACTAACCCCAACTTTATTGTTGATACCGCCATACAGGATGAAAAGGGTTTCACTGCTGATATGGGCATACGTGGTAACCGCGCTGGGTTATTTACCTATGAAGTAACTGCATTTTACATTTACTATAAAGGTCGCATAGGGCAAGTGCTGCGTGCCGACCGTCCGCCATTGTTTATTGATTACCGTTACCGAACCAACATTGCCGATGCCCGTAACCTTGGAGTGGAATTAATGGCCGAACTGAATGTGTGGAGGGTATTCAACCTCCCCTACGATAAAACCAACCAGCTAAACGTATTTGTCAACGGTGCTTTTATTGATGCCCGCTATATAAAAACCGAAGACAATACCATTGCCAATAACAAGGTAGAGATGGTGCCTCCCGTAATGGTGCGTACCGGATTAAACTACCGCCACCGCAAAAAGGCGGGGCTTTCGCTGCAATATTCCTACACAGGCAAGCATTATTCAGATGCTACCAACGCCACACTTACTTCTACAGCGGTTGAAGGAGTGATAAAAAGCTATCAGGTGGTGGATGTTTCGGCATCGTTCAACCATAAAATTTTCAGTCTCGAAATCAGCTGCAACAACCTGTTAGATGCAAGGTACTATACCCGTAGGGCTGAGAGCTACCCCGGCCCCGGTATCATCCCGTCTGACGGCAGGTCGTTTTATGCAACATTGGCAATCACCGTTGGAAAATAACACCCAAAATACGGAATAGATTTTGTGCTTAAACACCACAAAATGAAACAACTACTAAGCCTGATTATTTGGGGATTCTTCCCTATTGTGCTTACTGCCCAACACGAAACCAATTTTGAGCATTACCACGGCAACGGTAGCTATGAAAATGCTACCCTAAACCCGATAAGTGTTTTCAGAAACAGCAAGCTGTATTCAAAGGCAGATACCAACAGTAGCCATAACATTTTACCACCCGCATCAACAATTTATATAAAGGAAGTGGGGCAATCGCAAGGACAAAAGTGGTACCACATAGAGGCGTATTCATACATAGAAAAAAATTACTCGAATTCTAAAGGCTATATCAGGTTTGAAGACGTGATACCCTTTAATATTATGGATGATAAAGGTAACAGATACTACATTTGGAAAAGTATTGAAAACCATACTTGGTCTGACACAACCTTTGTTGTTAAAGTCAGCCATCCTGATTCATCAAAAACCGACACATTAATTCTCACCAACACCCCATATTTTGTTAATGTAAGTGAAAACTACACCAACAGCGCGCTTAAAAAACTTAAGGGCATGATTACCCTTGAGTTTTACAACGCCCAATGCCCCGGCACATTTGTTCATGTGTTTGTTGGTAATTGCGGAGACTCTCTTTCTGTTATAGAATCTTCTTTTTCATCGGGCGAAGGAACTTGGTACGATAGTAAAGTGGTATACCTGCCTTTTAGGTTTGAAAACGGCAACGTTTTATTGGTGGCAAACGGTGATGTAAAAAACATCTTTAACTATCAAACAGGAGGGTTAAATATTTTTCCCTACCCTGCCGACTGTGGTATCCCTATTGAAGACTTGGTGGTAATAGAAAGCGAAAGCGCAGAAGAGGAAATGACCGAAGAAAACGGGGAAGAGAACGGCGAGGTAAGTAGCGAAGAAGGAGAGTACACTGAAAAAACAGAGACTGAAAGCGAGGACGCAAACATACCCCCAAAACTGAAAATAACTCACCACAGTATTGAGTTTTTCCGTTGGAACGGACATAAACTGGTGAAAGTGAAATAAATCAACCGATAAACTCAACAGTATGAGGTTTAAAACCCCATCCTATCGAATTTGCAACACACGAGTACATTGCAAAATCAACTTGGTATATTTGGCAAATGGAGCCTACCGTATTCTTTTCTGATATAAAATCACACATCATTAAACATCTTGAAGGTGCTAAAACCTCAATAAAGTTGGCAGTATCATGGCTTACCGACCGTGAAATTTACAACCTGCTATTAACAAAATTAGCCCAAGGGGTTGCTGTAAGTCTTGTTACCCGCAACGATTACTTGAACAACCACCCTGAAGCACTGGATTGGAATGGTTTTATTGCTGCGGGTGGCCGTCTTTATTTTTCAAGAAACGGTGAACAACTGCACTATAAGTTCATTTTGACGGACGATACAGCAGTGCTTTGCAGCTCCTACAATTTAACCTGCTTTGCCAACGGCAACAACCGCGAAAACGTGATGCGGTTTACCGAAACTTCTTTTGTACAGAATTTTGTAGGTGAATTTGAATACCTTACCGCTACCCTACCCCTACAAAGCGATGTTGAAAGGCTTATAATTAGTCAAGTACCCGAAGAACTGCATGGCTTTTACCACAGTACCATAGCCAATGACAAAGCCAAGCAAACCGCTTAAAGTAAAGGCAGATTGCTTATATTGCAGTAAGAGAACCCTATACAGGTATGGAACCAACACCCAAACTTAAGTTTGAAACGGTTGATGAATACATTGCCGCATTTCCCCCTGAGGTTGCTGAACGTTTGTCTCAAATAAGGGCAACTGTTATCAAAGCCGCCCCCGATGCAAAGGAATTGATTAGCTACAGCATGCCCGCCTTGAAACAAGAAGGTATGCTCATTTTTTACAGTGCATGGAAAGAACATATAGGGATGTACCCTGTGCCCGAAGGAGATGAGGTATTTAATAAGAAAGTGGTGCAATACAGAGATGGCAAGGGGACACTAAAATTCCCTCATAACCAGCCGCTACCGTTTGATTTTATTACCGAAGTGGTACACCTGCGTTTACTGGATAACTTGGCCAAAGCAGAGCTTAAAAAGGCTAAAAAAAAGAAGTAAATCGTTTCATTTCGCAATTACACCCCACTATTGACGAAATACGCCACCATTCGATTTCATATTATGATTTAGCTTTGTACCAACAAAACGAATAAAAAATTTAATTACTTCTGAACTATGGAAAATAATCAGCAACTCCAGGCAATTACTGTACAAGCCACTGTTAATGCCCCTCTTGAAAAAGTATGGAAATATTGGAACTCGCCCGAGCATATTACTCAATGGAACACCGCCATTGAAGAATGGCATTGCCCAAGAGCAGAAAACGATTTAAGGGCTGGCGGCTCCTTTTCATACGAAATGGCAGCAAAAGACGGTAGTATGAGCTTTGACTTTGCAGGTGTTTACGACATTGTGGATGAAAACAAACACATTGCTTACACCCTTGGCGATGGCCGTAGGGTATCTGTTACGTTTACTGCCACTGCAAACGGCACTGATGTTTCGGAGACATTTGACCCTGAGAACATGAACCCTGCCGAGATGCAACAAGCCGGATGGCAAGCCATCTTAAATAATTTTAAAAAATACACAGAAAACAACTAATAAGATTATAAGAAGTGCTTTTATCAAAAAGGCGCAAACATTAAATGTTTGCGCCTTTTTTGTTTTGCACTGATTGCAAACAATGTGTTTCTATACCTTGTAGCCTTTACTTAAATTTGGCTTTTGAAAACGCTTTTAGATCATACATGAATAAAAACAGCAGGGCAGATAAATCATTTGTAAACCTGGCTTCACTTTCAAAAGAAGTATTAGTCCGTTGCCCGCACTGTAATAAGCAAGCAGCTGTAGTATCAACCCTTTCAAAATATTACGTCCCTCACCCTTGTAGAGATGAATCACGGTTCAGGTTTCAGTGCAATAACTGTTACAAGCCATTGCGCGATAAAAACTGGCAAGGTTCGGTTATTATCTTCCCCGTATCTACGGTATGCGGCAACTGCGGCAGTCAATTACAGGATGAAGAGCGCTTGGTAGATACTTACCAAGACAAAATGAAAATAAAATGCCGCACCTGCCTGCAAGAACGTTTGTATGAAACCAACTACAGGTTGGCGTATTCAAACAGTCACCAAGCCACAGACCCCAACCTTGGTTTACCGCTATGGCTGCAAACCCCCGTTGATAATCACGTTTTTTGGGCATACAATTTTGAACATCTTGCCTACCTGAAACAATATGTTGGGGCAAAGCTGCGTGAAGCACCCGAAGGGGGTAAATATTCATTGGTGTGGAAACTGCCAACGTTTGTAAAAACTGCTAAAAACAGAGGTAAAATTCTAAAAGCCATTAAACGGCTTGAGGAAATGTGATTAACGCCACATTGCGAGTATAAAGATAATAAAAGCTATAATTATTACTATTCTCTTATTGATTCAAATTGATGCCATTTCACAAACACGGTATTTTTCAAGAAATAAGACGTTAGATTTTTATTTAGGAACAGCCGCCGGTCAAGAAACATTCATAAGCGGTGTTATGCCTAAAATGGGAATTCTAATCCAAAACTATCACACAAAAAATAAAAAGTTTAGCTCTTACTATGGCACTGATATTACCTTGGGAGCATTTTTTCAATTTTGGCTTTCTGTAACCACCCATACAGGCATTAGGTACAACTATTTTTCATTAGATAACTCTGTAGCATATCTGGGGTTGTTTCCTCAAAAACTACCTTTAAAGTCCCATTTCACCTATAATCCTAAATTAGGCGTAAAAATAGACTGGATATGGTTTAAAGCAGGCCCCTCAATATTATTAAGTCATAAACGCGTATTAAATAATTTCCTGAAAATTGGAGAATACTATTACAACTTCGAGATACTTTTCCTTATAAACACAAATTAAAACCCTCTTCAAAAACTGGAAAGGGTTTTAGCTATCAATGTTTTTATTATTCAACAAGTTCTGTTATAAACTACAACAGAACTTATCTTAAATATTTACAAAAACAGGGCTAAGTCGCCCCCTTTGACCCACCTCACCATCGTGAATGCAATGTTCTGATGGCTGTTAGCAACAGCAACACTGCTAATGTTTTTAATAACTGAGCCGTTGAAACATCATTCACAATAAATGAATATGCCATGCAAAAAATTGCTGCAATGCAACAAACTATAAATGCTATTCTAACTCTCATAATCAGTTGATTAGTATTTCAGATTCCAAGTCAAACGATTTTTCACCCGCCAGAATTAACTGCCTTGCTTCATCAAAATCCTTTTGCAGTTGCTTAATCCGTTGCTCACGCATTTTAATATCCTCTTCGTGCTGGCTGTTTTGAATTTTATTCTCATGAAACTTTATTTTAACCTGTATTAACTGGGTAAGTAGTTCAACAGCATCGTCCTTGTCAAATCTACCCTTAATTAATTTTAACCTCATTGTTGTGTTTGTTTAAGTTTATTGTCCTTGCCCAAGTGAAAAGCTTGGTTTTCCATCAAAATTGTATAAGTTCTCCGTTTTTATTACATCTACCCCTTTAGCGTGTGCATGTAAAAGCAGGGTTATTATTTGCTCTTTAGTAAGCACTTCACCTTCGTGGGGCTTAAACCTGCATCGCCAATGGTCAGTACAAAATGTCTCATGGAAACCATCAGGATACACTTTAATACCCCGATTAGTAATCATGGTTAGTTTCACGTTTTCCAATTCAATCCCTTCAACCATTTCAGCCAACCCATTCACGTCACCCCCCCAATGAACAAACAAATCAACCCCTACTAATTCTTTTTTCTTAGGCGCTTTCCGTTTGTATTTAGGCAGGTTTAGTGTACTCTCCGCCGAGTAACTAACTGCCTTTAGCTGTTTGGGCACTTGTCCTAAATTTTGGATTACCGCCTCTGCAAATTCCTTTGTACCCACCTTTTGTTTGCTCACCCCATCCTTATAAATATCGTAGGTGTGTATTCCGTCCTCAATGGTTTTCAACCATGCGTTCTGTACTTTTTCTGCAACCTCGGCCTGCCCGATGTGTGTAAGCATTTGAATAGCTCCTTGTAAAAGACCCGAGGGGTTTGCAACGTTTTGCCCAGCCCTGCGCGGTGCCGACCCATGTATGGCCTCAAACATTGCACACTCCTCACCAATATTGGCAGAACCTGCAAGCCCAACAGAGCCCGCAATTTGGGCAGCAATATCGCTCAACACATCACCGTATAAGTTCGGCATCACTATCACATCAAATGCCTCAGGAGTATCAGCCATTTTTGCAGCTCCTATATCAATAATCCAATGTTCGTTTTCAATTTCAGGATACTCTCGAGCAATCTCATCAAACACTTCATGAAACAACCCGTCTGTTTGCTTCATAATATTGTCTTTTGTGAAGCAAGTCACCTTTTTTCTGCCATATTGCTTTGCATATTCAAACGCATAGCGAACAATTTTTTCACAACCCGGCCTGCTAATTAACTTCAAACATTGCACCACCTCATCCGTTTGCTGGTGTTCAATACCTGCATACAAATCCTCCTCATTTTCACGCACAATCACAATGTCCATTAGTGGGTGTTTTGTGCTCACAAAAGGGTGCAAGCTCATGCAAGGACGTATGTTTGCATAAAGTCCCAAAAACTTTCGGGTAGTAACGTTAAGACTTTTGTAACCGCCACCTTGCGGTGTTGTAATGGGGGCTTTAAGAAAAACCTTATTTCTTCGGATAGTGTCCCACGACTCTTTTGATATTCCGCTGGTATTGCCTGCCAAATATACCTTCTCTCCCACTTCAATTTCATCAACAATAATTTGGGCACCCGCCGCTTTGATAATAGAAAGCGTGGCATCCATAATTTCAGGTCCTATACCGTCTCCCTTTGCTACTGTAATACGTTTCATCTCAAGCTTATTTTTTTGATGCAAATTTGCTTGGACGATTTGATAAGTTTTTATTTATATTTTAAATACTATACATAAAATATTTTTATTAAAACACGGAATAACAGATTATACATGGAGATAAAAGTAATAGACAATTAAATAAACCCCAGATATACAAAAGCTTTTTTGTGCGCTATAGCATCTCATAATCACTTAATTGAAGTAACTATAAAAACTTGGGCACACTATACGAAAAACCTTCAAAAACTAATAAATTTAGTGTTTTATTACTTGCTAAAACAATTGCAGGGCTTAAATGAATTACAAAAAACAACTTATAACTACCTTATTATTAACTTGCTACAAAGTATATTAACAAATGTTAGTAAGGCTATATTAATTAATATTTTAAAACTGATTTACAGCACTTTACAAAAAATGACATAAAAAATAAAACTTTCTTACGCTATCATTTTTATATGACAATCAATGCTTTACTTAAATCAAACCTAAAACCAATTGTCATGAAACAAAACAAACTATCATTAGGTATTAAACGCAATATTTTTTTGCGACGAAGTGCTAAAACTATTGCAATAGCAATAGCGGTTTCATTATCACCAACCATCAACGCTCAAACAATTTTCTCTAATCCGGTAGGTATCGGAGTTCCTGTTGTGGGCGCGGGTTTGGATTTTCATGTTAATGGCCCTGTGAGAATTAACAGCTTAGCCACAGGAGGTCCCATAAACATTGTAACAACGGATGTATTAGGTAACCTAAACTTTGCACCATTTCCGGGCGGAGTTGTACCCCCAGGAGTTGCACTTGGGCAATCATTATTGTGGGACGGAGCTATATGGCAGCCGAACAATTTTTTGCGAGTGCCCAACTTTACAGGTGCCCCTCGTATTTTTGAAGTAGGTAATGGCGACCCTGCAACTTTAGTTCGCAGTATTGATTATCTTGGTAACTCAGCCATCAACTTAGGCGGCCCGTTTGGTGCACCTATAGGTACTTGGGTTACCCACGGCTGGCGACAAATAAACAATGCCAACCCCGCTGGTGATAACTTTGTAGGTAGCCGCTTTAATTGGCAAAATTTTGCCGCCAATGTGGGATTGACTGACAGGGTTGCAGGTGCACAAAGAGACTTGAATTTACAATTTCAAGACTTCACGGTGCCCGGGGCTGCTTTCCCAACCAACCGCCTTATTTTCTCAGGGGTATCAGGACTTCCGGGCGGTTTAGTAACCCGCGAATATGCCACCATTTTGGGTAACGGCAACATGGGTATTGGTTTACCCAATCCACAGGTGAAATTGCACGTACAAAACGGCAACATAGCCCAAGTATCAGCAGGGGCACTTTTGCCACCAACACCGGGCAACCGCTGGAGTGCATTGGGAGACCGTATTCCGTTTGCTGGCCCTCCGGGCGTAATTTCAACAGGCCAACGCACACAGTGGGATTTTGCAGCAATAAACGTAGGTCTTACCCTTGACCCAATTGGCGCACCAACTTTTGCTGGCTTAATTTCTTGGCAAGATGCGACCCCTGGCCCACCATTTACAGGGACTAACCCCTTAATTTTTGGAGCAAGGGATAACACCAATACCAACTTCTTTGAGCGTATGCGTATTACTTGGGCTGGTGATGTGGGCGTTGGCACTCCTGTTCCATTAGTAAAATTCCATGTTCAAGATGGTAATATCGCACAAGTTTCACAAGGCACAATAGCTCCCCCTTCTCCCGGAAACCGCTGGTGTGCAATAGGCGACCGTATACCATTTGGCGGCCCTCCAGGCGTAATTTCTACTGGACTAAGGGCACAATGGGAATCCGCAGCAGCTAACTTTGGTCTTACCAAAGATGTATTTAGCCCGATAGGATTATCAGGCCTTATCTCATGGCAAGATGCTACCCCCGGCCCTCCAGGAGCAGGTAATAACTCATTGATTTTTGGCGCAAGGGATAATACAAACACAAATTTCTTTGAGCGTATGCGTATTACTTGGAACGGAAATGTAGGGATTGGGACACCACTTCCCAACTCAAGGTTAACAGTTATCGGCGCCGGAAATACCGCGGCAACATCTTCATTAGAAGTTAACGACCAATTTGGTAACAATCTAATGTTTGTGCGAGATGATGGCTTTGTTGGTATTGGAACAAATGCTCCAACAGACAGACTAACTGTGAACGGTAACGTTGTACCTACACCAATAGGATTTCCTGCTTTTGACTTAGGTATTAACAGTCCGTTTGACACATGGAGGGATGTTTATGGCGTGAATGCTTACACTGCAACTTCTGACGGACGCTATAAAACCAATATCAAAAATCTTGGCTACGGTTTAGAGCAAGTGATGAAACTACGTCCTGTATCGTACGAATGGAAAACCGGTTACAACGGAACCCGCATTGGTTTCATATCACAAGAAGTGATGGAAATCGTTCCCGAGGTAGTGGTAACACCAAAAGATGATAAAGGTGCCTACATGATGCGCTACTCTGAACTAATACCAGTATTGGTAAGTGCTATCCAAGAGCAACAAAAGCAAATTGAAACCCTTGAACCAGCAGGTGAAAATGCTAAAGTTGCTGAATTGGCCATTGCCAACGAACAGTTAAAGGCTCAAAACACTGCGCTTGAAAACAGGATTAAATCGTTGGAAGATAAATTGAATGGTATTTGCAATTTACCTTGCGTACAAGAAGCTATTAAACAAAATAGCCAACAAGGCACTTTGAACGACCAACCTCAATTGTACCAAAACGAGCCCAATCCTTTTGGCAGTAGCACTACCATTAAATATTACGTACCCGCAACTGCAAAAGCTGCCCAACTTAAAATAGTGGACGAAAACGGCAAACAATTGGCCGAGTACGCACTAAAAACAGGCAGCGGACAAATTGAAGTGATGGCAGGCACCATAAAAGCCGGCAGCTACAACTACAGCCTTTATGTTGACAACCAATTGGTTGACACCAAAAAAATGGTAATTGTAAACTATTAATAAATTAACTTGTAAAGCATTGAAAAGCCCCCTGAAAACAGGGGGCTTTTTTTCAATTGAAGCGTAAAAAAGTTTTAAAAACTAAAAACTGCTAACTTTGTTGTACACAGTAATGTTACGTCTTCTATCATATTACGTACTTTTAATACTTGCAGCATTGCCTTGTGTGCTAACAGCACAAGAGTGTGAATGGTTGGAAACCGGAAAAGGTAGTGGTGTTGAGCGTACGTACGATATTGCCGTTGACAATAACAACAACTACTTTGTGGTTGCTGATTTTTCTTCAACATTTACCATTTCAAACTTTTCTAAAACCTACGTTTTTACAAAAACAGTAGGCGGCTCAGGATTCAACGGATTACTAATAAAGTACAATAAAGACGGTGAAATAAAATGGGTATCGCAAAGCACAATAAGCTCTTCAACAGCCTCTTGCAGCTACGTAAGTGCAGCTACTGATGCAGCAAGCAATGTTTATGTGCTGGCTCGTTACTACAATACAGTAAACTTTGGAGGTAGCTTTTCCCTCACCAATAACTATGCGCCACTTGTAAATTGTGCACTTATCAAGTATGATAGTAGCGGTACAATACAATGGGTTAAAGACATTGGTCCCATATCAAATGCAGGCACATTAGGTCCAAGCTCAATTGTGGTTGATAACCAAAACAATATTGTTGTAGGATTTAGCTTTAGGGGTGATATTGGTTTCAGCGGTACTACGCAAACACTAAACACAAGCTCAAGCCCGCTACAGCAAAATATAGGGATGATTAAATACAACCCTTCCGGGGCATTCATTAAAGCTATTAATTACGGGGCAATAACCGCCAACGATATTTTTGAAAAAATGGCTGTAGATGCCACAAACAACCTATATGTCTTATACGATGCAAGAACTATATCAACAAGTATCAGCTACTCTGATACCGGGATTAAAATTCTAAAGACAGACTCAGCCCTAAACCCCAGCGACAGTGTAAAATTTTTTAATAACACCAACACCAGAGCTATAGGAATAACAGCCACCCCAAGCGGCTCGCCCATTGTTACAGGCTTTTTTAGAGATACTGTAAATTTTGGCGGTATCGGGCTAAAAGCAGTCAGCTCATTGGTATTAAAATCAAACAGTTTCATTGTTTACTTTGATAAGAATTTAAGCCCTGTGTGGGCCAAAAACGATGTACCTTCTGCCAATGGAGTTGCACAGCCTGCAGGAGGAATAGACATACGTAACGGCTTTATTTATTTAGGCGGGATATTGCAATTGGGTAGCACATCATTTGGTAGCATATCGGTTCCATACGTGCCTTCATCATTCAATATGTACGCAGTAAAAATGGATACGCTTGGCAATTTTTTATGGGCGTTCAGTAGCGGAGTTGCCGGTGGCACCACCACTACCACTTCATTAGCTGCAGATGTGGAAGGAAATGGCGTAATTACAGGTCGATTCACCTCAAAAGTTACTGTTTTTAACATTGCGGACACCAGCAACTATACCAGCGAAAATTTTTTTACTGCCAAAATAGTTGATTACAGTATCACCCGTGGTAATGTTAATCCCGGGCCTTATTGCGCGGGCGATAGCTTCGATATACCTTTTACCAAAACAGGCAGGTACGATACCGGTAATTTTTTTATTGCACAATTAAGCGACAGTGCCGGTAATTTTGACGGTAACGAACGTGAATTGGGCAGGATAAAAGATACTGCTACAGGCACCATAAGAGGAATACTACCGCTATTTGACGTTGCAACAACTGAAAAGTACCGAATACGGATTCTCAGTACAAAACCGGTGGTGCAAAGTTTTTTCAGAAGGGACACACTTAGATTATTAATATTCAGTAAAGATACGGCCAATGCCGGCGCTGATATTACTATTTGCAAGGGACAACAGATAAGACTAGGAACAACAGGCGGTAGTAGATGGCTATGGAGCCCACCAAACTACTTCTTATCAGCTAAAGATACTTCTAACCGACAACCTTTAATTAAACCTGATACTACTGCTGAATACCGGATTATTATAAGCGACAGCAGCGGTTGTGGAGTTACTGATACTGACTATGTAAAGGTAATAGTAAGACCGTCGCTACAAGCTGTTATTAACGGCATCAGTCAAACTTGCAGGGGGCAACAAGTACTTTTATCTGCAAATGTTACAGGCGGAGACTCAACCTATTGGTATCGCTGGCAAATAAAAGATTCAACAACAGTATTATCTGTGGGTGACACCATTACGGTTGCACCCAATACTACTACTGCTTATAGACTGATAGTAGGCGATAGTTGCACTTCGCTAAACGATACAGCCTTATTTACACTTCAAATAGACACGCTGCTTACGGTCACAACCTCGCCCGATACCATAATTTGCAGAGGCGACACAGCCCTGCTCAGAGCGTTTGGTAATGGCTGCGATACAGCAAATTACGTTTACCAATGGGCAGATAGCTCAAATACTTCCGTTGTTTTAGGCACACAATCAACCTTAATAGCCGCCCCTTCCGGCAATACTACATATAGGGTTATACTGGCTGACGGCAGTTCATCATTGACAGACACAGCTTTTGTAAAGGTGGTGGTTGATAATGTTTTCACCGTCACTACAACACCCGACAGCATATTATGCAAAGGCCAGAACACAGTAATTGAGGCATTTGTAAACGCGTGCGATACCTCGCAAATAACATATACGTGGGACAATAGCCTTGGCACAGGAAAAGTAAAGCTCATTTCACCAACACAAACTACTACTTACAGGGTGATTGCTGTTAACTCATTTAATGGCCTTGCTGACACCGCGTTTGTAACAATAACGGTAAGAGACAGTTTAGAGGTGTTTTTAAACCCTGATACAACATTATGTGTTGGCGGAACGGCAGCTTTGCGAGCTACCGCTACGGGCGGCAACAGCAACACCTATCAAATACGGTGGACGGCAGATGATGGCAGTTGGGTTGGAAACGGGTTTACTGAAACAGTTACACCAACTACAACTACAGTTTATAAAGCTGTTTTAAGTGATGCTTGTACTGTAAATAACGATAGTGCTTTTATTACGGTTACTTTATTAGATAGTATTAAGGCAAGTACATCATTTACAGATACTACGGTTTGTATTGGAGAAACATTAACGCTGAGAGGTAATGGAAACGGAGGCAAGCCCAATCAATATTCATACAGCTGGAAACAACCCGACAATGTGAGTGTAGGAGGACAAAACTACACTGTTTCATCCATACAAACACCCTCCTACTACACCCTTTTGTTAACTGATAATTGCACTAATTACACCGATAGCGTTACTGTTTATGTAAATGTTCGCCAGCCACTTACTGTATCGGCATCCGGCAAAACATTACTTTGCTATCAGGAAAACACACAATTAACAGCCAATGCAACTGGCGGAGACAGCAGCAAATATCGCTTCACATGGATTTACCCCGATAATACTACTGATACAGTTGCAACCATCGTTATTCAGCCCGATAGCAGTTTCAATCTTTTGCTGGTGGCTGATGATAACTGCTCAACCCCACAACGCGATAGCATTGTTGTTCCAATAACGCTTCCGCAGCCTATATCCGTAAATATCCCCAAAAACATTACGTTGTGTTTGGGCAAGCCCTTGCTTTTATCTGCCGCAATTACAGGTGGTAGCGGAAGTACTTACCGAATTCGCTGGCAGGGTAACGCGGTGAGCCCATCAGATACTACTGAAAATATTGCACTGCAACCATCCACATCAGGCAACTACCAATACACAATTAATGTCAGCGACAACTGCGCGCGCCAAGCAAACGATACAATAACTGCACAGGTATTGCCATCGCCCATAGCTGCATTTTCAATTGACACAACAAGTGGATGTTTGCCTTTGTTAGTTACAGCAACCGACTTATCACAAAACCATGATTCTACCCAAAATAATTGGCGGATATATAATTCAAGCTTCAACAACACCGCACAATCAACAAATGCCACGTTCCAGTTAACACAAAGTGGCATGTATAATGTATTTTTAAGGGTTAAAAATTCCCTCGGTTGTTCTGATTCAGTATTACTAAGCAACGCGGTTGATGTTTTTGCCTTGCCTACAGCGTCATTTTACACATCACCCAGCGAAGTTAAATTGGTAGAAGAGCCAGTATCATTTATAAACTCAAGCACCGGCGCAACCACTTTTAAATGGTTTTTAGGTGAAGATGACAGTGTAGAGCAAGCAAACTATAACGATGTACAAAAAACTTTCTTTGATACAGGAAAGTTTGTAATACGTTTAGTGGCTACAAGTGTTAACGGCTGCAAGGATACCGCAACATCGGGAATTACAGTTAGTGACCCTTTTACATTTTTTATCCCTACGGCTTTTAGCCCAATAAGCAGCAGAGGCATTAACGATGTTTTTGCCCCCATAACCAGCGGTTCACGCTCATACAATATGAGCATTTACGATCGCTGGGGTGAGATTATTTATGATTGTAACTGCAACAACGGCTGCAACACCCCATGCAGTTGGGATGGAAACTATAAAGGGATTGCCGTCCCCGAAGGGGTGTACGGGTATATTATCCGCTTTGTATCTAACGAACGACGGATAAAAACGGTTTCCGGCACTATTACTTTAATCCGTTGATGATTAAAAATTTACATCATACTATCAAAAAACCCTTTCTTTACAAAGAAAAGTGTTTTAGGTATTGTTGTCCAAATAAGCAGATTATCGAGCCATTTATACAATAAACAAATCAAAGCTGCTACATAACGTTGATTTACCACCAAGTAGAGATAACTTTGTACTTGCTTGAATACGATACTTATAATAGACGACGAAGAGAAACTCCGTTCATTACTTGCAAGAATACTTGCGGGCGAAGGCTTTGAGGTTGTTGAAGCACCCGACCTTAAAACGGGACTAAAAAAGCTTGAAAAACATGCTGTTGACGTGGTGCTTTGTGATGTGAAACTACCCGACGGCAGCGGAGTTGATTTTACCTCGGAAATAAAAAATAAGTATCCTGAAACCGAGGTAATTCTGTTAACGGCCTACGGAAATATTCCCGATGGTGTAAGGGCTATAAAAAACGGAGCTTTTGACTACCTGATAAAAGGCGACGATAACGACAAAATATTACCATTGCTGCACAGGGCTATAGAAAAAGCATCGTTACAAAAGCGTGTAAGCCAGCTTGAAAAACGGGTAGGAGAAAAGTACTCGTTTGATAATATTACAGGCATTTCTAAAAAATTTAAAGAGGCAATTACGCTAGCCCAAAAGGTAGCACCGCTGGGCACTACTGTACTTCTAACCGGCGAAACAGGTACCGGCAAGGAAGTGTTTTCACAAGCCATACACCAACTAAGTCCTTTTCATAACAAAAACTTTGTGGCACTTAACTGTAGTGCCATTGGTAAAGAAATTATTGAAAGCGAGCTGTTTGGTTACAAACAAGGGGCCTTTACAGGTGCATTGAAGGATAAAAAAGGATTAGTTGAAGAAGCAGCAGGGGGTACTTTGTTTTTGGATGAGATTGGAGAAATGCCGCTTGATTTGCAGGCAAAGCTGCTGCGAATACTGGAGACAGGGGAATTTATAAAGGCAGGTGACACTAAAACTTATAAAGTAAACTTTAGATTAATTGCTGCCACCAACCGCGACTTGAAAAAAGAAAGTGACGAGGGAAATTTTAGGAGCGATTTATATTTTAGGCTGAATGTGTTTGAAATTAGTTTGCCTCCCTTGCGCGAACGGGTAGAAGATATTGAGGCTCTCGCCTCGTTTTTTGCCTCCCAGTTTTCTGCTAAAACGAACAAGAAACCCCTTACCCTTACCAATGAGTATTTAGAAGTACTGAAACACTACCACTGGCCGGGCAACATCAGGGAATTGAAAAATATTGTTGAACGCAGCGTGATTCTCAGTGACGGAGATAATCTAACTGTTGAAACGCTTCCTTCAGAATTGAGGACAATCACCACGAACACTTCGGCTGCCCAACTATCAGCTTTTGACTTAGCAAGTGCCGAAAAAATCCATATCCAAAAAGTATTAAATTATACTGGTGGTAACAAAACCGAAGCCGCCCGTTTGTTAAACATCGGCCTCACTACTTTATACCGAAAGATTGAGGAATATAAACTTGGCTAATATGGAATGAGATTAAAAGCTCATTCTATTGCAATTACAAAGCACGGAGGACTTAAGTCCTCCGTGCTTTGTAATTTTAACAACAATGGGTTTCAACCCGTTCTCACCACCCTACCAAAATGAAAAAACAACCCTACCGTTTTGGTAGGGTTGTTTTGTTTTCATCAACTATCAAACAGAAGCTAAATCACTTTAATGTGCTGTTATTCAAATAACTAATAACTAATCATCAATCACTAATCACCAATAGGAACACCTTTTGGCACAGCAGGATAAAAATTTATCCATGACAGCACTTTTCATCATCGCAATCGCCGTGTTCGCATACATGTGCTACGTACTTATCAAACCCGAAAAATTTTAATCCGATGAATACTGAGATTACAGGAATAGTTTTTATGTATGTCTTGGTGGTGGCATTGGCTATACCCTTAGGCCGATACATAGGCAAACTGTTTACTTATGAAAAAACTTGGTTAGACCGTGTGTTTAACCCATTAGATAATCTGTTTTTTAACCTTGGGGGTATAGACCCTACCGTAGAAATGAGCTGGAAAAAGCACCTTATTGCGTTACTAACTATTAACGGTGTTTGGCTGGTTATCTGTTTATTGGTACTGACTAATATGGCTTGGCTACCTCTCAACCCTGACGGTAACCCATCCATGAGTGGGCATTTGGCATTTAATACGGCTGTTAGTTTTATTACCAACACCAACCTGCAACACTATTCTGGCGAAAGCGGTTTATCGTATTTAGGTCAACTGATACTGATGTTGTGGCAGTTTATAAGTGCTGCAACAGGTATAGCCATTTGTGGTGTGGTATTTACCGCCATGAAAGAACGTACTGCTGAGAAACTAGGCAACTTTTATAGCTTCTTTGTTCGCAGTGCCACCCGTGTATTATTGCCTCTTTCACTCATAGTGGCCATTTTACTGGTATTTAACGGCGTACCCATGACTTTTGAGGGTAAAGATACCGTAACAACCCTTCAAGGCGATACCGTGCAGGTGAGCCGCGGCCCCGCTGCAGCCTTTATAGCTATAAAACAATTAGGCACCAACGGAGGCGGCTTTTTCGGTGTAAACTCAGCCCACCCGTTAGAAAATCCTAATTACTTTACCAACATTATAGAAACGGCTAGCCTTTTCCTTATTCCTATCGCAATGGTATTTGCCCTTGGCTATGTGCTGAAACGCAAAAAACTGGCTTGGACTATTTACGGGGTAATGACTGCCGGATTCTTACTCCTTTTGATTCCCTCAGTAGTAAGTGAAATGAACGGTAACCCCGCCATAGCAGAAATGGGTATCCGGCAAAACATGGGCAGTATGGAGGGCAAGGAAGTGCGCTTTGGTTCAGCCGCATCTGCTTATTGGGCCATCAATACCACTTGTACTTCAAACGGCTCTGTAAATGCTATGCACGACAGCATGACTCCGTTAACAGGTATGTTTACCATGCTGGGCATGATGATTAACGGCTTTTATGGCGGCGTGGGTGTAGGTTTCTTGAACTTCTATATATACATCATACTAGCAGTGTTTATAAGTGGTTTAATGGTGGGTCGTACGCCTGAGTTTTTAGGTAAAAAAATTGAAGCCCGCGAAATGAAAATAGCAATGGCAATTGCCCTGCTCCACCCTTTATTGATATTATCGGGTACGGCTCTGGCAACGTACCTTTTTGCAAGCAACCCCGAAGGATTAACCGCTTGGCTTAATAACCCCGGATTTCATGGTTTTAGTGAGATGTTGTATGAGTTTACCTCGTCATCGGCCAACAACGGTAGCGGATTTGAAGGGTTGGGCGATAACACACCGTTTTGGAATATCTCAACAGGTATTGTGATGCTATTGGCTCGTTACCTGCCCATTATAGGCCCGGTGGCTATTGCAGGTATTTTGGCAAGTAAAAAATACATTCCTGAAAGTGCCGGAACACTAAAAACCGACACTCCCACCTTTGGTTTTATGACGTTTGCCGTGATAGCTATTATAGCTGCATTGGCCTTCTTCCCCGCACTTACCTTAGGCCCCATCGCTGAGTACTTCAATTTGTATTAATCAAAAAATTTCATCCATGAAAAGAACCACATCCAACCCCTCATTATTTCAAGGTCAACTTGTAAATGGGGCTATAAAACAGGCTTTTATAAAGCTGCATCCCAAACTGATGATTAAAAACCCCGTAATGTTTACGGTAGAAATAGGTACAATTATTATGCTTTTTGTTTGCGGTTGGGTATTGGCCGGAGAAAGCACACAAGGCAGTTTTACTTATAATTTCACGGTTTTCTTAATCTTATTTCTTACCCTGCTGTTTGCCAACTTTGCAGAAGCCATTGCCGAAGCAAGAGGAAAAGCGCAGGCCGACACCTTGCGTAAAACCCGTGAAGAAACACCCGCCAAATTGGTAAGCGGAGAAATTGTACCCTCCAGCCAATTGAAAAAAGGAGATGTGTTTGTGTGTGAGACCGGCGACACCATTCCCACCGACGGTGAGATTATTGAAGGGATTGCCACCATTGACGAAAGTGCAATTACTGGCGAAAGTGCTCCTGTGATACGTGAAGCCGGTGGTGACAAAAGCAGTGTAACAGGCGGAACTAAAGTACTATCAGACAAGATAAAAGTAGAAGTAACCACCCAACCCGGCGAATCGTTTTTGGATAAAATGATTGCATTGGTAGAAGGTGCCAGTCGCCAGAAAACACCCAACGAAGTGGCTCTTACCATTCTTTTGGCAGGCTTCACTCTTGTGTTCATTATCGTTTGTGTAACCTTGCAACCCTTTGCGCTGTTTGCAGGCACGCATATCCCTATTTCGGCTTATATAGCTTTGTTTGTTTGTCTTATCCCCACCACCATCGGTGGGTTGCTGTCGGCCATAGGTATTGCCGGAATGGACAGGGCTTTACGCGCCAACGTGATTGCTAAATCGGGCAAAGCAGTTGAAACTGCGGGCGATGTAGATGTTTTATTGCTGGATAAAACAGGTACTATTACCATTGGTAACCGCAAAGCAACCCGTTTTTATGCAGCTAACAGTATTGATAAAAACATACTAATAACTGCTGCCGCACTCAGTTCAATCGCGGATGACACCCCCGAAGGAAAAAGCATTATTGAACTGGCCCAAACGGAAGGCATTAAAATTCCAGCTTCACAAAAAACCGAACAAGGCTTACAATTTGTAAAGTTTACCGCCGAAACCCGAAGCAGCGGTATCAACCTGCCCAACGGCACCCGTATTAGGAAAGGGGCGTATGACGCCATTAAAGCCAAAGTTGAAGCGGCAGAAAACGTGTTCCCGCAAGAAATTACTCAATTCGTAAATCAAATATCATCCAACGGCGGTACTCCTTTGGTGGTGATTGAAAACGAACAGGTATTGGGCGTAGTTGAGTTACAAGATATTATCAAACCCGGCATAAAAGAACGTTTTGAACGGTTGCGCAAAATGGGAGTGAAAACGGTGATGGTAACCGGCGACAACCCGCTTACAGCCAAATTTATTGCTGAAAAAGCAGGCGTTGACGATTACATAGCCGAGGCTAAACCCGAAGATAAGTTGCAATACATCCGCAACGAGCAACAAAGCGGCAAGCTGGTAGCCATGATGGGCGACGGAACCAACGATGCTCCTGCACTTGCACAAGCAGATGTTGGGGTAGCAATGAATAGCGGCACATCGGCAGCGAAAGAGGCAGGCAATATGGTGGATTTGGACAACGACCCTACCAAGCTGATTGAGGTGGTTGAAATTGGTAAACAACTGCTAATGACCCGCGGAACGCTTACCACCTTTAGCATAGCCAATGATGTAGCTAAGTACTTTGCCATTGTGCCTGCGCTGTTTATCGTTTCAATACCTGCCCTGCAAGGGCTAAATGTTATGAATTTGCACAGCCCGCAAAGTGCCATACTTTCAGCGGTAATATTTAATGCCGTAATAATTCCCCTGCTAATCCCCTTAGCGTTGCGCGGGGTGGCTTACCGACCCATAGGAGCATCGGCCCTTTTGCGTCGCAACTTGCTTGTATATGGGTTAGGCGGAGTAATCATCCCCTTTATAGGCATCAAACTAATTGATATAGCAGTTTCATTATTCATCTAAACAGTAAACAAATGAAAGATTTAAAAATAGCCGTTAGGCTCACCATAGTTTGCCTTGTTTTCTTTTCAGGCATCTATACAATTTCGGTTTGGGGCATTGCACAGGCTGCGCCCAATAAGGGCAAAGGCGAGGTAATTGTTCACAACGGACAAACCCAATACAGCAACGTAGGTCAGCTGTTTGATACCGATGCTTATTTCTGGTCGCGACCCTCGGCCGTAGGGTACAACGCGGCAGGTAGCGGCGGCAGCAACAAAGGGCCTAGTAACCCCGACCATTTGCAAACCGTACAAGCCCGCATTGATACTTTTTTGGTGCATAATCCAACAATCGCTAAAGAAGACATTCCTGCTGACATAGTAACCGCATCAGGTTCAGGATTAGACCCGCACATATCACCACAAGCTGCCCGTGTGCAAGTTGCCCGCGTTGCAAAAGCACGAAACATCAACCCCGAAAACGTAAAAACATTGGTAGCCCAATACACCGAAGAACCTTTGTGGGGTATATTTGGTACTGAAAAAGTGAACGTACTAAAGCTAAACGCAGCTTTAGATAATTTTAACCAACCACGCTGATAATGAGGAAGTTTATTTTAATGGCAATTACCATTTGCAGTTGTTCAATTACAATGGCACAGGTTACCAATACAGGGGTTATGGACACTACAGATGTGCAAAAAGAAGGTAAAGTAACCGTTGGCGGCTATATAGATGCCTATTATGGGTTTGATTTTAATGAGCCAAAATCAGGAGACAGATCCTACTTTGTTTCAATGGCACGTCATAACGAGTTTACCATTAACCTTGCCTACGCCGATATTAAATACAGTTCTCAAAACATCAGGGCGCGTTTTGTGCCCGGTTTTGGCACGTATATCAACGCCAACTATGCTGCTGAACCCGGGGTATTAAAAAACATAGTTGAGGGATATGCGGGCATACGTTTATCACAAAAACGCGAGATTTGGTTAGATGCCGGGGTATTCGGTTCTCCCTACACCAACGAGAGTGCCATCTCTAAAGACCATTTAATGTACACCCGTTCCTTTGCTCCTGAATACGTGCCCTACTATCTTTCGGGGTTAAAACTCAGCTATACGCTTAATTCCAAAGTAAACCTGTACTTATATCTGCTAAACGGCTGGCAGCAAATACAAGACCTTAACAGTGATAAATCTATAGGCACACAGGTTGAATACCGCCCTGCCAAAAAATGGCTGATAAACTGGAACACATACGTAGGCAATGAAGTATCAGCTGTTACACCCCAAAACAGAGCCCGTTATTTTACCGATGTGTTTTTCATTTACAATCCCGATGGTAAGTTTTCGGCCACAGGCTGCGCTTACTTTGGAGTGCAACAGCGTAGAGACCTTGCGGGAAAAATGGTAAACCATAACTGGTGGCAGGCCAATTTAATCGGCAGGTTACGATTCGGCAAAGCATCATCTGTTGCCGCAAGGGTTGAATATTTTAACGACCCTAACAGCGTACAAATAGCACCCGTCACAGCGGCTACAGGGTTCTCTTCGTTCAGTGCTTCGGCTGGCTACAACTATCAAATAGCACACAACATCATGGTGCGGTTAGAAGGCAGAACTTTTTGGTCGGATGAGAAAGTTTACATACGCAACGGCTCAGCGGTTAATACCTCCAACTTATTAATATCAAACCTGACTCTTTGGTTCTAATGAGTGAAAAAGAAGCATCGGTTCAACATTTCCTCGACTTGATAAAAAAATCGAGACGGGGAAAGTTTAAAGTTTACATCGGTATGAGTGCCGGGGTAGGCAAAACCTACCGTATGCTGCAAGAAGCCCATTCATTACTTAGAAGCGGTATTGATATTAAAATAGGGTTTATTGAAACCCACAACCGTCCTGAAACCCATGCATTGGCTGACGGTTTGCCGATTGTACCCCGTAAAAAAATATTTTACAAGGGCAAGGAATTGGAAGAAATGGACTTGCAGGCCGTTTTAAACTTACGTCCCGAAGTAGTGATTGTTGACGAACTGGCTCATACAAATATCGAGGGTAGCAAAAACGAGAAACGCTGGCAGGATGTGATGGAGATATTGGGTGCCGGTATTAATGTAATTAGCGCGGTTAATATTCAACACATTGAAAGCCTTAACAACGACATTAAAGAAATTACAGGCATTGATGTAAAAGAACGTGTACCCGATAGTGTTTTGGCACAAGCGGATGAAGTAGTAAATATTGACCTAACTGCCGATGAATTGATTTTGAGGCTAAAAGAAGGAAAAATATACACCCCTGATAAAATACAAACCGCACTTGTTAATTTTTTTAAACCCGAGCATATCCTGCAACTCAGGGAGTTGGCGTTGAAAGAAGTTGCATCTCAAGTAGAACGGAAAATTGAAACCGAACTTCCCCGTAACGCTGCATTGCGGCACGAGAAATTTTTGGCCTGTATTAGTAGTAACGATAAGGCTGCCCGCCATGTAATACGCAAAACCGCAAGGCTAGCCAATTATTATAACAGCAAATGGTTTGTATTGTATGTGCAAACCCCTGCTGAAAGTACCGACAGAATTGCCCTTGATAAACAACGACACCTGATTAATAATTTTAAGTTAGCAACTGAACTGGGTGCCGAGATTATTAATACCCAAAACTCTTCGGTAGCAAGTGCAATTATTTACGAGGCTGAAAAACGTAAAATAACCACTGTTTGCATAGGTAAGCCCCGCTTTAATCTGTTACGCATTATTTTAGCAACAGGCACCTTTAATCAGCTGCTCAACAAGTTATCCTCTGCGGATGTTGATTTAATTATATTGTCATGACAATTAAAACAAAACTTGCGCTTAGTATTGGCGCATTAGTGCTCATTATATTGGTGCTTTCGCATATTTCATCAAAATACTTGAATGCTTTGAAAGATGATACCGAAAATATATTAAAAGCCAATTATAACTCAGTAGAATATTCACAAAAAATGCTGGCCGCATTAGAAAGTAAAACACCACAGGCCTCTGCAGACTCTTTTGCTAAATACCTGAACAAGCAACAAAAAAACATAACAGAAGGAGGTGAGGCTGAATTAACGGCTAAGCTGGGGGCTGACTTTTACTTGCTGAAAAACACTTCTAATGCTGACAGTTTGAAAACGGTATTACGAACCGATTTGTATGCCCTGATACAAATGAATATGAAGGCTATTATTAAAAAGAGCCGTGTGGCCGAAGCAACAGCAGGCAAAGGCATAGGCTGGCTGACGGTTACAGGACTGATAAGCATTACGTTAGCAGTTATTATTTGGATTGTTTTTCCGGCATATTTATCAAAACCCATACGCCAACTAAACGAAGGTATCAGACAAATTGCCGAAAAAAAATACTCGCTTAGGATTCCGGTGGAGAGAAACGACGAGTTTGGCGAAGTAGCAGCAACTTTTAACCTGATGGCTGCGAGGTTAGAGGAATACGAAAACAGTAATTTATCAAAGATATTGTTTGAGAAAAAAAGGGTTGAAACCATCATCAACGGGATACAAGACCCTTTGCTGGTTTTAGACGAAGATAAGCGGGTTATATTTATTAATACGGCAGCCCTTTCTATACTTAATATTACTGAAAAAGATATTAAAGGCCGTTTTGCTCCCGAGGTTTCAGTGGGCAATGATTTGCTGCGCAGTCTTATCCGCGATATTATGTTTCCGTTGCCTGCAGCAGATGCACCAACTGCCAAACCCTTAGAAATAATTAGTGGCGGAAAAGAAAATTATTACGAAAAAGAAATTATAGATATTTCATATACCCCTATTGGCGAAAACGCCACAAAATTGCTTGGACACGTGATTTTGCTTAAAAACATAACAGCATTAAAAGAACGTGATTTTGCTAAAACCAATTTTATTGCCACCATTTCCCACGAGTTAAAAACGCCCATATCAGCCATTAAACTTAGCCTGCAATTGCTTGAAAACGAAAAAACTGGTTCGCTTAATGCCGAGCAAACACAATTGCTCCAAAGCATAAGCGATGATGCAGGCCGTTTACTTAAAATAACGGGAGAATTGTTGAACATGTCTCAAGTAGAAACGGGCAACATACAACTTACGCTGCAACCATCGGCACCAAGAAAAATAATTGAACAGGCAGCCGATGCCACCAAATTTTTGGCCGAACAAAAAAATATCAATTATGTGTATGCCATCGAGGATAATTTACCCCGAGTTACAGCGGATACAGAAAAAACAGTATGGGTGCTCACTAATTTCTTAACCAATGCCATCCGTTATTCACCTGAACAAAGCACGGTGACCATTGCCGCAAAACAAACTGAAAGTGGTGTAATGTTTTCTGTGACTGATGAAGGAAAGGGCATAGACACCAAATATCAACCTAAAATATTCGACCGATTTTTTCAAATACCCGGCAGCCCGCGCACAGGTACAGGTTTGGGACTTTCCATCAGCAAAGAATTTATTGAAGCTCAAGGCGGAAAAATTGGGGTAAATAGTGAAATAGGAAAAGGCAGTACTTTTTATTTTGAGATGTAATTGTTACGACAAAAACAGAAAGAAATAAAAAAGTGTATTATAATTTTATTGTCAAACCGCAGATTATCAAACCGGT
Organism: Agrobacterium sp. 719_389; assembly: GCA_943370295.1. GTDB lineage: Bacteria > Bacteroidota > Bacteroidia > UBA8524 > UBA8524 > SB11. The sequence goes on along the minus strand of CALRQL020000001.1, from coordinate 199,934 downwards.
TATTTTGGTTTATAAAGTTAACAAGGATTTTAATTCAATTCACCCAAATACACTGATAAACCAACCCCGGCAAACCAGTAACTATCATCAAAATCCATTATTCCGCCTGAGGCATCTAATTGATAACGGTTTCCTAACTGATAAGTAAAGCCCCCAATAAGTCCAAACTCATCAGCATCACCTTCATTGGGCGTAAAAAAAGAGTATTGTTCAGCAAATACTGCTTTCCGTTCGGTTATATCATAGCTTATACAATTACCAAACATATATCGTGTTGATGTGCCAAAATTTTCAATTAAAATACCGGTGTTGTTGGTATATTCAAACCTGCCAAACGCTTTTTGCATCACTAAAAAAATATCAGTGCCGTAATACCGTTCATTTAAAAGCACTTTTTTGGCAGCGCCTTTAGCTGTTGCTATAATTGAAATACCCGGCATTTGCTTGCCTTCTTGCCACAGGTTTACTTTGGTTCCTATCCCATGAACCAATATATCGTTGCGCTCGTAACTGCGAATTAACGAGGGGCTGTACAAAGCATAATCATACACATACCGAAGTTCAAACCGCTTACCAAAACTCTTACGTAATGTGAGTGAGGGCAGCTCATCCTGTTCGTTGTGTAAGTTAAAATAATCATAGCCTATCTCGGCCTGAAAGGCATTGTTGGGTACAATGGCGTATAAATCAGTAATGCCGGGGCGATCGAAGGTTAACTCCGTTTGCGCCCCGGCTATTTTAAAAGTTATAACAAAAATTATAAGAAGTAATACCCTCATTCTTGCCATTAAAACAATGTAGCTACTCTAATACCCCAATAATTGTTTTTTCCTGTTGCGTTGCCAAACGTGCTTGCTGAATTGTACACGTTTGCACTTCCTCTGCCTGCAACTAAGTGGACTTGTAAAATGGCGGCACCCGTTACATCAATATTTACACCCAAGGAGGCATTAATATCAAAATCATTTTTAAAATAAATATCAGACTGCTTTTGCTCAAGATGGAAACCGTCTTCAACACTGTGAAAAACCCTATTGGTTTTAAAGTTAATTACAGGTGCAATACCTATACCTGCGTGTAAACTTAAACGTTCACGAGTAAAAAAAGGTGAGCGGTAAACTAACTGTATGGGAAAATCGATGGTATTGAATCTCAATCGGGTACGGTTAGTAGAGTCAGGGTCGCCCAAGGCAGAGTATTCATCCGTTAACTTAATTCCCGCGCCGCGTTGCATATAATTAAACCCAAAGCTCACGCCAAAGTTTTTAACGGGGTAGTACTCAAAACGCATACCACCGCCCATACTGGGTTTGCGGAAATAGGTAATGGTATCGGAATTATTTTTTATGGTTGAGAAGTTTTGGTATAGCGCAAATCCCCAATAAAACTTTTTGGTTCTAAACAGTTTTAACTGCTCTTCTTTAGGTTGGGTTTTCCAAGAACTATCGCCCTTAAACTGGGCATTGGCTTGTGTAGCAACGGCAGCCAATACCATTATTGCTATCAGCTTATATAATTTCATTTTCGTTGTCTTTTGTTTGGTTAATAACTATGGGTGCAACTTTGGGCTCCCGTTGTTTTTTCATGATATAATAAATCACAGGTAATATTAGCAGAGTAAGGATTGTGGCTGATATAAGTCCTCCGATTACCACCACTGCCAACGGCCTTTGGGTTTCAGAACCAATACCGGTTGAAAGCGCAGCGGGCAATAAACCTAACCCCGCCATTAAGGCCGTCATTACAACAGGCCGAACACGGGTAAGTGCCCCCTCTCGGATAGCTTTTAGTTTATCCATGCCTGCCTCCATGTTCTGGTTGAAGATAGATACTAATATTACCCCGTTCTGCACACACACACCAAACAAGGCAATAAAGCCAACACCCGCCGAGATACTAAAGTTGATACCCGTTAGGTATAACCCCATAATACCCCCAATAAGCGCAAAGGGTACGTTGATAAGCACAATACCAGCATCTAAGGGTGAACCAAACATGATAAACAACCAAAAGAAAATAAGCAGAATAGAGATAGGTACCACAATTTTTAGCTGATTGGTGGCGCGCACTTGGTTTTCAAATTCTCCGTTCCAAGCTAATGAATAGCCTTTATCTAATTTAACCGCATCGTTTACTTTTTGTTGGGCTTCGGCTATTGTGCTACCTAAGTCGCGACCGCGGACTGAGAACTTGATAGGTACAAAACGTTGGTTGGTTTCACGATACACAAAGGCAGTACCGGTGGCAATATCAATATCGGCAATTTCACGCAAAGGAATACGGGTACCCTCTTTACTGCTGGTACCTTTTACTGCGGGAACCAATAACTTACCAATGGCCTCAATACTGTTACGATACTCCGGTGAAAAACGCACACGAATATCGAACTTACGTTCACCTTCGTATTTTTGGTTTACTGCCTTACCTCCAATGGCCATTTCAATCACATCGTTAGCATCGGCAATGTTTACCCCGTAGCGTCCCATTTTCTGGTAATCTAATTGCACACGCAATTCAGGCTGGCCGATACTTTTAAACACCCCCAAATCTTCAACACCGGGCACAGTTCGCATAATGCTTTTAATCTCCTCGGCCTTTTGCTCAAGGGTAGCCAAATCATCGCCATAAACTTTTATGGCCATCTCGCCCTTCACCCCTGAAACCGCTTCCTGCACGTTATCGGAGATGGGTTGTGAAAACCCAAATACCACTCCGGGGTAGCGTTCTTCCAAGCGGGTTTGCATACTGTCAATCAGTTGCTCTTTTGTCCAGCCGTCGCGCCACTCACCTTTGGGTTTCAAATCCACAAAAAACTCTACGTTAAAGAAACCTGTAGGGTCTGTACCATCGTTAGGCCGTCCGTTCTGAGATATTACGCCTTTCACTTCAGGGTATTGGGTAAAAACCCCGCGCATATTTTCAGAGTACTGATTAGCCTCCGTAAAGTTGATGCTTTGCGGCATACTGGCGCGTACATATATAGAACCTTCGTTCAGTTGCGGTAAGAATTCCGTTCCCAGTGTTCCGCCTACCAAAAGACTGCCCACCAATATTAATCCTGATACAATCAGGCTTAACTTAGGTTTTTTAAGACACCTGTCAAGAAAAGGCATATAGAGTTTTTCCATGCCGCTTACCAACGGGTTGTGCTTTTCGCGAACGTTTTTGTTCAGTAATATTTTACACAACAAAGGCACAAGCGTAAGCGTAAATATCAAAGCTCCCACCAATGCAAAACCAATGGTGTAGGCCAAGGGAGAGAACATTTTGCCTTCTACTTTTTGGAAGGCGAAAATGGGTATCAATGCTGTAATGATGATAAGTTTTGAAAAGAAGATAGGCTTGCCCATTTCAGTAGCGATGCTTTTTACCATGCCTATTTTGCTGGCAAGGTTAAAACGTTCTTTACCCATCTCGTGGTTTCGATGGGCAAGGTACACAAACACCCCTTCCACCATTACCACAGCACCGTCGATAATAATCCCGAAGTCAATCGCTCCTATCGAAAGCAGGTTAGCACTCATGCCCCTCAACTTCATACATATAAAGGCAAACAATAATGCCAACGGAATAATCAATGAAACGATAAGTGTGGTGCGCCAATCCAACAGGAATATGGTAAGGATGAAGGTTACCAGCAACATACCCACAATCAGGTTTTCCATTACGGTGTGGGTAGTCAGGTTTACCAAGGTGGTGCGGTCGTAAAACGCATCAATCTTAACATCACCGGGCAGCACACGGGCATTCATATCAGCAATCGTGGCGTTCAAATCCTTTAGCACCTTGCTGGGGTTTTCGTATTTACGCAATAGCACAATTCCTTCCACCACATCGGGCAAGGTATCGCGTCCCACCTTACCCATACGGGGGCGGTTGCTTTCCTGCACATTGGCTACTTCTTTAATAAAAACAGGAATTCCGTTTTTAATGGTAACGATGATGTTCTCAATATCCGTGATAGATTTTACAGCTCCTATACCGCGCACCACAAATGCCTGTGAGCCTTTTTCCATCACATCGCCGCCTACGTTTGCGTTGTTCTCTTTTATCGCATCGTACACATCGCCCACCACAAGGTTGTACTCGTTTAGTTTGTTGGGGTCAAGGGTTACCTCATAGGTCTTCACCTCACCACCAAAACTAATTACATCAGCTACCCCTGCTACGGCTTTTATACGTTTATCAATCACCCAATCCTGTATCTCCTTCAACTCACGCACCGTTTTGGTTTTGCTGGCAAGTGTATAACGGTATATTTCTCCCGTAGGACCGCTGGGTGGTTGTATTTCCGCCTCAATATTTTCAGGTAGATTAACGTTTCGCAGTTGGTTTGCTACCATTTGGCGGGCTGTGAAATCGTCCACCCCGTCTTCAAACAAAAGGGTAACTACCGAAAGACCAAATAATGAAACCGAACGCAGGTTTGATTTATTGGGCACCACGTTCATTTCGGTTTCAATAGGGATGGTAATAAACTTCTCTACCTCCTCAGCACTGCGGCCGGGCCATTGCGTAATAAGCACCACGCGGGTGTTTATCACATCAGGAAAGGCCTCTATAGGAGTTTTGGAGAAACTGAATATCCCCGCTATCACTATCAGCAGGGTACCGCCCATTACGGTAAACTTATTCTTCAGCGAAAAGCTGATGATACTGCCTAATATCTTATCCATTGTTGTTGTGTTAAAAGCAGTGTTTAGTTTTTGTTGTTTATTTCGTTGGCTACCAACAGAGCTCCGCTGTGTACCACTACATCGCCCTCTTTAAGGCCTGATAGAATTTCGGTATGCCCGTTAAAAACTTTACCGGTAGTAACTTTTACTTTCTCAAACTCACCTGCGGCAGTGCGGCGTATCACATAGCTCTCGTTCTTTTCTAAGAAAATACCTGAGGTAAGCACCGACAATGCACGAATTTTGGTTTGGGGTTTAATTTTAATGGTGGCAAACATTTCAGGTTTCAACAACTCTGCTTCGTTGGGAACTTCTGTCCGCACCTTTACCACCCTTGATTCGGGTTCCAATACGTTGTTGATTTTTTGTACCCGGCCGCTAAACTCCTTATCAGGGTACGAAATAGTAGTTGCGCTTACTGTATCGCCCACATGAACACGTGCAATATCACTTTCGTACACATTGGCCCATATCCAAACAGTTTTCAAATCACTAATGGTAAACATATTAGTGTTGTTATCCGTACGGATTTGTGTTCCTTGGTTTACGGTACGCTCAACCAAATAACCGCTAATAGGCGCATACACATTAAAAACAGCATCGGGCTTATCAGCAGAACCGCCATAAAGCTCCAGAATTTGTTTTTTTCCGGTAAAATCAGCCTTCGCGTTTTTAAACTCAGTTTCAGCTATCTGCAAATCCTTTTCAGAGGCAAAGTTTGACTCGAACAGTTGTTTCATGCGTTCGTAGTTCTTCAAGGCTACGTCAAGGTTGGCACGGGCAATATTAAAGTCGCGCTGATAGGTTGAAATATCTGTTGAAAGGATTGTAGCCATCAACTGGCCTTTTTTGATATAGTCACCCAATGAAAACTTAATGTCTTCAACACTACCACTCACTATCGGGTAAATGCGTACTACGTGGTCTTCGTCAAAACTTACCTCACCTACTACTGTAAGGTATTCTTCATAATCTTTAACCGATAACTCTTCGGTTTGAATATTTTTAAGGGCAAGGCTATCTAATTTAACCGAAGTAACCGTTTGTTTTGCTTCGGTGGGTTTGCTTTCCTCCTTTTTTCCGCATGAAATAAGTAGAATGCTTAGAACAAAGGATGCGTATATAATGGTCTTTAGGGATTTCATGGGATTAAAAAATTTCTTTACCGGTTACGTAGTTTAATTGTGCTTTTGAGTTGAAATAATCTTTTTGAAGGCTGATAAAATCAAAAGAGGTTTGCAGATAAATCCGCTGAAAATCAATATACTCAAGTATTGATATGGTTTTGCGGGTGTAGTTTTCGTTGGCGTTTTTGTTCAGTTCATTAATCTGTTCAAAAAACTCAGCCGAGTACAACTGCATTGCATTATCCAACAACTCATAGCTTTGGTATGCAGCTACCACCTCGTTCATAATCTCGTTTTCTTTTTGCAGCACCATTATTTGCGATTGCTTAATGCTGTTTTTGGCTTTTTGTATTTCGCCTTGATTGCGATTAAATACAGGAAGGTAGAACTCTAATACCAACCCTGTATAGGGGCGCACATAGTTACTTCCTTTATCGTGTGGCTGAAACCCTACTTTTGAATCAGCAATGGCTAATGCCTTTTGCAGTGTAAGGTTCTTTTGATTGTACTTAATGCTTAATAAACGGCTTTCGTAATCGGGTCTGTTATTGGCTGCATCAGCTGTTAAATCGGCCAGGTTAATTGCCGCGTTGGTATTTGAGTCATTTACAATGGGCTCAATAGTAACACGCGGCTTAAGGTTTAACAGCATTCTCATACTTGCCATAAGGTTTTGCAGTTCAACACTATTATTCACCCTATCATTGTGCAGTGCCAACCTTTCAGATTTAAGACGTACCACCTCGCTACCCGCTATCAAACCGGTTTCGTACTGCTTTTGTGCAGCGGCAATGGACTTATCGTAAACATCATCAGCCTGAACGTATATTAAAGAAGCTTTATAAGAAGCGTGCAGTTCATAAAAGGTTTGGGTAAAATTGTATAACAGCTCGCGAATGGTGTTTTCATATTCCGCCTTGGCCATCTCCAAACCCACTTCAGCAACTTTTCTTGCCTTGCGGTGACGGCCGGTAAAGGGCACCATGTGCTCCAATTGTATCAGCTTTTGGTTGCGGTAATTGAAATACTCATTACGCTCAACACTATACAAATCAGCGTTAAAAACAAAGTTAGGGTTGTTCCAAAGTCCGGCTTGTATCACATCGGCCTCAGCATTAGAAAGGTCGTATTGTGCAGCCATCAGCTCAAGGTTTTCCTTCAGCAACAGACTTTTTGCATCAGCCAAAGTAAGGCGTAGCAATAATGTATCATTGGTTTGCCCGTGCAGCAAACCTGCGGTAGTGCATAGCAGCACCACCAGCATAAGTTTTTTCATGAAATTTTAAAGATGTTAAAAATTCTCAGCAATAAAAAAAGTGTGACAGGCCCTGGGTTTAGGGCATGAAACAATAATTAAAAACAGGTAAGTTGTTTTTATAGCCGCAGCTGCCTGTTGGCAGTTATGATAGAGTCGAAAGCCGGTTGCCGTTTAGTGGAAAGCGATTCGTTTAATGAATACACTTTGGCCAACGAGAATTTTATTTGAGAAAAGATTGCTAAAATCAGCTTTTGCTTTTTGCGCTTGGTATAATCCTCATCGGTTTTATAGACCGGTCCATTATGTGAACTTAGCCTGTTTTCAGCAGATGAAACATACCAATCCGCAGCCTTTATAGAATACTCCCTGTCTAATGCATCCCCCGTGTCTGTAGTTGCAACAACATCTTTAGCAGGATTTACCTCATTGATTGAGGTAAATGTACCAAAGCATACTAATGCTGCCAGTAAGACCAGTAAATGCTGTAGGGACTTTTTCAAAAATGAGACTTTTGCGGCGCAAAGATAGTTATTTTGTTATTGAATGGTACAAGACTCAAAAAAATTAACACAATATGTGGTCTAAGAAAAGAACTGTTCTTAAAACAAAAAACCCTTCTCGGTTAAGAAAAGGGTTTTGTTTTTGTAGCCCGAACAAGCAGATTATCGAACCGGCTAACTTCATTAGTGGAAAAATTAAGTTTGTTTCTTGTTTACTAAAGCGCTCTTGCAAATCAATACATCAGCCTTCTCTTATGTAATTCTTAATTAACTTTGCCTACCTGTTAAAGTTGGCAAAATGCTTGGAAATACTTATGAACTCTGTTCAGCACACCGCATAAAACTGCTTTTATGCTCAATCTTATCTCTTTTTTGTTCTAAAATATGCGGGCAGCAATTGGTTCATGAGGTGTACTCATCCGAAACTGGCCTGCCATCCTCTTATGTGTACTCGGTGGCGCAGGACAATGATGGCTATATATGGGCCATTACTGATTATGGGGTGGTGCGGTATAACGGCGAAACATTTACCAGCTATGATATGAGCAACGGTTTCCCAGACCATGGTGGGTTTCATATCTACAAAGACAAAAAAGGGGTACTTTGGTTTATTCCTTTCAACGGGCGCGTGTGTTACTTTGATGGAAAAACTTTTAAAGTGCCTGAATATTTTATAGGCCAAAATTTTGAACCTGTAGTGTGGATGATAGAAGATACAAAGGGCAACTTATGTTTTTCTACAAGAAACGGGTTATTACTTATTTACAAAGAAGGTAAACAAATATCACGGATACAAGTTACAAACTGGCCAATAATAAATTTTGAGGAGCTAAAACCAAACATTTATTTAGCATACGAAAGGGGCTTATTAAAAAGTATAAATAGTGCTACAGGTAAAGTTGTTACTGTAAAAAATTTTTTTAATAATGATTCGAAAGCAAACTTTGCCCGTATGAAACGGCTTAGAAATGGCAAGTTAATAATTGCTAATTCGGAAGGTTTATTTGAGATAAGAGAAGATTTAACTGTCAAAAAAATTGTTGGGTTTGATGAGAAAAAGGGTTTTTATTCTGAGGTTTTTAATATTTTCGAAGATGATGAGGGTAACATATGGGTGCCTACTCGCAAAGGGTTGGTAAAGTTTACCTGTACTTTTGATTTGAAAAAAATAAAAATATATTTCAAAGAAAAAAATATATTATCGGTAATAAAAGATACAGAAAAAAATATCTGGCTGGCGACACACCGGGGGTTGATAAAAGTTTTTTCAGAAGGTGCGTTTTATTATTCAGATGCGGATGGAATGCACAGCAGCAATACACTTCAGGTGTTTGATGCCAAACAAGAAGGAATAATAGCGATAGATTATGAAGGAAGTATGTACCGTTTGCATAAAAATAAAATAACAACGCTGATAAAAAACCCATCAATGGCTATAGTTTCTTCAAAATCGGTGAAAGACATCGGACATAATAATTTATTTATCCGCACAAATGTTATCGCTGTGGTTTTTAATACCACTACCAAAAAATTTGACGTAATAAGCGATACGGGAAAAATGATATTTCTTCTATTGCAAAAAAAAGATACTACCTTTTTTGTGGCAAAGAATGGGGCGGGGTATATTAAAAACGGAAAAATGGTTTTTTATTATACTTGGAACCCCGCAAATCATTTTATAAAAAATTTTGTTGCTTTTGAAAAAGATTTTGAAGGTAATCTTTTGCTTGGGGGGCAACATGGACTTATAAAAATTACACCCAGTGGAAAATTGATACAAATGGCTGGTATACACCCTGCATGTGGTACAGGGGTTGTGGAATTAAAAATTTCATCGGATGGAGTGTTATGGGTGGCAACCGTATCCAACAGTATTTACTCTATACACAATAATAAAATTAAAAGCTATAAATTAAAATATACCCCCTTAAATACCCGTATTAGAGACATAACATTAAGCCACGATAGTATTTTATGGGTAGCTACAAACAATGGTGCTTACAAGCTTTGGGTAAAAAAAGAAAGTGCTCCTACCACAATATACCACTATAACTTACAAAATGCCCTTATATCAAACGATGTAAATTGCATTGTTGAGCGCGAGGGACTGGTTTATTTTGCAACAACGAAAGGCATTTCTGTGGTTAATGAAACCCTTTACAAAGTCAAAAATATACAACCCCGTGTGTTCTTCTCAAGAGTTTCCTTAGGCGAAATCAATGCTCTTCCATCTATCGGAAAAAAAATCAATGCAGAATACAAAAACGGCATCCTTAATCTTGATTTTGAATCAGCAGTGTATAGTTGGGGAAAGGTAATTTATAAATATAAGCTTGAGCCACTAGATACCGCTTGGGAACATACCACATCAAACACAATTAAATATTCATCGCTGCCTGCGGGCAACTATCTGGTAAGGATAAAAGCCACCAATCAATATGGGCTCGAAAGCAGCCTAGAAAGGCAGTTCGCTTTTACCATCAATAAGCCCTATTGGCAAACATTTTGGTTTTGGATATTAGTAATTGCCTCTGCTGCTGGTGCAGTATATTTAGGTGTAAGGTACCGTTTAAACCAAATTCGCTACGAAGCCAACTTGCAAAAAGGCCTTGTAGAAGCCCAATTAAAAATGTTGAGGCTGCAAATGAACCCTCATTTTATCTTTAATACACTGCAATCCATACAAGATTATATTATTGCGCATCAAAATATGCTAGCAGCTGATTACCTCTCGAAATTTTCAAAACTTATTAGGAAAATATTAGACCACAGCCGTCATAATTTTATTACCCTGAAAGAAGAAATAGATATGATACGGTTGTATATTGAGCTTGAAAAAGCCCGGTTTGATGGGAGATTAGAGTACATAGAACAACTACAGGATGGGCTTGATTTAGAAGATATACAAATACCGCCTATGGTGGTGCAGCCATTTATTGAAAACGCTATAAAACACGGCATTAATCCTCTGAAAAAGGGAATTGTAACAGTAAAGATAAGCCGTGAAAAAGAAAATCCTTATATTATTTTTGAAATTACTGATACAGGTGTAGGGCGAATAGCCGCAAAAAAATCTGTAGAGTTTGTAACGGAGTTGCATCACTCAAGCGGGATCGAGCAAACGCAAAACAGGCTTAATATGCTTTTTTTGAAATACGGTTTAAAAGAAAGCCATATAACGTTTACTGATTTATATGCAAATGGGCAACCAACAGGTACGCTTGTAACTATTAAAACACCGATTGTAACCTAAATATGCTTAAAGTTGTAATAGTAGAAGACCAAGAAAAAACACGTGATACAATTAAATACCAGCTCGCCGGAATGTTTGATGACATAAAGGTGGTGGGTGAAGCGGGTGGCCTAGCAGAGGCTGAAAAAGTTTTGCAAAATGCCGACCCCGACCTCGTTTTCCTTGACGTTGAATTGGCCGATGGTACTTCGTTTACATTATTAAAAAAATTTCCCAATCCGCGTTTCAGAATAATATTTATTACCGCGCATGATAAATATGCTATTACGGCCATAAAATTTTCAGCACTTGATTTTTTATTAAAACCAATAGACCGCCTTGAACTGAAAGAGGCGGTAGAAAAATATTATCAAATCCAAATTCCTGAATACAAGCAGAAACTAAAAAATTTGGTGCATAATATGGAAACCGGTCCTGTGGGCACCCATAAAATAGCCCTTTCATCGGCCACCGAAATAGAATTTGCAGAAATTTCTACCATTATAAGACTTGAAGGCGAAAAAAACTATACTACCTTCTTTTTGGATAACCGTAAAAAAATTACCATAACCCGCACCCTCAAAGATTTTGAAGAAATGCTGGAGGGGTTTGGGTTTTTTCGCATTCATCAATCACACATCATCAACCTTGCTCACTTACATAAATATGTTAAAGGGAAAGGTGGGCATGTCATTATGGACGATGGTGCTTCTGTAGAGGTATCGGTGCGACGTAAAGAGAGCTTAATGGCTTCGCTTGGGATAAAGTGAAAGCTTTTTACACATAATCGAAAAACGCTATCAGATATTCAAAAGGTAGCGACACTTGTTTCATAGCTGTTTTGCTTGCGTTGGTATGGCGTAAAATAGTAGAAGATTTTAATCACTATTAAAAATTTTCTTATGAACACAAGACAAAAAAACTATCGAAGCCTGAACTGTCTATGGGCTTTATTGCTTTTGGCATTGGGGGCTACTACCCCCGCTTTTGCACAACAATCAGACGGTATTGCGTGGGCATATTCGCCCACAAGTTCTACCGGCAATAATTTTGCTACCAGCACTTCTTCGCACCCTCTTTATGGCACTTACTATTTTGTAGCAGGTATTTTTGAAAACAGCATCACCTTTGGCAGCACTACGCTTACCAGTGCAGGTGATGAGGATATATATATTGCCTGTTTTAATACCTGCACCAATACACTGGTGTGGGCTACCTCCATTGGTGGCTCTGGCCGCGATAATACCGACCTGAACAAAGTAGCCATATCTGCCGATGGCGGGGTGCTACACATTACAGGGTCATTGGATATGGATGGCAGCAGCATAGTGGTAGGCGGAAACGGAGGCACATCACAATCGCTATCCACCATAAGCGGAAACAACAACGATATTTTTGTAGCTGAGTATGCCCTTGCCACAGGTAACCTATATTGGGCAAAAACTTATGGAAGTGCTGGCACAGAACAAGAAACCGGTACAGCTGTATTTGGAAATGTGAATGGATTTGGGCTGGTACTTACCGGGCGGTTTGCCAATACAGTAGCTTTTGGTCCTAACATGTCAAATGCCGCATTCAATGTAACTGCACCGGGTGGCGGCCTTGATATGTTTGTAATGCGCATGTTCTCTTATGGAGGCAGTGTACGTACCTATTGGGTAGCCCCAGTGGGCAGTAGCAATGATGATTGCGGTATGGATGTTGTGAGCCGTGCCACAGGGGTTAGCGGGGTGATAGACATATATGTTTCCGGTATCAATAGCCAAGGGGGTGGCACAGCCACTGCATATAATGGGATTTCTACCAGCGCATCTCCCACAAGTTACGTTACCACCGCCAACACAGGTTCTGGCCACTCAGCGTTGGTAGGTAAACTTAATTCAAATGGTACATGGGCATGGCTTAATGAAATGAACGTTACAGGCTCTTCAGCCACAACCGGTGTGGATGCTTACCTTGATTTTGATTATTTTGACGATAATGTATATGTAGGCGGTAACTTTGATGATGCCATTACCATATACGGAAATGGATCGTCGGTTAGTCATATACCCGCTGCATCAGGCGTAAACGATATCTTTGTTGTTTCGTACAACAAAACCAATGGTGCTTTTAATTGGTCGCCCGGTGTTAATCAATTAACAACCTCATCCGCTTCTGATGAAAGGGTTTTTGGTGTAAAACACGATTTCCTTTTCGGTTCTACAAGTTTTAAACTTGCGGGCACTTTTACTGGTAGCACTTATATAGCAGGCACAACATTACTTTCTAGTGCCGGGGGAACAGATATTTTTGCGGCTGATATAGACGAAACCACAGGCAACCTTATTGATGCCTGGCAAACGGGCGGAAGCAACAACGATTATGTAGGCGGGATTGACAATGGCGATCAGAGTTACAATAAAATATTTATAGCCGGTAATTTTTCTACCAGCACTACCATTGGGGCTTCCAACCTTACAGGTTCAGCTTCCGAAAGTTATTTTGCATCTTTCTCCAACCGCCTTATTATAGGTGGCACCCCCACTATCGCGTCTACCCTTTCTGTTACCAATTCTTCGCCGTACACCAATTTTCAGTGGTACAATATTGGCTATAAAATCACTACCCCCAGCGCTTATACATCCTCCTTTTTGGCAAACAACCAAGGCATGTATTGGATTGAAGCCGAGGATGCAGATTGCCCCGGTCGGATATTCCGTTCCAACTCCATTTATGTAGGAGACAATTGTACACCTCCGGGTTTTGCAACCACCTATCCTGCCGACTACACATTTACGACCAACACAACTATCAGTTCAAGCGAAATTTTAGACGGCATAATTACTATTGACCCGGGAGTTACTTTAGACATAACCGTTGTGAGCCCCGGAGTTTTAATGACCCCTTGTTCTAAAATAATTGTACGCCCCGGCGCTACCCTTAATTTAAGCGGAATGCTAAGCAGCTGTAAGCAATGGAAAGGGATTGTGGTAGAAGTAGGGGGCCGGTTTAATATGCAAGGCGGCCAGATAAGGGATGCTATTGTGGCTGTATACGCCGAAGATGGTATTACCGCTGCGGGCTTTGGTGGAACACCTAATTACTTCCAGTACAATCAGGTGTCGGTAGCACTTAAAAATTGCCCTACACCATCCACCCTAAACAATGATTGCAAATTTTGGTACATGGTGGTAGCACCCCCAAGTTGCGATATTTCTGCTGACCAAATTGCGCCATACATAAATGTACATCACCATATTGATATACGAAATAATGCTGTAAGGGATGTTATAGATGGGAACGACATAGTAAATTATGTATATACATTTGATGGTATAGAAGATACCAAAGGGATATATATTGAAAATTCACAAAACACTGTCATATCCAACAATGAATTTTGGGACTATTTGGGGTATGGTGTATACATTACCGGTAGCTCGAACATTACTGTTGAGAATTATAACCAATTTTCAGGCAGCGGCCTGGGAACAGGATCAGGAGGAACAGGATCGGGAATAATAAAAGGCATAGGAGTGTATACCTCTAGTAATGTAAAAATAATGGATAATAATATATTTAACGATTTTGCTACGCAGGCGGTGGAGGTTAAAAGCGCTCACAATTTATCCATACTTAATAACAATGTGTTTAATAATAGCAAGGGTATATATATTGAAAAAGCAATGCCTTATTTTGTAGATCGGAATAATTTTAACAATTGTTCTTATGGAGTAGAGTCTTATAATGATGATTATCAGCCTCTTTTCAGGCAAACACCTCCTCCTTGTGTAATATCAGAAAATAATTTTAATGATTGTGACTATGGAGTGATTATAGCACCAAATGAAAACCCTTACAATTCTACAAGTATCCAAAATACTATTGGCGGTGTAGACCAATATGTGCTGGTATCCTGCAATACTTTTACTAACAATGCCTATTGTGTAACTACCACAGGCCCAATGATAAACCAATATAATGGCGAAGATCCGGCCAATAGTTTTAATAGCACAACAGAGTGGGACTGGGTATGCTATAACTCTAACCCTTATACTTATTACGTTGCTGCAACTTTGCCCAATACAGGACTACCCGGCAACCCTGTGCTTATTGATAATCAAACTGTTAGCTCAAGTAATATAGGGAGTTACCTTCAACCGCTTGGAACCTCTACTACATACACCAATTGCTCTTACGATCCAATCCAAAGCGGAAGTTTTCCTTTTGTGGCAACTTCTGTTGAAGAGGAAAAAGCGCAATCTTATAGCGCATATCCAAACCCTGCCACACATTATGTTACCATTGAAGGTGTAACAGGAAAAACCAGCTACATACTCACTGCTATTAATGGGCAGCAGGTTGGTGCAGGCAGCTTGGATAAAACCAATACAATTGTGGATGTGAGCGGACTTGCCGATGGTATGTATTTTATACAACTAACCGATGCAACAGCCCAACGCACGACTATAAAACTTGTCAAAACTATAAAATAATTATTTTATAGTTTTAATTAGAGGTTGCTTCAAAAGAAATTTTAAGCAACCTCTTTTTTGTTATTTAAGAAGCTGTTATTGATTTTTTTAAAGACGAGAAAAAACTGTGTTTGGATAAACAACAGAACCCTTGCAAGGGTTTTAGTTTGTGTAGCGGGTAGGATTTCATTATCGAACCATTTGGTGCCTTTCTTAAACAAAATCAACTACTTATAAAACACTTTGGTAAGATTAAGAGAATCCAATTGTACAACTTTCGAATTTTTTGAAAGTAGATTTGCTCAAAATCGGTAAGTTTTCGATATAGTGGAGTTGGCGAACAGGACTCAATGCACATTACAGAATTTCGAATGGTTAACTATTTAAATACCAACAATTCATTAATAGTCTCAAACAAAAAGTAGTCTCAATAAATATTGAGGCCGCTTTACTTAATTAAGAACAGAAAGAGTTTAACCTTACAGAATTCAGCAAAGGCATTTATACCATTCGAATAGAAACTAAAGAAAAAGTATACACTGAAAAAGTAGTGCTTAAGTACGTTTTGGGGGTATCTGTTCTCATTGCAAAAGACCAGACTATGCTGGCTGCCCATTTGTATTTTGCAATAATTGAGTTTGCAGCACCTATGCTAAGTTATAAAACCTAACCGTTTTTCTTCAATACGGTTAATTATACACTTGTTAAATAAATGCATACGCCTGTTAGTCCAACAGAGTCTCTTGTTCATTTCCGCTTTTTTGCCGTGTGCTTGTCCCCTTAACTTTAGCACTCCAATTAGTATCTGTTCACTTTAAAAGTTACACCTAAATGAAACAACAACTTCTCTGTTTTATCGCGTTATTATTTTCCGTCTTTGCTGAGGTAACAGCCCAAAACATTCCCCCTTCACCTTCCATTTACGAAGACGGGATACTCCACGTAAAAATCAAGGACTCTTGCCAAATGGAGTTTGTTCTCACCGATTCGATGGGTAACCTCGATACTTCTCAACTTATTATCCAAGGTATCAACTTTAATTATTTCGATATCTCCAAAATCGAAAAAACATTCAAAATATTAGGGCAAACCAACACCCAACTTTACAGGATATACACCTTTTATTTCCCGTCACATATCGTTCCCAACGCCCTTATAGACTCCCTGCTCAAACTTCCTTGTGTAGAATATGCAGAACGCTTACCCAAAATTTCCAAATTTTATACCCCCACCGACATACGTCCCCAAACGGGTACCCCAAACCAATGGTACCTGTATACCATAAAAGCCAAAGAGGCTTGGGACGTGCACCACGGTCCCGGGACAAAACAAATAAAAATAGCTATAGTAGACGACGCAGTATGGCTCAACCATCCCGACTTAACCGGCGTGATCTATACCAACACTGCTGAATTGCTTGACGGTATTGACAACGACAACAACGGCTATATTGATGACATACAAGGCTGGGATGCCGCCGACAAAGACAATAACCCCAATCCCCCTTTCATACTTCCCCCCGGCGAAGACTTTACTCACGGCACCCATGTGGCCGCCATAGCCGGTGCCCAAACCGATGTTGGCAGCCCCGGCATAGCCTCTATAGGTTTCGGTGTAAAACTGATACCCGTTAAAATTGCCTTGGATGCCACTGGCGCCCTTTCATCCGCCTACCAGGGCGTGCAATACGCAATAGCCGCAGGAGCCAATGTCATTAACATGTCGTGGGGCGGTCCCGGTTATTCCAGCACCTACGACCTAATAATGAACGATGCCAGGGCACGCGGCATCGTATTGGTAGCTGCCGCCGGCAATGAAAGCGTAACTACCCTTATGTACCCCGCTTCCTACCCGGCAGTAATAAGCGTAGGAGCCACCAACTCCGGCGACCAGAAAACCGGATTTTCCAACTACAACACATCCATAGACGTAATGGCTCCCGGAGAGAACATATACAGCGCCCTTTACGACCCGTCAGGCATTATCAAATACGGCAACCTGAGCGGTACCTCCATGGCATCACCGCTGGTAGCAGGGTTGTGTGGGCTGATGCTATCCTACAACCCCGACCTTACCCCCGATGTCTTAGAAAACTGCCTCAAGGCCAACTGCGACAATATCAATGCTCAGAACACCAACTATCAGGGTATGATAGGCTCAGGGCGCATTAACGCAGAAAAAACCATGAAATGCCTGCAAACCTCACCCATAGTTGAGTTCACCTCCAACTTTCAAACTGTATGTCAGGGCAAAACCATAAAATTTGCCTGCAACTTCACCTCAGGCAACAACAGCCCTACCTATAGCTGGAGCTTCCCGGGCGGCAACCCTTCCACCTCTACTTCGGCTAACCCTGCCGTAATCTACTCCAACGCCGGCGTGTATAGCGTATCTGTAGTAATTACAAACGCATTCGGTTCTACCTCCCTCACCAAAACCAACTATATCACTGTAAAATCCGTAAACGGCAATTACAATTATGGTGTGCTCGTAGATAACAATTGGTTTATGCATAATGGACTGGCGCTTAAATTTCCTAAATCTTCGGTTGCTAACCCTCAATTTATAATCGAGGGAAGCCAATTTCCTTCTAGGCCTAGCGGGGTATTTCCTCCCGGGCATGGCGAAGGATGCGCCTCCATCAGCAATTACGATGGGCAGCCATTGTTCTATTCAAACGGGCTGAGTGTATTTAACCGCCACCATCAGGTGATGAGCAACGGCAGCGGGCTATCGCCGGGATATCTACCGGCTCTTATATCTTCTATTTCCCAAAACACCATAATCGTACCCGATCCCAACGAATGCTCTTCGCGGTATTATCTCTTCCACTTAAATCCCGATGGTTTATTATACTCGGTAATTGATATGGATGGCGACAACGGATTAGGAGCTGTAATACAAAAGAACATACCGGCAGGTAATCCTTTTCCGGCTTCAGAGCACCTTACGGCCATTATGCACTGCAACGGCAAAGATGTGTGGGTGATAGCCCATGAGATGAATAGCAATGTTTTTCGTGCTTACTTGGTTACAGAAATAGGAGTGCGCCTTTCAGCGGTAATAAGCAATGTTGGTTTTGCAAACAACAACAATCAAGGCGGGCAAATGAAAGGCTCACCCAGCGGTGATAAAATTGCAAGGGCTATAACGGGTTCTAATGCCGATTTAAGCCAAATTTTTGATTTTGATAAAGGCACCGGAAAAGTATCAAACGCTATAAAGTTTAATACCTCCACTTTGAATGGCAGTCAAAAGAGTAATTCAGGAATTGAGTTTTCACCCGACGGAAGCAAAATTTACCTGGTGGGTAGCTCTTTGGTTCAGTATGATTTGAATGGTTTTTCAGCAAGTACGCTACCCACGGTTATTGCTTCAAGTATACCCGGTGGTTGGGGTTTTAGCGGGACGCTTGAACTGGGTCCTGACGGAAAAATTTATGCATCAAAAACATCAAATTTTTCAGACGGGTATACCAAACTGGATGTAATTAATACCCCCAACAGGGCAGGAGCCTTGTGTAATTTAATTCCCAACGGTATGCCCCTTGCCAACCCCAACGGTATCAACCACTTCGAATGGGGCCTTAATAACTCATTCATATCTAAAACCCTTAATTACCATAAACAAATACACCAGATTAGCTATAATGTAGTTCTATGCAATGGCGCTACCACCACGCTGGATGCAGGGCCAGGGGCGATATACAATTGGGAGGGCAGCCAGAGTACCCGCAAAATTGTGGTAAGCACAGCTGGCAATTACCCCGTTATAATAACCAATGCCAACGGGTGCAAAACCAAAATAGTGTTTGTGGTGACCAACGAAACTACAGTGCTTGATCTTGGCCCCGACCGAACCGTTAGGTGCGGCACACATATTGGCGTAGTATTGGATGCAGGTATTGGATTTACCTCCTACCTGTGGTCGACAGGCAAAACTACTTCCTCCATCATAGCTACAGCCCCCGGCCTGTACTGGGTAGAGGCAACCACCCCCGGTGGCTGCAAATTCAGAGACGAGGTATATATTTCACCCGAAGGGTCGCCCCAACAGTTGATTACACGCATAGATTATACCTGCGGTTCTCCCGGGATTGATTTGAATGCGCTCAACATCAATCGTTGTCCGCTGGTTCACAATGGCAGCACAACTCCCTGGCTGTCAAGCATTGCAGACGTTCCTGCCCCAAGGATTGTGGAGCCTATCGGCAATATGATTTTCAGGCGCGAGGTTATGGATTCTAATGGGTGTGTGTATTGTATCCAAGTGATAGAAATTACTTTTAAGCAGGCTTCTAGAGTGCTCAATACAGTGCAACTGGCATGTGAAGGAGCTTACGTAGGCATAAGTCCACCGTCTGATCCTCCCTGCAATACGGCTACCTCATGGGATTATTTTTATCCGGACGGCACTTCAGATTTCACAACCTATCCTTTCTCGTTAAGTACACCGGCAATAAACGGGGATGTTTTTAAAATTCGTTCCTATTTACCTAATGGCTGTTATTGCGATTATATTACTAGTGTTATTGTTACTGGACCGGTAATAAAAAAGAAAACAATTACCATAAACTGTGGCGAATTGGTAAACCTAGAAGACTACGGAATAGAAGAGTGCCCAAACAATTCAATTTATTATTGGGGGGAAACAGCCGATCAAGCGATTTCTTCTGTCATTGTTTCGCCCAAGGAAACCAAAACCTACTACAGGACCAGCTACAATAGCTTAGGCTGCCTTGATTGCATACTTGAACTAACTGTAGTGGTTAATTATATTACTGAACCGATAAACTATACTATAGAAGTGCCCTGCGGTTCTCAGTTGGATATGGAATCCATTGCGGGCTGCAACGGCATACCGGGAACTTTCTATTGGCACGATGGGTTCGAGTCACCATCAGAAATGACGTCTATATTTACAGTTACTAAAAACACAACTTATTACCGCGAAAGTCTCGACGGGTGCCCTTGCCCCAGTAAGGTAACGGTAATCGTTACCAACCCTCCCGTAGCAAAAATTGATCTCCCCCAAACACATTGTATTGGAAAGGTATTTAATTTTGAATCACTTTGCCCGCCGGCTATCTTCTATAAATTGATCGATCCTTATGGGTATGTAATCGGCATTTCTTTATCTCCTAATTTTTCAAAAGAGGTAATGACCAATGGTACATACAAAATAGTGGCAGTTTATGAAAATGGTTGTACCTGTACTACCGAGTACCGGAGTAACCTGCCTGAACCCATAGAATATTATTGGGAGCAGACAAATATAATTCCATGTCCTACATTTACCACCTTTAACCCTACTCCAGCTTGTTTAGGTGCAGCTTATTACAAGTGGTTTAGTTATGACTATTATTCATCTGTTTCAAGCGATGATGGTTCTCTTACTTTTGCACAGTTGCCTCAGCTTAGCCCCAATCCCTCCAACCCCTACCAGTATAACTTTTTACCACTACGAGTGGGCTATGATGCTAACGGATGTGTAATCTGTATTGAAAGATTCTGGTTACAAAAAGCCACTTCGAGTGTACTGAACATAATAGATGTTAAATATCTTTGTGAAGGGGAATGCGTTACTGTCAATATGTTTGATAAGTTTTTGCCAAATCTCCAAAGATGTCAGTTTAATTTAAATTCGCCACCTGATAGTAATTTCACTACAACCACAACTCCTGATGGCTCAATAACAGTTTGCGTAAATACAATTCCCCAAGGAGGTTATGACATTTCTTTCAAGTGTACAAATCCTGAAAATGGGTGTGATCTTGTCATAAGATTACTTATAATGAAAGCATCATGTAAAAAAGGTTCTGATGATTTTACGGGGGAAGAGACGGTAGTCAATGATTACAACATCAACATATTCCCTAACCCCACCACAGGTGATGTAACCTTGGATATGAAGGGCTCTGCCGGTATTGTAAAAAATATACAGGTATTTGATGTTTTAGGTCGCAGGTTAATAGCTACTTCCATTACTGAAGAACAGAAAGAGTTTAACTTTTCAGAATTTAGTAAAGGAATTTATACCATTCGCATAGAAACTGAAGAAAAAGTATATACTCAAAAAGTAGTGCTTAAGTAAGTTTTTTAATTGCTGTTCTTATTGCAAAAAGGCTGTCTCAACTTTTTTGAGACAGCCTTTTTTATTTGTTTTGGAGGTAAAAAGCGATAGAAACCCCTAACCTTGAGGAGTTAATTCAGGAAAATCATCTTGTAAAAATTGTATCAGGTATTATACCCATGTATTGGAGATAACAGGTATAGAAATTAGAGGTTATAAACTGGGTTAAAAAGACATTTTTTTATAATTCTTACTTCCATTAAACAAAAAAACCCTTCTCTGTTAAGAAAAGGGTTTTTGTTTTTGTAGCGGGAGCTGGACTCGAACCAACGACCCCCGGGTTATGAGCCCGGTGAGCTACCACTGCTCCATCCCGCAATATTAAATGGAGTGCAAAAGTATAACTAATTACCGACCTTTGCAACTTTACTTTAAAAAATTGTTACATGACACACAAAGCAGGGTTTATTAGTATCATTGGGAAACCCAATGTGGGTAAGAGTACTTTGATGAATGCGCTGATTGGCGAAAAGCTTTCTATCATTACTCCCAAGGCGCAAACAACGCGTCACAGCATTATGGGCATCATCAATACCGATGAGTACCAAGTGGTGTTTAACGACACCCCGGGAATTATTGACCCGCAATACGGTTTGCAAAAAAGCATGATGCGCTTTGTGGACGAAAGTCTTGAAGGGGCTGATGTAGTTTTATACATTGCTGAAGTAGGTGAAAAAGAAATTCCTGCTGAAGCTTTGCAGCGCTTACAAAAAACAACTTCGCCGGTAGTATTAGCCTTGAACAAGATTGATACGCTTGGCCAAGAAGAGATTCTACAAAAGACTGAGTATTGGAAGGGGCTGTTTGGCTTTAGTTCAATCGTTCCAATCTCTGCGCTTAATAAATTTAATACCCAAGCATTGCTGGAAGAATTGGTTCGTTACCTACCCGTTTGTCCGCCATACTACCCCAAAGACCAACTAACTGATAAACCTGAAAAGTTTTTTGCAGCCGAAATTTTGCGCGAAAAAATATTTTTTAGGTACAAGAAGGAAATCCCGTACTCTACCGAGGTTGTTATTGAGCAGTTTAAAGACGAACCCGAACTATTACGCATTAGTGCAGTGATAATGGTGGAGCGCGACTCGCAAAAGGGCATTTTGATTGGCGAAAAGGGGCTTGCGCTTAAAAATACCGGAACAGCTGCCCGTAAAGAAATGGAGAACTTCTTTGGTAAGAAGGTGTTTTTGGAAATGTTTGTGAAAGTGAAGGAAAAATGGCGCGACACTAAAAGCGCTTTGAAAGAATTTGGATACGATGACTAATATAAACGTAAAAGCCACCCTGCAAGCAGGGTGGCTTTTACGTTTATATAGTGTCTCTATTGCTTTAAATACACTTTGCTTATTTGCATGCTTGCACTACTTGCCACTTTCACAACGTAATATCCGGGCATTGCTTGTAGCTCAGGTAACATTGCTGTTTGGCCTGCGTGAGCGTCAATAACACCCTTATATATTGTTTTACCTAACAAGTCGATTACTTCTACAGCAAGATTTTCGGTAGTTGCGGCACCAATACTAATGGTTGTTCCGTTTGAACCTATAAAGAAATCCGCAGTCGCTGATTCCTCAACCGCAGTTGCACTTTTCTTGCGAATGTGCAATACAAAACGTTCAGCAATATCACCGGTTTCAATATCAAACGTAAAGGCACCTTTTGCTATATCGTATAGTTTTCCGCTTAGTTTATCCTCAAGATAAACCTCAACACCTCTTTCAATATTTTCCAAAACAGCTGTAAGTTGATGTTTTCCGGTGCTTTCTGTTGAAACAGCTATTGGTAAATCAATACCCTTTTCAGGAATATCGCTCCACACATCTCTATTCAACCTTTTATCGTCAGAAATAATATAGATGCTTGGCGCAGCCGGGTCATTCATTTTCTTAAACCCATCCAATACATCAAAACCATTTTGAGCTGCGCTATCGGTGAAAAACTTTGCCTTATCGGTAATACCTGTTTTCAGGTTTTTAAGACTTAACTCCACCAAATTTTCTACTGAAACCGTTTTATCAAAGAAGTTTGACCCAATAGCCACATTTCTGCTGCTGTTAGGCAAGGTTACACTTACATTGTTTGATGAAACTTTAATAGTAAAGGCTGTAAAAGGAGGCACTACACCATCGTTTATATTGTCATAAGTAGTGTAGGTACCGGTACTTTGATCATAAAAATAAGCCGCCGTACCTTGTATGTTCGCTATTGAACCATCCCAATAAAAGCCGGTAGGCCACGGATTGCGTATTATATGCCAACCTGATGTATCGTTGTTGCTACCTGTGCGTGTTAGCCCTGATAATGTGTAATTTGAAGTGCCTTGATAAGTGCCTGTAATATCTATGGTAAGCGGCAAATTTGAGTTTCTTAGGAAAACTGCAAAACCGCCTGCATCCATGCTTTGCGACAAACCAGTGGCTGCAGTCCAATGCGGTGCCGAACTTGACTCATCAAACCTGAACACATTAGCATAACTTGGATCGGGTGTGTTAAAATACAACGGCACATCATCGTTTATTTGCGCCAATGTTGCGCCGCTCACAGGTGAGCAAATAGACCTCCAACCGGCACCACCGCCTCCTATGTAATACTCACAGGTGATATTGCCTGATATAGCTCCGTTTAAGCTGCCACCCGATCCAATCTGACCGTAACTGGTTGCCGAACTTGCCCCTAAGGTAAGTAAGCTATTGGTAGTTAACGTTGTGCTGCTCGACACCCTGATAATACCTTCAAACTCAAACGCAGAACCGTATAAGTTTGCTGTGCCCGATTTGTAAAACTCAAGGTCACCATTGCTACTTCCTAAACCATTGCCGTAATTGTAAAAATCACCATAAACTGAAACTAAGTTACCTGAGGTGACTGTTAAATTATAACCGCTATCCACCCTTAGGCTGCGACAAGTAAAAGATCCCGGAGCTGTGTTAGATTGGATAATTACGTCCATGGTTGATGAAACCGTTCCTCCCCACGAACTACCGTTCCAACTCAGTCTTAAAGGAATTGCCCTTGTTTGGGGCGTATTTCCTATTGTCCAATTAGTTTTGTCATTTATCACAGTTTTATCAAGACTAAGAATATTACTTGTCATCACTATATTCTCTCTTTTAACTGAACTTGAATCCATTCGGATTGCACTCACGCCATTTACTAAAGAGTCAGGCAATTCAGATTGAAACAACCCGGATGCAGAGGCAGTCCCGTCCCAATTAGCGTCAGAGGTTAATCCAGCAATGTAATTTAAATGAATACCTGCCAAATACCGTGTAACCGTCAACCTGTATGTTGAAGAAGTATCGATGCTGGTAATCCCCTGAAAAGCGAACACTTGGTCGGTTCCACCGTTATGATTCAAGGATAGCGCAGTACCGGTTACAATGGTTCCGGTAGAGGCATTTGCCAAACCTCCGCCATTGGTGGCAGCTGCAGTTGAATTCCAAAATTTTATTATTGTGCCTGCCGGCAGCGCACTTGATGCTTGCCATACAAATACATATTCGTTTCGGTTGCTGGTTAGTATGTTGTTGCCGTTTGCATCTTTATAGCATCCGTCAGTAAAGCCAATTTGTGTGCCCGATGTAATACCTTTAAGCAATACGATTGCAAAAGTATCGGCAGTACTATTGTTTGTTTGGCAGCTTACAAAAGCCACATCGCCTGCATACAATGTGGTTTGCGCTTTAACGCCGAAGGAAAAAAAAGTTAAGAATGCAATTATTGCCAAAAATGACAATTTTTTTAACGGGTAGATGTTGGTGTTCATTTTTAGCGATAATTAAAAATTTAAAATTAATATTTATAAACCTTTAATCTCACCCTGTGTACCAACACCAACTGTTAACAACACAAATACTGATTACTATATAGTACGAAACGGCTTATGATTACAAAACAAGGTTTACCTTCGTCCCAAAAAAAATCACTAATAATAACAAATTATTTATACCGCAGCAGCCTCGCGCAGGCGCTCATAGTTACGCTTCACCTCACCTGATATCGGTACAGCATTACCTTCATCGTCTATACGAACGAACGTAATATGAGTAGTACATACCACTACCTCTTCTCCACCGTAAAAATTGCGTTTCCGCGCTTCAATTTTCATAGTTACAGAAGTATTGCCAATAGACAGCACATCACCATAAATCAATATTTGATATCCAAGTTTTACAGGACGTTTAAATACTACCTCATCAATTTTAACGGTAACCATATTAGGTGTATTGCACACATCGGCGGCCATTGATGCGGCAGCTTCATCAATCCACGACAGCATATTCCCTCCGAATAAATTACCGTGAATACCGAGGTCTCGGGTCATACAGATTTTTTGTGTTATCAGTTTCATTTTTGTACTAATTTTAAATGTGATTTTGGAAAATGACCCTTATCGAGATGCAGCAATGCCCGTGGCAGGCATCTTTTTTGTGCTTGTCGTTTTTTTGAGGGTCGGCTGAAAGTGTGATTTATCAGCAACAATGCGCACAATGCCAACAGCAAACTGCACGATGGGCCGCATGGCGTTTTCGTGAGTTTAAAAGAGATATATTGCTGTTGTTAAACATTTATATGCGTTGCTTTTTCTTATTAAAGAGCCGCAAAGCTACGCACAAGTTTTATATAATGAAAGTACCAGCTGTTAAATAATCGCTAACCAATCAAATACAGGCTGATAACTAATCTATTCATGGCTTAAACCGATACCCGCTCCTCCCATGTTCAACATAAACATCTTTCACTTCAACTTTGATGAATAAAAAAGGGCTACCCGCAAGTAACCCTTTTCTGTTATCGAAGTATCGTTAGTTTTACAATACAATGGTAATAAACGGATCCCATTGGAAATAGCCAATTACCGTACCTTGTTGGTCAAGCACTTGGAACGACCATGAGTATTGCACACTATTACAAGCCTGCAAAGCAGTAGTTTGCCATGCTGAGCTTGTATAGGCAATTGGAGTAGCTGTGGTTGGGCTTGACGGATTGTTGATGTATAAGTTTACGGCAAGCGGGAGACAAATGGGTTGCGTAACATAGGTACCGATTGCCGCAGACTGGAAATTGTATAAAATAGAACTATAATCAACTCCGGCTCCGGGATTGGTAATCGTCCAGCGGATGTTATCGCCCACATCGCACTGAATAGTAAGTTCTGACTGGGCTTGCTCGTTTACAACATAGCAATTTTCAGTAATCATAAACACGTACACATCTGATTGTGAATATGAGCCCAATGAGGTAGGAGCATTTAATGAGCCTGCAGGCAATTGGCCGTTGGCAACTTTGGCAGCTAACGTGGCTGCATCAACAACGCATAAAATATCGATAGTATTTGACATAATTTTAAATTTTTGATAGTTAGTTCTTACTCGTAAGGCTTTTCAGAATCCGCCCCAACAGTTACTTGGTTGGTCAAGTCCGCTTTTATAGAAATGATGCGGCAACATTTAATTGAATTACGTGCACATAAACAGGGGGTCAGCCTTTTTCAAACCCAACTTGTATTTATTATAATCAAGTGCAAGTTGGAATAAATACATCCGGCAAAAAACAGTAGTTGTTACTGTATTGATAAACAGATACTTTTACCTACAATTTCAAACAGTTTGGGTAACTAATGTTATTGAAAACAATTGTTTACCGTTCACTATTTATTAAATAATTTAATATAACGACTGTTATTTGGTGACCTGAGGGAGAGTGCACAGTAAGTAATTGAAAATAAACTACTTTATGCTTATAGCTGATGTATGTTTTTCAAATAGTGCTCGGACTGATTAAGGATTTCTTGCCGCTGATTATCATCGTATTTGTACCAAACGTTGTACATCATGCTCATTCTGGCGTTTGTTTTAAATTGCTCTTCGTGTCTCGATAAAAAGTGCCAATAAAAACTGTTGAACGGGCAAGCCTTTTCCCCCGTTTTTTTGCTTTTATCGTAATAACAGGTGGCACAATAATGGCTCATTTTATCAATGTAAGCAGCCGAACTTACGTAGGGTTTTGTGGCCACAATACCTCCATCGGCAAACTGACTCATGCCCCTTGTGTTTGTAATTTCAACCCAGTCTAATGCATCAACATAAATCCCCAAATACCATTTATCCACTTCATCGGGGTGTGTACCGGCCAGTAGTGCAAAATTACCGGTAACCATCAGGCGTTGTATATGATGCGCATAGCCATAATCAAGAGATTGGCGAATGCAGTCGCTCAAACATTTCATATTGGTTTGGCCGTCCCAATACCATGCCGGCAGTTCATTTGTGTGTTCTAAGGCATTTAAAGTGCTGTATTCAGGCATCTTTAACCAATAAATACCTCGCATATACTCACGCCAACCAATTATTTGCCTCACAAAACCTTCTACTTGATGGTATTCTATCTCCGTAGGTCGTTTGTGGTATTCTTCTATAACCCTTGCAATAACTTCCTGCGGGCTTATCATTTTTGTATTTAGCGAAAAGGAAAGTCGCGAGTGAAACAAACTCCACTCACCGGGTGCCATAGCGTCTTGGTAGGTACCAAACAACGGCAGACAAACTTCGGCAAAGTGGTTTAAGAGTGTAAGCGACTGTTTGCGGTTGATGGGCCAAAGATATTCATCAGGGTTAACATTGCCGATGGTGGAAATACCCGCCACCTTTATGTCTGCATGCACCTCGTTTACATTGTTTGCAAATAACAAAGGCGGTGTGCTTTTAAAATCGCGGGGGAGCTTCTTTCTATTCTCAGCATCAAAATTCCAGCGACCGTGTAAAGGATTGCTCCCTTCCATCAAAATGTGGTGCTTCTTGCGCATATAGCGGTAAAAGGTTTCCATCAAAAAACTGCTTTTACCCTTGAACAATTGTTCCAGCTCTTCCCTCGATGTAAAAAAATGTTCGGTATCGCAGGCCTGTGATGGAATATCGATGTTTTCACAAAAGGCTGTCAGTATCACATCCATCCGATATTCATCGGGCAGTTGATATTCAAACCTCTCAAAACCGTATTGATGTATTAATTGCCGGCAGTTCAAATCAATCGCCTGCAGGTTTATGGGGTCGTTAATTTTAAGATACTGAACTTGATGCCCTTTGGCCGATAATGCTTGAGCAAACAATCGCATTCCTGAAAAAAAACCAATCACTTTTTGGATATGATGAACTACGTAGTCGGTTTCACTGCGGGTTTCCATCAGCACATAGGTAACTTCATCGTTCACCGTTTTAAACCAAGTATGGTTAATGTTTAATTGGTCTCCAAGAACCAGTCGTAATGTTTTAGGCATCTTATTTATTTTTTTGGCACCCTTTGCTGCAATAAACAACCTGCTCCCATGTTTTCTCCCATTTTTTCCTCCAAGCAAAAGGCCTTAGGCAAACAGGGCATATTTTTTCAGGTAAATGTTGTTTTTTAACGTGCCTCATGCTTTCACTTGCTTTTTCTGACGTTTGCTTTCGGTTGAAGACGTTCTGCTTACGTGTTTTTTCAAAATCTGCGCGTTGTTTATTTTAACCTCCGCATTTTTTCTGAATCCCCACATCACTTCGCTTGCATACTTTCTTGTTGCTTCAATATCAACAATGGGGTAAGGGTAATCAACCCCTAACCGGCAATTACAAAACGTTTGCTCCATCTCGTTCATTAGCCAAGGTTGATGAATATATTTAGTTGGAACGTCTTTTAACGCAGGCAACCACTTTTTTATAAAAATCCCGTTAGGGTCGTGTTCTTCTGAGTTTTTGATGGGGTTGTATATCCGTATGGTATTAATACCTGTGGTACCCGTCTGCATTTGTAGCTGAGGGTAGTGTATGCCGGGTTCATAATCCAAAAATACACGAGCCAAAAAATGCAAGTCGCGCCAATCTTGCCAAAGGTTATACACAAAAAAAGATACCAGCATTGCCCGCATCCTAAAGTTAATATAACCGGTTTGTACAAGGCATTTTATACAGGCATCCACAATGGGCACACCTGTTTCACCAGCCTGCCAACTGTTTATATATAACTCGTTTTTAGGCTTTATAAGACTATCATAAGCCTTATTGTGATTTTCGAACTCAATCCGGCATTCATCTTCAAATTTTTGTATGAAATGGCAGTGCCAATGCAATCTTGAAATAAAATTTTTTAAATCTCTTTTTGACCCCCCCGCTTCGTATTTGTTGACAGCTGCTTGATATACTTGCCTGATGCTAAGGTTTCCGTAGCTAATGTAGGGCGAAAGACGGCTACATCCTGTCCTGCTTTCAAGGGGTTTTGAAATATGTCTTGAATAATTTACGTGGCGTTTTTGAATAAAGTCATCCAAGTAGCGGTGAGCCATTTGCTCGCCTCCCTTTTGAAAGTTAACGTTGGAGGTTCTTATTTCTGCGGGAAGCTCTTCACCCTTTATTGACGAATACACCGACTCAGGCATTGTGCAAATGGTAAGCTTTTCAATATCGGGATTGGAGATGGTCGCTGTCATGCGCTGTTGCCATTTTTTCTCCCAATGTTGCCTGCTTTTTAAGCGGCGCACCACTCCGTTTGAGGGCGATTCTACCCATTTGACCCCGTGCTGCATTAAGAGTTCTGAAATGAAAATATCACGGGCGTAGGTTTTGGCATTACCGGTTTCTTGGTGAGAAAACACAGTATCTACCTTAAAATCTTTAAGCAACGCCTGAAAAACATCCTTGGCTTCGCGGTGGAAAACAAACATTGATTTCCCAAACGCCGCAAGTTGGGCCTGCATATCTTTCAATGACTCGTGTACGAAGCGCCAATGCCGCACGTCACTATCGTGATAGTGCATAATTGAAGGTTCAAAACAATATATCAGTAAAACAGGTAATCCTGCTTCTACAGCGTTTATTAGCGGTTGGTGGTCTTTAAGCCGCAAATCCCTTTTAAACCAAACAATATTTACGGGCGATGTATTCACAGTACTCTTCAACCTGACGAACCGCTAACTAAACTCTTAGGTTATTCATACCCCCGTCAACGGAAAACGTTTGCCCGCTTATCCAGCCGGCATCTTCTGATAAAAGATAACTTATCATCGAAGCAATATCCTCCGGCTTGCCCACCTTTTTTAACGGATTTCTATTTTTTGAGGCCAACTCTTTATCTGCAGTGTTAAGAAACCGTTCAGCCAAAGGTGTATTTACCAACGAAGGTGCCACACAATTAACCCTAACAGCGGGAGCCAATTCAGCAGCCAATGCCCTTGTAAGCCCCTCAATACCGGCTTTGCTAATGCTCACCGAGGCATGAAACGGCATACCCGCCGTAGCTGCTACTGAGCTTATCAGCACTATTGAAGCGTTTGGGCTCTGCTTCAATAAAGGCAGGTACTTTTTTATTACTTCCGTAGCCCCTACTACATTAATTTCAAACTCGTTAAGCAACTCATCTCTTGTAATACGATGAAAGGGCTTTAAGTTGATTGACCCCGGAAAATACACAATACCGTCAACAGTCCCGTCGAGTTCGGGCAGATTTTCGGTGCGGTAAGATTCAACTTCAAAAAATCTATCGTACGAAAAGTCAGGGTTACCCCTGGAAAATCCGGTAACCACGTGCCCTTTATTTTGAAGCAACTGTGCGCAACTTTTGGCAATAGCACTGGATGCCCCTGCAAACAAATAATTCATATCAGTATTAATTCCGTTTAGAGATTTTATTTAAGGTGATGTGTCTTTGTAAATTACTTTTAAAACGTTCAATGCCCCCTACTCTTTTCTTGCTGTGCTTGGTATTGCATGATTCCACACGTTTTCGCCACATTTTGTAGCTGCTAAACTTCATGTGCTTTTTCATCAGCATCTTCACCTCAGCCTCATTAATACCAAACTGATTTTTAATCGCATCAAAAGGCGTGCGGTCTTCCCAAGCCATCTCAATGATGCGGTCTATATCAAATTCATCTAATTGTGGTATTGCCATGTTCTACGTAAAAACCAACCCCAAATTTTAGGGGACTGCTTTATTTAACGTATTCAAACAACGGGTACACTAAATAGTTTTGAAACACCCCGCCAACTGCCTAAACTGTTGCTATGAACAACTGTTAAACAACATCCATGTTACGGTGTTATCCAGTTACGCGGTTATCGTGTTATTTTTGTTACGCACCGCACAAGGGCTTGCGGGGTTTTGCCAATATTGCGAACGGTTATGGCTTTCAAAGAACTTTTAGATACGTAGTAATTGGAAACGGGTATAAATGAAGAAGTCCCGATTTCTAGGGACTTCCACATCTTTTTATACAAAGGTGATAATTTGGGACACGACCCTTTTTGACCACTACCGAATTTTATCTGTCTTTACTAATATAATTCGCTGACGGAAAACAAGTGCTTCAAAACGTTTAATTTTCTGGTTTTTATCGTATAAAAACCATTCAAAACCCTCTTTTTTAACGCTAAAAATATCATTTCTAATACCGGAAAGAATCCTCAGTGTATCACCAATAAACCATAGCTGCGAGCCAGTGTGTTTAGTTGATATATGTACCTGTTTTTCAACCGAGTCGTCAGAAATTTTCCTAAACCTAACAAAAGTGTCGATATCATGATACAACTTGACTAACGCACCTGTTTCGAGGGATTTCGGGTATCCAATTGTGTCAAAACCCAAAGATACTTTTTCTTTGAAAAAGCCTAAATCAATTAATTGCTTATCACTTTCATATTCAATGTTTATCCAGTCATCGGTGAATTTTCCTGATTCACAACCAAATAATAATAGCATTATAAATATCTGAAATGAAATTTTGGTACGCATAATTTTAATTATTTAATATCCTGAAGAAAGGTAATATTATCCCCCGCTCTCGCAAGTCTATCTCACAACTTACAAAATCTATTGAAAGCAGGGGGCTTACAAGGGGAATATTATTTATGCTTTCATCAACCAAAATAATTAGCTCATCTACGTCCTCAATTAAAGGAAGCATGCTCAAGAGTGTAGTAATTCGCCTTTCGCCGTCAGCATATTTTATAATAGTATTATTGGGATTAATAATACTTTTAAATTTGATACCAAGTTGTTCTATAATATTACTCATGTTTTTTAATCATGAAGATTCTATAAAAAATTATTGTTATTTTTTTGGAAATTCAATGGAGGTGTTTTCAAAAAATTAATCCACTCCACCAAAATTCTCTTGTAATCATTAATAGGAATTGTATACACATCATTAATCGTTACGTTTGTTGTAGTAATTTCAACTGATGTGTCATTAAAACTAATCTCCCTTTGATATACTTGATTCGTTAAGGCTCTATCAATTTCTTCAAGCACTTGCATGAAATGTCCCTCATCAAATGATCCACTAAGATGATAAGCTATGTCAGCAGCGGGGGTTGCGTCAGGAGCGAAGCATTGCTTATAATTTTTGCCATTTGTAATAACATTACTAAACGCTAAATTGTATTGTTTGATAATTGTGTCCATTTTATCTTTTTTTAAATTTGCAGCAACATGATCAAAATGAAGTACTCCATCATAAAGTTCATAATTTTTGATTAAAACATGGACTACCCCACCTCACACAAGTCTATAGGACAGGCTATTCGACCGGTGATAATTGCTGCACAAGAAATTCATGAATTACCATGACCCTATCTCATACAGGCCAACAAAATATTGTGATTTAGCTTCATCTGAATTTGACCATACAGAAAATTTCTTATCGCTCAAATTTATTGATTTTACATCAATAGAATCCCCCCGCTCTCGCAAGTCTGTCGCGCAGGCTGCGCGACAGACTTGCGAGAGTGTGGACCACTACTTTGGCACTATCGCCCAACAAGCAATTAGGGGAATTCTTCTGGCAAATTTTCTGTCCATATCACAATAAGTTGGATAACAGTAAACATTATTAATAAAACATTAGGAAAAGTTTTTAAAGTAAACTCTTTAAAAGCATCATAGTATTTGTTATGATTCCCTTGCAGTTTGTTTAAGAGACCGACCCCCTTGTATCTTTGGCTAACAAGTATAATTGCCATTGACCAGGAGAACACTGTTAAAAATAGAATTTGCTTTGCAAATAACGGAAATAAGGCTATGACAAAAATAACTACATGAAAAATAAGAAGTGAGATTATTTTATTTTTAATTTCCGTTTTTCCATGTACGGCGTTATAAAGCGAAATGTTAAAAAAAATAAATACTATAGAGTATACGATTTTCACCATTGATATCAGTTTAAATATATTCCTATTGTCATCTATTTCCTTTTATCAAGAAACAGTATTTCGTTTCCACCTTCATCATTTAATTCAATATATAATTGAACTTTACCTGAAAATAAATCCCTATTCAAGTTCATGTAATAATAGCTTTCACGCATGCTTAATCGCACCTCACCGTTTTCAATACCCCATACTCCTTGCCAAACCTTTATTTCGTCATCAAAGTTCAAGTGAATTTTATTCATCACATCTAATGGGAGATTACGACACATAAAAGAGTCTCTTCGAAATTCAATCTCACACCCTTCATCTTCATTTACCCAAACACCTGTAAGCTGTTCGTCTTTTGTATGAGTTAACCCACAACCCAACAAAGCAAAAACAAATACGTTTAAGAAAAATACACGCAGGATTATCTTTTTACTCTTTAGTTCTATAGCAGTATGACTCATTAAGTGCTCTCCTATTCAATATGCAATATCCTGATTAAGCCGAACACATCACAGCATCGTTATGAATAATCATTAACAATGAGCCATTTACACCAAATAAAAAAAGCCCTTCAGAAATTCTGAAGGGCTTTTGAAGTGTTTGTGGTACCAGCCGGGATCGAACCAGCGACACAAGGATTTTCAGTCCTTTGCTCTACCAACTGAGCTATGGTACCTTTTTTTGGGGAGTGCAAATGTAAGTGTTTTTTCAAAGTTGCAAAACATTTTTTTGCTTACTGCTTTTTTAGCATCTTTGAAGTCGTTACCAACCGCGTAAATCCTTATGCAAATTGTTTCGCAACTTATTTTTGCCCTTGCCCTTGGTGCAGCCATATATACGTTTTGGCGCAACGTAGGTAAAATACGCCGCAATATTTTATTGGGCAAACCTTTAGATCGCACTGATAATCAAAAGGAAAGAATTAACACCATGCTGAAGGTTGCCTTTGGCCAAAGTAAAATGGTAACCCGTCCTTTGGCAGGCATTATGCACTTATTTGTTTATGTAGGCTTTGTGCTGATAAACATTGAAGTGCTTGAAATTATAATCGACGGACTGGCCGGCACACACCGTGTTTTCATGCAACCCTTCGGTGCCGTGTACACAGCTGCCATTGCCTTCTTCGAGATTTTAGGCGCATTGGTATTAATTGGCTGTGTGGTATTCCTTGTCCGCAGGTATAGCGGCAAAGTACCCCGCTTTAATATGCGCGAACTGGAAGGATGGCCGTTTAAAGATGCCACTTACATATTAGTAATTGAGATTGTATTAATGCTGGCTTTGTTTGTAATGAATGCCGCCGATACCCATTTTCAGGCACATAGTTCAATGCCTATAAGCGGACTAATAGCCCCGATATTTACCAATATGGATGCAGGAACAGCTGCAGGAATTGAGCGCGCCGCATGGTGGTTTCATATTTTGGGCATACTTGTTTTCTTAAACTATCTGCCTTATTCTAAGCACTTTCACATTATTCTTGCCTTCCCCAATACTTATTACTCGCAGCTTACCCCAAAGGGTCAATTCACCAACATGGAATCAGTAACTACCGAAGTTAAACTGATGATGGACCCCTCGGCGGCACCGCCTGATAATTACGAACCCCCAACAAGTTTCGGTGTAAAGGATGTTACCGACCTGCATTGGAAAAACTTGATGGATGCCTATAGCTGTACCGAGTGCGGACGTTGCACATCAGTTTGTCCGGCAAATGTTACAGGTAAATTGCTTTCTCCACGCAAGGTGATGATGGACACTCGCGACCGCTTGGAAGAGGTAGGTAAAAACATTGATAAAAACGGACAGTTTGAAGACGACGGTAAAAACCTGCACAGCTTTATAAGCGAAGAGGAACTTTGGGCCTGCACCACCTGCAACGCTTGTGCTGAGGCTTGCCCCGTAAACATTAACCCTGTTGAGATTATTTACGGTATGCGCCAGTATTTGGTAATGGAAAAATCACAAGCGCCTACCGAACTGAACGGTATGTTTACCAATCTCGAAAACAACGGTGCCCCTTGGCAGTTCTCACCATCTGACAGGGCTAACTGGACACAGGAGGTATAAATTTTTATTGATTTTACAGAGTTACAACTGATATATAAGTTATGAGTGAGCCGATACAAGTGAAAACGATGGCCGAAATGGCCGCAATGGGCGAAGCACCCGAAGTATTGTTTTGGGTGGGTTGCGCCGGAAGTTTTGACGAGCGTGCCCAAAAAGTAACCAAGGCATTTGCCAAACTGCTGCACCATGCAGGCGTAAAATTTGCAATACTTGGCCAAGAAGAAACCTGCACTGGCGACCCTGCTAAACGTGCCGGTAACGAGTTTTTGTTTCAAATGCAGGCAATGACCAATATTGCCACACTTGAAGCATACGGGGTAAAAAAGATAGTAACAGCTTGCCCGCATTGTTTCAATACCCTTAAAAACGAATACCCTTCGTTGGGCGGAAACTATGAGGTAATGCACCATACATCGTTTTTGCAGGCACTTATCACCGAAGGCAGATTAACTATTGAAGGCGGTTTGTACAAGGGTAAAAAAGTTACTTACCACGACAGTTGTTACCTTGGCCGTGCCAACGGTATATACGAAGCTCCGCGCAGTTTATTGGAAAAACTGGATGCCGAATTGGTTGAAATGAAACGTTGCAGAACCAACGGTCTTTGCTGCGGTGCCGGGGGCGCACAGATGTTTAAAGAAGCTGAAAAAGGCAACAAAGAGGTAAACATTGAGCGGACCGAAGATGTTTTAGAAACTAAAGCAAGCGTAGTAGCCTCTGCTTGTCCATTTTGTATGACAATGCTTCGCGATGGCGTGAAACACGCCGAGAAAGAAGCCGATATACAGGTATTAGACATTGCCGAACTGATTGCACAAGCAAAAGAACTGTAGCATTATTTTACTAATAAAAAAAGGGCGACTGGTATAGTCGCCCTTTTTTTATTGCCACCACAGTGGTTATTCAACCACAATCTTTTTTGAATACCGTTCTCCGGTTTCTTTTATCTGCACAGTAAAGTAGTAAATGGCTGCGGGCAGTTGTATAGTCATTTTATTCACAACACCCGTTTCAGAAGCCACTACCTTTCCCAAAACATCGTATACTGATACATTTAGAGCATATCCCATAGGATTGATAAACTCCAACGCGTTTTCTTTTACAGGATTGGGGAAAATATCAATGGGTGAATTAGCCACCTTGTTTACTCCTGTAGCAATGTTAGTTTTAAGAACAATTTCTCCCCCCATAGTACCAATAAGCACCTTTCCATTTCCGGCTGATAATGAAAATGCTGCCAATCCTGACGGGAAAGAGGTATCTGCATTCCATGTTGTTCCGCGGTTTGTAGTAATTAATGGTTTTGTAAGGGTAAGCCCCACCGCATATCCTGTATTTGGCGTTGCAAAGCCTATGGCTTTTGCTAATGCCCCGCTTGAACCTGCTGTAACAGTAGACCAGTTATTACCACCATCAACCGTTTTTAAAATTACCGAACCATTGTATGTTAATGCATACCCAACAGATGCACTTGTAAATAGTATATCTGCAATAGTATTACCATTACTTAATGGGGTCATATTTACTTGTTGCCAGTTTTTACCTCCATCAACTGTTTTTGCAATTTCGGTTGAACCTGAAAAACCTATTGAGTCATTAACAAAAAACAATGCCGTTGATGCCGCCATCGATGGAGTTGTCAAAGCAGTCCATGTTTGGCCGCCGTCAACAGTAGTAGCAAAAGCATTACCCGCCCCAACTCCGCCTGTGGCGTAGCCAATATTTGCTGAAGTAAAAAACACGTTAGATACACCCTGATTCATTGCGGGCGAAGAAACGTTAGTCCAGTTTTGACCGCCATCAGTGGTTTTTAACAAATTAGGACTACCGGTGATATCTGTGCGTCCTATAAACCCTGTATTTGCGTCCAAAAAATAAACTACTTCAAAACTCGGAGGTGTTCCTACAATATTTGCTTTCATATCAACCCAAGTATTACCACCGTCAGTACTCTTCAAAAAAGTACTGTCGCCCACTGCATACGCAACAATATTGTTTACAAACTGTATATCGTATATCGGCTGATTTCCCGTATAAACAACATTCCATTGACCAAAAGAAAGAAAAGAGAGCAAAAGCCCACAAAGCAGTAATCTGTATTTCATAGTTATTAAATAGTTATACCTAAAGCAGACCGCTCAATATCAACAAATGTTGCGCTTTGCCATAAAAAGGCTTTAATATGACACATTAATACTATCAACTGCTTTAGTACCTTTGTAGTGTTATGCATCAATTTCCACCGCAATCAAAAGTATGGGTTTACATGGCCGATAGAGTTTTTACTGACACAGAAACCCAAGCCATTACTAACGCAATAACCGATTTTACAACCCAGTGGACGGCACACAATATGCAACTGAAAGCCACAGGACGGGTATATTTTAACCGCTTTATCGTTTTAATGGTAGATGAAACCCAAGCAGGAGCCAGCGGTTGCTCAATTGATAAGTCGGTTCATTTTATAAAACAAATAGAAACGCAATTGGGCGTATCGTTGTTTAACAGGCAGCTGATAGCCTACAAGAAAGGGGAAGACATCAATACCTTTTTGTTGAACGAGATTGATAAACACATTATTGACGATGAACTGACGCATGAAACGGTGTTTTTTAACAACACCGTTACCACAAAGCAACAGTTTGATGAACAATGGCAACAACCCATTGCCCAAAGCTGGATGAAACGCTACCTACCCACCCAAACCACACAATCCTGAAACGCACAGGCTTTTACATACTACTTTTTGCGCTGCACCTTGCTTTGTTTTGGCAGGTAAAATATTACCCGTTTTTGGGAGACAGCATTCCCAGCAACCTGTTTGCTGCTGAAAACATATATAATCAACACTTTACAACTGTTTGGAACATTCCTGAAGCCGACCCAGGTCACGGCACATTATACCCCGCATTCATGGCCTTAATGTGGCTCATCTTTGGTAAAAGTTTATGGGCAACCCATTTAGTGCAAATTATTGTAGGATTGGCTACTTGCCTTATCGGCTATAAAATAGCCCGCAAAAACTGGGGAGAAAGCACCTCGCAATTTGCTGTATTGCTGTTTAGCATATCGCCGTTGTATGTTGGGCAATTGGTGGGAGCATCGTTACAGTTACCGCTAACGTTGGCCGCATTTTGTGCTTATTACTTCTGGCAACAAAAAAAATACGCATTGTACACGGTAAGCCTCTGTTTTATGATGCTTTGTCACCTACAAGCGGCATTTTTACTGCTGTTCTTATTTATTAACGACGCTGCATTTTTCTATATCGAAAACGGCTACAAACAATACCTGCAATGGGTTTTTAAACGCTGGTGGGTTTACGGATTACCCTTTACGGTATTTATAATTTGGGGCATACTGCATCAACAGCATAGCGGATGGGCATTTAGCTCGCCCAACTACCTGCGAGAAGCCCCTTCGCTAAAAGGATTGATTTACAACCTTGGCATTATGGGCTGGCGGATTATTGATTTTGGCTACCTGATACCTTTTGCTGCCGTACTTGTTTTTATATTTAAGCACCGCAAAAAAATATACTTGGGTGATGCCAAAGTCCAAGCCTTTGTTTTCTATGCCCTTATGTTGATGGTGGTTGGCGGAGGCATTTGCGTTGTATTTGCACACCCGCCCATACACCGCTATTTTTTACCTACTACCCTACTGCTTTTTATACTTTTTGCGGCTATTTTAGAGGCACTTAAACCATTGCACGCCAAACTATGGGCAACCACTGCCGCCGTAGCTTTGGTGGCAGGCAACTTTATGTATTACCCCGGCAAGTGCATGGGCGATGCAAACCTTGCTTATTTACCGCTTTTTAAATTAGAGGAAAAATTAGCTGCCGATTTCCCAAAAAAT
The DNA here is from genome assembly GCA_943370295.1 of Agrobacterium sp. 719_389. Classification (GTDB taxonomy): domain Bacteria; phylum Bacteroidota; class Bacteroidia; order UBA8524; family UBA8524; genus SB11. The sequence continues at coordinate 160,454 of CALRQL020000001.1, read as the reverse complement.
ACAGTTTTTTATACCTACGCACCGCTTAGCTACCCCAATTCTGTACGCTATATGGATAGTACCAAAGGGCCGGTTTTTAAAGGCTTGTACAACACCCCTATAGACAGTGTTACCTATGTGTTGCAAAGCTGCATGAACTGTGAGTTTAGTGCCCGCGAAAAAGAAATACTTAAAACATGGCACGGAACTTCTTACGTTGCAGGCAGCGTATTTATTAACATTTTCGTCAACCCTGCCAAAGTACCCCAAAAACCAAAAGGTTGGCAATTACGCCAACCTTCGGCTGCTGAAATTTGGTTGCAAGACGTTAAAGAAAAATTACAGTAACATTTCCCAATGCCTTAACTTATTTAACTACCTAAACTGTTATGGCGGGCCATAAGCAGTACCTCTAAACGTTTCCGCAACCTATACTTCAACTACTACAAAATTCTTATAAATTAGTAATCATTACTTGGTGAAAATTGCAAATAGGGTATTTATTTTTTGCAGTTTATGCAATTGCTTATTTGAACACTATTGTATAAAGCCTTGTGATAGTTTGTGTATTTTTGAAGTTGATGGAAGGCGAAAAAAAAATACTGCACTTTTGGTACGCCTATCTGGTGTTCTTTTTTGGGCTGGCATTGCTAAACCTCGACCGAATACCCGTTGCATGGTTGGATGAAACCTTCGGGCTTGACCCGGCGGTGAATTTGGTACGTGATGGCAGCTATACATCTAAAATATGGGCACACCCCGGTACTGAAGAGGTGTTTTTGGCCTATATGCCCTTTATACAGCTATACAATGCTGCCTTTTTAAGCTTTTTACCTGCTGAGATTTTTTGGGTGCGCTTACCCTATTTATTAGCTTTCGCCATCGCCATATTCTATTTAGTCAGAATATATCGTGGCCCTTTGCAACTGGGGCTTTCATTCTTGCTTGTTTTGTTTTGTTTTTTTATAAACGATAAAGGGGTGTATGAATCCATGCGAAGTTTCCGCAGTGAGGTATTAGAGCTGATGCTAATGGCACCGGCTATTTATTTTTTCCTGCAAAATAAAAAACCGGTGTGGGTAGCCTTTTTACTCAGCATGGTTTTTTTAACGCACCCCTCGTTGTGGGTATGGGTTGGGGTATTAATGTTGTACTTGTTTTTTACGGTGGATGCTAAAAATAAAGCGTTTATCAGTACAGTATTTGCGCTCCCTATTCTTGCTTTTTTAACCTACGCTGATTTTGATTTTGCCACCCTAAAATCACAACTGATTGACCACGGCGGCGAGCACATGGCCAAAGGAAATGTGTTGGTAGCACATTTTTGGGAGCGTTACTGGCCGTATTATAAACTCCAGCCTTGGATGGTAATATTACCCGTTTTTATAACCATTTACTGTGTGTATATTATCTACAAAGATAAAAGCATCAAACAACGCCCTTTAGAGGTCGCATTTCTGCTTACCTCGGTGTACTGGTTGTTTATCCTTGCGCCCAATTACCGATACAATACGCCCAATATTTTATTAATGTTTGTGCTGTTGCCCCGACCATTACTACTAATTAAGCAACGTTATTTTGATACCATAGAAGCCCAAAGAAGGCTAAAACTTATACCGGTAGTTTATTTGATTGCCTTACCTTTTTTTGTGCTTGCCCAAGTGCCCATGCTGGGGCGCAATACTTTAGCTATAGTGCAACGCGAGGAACGCAACCCCGATAAGGCCATCAACTGGCTGGAGGGTCAGTTTGATGAAACCAAAAAAATACTGCTGGTTGAAAACTCAATAGCACATTACTATTCGTTGCAACACCCCAACGTTGACTTTGCGCTGGTGTACTCCGTATATAAATACGACTTTGCCGCTTACGACGAAGTGTATTTGGTAACGGTGAATGATTATTCGTTTAAAGGTGCCGAATTAAAAGCCGAGTATTTGCCCCACAAAGGCACTTTGTTTGGCCGTGAAGTTGGCAGCAGTGCAGTAACCTATTACGGCCTTAAAGTGTATAAAATTAACTCTGCGACTGAATTTAAGGGCTTGCAAAAGGGGTATGAACAATATACCAATCAGTAAATAGTATATGGCCGACGATTTACAAGATATTACCCAATCTCTCACGCCTTATTTTGCACTGCAAGAAGGCGGATATACTTACGATGCCCTTGTGAAACGGATTGCTGAAGAAGTGCAATACCTGATTGATTACGATTTGAACAAGCTTTGGAATTTGCTGTACCGCATTGATGTATCGGAAAAAAAAGTAAAGGAGGTGATTGAAACCACCCCCTTTAACCAACATTCGCTGCTAATTGCTCAACTAATACTAAAGCGTCAACAGGAAAAAATTATATCGCGCAAAAAATATAAAACTGATCTGTAACCTCACTGAACCCACAACTTGGTAGTATGACTAATAGTTCCGTTGCGCACGGTAGCTAAGTAAAACCCACTTGATAAGGCTGAAACATCCAGCACTGCTGTTTGTCCGTTAAGCGGTTGTATCAAAATCTCTTTTCCTGTAATATCAGTTACTACAATGCTACCTTCTACAACAGGCGCGCTAAATGCAGCATGGTATTGCTTGCCCGCAACATCATACCCCCATGTACCTGCAAATGTTTCAATGTCATCAACATTGGTTATTTGGCCTTGCATATCTGCATAGCTGGCCTGATATACTTCTTTGGTTGCATTATTTTGTACAAAAGCCACTACGCGCAGTTGCGAAAGTGATTTTACGTTTAAAATAGAAATATCTAATTCAAGGCTGTCTTGCCCGCCAAGTTGTTTGTTAACCAAAGTAGCTCCTGAAGTTGAAGGAAAAATCGACCGCATTACATTCTTATATACGCTTTCAACATTGCGACCGGGTGAAGCTAAATATGCTGTTTTCGGCACTCCCCTTTCAAGCAAAACAACATAGGCTTTTGCATCTGTAGCAGAGTTATCCATTGCAGAGGTAAAAACTACACGACCATTAAACCTGCCATTAATTATTCGAAGGTTCTTAATTTCAATTTGGTATTGCGGGGCGACGGCTATACGTTGGTTAATTCTTGAGGCCAATGAGCTCAGGAGTACGCTGGTTGAACCGTTGTAAGAACCGCCGTCGATTACTGATGTCGGGGTACCTGCCACGTTATATTTCCCCGAACGTGAAAGGGCATCCGTGGGGTTTTCGTAATGCAGAGAATCATGCGTATATGGAAAGGGTACGTGATAGGTAATCACTACTGCATTTGCAGGATTTTGGTCAGCAAAGTCATACACTTGCGGACTAAACGATGCGCAAGTAGGGCAACTGGCGTTCGAAAACTGTTCTATCAATACTCTTCGTTGCTGCGCCCATGACGAAAGGCACAAAAGAATTGCGGATGCTATTAAAAATATCTTCTTCATCAGTTTATTATTTAGCGTTAAAAAGGGTTTTGATTACAGGTATCTGATGGCGGCTTATCCATGCTACTATGGCGCAGCTTATAAATACTAAGACGGCATAAATAAATAGTTGGCCGCCATCGCCTTGTATTTCAATTCCTAACTTGGTAAGGTGAAAAAAAATAGCACCCGATATTACCCCCAATCCCATCAATGCGCCCAACCATGAGGTTGCCGGGATTAGCAATAATATTGAGGCAATCAACTCCCCTACTCCGCTACCAATACGTCCTACTGGCTCCATGCCAAGAGTAGAGAATATATACACCGACTCAGGTGCACCGGAAAATTTAAAGAAAAGGCTTTGCAGCATAAGAATGGCGGCTACTAAGCGGCAAACCCACAAAACAATTACAGTAGTTCTATTCATCGTTTTATTTTTTTAGTGTTTCAGCCCAATTTTTATCGGCTTTGGTTTTCAGGTTCGTTTCGTCCTTATCCCAGCTCTTTTTAGTATTGGTTAAATAGGCATTGTAAAACAGGTACAGCTTACCATCTACCAACTTATAAGTCTCAGGGTCAACCTCTACCTTGCTACCATCATTTCCCATTGCGTATGCACACCAACCGCCGTATTGGGGTTCGTATTTTTCAGGATTCTTTTTAAACAAATCCAAATACACCCCATTCCCAAAGTAGTAAGTAATGCCTTTGTAGGTATAGCTTTTGTCTTTACTCCCTTTTTTGGGTGCCCCGTAGAAATAACTCACAGGGTCGTAACCCTCAATAGCAAGGCTACCGCTGTGGTTGTAATGTTTTTTTCTCACAGCATCGTCTTGCAAGGGGCTTGCAAAAACAGTAGCCATAAGAAAAAATACCAATATTGTTTTCATCACCGTCAGAATTATGAAACAAAGGTAGAAAGGGTTGAAACGGGCGTTTGTCAGCTATGTGACAAACAGCAGAAATTATTTAAGTAATTCTATCGAAGGGATTAAAACCTCTCTACGGCGTACATCTAAAAGGTTTTGCTCCTTTAGCTCGCCTAAAATACGGGCGGTGGTTTGCCGTGCCAAGCCGTTTAGGGCAGCAATTTCTTGTTGGGTAAGGTAGTTTTTAAGCACGATGTTTTGGGTAACACCTTTGGCTTCTTCTTCTGCCCACTCTCTAAAAAACTGAACCAAACGGGTGCGGGCATCTTTAAACAGTAACGATGAATAGCGACGACTTACCGTCATTTGTTGCTTACCCACCTGTTTTGAGTAATTAACGGCCAGCATAGGGCGGGTTTTAAGCATGGCTTCAAACTCCGATACATTAAAATTGCACAACACCGTATCATTGCCCATAGCCATTGCAAAACCATGATTACTATTATTCTCCTCCAAACCCAGCTGCCCGAAAATGTCGTTTTCTTTCAGTACGTCCAGCAATATCTCATTGCCGTCATCGTCGTAATAACCCAGTTTCACGTTGCCCCGTTTCACAAAATACACCTTGCGTACTTCGTCCTCGGGGAAATAAATAAACTCGTGTTTGGTACAGGTTTTAAACGCCACCAGCCACTCTAACTGTTTATAGTCATCGTCAGTAAGAGCATCAAAAATAGTGTGATTGCGTAAATACCAGTATTTAACTGACTCCATCAATGGGTTTTATTATGGTAAAGATAGCAAAACCTACCCATTGGTAAAAAGAAAGTATCAGGATAACTCCCTATTAAACAGGATATACATGTCTTTCAGAGTGGTATGACGAGCGAACCATTGGGCCGCTTTCAACATAGTTGAAACCTTTGCTCAATCCCACCTCTTTATAGTATGCAAACTTATCAGGGTGAACAAACTCCACCACATCCAAGTGCATTTTAGTAGGTTGCAGGTATTGGCCAAGCGTTAGCACATCACATCCGTGGGCTACAAGGTCGTCCATAATTTCAAATACCTCGTCATCAGTCTCGCCCAAACCCAGCATAATCCCGCTTTTGGTTCGTATGCCTAAGTCTTTGGTACGGAGGGTTTGCTCAAGGCTGCGTTCGTATTTAGCTTGTGGGCGCACTTTGCGGTACAAACGTTTCACCGTTTCCATATTGTGCGAAATCACTTCGGGGCGTTCATTAGCTACCAATTCAAGCAATTCCCAACGGGCTTTAAAATCAGGTATCAGGGTTTCAAGCGTAGTTTCGGGGCTTTCTTCTTTTACCAAACGGATAGTATCCGCCCAAACGGTAGCACCCAAATCTTTTAACTCATCACGGTTTACCGAGGTAATAACAGCGTGCTTAACGCCCATCAATTTTATGGCATCCGCCACTCGACGGGGTTCGTCAAGGTCGTATTCAGTGGGCCTGCCTGTAGCTACTGCACAAAACGAGCAGCTGCGGGTACATATATTGCCCAATATCATAAACGTAGCTGTACCCTCGCCCCAGCACTCGCCCATATTCGGGCAATTGCCGCTTTCGCAAATGGTGTGCAACTTGTTTTCATCTACCAGCTTACGCACTTTGCGGTAATTTTCGCCGGTTGGCAACTTCACCTTCAGCCATTCAGGCTTTTTGGTGCGGGGTGTATCACTAACTATAGGAAGTTCTATCACAATAAAGTCCTTTTGATTGGATGTGTAAGCAAGACAAGTTTTTTACCACTTGCTGCCAAAAACAGCGCAAATATAAAACGAAGGGAAGAAATATTTGTTTTCAGTGTAAAGCATCAACGGCAACCGTTGAGGAAAAGCATCTACATATACACCAACTTCAATGGCCTTAATTTCATCGGTAAAATCTCCCCAATCAAAATTAAAGCCTGCTTTAGCAAAGCCGCCCACCCTAAATGAAAGCTCGTTAAACCCTTTTGAAAAAGGCGAATTGCCAATCACATCGTTCTGATTAATTTCAGCACCGGCGGTCACCTTTTTGGTTACTACAAAATTATTGTTGTTTACATCGGTTACTAACAAATCAAGGTAAACGGGTTTAAGCACAGCAAACACGGGGCCAGCTGCAACATTAAAACTTATGGATGCTGTATTTTTAAGCTTCTTTTCAGACAACATAAACTTATTACCATAACCCAAACGGCCTATATACGCCGAATTGGCCTTGCCGTAAGTGTAAGGGCTGGTATTAGTGATGCCGGTATTAAAAATACGGATTTCTTTGGGGTGTCTTATCGAAAGAAATTCGGCTTCCAGGTATTCAACGCGTCCTTCGGAGATATAACGGCCGAAGCGTAAATCAAGCCCAACACCACGCGGGTGAGCCATTAAACCGAAAGAAAATTCACGATTGTACTCGTTATCGTTGATTAATTGAGCCCACGCCTGTTGTGGTGTATGCACAGCAACCACGCCAAAAAGTACGACACGGATTATAACTCTATACCACCACATTGATTTATCTTTGTTAAAAATTGACGGGTGCCGAACGGCTACTCTCTATTCAAAAATAACGAAAAAAGTGCCAAAAATGTTTACTGCTGAAATAAAATACTTGGGCGATTTAAGAACCGAAGCTACCCACCTTGCTTCGGGCAAAACTTTTATTACCGATGCACCCGTTGATAACCACGGGCGTGGCGAGGCTTTTTCTCCTACGGATACTGTAACTGCAGCGCTTGGCAGTTGCATGTTAACGCTGATGGGTATTGCTGCCAATACACATGAAATTGACATGAGCGGCACGAAAATAGAAGTGAAAAAACACATGGCTTCTGACCCCCGCCGTATTATAAAAATTGACGTGGTGATTACTTTTACTGGTAAAAACTATACAGATAAGCAGAAAGCAATCTTAGAACATACGGCCATTACCTGCCCTGTTGCCAAAAGCCTGAACCCTGAAATTGAGCAGGCGGTTGAGTTTGTTTACCAATAAGGCTTATCCTCTGATTTAACCCTAAATAAAAGGGGCCGAATCAAAAGTATGTTTTACGGTGCTTTTTGCCACGATAGGCTAAAACCTATCGCTTTTGTAATTACCTTTTTGTGAAGGACTTAAGCCCTTCACAAAAAGGTAATTGTAACAGAAGAGGGTTTCAACCCCTTACTTTTGAAACAGTCTCCTTGGCACTACCACAGGTAAATCCGTTTGAAATTTAGTTGTGTACGTGGTCAAACTCTATGGCATGGTGAAAATTTTCAGCAATTTTTACAGCATTTGCACCAGGCATGTGAATCATATTGTAGGTAGCCACTTTTATAGTCTCGTGCTCACCGTCAAATACTTTTTGCACATCAACCATCATGTGTATTTTTGAGGTAGCACTTGCTTTTACTTGTAAGTTGGTGGCTCCAAAAGCATGGCTGTTTTCCCGAATAGTGTTGTTTACACCTGTAAAACCGCCCACATGGTATGAAAAACCACCGTTTGATGATTGTGGGGATGTTCCTTCAAACTTCATAAAAATATACCCCGTGTTCCAACTCCAAAACATGCCGTTTGCGGGGTCTAAAGCTCCTGTTTGCGCACCAGAAACGTTACGAATACTATCTACCCCTATTGTGTAGCTCACGCCCTTGTAATCGCCGGCAGGAACATTGGCAATGGTTAGCAAGGTTCCGTTGGTTTTAGCCACATCAACCAAATAATAACTTTCAGGAGCAACCCAATACGAACCGTCGGTTTTTTGAAGTTTAAAATTAGTGATGTAATACCTTACATTGGTAAATGTAAGTTGCTCTGATGATTGCGTAGTAAACGCTGTATTTAATGCAAATTCAGCCGTGCCGAATTTATGATCAAACTCAATAGTAACAGACCCCTTTTGCTCTGTTGGAGTGGGGTTATCGTTTTTGTTATCGTTGTTTTTACATGAACTTATAAATGCGAGCACTACCAGTGCAGCCGCAAAACCTGCTAATTTTTTCATATCTAATAAATGTGGTGTAAGAATTAAATTTCTCCGCTTTGTTAAAAAAGTGAAATGCCAATGCCTAAGCGTAACGGCACTAACCCAAGGTTGAGCTAATTAAGTTTTTTATGAAAAATTTAGTTGTTCAGGCGGATGAAAAAAATCAGATGCACTATTTGATGGAGCCCCACTATTCTCTCGATTGTATAATACCGTAGAGTTGGAAGGAGGTATAAGAACATTAAAACAATTGTGTACTATAAATACCGAAATCTCAAAATGCTCCCTTGCAGGAGTATTCCTGCCGTTGGCCATTGGTAAGTCTATTTCATTTAACTCTTCCCTCAATTGGCAACTACCTTCGCAATCCATTTCAATATTGTCTTTGTTTTCACACAATACAGTTGCATAATAGGTTTTGTTTATTAGGTAATTACCTACTACGCCTAAGCGCAAAGCAAAAGGAAATAAGAGGGTTAAAAGTAATAATATGGAGGTTATTCTTCTCAATCTATTAAAATAGATACATCAGAAAACAGCAAAGTTGCCTTTAAAAAGATTTTATTTTTTGAGTTGGGAAATTTGCTCTGCTAACTCTTTAAAGTTGATGCCCATGTGTGACTCTTCGTACACACACTCTCCATCAACAATCAATAACAATTGAGGAGATTCATGATTTACCTGAAAACGTTGGGCTATAGCAGTAGAAATATCCCTATAACTTAATAAATCTAAGTAGTAATACTCTTCATCGTTTGCCGTATTATTACCATCCAGTCGGTTTTTGGCCACAGCACTAATATTACAACGTGTGCTATGTTTAAAGATAATAACAGGAACTTTATGACTTTGGATGCTGATTAACTCTAACTCTTCAAGTTGAGTAATGTTTTTCCAATTAATGGGCATTATTTTCCTACCACAGTGCTAATTTTGTACGATGGGCATTGGTCTTTATGGCAAGAACTTAATACGCCCAGCCCCGCAATAACCAGCAAAATAACAAGTACCTTCTTCATATATTTAATGTTTAAACTCCAGTATATCGTTAGCATCCTTAAATTCTATGCAAAATTACAAAAAAATATGTGAACTTCTAAGCAGTGAGGATTGTAAACCTTATGTAAACAAACTGATTAACCACGATCCTGCCCAAATTGTTCTTAAATACAGCGGTAAAATACCTTGCGATACTGCTGCATTGGCAGAACTGATTAAACTATACCAAAAAGCCGCTGAAAAACTGCCTTTGTGGGTGGATAATCGCTGCGCGCTTTCGCAACGCAGTTATGAACAATCAACATCTCAATTAGTGGCCCTTTACAAATCAACGTTTATCAAAGGCAAAAAATTGCTTATTCTCGGCGGCGGTTTAGGGGTAGACGAATGGGCCTTGTCCCAAAACTTTGCTCACACAGTCACTATTGATAATGACGAGGCATTAAATGAAATTGTTGCTTTTAATTTTCAAAAACTTGATATAAAAAATGCCATGCGTATTACGCAAACGGCAGAGGAGTATTTACACGAAAGCCATGAAACCTTCGATTGCATTTATACCGACCCTGATCGAAGGGATGAAAAAGGAGAACGGAAAATTACTTTGCAACAATCAACCCCTGATATAATTGCTTTACTCCCCCAATTATGGGAACGAACAAAAACCTTGATTGTAAAAGGATCACCCCTATTGGATATTAACACCACCTTACAACAGTTGGGCAATGTGTACGAGGTACGGGTGATTGCAGTAAAAAATGAGGTGAAAGAAATTTTACTTACTGCCAAAAAAAATTTTGAAGGTGCTGTTAGCATCGTTGCAGCAAACCATAACGGCAATATATGGCAAGAATATAGCGCCGTGCCTGTTAATGTGCCGCCACCTCTACAGGAAAATATCACTTATTTTTTTGAACCCAATACCGCAATAATAAAAGCAGGACTACACCATGCCTACGCAACCCAATTTGCGTTGGGCAGTATAGATGCCAAAACGGCTTATTATACCGGCACCACTCCTGTTGAAGATTTTATGGGGCGTCAATTTTCAATCATAAACGCCATACCCTTTGCCAAAGCAAGCATAACAGCCTACATAAAGCAACACAAACTGCAAAAAGCTAATGTGGCCAAGCGCAATTTCAGACTATCGGTTGACGAGATAAAAAAATTGTTCAAAATTAAGGACGGAGGAAACGAATATCTGTTTTTCACCCAACAGGGCAGCAAAGGAATAATGTTTCATTGCAGGCCTTGATAAAACAGATGTATAGCTAATACACCGCCCTTATACATTTGCAGTAAAGCACACTTTATTTTAATAAAACACATACAAATCACACACATGCAATAGTTGATAAACTGTGGGGTAACTTTCAACTATAAATAGGTTTATTTGTCGGGGTAGTTTTATGATTGAAAAGTTTTTTTATCCGGTTAGGATAGATGTGTCCGACGAACGTCGTCGATTCTCTGGGAACATTGTGCAACACAAAAGCAAATTTCCCGACACCGCTGGCTTTAAAATAGCACTGTTCGGCGTGTATGATAATCGCTTGGGCGGTGCTGAGCAAAAAGATGCCCAAACAGCATTTACTGAGCAGCGAAATGAACTGTATAGCTTATATTATAAGTTTCCGGGATTAACCATGGTTGATTTGGGCAACATTATACCCGGTGAAACTGCCGACGACACCTTGTATGCGGTTAGAACAGTGGTGAACGAACTGGCCTCGCAAAATGTAGTGTCTGTTATCCTCGGGAACCATCAATTAGTCGGCGTTGGCCAATACGCTGCATTTGATGATCTGAGCAGGTTTACCGAAGTAACTGTTTTTGACAATAAAGTATCTATCAACGAAGAGGACTTAGTGTACCGCATCGTATCGCACGAACCTAATCATCTTTTCAACCTTAACCACATGGGCTACCAAACCTATTTGTGCGATGAGGAGGCTCTAATGGCTTTTGAAAAAATGTACTTTGATACCGTGCGTTTAGGCGTTTTGCGCGGAAACCCTGATATTACTGAACCCAGCTTGCGCAACTCAAAAGTGTGTGTTTTTGATTTGGCTTGTATAAAATATGCTGATGCATTGGGCAGCCCCGGCTCTACCCCAAATGGTATTAGTGCCGAAGAGGCCTGCCAGATAGCCCGTTACGCAGGCATCAGCCCGCGTTTGCAAAGCATTGGCTTCTATGGTTTGCCCAACTCACAAGTAAGCACAGCACAACTGGTGGCGCAAATGATTTGGTATTTTGCCGAAGGGGTATCGCTACGCAAAGACGAAGACCCTGTAAAAGAACAGGAGAAGTTTTTGCAATACCGAACCGCCCTTAACGAAGGCCAACACGAGATTGTCTTTTACAAAAGCAAAACCACTGCCCGCTGGTGGATGGAAATACCCCACCCCAAAAATCACAAAGAAAACACCTTCCCTATCGTAGTGCCTTGCAGCTATGCCGATTACCAAGTAGCCTGCAACAATGAGATGCCCGACCGTTGGTGGCGTGTATTCCAAAAATATACCTGATGCAGGATTGAAAATCCTACCCGAAAAATTTTGCCTGCTAACTCAAAAATAGCTTCAACTTCCATTTTTACTTTTCAATTTACTGCGGGACACGTGGGACAACCGACACACCTACTAACACAAGGGTTTACGTGTAACAAACAAGTGGGACAATTTGGGACACTTTTAATCCGCACAATGAAGAGTGTTTGCAAGTAATTTGGGGATTGTTATACCTGTCTCCGCTTACTGATACTGATAAAAAATTCATCAGAGCGGTTCTTTTTTTGCCCCGATAGGTTAACACCAATCACTTTTGTAATTACCTTTTTGTGAAGGACTTAAGTCCTTCACAAAAAGGTAATTGTAACAGAAGGGGGTTTCAACCCCTTACTTTTGAGTCAACCTCAACCCATAACGTACCCACTCAAAACCATTTGCATATCCTCCTTGTTTAGAATTAGTATAAAGTAAAGTGTAAAAAGCATTTATCCTTACTTTACCTTATTTTTGCACTTCCTTAAAAAATTCTAAATAATTATGGTATTCGACCTCGACCTGATAAAGAAAACCTATGCCCAAATGCCTGAAAAGATTAGTGCTGCGCGCAGTGCTTTGGGAAGGCCTCTTACCCTTACAGAAAAAATACTGTACTCGCACCTTTGGGACGGTGCCGCCACCACTGCTTACGAGCGTGGAAAGTCGTATGTAGATTTTGCCCCCGACCGTGTAGCCATGCAAGATGCTACCGCACAGATGGCATTGCTACAATTTATGCAAGCAGGCCGCGATAAGGTAGCGGTTCCTTCAACTGTGCACTGTGACCACTTGATTCAAGCAAAAACAGGAGCTATTGAAGATTTGCAAACTGCTATCGACACTAACAAAGAGGTGTACGATTTCCTTTCTTCTGTATCAAACAAATACGGTATTGGTTTTTGGAAACCCGGTGCCGGTATTATCCACCAAGTAGTACTTGAAAACTACGCTTTCCCGGGCGCAATGATGATTGGTACCGATAGCCACACTGTAAACGCAGGTGGTTTGGGTATGGTTGCCATTGGTGTGGGTGGTGCTGATGCTTGCGACGTTATGGCTGGCTTACCTTGGGAGCTTAAATTCCCTAAATTAATAGGTGTGAAACTTACCGGAAAAATGAGCGGCTGGACCAGTGCCAAAGACGTTATTTTGAAGGTAGCAGGCATACTTACCGTAAAAGGCGGCACAGGTGCCATAGTTGAATATTTTGGCGAAGGTGCTTCAAACATATCTTGTACTGGTAAAGGCACTATTTGTAACATGGGTGCTGAAATTGGTGCTACTACCTCAATATTCGGTTACGATAAAGCAATGGGCGATTACCTGCGCGGTACAGCCCGTGCCGAAGTTGCCGACCTTGCCGATGCGATTGCCGAACACCTTACCGGTGATGCTGAGGTATATGCAAATCCTGAGAAATACTTTGATCAAGTAATAGAAATTAATCTTAGCGAGTTAGAGCCTCATGTAAATGGCCCCTTTACTCCTGATTTGGCTTGGCCGCTTAGCAAATTTGCTGCTGCCGTTAAAGAAAACAACTGGCCCGCTACCCTTGAGGTAGGTTTGATAGGCAGTTGCACCAACTCTTCGTATGAAGATATTACCCGTGCAGCATCAGTTGCTCAACAAGCCATTGATAAAAACCTTAAAACAAAAGCTGAGTTTACTATTACCCCCGGTTCTGAGATGGTGCGCTACACCGTTGAACGCGACGGGTATTTGAACACTTTTGACCAAATGGGTGGTGTTGTATTGGCAAACGCCTGTGGCCCTTGTATTGGCCAATGGGCGCGCCACACCAGCGACCCTAACCGTAAAAATTCAATCATTACCTCATTTAACCGCAACTTTGCAAAACGTAACGACGGTAACCCAAATACTCACGCATTTGTAGCTTCACCTGAAATTGTAACTGCGTTTGCTATTGCCGGCGACCTTACCTTTAACCCAATTACCGATACTCTTACCAACGAAAAAGGTGAGCAAGTGAAGTTGGATGAACCCAAAGGTATTGAATTACCCGCTAAAGGTTTTGATGTTGAGGATGCTGGTTACCAAGCACCTGCCGCTGACGGTAGCAGTGTGAAAGTAATTGTTGACCCTGCGAGCAACCGTTTACAATTGCTTGACCCGTTTGCTGCATGGGAAGGTACTGACTTAAAAGACCTTTACCTGTTGATTAAAGCAAAAGGCAAGTGTACCACCGACCACATCAGTATGGCAGGTCCTTGGTTAAAATTCCGCGGACACTTGGATAACATTTCAAACAATATGTTGATTGGTGCTATCAACTACTTTAATGACAGTGCTGATAACGTTAAAAACCAACTTACCGGTGAATATGGCCCTGTGCCTGCTACCCAACGTGCATACAAAGCCGCAGGAATTGGCAGCATAGTGGTGGGCGACGAAAACTACGGCGAAGGTTCATCACGTGAGCACGCCGCTATGGAGCCCCGTCACTTGGGTGTTCGCGTAATATTAGTAAAATCATTTGCCCGTATCCACGAAACCAACCTTAAAAAACAAGGTATGTTGGCACTTACCTTTGCCAACAAAGAGGATTACGAAAAAATTCAGGAAAACGATAAAATTGATATCGTAGGTCTTACTACATTTAGCCCCGGCAAACCATTAACAGTGGTATTGAAACACGCCGACGGCAGTGTGGATGAAATTACCGTAAATCACACCTACAACGACCAACAAATTGAGTGGTTTAAAGCCGGTGGTGCCCTAAACATCATCCGCAAACAAGCCAACGGTTAATCGTTTTAACGAATTAATCGGGCATCATACCCATATTAAAAGCAGGCCGATGGCCTGCTTTTTTTATTTATATCCCCGCCGATTATCGGCAGTATCGTCCACTTATTGCCATAACTGCCCACTTATTACTTAGTAATAGTATATCGTTTTGCCGCACCATAGGTTTGCATAATTCTGCTAAAACCATAATAAACCTATGGTATAACGTAGCAACCTTATTGGCTTGCTGCCTTATTTGCTGGCCTGCTTACTTTTGTAAGCAGGCTTTTTGTATCTTTCGTCCTCAATATGCAAACAGGAGACATAAAAGACTATGCCCGCATAGCAGGCTGGTCGGTACTTTCAGTAATAAAATTTGCCGTAGTTGGTTTAGCCGTCAATTGGATATACGGCGTAATAAAAGTAGGCTGGTACATTAAACTGTTCGGAACCGGCGGTTGGCACATAGCACTTGCAGCCCTTATGATAGTGCTTTTGTTTGCAGCTTTCCCTGCAATATATTTTTATTTAGGCTACTTAAGCGGCATGGGACTTGCCATCAGCAAAGCAATCGAAAAAAACCAAGGGTTTCTTACGGGCATATTGGGCAAAGTAGCCCACAGCAAATTAGGCTTGTTAGTTACAGACAAAGGTTCATCCATTGCCGCAAGTTCAGGCGAGTTAAGACTGGTGCGTTTTATCGTAAAACTATCCGGCTACAAAACCGAATGGGAGCAGCTGATACAGGTAAACAAACAAGGTACCGTCGAACAAAAAAATGCAGCCATAGATAATTTGGTTGAAAAAATTGTGACCCGATTACCTGAAAATATATCAGATAAGTTCATTTTCAGTTTACGCAATATCCTGCTGATAAACCTGATTATAGGTATTGGGATAGAAATACTATCACATTACTACCCTGCAGCCGTTTAGTATTTAGTTAAGGCTCCAGCCCAAACAAATAGAAAAGTATTCGTTTTTAATTTCATTGCCGCCCATTACCGTTTTGGCAATACCGCTTAAGCCTTGGCTCATGCAAAACTCTAACGAGTACAAACCCGCGGCTGAGGTTTCAACCTCAATCCCTGCACCATATACTAATGCCGTCTCCATCACTTTCAAACCGTTAATTTTTTGTCCGCTCATATCCTTGTTAGTGCTGTTTTTATAATCAATATCATACGTACCACCCAGGTTAAAGTTAAAACTGGGGCCACCAAAAATCTTCCCATAAAACCCTCTACCCCCATACCTTAGTTTAGCCATCAAAGGCACCTCAGCATATAGCAACCGATAGGTTTCTTCATAATCCTCCGCCGGATTAAAAATTGTACCCGGCACAGTGCCCGTTGCACTCGTCCCTTTTGAAACCACCAAACCGTTCACCGTTAAACCAAAATAATTATTAAACTGATAGGTACCAGCTACACCTCCTCCAATCATCAATAAATTTGACTGATTTGCCAATGAAGAACTATTAAAAGAGGCTTGCCCTATACCAAACAATCCTCCATAATAAAAACCCTTTTGTGCTTTCAGCCCAAGGCTTAAACACAATACCGCAAATGCTGTTACTATATTTCTCATACGTTTCTCAGGTATTGGTATATCATAAATATACGGATTTTTTTTGAATTCAGGTTTGTTACATTGCTCTGCCATTTGCAGCAATTCATCGCCAATAAGTGTCGATTAATAGAAACCAGCCTGCCAATTTTACCGTTTTGCACAGTTGGTTTTTTTTTTGTTGATTACACTTTGAAAATTCACCCTTAAAAAAAATAATATGGATTTTGGTAAAGAGTTCCGCAAGTATGCCACCAAACACAGGGGCATTAACAGTTTGCACACCGATAAGTATATAAACTCGGTTGAAAATATGACCCGCACGGTGATTGAAGAGCGCCCTGTGAACTTTCGTGAGATTGACGTTTTCTCTCGCTTGATGGCCGATAGGATTGTGTTTTTGGGAACGGGTATTGATGATTACATTGCCAACATCATTGTAGCGCAATTCCTGTTTTTGGAGTCGATGGATGCCAAACGTGATATCCAAATGTATGTAAACAGCCCCGGCGGATCAGTATATGCAGGTTTGGGTATTTACGATACCATGCAATTCATAAAACCTGATGTAGCTACCATTTGCACAGGTATGGCAGCCAGTATGGGAGCTGTATTGTTGTGTGCAGGTGCAGCCGGCAAACGCAGCGGTTTGGAGCACAGCCGTGTAATGATACACCAACCGATGGGCGGCGCACAAGGCCAAGAGAGCGATATTGAAATAACTGCCCGCGAGATTAAAAAATTGAAAAAAGAACTGTACGACATTATTGCCAACCATAGCGGCCAACCTTTTGACAAAGTTGAAAAAGATGCCGACCGTGACTACTGGATGAAAGCTGATGAAGCCAAACAGTACGGAATGATTGACGAGGTGCTTACCCGCAAACGCTAAACAATTAATTTACTTAAACATTAAAACTATGGATTTTGGCAAAGAATTTAATAAGTACGCCACTAAGCACTTAGGAATTAGCAGCCTCAGCACACACCGTTTCACCAGCACTTTGCAAAACATGACGCGCACGGTAATTGAGGAACGCCCCGTAAACTTTCGCGAAATTGACGTTTTCTCACGTTTGATGGCCGATAGGATTGTGTTTTTGGGTACTGAAGTGGATGACGAAATTGCAAACATCATTGTAGCCCAGTTTCTGTTTCTTGAATCAATGGACCCCAAGCGTGATATACAAATGTACATTAACAGCCCCGGAGGTTCAGTATTTGCAGGCTTGGGTATTTATGATACGATGCAATTTATAAAACCTGATGTAGCCACCATTTGTACCGGCATGGCGGCCAGCTTTGGTGCTGTATTGCTATGTGCGGGTGCCGCCGGCAAGCGTAGTGCCCTTCGTCATAGCCGCGTAATGATACACCAACCACACGGAGGTGCACAAGGTCAGCAAAGTGATATTGAAATAACAGCAAACCTTTATAGGAAACTAAAAGGAGAATTGTACGAAATTATTTCTCGCCACACAGGACAAAGCTACGAAAAAGTAGAAGCCGACGGCGACCGTGATTACTGGATGAAAGCTGATGAAGCCAAAGAATACGGCATGATTGACGAGGTGCTGGTAAACAAATAAACCTGCACCCCATAAAAGAAAGGCAGGCATAACAGCCTGCCTTTTTTGTTATTGCAATAGTGCCTTAAATACCATAAATTCATACTAAATTTGTAGTTGAAAACAGAGCTAATACAACTACCCCATAAGGAGCTGTTTTGCTGTTACGCTCACAAAAGTTACACTTCTTGAAAAACAAAAAAGATACCACCTACTGTTCATTTTGCGGTCGCCCGGCAAGCGATGCCGCCTTACTTGTTTCTGGCCAAGAGGCACAAATTTGTGATGCCTGCATTGTTGAAGCCGGAAGCATAGTAGAGCAGCAACTTGGCTTTGCCCCGAAAAGCGAAGAAAAAAAGGATAAAAAGGAAAAAAGTGCATTTAGCAAAACGGCTAAAAGCCTTCTTACCCCTGCTGAAATTAAACAGCACCTTGATGAATATGTGATTGGTCAAGATGAAGCTAAAAAAGTACTTTCGGTAGCGGTATACAATCACTACAAACGTATTAACAGCAAAATCAGTGATAACGGTGTTGAGCTTGAAAAGTCAAACATATTACTGGTAGGCGAAACAGGCACAGGCAAAACTTTGCTTGCCCGCACCCTTGCCAAAGTATTGGATGTGCCTTTTTGCATAGCCGATGCTACAGTTTTTACCGAAGCCGGTTATGTGGGAGAAGATGTAGAAAGCACCATATCGCGCTTGTTACAAGCTGCTGATTATAATGTAGAAGCCGCCCAACGCGGTATTATATACATTGATGAAATTGATAAAATAAGCCGCAAAGGCGATAACCCCTCAATCACCCGCGATGTTAGCGGCGAAGGTGTGCAACAAGGCTTGCTGAAACTGCTTGAAGGCACTGTAGCTAACATACCCCCGCAAGGAGGACGCAAACACCCTGAACAAAAGTTTTTGCAGGTAGATACCAGCAACATCTTATTTATTTGCGGCGGGGCTTTTGAAGGCATACAATCCATCATCAGCCGCCGTATTGATACACAGGCAATAGGATTTAAATCAAAAGGTGATGAGGCCGAAAACGACCAAAACAACCTGCTTAAATACGTTGCTCCTGCCGATTTAAAAAGCTACGGGCTTATTCCGGAAATTATCGGCCGTTTGCCGGTACTTACCTTCTTAAACCCATTAGATAAGCCTGCTCTTAAACGTATTTTACTAGAGCCCAAAAATGCTTTGGTAAAACAATATGAAAAACTGTTTGAAATTGAAGGTGCCAGCCTGATTTTTGAACCTGAGGTTATTGATTATATCGTGGACAAAGCTTACGACTACAAAGTGGGTGCCCGCGGTCTTCGTTCTATCTGTGAAGCAATCATGCTGGATTGGATGTACGATGCTCCGTCAAAAAAATTAAAAGAAATTACTGTAAATTTAGAATACGCTAAAGCCAAACTTGAGAAGCTAAACCTAAAAGCTGCCTAAACTTTTTCTTTTTACTGAAATACAGATACTTGCATATCAACAAAACACCTTCTGTTACCTGAAAAATAAGGCAACGTAACTGTTAATTAAATATTGTTCATACTGGTTGCAAGTATGTAAAATTCACATATATTTGAAACAGTTCAAGTCATAAATTGCTCTTTCGTATAAAAATGGCTCTTAGACTTTGTTCACTACTACCTTGAACAATGCTAATGAGGTCATTGTACTGATGGTTGATATTTTAGTATTATTCCATTGATCTTTAAATAATTATTCCCCCACAACAAAGCATTTGTATGTTGTTCATCTTCAGGATTTCAACAATGCAATACTCTTTTGCCTGGATTATTCAGTTGGTTTAAAAAAACCGGAAACAGGGTTGGGGTTATGGTTTTTTGACTTGACAAAAAACGTTCATTATAACTTAACTATATAAAAACTATAAACCGACATGACAGTGAGTATGTTATACACCCAAAACCTTTGTTTAAAAGTAATGCCGTCAAGTTTTTGATGAAATAAGAAATAATTTATTACGAATGAAAGCCCGGCTGCTTGAGGCATTTACGCCACAGGAACTTGATGCTTTTTATAATTCGATTTTTTTTAGGAGCTACGTTTCAGGCACCTATGATTATTTGCCGTTAAATATTGAGTACAAGAAAGAATATTGCGGCGATAACGATTATAAAAATACCTCTATAATAGTGTTTGAAGGTGATGAGCCTATTGTTGCGCTCTTCGCCTACTCAGCAGGCACTACTTTTTCTTTTTTTAATGAACCTGTAAACATTGTTAGCTCTGTATCTGATAACAGAGATAAAGAAGCAAAAGCCTTATCGCTGCTTTTTAGTTCTTTAAAAGAGTTTGCAGCAAAAAATAATTACAGCACAATAATATTTAATAACAACGTTCATTTATTGTCAGTTTTCTTCAGCAAGTTAACCCAAACTGATTTGAGGTTTGAAGCCTATCTCGACCTCCTTGAATCAAAAGAAATCATCAAAGCCGGGGTAAGAAAAAGCTACAAATCACTCATTAATTGGAGCGAGAAAAACATTCCTACACAAGTTATATCCCACAAAAACCCAAACTACGAGCAATTTATCAGTTTCAGAGATTTCCACCGCCATACATCCGGCAGGATTACCCGCAGCGATAAAAGTTGGGACCTGCAATACGAATCGCTGCTTAATAACGAAGCATACCTTGTATTGGGCTACTACAACAATAAATTAGCCTCAGGTACATTGGTAACACACGGCAAAAAAAATGCGTACTATTGTGTAGGCGTATACGATAGGGAACTCATGGCCGCTGATATAGGTCTTGCCCATAATAATTTATTAAGGGCTATATATCACGCAAAAGATATAGGCCTTGAAGAGTTTAATTTAGGTAATCTGCCGCAAACAAATACCGATGCAAAAGAGGCAAGAATTTTCTATTTTAAAACGGGGTTCACAAAGCTTATGCGCACCCACACCATATTTACAGCTACTTTTTAAACATGGAAAATACGATTTCAAGCACACAACAATGGTATGAGAAATCATACACGCAAGCAGGCTTTAAGGCGCAACGATTATACCCTAACGAAGAGCTGCTGCGCTTTATGGGACGTAATTTTTTTAAAATCCCATTTAACGAACGTAAAAACATAAAAATTCTTGAAGCAGGTTGCGGCTCATGCAGTAATTTGTGGATGATTGGCAAAGAAAACTTTGCCGCATACGGTATTGATTTGAGTGCAGCATCTATTGAATTGGGCAAACAAATGCTGGATAAATGGGGTGCATCTGCTGAGCTTACTGTTGGTTCAATGACTGAAATGCCTTATGAAGACAACTATTTTGATGCTGTTGTAGATGTTTTCTCAAGCAATTGCCTTGCGGTTGCTGATTTTGAGAACTTCCTTGCGCAAGTAGCCAGGGTATTGAAAACCGGCGGAAAAGTATTTAGCTATACTCCATCAGCAGCATCCGAAGCTTTTATAAACTATGCTCCCGCTGAAAAGATTGACGATTATACGATCACAGGTATTTATAGGGAAACTGCCCCCTACCACGGGAATTACTATCCCTTTAGGTTTGAAACCCCCGAACACCTTACTACATTGTACAATAAACACGGACTTGAAATAACTGCTATGGAACTGATAACACGCACCTATAACAATATGGGCGAGCCTTTCCAGCAGATTTCACTGGAAGCCGTAAAGAAATAATCCGCTTAAAATATTTTAGGAACGCCCTTGCCTTGGTAATCGCAAATGTTTTTGTTGAGCCTTGCAAGGTCGTTTCTGCATTTACTAAGGTTAAACAGGATAATGTTTATCTCGTGAGTGAAGAAATTACCGCTAGACACCCCTTTAAAGTTCGTATCAAAGCTATACGTCATCCGTAGTGAGGTTTCTTTTGACAAGTCAAACTCATACCCCGCAAAAAACACCACCGCATCGGTTTGTTTGAAATAGTAGTTAACAGGATTAATACGGTACGATGCCCCACCAAACACTTTACGGTTCAGGTACATCGCATTAATATCAAATACCTTGTGATTACTCAACTGTAGGTTTTGTCCTAAATAACGAAACCCGGGGATAATGTAATTATACTTACTTAGCGGTATCAAAACACCGCCGTGTATCGTTAGTTTTTGGGGCATAATCCCGTTAACTAAAAGCCCTTCTTGAGGTTTAAAAATATGGTGTATGGCAGCACCCAAGTGCATACTCATATCCAACCGTTTACTAAAGTATAAACGTTGGCGCCACAAAAATCCTGCGGCAAAATCAACGTTATTCACAGGTCTAAACTCAGGGCTAACCTGAGCTGATTTCGGCAACACCACCCCCATCACAGGGTCAAGCTGGTCGCCAAACACCAACTTATCCCAATCAATACTTCGGCTTATAAATGTGGTTTGCAGGGCAAAACTAATAGCCCCCGCTGTATGATCTTTACGTCTGCGTGAAAAACTAAACGGGTTATGTACTGCAAATACAAAGCCTCCTTCAGTGGATTTAAGCCTGCCATCTCCTTCGGTATTGCTCATGGCTACCAACCCCAAACCAATGCGTGGAAACGCACAAGGTTTAAAATCATAAGTAGCCGTAGTGGTTACATAGTGACGGGGCAAGGTACGCCACATATTACGGTGGGTAAGCGCCACCCGATGACCCTCGTCAACGCCAACAAATGCAGGATTTAAGTAAACGCGATTATTAAATATCTGCGAAAACGCAGGGTCTTGCCCGTATGCAAAGCCCCCAAGTAATACTCCTATAAACAGTATATAAAACCTTTTCACCTTATTTATCAACGTATCAGCGTTACTGTACCCTCCCTATGGTACTTACCGTTAGGGCCTTTTTGACCGGGCCAAATTGAACCATCCAAAAATTCTGCTTCTACCTTCCACACATACACATCCTGCGGACAGGGTGCTCCATCGGTAAATCCATCCCAACCAACAGCAGGTTTAGTATCAACCAAATCAGTGGTTTCCCACAGCAATTTACCCCATGCATCGTAAATACCCAATCGGTATGTTTTTAATGATATACCTACCGGTAAGAACGTGCGAACATCGGGCCCACCCGCACCCGGAGTGAAGGCATTGGGCACAAACAATCCTTTAAAGAATGGTAACTCAATAAAGGTTTGTGCTGTATCGCGGCAACCGTCTATAGTGGTAATGTATTGTGTAATTAAATAATTGCCTGTAAACGTGTACCTATGTGTAGGACTGGGCTGTGTGCTGGTATTACCGTCGCCAAAATCCCACAAATAAGTATTGGCATTTACCGATTGGTCAATGAAAGTAGCTTCTCCGTAGTTGGGTGAGTTACTGTTGGCAAAAGTATAGGTAAACGCCGCCGAAGGAACCGGGTAAACAGTTACCCCCGTGCCCACAAATACTGAATCAGAACAAGCACCTCCACTGGTTACTTTCAGCTTCACAGGGAATGTACCTGCTGTGGTATAAGTATGTGTTGGGTTTTGTTGGGTAGATGTATTACCATCGCCAAAATCCCATAAATAGGTAGTGGCAAATTGTGAGTTTGAACTAAAGTTCACCTCCACAGGCGGACACCCGTCAGCTGTATCAAGACTGGCTGTGGGAATAGGTCTGCGGAATACTTCAAACACGGCACTGGCAGTATCTTGACAGCCAAACTGGTTATTTGCCCTAAGAACTGTGGTATAAGTACCAAAATTAGTATACGTTACCGACGGATTGGTATTTGCTGAGGTAAGGGTATTTCCAAAGTCCCAGAAATAGCCTGTTGCTCCTGTTGAACCATTAGTAAAATTAACTACCGAAGGCACATCGCAGAAGGTGCTGGTTTGTGTAAACGCAGCCACAGGGACAGGATGCACCTGTATCAAGCGGTCGGTAGAATCTTCGCAACCCCTTGCGTTACGCACAATCATACGTGCCGTATAAACCCCTGTTGTAGTATAGGTATGAGTTGGGTTAATTACCGACGAGCCGTTGCCATCGCCAAACTTCCACGTTACAAATACTGAACCCGCGCTGCCATCGCTAAAGTTTACCCTATGCGGCGGGCAGCCTTGGGTGCTGTCAGCCGTTAGTACGGGCACCGGTGGAGCATGGATAGTAATCGTGTCTTGGAATTGGTTAGTACAGCCGTTAATTGATGAAACCACAAACAATCGCACGGTATAAGTACCCGAGTTAGGATAACTGTACACAGGGTTGTTTAATACTGATGTATCACCGTTACCAAAATCCCAACGGAAACCGGCTATGTTAGCGGCTTGGCTTTGGAACTGAATGCCCTGCCCCTTACATTGAGTAGAAGGCACTTTGGTAAATGAAACCGCAGGCGGAGGCAATACAGTAACCGTTAACTGACTGGTATCTTGCGTACAATTATTTGCAATAAACTGTCGTACAATGTATGTACCGGGTGTATTAAAGGTATGCGAAGGATTGCGGTTAGCCGATGTATTACCATCACCGAAATCGTAACTTAAACTGGTAGCTCCTACCGAGAAATCGGTTACTTGAATGGTATGCGGTACGCAACCCACCAAACTATCAATACCGAAGAATGAACGGGCATTTTTAGGTTGTACAGTTACCCTGCGCGATACAGTATCAAATCCGCACTTATTCTCAACACGCAGTCTTATCGTGAATGTACGTATTACCGAATCAGTAGTATAGGTATGTGGTGGCGGGTTTTGCGCGGTGCTGGTATCGCCGTCGCCGAAATCCCAATAATACCTGTCGGGGAATGCTGTACTGGTATTGGTTATGATAAATGTTTTAGGTGTACACCCGTTGTTTACATCTGTACCAAAGTTTGCCAGCGGTTTGGGGAATACACGCACAAGACGGGTAACCAAACGGGTAGCACAAATATTGGTAGCACGCAAAGCAACGGTGTAAGCTGTATCAGCCAACAAGCTCTGCGGATAGGTAACAGGGGGTGGGGTAAATTGGGTGCTGGTAACACCGTTTCCAAAATCCCAATCGTAGCTGGTAAACTCACCCGTACTGTTGTTTACAAAGTTTACTTGCAACGGCGCACAGCCTGTATCGGGCAAGGTAACCAATGCCGGGTTTGGCGGGCCTATGATATGCACAATCATGGCGGCTGAATCTTCGCAACCATACACCGTTCTTGCCACTAATACTACACGGTAATAGCCGGGAGTAGTGTAATTATTGCGCCCTACCGAACCTGTAGATGTTTTACCGTCGCCATAGTTCCAAACGTAGGTAGATGCGCCCACCGTACTGTTGTTATAGAATACATCGCGGTTAATACACTCTAACGTATCACCACTAAAGGCAACAATAGGCAACGGATGCACTGTAACGGGTTTAATAACACTATCACGGCAACCCCAGTCAGAGGTTACTATCAGTTTAGAAGTATAATTTCCGTTAGACGAATACAAGTTACGCGGATGCTGCAAAGTAGAGCCATTACCATCCCCAAACGTCCATACCCAGTTGGTTAATGTACCCAATGCCACTGTTGACGAATCGGTGAAACGTGAACTGTCGCGGAAGCAAGAAGTAGTTACACCAAAGTTAGCTACAGGTTTGGGATGGATAACAATAGGTTTAGTAATCGTATCGCGGCAACCCCTATCCGTCACTACAATCTGCGTAACGTTATAAGTGCCGAAATTAAAATACGTATGTGCAGGTTTTTGTGTTGATGAACCGTTGCCATCCCCAAATGCCCAGTTGCGCGCCGTGATACTACCTACTCCAACTTTTGAAGTATCGGTAAAGTTGCTTGCAAAACCGTAGCAGTTATCTTGGGTGCTAAATCCTGCAACAGGTTTAGGATACACCGTTACTATGGTTGAAAACGTATCACTACCGCAATGGTTGGTGGCACGCATAAATACTTTATAAGTGCTGATGGTACTGCCCGTAACAAAGGTTTCGGCAGGCGGGTTTTGAGCCGTGCTGGTATTACCATTGCCAAAATCCCAGAAGAAAGTTTGCGGGAATGCAGTGGTTGCATTGGTAACCGTAAACACCGCGGGGCTGCAACCTGCGGTTTGGTTAATGGTAAAATTAGCCACCGGTTTAGGGAATACCGTAATAGTATCAGTTACCGAACGTGTGCCGCATATATTGGTAGCATTTAGGGTAACAAAATACAACGAATCTATGGTGCGGCTTTGTATGTAGGTGGCCGTTGGCGGAGTAAACAAGGTGCTGGTAGTACCGTTACCCAAATTCCAGTTGTAGGTAGTATAAATACCCGTACTGTTGTTCACAAAGTTCACATTCAGCGGAGCACAACCGGTATCAGGCAACAATGTAAATGCAGGGGCAGGCGGGCTGATGATGCGTACTACCAATGCGGTAGAATCTTCACAACCATATACAGTGCGACCTACCAACACCACACGGTAATAACCGGGGTTTGCAAATGTATTGCTACCCACAGGCCCTGTTGAGGTATTGCCATCGCCATAATTCCAAACATAAGAAGCTGCACCCGTTGACGTATTTGAATAATATACCGTGCGACCGAAACACTCTACCGTATCACCCGTAAAGGCCATAATAGGCAGTGGATGCACTGTTACAGGTTTGATAATACTATCACGGCAACCTTGGTTAGAGGTTACAATCAGTTTCGCATTGTAGTTGCCATTTGCTGCATACAAGTTTTTAGGATTGCGCAGGTTTGAACCATTACCATCACCAAACGTCCATACCCAATTGGTAAGCGAGCCTAACGCAACTGTTGATGAATCTATAAATGATGAACTATCGCGGAAACAAGCTGCATTAACACCAAAGTTAGCCACAGGTTTAGGATGGATAACAATCGGTTTGGTTGTGGTATCTCGACAACCCCTATCCGTTACTACAATTTGGGTAACATTATAAGTACCGTGTGTAAAGTAGGTATGCGTTGCATTTTGTGCTGATGAGCTGTTACCATCGCCAAACGCCCAATTGCGTGTAGTGATGCTCCCTACTCCTACTTTAGAAGTATCGGTAAAGTTGCTCACAAAACCGTAGCAGTTATCTTGGGTACTGAAGCCCGCAACAGGCTTAGGATATACCGTTACCGTGGTTGAAACCGTATCACTTCCGCAATGGTTGGTGGCCCGCATAAATACTTTATAAGTACTGATAGTACCTGCGGTTGTAAATATGTGAGACGGAGGAGTTTGTTGGGTACTGGTTTGTCCGTCCCCAAAATCCCAGAAGAAGGTTTGCGGGAATGCAGTGGTATTGTTGGTAACCGTAAACACAGCCGGACTACATCCTGCTGTTTGGTTAATACTGAAATTGGCCACCGGTTTGGGGAACACCGTAACCGTATCAGTTACCGAGCGGGTTGCACAAATATTGGTAGCCCTTAGGGTTACGAAATACAACGAGTCGATGGTGCGGCTTTGAATGTAGGTTGCCGTTGGCGGAGTAAACAAGGTGCTTGCCGTACCGTTCCCAAAATCCCAATCGTAGCTGGTATATAAGCCTGTACTGTTGTTTACAAAGTTCACGTTCAACGGTGCGCAACCTGTATCGGGTACAAGCGTAAAGGCTGCTGTTGGCGGGCCTATAATACGAACCACCATTGCTGCCGAATCTTCGCAACCATATACAGTGCGACCTACCAGCACAATGCGGTAATAACCGGGTGCAGCAAACGTATTGCTACCTACCGAGCCTGTCGAGGTATTACCGTCGCCATAGTTCCATACGTAGGTAGCTGCCCCTGTTGAATTATTTGTGTAGAATATCGTGCGGTTAAAACACTCTACCGTATCGCCCGTAAAGGCAATGCTTGGCAGCGGATTAACCGTTACAGCTTTAAAGTTACTGTCAGAACAACCCAAATCAGAAACCACAATCAGTTTTGCAGTGTACGTTCCTGCATTGCTATATAAATTTCTTGGGTTGGTGATTGAAGAACCGTTACCGTCGCCAAACGTCCAAGTTCTGCTCACTATGCTGCCCGATGCTACCGTTGTAGAGTCGGTAAAGCGGGTACTATCCCTAAAGCAACTGGTGGTTGCACCAAACCTTGCGGCCGGTTTGGGGTAGATGGTTATAGGTTTCGTTATCGTATCACGGCAGCCCCTGTCGCTTATAGCAATCTGGCGCACATTGTACGTGCCGTGGTTAATATAAGTATTAGTAGGGCTTTGTGCCGATGAGAAATTACCGTCGCCAAACGTCCAGCTCCAATTGGTTACACTGCCCGAGCCTACCCATGCACTGTCTGTAAAGTTACTGGTAAAACCAAAACAGTTGTTGGGTGCTGTAAATGCTGCGTGGGGAGTTGGGTATATGGTAAGATTACGTGAGATGGTATCAGTGCCGCAATGGTTAAAGGCGGTTAACCTTACCCTGTAAATACTCACGCTATCCACGGTTGTGTACACCGGTGATGTTGGGTTGGTTGCTGTGCTGGTAGTACCATTGCCTAAATCCCATATAAAGTTATCAGGGAAAGCAGTGGTGGTATTGGTAATGGTGAAGGTAGCCGGCGTACAACCGTTGTTTACGTTAAACGCAAAATTAGCAACGGGTTTGGGGAATACTCTTACCGAATCAACGGCTTGGGTAGTACCGCAAATGTTGGTGGCGCTTAATGTAATATAATAGGTAGAGTCGTTTCGCTGGCTTTGGAAATACGTTACGGTATCAGGATTGAACAAGGCGCTTGATTGACCGTTGCCAAAGTTCCAATCGTAGCTTATGTGCAAACCGGTGGTTGCATTGGTAAACACCACTTTTAGCGGTGCGCAACCCGTATCTGGTGCAAGGGTAAAGGCAGGCACGGGTGCCCCTATAATGCGTATCGTTCTTGCCGTAGAATCCACACAACCATAGGCAGTAGTAGCCACCAACACCACCCTGTACACGCCGGGGTTAGCATACGTGTTGCTTCCTACCGAACTTGTTGAGGTATTACCGTCGCCGTAGTTCCAAACATAAGAGGCCGCGCCCGAAGTGGTATTGCTAAAGAACACATTGCGGTTCACACAGGCCAACGTATCCCCTGTAAACACAACCGTAGGCAGCGGGTTCACCGTAACAGCTTTAAATACACTGTCGCGGCAACCTTGGTTAGAGGTAACAATCAGTTTAGTAATATACACCCCGTCGGTAGCGTAAGTATGACTGGGGTTGGTTAGTGCAGAGGTTGCACTGTCGCCAAAATCCCACGCACGGCTAATCAGACTGCCCGTTGCTATGGTAGATGAATCGGTAAATTGTGAACTGTTTGGATAACAAACCGTGGTTACCCCAAAGTTGGCTGTTGGTTTGGGGTGAATTACAATAGGCTTGATCACCGTATCCTTGCAACCCCTATCGGTGGTTACAATCTGGCGAACGTTATAAGTACCGTGGGTAAAATACGTGCGGCTGGCATTCTTAGCCGAAGAAGTAAATCCATCGCCGAAGGCCCAAGCCCAACTTACCACTGAACCGCTGCTCACTTTGGCAGTATCGGTAAAGGTGCTTGCAAAACCAAAGCAGTTGTTTTGCGAACTATAGCCTGCCTGTGGTTTGGGATGCACGGTAATACTTTGGCTTAATGAGTCTCTACAACCGAAATTGGTGGTAACTATCAATTTAGCCGTGTAAGTACCTGCTACATATACTTTTGAAGAATTCTGCTGGGTAGATGTAGTACCATCTCCAAACGTCCAGCTAAAACCTGAATTACTACCTTGGTTAACGGTTGAACTATCGCTGAACACTGTAGGTTCGGGGTAACATACCGTAGTAGCTCCCCAATTAACAACAGGCAAGGGTTTCACGGCAATTTTCAACACGTTGCTAACCGTTGTACACGAGCCTGATATTATCCTGCGGCGGTAATAGGTGGTATCAAATAACGCATCGGGTTGGTAATTGATGGTACTACTGGTACCGATGGCCGTGCCCCAAGTGGTGCTGTTGTTGGATTGCTGCCACAAATAAGTAAACGTGCCGTTACCACCGCCCGTAGCACCACTGCTTAGTTGGGCAGGAGTTTGAGCGTAGCAAATGGTTTGGCTGCTGTTAATCGTATTATTAGTAATGGCAGGCGTTACGTGTATTTTTATGGGTGCTGATGTATCGGTGCAAGGCCCCGAGTTTACAACACGCCTGTACCAAGTAGTTACTGACAATGCAGGTGGGCCAAATCTATCAGCCGTAGCACCGCTGATATTTACCCAAGTTAAAGAGTCGGTACTGCGTTGCCATTGGTAGGTAAAGGTATTGTCGCCGCCGCTAACTGTGCTGCCGGCTTGACGCAATGTATCTGGTGTACTGCCCTCGCAAATAAACTGCGGGGTATTAATCACGTTGTTTAAAATATCGGGCTTAACAGTTACCTGCTTTTCGGTAGAGTCTTTACACCCTTTGTCCGAAGTGGTAACCAAACGGATAGTAAAAGTACCGTCGTTGGTATACGTATGCACAGGACTGGTTTGACTGCTGGTGTCCCCGGCATTCAGCAAATCAAATTTCCAGAAGTTATTAATAGTGCCGCTGCCAATAGTACTGCCGTTGGTAAAGGTAAATACGTTAGGGCCAAAGCACTGCAACGTATCGTTAATAGTAAATGCAGGATTGGGTTTGGGGTACACATACACTGTTTTAGTAACCGAATCGGCGCACCCGAACACTGATGTCACCCGCAACTTCACAGGATAAGTACCTGCAACCGTATATACCTTGGTCGGACTGGTTTGCACGCTGGTATCGCCGTTACCAAATGTCCAACGGTAGGTTAAACCTACTGCCGGTGTAATATTGCTGGTGTTGGTAAACGTAAAGCTGTTACCGTTGATACACTGGTCGGTATCGTTAATGTTAAACGCCTGTGCGGGTTTTGCGTACACTACAGTGGGTCTTGTGGCAGTATCGCGGCACCCGAAATTGGTAATGGCTATCAAACGTACCGTATAATTACCGCTGGCGGTATATACTTTAGTCGGGCTGGTTTGGTTTGAACTATCCGCTGCCGATTGGCCAAAATTCCAATTATAAGTATTGCTGCCGCTGGCTACGGATGAGCCGTTGGTAAACACAAAACTATTCCCGTTCAAGCACTGGTCACTATCGTTCATAGTAAACGCAGCCACAGGATTGGGGTGTACAAATACCGTTTTGGTAATACTGTCTTGGCAGGCACTATCCGTAGTTACAATCAGTTTCACCTGATAATTACCCACGGCACTGTAAGTATGGCTGGCGGTAACTGCTGAGGCAGTGGCTCCGTCGCTTAAATCCCAGTTATATCCTGTAATGCTACCCGTTGCAACGGTAGAGGTGCTTGCATCAAAGCTGGTTAAATCGTCAAAGCAAGTATCGTTATGTTGGTAGGCCGCTACAGGTTTAGGGTGAATGTTTATCGGGCGTGTAGTACTGTCTTTACAACCTTCGCCGGTAGTAACTATTAACTTAGGTGTGTATGCACCCGCTGCCGTAAAGTTGTTGGTTGCTGAACTGCCTGTATCGGTATTACCGTCGCCGTAAATCCATTCGCTTTGTACAATACTTCCTACTGAAACAGTTGAAGAAGAAGTAAAGTTAGCATCAAACCCGAAACAAACCGATGCAGTAGTATAAGCTGCCACGGGTTTGGGATGCACGGTAACTTTTACCACGTTGCTAATGGTAGGACAAGCCCCTGACGACACCCTACGACGGAAGAACCTTGTTTGGGTAAGCACTCCCGACTGGTAAGAAGTATCGGTTGCACCGCCAATGTTGCTCCAGCTGACTGAGTCGGTACTGATTTGCCATTGGTAATTATATACTCCAAGACCGCCTGTGGGCAGTGAACCCGCAAATTGTGCAGGAGCAAACCCTTCGCAAATAGTTTGGTTGGCGGTAATGGTGTTATTTCCGATAGACGGAGTAACAAATATCTTAACGGGTGCCGATGTATCTTCACAAGGACCAGAGGTTACAATACGCCTGTACCAAGTAGTTACTGACAATGCTGAAGGAGCATACAAGGTATCGCTTGCACCGCCAATAGCTGTCCAGTTGGCTGAGTCGGTGGTTTGTTCCCAACGGTAGCTAAAGGTATTATCGCCACCGCTCACAGGGCCGCTCAACGGCACCAAGGTATCGGGCGTTTCACCCTGACACAAGAACTGGTCAGTAGCAATATCGTTATTAATAATGTCGGGCTTAATCGTAACCTGATTTTCTACCGAGTCTTTACAGCCTTTATCAGAGGTAGCAGTTAAACGAATGGTATAAGTACCATCGGTAGCATACGATTTTGTGGGGCTGGTTTGTGATGAAGTATCGTTGGCAGTCAGTACATCAAAACGCCAAAAATGCGTCATCGTGCCACTGTTAATCACACTTTGGTTAGTAAACGTATATAGGTTGGGACCAAAGCACTGCATGCTGTCGTTAATGTTAAAATCAGGCGACGGCTTGGGATACACATATACGTTTTGGGTAACACTGTCAGAACAGCCGTTTATTGATGTAACCACTAGCTTCACGGCAAACGTATCATCGTACGCATACGTTTTTGTGGGACTGGTTTGGGTGCTGGTAGCAACGTCGTCAAACGTCCACAAATAACTCAAGCCTACCGCAGGGGTAATGTTACTGGTATTGGTAAATACAAAACTGTTACCGTTCAAACACTGGTCGGTATCATTAATGGTAAAGGCCTGTGCGGGTTTAGCATACACCGTCATGGGCTTGGTAACCGTATCCCGGCAACCGATGTTTGAAACAGCCACCAACCCTACATTATAAGTCCCGTTGGCAGCATACACCTTGCTTGTATTAGTTTGAGACGATGTATCAGTTGCACTTTCGCCAAAATTCCAGCCGTAGGTAACCGTACCCGATGCAATACTGGTGGCATTGGTAAACACAAAGTTGTTGCCGTTTACGCACTGGTCTGTATCGTTGGTGGTAAAATCAGCCACCGGATTTGGGTACACAATTACCGATTGTGTAATACTGTCTCTACAAGCACTATCGGTAGTAACTACCAGTTTCACGTTGTAAGTATTAACCAATGTGTAGGTTTTATTGGTAGTAACCCCACTGCCGTTGGTTGCATCGCCAAAATTCCAACTGTAATTGGTAATGCTGCCCGATGCTACAGCAGATGCAGCGGCATTAAAGCTGTGCTGGTAGGTATGGCAGGTATCGTTATACACAAACGAAGCGGTGGGTTTGGGATGCACCCACAAGGTACGGGTAGTACTGTCTACACAACCTGAGTCGCTGGTTACAATCAATTTCGCTGTATAGCTCCCAACAGCGCCGTAAGCATTCTGCGGACCTGAAGTGCCGCTGGCGGTGTTTCCATCGCCAAACGTCCAGTTATATTGAGTGATAGCACCTGTTGCAATGGTTGACGTAGAAGTAAACGTTGCATTTAAACCAAAGCACACCGATGGTGCAGTAAACGAGGCCGCAGGTTTGGGATTAACGTTTACTTTAATCGGGTTACTGATTACCGTACAAGAGTTTGAAGTAGCCAAACGCCTGTACCATGTAGTTTGGTTAAGTACCCCTGCTTGGAAATTGGTATCGGTGCCGCTGGTAATGTTTGACCATGCCGCAGAATCAAGGCTAAACTGCCATTGGTAGGTATAAACACCGCTACCGCCCGTGGGAACGGTGCCGTTAAATTTTGAAGGGGTGAAACCTGCACACTGGCTTTGATTGGCACTTATGATATTATTACCGATACCGGGTGTAACGGTGATTTTGATGGGTGCCGATGTATCAGAGCAAGGTCCAGAAACAGCTACGCGCCTAAACCAAGTGGTAGTAAACAAGGCAGGTGAAGAATAGCTTGCCGATGTTGCACTACCAATGTTACTCCAGCTAAGTGAGTCGGTGCTTTGTTGCCATTGGTAGGTAAAAGTACCGTCGCCACCATTAATGGCAACGCCTGTATGTCGTAATGTATCGGGTATCGAGCCCGAACAGATATTTTGCGCCGAAGCGATGGTATTGTTAGTAATATCAGGCCTTACGATAATATTTCTTTGGATAGAGTCTTTACAGCCTCTGTCTGATGTGGCCGTTAAGCGCACAGTCAAATTACCCGATGCGGTATAGGTTTTAGTAACGTTAGTTTGGGTGCTGGTATCCAGGGCATCCAGCAAATTCAGTTTCCAAAAATAGGTTTGCGTACCGCTGGCAATGGTGCTGCCGTTGGTGTAGATAAACAGGTTGCCATTATAGCACTGCAAGGTATCATTAATAGTAAAAGCCGGATTGGGCTTAGGATACACATACACGGTTTTTTCAATACTATCAACACAGCCGTTTACTGATGTCACCACCAAGCGCACGGTATATGTGCCCTCTGCGCTATATGTTTTTGTGGGGTTGGTTTGAGTAGAGGTGCTACCGTCACCAAACCTCCAAAAGTATGATAGGCCAACTACGGGGTTTACAGTGCTCCCGTTGGTGAATATAAAGCTGTTACCGTTCAAACATTGGTCGGTATCATTGATACTGTATGCAGGAGTAGGTTTTGCATACACTATTACAGGCTTAGTTACCGAATCGATACACCCGAAGTTTGAAGTAGCAATCAGTTTCACACTGTAGTTACCATTTACAGCATACGTTTTTGAAGTATTGGTTTGGGTGCTGGTATCGATTGCTCCTTCTCCCAAATTCCATAAATAAGTGCTGCTGCCGCTGGCTATACTTGTGCTGTTAGTGTAGGTAAAGCTATTACCGTTTACGCATTGGTCGCTATCGTTAGTAGTAAAGTTAGGTACAGGACGAGGGTGAACCACCACTGCTTGGGTAATACTATCCCTGCAAGAACTATCAGTGGTTACAATCAGTTTTACGTTGTAACTGCCGTGCGCTGCATAGGTTTTGGTGGTTGTAACGCCGCTACCGGTAGTAGCATCGCCAAAATTCCATCCGTAATTGGTAATACTTCCCGCTCCTACGCTTGATGCTGAGGCATTAAATCCGTTGCCGAAACCCAAACAGGTATCGTTAGATACAAAAGAGGCAGTAGGCTTGTGGTGAACATTAATGGTTCGGGTGGTGCTATCAGTACAACCGCTGTCCGAAGCTGCAATCAGTTTAATGGTATAGCTGCCTACCGAAGCATACGTGTGGCTTTGACTGCTGCCTGTGCCTCCGTTACCGTCGCCGTACGTCCAAGTATATTGGGTGATACTGCCCGTTGCAATGGTTGAAGTGGATGTGTAATTGGCTGCTAACCCTAAACAAACACTGGCCGTTGTGAACGAAACCGTAGGCTTAGGATTCACCAGCACTTTAACCACATTGCTGGGCTGTGTACACACACCCGAAGTAACCAACCTGCGGAAATAGGTAGTTTGGGTTAATACGCCTGAAGTATAATCTATCGATTGTGCACCTACTATATTGTTCCAAGTGTTAGAGTCGGTACTGATTTGCCATTGGTAAGTAAAACTTCCTAAACCGCCTGCGGGGGTGCTGCCGTTAAATTGTGAAGGTGCAAAACCCGCACATACAATTTGGTTGGCAGTGATGGTATTGTTAGTAATGGCAGGGGTAACCGTAATTTTAACAGGCACTGAGGTATCGGCACAATCGCCCGATGTTACCACACGGCGGTACCAGCGGTTGGCTGTTAAAGCAGGTGGTTGGTAGTTAACCCCGGTAGCTCCTACAATATTCGTCCATACGGCTGAATCGGTGCTTTCTTGCCATTGGTAGGTAAATGCTCCGCTACCACCGCTTACGGATGCACCCGATTGTACGAGGCTATCCGGTGTTGAACCTGAGCAAAGTCCTTGGTTGGATGCAACTACGTTGTTATTAATAATAGGGGTAGCCGTTACCTGATGCTGGGTTGAATCTTTACACCCTTTATCCGAAGTTGCAGTAAGTCTTACAATATAAGTACCCGATGCAGGGTAGTTTTTAGTAGGGTTGGTGAGGTTAGAAGTATCGGTTGTACCTGTGGGTACGTTAAACTTCCACAGATACGTATTGCTGCCCGAAGCTATCG
The DNA here is from genome assembly GCA_943370295.1 of Agrobacterium sp. 719_389. Classification (GTDB taxonomy): domain Bacteria; phylum Bacteroidota; class Bacteroidia; order UBA8524; family UBA8524; genus SB11. The sequence continues at coordinate 124,863 of CALRQL020000001.1, read as the reverse complement.
TTGTTCCGTTGTTAAATACAAACGAGTGGCCGGGGTAACATTGTATGCTATCATTAATAGTGTAAGCCGCTACTGGTTGAGGATACACATACACTGGTGTTGAAACCGAATCTTTACAACCCCCTGCATTAATGGTAACCACCAGCTTCACAATAAAAGTATCAGCAGTGGCGTAGGATTTTGAGGGAGCTGCTATGGTTGAACCACTGCCGTCACCAAACGTCCATTGGCGGCTGTACAATCCGCCAACTACTGATGTATCAGTAAAAATAAAGTTGTTACCGTTGATACATTGGTCGGTATCGTTGATACTGAAACCGGCCAAGGGTTCAGCAAACACGGTCATATTTGCCGATACCGAATCTTTACAACCTTGGTCAGAGGTACCAATCAGCTTTACAGGAAACACCCCATTGCTTGCATAGCTTTTGGTGGGGTTATTTAGTACCGATGTATCGGCCGGGTCTGAACTGAATTGCCATTTATAGTTGACTGTCCCGCTGCTTATTGAAGAGCCGTTGGTAAACACAAAGCTATTCCCTGTAAAACACTGTTCGCTGTCGTTTACGTTAAACGCCATATCAGGTTTGGGGAACAAGTAAACGTTTTTAGAAACTGAATCACGGCAACCAAAGTTTGAAGTAACAATCAGTTTCACCGCAAACGTATCGGCGGTGGTATATACTTTGGTAGGGCTGGTAGCAACCGATGTATCAGAAACTGTATTGCTGAATATCCATTTGTACGAAACCGTTCCCGACTGTATGCTTGATGTGTTGGTAAACGTAACACTGTTTCCGTTTAAACACTGCATACTGTCGTTAATAGTAAAATCAGGTTCGGGAGCAGGACGAATGTACACATTGCGGGTAACCGAATCCCTGCAACCATTGTCTGACGTTACCACCAGCTTCACCGCAAACACACCCGTGGTATCGTACCCAAAGGTTGGGTTAGCAAGTATCGAAGTATCTCCTGCCCTTTCAGTAAAACGCCAGTGATAAGTATTGCTGCCGCTGGCTATGGTAGAAGTATTGGTAAATACAAAACTGTTACCGTTTAAGCATTGGTCGCTATCATTAATAGTAAATAAAGGCGTTGGCTGCGGGAATGTAATTACTTGCTTGGTAATAGAATCAACACAACCAAAAGCACTGGCAACTAACAACTGTACATTAAATGTATCGGCAGTTGAGTAGCTTTTAGTAGGGTTTTGGGCTGATGAACCCGTACCGTCGCCAAACGTCCATGTATAGGTAGTAATGGTTCCGCTGCTAATGGTTGAGGCATCGGTAAACGCAAAACTATGCCCCACTAAACACTGGGCACTGTCATTAATGGTAAAGTTCGCGTCAGGCAGTGGCCTCACCGTTATGGTTTGCATGGTCGAATCGCTGCCACACTCGTTTGTTATCTTTACCTTTATGGTATATGTTCCCGGTGTTGAGAGATAGATTGACGGATTATACGAGGTAGAATCCCCTGACACATAAGTGTAGCTCCCCCCCGTTACCGTCCATTGGTAAGTAATACTGTCACCAAAATTCTCGTTGTAAATTACCCTGTGCAGCAGGTTGGATGCCAGCGTATCAAATGCCACCGTATCAGGCCCGCAAAATGCAACCGCACCGGGTAGTGTAACATCGGGTACATCCCTTATCACCAAGGTATCAACTACGGTATCTTGGTCGCATCGGTTGCTGCCAATCAGCGTCACATAATAAGTGCCCGCAGTATTAAACTGAAAAGTAGGGGTTGGAGAAGTTAGGCTGCCTGATGTTACAGTATAACCGCTATTAGGATTAATTATCCATTGGTAAGTGAGGTTATCACCTGTTGATGTATTATTGGTAGTAATTACACTATTTGCACAACCGCTGGTGGGGTTTATGTTCAGTGTAAAGTTTGCCAACGGCGGCCTCATTATTCGCAAAATCCTGCGTATTGTATCATCCCCGCACACACTAAGCCCCGCTTGGGCTATGTTACCCACTATCAGCTCTATTACAAAAGTTCCTGTATCTGTAAAATCTACTTGTAAAACTTGGCTACCCCAGTTAGCAGGGTTGTTGTTCCAGTTACCGTGGTTACCGAAATAACCCGAGTTCAGCGTCCAACCCGTTGCAGGATAAATATTCCACAAACGGCGTGGGGTTTGGTTACACCCGCTGTTTGATGACACACTACCTGTATCCGATACGTCCTCAATCGTAACCAAATCATTCAAACAAGCCGTATCATCATCAGGGTCAAAATCAATTTCGGCTTCGGGTTTGGTTGAGATATAAATAGGCCTGATAGTAGCACTGTTGGTACCGCAAGGATTGGTAACCGACATTTCTGCCTGAAAAGCATTGGGAAAACCGGGAGTGGCTGTTCCGCACGAGGGGGTTAAAAAGGTTTTACTTACACTGGGTGGGGGCGGATGCGTAAACACCATGGGTGCCGTACCATCATTAAATGTCAGCGTATATATAGAACCGGGAGCATTGTTTCCAATACCGGTTGCTTTGCTGGTATCGATGGTAAAGGTAAGGCCGTAGGGGCGGCAACCTGAGGTACTACCTGAGTTACCGATACTTACACCGGGGTTACCACCATTAAATACAGTATAGGTACTTGTATCGGCACACCCTGCGGCATCTGTGGTGATAACCGTCATTGTAAACGCTCCCGATGTCGCGTATACGTGCGTTATCGTATCAAACGACGACCCGAAGTTTTGACTGTTACCATCGCCCCAATTAATTGAATACGTATTATTGGTCGACATGGTAGTCGACACGTTATCAATTTGCAATGAAAAGGGAGACGACGAAACGTTGCACTGTACAAACTTGGGTATGTTATTAAAATCGTCGATAGCGGAATTAGGCCTGCGGCGCACATACACCGTTTTAGTAATGGTATCCCTGCAATTGCCTGGGGTAGAAGTTATCAGCCGCACATTGAAAGAAACAATGGCTGCAGTTCCGGTTACGTCAAAAGTGGTTGTTGGGTTGGTTGCTGTTGAAGTAAGTCCGTTGCCAAACGTCCAGTTATAACTTAACGAACTACCCGTTGATGAATTGGCAAAAGATACCGAGGTTCCTGAACAAGCCGTGTCGGGTGCAAACGTAAAATCTGCATTGGGGTAATTATAGAAAGTAACAACTACCGAATCAGAAAGCCGTGAACAGCCGTTCTGCGTTACCCAAACTTTATAAGTCCCCGGCGAAGTTGCATACAGTACATTATTTGTGGCTCCCGTACTATCGGTTCCGTCTTTCACCCATTGGTAGGTTAATCCTACCCCCGCATTAGCAGTTAGGGCAACTGAATCACCAATACAAACATTCTGAACTGTTGAGGGGGTAATGGAAGCCGTAACATTTGTTATAGTAAATACCTGAAAAACGGTATCAGAACAAAACGATGGGTTATTAAAAAAACGAATCAGCCACACCGTATCGGTTAAAGCTGAACCAAAACTCTTGTTAACAGTATCTGAAGTGTATGTTGAATTATCGTTACCAAACACCCACAAAACACTATCGGGGGTAGCACTGCCGGTATCAATAAACAAAATGGATTGATTTACACAATTAGGCGTAGACATAGAGAAGCCGCTGTTTCCTGAACACTGCGCAAATACGGACTTTGCGAAGCCAAAAAACGCCAACAATATGAAAGTAGATAGTAATCTGTTTTGCATAGTAAGGCCACCCTAAAATAGCGGCAAATTAACACGCCATTTTAAATTTTACGTAAATTGTTTTAAAATAAATACTTATCGCCCTTACAAAGATAGACAATAAGTTTTAAAAGATTGTTGCGTTCAGAGGGCTAAAGTGAATTTTTACAATTGCAAATCGCTAAACCCCAAGCGGATAGGTTTGGAGAAAAATACAAGCGGGAAAAAGGGTTTTTTTCGCTTAAAAATAACAGGTGTTATAACGGTATTTATTAATCGGGTTTTTCAGAAATAATATGGCACCTTACATTCAATAATTCATCCTTCGGTTTGCCAGCAAATCTCTCTGTAAGCTTCACTGTTCTTAGCTCTTGTTCTTCTCCTTTTTCTAACTTAATTTGTATAGGAGCAAAACCTGCCAAGGCAAAAAGCTTGTAATAATCATCCGCTAAAAGTCGGTTTTGGTATTGTAAACCGTTGTTATATTTTTTTTGCCATTCGTTTTCTCCATAGCAGTAAAAGTTAAACCTCGAAAGGTTTGCATCGAAATAAGCGTAATGATCCTGTAAATCAATTACACAGCTTATCACACCACCGGGTTTTAGTATGCGGTAGCACTCCCGCAAAATCAATAGTATATCTTCAGCAGGTATGTGCTCTAACGTATCTGTGGAGTGTATGTAAGTAACACCGGCAGTTTCAAGATTTGTTTTACGTGCATCAAAAGGGGCTTTATAAGAAATACCCAAGGCAGCCAAATCCACTACCCCTGATAACCCTGCACGTATAGCTGCATCAGCCACTAATGCCGGCTTCAACAACGGTTTAATGTCTGTAACCAATTGCTGCTTTATTCCTGCTTTGTGCAATAACAGCGGCACTGCCAAATCGTAGCCCCCTCCAAATTCATACACAATACCTTCTTCAAGGTCTTCGTGGTGGCCTTTAAAAGCTTCTAAATGCTGTTGAGCTGCTTTAATTTTTTGCCCAAACACTTCATCACTCATAGGCAGGTTGCGGGTGATGAGGGTTTGCAAAAAATAGTTAATCCTTTCAGCCGCAGGCAAACGGCTTATAAGTTTCTGCAAAGCGGCTTTGGTTTTCCAGTTCATGGCAAAGCACAAATATACCTTGCAGGCCTATTGGGTACTCAGTATGTGCGAAATAAACTACTTTTTTAGTTTCTGCTGAAAATAGAACGCGGGGATAAGCAGTACCATCAGAATTGGATTCATTACCAAGCGGTACAAAGGGACTAATGCCGAATACTCAGCACTTGAGGCTGTATTAAGCGTAAGATAAATATAGATAGGAAACAGGACTACTAATCCAAAAAGCTGAACGTAGAACCCGAAAATTACGAAACGTCTGTTGTTAAAAAGCGCATAGATAAGCAGGATGCACAATAAATCGTTTGCCAGAAAACGGACAAGGCGGCTAATGATAAAGTTTACTTCGGTACCAGGCTCCATTGCGCCGCCAAAACTCTGGTTAAAGCGAAATTGCCAACTTACAAAGTCAAACTCTTGCAAGCCATAAAACAAGGCAAGCCCTATAAGGGCCAACAGTGCTAAAAAAATCCGCTTGAAACCTATGTTAAGCAACTCCATTTTGCGGCGGTGTATCTTGAGGGTTTTCTTCAGCTTTAGTTTCAGGTTTTATCATGCGTATCCACCAAATCCATAAAGCAAACACAATTAAATATATCGAGAGTGTAAACAAGTATTTATGGGTAAAGTGAAAAAGTTGAGAATGGTTTTGTGCCACATAGGCCAACAGTAACAACCTGCCCAAGTTAAACAGATGTATAATGGCAATGCCAAGTACACTAAACCAAGCAAGGCGTTTAGCACCGCCCCAAAAGCCTACTAAAAAGGCAAAGAACAAGTAAAATATTGCTACTCCGTTGCAGCCTTCATAAACGGCAATACCGGCGGGTTTGCCATTAATCCAAACGCGCACACTGTTATCACCTTCCAGTATTTCAGTACTCACGTTATCATAAAACAGTCGCATAACACCCACCACCTGACCTGCAACCCCTTTTGTAATCGGGTCGGGTTGGGTTTCGTACCCCTTTACCCAAAATCCGTATATCTGGCTCAGTACTATGTACGTCACCAGCAACCTTGCCAAGAATAAAATAGCAGGCTTAAACTCGTTGTAAAAATCCTTAATGGTTTGTTGCACTTCGCAGATAGTTTTTATAAAATTTACCGGCCCATCCGTCGGGCAAAAGTTTCACCAGTGCCCGCACGAATATACCCAACAAATATTGCTGGTGTGTAATTAATCCTTCCTTACATAACCCGCCGATTGCTTTAAAGTCATTACGCACGGATGCTAATCCTAACCTGCGGCTATAGTTTTGTGATTGGGCATATACCAGCACTTTGGGAATATTACCCGATTGCGAGCCTGATTTAAACATACGCAACCACAGGTACCAATCTTCAGCAAAGTAAAAGTTCACATACCCGCCCGCATCTTGCACGGCTGATTTTTTGTAGAATACCGTTGGATGGCTATGGGGGTTGCGATAACCCGAAAACGCAAGCACACCGTCAAAATCTAGGGGCACCTTGCGCACAAAGTCTTTTCCCTTTGGGTGTTGCTCCGCATAATATGAACCCACTAAATCAAGTTCAGGATTGGCAATAATATAATTTACGGTTACTTCAAAACGGTCGGGTTGAGACTTATCATCTGCATCCATACGCGCTACCCACTCGTAGCTGCAATGCTTCAAGCCTTCGTTAAGAGCTGTACCTAACCCCATATTCCGAGGCAATTCAACCACTTTAACATTTGGGGTATTTTTCAGCGTTTCAAGTTGAAGAGAAATTCCTTCTTCAACAGGGCCGTCGCGTACGATTACAACTTCAGTGGCAGGCAAAGTTTGCGAAAGAATGCTATCGAGAGCCACTGTAAACTCATGCGGGGTATTCCCGTGGTAAACAGGCAACAACACAGAAAATTGAAAATTTGCCACCAAGTAATATTTATGCAATTATAGTACCCGCCGACAGTTTTTGCCAAGGGGTTATGACTTCGGGTTTAGATATTTTGCTGCCGGTGCCTATATAGCACCCCTCGCCCACTTGTGCGCCGGTTGATATATTTACCCCGGGCATTATGGTACTATAACTTCCTATTACGGCATCGTGATTAATAATTGCTCCTGCATTCATTATTACAAAATCACCCAGCTTAATATTTACTGTAAGCACTGTATTAATGCACAACACGCAACCCTTTCCCATTTCTACATACTCTTCGTCAGAAATTATTACTGACGGATGAATAAGTGTGGGGTAAGTTACATGGGGGTTTGTTATTTGCTCTGCAATGGCTTTCCGTACTTCGGGTAATGATATTGCTATGCAAACAGCCACAGGTTTTTGCAGTTGGTTAATGTATTCTACACCACCTAATACAGTAAAGCCGTTAACGATTTCTCCTGCCGTTTTGCCGTCGTCAACAAAGCCTAAAACATTCCAAGCAGGTGTTATTGCATTGCAGTTTTTCAGCAACGCTAACACTTCACGCCCGAAACCGCCAGCACCAACAATTATGATATCCTGCATTAAGAAATCGGCTTAATGACGTTTGTAATGATTAATCTTTTTGCCACTACATACACTGCACCTAATCCCAGTAGCATCAGTACAAAGCTTGTTATAGATACTGAAGACGAGAAAACCACCCAAACCGAAACAAGAGCTTGCAAGACTGCATACAAACTACTTACCGCCAAATGCGGCCATTTAAGTTGATTGGTCAGGTATTGGTACAAGTGTAAACGATGGGCTATGAATATGTTTTGTTTAAGTATAAGACGATGTACAATGGTAAGTACACTATCTACTCCATACACCGCTAAAAACAGTACGTATTTGTAATCCTCAGTAGTTAAAATAAGTTTTATAAGCAGAAACAACACAACAAACGCCATTGCTACACTGCCCACATCGCCTGCAAAGCATTTTGCCTTTTTACGAAAGTTAAACATTAAAAACACCAACGCTCCTATGGCAGAGTATATAATAAACTCGTCTTGTATAAAAGGGGTGTATTGGTTGGCCAGCAATACGGCAAATAAAAACACCAAGCTGTAAGTTCCCGTAATACCGTTAATACCATCCATAAAGTTATATGCATTTATGGTACCGATAACTAAAATATACGCGATTACTATTACTGCTAAATGTGTTGAAAATATGCCTAAATCATAAAACATTAGCGATACTGCCAATAAGTGAATAGCCAAACGGATTTTTCCGGAAAGGCTTCTCACATCATCAACAAAACTGATAGTTGATATTAGCAGCAACCCCAAAGCAAACCACAAGTACTCGCCACCATTAAGTATACAATAGATAAGCGGGGGAACAACAAAAATAACACCCCCTCCCCTAAGGGTGATGCTGGTATGTGAACTGCGTTCGTTGGGTTTATCTATAATATTAAACCTATCCGCTATTCTAAAATACAATAGCTCTAACACGGTTAAAACAACAAACAATACTGGGTAGGTTATGTAATCCATAGTTGTGTATGAGTTAAAGGCCGGAAATAAAACTTAAAACCTTGCGCCTGAAACCATTACTACTTCTTTTTTAGTTTAGCTAAATCACGGCTTTCATATATACGCTCAATTATGTCAACCACTTTAAGACCTTCAAGAGCGTTTGCAGTAATTGTATCTTCCCCGTTAAGTGTTTTCACCACGTTTTCTATTACATAATGGTGATTTGCCGCACTGCCCTTAAAAGGCCCATAATCGTTAGGAGGATTGGTAGGTGGCAATTCGGGCATCACATAGTCTTCAATATGGCAATACTCTATCTCATTCATATACTGGCCGCCAACCTTAAAGCTACCCTTGGTGCCAACCACGGTTATGCTGCTTTCCATGTTTTTATCCCATACTGAAGTAGAAAAGTTTATGGCGCCCATACCTCCGTTTACAAATTCAAAGTTTACAACACCACTATCCTCAAACTCGGTGCTGTTAGCATGGTTAAAATCTTTAAATATGGCTTTGATGTTTTTAATATCACCAAACACCCAATACATAATATCTATAAAGTGACTAAACTGCGTAAATAGCGTACCCCCGTCTAAATCAAGTGTGCCCTTCCATCCACCTGCCTTGTAGTAACGGTCATCACGGTTCCAATAGCAATTTACTTGCACCATCAGCACTTCGCCAATAGTTCCGCCGCTAACAACTTTTTTCATCCACTGGCTAGGGGGGCTGTATCGGTTTTGCTTCACAACAAACACTTGCTTTGAAACATTAAGTGCTTTAAAAATAACGTTTTCACAATCTGCCTTGCTAAGGCCCATGGGCTTTTCAATCACCACATTGCAACCATTTTCTAAAGCCATAATGGCATGCGGGCAATGGAAACCATTAGGAGTGGCTACGTTTACTACATCGGTTTTTATGCCCGATGCAAAAAATTCTTCTATACTGTTGAAAAAGGGAACTCCGGCGGGAAACAACTCGTGTTCTTTAGCCTTGGGGTTGGTATCAATCACTGCAACCAATTCAGAATCTGAATATTCATTAATGATGGTGGCATGGCGGCGGCCTATGTGCCCAAAGCCCGAAACGGCAAATTTTATCTTAGCTTTTGTCATTGGCTATAGTTTTTTGTTTAAAATAATCTCTTAGTTTTTGTGGCCAGTTTTTATCCATGCAAGGCTGTTCAACTAGTTTAAAAAATATTGCAGAAACAGCCAGCAGGCCCACGATGGCAACAATAAAATTGGCAATAATATTAGGCACAAAACCGGCGATATGAAGCTTACTAAAGTACTTCATTATTACAAATAGCACCGGGTAGTGCAACAAATATATGGTATAGCACATACCGCCTACCACAACAATAAATTCACGGGTGAATATATAATTAAATACCCGGCCTCTAAAAACGCTTATAAATAAAGTGAAAACGGCAGCATCAAAATATAAACGTTCGTATTGAACTGTATCAGGGTGAAAGTTGTAGATAACTACCATAGCCAAAACGCCTAACACATCCCACAGGTATGCTTTTTTTATTTTCTCAAGCCCAGATAAGTATAAATCAACAAAAGCAAAACCCACCAAAAAACTATGAAGATATACTATTATAGATTTTTGCAAGTGGTAGTGCATTAAACCATCCTTCATATAGGGCACAGTAAAATCAAGCAACACTATTGTGACAGGAATAAGCCAACGACGAAGGTTTGTATTTTTGACAAATAAAAGAGATGAAATAAGGGGTGCAAGAATATAAAACTGCACCTCGGTTTCCAAGCTCCATGTAACGGGGTTCACAGGATTCCATTCACCGTAAATAAAGAAATGTATGTAGAATATTGATGCAACAAGATTATCAAACAGGCTAAACCAGTTTTCGCCAAAAAATAACACATATACTACAAACAGTACCATTAGCGAAAGTAAGTAAGGCGGCTCAAGCCTTGTGAGACGACGAATAAAGTAGTTTTTAATATTCACCTTACGTTCGCCCAGCAAATAATGGCGTGCAAATGGCAAACCCAATATAAATCCGCTGATGGTAAAGAATATATCAACCCCTATTCCGCTGGTTTTAAAAATAGTATCAATCCATGAGTTCAAATACCAATCAGGAATGCTATCTGCATACACACGCTTAAAATTGGTGTTGGTATGCAAAAAAATAACAGTAATAATGGCTACAAAACGAAGTCCGTCTATTTCAGGAATAAAGCTGCTGTTAGAAGTTATCCTGCGGAAAGATTTAAGGCTAATCATGTAATAGGAACTTCAAGAAATGAATTAGGATTCCATCCCAAAACGGTTCTTGCTTTTTGGTCTGAAAATGTGAGCGGTGAGGTGATTTTTGAATATTGGCGGCTATTAAGCGGGAATTTAGGAATAAAACTACCCACTACTGAAATTGTGCGTGCAATGAGGGTAGGGATAACAATACTTATCTTTTTACCTAAGGATTGTGCCATCTTATCTTCTATTTGAGCAAAAGTGGGATGTATTCCATCGTTCAGGTTATACTCGCCCGATTGCGTTTTGCTGAATAAAGAAGGGATAAAATCTGCCACGTCGCTGGCAAGCACAATAGATTTGCGAGCACTGCCCTTCCCTATCCTAAAGTAATATCCTTTTTGTATGGCCTTGCACATACTTCCTAAATTACCGGGAGCATTTGCCCCTGATATTAAAGGTAACCGAAGACTAAAGTAGTTTACGCGATTTTTTGTGCACCACTCGCGTACCAAAACCTCTGCTTGTATTTTACTTTGTCCGTAAGGGTCAATAGCCGCAAGAGAATGAGTTTCGCCAATATTTTCGCCGATACTCAGCCCATACACCCCAACGGTGCTGATAAACACAAACGTTTGGGGTAGTTGACTTTGTTGTTCCAGTGCTTGCAACAAACGACGAGTACCTTCTAAATTCACCTCAAAGAAGTCTTTTTTCTCCTCTTCGGTTTTGGGAACCATGTGTGCTTTACCTGCTGCATGAACCACCGCGTAGTAGGGTTGAGTAAGGGTAGGCTGGGATTTGCTCAAGTCACATATTACCGTATTGCCCGTACCGCGACCCAATGTATCTACATTATAGCCTGCACTGGTAAGGCTTTTTTGGATGTATTTACCCAAAAAACCTTGTGCACCGGTAAGTAGTATGTTTTGCATTTATTTTTTGCTATTAGCTGTTGACATTTAGCTTTTAGTAAAATTGCCAAAGGCTAATGGCTAAAAGCCAAATTAATCCATCACCCAGCGAAGCACCTCAAAAGCTTCAGCATATTGCGCACCAATTTGTACACCCCGCGCTCTTGCCAAAGAGGTAATGAAATCGGCTTTCATATAATCCCTGTGACTTTGTGATTTGTACTCTCCCAAAGCAGCTACTTTACTGTCAACATGGCGTTGCTCAAGTTTTACAAAGCACTGCGTATTGAAACTCAGATTATTCCATATAAGTTCATAACCCAGTAAAGTAGTGGTTTTAAACGCTCTCCGCCCTTCGTTGGCAATCGTGCTGTGGTCTTGATGAATATCACCAAGTGTAGGCATAAACACCGCATCAAACTTTTGTGCTTTACCTATTTTTATCAGCTCTTCTAAAATCTCCTGACGCACATAATTAAGTTTACGCACCTGATAATTAAATATCAGTAAGTTTTCAGAAGGAATCCCCAGTTTTTGAGTAGCTGCTTTCACCTCTTGCTTCAAAATATCCTTAGGATACCCTTGGGGAACGGATTCTTCGGCAGTAGAAAAGGCGGCATACCATACATTGGCACCGTTTTCTATCAACTTGGCAATAGTGCCACCTGCTCCCAATTCACCGTCATCGGTGTGGGGGGCAAGAATGAGTATATTTTTTAAGTTGCTTATCAAGGCTCTTTGCTTTAGTCATCCCGAACTTGTTTCGGGATCTCACTAGTTAAAACTTAAATATTGGCAATGAGATGCTGAAACAAGTTCAGCATGACGGATTATTAAACTCGAAGTTAATGAAACAATTTCATGTACAACTCCGACAGGTTTTGTATGCTGTGGAATTTTTTAACGTACTCACGCCCTTTTTTGCCCATTTCATTACGTTCTTCGGGGCTCATAGCATACAGCTGTAACACCCCTTGTTTGATTGTTTCAGCAGAATCAGGAGTTACAATAATACCGCACCCCGACATTTCGACAGGGTCTTTGATAAGGTTGTTGCTATCCAAAATCGGTTTTTCGGCCAACATGTAATCAAAGAATTTATTAGCCGATACACCGTGCTCAAATAATGGTGTGTTATTACGGCCTACAAAGCACACATCAAAGTGTTTCAGCATACTTTGCACTTGGTTTTTCTTTATTTTACCAATAAAGGTAATGTTACCAAAGTCTTTGCTGGTTTCAACTAACTGGTCTTTTAAATAGCCATCGCCCACAACCACAAAATGGATGTTGGTAGTATCTTTTAACAACCCCGCTGCATCAACAAAAAACTCCAACGCATTTGCCAAACCTATTGTACCTGTATAGCCTATCACAAACTTACCTTTGGGTAATTTAGCTTCAACCTCTGTGGGTAAAGGTTCGTCAACCAACTGGTCTTCACTAAGTCCATTGGGAATGTATTTGAACTTTTCAGGTTTGCCTGAAATAGCATCGATGTACTTATCTGCATTGGGCAATAGCGAAACGATATAATCGGATTTTTTATACCCGAATTTCTCTATCCAAGCCAAAAACATAATGAAAGGGTGGCTTTTTTTATAGCCTGCCAAGTACATAGGCGTTAAAGGCCAAAGGTCTCTTATCTCAAAAATCAGTTTTTTAGCTTTGAACTTCCTACGTAAAAAGTGCCCTGTAACTATCGGAAAAATGGGCATTGATGATACTATAATGTAATCCGGCGTGCCCAATTCTTTTTGGCTCAAAAACAAGCAACGCCATGCAAACACCATCATACTCCAAAAACGCTTTACACTTTGGCCTTTGTAAACAGGCACTTTTACCCAGCAAAAAGTGCGGCCCTCTACATTTTCGTAATTGTATTTGTTGGGTGCATGAGGTAAGTTATTAAATACGTGATTAAACGACCCTGATATAATTTTTACATCATACCCTGCTTTAATCCAGTATTCACTAAAGTAAAAATGGCGTTCCCCCCAGCCTGATGTGGGTGTACCGGCAAATTGATTAATTACCCAAACTGTTTTTTTATCAGCCACTTAGCTATTGTATTTTTGATGGTAGTTTTTTAAATGTTCACACATGTTGTGTGCCGCAATCCCTCCGCCATACAATTCCTCTCTTTTCACAAAAGGTTTATTAATGTACTCTTGGGCGGTAGTAATTATTTTGGCTTTGTCGGCCCCTGCAAGGGTATTGTAGCCATTATTTATTAGCTCTACCCATTCGGTTTCATCGCGGAGTGTAATACAATACTTATTAAAGAAATACGCCTCTTTTTGCAATCCTCCACTATCAGTCATTACTAAACGGCTGTGTGCAATCAGTTGCAACATATCAAAGTACCCCACAGGTTCAATAATTGTGAACGCTGCTGTAATGTTCTTATCATTCAATATTTTTGAGGTGCGAGGGTGCAAAGGCACAACCACTCTGGTGGTTTTATTAACCTCATTAAGTGCTTCAACAATGGCAGTAAGCCTTGTTAAGTCATCAGTATTTTCAGCACGATGAATGGTACCCAAAATAAAGTTATTTTTTTCTAACCCAAGTTTAGAGAGGATATTTGAAACCTTGTCTGATTTTTCTTTGTAAAACAAGGCAGCATCTTGCATAATATCCCCTGTCAAAACAGGCTCACAAGCAATATTCTGATAACCTTCTTTGGTTAGGTTATCTATTGCCGTTTGCGTAGGACAATACAATATATCGCTTATACGGTCAGTAAGTATACGGTTCACCTCTTCAGGCATCCGCATATTAAAGCTGCGCAATCCAGCCTCTACGTGAATTACTTTTACATGAAGTTTTTTGGCAGCCAACGCCCCTGCTATCGTACTGTTGGTATCACCGTACACCATCACATAGTCAGGTTTTTCTTCAAGTATCACTTTTTCAATGCCTTCCAGCATCTGCCCTGTCATAGCCCCGTGCGAAAGACCGTGAATATTTAGGTTGTAATTGGGCTGAGGTATTTCCATCTCATCAAAAAATACATCCGACATATTTTTATCGAAGTGTTGACCTGTATGCACAATCACTTCTTTAAATAAATCGCCGTATTCTTTAAATTTCCTTGAAAGCGCCGCTGCTTTCACAAACTGCGGACGAGCCCCTACTATGGTTATAATTTTCAAACCTTATTTTTTGTTTAATGTTTGGTTAACCTTGTTTTGAAAATACGAGTGCATACGGTACCATTTACGCCCTTCATTGGCAGGGTGGCGATGGGGGGTTATTTTTCCTTCTTCGTTCATCATCACGGCTTTGCCTGCCATACGTATCACATGGTCGAAAGAAAATTCACGGGCTTCTAACAACGATTTTTGACTGTATGCGTCAATTTCTTCTTCAAGCCACACGGGGCCCGTGTCTATCCCTGCATCTATACGGTGTATAGTGCCGTATACTTTGTCATCGTTACAAATGGCCCATTCTACCACGTTCATGTTTTTGTATTCGGGCAACTTGCCTGCATGGGCGTTGAGGATAATAAGGCCCGGAATATCAATTATTTTTTTACGAAAAATCCCTGCCCCGCAATTAATCAGGTATTTAATCCCTAACTCTTTTATAATTTTTGCCGTTTCATCGCTGTTCAGCGTCGCAACAGTATGCGTATTAGCGATGGGGATATTTACTACCTCTTGAGAAAATGACTTTTTATTACCTGAAAAACGTTTAAACTGAGGTAACAAAAACTCCTTAAAAAAAGAGAGTTTATATTTCTTAAACTCTTTTTTCAGCCTATCGGTGGGTTTCACGTAAATAAGATGTTCAGGGTACAATCCTACATCCCTAAACCCAACTTGAGCCGATTTAAGAAAATTACCTCGAGGATTAATTGTAATGTAGGCAATCTTGCCTGAAAGCTCCTTCAGTTGTTCGTTAGTCAAGATTTGTATGTTTTTTAATTAACATCAATAAGTCAATATAATATTTTGTTGCCCATGATGGGTATTTAAGCGGGCAGTACATTCCCCAAATAGGATATGAACCGGCTATACCTCCGCTACGGTATTTACCTACCGCGTTCAGCTTTTGGGTGTAAGCTAAAAAGTCAGCTAGTTTTAGTGCAGCATTTAGGTAGCGTTTATCATTAGTTAGTTCGTACAAACGGATATAGATAATACCCAACTGCGCATCACCTGTTAGACAAGAATATCCAGCTCTTTTTTTCCAATCCTTATCAAAACGAGCCCACATAATATCACCTGTTTCAGCTTTATGCAACAATGAATCAGCAGCCTTTTTGCCCGCTTGCACATATTTATCTTCTTTCAAATTAAGCCCTGTTTCTATGAGTCCGTCTATCGTATAAGAGATAGTGTGCAATACCGGCGCATCATTATTAAGTAAAGTATTATCTGCCTTTTCAAACCAACCGTTTTCATGTTGGTTGGTCAATACAAAGTCGCAGTTTTTGCGGCAGGCAGCAGCATATTTCTCGTCACCGGTAATATTGTATAGTGCTGATAAAGGTGCTGTAACGTATGTATCATACACCCGTTTCATTTGCTTAAAATTTGTAGATGTCCAACTACCATCTTCATCTTGTGTGCTAACCATCCAATCGGCACAACGTTTGGCGGCATTCAGATACTTTTCGTCTTTTGTTTCCAAATATGAACGAATCATACCCCTAAGTACCTGACCGGTATTGAACACCACTGAAGGTTTGCCATCACCTTCATATTGTCCTTCCCATCCTCCGTCGGCATGTTGTATCTTCAATTCCCAATCTGCCATACGTATGGCACGAGTCTTTAAATCTTCGTCTTTATAGTAATGGTAGGTATCCCAAGTTGTAGGAATGATATAGCCAGTTACCTCTGGGTAACCTGTAGTCCAGCGATAAAACTCATAGCAGCCTACCCCGCCCGAGCCTACCTTATCCTGAGAATTTTTAATCCAAGTAAGTGATTTTTGAATTAAGCTATTGTAGGTAAGTTTATTTTTATTAATGTAATCGTTCCACTTGGGACCACTATTTACACTAATAAAATTCCTGAATAATACTGCGGCATTATTTGGATTAAAAAAACTGAAAAACAGTGGAATAAGCTTCCCTGTATGATTCTTAATTAGCTTAAAAGTATTCATTAATTAACGGTTTGTCTTTTTACTTTTGATATTACTGCTTTGAATTTTCCGTTGGGACCCGCCGGAATTTCCGGTACTTCAACCAGTTTGAGTTTTATTTCACCCAACTGACTCTCCATACGGGATTTTATGGCGTTTTTTTCTTCGTAAGTAAGCGGGTGTAATCCCACAATATTAATCACAAAATCATCGTAATCCTCCTGTACCACTTGCGCTTTCAGCACATTGGGCAGGTTGATGAATATGCCGTGGAAACGCACCATTTCCCTACCGTCCTTTCCTACTACTACGTCTTCCAAACGGCCCACAATTTCAGTTACCAAAGGCATCTCCCTGCCACAGGTGCATTTTTTACCGCTCAATACTGCCATATCGCCAATGCGGTAGCGTATCAGCGGCTGGTCAAAATTAAGGGTGCCTGTACATACCATCTCGGCCATTTCGCCGGGCTGTGCAGGTTTTCCCTGTTCGTTCAAAAATTCTATAATGCCCATATCGGGGCTTACGTGCAGCCCCCCGTGTTCACACTCCGAAATAAGGCCACAATCTTCTACCCCGCTGTAACTATCGTAGGTTTTGCAACCGTACACACGCTCAAATACATCGCGCATTTCTTGTGTAAGCTTCTCACTTGAAGTAATTACGGCTTTCAGCGGATAATGCAGCCCCTGCCCGTCAAAAAAGCGGGCCAGAATAAAGTTGCTTGCTGCATAGCCAGTCATATAATCCAATCCGTATTTTTTAATGGCATCCATATAGTTGGCTGCCGTTTGCGCCGAAATATGGTACGCCGAAAAATACACCTGTTTTTCAATAAAATTATATCTGTAATAGGGTGGCTTGCTATACCCTTCCTTAATTATCCTTCGTCCCCCAATCATACCCCGTTTGTTGAAACGATTAAGCCCAGCCCAATTGCGTATCCGAGCTTCAAATCCCGCGCTCCAGCGTTGGTGCATAGCTTCTGAGAGCAGAATTTGGGTAGGAGTTCCTGTGCTACCACTGCTTGCAAAAAAAGCTCCGCCAGGTTCGGTTTTGGAGGCTACCAAATCAGTAGTCCCTAATGCGCGAAGGGTATTCTTTTCAAGATAGGGGAGTTTGGTCAGATTACTTAATTCAAATTTTTTAAAGTCCTCAACAGTAAAACCGGCTTTTGTAAAAGTTTCCTTGTAATATGGGACATTTTCAATGGCATGTACTAAAGTATTCCGCAAGGCTTGGGTTTGGTAATCGTCCCATTGTTGTGTAGTATAAAACTCACGGTCTTTAAAACCTTTATATTCATCTTCGAATACCCCCCCGAAACGGCGTTTTTGCCATTTGTACCCGTACATAGATATGCCTATGTTTTGTAGCCAAACAGGAACAAACGGGTATATTTTATCGGTTAGTGAACTCATGGGTTATGCCGCCTTAAATAATTTTAACCACTGTATTTTTATTTCCTCCCAATTGAATTTGCGGATATTTTCTAAGGCATTTTCAGCTTGAAGTTTTGTTAACTCGGGGTTCTGAAACAGCTTTTCAACCCCTGCTGCAAAGTTTTCAGCAGTAATACTCTCTACAATTGTTATGTTTTTACCGTTTTGCCACATAAAAGGTATTTCACCCACGTTTGATGAAATAATGGGTATACCACACATTGCGGCTTCTACAACTGCCACCCCAAAGCTTTCATAGGTAGTAGTATTAAGGTATACGTCGTGGGTTTGATAATATACAGGCAATTGAGCATTATTAATCCTACCTATAAATTCAACCTTATCTTCCACCCCCAACTTGTCGGCAAGGGTTTTGCATTGTTCCAGCATACCATCGTCAGACCCCACCATAGTGAGGGTTATATCAGGGAATTTATCTTTTAAAGTAGCGATAACTTTTATTGGTATTTCGGGGTTATAGATATCTTTAAATGCCCTTACCCACAGTAAAGAGTAGGGTTTCACGTCATTCCTGTTGTATTTGAATATTTCTGTGTTTACAGAATTAGGGATGATTTCGATTGTAAACCCTTCATTACTAAAAAAATCTTTCAGATAGTTTGACGGTGAAACAATTTTCCACGCTCTAGCAAATACTTTTTTAATCCTTTCAGGTTGTTTTTTATATAAACCTGGCAAAGCCCCGCCATGCAACACCAAAACTATTTTCTTTTTTCTAAATGCTGCTATTAAAGAAGCTACTTCAGCAAAAACAAATGCTTTGGTGCTATACACATCCACTGCTATAAAATCGTACCCTGCGGTTAGCGTTTTTAAGGTAATATCGGCCAACCGCAGGGGCTGGCTTTTAAGGGTTGATACTGCCCGGGTTTCAAAATCACCGGCAAGCTGTGCCGCCAACTTCTCAGTGGGGCCTACATTGCCTTTGTGTTTCGAAAGTAAATTACCTACAAATAGTATCTTTTTCAGAACAGGGAGTTGTTAAACCGTGATTATTTCTTTATTTCGATTTTGTAATTGTTCAACACCAACACATCAATCCTGTCTTCTTTCAGCGCTTTGTATGCTGCTTCTGGAGTGCTTACAATGGGCTCCTCGTGGGCGTTGAAGCTGGTGTTTACAATAGCTCCACAACCAGTTAGCTTATAAAACTCCTCGATTATTTCGTAATAAAATGGATTGGTTTCTTTTTTAACTACTTGTGGTCGTGCTGTCCCGTCAACGTGCACAACTGCCTGCAGTTGTTCGTGATGTTCTGGAGCAACATCGTAAGTAATCGTCATGTAATCACCAGCGGGGCAAGTGCTGTCGTACTTAGGAATGTAGGTTGTCATCATATAATCTATGATTGACGGGGCAAAAGGCATAAACTCTGTGCGGCTTAGTCGTTTATTCACCGAGTCGTTTACTGTTTTGTCAAAGGTGTTTAATATCATTGAACGACGGCCTAATGCGCGAGGACCCCACTCCATGCTGCCATGCCAAAAACCGACTACTAAGTTATCCTTCATCATTTGGGCAATCTCTTTAGCAGGGTTCTCCATTATAATAGCTGTTGCTTCGTTTTGTATAGTTTTCACAAAACTATCTACATGTTTATCATATTCAGGGCCTATATAGGTATCGGTAAATTTGTATTGTGCGGTATTTATATCACGTTTATTCAACGTAATATCTGCCATGATTGCAGCGCCTATTGCTAAACCTGAATCGCCCATAGCGGGCTGTATAAACACGTTCTCTACTTCATCCAACTCATATATCATTTGATTGATACGAACATTAGCAAACACACCTCCTGCTAAACCCACTTTTACCTTTTTACCAGCAAAATACTTAGATAATACTCTTTTAGTTTCTTCAACTACTATTTGTTCAGCAACTTTTTGGCATGCATAGGCTATGTCTTCTTTGCCAAATCCTTTAGCTAATTCTTTTATACGCTCTATCAAAACTTCAAAACGTTTTGCATAGTCAACTCCAACAGCTGATTCAGAAGTTTTAAGGTTGATCTTACGTTTTTTATCAAGTTTTGATTCAAGGTCATATTGTTTCCAATATTTATCTAGCTCGTTACCTGGGAAACGTTCAAGATTTCCTTTTTCGTTGTACCAAAACAGTTTCAGAAACTCGTCTACTAATCGGGTAGGTTTTCCATATGCAGCAAGGCCTGTTATTTTTCCTTCGTGGCGGGTAGGGCGAAAGCCAAGTAATTTTGTAATAGCACTATAGAAAGCCCCCACCGAAACCTCGTGTCCGTTTATCTGCAAAGGAACCAGCCCACTCTTTGAATCGAATTTATAATAATTAAAACTTTCACCATCACCTTGTCCATCGCAGGTAATAACTACATCAGGGGTAAAAGGAGAACAATAATAAGCCCCGGCAGCGTGACAAAGATGATGATTGAAGAAAGCTACCTTAGCTTTTGAATAGCCCTTCTTTTTTACTTCATCATCAAAAACTGCTTTATTTTTTTCTCCAAAACGATTTTTACCAATTCCTAAATAATAGGCTAGCACCCTGTCCATGTGTTCGCGCTTCTTATAAGAAACATCTTTGCTAAAACGATACCGTATTTCATTGGCTCCTATCTCGTTATAAAAATTGCTGCCAAAAGCTACCATGTCAATATCGGTAGGCGTCAATCCCTCTATCGCTAACAAATCATTTAGGGCTTTTGCAGGCCAGCCGTTGTCTTGTTTTATACGGCTAACTTTTTCTTCTTCTATTGAGCGAAGTATTTTTCCGTTGCAAATTAGTGTTACCGCGGCATCATGGCCAAAGTTAATACCTATTATATTCATCAGTAATGGTTGGTTTTCTTGTTTATAATCTTAGAGTTTTATGTTGCTTGCAGCTTCAAAGTAATTATCTAGTTTTCTGCCGATATATATATTTCCATTTCCCTACACATTATCTCCGATTGTATCTCAAGCGTAACTTCTTTCACAGTTTCGTGGCCGTTTTTGATAAGGCTTCTCCTTAAATTACCATCCGTTACTATACTCTTGATTTTTTCGTATATATCGTCCGCATCCCGTGTCTTTACAAATAGCGCATCATGCCCATCTTTGAGATAAAATGGTATTGACCCTACTGGAGACGCAATAACCGGCGTTGAGCTTGCCAATGCTTCCCAAATAGTCCTTGGAAAACCCTCAGCTGTTGAAGCTATAACAAAAATGTCTGCATTTCTATAAAACGAAAACAATTCTGGCCCAACACTTTTTTTGCCATGTAGAATTACTTTTTCTGCAATAGCTAATTCAGCGGCAAGTGTTTTTATTTTTTCTTCAGTATTATCAGCCCCCTCAGACCATCCTACAAGATTGAACCTACAATTTACACCTTCAGCATTAAGTTTTGCCACAGCTTTTGTAATTTCTAGAACGCCTTTAGATTCATCAATCCTACCTGCATAAAGTAAATCATAAACATCACCCAAACAGGTATCTTCTCTATAATAAAAATCTTCTTTGGATAAGGTTGTGGTTTTTATAGGATATATTTTTTTTGAAATTGGATTGTACATGTTGTACATAACCGTACTATTTGGGAAGACCAATGCATCTTTAGCCAGCTTTGCTTGATTTCCTTCCATCCATCTGAAGAAAAGTTTTATTCCTATGTTTTTTAAAGTTGGTTTACTAAACTGATCTAAATAATCAAGCATGTACCCTACGATAAGGTATGAATATTTCACCTTTTTCCGTATTGCTTTTACTATGAAAGGCAGCAATGGTGTAGGAGCTCTAAGTAGCAATATATCAATTTTATGAATATTGGCTTTAAAAATTTTGGTTACTTTTCTTGCTTGTAATATCCTCTTTGGCACCGATAAGTGCGGAATTAGTTCAACCAACTCAACATTACTTGATTTTATTTCGTAATCAAGCAATGCAACTTCGTTTGAAGTAGGTGTATATAAAAACAGAACCACTTCTTTGCAATATTGAGCTAAGCTATCAATAAATAGCCCTTGCAAAGACATGGTATAAATTTTACCATCTTTTTGATATGCCGGAATATGATAATGAAAGCCTAAAACCATTATTTTTTGTTATATTTTATTGTTGATGCTGCTAACGCTAATAGCATCCAAGCAAATACGTTTACAATAGCAAAAATGAAATACAAGTGAATACACATGCCTATTACACCCCAAAAGAATGGCTTTTGATAATCGGGCATACTTCTAAAATTACGAATAAAGTAGGTTAATAGCAGAATTATTATCAGCACGAAAGGTATAAAAAGAAATACCCCTCCCTCTGCTAATACACCTATATATGAATTGTGTGAACTAGTTTGATCTAAATAATCACCAATACCTTTTAATCTATCAAAACCTTCAAAATCACCTTTAAATGAATATGGCCTATATGTGAAGTTATTTAGTCCTATTCCAAAAAAGGGATTCTCTTGAAACAAGCCTAAGCCTTTTTCAACTTGGGCAAGACGTATAAGATAAGATTGGTCTGTTGTAAGCGTTTCTTCAGTTTCATAAATGATGTAGTAAGTCCTTTCATTAAGTGAAAAGATTGCTGACTTTACAGCTTCTAATTGTATTACTACAGAACCCGCTATAAATATAATGGCGATTATTACTAATTGAGGTATATTTAGTTTACTTGAATATAAAGTAAGAAAACAGGTGAACAGCGTAAGAATGGAGCCCGACCGGCTTCCAGATAAGGTACCCGCTAAAATTATTAGTATTGCTGCCACTATAGCCCATCTTTGCCCGTACTTGTCTTTTACATAAAAAACAACCATAGGGGCAAAGCATATCAATATAAATGAAAATATATTTTGTTGTAATCCCTTAAAGAATATTGAGCTTTCACCAAGAGAACTACTTAATGTGTAAAAGTATACAACGGTAAAAGTTGTCCCCCTATACACAGCTTTGTAGATTAATAAATAGTCTAACTCTTTTGCATAAAATGAGAATAAAAGAATTAGAAATGACCAGTACAAATAATTGGGTAATACTGCTAATGACCTTGAAAAAGAACCTTCAAGGGGTTGACTCAATGAAAACAACACCGACAAAATTGCCCCTACAGCAAAAAGTATTACAACAAATTCAATCCTGTTTATGTTTCTGAATAAAAGGTTCTTTTTTCTTATAAGTGTTGTAGCAAGGAAAGGAAAAATGAAAAATGAAAGGTTCTGAACAATCATAATAACCGGGAATGCGTTAAAAAACACATAGTTGTATAATAATTTGTTTAACCTTTTCATAAAATATTTGCTTCCCTACCTTTGCTTTAGATTTAGTTGTAATTATTTTTTGTTTTTTTAACTAAAAGTATGCCTATTGGTCCGCTTAAAACCAATAAAAACAACAGATATGTTAACTTCTTTCTAAACATAACTGCAGGATATGTGGCAAACCCCATGCATAAAAGACGAAATGCACCCATTGGGCTACCCTCTTTGAGGCGACGAAAGGTGTATTTGTGTATGATGTTTAACACATAACTGCCAATCAAGTCATTTTGAGTTATACCGGCTTTATCAAGCATGGTTTTATCTGCCTCAAAAGTAGTGCGGTATTCGTCAACAAAAAATTTTAATGCCCCCGACTTTTTTTGTAGTGCATTTTGATTGTTGGGATGAACTCTATAGCTGAATAGAGATTTATCAATGAAGTACGCATACTCAACAGGTCCTGCCAGTAAGCGAAAATGAAACCATTTATCAGGATTCATCATTCGTGTTCCGCCATACCCACCTATTTTTATATAATCTTCAGTTCGATAGCAGGTTGCGGCAAAGTTAAAAGCACCTTTGGCGTTCAATAGACCGCGCTTCAATAATTCACCGGCCTTAACTTTATAAACATCACAACCTAACTGCTTGCAAAGCTCTGAATCAATATCGCTTTTCAACCACATTTTTTGTGGCGGACCTGATATGCCTGTTTTGTTGTCATCAGGATCTATTACATGCCATGTTGATGAGATAATAAACGATTGATTACCTATTAACGTAATTAGTTCTCGGTAGGTTTCTAGTGCACCCTCACCCATCAAATCGTCTGACGACAACATAATGGTGTACTCAGCGGTCACCATCCTCGATACCGCATCTAAATTGCCAGCAAACCCTACATTAGTTGGATTTTTTGTTGCAATTACACGCTTATCTTGCGCTACATACCCTTGTATTACTTCCCAAGAAGCATCAGTGCTGTTGTTATCAGCAATAGGAATTTCAAAATCAGCATAGCTTTGTACAAGCACACTGTCAATTGTCCTGCCCAAATAAGACGCGTAGTTAAAGTTGGGTATGCAAACAGAAAATTTCATTATTGGCCGTTCAGGTAGTTCTCAAATGCTTGCTTTGCTTCGGGAGTACCCATGTCCCACATTTCATTAGCTTCACTAATGGTTAAGTGCAACCCTTGGGCAATATATTTTGCGTACAAAGGCATTACATAATACTCGCCTTTAGTAGTTTCTTTATTTTCAATAAGTTGGGTAGCTTGGCGGGCAAAAAATTCCACGTCGCTAAAATAGTACAAACCAGTGCTGGCATGGTCAGATATTTTCACTTTTTCTGCCACTTCAACTACACGGCCTGTTTCATCAGTTTTTGCAAAGCTCCAGCGGTCACCCGGCAAATCCGCTACCGAAATTATTCCGGCACAGTCAGCAGGTTTATTGGCAATGTGGTAACCAATATCGCTTTTAACATACGTATCCGATGCTGCAATCAACAAATCTTCACCGGGGGTAAAAAACTGTTTGGCTTCCATTACCGTACAGAGCTGGCCTTCGGTAACATCATCCAACAAAACCAATTCAAAATCAGTGGTGATATTATCAGTTATTACCTTACGAACATCGTATTGCTGCTGATGCTCTTTTAAAGCAATAAACACCAGTTTTGTATACGGTATTCCTTCAACCGATTTGAAAGCATGACACAACATAGGTTTGCCGCAAACATCAATCAATGGCTTAGGTGTGCTATAGCCTACATTGGCAAAACGGCTTCCCCTGCCTGCCATAGGTATCACAATAATCATTTGCTGCGTGCTAACCCTTTTAAAAGTTCTTCACTCATATCGCCCCAGCTTTCAAAGCGAAAGGCTCTGTCGTCTATATACAAGTCTCCGTTGGGCTTGCCAAAGTATATCTCATCGTATTCAATACCATGTGTATCCAGCCACTCAAGGGTAATCTTTCCCACGTTTTTCATCACTTTACCCAAATTAGCCTCGCAAGTTGCCATATTGCGTGCGGTTTGTATAATCACATAATGACCTTGCTTACGCAGGTTGCTGATGAACTCAGCCGCACCTTCTTTAGGCTTCACATCAGCGTAGGTTTCGCCTTTTTCTTTCAAGTAACAGATGGTACCGTCTAAATCTATAATTAATCGCATAATTCGTTCAATATGAAAAGCCCTTGCAAGTACATCATTTTCTGACGTTCAAAATAATCAGCGTGGTAGGGCAGCATTGAAAGGAATAACAACCCCTCAATTAACTTAATATCTTCTATTGCATAGCCACTTTCAGCTATTTGCTTATCAAGGTGAATGGCCAACTCCTCCGTATTTGGGTTGTTGAAAATTGAGAATGTAAACGAGTTGCCTTCATTCTCCACATAAAACAAGTCCCCTACTATGTAATCATAACACCCTGAGATGCTATGACGCAGTTTGGCCACATCGTAGCGAGGGTCGCCGTAAACTCCTTTTGCACCGAAGCTTCCACGTGGGTCAATCAGGCGCACTATCTGGTTATTTACGTCGTATAAGATGTTTGACAAACAATAGTCACCGTGAACGATGGTAAAGTTCTCAATGTTACACAGTGCTTCTATCTTGTTCTTAAACTTCTCTAACAGGTAATTGTGATTATGAAGGGTTTTACCATTGGCTATAATCTTGTCGTAGTTCCATACCTGCTTCCAATAGCTGTTTTGTTGTTGTAAGCTATCTATTCGTTTAAGCGTTTTGTTAAGATATATATCACGACAATCATCTGCAATGGCAGGTTGTGCATGCGTAAGAAACAGTTTATGAATATCGAACAGGTAGTTGACTATTGATTTCCAAACTGAAAGACTCAAGTCTCCATACACATACAGCTCTGACAATGAAGGATATCCGTAAAACTCTTGAGTGATGGAGATCTTACCGTCGCCCGTTTCCTTTTTTAGTATACGGGGAGTAAGTATTTGTAATTCTTCAGGTAAAAGTAAATACCAGTTTAATTCATCAGCCAGTTTATCATTGTTTTCACTCACCTTGGTAATAGTATTGTACAAAGGATGTATTACCAATTGATTGAAATGACGGGGACGTAACAACGATTTTTTTGAGGCGATGAAGGTTTCCATGTGCCCAAAGTCGAACCAATCTTTTGCTGAAACAGCTTTAAGGGGGTAGGTTGTATTGTAATTTAACAGTACGCTGCTCAATTCCCGTGAACCCAGTTTTTTTGCCTGTTCAACGCAATTTTTTAGCTCAGCGGTATCCGTAAAACTGTAATACCCGCACAATGCTGTAAACGAATCTCCTTTGAGTGTTTTCTTATCTGTCAATGCAACAATCGTATCGTCAATACTTGTTTCGGCTATACACCAGTTTTCACTATCAGCCACTTGTGATGTATAAACAAAGTTTTCGTATCGATTGTAGCCGTCGTAAATCAAGGTATCACCCAATATCAAACGGGTGCCTTTAGCAATATCGGCAAACTGTAAACCCGCTATTAATGAATCAATAATAGATTGTGGGTTTTCTACCTCAGCAATGGTAACCTGCATTCGCTTATGGTAATGGTTTTCTAATACCTCGCGCAGTTTTTTATTTTCTGCACGGATAACCACGGTTACTTTATCAATTTCTTTGCGGATAAGGTCGTCTAAAATCCAACTGATAACGGGCTTTCCGTTAATGGGGATTGTAGCGTTTGACTGATGACTGCCTATCGGCAACCTTGTATAGTCAATCTTACCGGCACACAGTATTATAGTATTGTTGATGCTCAATTTGCTTGTAACAGTTCTTCGTAAATTTTTTCAATCATCCCCATATTTATGGCGGGGTTAAACTTTTGTGCAGCATATTCTTGGCCATTTCTACCAAACTCGGCTCGCTTTTCAGGATAGTTAATCAAATCTTCTATAGCTACCTGCAATTCAATTTGTTGTAAAGGGTTTGCAAGTACATATCCTGCAAATCCATTTTTGAGTATCGTTGATTTTCCGCTATTTCCCTGGGTAACAACAATGGGAATACCCAAAGCTTGAGCCTCAATAGGTTGACGACCCATTACACCGTTACTGTTGGCAACCACCAATATATCAAGACCGGCCATAATTGCCAAGGCATCTTTTCTAAACCCTGTCAACGTTAACTTACCTTGCAAATTATTATCTGCTACAAAGCGTTCTACATGTTGTTTGGGACTTACGGGTATACTTGTTCCGTCGTTCAATATGGTGTTCCCTGTATCTGATATCCTACCTACCATTAAAAAATTTAACGGCTTGTTGGGGTATTTTTTCACCAAATCAGCCGCTAATTGCATAAAACTCCATCCCCCTTTACTGGCGCTGATATCGGATACCATGCCGATAACAAAATCTGTTTGTTTCAGCCCTAATTCATCGCGTTTACTTGCTTTTAAGGCAATTGCTTCATCAATTTGGTTGTACGAAACAGTGTTATTAATAATATGCAGGTTTTTAAAGTCGCTAATGCCATCGCTTTCGTCTTCTGAAATGGCAATAATGGTTTTACAATATTTTTTTATTGCCCTTATACTTAGCCACTTATTAATTCTTGCTGCTGTATTGAAATAGGTACTGCGCGAATGCTGTACGATTGGAATGCCTGAGTTTTTTAAACTAATACCTGCATTTAAACATGCTTTATCGTTTAGATGGATAATGTCAGGATTAATATTTTTTACAAAAGCAGCTAATTGCTTATTAGGCAAAAGAGCCATTAGTTGTTTAAAATTATTAGGACTATACCAATTGTGTCCGGGTGCTGTCCAAAAACGTTTAAATGCGTGAACTACTACCTGTATTCCCAATTCCTCATAGAGTTGGCGCGCCGGACCTTCTTGGGCAAGCAATACAACTGGCTCAAACTTATCACGGTTTATTACAGAAAGGAAGTGCCGTAAACTAATTGCCGAGCCGGTTATTAAACCATCTTGGTGTATGTACAGTACTTTTGTTTTTATTGGCATTTTTATATCCTCGTCATTGCGAGGTCTTCCGAAGCAATCTGTTTGTATATCTTCTAAAAGATTGCTTCGCTGATAATCAATTTAACTTTTTTGAGTATTGTCAAAACCCGCTCGCAATGACGGTTTGCAATTATACTTCAATCTTATTTTGCTCCATCCATGCTTGCAGCACCACCAACGCCCACACCTTATTCCAAGGCATTTTGCCACTTTGCCAGTTGTTTAGCAATGTTTGGGTAGCTTGCGGGGTAAATATTGTACCCGATAATTTGCTAATT
The DNA here is from genome assembly GCA_943370295.1 of Agrobacterium sp. 719_389. Lineage (GTDB taxonomy): Bacteria > Bacteroidota > Bacteroidia > UBA8524 > UBA8524 > SB11. Next base: position 96,441 of record CALRQL020000001.1, on the reverse strand, counting down.
CCTTCATGCACCCTATCTGCAAGCAAACCGCGCATCCATTTTTCAAAGGGCATCTTAAAGCCACGCTTGCTACGCTTATCAAAATTGGCAGGTAATTCGCTTTCAAAAGCATCAAACAACAGCTTCTTTACCCCACCTTCGCGGTAGCTAAGGGTTTGCTCAAAGCCTTTATTCAATTCTGCTATACCCAACTTATGATGCACTTTGTATGCATCAGGTAAATTCCATACGTATTCAACCAATCGATAATCTATTAACGGAAAACGTACTTCCAGCGAATGCGCCATTGCTACCGCATCACTATCACGCAACAAACGTGCTCCCATAAAGTAGCGTAAATCTTGTTTGGCAACTTGCTGCAAGCGGGTATAACCGTTTTGTAACGGGTATTGCGCAATTGTTTCTTCCACAAGGCCGCCATGTGATATATCGCCCAGCGAAGCTTGCAAACTGCCTTGCAAAAACTCTTCGCTATACAAGCGGTGTATGTTTTTATAATATTGTTGTGCTGATGAATAATTAATAAAACGGCCTTTTACTTTTTTACCGAAACTGCCCATTGCTTCCACTGCCCCACCAAACGGCGATAGCAACCCCCCGATAATATTAGCACTTTGGGGGCTTTTGTGAAACTTATGTTGCCAGCTGTATCCTATAAAGAGCTCATCGCCGCCAAGACCAGAAAGGGCTACGGTTACATTCCTTTTTGTGGCTTTTGATACTAAATAGCTATTTAACCCATCTATCGATGGCTGGTCAATACCGAATATGAAATGGTCAAACACATCGGCCACTTCTTTATCTCCTACAATCACCTTGTGGTGATTAGTATCAAAATACTTTGCACTTGCTTCGGCATCGGTAGTTTCATCCAAATCGTCAGATTCAAAACCTACTGAAAAAGTATCAATTTTGGGGGTGCCGAGGGCTTTCATTGCACTAACAACCACACTCGAATCCAAGCCGCCGCTCAAGAATACTCCTAACGGCACATCACTCACCAATTCTTCATCTACCGCATCCAGCACCATTTTACGCACTGTGTTTACGGCATCGTTGTAAGTATTGGCCGCTACGGGTTTCTTTTCTATATCCCAATAAGGGCTTATTTGAGGTGCATTGCCGGCCTTCCAAGTAAGACAATGCCCCGGTTTTAACATTTGTACATTTTCTACAGCCGTGTAGGGTGGTGCTATATACCCCTTTTGTAAGTACAGGGAAAGCCCTTGTTTGCTTAGTTTACGGGGAATAAAACCGCTGGACAGCATCCCTTTCATTTCTGAACAAAAAACTAATACTCCGTTGTTGTAAGAAAACAACAAGGGTTTAATACCCAAATGGTCTCGTGCTATAAAAAGTTGCTGCTCTTGTGTGTCCCATACGGCAAAGGCAAACATTCCTCGCAGGTATTTCACACATTGTTCTTTGTATTTTATATAGAGGTGGAGAATTACCTCAGTGTCTGAACGGGAAATAAAATTAACACCTTCGGCCTCCAGCTTTCTACGTTCCTCTACAAAACTATATGTTTCACCATTGTACACCAACACATAGCGTCCATCGGGCGAAAACATGGGTTGGTGGCCGGCAGCGCTCAAATCCAGTATAGATAGGCGAGCCATGCCCAAATGCACATTACCTCCGTCCCAGGTGCCGTTATCATCCGGCCCTCTGTGGTGCATGGCTTTAACCATTGCCTGTAAGGCAACATGATTTTCAACTCCGGCTATTCCTGCTATTCCGCACATTCAATCAAAGTTCTGTGGTTATATAGGTTATTAGAAATTAACACAGCACGTATTAACCCTTTAAAGCAACCTACAACTTTATGTATTTTGTTTAATTAAGCGATAATTCAACCAACTGTGCGCAACGTTGTGTAGCTTGACCGTCTGTTGGACCATAAAATTGTTTAACGTATTGAGCTGCCTTGTGGCTTGAAGCATCAAACGCCTGAAAGTCTTGTTGACCAATCTGCTCAATCAAGGCTTCCAAATCTTTGCCATTAGTAATCAGTTTCACCGCCCCCTCTTTCACAAAAGAAAGTTCTTTATAATCCCCGGTAAGGTCTAAACTAATTACAGGCTTCCTGCAAAGCATTGCTTCCACTGCCACGGTAGATGCACCGGTAAGCATTATATCAGCAAACAACGCCCAATCAAAAATATCGTTACTTTGGGTGTGGGGCAGATTAAAATGTGCATTGGTAAGGTTTTTATCCCTTATTGCTGTAACATAGTAACTACGGTTATCTTTTGGGTGAAGTTTAAAGTAAAATTCAACATTTTCTTTAAACTTTTCTGCAGCTTCAACCACCAACTCAACACTCGCACGATGATGACTTTCTGTGGTTAAATGGCCGGGGCCTGAAAACGCTACTAATATTTTAATTTTTCCTTGAGCCTTGCTTCCTGCTGTATTCAGCTTTTTCACCAATTCATCAAGGTAAGGAGCACCCGTAATAAATATCTCTGACTTACAACCCGAATTTTTAAGTACCTGCTCAGATATCTCTCCAAATACGAGTATCCTTTTAGCAATGTGGATACCAAAAACCCCGTCAACTTTTGCAATGGCTCCATGCTGAACCATTATTGTGGGTATATTTTTTGAATTTAACACATCGGTTAGTGTACGCCCTTCGGCAGGTACATCATACCCTATCATTGCTGCTTTGGGCTTAAGCACTTGCAGTAATTTTTCAAAGTATTGGTTAAGTTTCCCTGCAAAGCTTACTTGTGCTGAATATGAATCAGCAATTGCATCTGTATCAGCCTCAGTAATGTGTTGGTACGCCCCTATCCTAATTGCTTTCGCGATTTCCTCCCTGCATTTTTTTTGCAACTTATCAGAAGCTCCACCCCTGCTTGGCAAAGGAACCCAAACCTTTTCATACCCATTCAATCGTGAGTCGTTTAAAAGGTTTTTCTTGTACGATATGTATGTAATCTTAATCCCTTTACTCCGCAAAATTTCAGTGATAGGAACCTGTTGAGTAAGGTGATTAGCCTCGGCTACCCATACAATTAAATCGGTGCTTTTGTATTTTTTAATAATAAGCTTTGTATGTATAAGTTTAAATGCCTTATACAAAACTTGCTTATAGTTATTTTGAGTATTGATTTTTGAATCGCCTTTTCCAATTAATGAAAAGTAGATATTCAACATCGTTTGCCCAAAATATTTCTTGTGGTCGCCAGATAAATTTTGTTGCAGTACTTCTAAATCTCTAAAATATTCGCCTTTATCCACAGCTAACCATTAAAAGTCTCTTACAAATCAATATCGCAGATACAGCCAACTTGCTAAATATCTTGGCGTTTAAATGCCTCAAGTATTATCAGCTGAAAAGGCTCTTGTCGGTTATAATATGTGCGTGTTAGCAACTCAAGATATGTTACTTCAAAACCATGTTTATTAAACATTTCAGTAATGTGTTCAGGAGTCTCAAAACGCAACGGGAAAAAGTTTCCATAATATGGAGCGTTTTCCCTATGAATACCATCAAGTGTATATTCATCAATTTTTACCGAAGGCTTATAATTAATAAAGGCTTCTGATTCTGCCGAAAAAGTATTGCAAAACATTTTTCCGCCGGGCTTAAGCACACGGTTAGCTTCGGTCAAAAATTTACCAAAATCCTTCACATCCAAGCAAACGCTTGAAAGTACATCTAACAAAACATCAAAAACCTTCTCGCCATATGGCAACTCAGTCATGCTTGCTGCTTTTAGTTCGCCATCAGTGCCCCATCGCTCAAACATTTTCTTTCCCCATTCCAATGATGCCGCCGAAATGTCGATACCGTAAATATCAAAATTCTCTTTGCCTAATGGCCACAAGTTGCTGCATACGCCACATCCTACTTCAAGCACTTTAATGTTTCTACGCTCATCAAAAGGAGTTTTGAAGAAGTTACGCCCCATAAAGCGCATTAACTCTTCGTTAGGATACATACGACCAGCAGCATAACCGGCTCCTGAGTATTCTCTATCGTAGTATTTTTTTACATCTTCTTGGGTTGACATAGGTATAGTTTTTTAGTAGATAAGTTGTTTTGTTTTAGCGGTGTACGATTGATTATTATGAGGCAGAACTGATTTGCGCCTTACGAGGGCCATTGCTGATATAATCCACATAGTAGCGGGTCATTTCTTCAACATATTGTTCATCGGTAATACCTACTTGCGCTTTTTCTATGTAATCGTTAGGAGTATTTGACGAGCGGTCGTCCAAACGTTTCACATAATTCAGTACATCTATTTTTTCAGGTTTTGCTCCGTTTATAATCGCCTTCATGGCATTACTCATATCGTCGTTTGTTTTTATAACAAACACTCCGGGCGCATACATAATGGGGGTTGCCCCAAACAATAATACAGGCTTGCCAATAAACAAACTTTCCCAAGCAACTGTGCCGGCTATGGTAGAGGTTGCACGACAGTTTTGCAATAGCTTAAAACTATCAAATGATTTGCTGATTAACTTAACACGTGGGTTTTTAGACAAATCGTTATAAAAATCGATGTTGCGATTAATGTATTGCTGCACCGGATGCTCTTTAAGGTATAAAAACCATCCCTCAGGCAAATGGTGGGCAATCATTTCGGCTATCAGTATTTGATTGGTGTAATACCCGCCAACCGGTGAGTTTGAAGCCTCGGGTTGAAAATGCAAGGCCAAGTACACGTAGTTTTTGGTTAAATCAGGGTTTGGCTCACATTTAGTTTCATAAAAATCCTGAAGCAACGAGCCCAAATGTTTGCGGCTTTTGTGACGCAGTTTAAAATGAATTTTGTCTAAAATCAGTGCTAAATCAACCTTATTAAAAATGCTCTTTTTCTTTCGGGGAGTGCCCGGTTTAGGACGCAATTTGCGCACATGCTCATTTTGTTGCGCCAACTTGTGTACAGGTATATTGGCAAGCAAATTATCCATGTAACCGCTTACCATGTAATATGGTTTTACGCCATCTACTACCCGCTTTATAACATCTTGCGCGTATTTGCTTAATGAATTAAATAATTCCTTTTCGTTGTCTGATATACGAGGTAACCCCTTAAGGTCTTCTGCGTGTTTCTCTAAATCTTCGTACAATATCCACTTACCTGTAATTGGTGTGTGCGAGGTAAGTATTGTGCGAACACCACGTAATTTACACATACGGTAAAGAATATACTCGTATGGAAAATGAGGGTAAAATGCACTGATAGTAAAGTCAATCTTATTTTCATTCAGAAAATGATTCCAAAACCTTACATAGCGATAGTATTTGCGACGTTTTTCTTCTCCGCTGTACTCTATATGATTGATGAACGAGCTATAATTTTGCGCCCGCATCAGTAGCTTAGTATTGTGATAATCTTCGTCAAACCAAGCTTTGTCATCTTCGTTTACAAGTTGGTAATCACGTTCAAACATCCTTAAAACCTCACTCTCCCAAGGCGCCATGCTCTCCAGCAAGGGTCTGTCAATAGAGGGCATTGCGTTCCAATCTACCCCTCTGAATAAGGCGTTGTACAAATCAGGCTCATTAAACTGTATTAAATTGCAGCCCAATGCGGCAAGCTCTTCTTTATCCGGACAACCGCTCTCGCTCCCAATGAAATACAGATTTTTAATACCCAGCTGTTTTACAAGGTTTATTAAAAATGGTTTGTTATAAGGTAGTGAAAATTTTAGAACTACTACGTTCATACTTAGTTTATACTTCTTGCTATGTTAAATGCTTCTGCGTAATCAGTGCCTACGGCTACTCCCCAACGTTTAGCTTGTATTGTAAGGGCTTCGGGGGAACGAGGGTGCGGGTAAGGGCGCTTTTCAAACTCATAACTTTCCATCCCTTTTATTTTGGCTTGCACGTCGTCTTCGCCTACGCTCACAAAAAAGTTAGGTATAAAATGGCGCGGGTCTGTAGAGGCTCTCCACTCGGTACCCGATGGGGTTTCAAATGTAATAAGGGTTTTTACCTTCTCGTGCTGCATAGGGCGGCAAGCGGTAACCACGGCTTCAAAAGTGCGCTGGTGGTCAACGTTTACATCTCCCCCGTGATGGGTAAATATCACCTCGGGGTTAAACGCCGCCTTTTCCTTTTCAATCACTTTGATAATATCCAATAGGGCTACAGTATCAAAGCGATTATCGGCAAAATCATAAATGCTTACGCTATGGTAACCAATGGCTGCCTGTGCGTTTTTTATGTTTTGACGGTGAGTTGCCAACTCGGACTCCCACTTGGCCACATCGCGCACATCAGAACGTGAGGTAATGCCTTCACCTAAAATTACTACATGAGTAGTAACCCCATAATCTCTTATTAAACGGTGCATGGTTGCTCCTAATCCCAATAATTCATCATCGGGATGGGCTACTACCACCATTATGCGTTTATTTCTTAGTGATTCTAACATCGGCTATTATTGATTCATCACCTTTTATCGAAGCTCTTGTAAACTCAAGCCTAAAATTGCCTATCTCAGCAAAGGCGTTAGGATACCCCTCACAATCCAGCATACGAATGTAATCGTATAATTGGTCAAGGGTTTCTACATGGGCTATATTACCGTCTTCGGGCTTACGGCGTTTAAATACAACCGGCTCTCCCTGCTGGGCTACAGGTTGCGTATTATTTACAATAATTTCTTCTATCATGCCCTTTATTATCACGGCCATGCGGATAAATATCTCTTCGGCAGTGCCGAGCAGGCTAACGGGGCGTTTCAGGTAAACCGGACCAGTATCTAACCCTTCTTCAACTTTTATTGCTGAAATTTTTGTTTCTGCATGCCCGTTTACTATCAGGTTTTGCAGCGGACTACCACCGCGGCCGTAAGGTAAATCGGTCATGTGGAATACCACACACGTATAGTTCTCAAATATCTCTTTAGGGATGATATACGACCAATGGGGAATAAAAATGTATTGAGGATTGACTTCTTTCAGTTTTTCAACAGTGAAATCTTCTTTTCGCTCAATATGTAGCCATTCTTCAGGTTTTTGTACCGAAAGTTCCCTAAATAGGGTAGTGTGCCACGTTTTTGGCGTAAGCAGTATGTATTTTACAGTAGTTCCCATGTTAGCGGGGTTCCGGCTTTAATATCGCGTGATGCAGTTTTACCCAAAATTGTTTCGTAGTATTTTGGCTGCATGCCATCGCCGGGGCGAATTACACGAAGGTTATCGGCAGTGAATGTATCACCTGCTTTTACATCTTTCACAACGTATAGTGAACGTTTGAAACGTAGGCTTTTCTTTTCGGCTTCTTGCACACCGTAAAATACCTGCCCCATTGCTAAAAACGCACGTTCGCTTTCAATAACAAGGTTTTTAAGTTCCTCCGGTTCGATAGAGAAAGTGCTATCAACCCCGCCATCGGCACGGCGAAGGGTGAAGTGTTTTTCTACCACAGGAGCCCCTAATGCCACCGCCGCAATGGCTGCCCCGATACCCATAGTATGATCAGAAAGACCTACGTGGCATTTGAACATTTCCCGCATATGAGGGATGGTGGCCAAATGGGTATTTTCAGGAGTTGCTGGGTAAGTACTGGTACATTTTAGCAATACTAAATCTTTACAACCGGCCTCGCGCAGGGTACGCACGGCTTCATCAATATCAGCCAATGTTGCTAAACCGGTTGACATTATAACAGGTTTTCCCGTAGCGGCTACTTTTTTCAACAACGGCCAATCGGTATTTTCGAACGAGGCAATTTTATATGCCCCTACCCCTAATTCTTCCAAAAAGTCAACGGCACTTTCATCAAACGGGGTGCTAAATATCATTAACCCTCTTTTACGGGCATGTTCAAACAAAGGCTTGTGCCATTCCCAAGGGGTGTGGGCTTCTTTGTATAAATCATATAAATTACGGCCTTTCCATAACGAGTCGGGGTCGTTTATTTCAAACAAACCACCGGTAGTGTTTATCGTCATGGTGTCGGGTGTGTAGGTTTGCAGTTTCACTGCATGCGCACCGGCATCAGCCGCTGCATCAATAATTGCCATTGCTCTCTCGATAGATTGGTTGTGATTGCCCGACATTTCAGCAATCACAAAGGGCTTATGCCCTGTGCCAATGGTTATATTTTCTATTTGTATGTCTTTCATACTATGCTAAGTCTTCAAATAAATGTATAAAATTTTCAACTGAATTAAGTGGCTTATTCAGCGCACTAATTTCGGCTTCAACTGAAAGAAGGCTTTTAATGTGCGCCTCAGTTACTGTGTTAAAATCTCCTAAGCCACCTGCTAAATGGTTTTGAATAAAACCATTGTAAATAAGGTGTTGGTTTTGGGTATAGTAGCCTGCAAAACATTTTAACCTGCGTGAGTAGCTTTCTATCAACACAGTGCTGGCTGAAACAAAGGCATGTGTAGATGCATCCATAACTTCAACTATCTGCTGTGCTGATAGGTTAAAATGCAAGGTTATTGGATGAGTTGTAGCCAACTGCCGTAAATTGTTTAACAAGGTTTCTTCAAACTGTGCAGAACACAATATGTGTATATGACTGAAGCTATTAGTTGCAATAAGTGCCTTGCATATTTTGAGGCTAAACCCAAAATAATCGCTGCCCCCTAAACTGATATAGGCTATTTTGTTAGTATATTCTTTTGGTTTAAGCGGCAAAAAAAAGGGTTTGCGCAAAATGGCGTATTCTAAACCTAAGCACAAACGGGCATTGGTGTTATAATCTTCCGCATCAACACCGGGTGCATGGTTAATAATTGCATCGGCAAAAGGGTAATCTCTTAACAAATCATCCAGCCAAACCTGTTTGCAACCTATACTTTTCAAACCTTGCTGATAATCCGGTCCAAAATGATACCCATCAACCACTACTATATCTTTTTCTACAACTACATTTTGTAAGTCGAAAGGCGCTTGGTTCCCTTCATTCATCTTATCGGGTAGCGGGTAGTTGTATTCAGTGGCCAACTCAATCACTTGGCATACTTCTGAAATCTGGTCTTTGATGAAACCATCGGGACGGTTTATAGCAAAAACACATTCAAAATTATTGCTCAGCATTCCTGCCAGTGCCAATGTGCGGTACACATGGCCAAAACCTATGGTGTGGTTCCCATCGGCACGAAATACTATGCGTTGCATTATAAGAATTTACGGAAAACCGGTTTGGCAGGCTCACCTACCAAGTATTGCTCATACCCTTCGTCTAAGGCTTTTTTATACACCTCAAGCGATTGACGCATGGCTTCTGCAAAGTATTGCACATCCTGCTCTGTATGACTGAAACAAGGTACAAATGCACCCTGAAACAATACCCCGCGTTTAATCATTTCCTGTTGTGTGAGGGTACGAAGTCCTGCATTAGGCTGGCCTGTTTTATCTTTAAAGTTAAACAGAGTAAACCAGTTTGAGGGTATTACCTCTACGTAGCCTTGCAATCCATTGGCAGCAATGGCTTCGTTGTTAAGTTTGATAAATAAATCGCCGATGGCGTGGTTATGACCTATTACATCGTGCTTTTCAAATTCTTCAATGGTGGCAAGCCCCGCAACGATGGCATGGGTTTCTCCGCCGTGTGTTGTTGAGGTTAAAAACACTTTTTCTTCACCTGTCCTGCGAATACCGCCCAACTCCATAACTTCTTTCTTACCGGTTAGCGCACAAAACGAATACCCGTTGGCAATACCCTTGCCCCAAGTAGCCATATCCGGCTCAATGTTATATTTGGTGATGGTTCCGGGAAACGCAGTTTTAAAGCCTGTAATCATTTCATCAGCAATGAACAATGCCCCGTTTTGGTGGCAAAGCTCAATGGCTTGACGAAGGAAATCGGCAACGTTTAAGCTGCAAGTACAACCATTTCCGCAAGGGCTGCGCTCAGGCTCGGTAATTACACAAGCTATTTGGTCAGGATATTTTTCAAAAAGTTCTCTTAACGATTCTATACTGCACCCTTTAAAGGTTACCGAAAGGGCACTAATTTCATCTGGAACTCCTTTGTTACAAGCTGTTTTGCCGATAAACCAATCGTCGTACGAATAAAAGGGGTGGTCGCCGGGGAACGCAACTAATTTACGGCCGGTGTAAGCGCGCGCCAGTTTAACGGCTGCCGTGGTAACTATAGAACCGTTTTTGGCAAACTTCACCATATCGTGTTGAGGAACTAACGACAGGAATTTTTCTGCCATTTCCATTTCTAAATATGACGGGCGTTGAAAATTTACACCATTGTCCAATTCAGCTTTTACACGTTCTACCACTGGTCCGTACGCATGGCCTAAACCCACAGAGGTTAGCCCCATTGAGCAATCCAAATATTCGTTACCGTCAATATCCCATACATGTGCACCTTTGCCGTAGGCAATAGCTGCAGGCGATAGTTTAGGGAATTGGTCGTCGCCTTTTGAGTAAGTATGGGCACCACCGGGTATTAAATCGTGAATTTTGCTGCGATACTCATCCGACTTAGCAAAGTTGGTAATGGTGCGTAGTTGTATTTTATCTTGTGCAAACGATTTCATAAGTCCCTCGTTTCGTTTTATATATGCGTTAATTTCAAAAAGTTCTTTGTGGGCATTCAAGTAGGATACGTATTCTTCCCAACCTTTATCATCACCAATAGCTGTTACGAGTTTGCTTATCAGCTCAAAATCAGCAGCCTCATCTACGGTTAAACGATACCCTGAATAATCTTGTTTGTTTTCAAAACTGATGCCTTTAAACAATGTACCGCCTTTGGCTGTTGAGTTTTTCCAGATGTATGGGGTTACGTGCTCACGTTCTGAGGTAAGAACAGCTTCTTTCCAGGCCTTTTCAAGTGCGCTAAATTTCATCACTTCCACATCTACTCCATCGGGGTAAGTGGGGTTGATTGTATTTGAGCAATAGTCGCAATCGTTAGCAAGGCAGGCTTCAATTACTGCATCTATTACAGTAGCGTCTATTAACGGGCAATCCGATGTGATACGAACCACATAGTCGGGTTGCTCGTTTTTAACCGCTTGGTAAAACCTGTCCAGCACATCGTTTATAGAACCTCTATAAGCCTTTAACCCCATTTTATGCGCAAGGGTTTCAATGGCATCGGCTTCATTCTCAACGGTTGTGGCTACTATCAATTCATCAATTTTTGATGACTGTAGTATGCGCTCAAGGTGCAGTTGCAACAGGGTTTTCCCGTTTACGGTTTTCAGCACTTTGCCCGGTAATCTTGATGAACCGTAGCGGGCTTGTGTGACGGCAATAATTTTCACTTCCAGTTTTTAGGGTAAAGAAGCTCTGTTTCAGCTACTTCAATTGCGTTTATATGGCTAACTATGTTTGCCGCCAGCGCTGTATCTGAGTATGAGAGATTTTGTTGCAGTTGTTCCAGTGTATCAACACCAATCAGCACATTATCTATTTGAGGTTGTGCCAATGCGTACGATAATGCCAGCGCCTCCATATCTATACCACTATCCTCTTCAATTTGATTGATGGTTTGCATGTAGGGCTTTAGCGGCGAAAGGTAGGGTGGATAATCGCTCAGTTTTTTAAAGAAAAGTCCTTGCAAAAACACTGAACGTACTTGAATTTCTTTACCCTTTTGCTTGGCTTGTTTTAGTAATTCACCACGTTGGCTGTGGTTATCCAATAAGTTAAAGGGTAATTGGATGGCATCAACTTCGGGGGTATTAACAGCAATTTCAAATTCATCATTGCCGTAAACAGAAACTCCGATTTTGTTTATACGACTTTGGTTTCTAAGCTTCCCCAATTCCGCTAAGGTTTCAGGAAATTTCACCATTTCATCAAAACGGTGGTAAAAATAAATATTTATCCGCTCTATATTTAATTGTCCGAGTGAGTGTGTGAGTTGTTCTGTGATGCTCTTACCATCTTCAGCCTTAAATTTTGTATTAATCTCAAAACGGGTTTTTGAAACAGAAAAAAACTCACCAATAAGCTCAGAAGCGTTGCCATAAGCGTCGGCTGTATCTAATATAGTTACGCCTGCATTGGCTGCGGCTTCAAATATTTTGAACACCTGTTCTTTTGAGGGTTTGCCCGTAGAATTATTAATTCCGTAATCTAACCCGAATTGAACTGTGCCCAGTATAAGTTTACTTTGTACGTTGTTTGCTACCACTTGCTGTTAAAAATAGCCATGCGTAATACGTTGCAAAATTTTCCTCCGTAAACGCCGTGCGCCATCAGGCGTCCTTCTGTTACAAAACCAATTCGTTTATATAATTCAACAGCCCCTTTATTATCTTCAACTACACCTAAGGTAATTTTATGTAGGTTCTTTACTGTGAAACAATAATCGAGTATTGTTTCTGTGGCTTCACGAGCAAATCCCTTTCCCCACTCATTTTTATCCCCCAACATTATGCCGTATTCCCCTCTTTTGTGCCTCAATGAAACAGGATCAATTTTGATATTGCCGATATGTTTGTTGTTTTCTTTTAGGTATATGGCCCAAAAAAGAATGCTTGGGTTGTTTTGAATTTTGTTTAAAAACTCTCTTAGCTTTTCAATAGTATAGTTTCCTCCTGTTTCAAGATACAGAATCACCTCTTCATCATTTAACCAATTAACGTATTCCTCAGTGCAGTTTTCTAACGAAAGTGCCTTGTAATACAAACGAGGAGATTCTAAATATGGGGCTGGCATTAGCTAAAAAAAAGTTGTATAGTTTTGATCACAAACTCTTGTTCATCATTGGTTAAGGTTGGAAACATAGGTAAACTGATGCACTGCGAGTAATATTTCTCGGCCTCGGGCATATCTCCCTTCTTCCATCCAAACGTTGTGTAATATGGCATAGTATGCACGGGTATGTAATGTACCTGCGCAAAGATGTTATTTTTACGTAGGTGGTTATATAAACCCGACCTATCCTCTACTTGGATGACATATAAGTGATAAGCGTGGCCTTTAACAACGCCCGATTGTGAAAGTATTTTCGGGTTGCCGGCAAAAGCTGCTTCATACTTAGCTGCTATCTCTCTTCTTCTTTCCAAGCCCCACTCGGCGCGACTTAATTGTGTAACGCCCAAAGCTGCCTGAAAATCTGTTAGACGATAATTGTATCCTAATTCTTGCATTTCATAATACCAACCTCCATGATTTTCGTGCATCACCGCCGGGTCTTTGGTGATACCATGCGTACGCAACACCATCAGTTTTTTATACAACTCTTCGTTGTTGGTCGTTATCATTCCGCCTTCTCCGGTTGCTATGTGCTTAACCGGATGGAAAGAGAACACTGATACTTCTGCAAAGTTTCCGTTTCCGCAAAATTGTTTTTGACCTTTTGAATCGGTGAAAGAGCCTCCGGGAGCGTGGCAAGCATCTTCAATTATCCAAAGACCATGCTCATCGGCCAATTTACGGTAGGCTTCCAAATCAACTGCAAAACCGGCAAAATCTACTGGAATTATCCCGCTAAAAAACCCTTTTGGCTTGGATTTTATAAGTTCCTCAACTTTATTGATATCTAAACAATACGTTTCAGGATTTATATCAGCAAAATATACATTACCGCCACAATACCTAATACAGTTTGCTGAGGCCGCAAAGGTAATTGGGGTAGTAATTACATTGCTACCCTCTTTAACGCCTAATGCCATTGCACAAATGTGCAACGCAGCTGTTGCGTTTGAAATTGCTATGGCGTACTTGCTGCCAACGTATTGGGCAAATTTCTCTTCAAAACGGGCAATATTGGGGCCTTGCGTAAGAAAATCAGATTTTAGCACCTCAATAACCGCAGCAATATCTTCGTCAGTTATATTTTGCCTGCCGTATGGTATGGGCTTTTGCATATATTATTTATTGAAACAACTTGTTAAAATAGCATTTTCAGGTAGTAAGCAGGGAATATTTTTTATTATCGGATACGATACTCCTAAACTGTCATTAGTCATAACGCTATCCTGCTGACGGAGACTAAGAAGTGAAACAGGACATGCCCATTCTGCTGTATTATGCTCCGTATTGCTGGTTTTTTTAATAACTGTAACCCCTGTTGGATTCAATGGGTTTCCAATTACGTTCATAAGCCTATGCTCAATAACATGGTAGCCACCTTGTTTTATAACATCCCAAAGCTCAACAACATATCCGTTTTTTTCCATGCGCTGTTTGCCTTCAATAGGGGCAAAATCATAAGCTGGTTCAAATAATACCAAGTATTTTGCTGCAACACGGTACAACTCTCTCACTAGTATCTCTGCACTACCGCCATTAGGCTCAAGGGCGTGACTGGTGTATACTATATCCATTGAGTTATCTTTAAAAGGCAGACCAAAAAAATTAGCCACACCCAATTTTGCATGAGACAAGTTTTTTTCAGACAGGTATTTATTTCCAAGATAAACACGCGACCATGATATATCTATACCATATGACTGGATAATATTGCCTTCAAGCTTACTTAATACATTTGCAAGTGTTGTGGCTTCACCCACTCCAGCTTCAAGAATAGAATATTCTTTTTCGCCAAGACTGTTTAACACAGAACATATGTCAGAAGAATAATAATGAAAAAACTGTTGGTTTTGTTCTGCATCTTTTATATAACTCCCAGATTGGAAATCATAGCTAACAATTATGTCATCAAAAGTATTTTTATCCCTGCCAAAATGGTTGCGAAGAAACTCCATCATATTGCCTCCATTGGCATAATAGGCTTTAAGTTCTGGCAGTATCTTTATATATTCTGTATTCATTATGACTGGTCAAAAGTCGGATCAACGTGTTCTTTAATAAGTTCTCTTAAAGATTCTACGGTTTCCCACTCAGTATTTTCCTCTGAATTGTATCTGAACCCTTGAGCCACTTTCACTGCATTGTGTTCATTAATAAACTCATCCAGCCTCCAAGAGTGTGTTGCGGGTAAAATCACGTAGTATTTACCTAAGTCATAGGTGTAAAACGAATCCGAAGATGTAATCATTTCTTCATGCACTTTTTCACCGGGTCTGATACCTACAACGGGTTTTTCACACTCAGGGCCTATTGCCTCGGCAATATCTAAAATGCGATAAGAGGGTATTTTAGGTACAAAAATCTCGCCACCCCAAGCATGGTCTAAGGCATGCATTACCATATCTACTCCGCCTTGCAAGCTGATATTGAAACGAGTCATGTTAGGGTCGGTAATGGGCAGTTTACCTTCTTTCTTCTTTTTGATAAAGAAAGGCATCACTGAACCGTTTGACCCCATTACGTTACCATAACGTACCACTGAAAATTTTATTGGGTTTGCACCCCTTATATTGTTGGCAGCAACAAACAATTTATCCGATGCAAGCTTGGTTGCCCCATATAAGTTAATGGGTGCGGCGGCTTTGTCGGTTGATAATGCTACTACTCGTTCCACTTGTGTATCAATGGAAGCGTTGATCACATTTTCTGCTCCCATGATATTAGTCTTCACACATTCCATAGGGTTGTATTCAGCAATAGGAACATGTTTCATTGCTGCTGCATGTATCACATAATCAATGCCTTTAAATGCTCTTTTCAAGCGTTCATAATCCCTAACATCACCAATAAAAAACCGAATTTGAGGATACAGGTGGCTGGGATATTGCTGAGCCATCTCAAATTGTTTTTGTTCATCTCTTGAAAAGATTACTAACCTTTTAACTCCCTCGCATTTATTTAAAATGTGATTGGTTAAGGCTTTACCTAATGACCCGGTACCTCCGGTAATTAATATTGATTTATTCTTAAAATCCATTTATATCAGTTTTATAGGCGTTTTGTTTTTATGTAATTTTTTAATGTTGCAACACTTGCCATACGAGTGGTTACCAATAATCCGGCAAAAGCTGCCAGTATTGCCAACCCAAAACCCAACTGCAAGTAACTATTAGTTTGGTAATATGAGAAAAATACTGATACCGTAACCAATGCTATGCCTAAAAGCCCACTTTTAATAATAAGCGGCACATTTGGATTGAAGTTAAACATTTTACGGGAAATAAATATTGAGAACAACATGATGATTGTATTCTCCATAAACTTTGCCAATATTAATGCGTAATAACCCCATTGCTCAATAAATAGCAGTGCAATAGCAAGATTTGATACGAATCTTGTAACTGCTATTACGCTTACCCAAGCTGTCTTTTTGCTGTAATACATCTCGTTTGAGTACATAACGGTGAGAACCGTTGGCAGAAAGCTAATGGCCATAAACGGAATAAGTTCAGCTGCGGGATGGTATCTTTCAGGGGTTATAAGATGTATTAAAGAAGGCGTTAATGTTGATGCTGCAACAAACATAAAAATGGCTATTAACCATATTTTTTTACATGCATCTTCTAATTTTTTATATCCATCAGGTTCATCCTTTTTACGGGCTTCGAAATAGATGGGCGAAAAGGCTGTATTAAAAGCATCGCTAATAAGATACAACGGCGTTATAAAACGCATCGCCAATGAATACAAACCAACAGCGGCTAATGAGGCAAAACCTGATAATAATGACCTAGACAACAGGTTGCCAAAAGGAGTTACCAGATGCGAAGGCAATATGTTTAACGCATATTTAAACGATGGAATAAGTAATTTGAAGGAAAAATTACCGCCCATATCTTTTCGCAAATAAAATTGTGCCTGAATAAAGAAAATTACTGACCCCATTAAACTTGCGCACACAATGCCCAAGGCACCCATTTCAAAACCTACCACTAAAACTACTGCAGTACTAATACCTATTAATGAAGTTGCAATACTGAGCTTTGCTGAATATGCAGATTGCTTGCGGGCTTGCAATAATCTCTTTTGTATTTCAGAGTTTGCCGAGAATATGTCTGTCAGCAACACAACCCCAACAAAGGGCCACAAAGGAAGGCCGGGTACTAATTTGTAAAGGAAAAAATACGAAACAACATAAATAAGTGCTGCCATGCCTACACTTATACCCAACAGCGACCAATAAATAGTAGTAATGTAATCCTTCAGTTCAGGCCCCTCTTTATGCTCGTAATAAAAACGAGCTACCGAACCAGGGAGCGCTAACCGCATGAAGATAAGTGAAAATGCGCCAAAAGCGGTTGCCAACTCAACCATACCATAGTCCTCAGGGGTAAGGTACATTGTGTACAGCGGAATTAGAAAAAACCCAATTACTTGTGGCAAAAACTTACCAATGCCATAGTTAAAAGTTGCTCCGCCTATTTCTTTAAACTTACCGCTCAAGTAATGTTGTTAGCTTTTTTGTATAAATACTCAGCAAATTCAAAATCCATCATGCTGTTTATATCCGCAGAGGTTTCAGCAGGCATTACGTATGCCAAACTTTTCTTGCCTATAACATCGGGGCGGGTTTCTAAATCTCTGCGCCATGTTACATATACTGCGCAATTACGCACATATACATCGGGCAACTCATGGGCAGCAAACCTACCTTTTTCTTCTTCGATATAAGGTAATAACTCTTCCCCCTTTAGTACCTTCAATTTCACAGGGTGTACCATGTGGTCAATCTTAACCACGCTTACTGATGAATCAGCATCGGGGTTATTGGCCAATAGCTCAATCGTATTGTCAATATCTTCAACGTACCGTAGCGGTGAACTGGGCTGCAGTATTACTACCATATCGTAGGTGTACCCTTTTTGAGGTTCTAATACGGATAATGTATGCCTTACAAACTCAATAGCAGGTGAGGTATCGGTTGAAAATTCTTCGGGTCTTTTCAGGCTGATTACTCCATCATACTTTCTGCCAATATCAAGCACTTCCTCGCTATCAGAACTCAGCACAACATCGGTTATGAGTTTCGACTGTAAACCGTGTTGAATGGTAATATCCGTTAGCGTAGTACCCGCAAACGGACGGAAATTTTTTTGCAATACCCTTTTAGAGCCTTCGCGTGCGGGGATAATTGCTAATATTTTATACTTGTTGTGATTCAACTTGAAGTGCCTTTTTAAGTTTTTCTAACAAAAACAATTCGGTTTTCTCGAACGATTCGTAAGTATTACCGCCAATGTGCGGGGTGATTATCAAATTGCTGTTTTGCTTTGCATAAGCTACCAGCGTGTTATCAGCTGTATTGTATTCGTCTTCTATCACATCCAATGCCGCACCGGCTATGGTTTTATCTTTCAATGCCGCTACTAAATCTGCACTGCTTATTACGCCACCTCTTGCTGTATTAATTAATACTGCTGTAGGTTTCATTTTTTGCAGCAATGAAGCGTTTACTAAATGGTGAGTGCTATCGTTATAGGCAACGTGAACGCTAACTATATCTGAAATTGCAAACAGTTCATCAATAGAATCAGCTTTATGGCAAATAGAAGTATCAAAGTCTTTTACATCGTAACCATATACTTCGGCACCAAAAGCTTTGAAGAACCCTGCTGTAATAGTGCCTAAACGACCCACCCCTAATATCCCTACTTTTTTCCCGAATATTTCGTGGCCTTTAAACAAATCACGATTCCAAGTGCCCTCGTTTACAGATGTTACAGCCTGTGGGACGTGACGCAACAATGAAAGTGTTAACCCTATTGTATGTTCGGCAGTGGCACGAACGGTTTTTAAAAATTCGGTTTCACCCCGAAGGGCTAGTACTTGTATTTCTCTCTTTTCGCAAGCTGCCAAATCTATATGGTCAAGCCCTGTAACAGGACAAAGTATATAGCGGCAACGGAATTGAGGCGGAAAATCTTTTTCTTCTATTCTGAATTTGAGACGAAACCAAAACACATCATAAGCAGCCAGCGCATCGGTAAGGTTTTCCTTCTCTATATCGCGCAAAGTAACATCACCTAACTGCTCCAAACCTTTTACGGCTTCGGAGCCAAAATTTAGGGTTTCTGCTACCAGTATGTTAAGCTTTTGCGCCAAGCGAAATGTATTCGGTTGAGTTGTTTTTACCTCCCGGAGCATCGTTGGTGTCAACACGGTGTAAGAACAAGGGATTATTTAGGTTTTCAGCAGTATTCACCCCACGCCACATGGTAAGGGCAAATTTTACGTTTGTTCCCTCAAATGCAGAGGCAAGTTGAGTATTTACAGCGTCCTTACCACCGTATGGATATGAAAACGATACTATAGGTTTCCCTATAACACTTTCTAAATAATTTATCGATTGTTGAATATCGGTTTTTGCAACTTCAAAAGGTTTTGTAGCCAATGGAATGTGCGCACAACCGTGCGAACCTAAAACGCCTGCATCGGCAAGGGTTTTAAGGTCAGCCTCATTCATATATAATTGGTTAGCAAAATCGGCTTCGCTGCTCACCAAACGACTAAAGAAAAAATTAGTTGCTTCTTCTTTTTGCTCTTCTGTCAACACAAAGTTCAAGAAGTACTTCACTTTGCGGGCCGTATCATCATCGTAGCGGTATTGGTTGGCAAGGGCTGCCATATCAAACTTTACATTTGATACGTTGTATTTTTCATCCAACAAGCCAAACAAATCACCATCAGTCATTTGTGTACGCACATAATGCAATTTGTGTACGTTAAGCACCTTACGGTTCTGTATTGCGTCGGTGGGGACGTATAAAATTGAAGGAACGCCTTTTTCTCTCAAAAATTCGAAAGCGGCCATTTGTTCTTTCAATCCATCGTCAATAGTTATAAGGCAAAAATTTTTATCAGGATAGTTTTTTGTTGAAATAGCTTCTGCCAACCTCTCCTGTGATATAAACTCGTAATATTTAGCCAATTCATCTACCTGCCTGTTTAAAGCAGCCCTACTTATAGGATAAATACCTGAAACATAGGTTTCCTCACGGAAGTAATGAAAGTTGACTATTAGTAATCGCATTTTTCGTCTCAAATTCTCCTAAAGGAGACTTTTCAATATTATTTCTCGCCTTGTACCGCTAATCCTTTTGCTGACTTCACTACCCGCTTTTTGGTTTCCATTAAATCATCAGGGTGGGTGAACAACCTGTCTCCGGGTTTTATTAAGGGCATAATATCGTTACCCTCTTCATCTTTTATAGAGCAGATAAGCAACTCTCCACCTTTAGCGGCAACGCTTATCCATTTGCCGTTGTTGCGGTACACCAACCCATGCTGAAAAGGGTGAGTATAACCATCGGTTGATTGTCCCCAAGCATTGCGTACAATTACCATTTTGTTTTGAAAACGGCAACGTGCTCCTCCATAAGGCTCATCAAAAGCACATATTTGCCTCTCTATTTCCACAAAATCCCAATCCCAGTTTATCCAACCGTGTACATCGGCACGCAAACGTGGCCAATAAGTAGATAAGTATTCGGGTTGTATTTGCGGAGTTATTTGCCCATTATAATTCGCTACAAAGTTTATAATGAACTCCGTGTTTTTTTGTTCATACACGTCCACATAATCTTTCGGCAAGCGGCAATGGGCAGGGTAAATAAATTCTTCGTAAGTAAGTATGGGACCATCATCTATACCGGCCGTCATTTGGTGTAACAAGCACATGCCTGTTTTTTGGCCGGTAAGAATTTGCCATGAGAATAATGTTCCTCCCCTATCCTTTGGTAGCCTTGTACCGTGAAGGTTCACTACACGGTGTTTAAAACGCTCCAATATCACCTCGTTAAATATCCAAGGCGAACCTGCTGAGATAAACAAAGCGGTTTCTGCATTAGCATTTAAGGCTTGTGGGGTAACATCTGCAGCTTTTTCAATAGTTACTGTTTTTATCCCTATTGATTCGGCAGCATCTTTAATAGTAACTCCTTTTATTTTTTTACCCATTTGGGCACTATTTGCAGCAATGGTGGTATCCCATCCGTTTTCTACCGCCCAGGTTGCTATGCCTAAGGGTATTTGTGCTGCACCAAATAATACTAATGCTTTTTGTGCCATATCAGGTTATATCGTAACCCATTTCGCGTATTTGAGGTTCTTTCTCATCAAATACGGCTGTTGAGTAACGACCAAGTTTTACAGGGATTACTTTTCCCCCTAATGATAATTTAAAGTTTGATATACCTGCCTTTGACGGGCTTTCAAGGTCTACACCACCCAAATCAATTTGTTTGTAGCCGTTTTCACGCGCATAGTTGGTAATATCAAACACTATGCGCTTGGCGGCAGCACCGTATATAGTGCCACTAATGGCGGGGTTGGTGTTTATCTTTTTGTTAGAATAAATACGACTTACACGTATAGTGTCGGCACCTGTGTAGCAAGACATACCCGAAATATATTCACCATTAAACGTTGCTGTAAATAGTAGGCAATTGTCTAACTCATTTTCTGGCACAGGAAACCATCCCCGGGCATGTTCGCTGGCCTTATAAAAATCGTAGTATTTATTAAAATCAGTATATCCGAAATGAAACTCCAAACCATCAGTACGGTAGGTGCGCCTTAGCTCGTTACGGCTGGTGGCATTGAAACCATTTATCACTTCCTCTTCGGTTTGAGTAACGTCTATTATACAGGCGTTCTTTTCTAATACTTTATAGTCAGGGTCATTAAAAACACCGTCGTAGCTAACTATGAACGAATAATCATAGTCAGCTTTTAGCGAGGCTGTAAACTCAGGAGTAACTGAGTTTGCCAACACGCGGTGATACTTAAGACCTAAAATTTCTGCTTTTAGCATTAGTACATCAATATTTTCTCAATAGATAGCGGTGTTTTTGCCAATATATCGGCTATTTGTTTGCCTGCGGTTCCATCACCATAAATCTTATCGGGATTATAATGACCGTTGGCAATTTGCGCTTTTATAGCTTCTTTAATAGCTTCCTTGTCGTAATCTACATCCATTACATTTTTACCGCGCTCACGACCTGCTTGTCGGCCTCCGATATTTACAACCGGAATACCCAAGTATGCACACTCGCGAATACCAACGCTGGAGTTACCAATCAGGCATTGTGAGTTTTTAAGTAACCTAAGAAAATCATTAGGTTCCATGTTTTTAAAGAAGTGGAAGTTTGAGGCATCTCGGTGTTCTCGGAATACGCGGATACCTTTTGAAGTGCCATCGGCACCTGCATCTACGTTTGGCCAAAACCACAACACGGGTATGTTTAGCTCGGCAACTGCATCCAATGTTTGCTCTATATGGATGCGCGATTGGCTGTACTCGGTAGTTACCGGATGTTGCATAACAACAACATAGCCTTTACTGATATCTACTTCTCTACCCGCCCCTTTGTATTTATCAAATGGATTGAAGGTTAACGAGGGGTTTTGTAAAATTTCGTCTGCAAGGTCTATAGAGGGGCATCCAGTCAAATAAACTTTCTTCTCATCTTCGCCCATTTTAACTACACGTTCTTTTGCTTTGGGCGATGCCACTAAATGCAAATCGGCCAGTTTAGTGATAGCATGCCTAACTTTCTCATCAATATTACCGGTAACCTCACCACCCTGAACGTGCGCTAATGGAATGTTCATGTACGATGCTGCAACGGCTGTAGCCATAGTTTCAAAACGGTCGGCAACTGTTACCACAATATCGGGCGACAGGTTATCAAACACGGTTGAAAGCTCCAAAATACCGATACCGGTGGTTTTGGCAGCGGCGGTTAGGTTTTCACCCTCAAGTACGTTAAAAACCTTAGCGGCAATTGTAAATCCATCCCTTTCAATAACATTTACTGCAGAGCCATACCTATCAAGCAATGCTGAAGCCGCAATTACCAATTGCAACTCCAAATCGGGGTGGTTTTGTATGGCCTTTAATGCCGTTTTAATGCGGCTGTAGCTTGGCCTTGCTGTTACTACTACACAAACTTTGCGTTTGCTCATTAATTAATATCGTTTTCGGTTAAAAAATCCCATTTGCTCAAATCACGAGTTAGGCTTTTACCCAATACGTTTTTGTACAATGTGGTGCTTATACCATATCCCGCAGGTTTTTTACTTTCTAAATCATCAAAAGTGAGTATGTGTCCGGCCGGAAGGTTTTTATTTACAGCCAGCGATTTGCCAAACATGGCCTTTAGCTGGGTATATTTTTCAGTGTTATTTTTATCAACTGGATTGGCCAACGAGGTGCTGATATAATTAACCCCTTCTGAAAGCTGTTTCACTTGTTCAATAGTAAGTGATGATGAAGCATCGGGACCGAACATCTTTTTATCAAACACTACGTGAAACTCTAACAACTCTGCACCCAATGCCACTGCCCCTAAACTTGGATATATAGTTCCTGAGTGGTCAGAAAGGCCCACTTTCAGTCCGTAACGCTCCTTTATTTGAGGGATTACGTTAAGTCCTGAGTTTTCAGCACTGGTGGGATATTGGGTAGTACATTGAAACAGAATAATGTCGTTACCGAAGCTTTTTATAAAATCTACGGATTTGTCCAGTTCTTCGAAGCTGCTCATGCCCGATGAAAGCAGAATGGGCTTTCCTGTTTGGGCAATCTTTTCAAGCATTAAAAAGTTTGAAACTTCGCCTGAGCCAATCTTGTAGTTTTTAACGCCTATTTTCTCTAACAAATCAACAGCTGCTTGTGAAAATGGTGAAGCTCCAAACTCCATCCCTTTGTCTTCGCAGTGTTGCTTCAAGCCTGCCCATTGGTCGGCAGTAAACTCCATACGTTGCCAGTAATCGTAACGAGTATCGTCTTCATAACTGAACTTAACACGAAAGGGCTCGAATTCACTACTTTCGGCCTCAGCTATGTGTACCTGAAATTTTACTGTGTGCACTCCGGTACCTGCCAACGCATCAATGTATGAGTGCGCTAAACCCAAGCTGCCTTCATGGGCCTGCCCTATTTCGGCTATCAGTTCTACTTTCAATGGTTTACGCTTTTTATTTGGTAATACTCCAAATACCAATCAACAAAGGCTTTCATTCCTTCTTTAACGGTTGTTTGGGGTTTAAAACCGGTATAGTCTATAAGGCTTTGTACATCGGCGTAGGTAATGTGTACATCACCGGGCTGCAATGGCTTCATTACCTTTTCTGCGGTTTTGCCCAAGGTTTCCTCAATGGCAGTAATAAAGTCCATTAAGTTTACAGGGCTATTATTACCAATATTAAACAATTGGTAAGGTGCTGAACTATCATTGGGTGACAGATTGCCCTCTTCGGTTTGTACATGCGCTACGGGAGGTTTATCCAACAAGCGGCTGATGCTCTCCGTAATATCGTCAACATAGGTGAAATCACGTTTCATATCACCGTTGTTAAACACATCAATAGGTTCGCCTTTTAGTATTTTGTTGGTAAAGATGAAATAGGCCATATCAGGCCTCCCCCAAGGACCGTAAACTGTAAAGAAGCGCAAACCCGTAACAGGCAAATTGAATAAATGGGCATACGTATGCGCCATCAGTTCATTGCTCTTTTTAGTAGCAGCGTATAATGATATGGGGTGATCTACGTT
This sequence comes from Agrobacterium sp. 719_389, assembly GCA_943370295.1. Taxonomy (GTDB): domain Bacteria; phylum Bacteroidota; class Bacteroidia; order UBA8524; family UBA8524; genus SB11. The sequence goes on along the minus strand of CALRQL020000001.1, from coordinate 72,155 downwards.
TTGAGTGGTACTGAACGGTATTTGCTTATTAAGTCCGTAAACGGATGAACTTGAGGCAAACACCAAATGTTTGATGTTATTGTGCCGGCAAGCTTCTAATATGTTTAAAAAGCCTTGTATGTTACTATCTATATATGCTTGGGGTTGGGTGATTGAATACCTTACGCCGGCTTGTGCGGCAAGATTTACCACTACATCGAATTTTTGCTCTGAAAATAATTGTTCGAGCAGGGGTTTATCTTCCAGCTTTAACTGGACAAAACTACCACAAGTTTGACTATGCAACGGCTGACCATATTGGATGTTGGCAACGTCAAAACCTTGGTCTTTTAAACGGTTAATTTTTAGTTGTGGGTCATAATAGTCATTTAATGAATCCAATCCCCACACCTCATGTCCTTGTGCAGAGAGCTTCTTCACCAAATGGTGTCCAACAAATCCTGCCGAGCCCGTAACTAATACTCTCATTTAATTCAATCGCAGGATTACAACCTACCGTCAACAATATTTCGGTCTAGCACCCCTTTAATATCAAATATTACACTTTCGCTTTTGCGTAAAGCATCTAAATTAAGGTTTGCAAATTCTTTGTGAGCTACAGCCAACACCACTGCGTCATAAGTTTGTCCGTTTGTGTTTAACTCTTTCATGGTTTCTACACCATACTCATGCATTACTTCTGCTGGCTCAGCCCAAGGATCGTATATGCTTACATCCGTAGAGAAATCCTTCAATTCTTTCACCAAGTCAACCACACGGGTGTTGCGAACATCCGGGCAGTTTTCTTTAAAAGTGATACCCAAAATCAAAATTTTGGCACCTTTCACCCTAATGTCTTTTTTCACCATCAGTTTCACAACCTCGTTGGCTACATAAGCACCCATACCATCGTTTAACCTTCGGCCTGCCAATATTATTTCAGGGTGGTAACCAACAGTTTGGGCTTTTTGAGCTAAGTAATAAGGGTCAACACCAATACAATGACCTCCAACTAAACCGGGCTTAAATTTCAAAAAGTTCCATTTAGTACCTGCTGCTTCTAATACATCATTTGTATCAATACCCAACAGATTGAATATTTTCGAAAGCTCGTTTACAAAAGCAATATTTATATCACGTTGCGAGTTCTCAATCACTTTGGCAGCTTCGGCTACTTTAATATTGGGTGCCATGTGGGTACCCGCTTTAAGTATGGCATTATAGAGATTATCAACCGTTTTAGCCACCTCGGGTGTTGAGCCCGAAGTTATTTTTAATATCTTGGTAAGAGGACGTTCTTTGTCCCCTGGATTAATACGCTCAGGAGAGTATCCTGCAAAGAAGTCAACATTGTACTTCAAACCCGAAACACGCTCTAAAACCGGCACACACTCTTCTTCAGTAACACCGGGATATACGGTTGACTCATATATAACAATATCGCCCTTGCTTAGAACCTTACCAACTGTTTCGCTCGCTTTGTAAAGCGGGGTTAAATCAGGATGATTGTAAGCATCAACAGGTGTGGGCACGGTAACAATGTAGATATTGCTGTCTTTAAGGTCGTTTATGTCCGAACTAAACACAATACCGGCGCCAGCAATACTTTCGTCATGGGTACCGTTAATAACTGCTTTCAGATACTCATCTTCTACCTCGAGGGTATGGTCATGACCTTCTTGCAGTTTATTGATACGGTGTTGGTTGATATCAAATCCAACTGTGGGGTATTTTTTAGCAAATTCAACTGCTAAGGGAAGCCCCACATAGCCCAGTCCAATTATAGATATTTTATGAGTGCTCATAAGAGTTATTGATTCCAGATTAATAAATTATTTTCAGGTAATACCCTATCTTTTTGTTCGTTAAATTGCTCGGGTGTAAAGGTAGCATACCGAAGTTTCTTATCAATTATTGCTTCTGCTTTTTCCGTTAACCGGGCAAGAAATTCTTTATTTATGTTTCCAACTATTATTAAGTCAATAATTGGCGAATCAACACCTCGCCCCAAATCACCTACTAAATAAACCCGTTCCAAATCACCTAGCTTGCCAAGCACCTGCTCCACAATCCTATCAAGCCCGGTGTATTTAAACAAAATACTGTTAATGTCTTTGAACAATGGATGCTTGGTATTGGCACTAAATAGTTTTTTGTTGCCCTGCACAACACTGTTAAGCAGTCCCGCAACTTCAAGTCTGTTAAGTTCTTGGCGTATAGCGTTACTGCTTTCTCCAAACTCAGCTTCCAAACCCCTTAAATGGGCTTTGTTAGTAGTGTTTAAAAAAAACTTTAACAACAGTTTGATGCGTGTTTTTGATGATATTAAAGTATCGAGCACGTTGTTATAACCCTTTGGTAATTAGCGAGTGATAGATACAGCTTCGCCACGTCAGTCCCAATTTGGACTAAAGAATGAGTAGAAAAAGTACTCAAATTTAAGAAAAAAATGTAAACTCCAAATATCTTAGGATTAATATCTGCGCTTACATAATGCAATTAACTAAAAAAATACCCCTATAAGGGGTATTTTAAATAAGTTATTTCCGTTTAAAAAGTCGTTGTAGTAAAGACTTCCGCTTGGTTGGCTCATCATCATAATAGCCGTAGCCATATCCGTAGCCGTAGCCATATCCGTAGCCGTAACCATAGCCGTAGCCATAACCATAGCCGTAGCCATAGCCGTAGCCTCCGCCGGCCTTCACGTCGTTAATCAAAAGACTAAGGTTTTTAATTTGGTTTTGTTTGTACAAACCGTCAACAAACGTTACCATTTCCTTAATTGTATAGTTTTGACGCACAACGTACAGGTTCAAATCTGAGAAACGCATCAATTCGAAAGCGTCGGAAACAACGCCGAATGGAGGAGTGTCCATTACTATACAATCGTATTCCTGTTGTAACTCTAATACAAGGTTTCTGAACTTTTCACTTAGCAGCAACTCCGATGGATTTGGAGGTGTGGGGCCTGCAGCAATAAAATCAAGGTTATCGTATTTAGTGTGCTGGATTATCTGTTCTTTGGTTGACCGACCAATAACGTAAGTAGATACCCCATGCTCGTTGGTAAGACCAAAATCGTTATAAATTTTAGGCTTACGAAGGTCAAGCCCCATCAGCACTGTTTTCTTACGGCCAATTGCAAATATGCTTGCAATGTTGGTAGAACAGAAGGTTTTACCTTCCCCACTTATGCTTGATGTTACAAGTATTGTATATTTTTCTTTTTCACCTGCCATGAATTGCAGGTTACTACGTATAGCCCTGAAACGTTCGCTGATTGATGACTTAGGGCTATCATAAACTACTAAGTTTGTTTCTTTATCGCTATGGCCTATACCACCAATCATTGGTATAGATGTAAGTTGTTTTAAATCGTTTGTGCTACGTATCTTATCATTAAAATACTCCAGTATTAGCACTATGATTATAGGAATTAAGGCCGCTACAATACCGCCTATCAAATAGTTATTACCTTCTTGGGGGCTTATCTTAGCTTTAACACTTGCTCTATCAATAATTTTATTATCGGCACGAGACGAAGCTTTTAAAATACCCAACTCTGCACGGCGTTGCAGCAAAAAATTGTAAATATTTTCGTTTACTTTAAACTTACGTTCGATTTTAAAAAACTCACGCTCTTTTCCAGGCAGTAAATTAATTTCTTCTTGAAGGGCATTCAGTCTTCTTGCTATATCATCGGCAGTTAAGTTGGTTGTTTTTAATAAATTTTTTGCCGACTCCAGCAATACAGCACCAAATTGTTCTAGCTCTCTAAGTCTTTCTTTAAAAATCGGGCTTTCTTTGCTGCTACCCTTGCTGGTTTCCCTCTTAAAATCAGTTTGAAATTTGGCTAGCTCACCTACTCTACCTTGCAAAAAGTTATCGTTAATCCCCATTAGCGAGGGGGCTATCAAGTCTTTTGTAAAGTCATTCTGCCCCAGATAATCAATAAGGTACTTTAAATAACTTTGCTGAAGCTGGGTTGTAGATTTCTCAGTTAGTATAGCATCCAACCTATTCAACATCAAGCTACCTTGTGCAGAGAGGTCAATTGCGTTACGGTTTACCCTAAAATCTTCCAAATTATCTTCTACCAATTGCAACGAATCGCTGATAGTGCCTAATTGAGTTTCTATAAACTGTATCGCATTGTATATAATTTTGTTTTTCTCTTCTAGTCCCGCGCTCATAAACACATCTTGTAAACGGTTTATGTATGCTTTCATTTTTTCACGGCTATTGCCCTTCATCGAAATACTAACACCCGCGGAACCTTTTGCGAGTGGCTCGAACTTTAGGGCCATCTGCACTTGTTTAATAACTTCTTCGTTTTTACGAAGTATCACACGAAGCTTATTGCCTTTTGAAAATGGCATACCAGAGCGCCTAACCCTAAACTTTGTACATGGAGTTTCTACCCAAGTATCATATTTATAGTTGCCCGATGGTGTTGTACAGCCTTTTACTAATACTGGTTGCTGTGTATTAATATTAAAGCTAATACCAGAGTTTTCGTAGGTAATTGAATAGCTATTATCATCAATGCTTTGTAAAACAAAAGAAGCACTTACTAACTGTGCATGACCGGTATCAAACTCAACCATCAACGGACATTCTGATCCGTATACTTCGTTTGATACTGCGCGTCCAACACTGAAATAGCTAATGTTAAAATCCGTTCCTTCTAATGCCTTCTCGTTTAATGCATACGATTTCAACATCAATATTGAGTTCTCGAAAATGAGCCTTGAATCCGAAAAAAGCAGCGCCTGAATACCTACTCCTAAACCGTTTTGGTTTTTATCTTCCTGCAAAAGCATGGTTCCTTGCACCGAATACACAGGTTTGGTATATCGGTTTATTAAGAATGCTGCAAAAAGACCTACTAATGCACTAAGAACAATGAAAGGCAGTACCGGTAAAATGTATGTGTACAAGAATTTTTTTACATCAAATCCTTGATTGGCAACAATGTCGGCTGGTCTTAATATGTTATTATCCGTATTGGGTGATGGGATATTCATTTACTATTGGGGCTGTTTTTCAGGTTAGCGATTAAAGTAATTTATCAGCAGTAAAGCAGTTGAAATAACCGAGAGTGCTGTGGAAAGGGTTTGTAAACCGTTTACACCAATCCCGTAAGCCCTCCGCTTAAGTGGCTCTACGTACAACAAATCATTCGGTTGTAAAAAATAATAAGGCGAGTTGATTAAGTTCTTATCAAGTACGTTTATGTAGTGTATACGAGCCCCATCAGGATATTGGCGAACTAATACTACTTTATCTCTGCGAGCAATCTCTTTCAAATCTCCACCTGTAGCTATTGCCTCATAAATCGTAACTTGATTTTGAAGTATAACATACTTTCCGGGCCTGTTAAATTCACCCAGTAATGTAAAACGTAAACCACCCAGGCGAACTATCGCTAAGGCATCTACCTGAAACACGCGTAGCTCTTTCTCAAGCTTTTCTGATACCTCATTGATTGTAAGGCCTGCAATATCAACTTTGCCTAAAAATGGAAAATTGATTGAGCCTGAATCACTAATTGTATAACCAACAGTATAAAACAAATCACCTCCGCCACCACCGGCAATATTACCTAAGCCTCCTGCACCTGCTAAACTGCTATTACCAAACAAAGCGGCAAATTCAGTATTACGGGTCTTTACCTCAATATTTATGATATCATTTACCTGCAATCGATATTGATTACGGTTATACTTTACAGTATCGGTGTAATTAGTATTACTGTCTAATTCTTGTAGGTAGAGTATTTTTTTATTGGTGATACAAGACCCAAGAAAAAGACACGAGAATATAAGTATTACAATGGCTAAACTTTTGCTGCTGCGGCTGTTAATCATAAATTATGGCTGGTTACTTTTATATTAAAGCGGTACGTAGGTTAAATACTTTTAAGTTGTTTTTTAGGGTAGCCGCAAATTTTCTTCAAATACCATACTTAGCACTGTTAAAAAATTTCTTTTTTTAAGTTTTGGCAAATATAGACGTTTTGTAATAATACGATAAGTAAACTAAAGGTTAATTAACCGTGCTTTTTAATTGAGATACCAATTGCGCTATTTGCAGTGCGTTGGTTGCTGCTCCTTTTCGCAAATTATCGGCTACCACCCACATGTTTAAACCGTTTTCAACCGATTCGTCTCTACGCAACCTACCTACTAATACTTCATTGCGGTTGGCTGCCAACATAGGCATAGGGTACTTAAAATTTTGCACATCGTCTACAACTTCAACTCCCTGTGTGTTTTTCAAAATAGAAAACACATCTCCAATCTCGTAGGGTTTTTCAAACTCAATGTTTATCGCTTCGGAATGTCCCCCAACAACGGGAACACGAACCGCAGTTGCTGTTACTTTAATGTTATTATCGCCTAAAATCTTACGTGTTTCATGCACCATCTTCATTTCTTCCTTGGTGTATCCGTTATCTAAAAACACATCGCAATGCGGAATGCAATTCATATCAATCGGATATTTATAGGCCATTTCACCTTCTATACCTTTGCGTTCATTTATTAGTTGTGCAACTGCTTTTTGCCCTGTTCCCGTTACTGATTGGTAGGTAGACACAACAAGGCGTTTTATTGTATATTTTTTATGCAGGGGTGCCAATGCCATTACCATTTGAATGGTTGAACAATTGGGGTTTGCAATAATTTTATCTTCTAGGGTGATTGTGTGGCCGTTGATTTCAGGCACGATAAGTTTCTTTGTAGGATCCATGCGCCAAGCACTGCTGTTATCAATTACCACAGTTCCTACCTCGGCAAACTTAGGGGCTAACTCAAGAGAAGTGGTTCCGCCGGCAGAAAACAAGGCAATGTCAGGATGCTTACCGATGGCCTCATCAGCACTTATGATTGTAACTTTCTTACCTTTAAATTCAACTGTTTTTCCTACTGATTTCTCAGAGGCTACCGGATACAACTCGCTAACAGGAAAGTTCTCTTCTTCCAAAACTTTCAGCATAATACCACCAACTAATCCGGTGGCTCCCACTAAGGCTACTTTCATTTTATTAAATACGATACTTTTACTCCTACTGCTTTAAAAAGCGTTGGGGGGGCAAAGATACACCGTTTTTGTCGAGTGCAAGTACCATATATACACCATTTTCCAACTCGCTTATTGCAAGGGTTTCACTATCCGAAACCAATATTTGCCTACCTGTTAAATCAAATACACTTACTGAAGAGATACCAAAAGAATGGGTTATGGTGACTGTTGATGATGCGGGATTGGGATAAATGTTGATAAGTGAAGGCTCATTTTCACCTGAGCTTATGCTATTGAAGAATCCTCTTGAAAGAGTGATGTCATTCGTATCCTCACTCATAAACTTGTACCCTATAATATCAGCTTCTACAGTCCATTTTAACTTAACGTTTTTCCAGTTTTTGCCGTACTTCTTATCCAAACTGTCGCGAAGGGTAATGTATTTTGCTTTTAACGAAGTATCTCCAACAGCTGTTGAAAGTCGGAAAACAGGCTTTTGAAAATTGAAACCGGTTTTAGCAGTATCAAACAAAATAGTGTACGAAGCGGCGTCAGGAAACCCTGAACGGGTGCGGTTCCATGCAAAAAATATGGTATCGGTTTGTTTGCCGCTTATGGTAAACACTGAGTTATCGATGGGGAATACCGTTCCAAACGGTATATGCTCGTAGCGCATAAGGCCGCGTTGTAAACTAACACGACGACTTGGGGTTATGAACTCTTCGTTATTGCCTGTTACTTTAACCGCCCATTTGTATGTTTTGGGGGTATTAACGGGCATACCATCGTCATACATCATTTGGGCAAGAATATCTTGCCTTAAATCAAACAGCGTATCAAACGGACTTTGCGGAATGGCAAAAGAGTATAAGGGTGTGCTAAAATCACCGCTCATATTATCAAATTGTATGTAATATTGTGGGGACGCACAACCGGCGGGACAATACGCCTTGTTCCATTGGAACTTTAAATTTATCGAGGCATTGTCTTCAACAAAAAAGCTTGAGTTATCCAACGGCATCGCAAGTTTTACGGGAACATACTCACTACCAAACTGTCCCCTGTTGAAAGTTATGCGCTGCGACGTTGTTTGACGGTTTTCATACGTTGCATTGGACCCTGTTGCATTCACCATCACAATCCAATCAAAAGTAGCCGTTTCGCCAATCTTGAATGTTTTTTGCAGTTTACTTTTTATAGCAGCCTCCAACTCACCGGCCAGATAACCGTACTTAATATTGATCGTTGAATCGTCAAAAAAACTGGCACAGCAAGTAGAACCGATAATCAATACCGGATTGCTGAAATCTCCACCGGGGGTGTCCAATTGCACAGAGTATCTTATAACCGTACCCGGCTGCTTCAAATCAGCATTGGTCCAAGTAAGGTAAAGTTTGGTTTCTTTATCACCCTCTAAATTTACCGTAGCGTTGTTAGCCACCGATACAATCGAAAAGTTTTTTGTAAGCTGCGCACTGGCAGCCGTCGCAATCCCAATAACTAAAAGCAAAGCGGGTATAACTCTTTTCATCACAGGTTTTGATTTAGGGTGGTTGGCATCTATCTTTGCACAAAGATACCACAAGACAAAAAATCGTTGCTAATTAATTTATTTGTATTGGTTTAGTTTTTTGCTATCTTTGCCGTCCTTTAAAAATTAGACTGACATGGCCCAGAAAAGAACATACCAGCCTTCTGTAAGGAAGAGAAGAAATAAACACGGATTCAGAGAAAGAATGGCAACCAAGAATGGTCGCAAGACTCTGGCAAGGCGTAGGGCAAGAGGTAGGAAAAGACTTACCGTGTCTGACGAGAAAAGACATAAGGCTTAACCCCCCGTTAAGCCTTTTTCATTTATATTGCCTTTTGTTTTGGCAAACCAAACGTTCCATAAAACCGAACGACTTGGGTCGAAAAAACACATTGCCCGTTTGTACAGTGAACCAACGGGTTCTTTTTTTTTGTACCCGGTAAAATTTGTGTACCTCATCGCGCCCATGCGTGAGGAAGTTCCCGCACAGGTATTAATTAGCGTGCCCAAACGCAATTTTAAAAAAGCCCACGACCGAAACAGGATTAAAAGGCAATTGCGGGAGATTTATCGAAAAAACAAATCTATTCTATACGATTCTTTAACTTCGAATAAGCAACAGGCCTGCTTTTTGATTGGGTATGTAGGGAAGGAACATATTGCCTCCGAATTACTTGAACAAAAGCTGGTTCCCTTGTTTAAAAAGTTTGCCCATGCAGTGGCTGAAAATAACTCTTAGTGCCCCGCTTATATTACTGGTTAAGCTGTACCAATGGCTGTTATCGCCATTGTTGCCGCCCACGTGCCGCTATACACCCACGTGTTCAGTATATGCAATACAGGCATTAAAAAAATACGGTCCCTTAAAAGGCGGTTGGCTGGCTGCAAAACGCATACTAAGTTGCAACCCATGGTGGGGCGGACACGGTTACCACCCGTTGAAATAATTTACTTATTGCAACGTTTTTGGTATTAATAGTTACATAGCTAATTGTATAACTTAACGAGAGATGATATGGCTACCCAAGGGTAGCACTAATTACAAATAACGGATTGCCCAAAAACCGATACCATTGTATGAAACGAGTAAGCACATTTTTTAGAAACCGCCGCAAAGGGATTTTGATTGCCCTAACTGTTACAGGGCTTGGCTTTGCTGCCTTTAAGAGTGCCGATGACTACTTTGAAATTTCAAAGAACATCGACATTTACACCACTTTGTACAAAGAGGTGAATACCTATTATGTGGATGAAGTGGAGCCCAGCAAATTGATGCGCGAAGGCATTGACGCGATGCTGAACTCGCTTGACCCTTACACCAATTTTATCAGTGAGAGCGAAATTGAAGACTATCGTTTCCAAATCACAGGGCAATACGGCGGTATTGGCTCTATGATTGTTAAAAAAGGGGATTATGTAGCTATTAGCGAACCCTATGAAGGATATGCCGCTGCTAAAAGTGATTTACGTGCAGGTGATATTTTGTTGGAAGCCGACGGCAAAAGCTTGAAGGGCTTGAATGTTGACGGAGTGAGCAAGTTTTTGAAAGGGCAACCTGAAACTGAAGTGAAGCTGAAAATTATGCGCGACGGAGTGGAAATGACTAAGGTGATTAAGCGCGAGGAAATAAAAGTGAAAAACGTGCCCTACTACGGGATGATTAACGAGCACACGGGGTATATAGTATTGGAAGAGTTTAGGAACGATGCGGGCAAAGAAGTGGCCGATGCACTGAAAGAATTGAAGAAAAACACAGGGCTTAACTCAGTAATACTGGATCTGAGGGGCAACCCCGGTGGTTTACTGCACGAGGCTGTAAATATTGTAAATGTGTTTATCGATCGTAACCAATTGGTAGTAAGTACTAAGGGCAAAGTTACCGAGCAAAACCGCGATTACCGCACTATTAATGTGCCTGTGGATATGGAAATCCCGTTGGTAGTGCTTACCAACAAAGGTTCTGCCTCGGCATCAGAAATTGTATCGGGCACCATACAAGACCTTGACAGGGGCGTGGTGCTTGGCCAACGTACGTATGGAAAAGGTTTGGTACAATCCACCCGTATGCTTAGCTACGGCACTCAATTAAAAATCACTACCCAAAAGTATTACACGCCAAGCGGCAGGTGCATACAGGCATTGGATTATTCACAACGTAAAGAAGACGGTACGGTGCCTAATACCCCCGATTCATTGCGCAAAGAGTTTAAAACCAAAAACGGCCGCCGTGTATTGGACGGTGCAGGTATAGACCCTGATGTAAAAACTACACGAACCGAATACAGCAAAATAACCAATAGCCTGATAAGCAAGCTGCTGATTTTTGATTTTGCTAACAAGTATCGCAATACCCATGATAAAATTGCGAGCGCCAAAGATTTTAAACTTACTGAGGCTGACTGGAAAGACTTTACCAACTTTTTGAAGGATAAGGAATACGATTACCAAACCGAAACTGAAAAAGCTCTTGAGGAGTTGAAAAAGAAAGCTGAAGGCGAAAAGTATTACGAAGGCATAAGCAAAAGCTATGAGCAGTTGAAAAAGGAACTAGGACACGATAAAATGGCCGACCTTGAGAAAAACAAAGCTGAGATAATGAAGCTGCTTGAAAAAGAAATTGCTACCCGCTACTACTACCAAAGGGCTACTTGGGAAGTTGGTTTTAACGACGACCCCGAAATAACCGAAGCGTTGGCATTGCTAAACGACATGACCCGCTACAAAAAGATTTTGGCAGGACGATAATCGCACATACCTACAAACATTATTATTTGGTGCCCAATACCAACACATAAGAATGGTATTGGGCACTTTTATGATTATTGTTTATTGTCTCGGATTGTTTTTTAGCAAATTCCAAAGACTTGGGACTAATAAATTTTGTTGCAATGAAGTTACCGTTTGACACGGGTCTTTGTGCCCCATAAAAAGTATTAAATGGTAAATTGTCTATCCCCACTGGTAATGAAGGATTAAAGTTTTTACCCAATGGTTTACATTTATCCGTTTCTACTTGCCATCGTTCATTAACCTGAATTTGATAATCTATAAATTTTATGCTGCTATCAAAGTAACAAGCCGACACGACAAAACCACTCTCTCCAACAGGTATAATTTTCCCAATAAACGCGGAAGTATCCACTGCTGCTGTTAGCTTATCTAGCGCCTTAAATGTATTTTTCCGCAAATACTCATTATACAGAAGGCATAAATTTGTTTTAGGACTTAGATTCTTATTTATCAATTCTTTAAGGCTAATATCTTTAGTTTTATTTAACCCTTTGTCAAGAACCTCTACAATAGGATTTGTTTCATCAGTTACTACTAACAAATTACCAGTCTCAGGCGTAACACTCACCAAACCAAACTCTGAAAAGTATATCGAAAAAGGGTCGCAATAAGCTACACTTTTATAGTATTGAGAGAGAACATTAAAATCACTGTCAAGACGGATAATTTTAATCTTTTCGTCTCCCGGCCCGCTTGAAAAAAAATTTGCCACGTATATTCCGTGCTGGTTTGCAAAAATTTTATGAAAAACTTTGACTTTTGTTGAGAGTGCCAGCCCACTCAAAGAGACTTTTTTAATGTGTTTTGATAAGCTATCATAGCACATGATACTTTTCTGAAAAAGAAAGTAGAAATTGTTTTTATATTGAGATACATCTAATAATTCTCCTTCGTTTTGAGGGACAATGCCTTCAATAGTTCTGCTGTAATTACTCCTTGTTTCAATATCAAATGAATGTAAAGTTATATGGTCTTCGGACTTTCCTACTATGTGAACTTCCTTTTCACCAATAGTGAATACTTGGTTATCAAATAATTCAACCACCATTATGGGATTAAGCTGACAATAGGCAAGCTTAATTTGTCCAAATAGAAAAAAAGAAATGCAAAAGATTACGTATTTCATCATTGTATTATTACCACCTGCTATTTAGCAGGTGGTAACTAATAATTAGTTTAAAATCGCTACCTCAATGGTTTGTTCCCAATTTCCGGGTGTAACTTCTTGGTAGTTCCATACAACTTCAAAAACATGGCTGATACCGGTGCTAACATTATAAAAAGTTTGTTGATGACTTCCTGAATTGTTACCTCCGTCGAGTTGATTGACTGCGTGATCAAACATTTGACCTGACGCAATATCAACCCAATTCATATCATCTTCACCTTCATAAATTGAACCGGCATCTTTAGGGCATTTATTAAAACCAAACCCTGTACATCGAATTGTTTTTAAGATTACCTCCTCGCTTGTTCCATCATGATTTGGTATTGTTGCTGTTTGCCTTTCAACATAAACTGTACCACATCCAATAAAACAAGACTTGTGATAGGAAACGACAATAACCCTGTGCTTCTCTTTTACACCATTGGCCATTAGTAAGTTTGAGGCCGTAAGAAACAACACTGCTAAAATTGCTGATTTGATAGTTTTCATAAAAATTGAATTTATATTCCACAAATGTAATAATTTTTCAAAAAAACAATTACTGATTGTATTTGTAAAACACTTTTAACATTTCTACTTATATCCTCTCCAGCAACGCCACGTTTTCAACGTGGGCGGTGTGCGGGAACATATCAACGGGTTGTATTTTCACAACTCGGTAAGTCTCGCGCATCAGGTCAAGGTCGCGGGCTTGTGTGGCTGCATTACAGCTCACATACACCACACGGGGTGCACCTATTTCGCATATCTTTTTCACTACATCGGCATGCATACCTGCACGAGGAGGGTCGGTGATAATCAAATCAGGAGTGCCGTTTGCGGCAATAAAAGTGTCGTTCAATACGTCCTTCATATCCCCCGCATAAAATACCGTATTTGTAATGTTATTAAAGGCTGCATTCTCGCGGGCATCGTCAATAGCCTGCTCAATGTATTCAATCCCTACTACCTTTTTAGCAGTGCTTGCCACATAGTTGGCAATAGTGCCCGTACCCGTGTACAAATCATACACTACCTCGTTTCCGGTTAGCCCGGCAAAGTTTACGGCAATGTTGTACAAGGTTTCAGCTTGGCGGGTATTGGTTTGAAAAAACGATTTAGGTCGTACTTTAAAGGTAAGATTGCCCAGCTTTTCAAGCATGTGGTCTTTTCCCTTCCACACCAACACATCTTGGTCGTAAATGGTATCGTTGCGTTTGTTATTGATTACGTATAACAACGAAGTGATTTGCGGGAATGAGGTTTCAATGCAACCCATTACATCATCCATAGCAGCTGTATCGTTGCCATGAAACATCACTATCACCATCCACTCTCCTACGGTGCTGTTGCGGATAATCAAACCGCGCATCAACCCGTGCTGTTCTCTTAAATCAAAAAAAGTATAGCCTTTGCTGATGGTATAGTTGCGCACCGCATTGCGGATATTGTTGGCCATATCATCCTGCAACCAGCATTTATCAATATTCAGTACTTTATCAAACCTGCCCGGTATGTGAAAACCAAGAGCGTTTAGTTCGCCCTTGTCTTCAATATCCATTTCGGTTTTGCTTAGCCAACGTTTGTTGCTAAAGGCATAATCCATTCGGTTGCGGTAAAAACGGTTTTCATCACAACCTTGTATGGGCAATACTTCCCCTACCTCAATTTTACCAATCCGTTCAAAGGCATCAATCACCATTTGGTGTTTATTGCGCAATTGCTCGGCATAGTCCATTTGCTGCCATTTGCAACCGCCACACTCGCCAAAATGCGCACAAAACGGAGTAACCCTTTGTGGCGAGGGAGTAACCACCTCAATCACTTCAGCTTCGTAAAAGCTCTTCTTCTTACCAATCACCCGCACATTTACCACATCACCGGGAACGGCACGACGCACAAACACTACTTTATTTTCGTGCCTGCCTATACAGTTGCCTTCAGCTCCGGCGGCTGTAATTTGTAAATTTTCTATGATTAGGGGTTGTTTTGCAGTTCTCAAAGCGGTACAGTAAAAATGGAGGGCAAAGTTAAGGCATTGACACTAAAAGCCTATTGAAACAGGAAAATGATGCCCAAAAACACCAATACCATCATCACAACAGCAATAATGTACCATCGTTGCTGACGTTTTCGTACCTGCGCAGCAATGGCTTCTAACTGTTCCATCGTAACTTTTTTATCGGGTTCAGATTTCTTAGGCCGTTTTGTATGGCTTTTACCTTTGGTCATCAAAAAAACTATAGTTGTATTTGTGCAAGTATAAAAAAACTCCTGCCAGCTTTATACCAATAAAGAATGGTGAATGTGATTATTTTGCCCTGTCACTTGCGTTGAAAAAAATTGTAAGTTGCCGACAAATGACTACCGACCCTCAACTACTGCTGCAACTGGTGAAAATGGAGATGCCTTTTGGGAAATACAAAGGCACTGTGCTGTGTGATTTGCCGGTATCATATCTTGAGTGGTTCAACCGCAAGGGTTTTCCGCAGGGAAAACTGGGAATACTGCTGCAAACCTTGTACGAGATAAAATTGAACGGGTTAGAGTATTTATTGGAACCCTTGAAAAAGATGAAATAATGAAGGCGGCCACTTTAGCAGAATTAAAACGCGAACTGAATGAACTGCCGACAAAGCAGGTGGTTGAACTGTGCCTAAGGCTTACAAAATACAAAAAGGAAAACAAGGAACTGCTTACCTACTTGTTGTTTGAGGCACACGATGAACAGCAATACATCCGTAATGTGCAGCTTGAAATAACCTCCCAGTTTGGTGAAATAAACACTAACAACATTTATTACGCTAAAAAGGGGATTCGCAAGGTGTTGCGCATGGCAAATAAGTTTATCAAATACAGCGGCAACAAACAAACCGAAGCCGAGGTACTGATTTATTACTGCCGTGAGTTGAAGGAAACGGGGATTCCCGTGCACCGTTATCTTGACTTATCAAAACTATACGACCGCCAGCTTGAAAAAATACGCAAGGCAGTTGCCACCCTTCACGAGGATTTGCAGTATGATTATTTGAAGGAGCTGGAAGAGTTATAAATTAAAAAGGGCATGGCAAATTACCACACCCTTTATATACACTTAAAATTGTCTTGAGATTATTTCAATCCCTGCCACCACTCCACATAAGTTGCAGAGTCTTGTAGGCTAACTTCTTCACCTATTACAGGGGTAATAATGGGTTGATTATTGGTTTTTGCAGCCGTGGTAACCCGTAGTATCGGGTCGTCCCAAGCATGGTTACCCAACGAAAACTTAGCCCAATGCACAGGAAGTAATTTATATGCCTTTAGCTCTTTGGCAGCTTGTACTACTTCTTCGGGCATCATGTGTATGTATTTCCAACTGGGGTCGTATTGTCCGCACTCAAGTATGGCAAGGTCAAACGGGCCATACTTTTCGCCAATTTCTGCAAAATGTTTGTCGTACCCTGAGTCACCGCCTAAGTAAATATTTTTGGTGGGTGTTTGATATACAAACGACACCCACAACGAACGGTTGCGTTTAAACCCACGACCTGAGAAATGCCTTGCAGGTGTGAAGGTCACTTTAAAACCTGAGTCTAATACTACCTCTTCGTACCAGTCACGCTCAATCACCTTAGTCATATCAAAGCCCCAATGCTCAAAGTGTGCCCCTACACCCAATCCGCAGATAACAGTTTGGGTTCTTGATTTAAGCGCTTTAATGGTTTCATAATCCAAATGGTCCCAATGGTCGTGCGAAATAAACAGGTAATCAATTTCAGGAATATCATCTACCGTATAAGCATCACTACCAACAAAACTTTTGGTGGTGAAGCTAACGGGAGAAGCCGACCCGCTTAAAACAGGGTCAACCAATATCCGTTTGCCGTCAACCTGCATAAAGTATGACGAGTGGCCAAACCACACCATCATATCTTTTAAAGGGTCTATCGCTTTCAAATCAATTTTCTTTGCAGGGATAGTATCGGCAGGTTTATTACGCGGGTCTTTATTAAAAATAAACTCCTTCATAACGGAGAAGTAGTTTTCACCCTCTGCCAAATCAGGCGTATGGCTTTGGTTTTGAAATTGCCCGCCCCTAAAATTCGGCGATTTTTTAATCCGCTCCAGCCTCTCACCTTCAGGATATTTCCCAAACTTTTCCTGCTGCATAAAAATAGCAACGGCAGCAAGAAAAACAGTTATCACAACAAGTAGTATCATTAGTATTTTCTTAAGTGTTCTAAGTGATTTTTTCATCATTGTTACTTAAGCATACGCATTAAAATACTGTCAAAAACCCTGTCGGGCAGTATACTTTTCATAAACAACGTAGGTTTTGCGAACGCCCCAGCAACATAGCGGGTCTTTGGTTTTTGGGCATCAATAGCTTTTTTTATTGCTTTGGCAATTACAATCGGCTCTGAGCCCATTTTACCATCCTCGTTTTGCAATACTTTAGCATGTAAACGGGCCAATTTTCCGTATGCAGTATTTCCAGATGTTTTTAGCAGATTATCGCCGGCAATTCCTCCCCATTCAGTTTTTATCGCTCCCGGTTGCACTACTACCACATCAATACCAAATTGTTTCAACTCCATACGTAAGCTATCGCTAAAGCCCTCAACTGCAAATTTTGTAGCATGGTACCATGCTCCGTGCGGTTCTCCAAAACGACCTCCCATTGAAGACACATTAATAATCTTACCAGATTTTTGGCTGCGCATGTGGGGTAACACCAATTGGGTAAGGCGTGCTAATCCAAACACGTTTACCTCAAACTGGTAGCGTGCTTCATCCAGGGGCACATCTTCTACCGCTCCGTATGAACCGTACCCTGCGTTATTTACCAATACATCTATTCGTTTTTCGGCAGCAATAATTTCGGTTACCCCTTTAACCATAGAATCGTCGTCGGTTACATCCATTGCCAACAGTTTAACACCGTACCCCTCCAAGTCTTTCATTTTATCCAGTCTGCGTGCAGCTCCATAAACTATGTTGCCCGCTTGCGCCAGCAATATGGCTGTATCTTTTCCAATACCTGCCGAAGCTCCTGTTATCAAAATCACTTTTTTCATTTTATTATTATTAGATTGATTAATCACTCTATATTGGTTTAAAAAAAATTTACTTCGCTATCATGCGCCAGAGGCGTTCAAAACTATCTTCAACAACCTCTGCCTGTTGACCCGCATTCAGTCCTGTAGTGCTGAGGTATTGATGCAAACCGTAGATATTGCTGCTAATTAAGGTATTGATGTATTCAATGGGCAATCTTTCAATTTCGCCCTTTTCAATTCCTTCTTCAATCATAGAAAGCCATGCTTTGGATTGCTGCTGAATCTCATCGGGCGTGATGAGCATCAAATAAGGCGAACTGGTAAATTGCTGTACAAATCTAAATTCATCATTGCTTTTCATTGCCCAATGCAAAGCATCAATGTAATTGCGTTTGCATGTTGCTTTAGTATCTTCACCAGGCAGTGCTTGTGGCCTTATGCAGGACGTGAGCCTTGATTTAATATCAATGTATAAGGCTATAATTAAGTCGTCTTTAGTTTTAAAGTAATGAAAAAGGGTACCGTTGGCAACACCCGCTTCTTTAGCTATTTTGCTTGTGGGCGTGCCGTGGAAGCCAAATTCAACAAACAGCTTGAGGGCTGCTGCTAAGATTTCAGCTTGCTTCTCTCCTTTTTCAGATTGACTAATCACTCTACAAAGGTAAGAAGGTTTTTCTTTATTCCAAAAAAAGTTATGTATATACTACTGATACGGTCAAGTCAACAGACAAAAGGGGTTACATTTCTTAGTAAATACTCTCACCAAATAGAAAGTGCTGTTTGTAAAACTAATAAGCCGAATTAAATTATACCGTTCATAATCTTTTATAATTGAGCGAATTTCTTCATACTTGTACAAGGATTATAACTAATATAAAATAGAGCATTGCAATCAAAAAAATATTAAATTAATAATATGGACGCAGGTAAAAGAACAATCAATGATATTTTTAACGGTAACAGAATTTTAGAAGTCCCTTATTTTCAACGTTCTTATGTCTGGGGTGAAGACCAATGGGAAAGGCTTTTAGAAGATATGGAAACAGTTAGCTCTGATAGTCGTCCGTATTTTTTAGGCTCAGTAATACTAAAACAACAAAAGACTAATGCTGGAAACTCAGTTGGAGATAAAAGAACGGTTATCGATGGACAACAAAGGCTTACAACACTAAATATTTTTTTTAAAGTATTATGTCTTAAAACCAATCAGCAACTTATTTTTGATCGCACGTTTAGATTAATGAGTTCTAACGAACTGGCTTTAGAACACAATCATAATGATATTGAGTCTTTTAACAGTATTTTAGCTTTTGAGAAACTCGAAGATATTGAAGAAAAAGATAATATTACTAAGGCATTTTTGTTTTTCAAAAAACACATAGACCCAACAAAACTCAATATTCAAAATATACTTAGCAGGATATTGTTTGTAGGAATAGACCTTGATATAGAAGAGGATGAGCAACAGATTTTTGACACTATAAATTCTCTTGGAGTAAGACTAACTACAGCTGAACTCTTAAAGAATTATTTTTTTAATAGAGATGAGATTGATACTTACAACGAATATTGGTTAAATCTTTTTGAAAAAGATGATGAAACTAAAAAATATTGGGATAAAATACTAACTACGGGCAGGAGCAAACGAACATTTATTGATTTATTTTTCTATTCGTATTTGCAAATAAAAATACAAGAGCCATTGCTAAAAGTTAAAACTGAAGATAAAATAGAGTTCTCCAAAGTAGAGGTTCTATTTCAATCTTATAAAGAGCTTATAAAGGGGTATAATCTTGATAAAAAGGCAATACTTGCAGAAATTAAAGATTATGCCATTCTATTTCAAAATAACTTCGACTATGATATAGTAAATCAGGAACTTACTGAAAAAAGTGGCATTGAACGCATAAACGCAATAATTTTTGGTTTAGACACATCGACTTTAATCCCTTATATCCTTTATATTCTTAAGAATGTAAGAGATAAAAATCAGCAAGACGAATTATTTGAGCTGATTGAAAGTTATTTGATGCGTCGCATGATTACACATCTAACAACAAAAAATTACAACCAGCTATTCACAGATAGGCTAATATCTAATGAAGTATTAACCAAATCACAGTTCAAAGAGTTTATCGATGGTCGTTCAGATAAAGTAAATTATATGCCTAATGATGAAGATTTGAAAAAAGGGTTTGACAACTCAATTCTTGTAAACAAACAATCTGCAGGCATCATATACCTGATTGAATCTAAAATAAGAAATAAGAATAAGCAGGCCACACAGCTATTAGGAATCAACAAATACAGCCTTGAACACCTTATGCCTAAAAAATGGGAGAATAATTGGGGACGTTTAAGTAACCGTGAGGAGCGAGATATTAGAAACAGAAAACTTCTAACATTAGGAAATTTAGCAATTATTACACAATCACTTAATGCATCTGTTCGAGACGCAAACTGGCCAAACAAAAAAAGTGGTCGAGGTAAAAATGCGGGCTTGTCAAATTATTCAGGAGGGATAGAAACATTATCCCCATACCTAACTCTAAACGAATGGGATGAGGCAGAAATTGAGAAAAGAGCGAATAACTTATATGAGTACGCTATAAAGATTTGGAAGTATGAAGCTTTGCTATAGTCTTCGCAACAAAAAAAGCCATCCGGACGTGGATGGCTTCTAATTTTTGTGGGCCCACCTGGGCTCGAACCAGGGACCCCCTGATTATGAGTCAGGTGCTCTAACCGGCTGAGCTATAGGCCCGCAAACCCCAAGGATTTTGCTAAAAGGACTGCAAAAGTAATGCAGCGTTTTTACTTGCGCAAGTTTTTACCTGCCAATTTTTATTCTTTCACGTGAGCATACAAACGGTCGATATCGTTTGCGTACTTGGTTTCAATCACTCGGCGTTTGGCTTTTTGGGTGGGAGTCATTTCTCCTTCTTCAATGCTAAACGGCTTACGTTTAACAATAAACCCTTTAATCCGTTCAAATTTTGCCAACTGGTTTGATAATGCTTTGATGTCTTCATCTATCCATTTCACAATCTTTTCATCTTGTATAAATGCTTCACCGGTTTCAAAAAAGTCGTTCGCAATTTTAAATTGTTCCATCAATTCTTCTTTTGATGGGATTACAATGGCGGTAAGGTGTTCACGCTTATCCCCAATCAAAAAAATCTGTTCTATCTTATTACTGCGCAAATACACATTCTCTACAGGGGCAGGATAAATGTTTTTACCGTAGGCGTTCACTATCATGTTTTTGATACGGTCAGTGATTTTAAGGTTGCCTTTGTAAAACTTACCGATATCACCTGTATGGAACCACCCGTCGGCATCAATTACCTTAGCGGTTTCTTCCGGTTTGTTCCAATAGCCCATCATTACATTAGGCCCTTTTATACAAATCTCTCCTTCCTCACTTTCAAAGTCTAAGTCTTGACTATCATAAGTTTGTTCGGTAATAATTTCGCCGGTATCGGGATTTTTTAAGCATACGATATTGCCGGGAGCAATACGACCCACTGTTCCAAACACTTGCCTGTCAAATTCATTCACACAAACAAAAGGAGATGTTTCAGTAAGTCCGTAACCTTCCATCACCCTGATACCAAGGTTACCGAAAAACTCGCCTACGTGCTGGGGCAGGGGCCCCCCGCCGGAAATAATCATCTTTATTTTGCCGCCCAAATTGGCTTTTATCTTACTGAAAACAAGTTTTTCTGCAAAAATGTGCTGGAAAGCCAGCCAAAGCCCTGCTCCTTTTCCTGCCTCACGGCGCAAGCGAATTTTCTCACCCACCCGCAATGACCAAAGGAAAATTTTTGCTTTTATGCCGCCTTGTGCCGTTGCTTTTTTGCGCACTTTTTCTTCAATCCTTTCTAACAAACGAGGAACTGTGGCAAGTAGTGAAGGTGTTATTTCTTTCACGTTGGTAGCTATGGTATCAACGCTGACGGCAAAAGCCAACTCGGTACCCACGTATGTGCCCAGGTAATAACTTACCATGCGCTCATATACATGGCTTAGCGGTAAAAAAGACAAAAACCTGTCGTTTGGATTTATCTCTTTCACCATGTGCAACGCCATCATAATATCACTCATGATATTGCCGTGAGAAAGCATCACCCCTTTTGGGACACCCGTTGTGCCTGATGTATAAATTAGCATGGCCAAATCGCCGGGGGTTGCTTTGGCAAGTTCCTCTTCAATGGCTGCGTGGTGTTTGTCATAAAGTTCCTTACCTACTTCGTAAATTTTTTCTAACTCAATTATACCGTCATCTTCAACTGCTTTAGCATCGGTATAATTGATGATTATCTTTTGCAAGGCCGGACAAAGGCTGCGCACTTTAAGCACTTTCTTCAACAAGAAAGGTGTGCCGACTAAAATTACTCTTGATCCTGAATCGTTGAGGATATATTCAATCTCACCTTCTGAAAGGGTTGGGTAAATCGAGGCATTTACCGCACCAATTTGTTGCAAGCCTTGATCAAAAAAGATAAACTCGGGGCAGTTTTCTAATATCAACGCTGCCCTGTCGCCCTTGCGCATACCTAACTCATACAGATACGCTGAAATGGCATTCAGCTTCTCAAACGTTTCCCCGTAGGTAATGGGCTTATAAGCATCGTCCACCTTTTCAAACATATAGTTGTGGTGGGGCGTTTTAATCTTGCTGGCTGCATTTCGCATCATGTGATGCAGCGAGGGGTATGGCAACTCTATTTCCATAAATACTCTTCAGTTGGTTAACTAATCAACTACAAATTTTGTTTTTATAAAGCAGCTATCCTTACGGTTTAGCGCATGGGCTTAGGTTAGTTTTTGCAATATTTGCAAAACTGAATCACTAATATACTTATGAAATCGTTTTATACAATACTGTTACTTATAGTTTCTAACGCTTTTATGAATATGGCCTGGTACGGACACCTTAAGTTTAAGGAGTGGAAGTTTATGGAGGGCTGGGGGCTTTGGGGCGTTATACTCATCAGCTGGGCGATTGCTTTTTTTGAATACTGTTTCCAAGTGCCGGCTAACCGTTTGGGTTACAAGGAAAACGGCGGGCCGTTTAGCCTGATAGAATTAAAAGTAATGCAGGAAGTAATAACACTGGTGGTGTTTGTTTTGTTTTCAGTAGTGTTTTTTAAGAACGAAACCTTCCGCATCAACCACCTTATCGGCTTTGTATTTTTGGTACTTGCCGTATATTTTATTTTTAAGAAATAACTGCATTACCTCTTACGACGGGTATAAAACCCGTCACTATTGGAAATGTTGGGTCGAATGGTTTTAAACCATTCGACACACGCCCACCAACAAAACAGCATTTTATATGCTGTCTTAAATAATCCTTGTTACGGTGTTATCAGGTTACGCAGTTATGCTGTTATTTTTGTTACGCACCGCACAAGGGATTGCGCCGTTAGTGACAAACCAGTGAAACTGACAAAGAACAACTACCGAATAGTAATTGGAAAAACTAAATAAAATCCCCGACGGGTATAAAACCCGTCGCTATTGGAAATGTTGTGTCGAATGGTTTAAAACCATTCGATACAAGCCCACCAACAAAACAACATTTTATATGCTGTTTCAAAAAATCCTTGTTACGATGTTATCAGGTTACGCAGTTATGCTGTTATTTTTGTTACGCACCGCACAAGGGATTGCGCCGCTTGTACCAAACCTTTGAAACTGACAAAGAACAACTACCGAATATTAATTGGAAAAACTAAATAAATTCCCCGACGGGTATAAAACCCGTCGCTATTGGAAATGTTGTGTCGAATGGTTTAAAACCATTCGACACAAGCCCACCAACAGAACAGCATTTTATATGCTGTTTTAAAACACAATGAAAAAGCCCCGAACGTATCACGTTCAGGGCTTACACATTATTCAATTACTAAAACCCAATTATTTAGTAAGCAATTCTTCGCTGCGCTTAATAAACGCGCTCATCTCCTCGCCCGTTAGCAGGTTTTGCTGCAACTTGGCAAGATCGACCGCTTGTTTCACCAAGCTGTTTTTAGTATCGGTATTTTCCTCGTTGGCAATTTTTCCCGCCAATGGATGGTTGCTGTTTATCAGCACTTGGTAGCTGTCGCCCATGCCGCCAAACATCTGACCCATGCCGTTCATCATTGCCATTTCCTGCATACGGCGCTCAAACTCAGGTTTGGTAATAGTGATAAAATGGTCGTCGGGGCTTAGTGCCTCCGATTCAACACGCCACTTATCGTTGTTAATACCAACGGTAAACACTTCTTTCAAGCCGTTCACCTGTTCGTCGCTCAATACCGATTCGCGTTTTTCGTCTTTGTTAATCAACTTATCAATCACATCGGCATCAATGCGGAAAATGCGGTTATCAGGATTTTTATTTTCAAGGTAGCTGATAAAGTGGTTGTCCAGCGGACCGCCCAACTCCAACACATCGTAGCTGCGTTTTTTTGCCGCCTCAATAAAACTGTATTGCTTATTGGCATCGTTGGTGTACAGCAAGATTACCTTATTGTCTTTGTCCGTTTGCAAAGGCTTCACCTTCTCCACGTATTCATCAAACGTGTAAAACTCTTTATCGGTGTTTTGCAACAGACTGAATTTGCCTGATTTTTCAGCAAATTTCTCATCGCTCACCGTCCCGAATTTCACAAACAACCCTACGTTTTCCCACTTCTCTTCGTAGGCTTTGCGGTCGTTGTTAAATATCTCCTGCAATTTATCGGCAACCTTACGGGTAATATAACCGGTAATTTTTTTCACGTTACCGTCGGCTTGCAACGCACTGCGCGACACGTTCAACGGAATATCCGGACTATCAATCACACCGTGCAGCAGCATTAAAAACTCAGGCACAATGTCTTTCACCTCTTCGGTTACAAACACTTGGTTGCTGTATAACTGTATTTTATTGCGTTGGATATCGAAATTATCCTTCACCTTGGGGAAATACAAAATACCTGTCAGGTTGAAGGGATAATCCACGTTCAGGTGAATCCAAAACAACGGAGGCTCGCTAAAAGGGTACAGCGATTTGTAAAACTCTTTGTACTCTTCTTCGGTAATATCGGCAGGCTTTTTAGTCCACAAAGGCTGGGTGTTGTTAATCACCTCGCCGTCAAATTCAATTTCAACAGGTAAAAATCGGCAATATTTCTCCAACAACCCTTTTACGCGGATTTTTTGTAAAAACTCTGCGCTTTCTTCGGTAATATGGAGGATAATATCCGTTCCGCGCTCGGCACGGTCGTGGGCATCAATGCTAAATTCAGTGCTGCCTTCGCATACCCAATGGGCGGCAGTGGTATCGTCTTTATAAGATTTGGTAATAATTTCAACCTTATCAGCCACCATAAAACTTGAGTAGAAACCCAAGCCAAAATGTCCGATAATGGCAGCCGCGTCTTTATCCTTGTACTTCTCAACAAACTCTTCGGCACCGCTAAACGCAATCTGGTTAATGTACTTTTCAATCTCCTCGGCAGTCATACCAATACCCACGTCTTTAATGGTAATGGTTTTGGCCTCCTCGTTCAATTCCACGCGTATTTTCAAGTCGCCCAAATCACCTTTAAACTCACCCGTTCCGGCAAGGGTTTTCAGCTTTTGGGTAGCATCCACTGCGTTGCTTACCAACTCACGTAAAAAAATCTCGTGGTCGCTGTATAAGAACTTCTTAATGATAGGAAAAATGTTCTCCGTGTGTACACTAATGTTGCCTTTTTGCATAGTTTCGTAATCGTTTAGTTCTTCATCCATTTATCAGTAACTATGCCGAGGATGAGGAGGTGACAGAATGGCGGGAAAGAATAATTATATAATTATTAGAAAATTTGTAAATTGAGTTTACATTTATTGCCACAATGCTTGATCAAACATTTTCACTCGAAAACTTCATAAAGATATTTGATATTGAAAATAGAAAAGGAAATTCCGTTCAGAAAATATATAAAGATGAACCGGACTTTTTTAATATTTTCAATAAGGATGAAGAAATCAAGCTTTTAAGGAAGACAAAAAAGGGGAGTCCTGATTATAAAGACACTTTAAACAAGCTTAAAAGTGAGAAGAAAGATTTAGTTGCCCTTGCATTAACAAAAATTGCCAGAGAAGTCAATGATAGGCTATTTTCAATTAGCATAACTGAAGACAAAACTATTTCTGATAAGCCTGTTTACAAGATTAGTAAAGAGTCAAAAAGTTTCTTCGTTATTAAACAACTACAATACAACCTCAGGAAATTATATAAGGTTAAACAGGCAAACCGATTTGCCGTAGTTAACCAATTGGCTAATACACTTGATTCGGATTTTCCACTTTATATTTTCAGAACTGATTTGTCAGGGTTCTACGAGAACATTCCTCAAAAAGCGATTATAGATAAATTGAGAAGTGACGCACTTTTGTCCCCAATGTCTCTGAAAACAATTTCTTCAATTTTTTATCAGTATAATATTATTACAAAGTTAGATAAAGGTCTGCCTCGCGGAATAGGCATTAGTGCTTATCTTTCTGAGATACATGCTAGAGTATTGGACAACGAACTGCAAAGCATACCACATGTAATCTACTATGCAAGATACGTAGATGACATTATTATGGTATTTGCAAAACATGAAGGCATTAACTATTCAAATGTCTGTGAAGGTGTCAAAGATATAATAACTCGTGAAGGATTTACTGTTAATGCGGCCAAAACTGACGAGCCTCTTTTATCTAGTTCAACTAACTATAGTTTTGAATATCTTGGATATGGATTTAAGAAAAACAATGGACTACTTGAAATAAGGATGTCTAAAGAAAAAAGCGAGAAATATAAGCGTAGAATAAAAAAGTCTTTTGAGTTGTACAATCAACGAGCCTTATTCGACGAAAAAAATGCCCGCAAGCTATTAGTCAAACAAGTTAGATACTTAACAAGAAATGTCCGCTTAGTTAATAATAAGAATAATGTGTACATAGGAATTTATCATTCAAATAGCATGATAAATGAGCGTGGGTTGTATTGTATTAAGGCATTAGACAATTATTTATTATTTTATATAAACTGCTTATCAAACTCAACACTCAAGGAAAGACTCAAAAAATACAAGTTTATTGATGGTTTTACTGAAAGGAAATTTACCAAGTTTGATATCAAAGATTATAGGGTTATAACAAAGGATTGGAAAAATGTTTAAAAAAAGATTTGATAAGATTCCTATTAGCCAAAAGAAACACAGGGTAGTATTATCTGATGTGTTGCCGTTTGAGATGCCCCCAACATTTTCTAATAGTAATTTTTATAAATTTCTAGTGGAACATGATGTCTCTATTGAGGAAAATAAAGTAAAGTGGAAAAGGGGAGATAAAACAACAGGCTTTCTTCTATGTATGCTCTTTGGGTTAGATAGAACGAAAATAAATGGAAATAGTATCGGCTTTGAAGAAAAGAAAAATAGCAAAAAAATACCCTATAAATTTAGGATAACACACAAGAAGGGCGAATACAGGGAGTTGACAGTAATTCATCCCTTTAGCCAACTTAAGGTTTTAGAGTTTTATTCTCAATACAAACAGTTGATGCTTTATTATTCATCAAAAAGCCCATTTTCAATCAGGAGACCCCATAAACTGGCTTATTATAAATTCTTTAAAGACGACACACATGATAGCACTGTTTCAAAAAACGAAGCGTATGACGGGGGAGAAGAGTATGATAAAGAATATGAAACCTTAAAAACATTTTTTGTCTATAAGAAGTATAGTAATATTCACAAATTTTATGAGTCATACACGTATCACCGTTGCGAGAAAAAGTATAACAAACTTTTAAAGTTTGACATTGCCAAATGCTTTGACAGTATTTATACACATTCAATTGCTTGGGCACTTATCGATAAAGATTTGGTTAAAGACAATATTAAGAAATCAGAGGACACATTCGGGGGTAAATTTGACCGACTACTACAAGACCTTAACTATGGCGAGACAAACGGAATTGTAATTGGCCCCGAATTTTCAAGGATTTTTTCTGAGTTAATACTTCAACGAGTTGATAGAGAAGTTTTTAATCATCTCAAGTCTGAAGATTCCGAGAGGTTTAATCATCAAACCAACTATGAGATTTTTCGATATGTTGACGATTATTTCGTTTTCTACAATGATGAGACGGACAAAGATATCATCTTAAAAAAATTCAGACTGATTCTTAAACAATATAATCTCACGATAAATAATGAAAAAACCATTGAGTATGAGAAACCTTTAATTACAGAACTCACAATTGCTAAACTGAAAGTTAGTTCACTTATCAATAAATATCTTAATGTAAAGAACACTGCGGGTAATAACAAGCAAACTCAGGATAAAGATAATGACACTGATGAAAAAACAGATCAAGAAGAAATCAGAGATAGTGTTAATAAAAAAGGATATCTATATATCAGTTCAAATCATTTAATCACAAGGTTTAAAACAATCATTAAGGAAACAGGAATCGAATATAAAGACATTCTAAATTACACATTAGCCAGCATAGATTTAAAACTACACAGAATATTTAAAGAACTAGGCACTCCTCAACAAGAAAAAAAGAGCTATAAGGGTTTTATTAATTCAATTATCGAGTTAATTGACTTTATATTTTTTATTTATTCCGTTTCGCCAAGAGTGAATACTACAATTAAACTTTCAAGAATACTAACTCGCATTATTGACTATTTAAAACATAATAAGGATATTAGTATTGACCTCAAACAATTAGTATTTAAGAAAATTCTTGATGATACAACCTTGATATTGAAAAAAAATTCAGATAGTCCTGAAACCCCTGTTGAAACCCTTTATTTAATAGCTGTATTGGATGAACTTGGAAAATCTTATAAACTCGAATACACAACGCTTCTTAGTTATTTTGGACTCAGCGAAAAGTTTGGTGAAATTAAACTGAATGTAAATCATAAACTGCAATATTTCACCATTATTCACCTTCTCTTCTACATTAAAAATAGTGTAAGATATAAATATCTAATGGCTTTTCTTAAAAATCACATCCTTACTTTTTTTAATGAGGAATTGAAGAGAAAGAATGCAATTTCTGATAATACACAACTGATACTATTATTATTTGATTTGTTAGCTTGTCCATATTTAGATACCAGTTTTAAAACTTCCTTGTTACATTTGTATAATATTAAAAATCACATTGTTTGTGATGGTATTTTAGATTATACCAAGAAAAGAAAATACTGGTTTACAAAATGGTCAAGCTTTAACTTCAGCAAGGCATTAGAAGCTAAAAAAGGACAAGAAGTTTATTAAACTAAAGATATAGGTTCCGAACAAACTTTTAAACACACACAAACCTAAGTGCTTTCTTATATTAAACTGAGAAAGTGTAAGCAGCGGGGACGGGCTGCTTTAATTTTCAATAATGATTCCATACTCATACCTATGTTCGGCAGGACTACCCGAATTGTCATTTCCACCCCCTACCCCCGCAAGCGGTGGATATTGAACGACGAACGAAATTTGACACCCGAAAAGTTAATGAGGTAGGTCAACACCCCAATGTCCTCCTTTGGAGGAGGATGTAGGAGGAGGAAAACCACCGTTCTCCCGAACTCGTTTAGGGATCGCATAGGTAAATCATGTGAATGGGAATGAGGTGCCGAAACTAGTTCGGCATGACTATCAGCGCAGCATTTCCACCCCCTACCCCCGCAAGCGGGGGATATTGAGCGACGAACGAAATTTGATACCCGAAAAGTTTATGAGGTAGGTGAGCACCCCAATGTCCTCCTTTGGAGGAGGATGTAGGAGGAGGAAAACCACCGTTCTCCCGAACTCGTTTAGGGATCGCATAGGTAAATCATGTGAATGGGAATGAGGTGCCGAAACTAGTTCGGCATGACGATGCCGAAACAAATTCGGGAGGACTCTACTCTGCGCTTATTTGAAAGCGGTTGATTTCTTCCCCTTCGCGACCGTAATACACAATCGTAAGCACTCGTTGGTTGCGGGCACCGGTTATTTCAAGCGTGGCAAAGTTGCGCTTTCCGGTTATCAGCGTACCGTCCACACGTAGCGTGTTCTTTTCCTGCTGCGCCCTATTCCCCGCTCCCGATGATAATGGCGAAACGGTAACATCATAAATGGTGGGCAGGCTATCGGTTTTTAAGGCACTTATTTCGCTGTGGTGCCTGTCGCCTGTTAAGAAAATTACGTTTTTGATTTTATGCTTATGGATAAAGCTGATAATTTCTTGTCGCTCTTTGGGCGCACTGACAAAGGTTTCGCCCGCCTCTTCAGAAGTATTTAAAAACTGGCTGCCAACGGCTATAAACTTAAATTTTGACCCACTGGCCAAAAGATTATCCTTTAACCATTGTAACTGGGTAGCCCCCAGTACTTCTGCGTCATATACAGGCGTTTTCTCAGGACTACGGTAGTATCTGTCGTCCAACAAGAAAAAATCGGCGTCAGCATAGTTAAAATACGTTGTAATACCTTCCTCCTCGTTCACCCCGAAACTCGGATTGGGCCAATAGTCTTTAAACGCTTGCAAAGTGGTTTGTTTGTTCCAAAAACCTCGGTCGGCATTGTTAGGGCCAAAATCATGGTCGTCCCAAATGGCATAATTGGGGCAAAACGAAAAAAGGTTGTTCAGTTCAGGATTACTGCGAACGTGGTCGTAGCGCTTATACACCCCTGTTTTGCTGTTCCAGTCAGGCTCGCGCAAATAAATGTTATCACCCAGCCACAGCATAAACTCGGGCTGTTTGGTAACAATGCTGTTAAAAATACCGGGTAAAGTATCTCCGTAGGGTGTACCGGGGCGGTCGTGTATGGTTTGGTTGGCATAGTGGCAGCTACCCGTAGCAAACTTAAACGCCGGAGGGTCGCCTCGCCATTTCCATAGTGCGGGTACTTTCAAGCTAAAGTTTTTCTTTGGGGCAGCCTGTTTGCCATTAATCCATACTTGGTAGGTATAGGTCCTTGCGGGCTCAATATTAGTAAGTATCAACTTAGCCGAGTAATGGGTTTCTTGCTTTGCTATTACAGCAGATGTTTCGTAAACGGTATCCGGGTGTGCAAAATATTTCAGCGTTAGGCGGGCTTCTTTGTTCACCTGTACCCATACGCAGGCCTCCCTAAAATCAACGTATCCCAGCAACGGCCCGGCTACAACCGTTGATTTTTGCGCATACAAACTACTTATCAACAACAGTAAAACAACTACGGCAAAGGCTTTCTTAATCATTGTGCATATATATTGTAAATTTATTATCAAAAGCTTAAAAAAAGTTTACCATTGTAAAACTTATATTCGTTTAATTGCGTTTACATAGTAAAAGCTGCTGCTTAAATAAAAAACTTACACACACACATAAACCAAAACACACACCATGAGAGATTTAATCAGCGAAACCTTAAAAAGGTATGCTACAAAATCCAAAGTAAATGTTAAGGCCCTTCAGCGTTACTTCAAAATCAAATTCAGGATGAGCATCGAAGAAGATGTTTTGTCTCGCAGGATAAGCAGTATCAGAAAACAAGCTGCTTAATCTTGGATTTGATGTAACCTAAGTACTTTCACTGCATTGCCCGCTACAGGGGCGCGAAACTTCGTTCAAGCAATTCGCTTTCCCTCACAATGTTTATGCGCTATATAAGTGCCGCAAAAAATTGGCTCTTTATAAACTGCAGTTTACATTGGCTATTAGTTTAATCCCTTACCAAAAAGCTTTTCTTGTACAATTTACCCAAAACAAAAAAAGCAGGTACTGTATAAGTACCTGCTTTTGCATTTATAAGGGTTTCCCCTCTATTATTTGTCCTGTTTCAATACTTTCAATGTTTTCTCACCGTCGGCAGATTGCAAGTGCAATAAGTAAGTACCATTAGGCAAGTGTTGTAGGTTAATGGTTTGCTTAATCACACCTTTATCTTCAATTGCTTCTGTATAAACAGTTTTCCCTGTAATATCGGTTACCTTAACAGTTAATGCACTGGTACCATTCCAGTCGATATTCAACTGCAATACACCTGTAGTTGGGTTGGGGTAAACGTCTAAGCCGTTCAACCCTGCAATTTCACTTACTGATACGTTGGTAGTGGTAATTTGCTTGGTAACTGAATCAACGCATTGGTTATTGTCAACTACTATAAGTTTCACATTAAATGTGCTTACGGTAGCGTAGTTGTGAGTTGGGTTTTTGGTTGTTACAGGCGCGCTGTTATCTCCAAACGCCCAAACACGTGCACTGGTATTTGATGTGGTATCATCAAAGGTCACCGATTTGTTGTTTATAGTTGCAGTGAAGCCGGGTTTTGGCAATGGATTAACCGCAAAAGTCAGCTCGTTTGAGGTTGCTTTACATCCTGCTGTAGTTTGACCTTCAATAGTCATTTTATCACCGTTCACAACAGTTAGGTTGTTAAACGCTCCTGTAGTATTGGTAGAACCGGTGGTGGCTCCGTTTTTGAAAGCTGTATAGCTGCTAAAGCCTGTGCTTGAAGTAAGGCTAATTGTTTTACCAAAGCATATTGTAGTACCGGGGATAGCTGTGGCAGTCAATGCAGGAACATTATCAACACCTACTGAAACTGTAAAAGGTGCAGCACCGCAGTTTAATTTGTTAGAGTCGATAATCTCAAAAGGGAAATTGGTGGTAGCTGTTGGTTTCACCCAAAATACTGTATCAGAGGCAAAGCTTCCGTTGTTAAACTTGATTGAGTATTTGCTGGTCGAAAAATCGCTAAGGGTGATTGTGGTTGAATCGCCGGGACACAACAAAGTATCGCCAATGGTGGTTTTGTAGGTTACACCTGAGCATGACAAGGTAGCGCAAGTTTGGTTGCTTGTTTGTGATTTGCCGCAAAGGCTGCTTGTATTTGCCCTTACCCATAGTTTAACGCTTGTGCTAAAACCTAAGCCGGTAATAGTGTGGCTGGTTCCGGCCGCACCTGTAGAAGGTGAGTTCCATGTTTTACCGGTATCGGTGCTCACCTCGTAGCCGGTAGCACCTGCTACAGTAGTCCAGTTAAAGGTAACATCAGAAGTTGTTGGAGTACCGCATGTAATTGTGGGACCTGCAACAGGAGCAACAACAGCAACAGTTTTTTGTACTGAGTTACTTTGGCAGCCATTCTTTTGTGCAATAACAGATACTACGGTGCCCGAAGCAGGAAGTATTCTTATTGAGTTTGAGGCAGTGTTTTGAACGGAAGTGCTATTTACTGAGAACGCATATGTATCGTTTCCTGCAGTTGCTGTATAAGTTACACTATCGCCTTGACAGATAGAATCGTTTGTGGCCGAAGTAGTAATTGTTACCACCGGCTTAGGTTTAACGGTGATGTTAACAGGTGCGCTAATGCTGCTGCAACCACCCGCAGAGGTAACAGTAACTCGATAAGTACCGCTTTGGGTTATTTTCACCACATTAAAAGTATCTCCGGGGTTGCCTGTATCCCATTTGTATTTATTGGTGCTTGAAAAAGCAGCCGTAACGGTAACGGTATCCCCTTCGCACACAGTAGTTCCGGGCACTGTATTAACAATATTGGCTGACGGTTTTGATGTAACGGTGATTCTAACAGTTGCAGGAGCCGATGAGCCTATGGCATTAAATACTCTTAGCGTATCAAAAAAGGTTCCGGGGTTGTTATAAACAACCTCAGGGTTTTGGGCAGAGCTGGTTGAAGGTGTACCCCTAAATTTCCATGCATAGCTGGTAGGGCTGTTGGTACCGCTTCCGCTAAACTTAACGGTATCACCCACACAAATAGTGGTTTTGTTGGCTGTAATAGAAGCAATCGGTAATAATGATGATGGCCCGAATTTAAACTCTTTGGCATAAATCTGGTCACCACCGGTGCTTCCGTCACTATTAGATGCGTTCATCACTACATAAAACATCACCGTATCAACATTGGTAGAAGGGGCCTTCCAAGTAAATACCCAAGTTCTTGAGCCTGATGATGAGGCCGAAGTATGTGTTAAGTATTCACGGGTTTTGCCGCTAACAGAACCTGTTAGTTTTTGGCTCCCGCTTCCGGCAGTTAAAGTACCGGCAGGGTTGCTTCCGGTTTTTGTAAGACAAGTTAATTGCATACCAAAACGTGTAATACCGGTTTGGGTGTAGGTAAGAGTCATTGTATAGGTACTATCGGGTATGTAACCGTTACCTGTAAATGTTCCTGTCAAAGTTAAGTTGGCAAGGTTTGATGAGGTTGGGTTTAATGTTCCGCTGTGGCAGCCCGATGTAGTACAGTTTGCTTCAGCAGGGGCATTGGTATGGGATACCGGCGCACCACCGCTGTTTTTAAGTGCCGTACCGGCTGCCATTAAGGCGAGGGCAATGGCAGATAATACAAGAATTTTGTGAGTAAATAGTTTTTTCATAGAGTTTGTTTTTGGTAAGTACTGTAGCAGAGACTTCAATATGACAATGCTTGTTGGTACAGCCTTTTTATTTTTTACATTGCAAAGAAACAACAAGGCCCCGTGTTTCAATAAACACAGGGCCTTGATAATTAATTTCTTACAATAATATTACAATAGCTTACCTTCCGTCGGGGCGGTTTTTATCAGGTTTAAACAGGTTGAAGTACCTGCGCTTGCTAAAGTTTGTTATTAAACCTAACGATACTGAAAGTGAACCTGCATTGGTTATTTTAGGTTTTTCGGTAATACGTTGTGTAGGGTCGCTAATTTTAGCAACGTTACGGTCCCAAAATCCACCATTAATATTGGCAAACGACATGGTGTAACGTACATCAAGGCATAGGTATGATTTGCGGTTGAACCTCCATTTAAGCGCGGCGCCCGCTACAAAACCATAATCAATCTTTTTAATTTTAGCAGGTGAGTTGCTACCGCTAAACTTTTTAGAGAAGTTATAATCTTCGCTAGGGTCGTTGGTTGAAGTACGGGTTTGAGTGTAGCTGAACTCATTTTTTGCACTCAACAAATACGAAATGTGCGGACCCGCCATAAAATCAAGGTAAAAAGGTTTTACCGAATTCTCATAGGGATATAACGCTGTTGGGTGTCCGATGGGCATAGAAACCCTGAACAACAATGGTATTTCGATGTAGTTCAAATCAAGGTTTGATACGCTTTTCACATCATCATCCCAACCTGGATTGTCTAAGACTGTTACGAAAGTATCAAGTTTTTGCACAGCTCCTTTTACAGAATATGCAATCTCAGGGCTAAAACTAAAGTAGTTGTTCAATGGATAATCCATAAAAATACCTACCCTGAAACGGCTGATGCCGCTGAATTTTGGGCGGTCGGCACTAAGTATGTTGGTATATTTTTTACCAGCCAAATTAGAGTTGTTAATACCGCCTATAATCCCCCACTCAACCTGTGCACTTGTAGTGTTTACAATCGCTGTAAGGGTTAATGCTGCTAAAAGAAACAGGCCTTTTGCCGTAAAATTTCTTTTCATCGTGTTTATAGTTTTATTTTTAAAAAGACAAATCTATTGATTTTGGGCGTTTTTTCAACATCTTTCCCTCTATTTCATAAAAACTTCGTACAACCCATTTTTATTGTCTTATCTGATACTAATGTTCGGGAGAAAGTTTGAGTTTCTTAAAATTAACCCCCACTATTAGCCCAACTGAAATAATTGGCGAATGTTTTAGCTTGATAACAGGGCTTTCGTGCTTGTGCTGTCCTATCTTTTCCGGGTCAGGTGTTGTCCTGTCCCAATGCCCTTTATTAAGGTTATTGCTAAAAAGGACAGAGTGCCTTGCCTCTACACAAAGCCACAAGTATTTGTTAAGCCTTCCTTTAATACCAACGCCTCCTGTAATACCCCAATCATAATAATTTACTTTATCACTTTTCAAGTCTACTTTAGTTTGCTCTCTGGTAGTAAAATTAAATTCAGATGAAGGATCGTTACTTGAGCTGCGGGTAAGTTGTTTAGAAACTTGCGAACGGGCTTTTACAGTATAGGAAAGTGTAGGGCCTGCAAAAATATCCATCGACAGCGTTTTTTGTTGGGCGGGGTCCTCTGCTCTCTTTCCTAAGTCAGCCAAATGAAACGAAAAGTTAATAAGTATTGGCACTTGCAAATTGTAAAACCGATGTTTGGAAGTTACCGACACATTATCAGTCCAACCGGGAGGATAAGAAACCTGATCCCATGCAGTATCGGTTTGTTCAGTAAATCCGGCACTAAAAAGAGCCACCTCAGGTCTCAGACTGAAAAAATTCGATAGCGGTATAAGTGCAAATATTGCTGTACGAGAAGCAGGACCTCCTGAAAATTTAGATTGATCCTCCCGTGGGACAACCCCATACCCATCTGCGCTTACGCTTGTATTAGCAAGCCCATGTGAAAACCCTATTTTAACTTGTGAGTATCCGCTAACTCCTACTAATAGAAGCAATAATAAAAATATTGCTGTGGTAATCTTTTTGTGTATTGACATGGGAATTATTTATTGTAAGATAGCCGCTATACGTGGCTTACTGCAAATTCCCATCGTCAAGTTTGTGTAATAAGGTTTTGCCTACAATTAAAATCAGCGCCAAAACAGCCAATGTGAGCCAATGAAAAGGGATAAAAACCTTTGCAAACAAAAACTCGGTGTAGGTAAAAAACGAAATGAAACCCAACACCAACGGCATATAAAAATAGCGGGGATTGTAAAAGGCAAACAACAACGCAATGCACTCAGCCAATAAAAAGTAGCGCTCGTGCATACGGGGTAATAAAAAAGGCATGGTAAGAGTGATTAAAAAGGCAAGGTGTACAGTAATATCTAACCCCAACGGTTTATTTTTAAGTTTCCAAACCGAAGCAAATATCAAAATGGCTTGCACACCAAAGGCAACCATCACCCCCGCAGTGTTAAAAATAAAATTATCGCCTACCAATTGGTACACGTTGGGCGAGTTGGCCGTTAGTACGGGGTTATTGTCAACAATGTTAAAATACACCAGCAATACATCCATAAAATCTCGGCCTGCTATCAGGCAGGGTACCATTAGTATTATGTAAACTCCGGGTATCAATAGAAAATCTGTCAACTTCACATCACGCTTAAACCAAGCAATAGCAAACAACGGTGCTATTAGCATTGCCTGTAATTTCACACTCAGCGCAACCGCATACAGCACCATGGCAAACAAGTTATTCCGTCGTGTATCGGCAAGCATCAAGTAATACATGGCGGCAAGGCTAAAGGCTACGTATATAATATCACACTGTCCCCAAAAGCTGCTATTTATAAGCACCGTTGGCAAAAACAAAAACGATGTAAACGCAAGCGCGGGCATAATAGAACTGGTGGGATACCTAAGTTGAATGATACGATAGATATACCACGCTGCCATAAAATCAAACGCAATGGAAATGTATTTGATAATCTCTAAATCGGTAAGGGGCAATAAAGAGCCTATGCCCAACATATAGGTATATATGGGGGCATAGTTGGTAAACGTATCACCATAAGCGGCAAAACCATGTTGTTTAATATAGTTAAGCCAAGGCATTACCCAGTTTACTGTATCCATTGACGGTTGGGGAATGAATAGCTTGCGTGCTCCCAACGCAGCTGCAATAGCAAACAGCATTAGAAAGAAGGGTGCATTGGCCATCATGTGGTGCTTTATTTCTTTTTCGCGGGGAATGATATACAGCACGGCTACCAAAACCGTAAAACCACCCAAAGCAATCACTATCAAAACTTTAGCTTTATCAGGAAAAGCCGCTGCCAAAAAGGGAATTAGTAATGGCAAATGAACCAAAGAGGCTTTGGACAAAAGTGCTTGGGTATCAAGGCCGGTAAGTTTAGCTAATGCGGCTACAAACAAGCGGCTGTAAGCAATGGTTAAAACCCCGCCGGCTACCACAGCAGCAATTACGCGGGTGGTTATATCGCTCCAAAAATTATTGGTGTATGCCCAATTAAACTGCAAAGCAACCAGCAAAGCTATCATTGCCAGCTTCATTGCTAAGTAGGGCATGGGGTTTTGTTTAATCTGTGTTAACCACTTTTTCACCGTGGCAAGATACTTATCTGTTTAAAAAGTTTCACTTTCAAAAATCCAAACTCATCAATTACTCGTAAATATGCTTGCGGGCAAACAATCCTTCCAAAAAACATCCCGCAAGTGTGTGTGAGAAAAAAGCCCGGCCTTATTTAAAAGCCGGGCTTATTTATTAATGCTCTTGTTGTTTGTTGTTATGGATAAGCCACCGCTATTTCGCCGCCTGTTATGTCTAAGTCTTGAAACTTAGTGGTAGAAGTGCTAAACACCCTGCACCTGAAGTTTACCTTTAGGCGGTATGTTTTTTCGCCACGTTCATTCAAAGAATAGGGCTGGGCATCCAATACAGTAAAAAATGATGTGAAGGGTTGATTTTGGAAATCGCTTACATATTCCTCACCCGCATCATCAATGTAACTAATGATAACTTTTGATAATTTGGTCATGGGAGTCAACACACTATCTACTACCAAGTTTCCGTATGAGTAACTGGCTATGCATTTTTTTGTGGTATCTTGAAAAGCTACCTTTTTACATATTACCCTTGGTTGAAAAGCACCAATTGTGCTGGTAACCGTAAGGCATACGTTATAAATACCCGGGTTGGCATATGGGTTTTGCACTGACAAACCATTAGCAGTGCGTGTATCACCAAAATCCCATGAATATGTAACATTGGGGCCTGCATTTTTGGCGGTAAAGTAAGCAGTATCAAAAACTACCGAAGCTGTAAAATTAGGAGCAGCCGAATCAGAAACAACCGTTGCGGGTTTCACCGTATTACAGGCTAAATCAGAGCAGCTATTAAACTGCTCTGTTACCGTAAGGCAAACATTTTTACTCAACGTATCGGTAAATATATATGCAGATACCGGCACAGTTGATGAATCACCCGGACCGAACACCCATTTAAAAGTGGGATTAATGTACCCCGAAACTTCAGGAATAAAATTGTATTTATACGTTTTAGAAACAACCTGCTGCGGGCCGTAGTAATTATAGTTTTTTGCTCTTAACGCAAGCTGAATATTTACAGGGTCGCTGCCACTGTTGGTCAAACTGTCATAAATGGTTATTTTAATCGATTGATTACAGGTTGAGCAATTTGTCCTTTTAAGGTTTCCGCTAAACGAAAATGCATCAACAGAGCTATCAAACGCATACGAAGTGTATAAATAGTAACTATCTACACCGGCTACCATTTGTACAGGTTGGCCGCTAACAGTGCCTTTTATAGAAAACACAGGCACGTCCTTTTTATCATTGAACGGCTCCTCGCTACGCTTGCAGTTGGCAAGTGTAAGCAGGCAGGCCGATAGCACTATGGCTACAGCGCGGTATCTTTTAAAACCTGATAACATCATAGCGTATGTATAACTGTATGCGTCGTGTTCTATCAAAAACCGAATTGTTGTAATACCCGTTTACGGTAATATCAGAGAACCCGTTAGTGGTTAAAAATCCAACATGAAGCCTGTTTTTAAAGAAGTTTCCTTCCACTCCTAATTGCCACTGCCAGTTCCAATCAGTTATACCTTGTCGGTAGGCATTAGCTGTAGTGGGCGCCCTGCTGCTAATCCCTGTAAGGCTTCCATAGCTTTCTTGGGCTATTGTATTTTGGGTATTTACCAAATAGCCCGCACTAAAACCTCCTACCAAGCTAAAAACAGGCACGGGCGAATAACGGGCTACTACCGGAACATCAATATAGTATAACTTTTGAGTGCCTATTATGGTTTGGTCGCGTTGCACACCAAACGAATAGGTTTCGCTGGTATATACCTTGTTCAATCCCTCAGTAGTTGTAGTTGTATAGCCCAGTCCAAGTCCCAACTGCAATTTTGAAGTTAGGTAACGATTATAAAACAACCCGTAGTAAGGCATAATATTAAAATCATTGCCCGTGGGGTTTATAATCCTGTAATACCCTGCCATTATCATAGGG
Organism: Agrobacterium sp. 719_389; assembly: GCA_943370295.1. Classification (GTDB taxonomy): domain Bacteria; phylum Bacteroidota; class Bacteroidia; order UBA8524; family UBA8524; genus SB11. Next base: position 32,681 of record CALRQL020000001.1, on the reverse strand, counting down.
CTGATAGAGTTTTTAAGTAATACAGGTCCTTTTTCTTTTTTATTCTTTTTGGTTGAAGTAGTATCAACAGCCTCCACTTTTTGTTGGGTGCTGTCTGCTTTGTCAGGAGAACTTGCTTTAGCTACCGGAGCAGGTTGTTGCGGCCCTTCATCAAAGCCCTCATCCTTGCCTTTGGTTGGCACTACAGGCGGAACCTCCTGCTTGTTTTGTTTTCCCTCTTCAGGTTTTAGTGTTGAAGAGGTTTCAGCACCACCGCCATTATTATCTTTTTCCTTTTTATCTTTTCTTTTATCTCCACCATTTTCTTGGGCTAATAACTGTTTAGAGTCCTTTTTCTCACCATCATTGTCAACTCCTTTACTTGCCCCGTTATTTGTTCCCTTAGTATTATGAGTGTCGCTGTTATCTCCGCTCTGTTCAACTCCATTTTTGTGAGCAGAGGTTTGTTTTTTTCCGCTGCTTTGTTTGGATAGTTGGGCAGCCATTAAAGCCGGCGGCCCACCTTGTATGGTGTATTCTTCAGGACTATCGTCTGTATTCGTATTGCTTAATTCGTTTTCCTGCAAATAATTGGTATCGCCAGCCCCTTCTGTAATGTAGTAATCAGTTGATGTTTCATTCTCACTCAATACAGGAACTTCAGTTTTTGAAGAATCAACGGTGGCCTTGCCATTAACAAGCTGCAACAACTCATTGCTGTGGCTGTATGCCCACCATCCGCCAATACCCAACAAAGCAAGTAACGGCAATAGCCAAAACCATATAAAACGTTTTTTCTTTTTACGTTCCACGGGCATTTCACGGTCAAGCAATGCTTCAGCGTCGGCCCATTGAGCCTCGTCAAAAGCAAACTCCTGCTCGTTCAGCTGTTTGCGTATTTCTTCTTCGTTCTTACTCAGCCGGTTCATTTCTTGCTGCTTTTGGCTTGTAATACTCTTTTATCATGGCTTGCAGTTTTTTGCGTGCATCAAACAACTGCGATTTTGAAGTTCCTTCCGAAACTCCTAACAATTCGCCAATCTCTTTGTGGTTATACCCATCTACCACATATAAGTTAAATACTTTGCGGCACATGGGGGGTAGTAATTGTATCAATCTGTATAAATCCTCGGTTTGCAATTTCATCTCAGCTTCATTCTCCTCTGGCGGTTCTTCTTTAAAAGAAGGGTCGTTCACATCTGCAAACTCAATGGTTTCTCTCAGTTTTTTATCTTTCCTGTAATTATCAATAATCGTGTTGATGGTAATCCTTCTTATCCAAACCTCAAAAGGAGCATCCCCTTTATATTTAGCAAGGTTCATCACAATCTTTAAAAAACTTTCGTTGTGTGCCACTTTAGCATCATCCAAAGATGTGTAATACCTGTAACAAATGCGCATGATAAAAGAGTAACAAACCTTGTAAAGCTCCAATTGGGCTTTTCGGTCGTTATCCATGCACTTGGTTAATAGGTCTTTTGTTATGAGCATCAAGGGGCTTACAGCAAAAAGGTACTAAAGTAGTGAAAAGTAAGGGCACCCTGCGGCACCCTGTTAAAAAACATATCATTATAATACTACCTTTTGCTGTTGCTACTGCCAATAAAACAGTTGCCGCAGCAAAAAGCTAGTGCCAAAAAACAACTTCTGCCGTATCCCAAACAAAAAACTGCAATAGCTGCCAAATCTGCAATGCCTTACAAATTATCCTTACAGCAGGATAACTTTTCGGGCTTTGGTTTTGCTAAACGCTTTCTGCTTTCAACCCTATACACGTAGGTTGCTTTTAAATGGTTGGGTGACGAGTGATTTTTTTTTTAAATACGGTGTAATCGAAAAGATGATAAAAGCTAATTGTCTTGTGATGGTGTTCTTATGAGGGGGAACTACCCCACAAACTCTTTAAGTTCCACTTTTTCCCCGTCAAAAACGGCGTAGGTAAAATGTTTAATCCAATCGCCAAGATTAATGTACCTGCTGCCGGGCTGCAGCTCAATATCCATTGGCAGGTGACGGTGCCCATAAACAAAGTAATCGTAATTAGATGTTTTTAGTATATCCCGACTGTAAATCACCAGCCATTCATTATCCTCGCCCAAAAAAACATAATCTTTTTCGCCGTTTGCTTTGCGGCTGCTGTGGCTAAAGTAATTGGCGATACCAATACCTACATCAGGATGCAGCCATCGAAAAGCCCATTGGCACAACTTACTTGCAAACACCTTTTTAATAAACTTGTACCCGTGGTCACCCGGTCCAAGACCATCTCCGTGGGCTATGTAAAATCTTTTGCCGCTTATTATCCGTTCAATGGGCTGCCGTATTACGGGTATGCCCAGCTCTTTTTCAAAATAGCCGAACATCCACATATCGTGGTTGCCCGTAAAAAAAGTAATGGGTATGCCCATATCGCGCAACTCTGCCAATTTGCCCAGTAAGCGGGTATAATATTTCGGGATTACCGTTTTATACTCAAACCAAAAATCAAACAAATCACCCACCAGATAAATTTCGGCAGCATCGTGTTTAATGCTTTCCAGCCAGGCAACTAAGCGGCGTTCGCGCACTAAGCTTTTATCATAATCAGGCACCCCGAGGTGAAAATCGGAGGCAAAGTAAACTCTCTTATTGTTGGGTAATGTCGTCAATGGCTGTCTAAATAGTTACTAATAATCTCTCCTATTGCTTCTTCAAGATTTTCATGGTAACCCACGTCTGAATGCACAATTTTCCTATCAGCATCAACCAAATAAAAGGTAGGATAGCCACTCACGTTGTACTCTTTTGCAGCTACCTTAATAGTGATAAAAGCTAGAGTATATGAAACACTGCGGCGTGATAAAAAATCTTTAAACGGTTGTGTATCCTTGTCTTTATAGTCATACGGATTCAAACCAATTACTTGCAATCCTTTGTCCTTATATTTTTCATGCAACGCTTGTAGGTGGGGCATTGCTTTCACGCAGGGGCCGCAAGCCCGGTACCAAAAATCAATCAAATATAGTTTTGCCTTTTGGTCGGTAAACCTGATACTATCACCCGTTACGGTTTCAGCAACCCAATCGGGGGCAATAGTCTCATTTGCCAAAAGAGCGGGAGGAACGTAAGGTTTTCTGTAACTTTCAGTATAGGTACTTGGCCATTTTTTGCTTTTCAGCCATTTGATGTTTTCTTGTTTGTTAAATGAGTAACTGGTAACAAAAAAATGTTCGTACTGAACCTCATTATCATTAACAAGCCTAACTTCTTTAGCAATAGGGTAATATGTTTTTGCATCAAAAAACCAACGAATCCATTCACCACTATCATTATTGCCTGAAAGCTGTATAAATATAACCAACGTATCTTTATTATTGTAGGCGGCATCAAATACAGGGCGATAACCGGTATCGTCCAACGCTCTCATAGGCAGTGTATCTGTATATGAGAACGACAAATAATTACCAATCATGTTGCCCCTTATCCCATTAATCATGTTTTGGCGCGCAGTATCAATAATTACATTTTTTTCACTGTGATTGATAGTAAACATCTGTTTACCATCGTAAAAACGGGCAAAACTATCCGTTTTGTTTTCAAGCCAAAAATGTAGTTCAAAAAGGTTGTCCGCTTTATTTTTCTCAAAAACAACTTCTCCTACCTGCACAATTGTGTCCCTGTCCGAAAAGAATTTGAACTTGCGTATCAATTCATACTTTCCGTTGCTGATTGCAAGACAATTTTTCCTTGCATTTTGCATTACTGATTTTGGAGTGATTTGAGCACTTATAAATACTGGAAACAAAAAGACTAGCAACACAATAAGACAGTGTTTTTTCATAACGTTAATTTTTATTGATTGAAAAACGTAATGAAATGGCATTGTATTTTTTCATAATGCTATTTTCTTGCATTTATTAAAAACACATACAACTCTTTGGGACCGTGCACACCGGTTACCAGTTGCATTTCAATATCGGCAGTGCGACTGGGGCCAGTAATAAAGTTAATGGCCGAAGGGAGTTTTTTACCGTAGCGGTTGTTAAGGGTTTTTAAACCGTCTTTAATATCTGGCACTATCTGATTCATCCAAGCAACTACAATGTGGGCTTGGGGAACTGTCACCAAACTGCGGCTGTTTTTTAGTGAACTGGTTACTACTGTTCCTGTGCGGGCTATCAGGCATTCGCAGGTAGTAAGCGATGCTTGCGCACTTTCAAGGTTATTAGTGCTGCGCACAAAATCCTGTTCTATATCTTCTAAATCGGCTTTTAACTCTTTATCCCAGCAATACAAGTTTTCCCACTTTTTATTTTCAAGCAGGTCTATCAAACTATCAATAAAATCGTACTTACTATGGCAAAACACAAATTTGCCGCCCGCTAATGAAAAATTTTTTGCAAATACTTCGGGCAATGGATCGGTAATATCTTCATACACACTGTGTTCAAGGTCAATTTCAGGGTGTTTGTTGGGTGTTTTGTACAACAAACCCGCCCTTATTTTTTTAAGTATGCGTTCTTTTGGGGTGATATTATCCATGCTGCAAACAAATATACTATTTGCAGTGCAAATGTATACCTTTTAGAAAACGACTGATTTTACTTGGCCTTGTTGGTATATATAACCAATTTTTGGTTGGGGTAGATATTGTATCCCTTAAGGTTGTTCCATTTTTTAATGTCGTCCACCTTCACACCATATTTTTGTGCAATAATGCCAAGCCCTTCGCCTTTTGCTACAACGTGGTTAACAGTATCGCCTTGCTGTTTGTCGTTCTCATCTGTTTTTTTAGCAGACGGAACCGATGTATTTGCTACTTGAGGTGTTTCAACCTCAGCACTTTGTGCAGTATCAGAACCCTTACGGATGGGTAAATTCCTATTTTCCAGCTCAGGTACTTTTTCTATATAGGGATTGGTATTGTAAGGTTTAAAATCAAGCGCATCTAATTTACCGAAATGCTGTTTGCTTTTTAACGGCAGTTTAACCACATACGAGATACGTGAAGTAGGCACAATACCTTGCTTAAACTCTGGGTTTAATTCTTTTAATTCTTTGCTGGTTGTATGAAGTACTGTTGCCATTTCATCAAACGATTGCCATTTGTTGATAGACACCGTATCGTATGCAGGAGGTGTATAAGTGATGGGCGATATACCATGCTCAGCATGGAAATAATATAAATAAACAGCTGCTAAAAACGACGGCACAATTTTTTGGGCGGGTTTGGGTAAACTATCATACATTTCCCAATAATCAAAGGTATTACCCGCAAGCCTGATGTATTTATTAACGGTAGTAGTGTTGGTGGCAAATGCGGCAAGTGCAAGGTCGGGAGAGTTGTACAAAAACCGTAGTTCCTTCATGCACTTGGCGGCTGCAAACGATGATTTAGCCAAATCCCTGCGTTCATCCACATAAGTGTTCATTTTTAAATCCCACAAACGACCAACGTTGTAAGACATAGCCCAAGGGCCAGCATACCCTTCGGCATCGCTGTAGGTGCAATCGGCCATACTATTGCCCAATACCATCAGCCCCACGTTGGTTGGGACACCATATTGTATAAGCATTGAGTCTATTACTGGTTTGTAATAAATATACCGGCCTAAGGCAATTGCGGTGCTGTTTGGCGAACTAAGCATTTGGTTAATGTAGCCGTCAACAACAGGATTGTATTTAATATTAATGTCGGGTATGGTAGCAAGCCTATTGGCATAGTCCGTTTGGGCAGTTGCAGCGGTGGGTAGTAAGCACCATAAAATTAGGTAAGCAGTATATTTAAAAAAACGCATCAGTGGTATCTATTGCAGATTTAATACCTAAACGGCAAAAAAGGTAAAATAGTTTTTAACATTAATTTATTGCAGCCGCAAACGCAAGCAGTTGAGCATCGCTGTTTTTGGCCGACATCAGTTGGATGCCCCAAGGCATTCCGGCAGCATCGGTACCTGCGGGTACTGATATGGCAGGTATACCTGCCAACGGTGCTTGCACGGTAAATATATCAGCAAGGTACATTGCCACAGGGTCGGCAGCCTTGTCCCCTATTTTAAACGCGGGAGTCGGAGTGGTGGGCGATAGTATAAAATCGTACTTGCTTAAAATTTCATTGGTTTTTTGCTGCACTATGCGGCGCACCTTTTGAGCTTTGGTATAATACGCATCATAGTATCCTGCCGAAAGTACAAAAGTACCCAGCATGATACGGCGTTGTACTTCTTTACCAAACCCTTCGCTGCGCGATTTTTTGAAAGTACTCTCCAAATCGGTGGCATTGGGGCTGCGGTAGCCATACTGCAAGCCTTGGTAGCGCGAAAGATTGCTACTGGCTTCAGCAGTGGTAAGCACATAATAGCAAGGCACCATTTGGTCTATTAACGGAAAATCAACCGCTTCAACCGTATGGCCTTCTTGTTTCAATTTTTCAATTAAAGCCAACGTACCATTTTTAATATCGGTACTCACCCCATCAGATGAGAGGGTTTGGCTGATATAAGCTATACGCTTCTTGCCTGTATCAGCAGGAAGCATAAACGCGGGCGCAGGTTGTTGGGTAAGTGTGGCATCAAACTCATCAGGGCCTGCAATTACATCCATAATTGCTTGCATATCACTAACGCTTGATGTAATGGGGCTGATTTGGTCTAACGATGACGCGTAGGCCAATAAACCCCAACGCGACACCATCCCGTAGGTTGGTTTGTAGCCGTATAAGCCTGTAAAGGCCGCAGGTTGTCGCACTGAACCACCCGTATCACTACCCAAAGCTGCCAAGCACATATCGGCTTGCACGGCAACTGCCGATCCGCCCGATGAACCGCCTGACACGCGGGTATTATCTAAATCGTTTAATACCGGTCCGTAAGCGCTGTTTTCATTGCTGGCTCCCATTGCAAACTCGTCGCAGTTGGCGCGTCCTAATATGATACAGTCTTCGGCCAGCAACCGTTCAGTAACGGTTGAAGAGTACAGCGAAGTAAAACCCTCCAGTATTTTGCTGGACGCACTCACTTTGTGGCCTTTGAAACAAATGTTGTCTTTCAGCACCATCACCATACCTGCCAGCTTACCAGCGGTTCCGCTTTTCAGCTTTTCATCCACTTGGGCAGCGTGTTGCAGTGCTTCATCGGCATATACTTCCAACAAAGCATTCAGGTGTTTTTTCTCCTCGGTGCGTTGCAAATAATAGCGCACCAAATCAACACAGGTAAGATTACCTGCACTGATTTCAGCACGTACCTGTGCCAACGATTGAAATTTCTTCAAAGCCACTAATTGTTTGCCGCTTGGTATTACTTACTTGCTTTCAGTTTTTGCTTCCTTTTCAGCAGGAGGAGGGTTTTTTATACCTTCCTGTATTTCATCCTTCACTTTGTTTTTGGCATCGTTAAACTCGCGAATACCGCTGCCAAGTCCACGCATTAGTTCAGGAATTTTTTTACCGCCGAACAGTAAAAGGGCAATTACCAAGATAAGGATCCATTCAGAACCTCCGGGCATACCAAATAAAAGAATACTTAAAGTCATTGCTTAAAAATGTGTGCAAAGTTACCAAATTTTTAGCACTTGCTACTTTTTAGACTGTTTTTGTTTGATAAGGTTGGATTTGCCGCTCCCGCTTCTTCGTTGGCAAAGATATAAGCACATAAAGGAAAAGGCAGAAAGTGGCAGAGGTAATATTATCAAATTACCTGTTTTGCGCCGATAAAAATTCAAGAACCTCGCATCAACTACTCAATACGAAGCTTTTTCATTCACTGATTTTTTATAATGTCTTACTTCTATCACCTGCGTATTGGCTGCCCTGTCTCCAAGTCTCCTGCCATCTTTATCAGCCAAAACCATAATTGGTTCTATAAGCCCTCCTACATAGGGTATTATTCCCAACAATAACATTATTAAATACCTTACTGCTGATTTCCCCATATTGCAGGGAGTATTGTTATCAAGGTTAACCACCATTAAACTCATAGCCCTTTTACCATAACTTTGTCCATTGCCAAGCCCATCTTTAATAAAGTTGTAAATAAGCGGGAGAACAAAAAGTAATATACCAAGTCCAATATAAATATAGCCTTTAGCCTCCTCCTCATAGTAATACTTGTCTAACTCTATAACGCCAAGTATGATTAATATAATCGAAGGTATAGCCAACGCCAATAATACTAAACCATCAATAAGAGAAGCCAAAAATCTATCGCCTAAGGAGGCTTTGGGGTAGTAACCAATGGGCCAGTTCGGATTTATCGGGGACTGCCAATTAGAGCTTTGTTGATTGCTGTTGTTCACCGTACTGCCACCTGCAATAACAGCCGCACCATCTTTAGGGCAAAACTGTGTACCAATAGCGTACTCAGTACCACATTTTACGCAACGCGGTAAGGCATTTTTTTGATCCACTAGTTTTGTGCCGTCAATATCACAAAAGCGTGTGCCGGTGGTAAAATTTTTACCGCAAGTGGGGCAAACCGGATTTTCTATAAAATCATTTTCCAAATTATAGCCACAGCTTTGGCAAAATTTTGTACCAATGGTAAATGCGCTGTTACATTTCGGGCAATTGTATGAACTCATGATATATAGCAGAATTTATCAGTTTTTTAAGCATTAATGCATATAGTGCAATTATTAAACACTTAGCACTAAAATAATAGTATAACAAATATAATTATCAGCTAACGGGGTACCTACCCCTCACTTTTATCCCCTTTTCCTTAGCAATTGCAATAAACTGCTCTAAATCTTCAGTGCTTTTAAACGAACGTAGCGGCACAAAATTTCCAAAATTCTTTGCCTTCCACAATACCATCCAGTCCTTCTTAAGTTCCACTGTTTTGTATGCACTCCATTCGTTCTTCACTTCAAAGGTTTGGCCTTTAATATTCACCCCTGAATCATCCACTGTAAATGTTTGCTTTTCATTAAGGGCAGCCATGCGGTAAAATAATCCCCTCACCCTGTAAAATAAAGTAACGGGCAAAAACAACAATAAATACCCAAGTGCAAACAATGCAATGATATCCGCAGGGCCTTTTGTAAGTGCATCCCACCCGCCGTTGGTTAAGTTTGTGGCAACCACTATTGCACAAGCCACAAGCGCAATCAACACCACAGGGTTTGCATACACAATCCTGTAATTCAACTTTATATACTCCTCAGCTTTTATTTCAACCTCAAACTTCACCATAATTTTTTGCGAAATTTAGTTTCGCAACTGTTTCAAAACAAGCCGCAACAGCAACAAAACTTTGTCTATTTTTGCGTTTCTGAAAAACCGATAATGAAAATTACCGACCACATTAAGAATGCCAACGGCGAAACATTGTTTTCGTTTGAGATTTTACCCCCGCTAAAAGGAAAAGGCATTGAAAGTATATATCAAGGTATTGACCCGCTAATGGAGTTCAATCCCAAGTTTATTGATGTAACCTACCACCGAGAAGAGTTTATAGAAAAGAAACTTCCGGATGGCAGCTACCGCAAAATAACGACTAAGAAACGTCCCGGCACGGTAGCTATTTGCGCTGCTATAATGAACAAATACCACGTAGATGCGGTACCCCATTTAATTTGCGGCGGATTTAGCCGTGAGGAAACTGAAAACGCATTGATTGACCTTGCCTTTTTGGGCATTGATAATGTATTGGCACTACGCGGCGACAATGCCAAAGGCGAAAGTTCTTTTAAGCCTGAGCCTAACGGAAATGCCAATGCGCTTGAACTGTTGCAACAAATACAACAATTAAACAAAGGTGTTTATTTAGACGACGAGCTAACGGATGCCTTCCCCACCAATTTTTGCGCGGGAGTGGCAGGGTATCCTGAAAAGCATCACGATGCACCCAACTTAAAAAGCGACATGGCTTTTTTGAAAAAGAAGATTGATGCAGGAGCTGAGTTTATTGTTACTCAAATGTTTTACGACAACAAGAAGTATTTTGAGTTTGTAGATAAATGCAGCGAAGCCGGTATTAATGTGCCCATTATACCCGGTTTAAAGCCACTAACTACCAAAAAGCAGTTGTATGTGTTGCCTAACCTGTTCCACATGGATTTACCCGAAGAGTTGACAGAAGCGGTTGAAGCCTGCAAAGACGATAAACAAGTGGCTCAGGTGGGTATTGAGTGGGCAGTGAAACAATCAAAAGAATTGAAGGCTAAAGGCGCTCCCGTACTGCATTTTTATACCATGGGACGCAGCGCAGCAACCTACGCCATTGCCAAAGAAGTATTTTAATCCGGTTTCGTTATAATGCTTACGCTTTATAAATGCCATAACGCGGGCGTTACACTGATAACCGCTAACCGATAACTATGAGGGGTACTGTTACCAAATCAACCGGAAGTTGGTACGACGTGAAAGACGAAGGGGGAAAGGTATGGCAAGCCCGGATTAAAGGCAAATTCAGGTTACAGGGCATAAAAAGTACTAATCCAATTGCTGTTGGCGACATTGTTGAAATTGAACCCGAAGGGGAAACCGATAACGCAATGATTGTATCGCTGTACCCACGCAAAAATTACATCATCCGCAAAAGCAATAACCTTAGCAAGCAAACTCAGGTAATAGCATCCAACATCGACCAAGCGCTATTGTTTGTAACGCTTGCCTTGCCTCGGACTTCAACAGGTTTTATTGATAGATTTCTAGTAACGGCAACAGCCTATCACATTCCCGTTATTCTTGCCTTCAATAAAATTGATTTATACGAAGACGAGGGGATGCAACTGCTGCGCGAATACGAAGCAATTTATGAACCGCTTGGTTACGATTGCATACAGGTATCTGCTAAAAGCGGAACCAACATTGCGGCTCTTAAAGATAAGTTAAAAGGTAAAACTACCCTTGTTTCCGGCCACTCAGGGGTTGGCAAATCAACCTTTATCAATCAGCTTTCGGATGAAATAAGGCAAAAAACAGGCGAAATATCCGACTATTCATTAAAAGGGAAGCACACCACCACCTTTGCCGAGATGTTTGAGACTGAAGACGGAACCCGGATTATTGATACACCGGGTATTAAGGATTTTGGAGTAGTTGATTTAACAAAAACCGAAGTTGCACACTATTTTCCTGAAATGAAGGCACTGATGGGGAATTGCCGCTTTAACGATTGCCTGCACCTTAACGAACCAGGGTGCGCGGTACTAAAAGCTGTTGAAGAAGGCACCCTGCGTCCGGAAAGATATTACAGTTATTTGAGCATCATTAACAACGAAGATGTACATCATTAACAGTTATCTTTTGGTCTAATATCTCAAAAAATATAGTTGATATTTAAAACATTCCCCTCCTAAAACATCAACTTGTATTCTAAATAATTAATTCTTTGCCAGCAGTTTGCGTAATGCAAACAAATGGCCGAACAATGCCAAAGGCACTAAGAAAAAGGGAATGAATATGTACGGAAATTTAAATACAATGGTATTATGTGGCTCATTAGTAAACACTTGAAAATTAGTAGGCGCAGATAAAATTGCCACCGTTACAATATTTGCCAACAAAAGCAGCCCTGCAAAATTCCAGCCCACTAATACCCACTTGGGTAATACTTGCTGATGATAGCCAAAATACGCAACCACAGGAGCTGTTAATCCTACAAGCACGTCAAAATTTAAGCCCTCAAAAGTCATTTGTTTAGGCATTAGCCCTAAGTGAAATGCCCATACAAAAATTAACTCAAGCGGAAATCTGAACGTTTGCAATGCAACGGCATATTTCAAATTTTCCTTTTTAAACAAAGTGAGCGGTTCATACTTCAGTGCAAAGTAAACAGCCTGTGAAAGCATTACTATAACTGCAGGAAAGAAAACAGGCGGAGTACTTTTAATGGTATCTAAAAAAACTCCATTTAACGCTAAAATACTATCAACAATCCAAACTAAAATAAGAAAAATTATAGGAAACAGTTTGTTTCTCATTGTTGACTGACTAACAGCACTTTTAAAAACAAAGGCCACCCCAAGGGCAGTAATCAGCAATAGCGCGATAAATGCAAAGGTTATACCAAATGATTCAGTATTCATAGTTTAATTTATTTTAAGTGTATGTACAATTATATAAGCCGTATTACGCCTTCAACTCATTTATGTTTTGATTAACTGCCTCTGTCATCATATCTAATTGCTGGATGCTGAAACGACCAAACAGTTCGCTTACCTTATGGTGCATTGCTTCCCATATCGGCGATACTTGTTCAAGCAACTCATAACCCTCATTTGTTAGTGAAAGTTCGCTGTTCCTCGGGTCTTCACCTTTAGTTATCTGTAGCACCCCTCTTTTCACCAGCTTTTTTGCATCCCTGCTCATAGTCGATGGGTCAAGAACCAGCTTATCGGCCACTGTTTTTTGGTTTATTCCGGGTAGTTTACCCACCAAAAATAAAATAGCCAACATACTCCCCTCAAGCCCAAACGGCCTTAATCGAGCCTCATACAATGCCGCCACTTTGCGTTGCAGCTTTCGCAACTTGGCATTAATGCATTCGGCTGGGTTTACCTTATCAAAATTCGGGGTGGCAATTTTTGCATCCATCACCGCAAATATATGCTCAATATAGTTGCACATACAACTTTATGATGTTTGTTTATACAAATACTTATTTTATTTGTGCATTGTAGTAGTAAAATCAAGTAGTTTTTTTAGTAGGTTTGTTACGTTTTAAATAGACAACTACCGAAAAGAAATAAAACTATGCCCCGGTACTTTACCCTACACTTGGTGCAGATAGCACACTGATAGAAGATAAAGACCGTGAGAATTGTTTTCAAACCAACTAAGTAACTCCGCCATGAAGCTCAATAATATACGTTTACTTGTTAAAGATTTTAATACCAGCTTTGATTTTTATAAAAACCTCTTGGGCCTTGAAGTGAGCGCCGGTAAAAGAGGCGACTCGTATGCGAGTTTCAACATAGGACTTCAAAGCGGTTTATCTATTTTTAAATCAGACCTAATGGCTCCCGTGGTTGGTAATGCAGATAAAGCGCTGCCTGTAGATGCCCGCGATAAGTTTGTTATCATTATTGAGGTGAACAACGTAGATGCTTTGTACCACGAGCTGAGCGACCGTATTGAGTTTTTAAACCCCCCGTCTGATGTGCCTGCTATGGGCTTAAGGGTGGCTCACTTACGTGACCCTGAAGGTAATTTGCTTGAGTTATTCTCTAACTTACTTGAGTAGTAAATAAAACACCATTAATTTAACCCAATATTATCGGAGATTATAGAAAAATTGATAAGTGTAATTATCAATTTTAATCGCTTACTTTTCTACGCTAAATAAAAAGTAATCGCCTATAGCAAGTCTGTCAAATTAGCTGTTGCATTAAGCAATCAACAATGGCAACACTCCCTACCAAAGAATGTGTCAGCCTTACACATCCAAAGCAACAAACAACATAAAGAATAAATCACGCAAGCGATAAAAACCTAATGTGTTTACAATTCATGTGAGCTAAAGCGCATGGATTTTGTAATTTTGCGACTTCACCCCTTTGCCTTTTGCAGTGGTGGTTGACAGGATATGAAAGATAAATACGCTTTGCGCGGGGTTTCTTCGGCAAAAGAAGATGTGCACAATGCCATCAAAAATATTGATAAGGGCTTGTTTCCAAAGGCTTTTTGCAAAATTGTACCTGACTTTTTGAGCAACAGTGCCGACCATTGTGTAGTGATGCACGCCGATGGGGCAGGCACAAAATCATCACTGGCATACATCTACTGGCGCGAAACCGGCGATCTTACAGTGTGGAAAGGCATTGCCCAAGATGCCGTGGTGATGAATACCGATGATTTGCTATGCGTGGGCATTACGGATAACATACTACTATCAAGTACTATTGGCCGCAACAAAAACTTAGTACCGGGCGAAGTGGTAAAAGCCATCATAGAAGGTACCGAAGAGTTTATTGAGAATATGCGCTCTTTTGGCGTAAATATATATAGCACCGGTGGCGAAACAGCTGATGTGGGTGACCTTGTGCGCACTGTAATTGTGGACAGCACCGTTACTGCCCGTACGCACCGCAACAGCATAATTGACAATGCACGCATTGGTGCAGGGCAGGTGATTGTAGGGCTTGCATCGTACGGGCAAACAACCTACGAAACCATGTATAACGGAGGGATGGGCAGTAATGGTCTAACCTCAGCCAGACACGATGTGTTTGAAAAAGAATACCGCGCCAAATACCCTGAAAGCTATGACCCGAAGGTTGAAGAAAGCCTTGTGTATGCTGGAAACTTAAAACTTACCGATTCGGTTGAAAATTGTCCATTAGATGCAGGGAAAATGGTGTTATCACCAACGCGTACCTACTTGCCTGTGGCACGTGCCATTTTTGCAGAGCACAAACAAGCCATTAAAGGCATGGTGCATTGTAGTGGCGGCGGGCAAACCAAAATACTGCACTTTGTAGATAATTTGAAAGTGGTTAAAAACAACTTGTTTGAACTTCCTCCCCTGTTTAAAACCATACAAGAGCAATCGGGCACATCGTTGCAAGAAATGTATAAGGTGTTTAATATGGGTCATCGCATGGAGATATATACTGATGAGAAAACCGCCGAGGATATTATCCGCATCGCTAAATCGTTTAATCTTGATGCACAAATAATAGGGTACACCGAAGCTTCAGCCACCAAAGAATTAGTGATTGAAGCCAACGGAGAGCAATTGGTTTATTAGCGTTGCAAAGCCAATCCCCAACCGTATTGGATATAAAAGTAACTAAGGTTGTCTGCCGGAGCATTGGTAGCTGTGGCATTTAGCATTTGCCAATTGCTGCTCTTGAATGCAATGTTGTATCCTACCTTTAACTGATGAGACTGATACCTTTTTACAGGTTCATATTTTAAAATCCCGACACCTATATTCAACATGGCGGCACTGTTATAAACTATAGCCGCATTGCCCGATGAAAGACCTTGATTAAATCCAATGCTTCCTGGTTTTTGTAGTACAGTAATTGCATGATTTATTGCTGAATACCCCATTTGAGGAACAATTAAATAACTCTTCTTGCGGACTAACTCATAGCTTAGGAAAAAATGGTTTCCAGAGTAAGTAGCATGTAAATCGTTGCTGCGATTGTTAGATAAACTACCCCCAAACTGCTCTATCATCATGCCCAAACCCATCCTTTTGTAGCTATAACTTACCCCAAAACCGGCACTTACCCCTAATGGAGAAACAGACCTTATCCCAACTTCCTGTAAACGTTTGTTAATAGCTGAATGATTGAATGCGTTAATATTAAAAGATGTGAAAAAACGCACGCTTGATTTAGGATTCCGCAGTATTTCAGTATTCTGACCAAACAGCCCCGTAAAAGATGCAACTCCAATGATAATAGACAGTATTAGTTTTTTCATAATAAAATTAAAAGTATAAGTGAAAAGTTAAGTAAAAAACCAATAAAATTTCTGATGAAATCACTTTTTCGATGAACGTAAAATGGCTTAACCCCTTTAAATCACAGGCGCTTATGTATAAAAAACCTGCTTTTTTACCTGAATCTTACTATGCAGTCAACCATTTGCTACTAAATTGCGTACCTTAGTATATTGAGGCAAGGTGGTTTTTGCACATAAACACATACCGAAAAAAGTATCGGCGGGGATAGTATTCTGTCTTTTGGCCGCATTGGTATTCCTTTGTCCTCAAAAAGCCACAGCCCAGTGTAATGCTTCGTTTACGTTTCCTAAAGATACCATCTGTAGTGGACAAACTGTTCCCTTTACAAACAGCTCTACCGGAAGCGGAACATTAACTTATTTATGGAATTTCGGCGATGCGTCAAGTCCCTCAAACTTTAGTAATGCCCAAAACCCTAACCATACATACATCGACTCAGGACACTTAGTTATTACCCTTATTGTTACTGATGGGTCGGCCTGTTCTGATACATTAACCGATAGTATTTATGTAATTAAAAGCCCGCAGGCTGCCTTTACCCGCTACGATAATTGCAAACAAACCGTTACTAAATTTTCAAACAACTCAACCACCACAGTTGGCGATGCCATCACGGGTTGGCGTTGGTTTTTCGGCACAGGCGATTCATCGCAACAAGCAAACCCAAACTACACCTATACTGATACCGGCACTTACACTGTGAGGCTGATTGTGGGCACTGTAGGCGGGTGCGCTGATACCGTTACGCAATCACTACGGGTATACTCAAAGCCCGTGATTAGTGTTGGTGATACTCAGTTTTGCGCAGGTACTTCGGTTAACCTTAGCGTTACGGTGAATGAAACCAGCGGAACAGCCTTTTTGTGGCGTTTGGGTGATGGAAACTCATCCACGTTACAATCGCCATTGTACACATACAACGCCGGCGGTTATTACAAACCCCGTGTGCGTGTTACACATGGCGGAAACGATTCATGTTTTGCCCAGTTTGATAGTATTACCGTGCAAAGTTTGCCCATTGCAAATTTTGTGATAGCAAACGACACCCTTTGCTTTGAGGGAAACAGTGCCTGTATTACCGACTCAAGTAAGCAGGGGCCCTTTGGTGCCCCGTTATGGAAGCGGACTTTGGTATTTGGTGACGGGTTTTTGGATAATACCACCCCGATAAGTACTAAAACCATTTGCCACAGTTACAGCGATGATTTGGGCGGCAGTTATCCCATTACCCTTGAGGTTACCGATTTTAACAACTGTTTTGCCAGCAAACAAGTTTCGGGTGCGGTAGTAGTTTTGCCTGATTACGTTCCTTCGTTTACGGTTATTGAAAACAAGGATTGCTTCACCACCCGTGTAACACTGAATAATACTTCGACGTTCGATTCGAGTAAAATACGCCGATTCCGTTGGATATACGGTGATGGCAGAATAGATTCAACACATTGGTTACAAACCGAGCATTTATATACCACCAACGGTAACTTCAATATTCAGTTAATAACTACAGATACATCGGGCTGCACAAAAACGATACTTTCACAAACATCCGTACAAAGTACAGTACTTAACTTTAATCCTACCGTAAATAAAGATACCAGTTGCTATTACGGAAATTCATTTGTGGTAAGCAATCCTGTAAATATTGGCACAACTGCCACTTGGGATTATGGCGACGGAACTTCTGATACAATGTGGACGGCTGGAAACAGCTACGGAGCACCCGGAAACTATACCATCACACTCCGCATACAAGCCATAAACTGTGATACTCTTGCTACAGTTCGTACGGTAACCGTTTTAGGACCGCGTGCCAGTATAGGCAACCCGCTAAACCGCTATCAATGCCAAATACACGATACGGTAGTGTTTAGCAATACTACTACCAACCCTTACCTATCCAACCACGGTCCTGCTCCGGGAAATATTAAACGGATATGGGACTTTAAAGACATTTGGGCTCCTGCTTGTACCACTGACACTAAGAACGGTATTAACGTTGGCGTAAACTGCAATTACTCAGTTGATTCTATAAACGTTAAACATTGGTACACCCCGGGTAAAGAAGCTTGCTATCGCCCCATGCTTATACTAAACGATACCGTTTGGGGCTGTGCCGACTCTAACAGTGTTGATTTGGCCTTGCAACCTCCTAAAGCAGGCCCCGATCCAACGGCAACACCGCCCATTACGGGGCTTATGTTTAACTCGCCCGACTGCTTGGGCCCTGAAAGCTCAAAATCGAAATCGCTATCGCTGAGCTTAACCCGACCTGCCTGCGACAGGGAAACGTTTTGGGTGATGTGGGATTCTACCTGTGCCCAACAATCGGGTAACTTTAATGCCAACTGGATACAGCAAGACTTAACACACAATTACCAATACACCAATCCCCCTTGTGATACAGGCGGAAGGGTAACGTTGGGGTTGATTATCCGCAACGGGCAAGACAGCTCGGGTAATTTTTGCTACGATACAGCATGGTACCATAATGTGTTTGAGTTTAATGACTTATATCCCGCTATTACACATGATTTTGACCCTACGGTGAGCCGTTGCGAAGGAACTACTGTTAATTTCAGAGTGACAGATACTACCCAAACAGGGATTACTAATTACAGTTGGAGTTTCAGTGATGTGGGGACAACGGTAAGTGGCCCAAATTTGTTTAGTACTTCACACACGTTTGACTCAGCAGGCACATTTGATGTTACGCTTACCATGACGAATGCAGACGGCTGCCAAGGCAGTGCGTCGGTTATAATTAATATAGGGTTTGGAGGTGATTTTGATATGACCCCGAAACAGGTGTGCGCAGGTGACACCATCACCTTTTTTGACAGTATTTATTATTTTGATATAGGGCTATCGTTATGGCGCAACCCTGCACGGCAAGCGGCCAACAAGGAAACCGTTTGGTGGGATTTTGGTGATGGTGCAGGCTTTAGTACCAGCGGATGGCAACCCGAAAAAACGTTTACCAAGGCAGGCACATACACCGTTAGGCTTGCTTTAAAAGATAGCTCGGGATGTACCGATACCATTACCCGTAGTAATATTTTTACTGTATATGGCACCTATGCAGATATTGGTATTACAGATACCCTGGTATGCCCGCAGGTGTACCAGCTGATTGACTCTACCAAAACGTACGACCCGCTTAACTACATCTCTATACCTGCTGACGATAGTGCAGTGAGTTGGAAGTGGACGATAATGCCCGGCAATCTCAAAAGCACCATCCGCAGCCCATTTTTTGATTTCCCGAGGGGAGGTGATTACAGCATAAAACTGGTGGTTGAAAACACACAAGGCTGTAAGGATAGTATCGAAAAACAAATGAACGTAAAAGGCCCGGTACCGGCCTTTAGCATCGTAGGAGATAGTTTGGGTTGCAGTCCGTTACAGGTAACGTTCTCCAACCAAACCATAAATGCTAACAAATACATTTGGAATTTTAGAGACGCCAATAACAGCACATTAACTACCCTAAGCGATAGTAATGTGTTTAACGTATATACCGGCGGAGGCCTTTACAAACCCTATTTAACAGCAGAAAGCAGCGAGTTTGATAGCAAACAAGGCCGCACGGTTACTTGCCGTGCTGTTTTTCCGGATACAGCGCTACACATCATCCGCTTGATAGCCGTAAGTGGAACCCCTGTTGCTGCTTTTGGCAACACCAATGCTTGCAGTAGTTTCTCGCTTAACTTCACCGACTCTTCAACCATAGATTCAGGCACGATAGTTTCATACTTTTGGGATTTCGGCGACGGCTCAACCTCTACCCAGCAAAACCCCGGTCATAGTTTTGCTGATACCGGCACTTACACAGTTACCCTTATTGTGACAGCATCATCGGGTTGTGCTGATACCATCGTTAAAAATATTGCAGTGGCACCGCCGCCTTCGGCTGATTTTGAGGCACAAAATACCTGCCATGGAAACATTACACAGTTTGTTGATTCATCTTCTACCAGTAATGCTTACGTGGTACGTTGGGATTGGGATTTTGGTGATTTAACCACCTCGGTACTCTCAAACCCCAGCAATCAATATGCTACACCGGGCACATATCCTGTTAAGCTAAAAATACTTACCAATGCAGGTTGCGAAGACTCAATAACTAAGAACGTTAGTATCAACCCTGTTCCTGTTGTTAGCTTTGTTGCACCGGCTACTTGTGCTGAAGCAAACGTAGCTTTTGTAAACAATTCATCTATTGCAAGCGGCACTGCCACTTATGTTTGGAAGTTTGGCAATGGCAATACATCGGGACAAACTACGCCCGCACCGGCATATAACACACACGGCACCTACACTGTATGGCTGATAGCTACCAGCGACAGTAGTTGTAAAGACTCAACTTCAAGGATAATTACTATACACCCGCGTCCGGTGCCTGCATTTGCCATTAACGATAGCGACCAATGTATCAACGTTAATAATTTTGTATTTACCAATGGCACCAGCATTCCTTCGGGTACGTTTACATCAGAATGGAATTTTGGAGACGGCAACAGTACAAGCACGAGCAACACATCACACGTCTATACTGATACGGGTAGAAAAACAGTGTTTCTAACCGAAACTTCAGATTTTGGTTGCAAGCGTGCGTTAGGTAAAAATGTATATATCTTCCCCAAACCCACGGCAGGCTTTACTATTAATGATACCGCACAGTGTATCAATGCGCAGTCGTTTGTGTTTACCAATACCAGTACTGATACGGGCTCATTTACCAGCAATTGGAGCTTTACGGATGCTACCTCGGCCACCAGCACCGATGTAACCAAAACCTTTGCCAACGATATTTATTATACGGCGCGATTAATTGTAACCAACGGAAACCTTTGCCGTGATACGATAGCAAAAGATGTGAGGGTGTTATCTAAACCCGCTCCTGCATTTACCATTAATGATACGGGCCAATGCGTAAATAATAACCTATATGCCTTTACCAATACTACCACAATAAACAACGGCAGTACCACTGCTTTGTGGAGGTTTGGCGACGGAGCAACGGGCACATCGTTTAATGAAAACCACAGCTATACGTATGATACAGGATATACTGTGAAACTAATAGCCACCAGCGACAGGGGTTGTTTAGACAGCACCACCCGAACGCTTACAGTGTTCCCTAAGCCGTTTCCTAAATTTACGGCTAACGATAGCGACCAGTGCTTGAACATCAATCAATACACGTTCAGTAATCAAACTACTTTAAAGTACGGCACTAACAGCTACGACTGGAAATACGGCGACGGTTCTACAGATATAACCACAACTGGAAGCCGCGTGTATGCACTTGACGGGGATTACACGGTAACCCTGACCGCAACTTCTGATAACGGCTGTATAGACAGCATTAAAAAACAAATAACGGTTTTCCCTGTGCCCAACTCATCGTTTACTATTAACGATGCCTCGCAGTGCTTAAACATCAACAGCTTTGCTTTTACCAGCACCAGCACTACGAGTATCGGCACACTAAAATACGATTGGTTTTTCGGGTCGGGACATACCTCAAAACAAGCCGACACTACTTTTAGCATCAATACGGTAGGGTTGTACCTTGTGCGGTTAATTGTAGAAAACATTTACGGCTGTTTTGACACCTCGCTTACCCAGTTTGAGACTTACCCCGTCCCACAAGTACAGTTTACCATTAACGATACCGACCAATGCTCAAACATTAACAACTTTGTGTTTACCAACCAAAGCACTATCAGCGCAGGCACGCAAAGCTACCGCTGGGAGTTTGGCACTGAGGGAACCAGCACACAGGCCAGTCCGTCGTTTGTGTTTTCAAACGATATTACCCATAACGTAAAACTTAAGGCAACATCTAACCAACAATGTACCGATTCGTTGATTAAACAAATAATTGTGCTGCCCACTCCGGTTGCCAACTTCAACATTAACGATACCGGCCAGTGTGTAAACGGTAATAAATACGACTATACCAACCAAACCACACTGAAATACGGCACGCTTACCTATAACTGGGATTTTGATAACGGCAAAACATCAATGGCAACAGATACATCTATTGTGTATGCTGCCTACGGCAAGTACCAGCCCGTATTAATTGCCACTTCAAACTTTAATTGCCGCGACACCATTACCAAAGACATTAGTGTGTATGCCAAGCCTACTCCTGCCTTTAATATTAATGATACCGACCAATGCCTGACGGGCAACAGCTTTGTAATGAGTAACCAAAGCCAAATAGCCGAGGGAACAATGGGCTTTGATTGGTTTTGGGGTGATGGTGGAAGCAGCACTCAACTGCACCCAAACCGCACTTACGCCAAAGACAGTACCTATACTATCAAGCTGTTGGTTACTTCAAACTGGAATTGTAAAGATTCTATCAGTAAGCAGGTAGTGGTGTTCCCGCAACCGCAAATTGCATTCAATATTAACGATAGCGGCCAATGCGTGAATAACAACCAGTTTCAGTTTACCAACGCCAGCGTGGTGAAATACGGCAGCATGACGTATACCTGGAACTTTGGCAACGGTAAAACCGCTGTGGCTACTGATACCGCCATTGTTTACACTTATGATTCTACTTTCAGAGTGGTATTAAGAGCAACCTCTAATAACGGCTGTTCCGATACCGGAGGACGTTACGTAATCGTCCACAGCAAACCTTCGCCGGCTTTCGCCACAAACGATACCGACCAATGCGTAAACAATAACCTGTACCGTTTCACCAATCAAACCACCATAAAATTGGGTGGCAACACTTACGATTGGGACTTTGGCAACGGCACTACAGATACCGCAGTGAACCCGGTAAAAGTATATACTTACGATACTACCTATCGGGTGCGTTTATTAGCCACCTCAAACTTTGGGTGTGTGGATTCTATTGCCAAAACCATGTTGGTGTTCCCTAAACCACAGGCAGCCTATAGCGTTAACGATTCATCACAGTGTATCAACACCAACCGTTTTGTATTTACCAATCAATCAGTAATTAAATACGGAACGCTCACTTATGCTTGGGATTACGGCAACGGCAACGGAAGTACAACCATTAACCCCACCTATGTATATCCTGTACAGGGCACTTTTATAGTTACACTTATTCCGCGCAGTAATAACAACTGTTTCGATACCGCACGGGGCACATCGATATTATTCCCCAAGCCCAACCCCGATTTTGTAATTAACGATACCGCCCAGTGTTTGTTTGAGCAGGATTTCTTTTTTAAAGATACTTCAACCATTGATAGCGGAACGTTTACCCACTTGTGGCGTTTTAGCGACGGCACATATTACGATTCGGTAAACATTCGCAGGCAGTTTAACAACCCGGGTACATATACCGCCGAATTGTTACTTACCTCTGATGAGTTGTGTATGGACTCTATCACCAAAAATGTAGTGGTGTACCCCCACCCCAACCCCAATTTTGGCGGCCTAAAGTTGTTTTATTGTACCGATGACGACTCGCTGCCGCTGCAACCGCTGGTGGCAGGCGGTATTTTCTCCGGCAAAAATATGCGGAACGATACTTTTGTCCCCCGCTTTACGGGCGCCGATACGGTGTTTTACCGCGTACAAGTAAACGGCTGCTACAGCGATACCGAGAAATACACCAAGGTGTTCCCGCTGCCTTCTTTGTCGTTACCTTTAGACACTACTCTTTGCAAACGTGAGTTTTTAATACTGAACGCCCAAAACCCCAACGCCACGTATTTGTGGAACACAGGCAGCACCGAACCAAGCATACGGGTAGCACAACAAGGGTTGTATATTGTAAATCTGTTTAACATTTGCGATACCATCACCGACTCGGTGTATGTGGCTTTCCGCGATTACGATTGTAATTTCTTTTTCCCAACTGCCTTTACCCCTAATGCCGACGGGCAAAACGATGTGTTTTTGCCGTATATGGAGGATGTGATTGAGTTTAACATGAAGATTTTTACCCGCTGGGGTGAGTTGATTTTTGAAAGCAATGACAAAACCAAAGGCTGGGACGGAACCTACAAAGGTGAACCCCTGCAAGACGGCGTGTATGTGTGGAAGATTTTCTTAAAAATCGACGAATCGGGAGAGGTGTACAATCATTCTACGGGTGGCAACGTTACCCTTTTACGCTAATATTTAGCTACATTCGTTACAACAACCAACTTTCGCAGCATCCTACATGGAGGGATTACTATTTTTAGGCATAGCGGTGGTTATCGGTTTTCCGATAATTCTACTGGTAATGTTATCAGGCATTAGAAGCAGGCAGCTTCAAGACAGGGAAACATTACTTAAACGCATAGATAAGCTAGAAGAAACTTTGTACCGAAGCGGCTTAAAAGGCCAGCAAGAAGTGCCGCCTGAAAAACCTGCCCCAATAGAGAAACCGTATGTTACTCCGGTTGTTCAGCGAGATGTGGTACCGCCTCCTGTGGTTGTTACTCCTCCGCCTGTTATTCCTCCCACACCTGATGTAATTGAAACCCCCAAAGCGGTTGAAGAACCTCCCGTAATAGAGACTGTTAAACCTGTAACACCAAATATTCCTCCTTTCGAAACGCCGAAAGAAGAAAAAGCACCCAAAGAGGCTAAAGACTTTGAACGCTTTATTGGTGAGAATCTTGCAGGCAAAATTGGTATTGCCATATTAGTATTGGGCATCGGCTATTTTGTAAAATACGCCATCGACCGCGAAATGATAAACGAGGCAGGCCGTGTAGCCCTTGGCCTTATCAGTGGATGCATATTACTGGCCATTGCTCACCGCCAACACAACAGCTACCGCACTTTTAGTTCGTTGTTGGTATCAGGGGGTATCGCCACGTTTTATTTCACCATTACCATTGCCTTCCAGCAATACCAAATGTTCGGGCAAACCCTTGCCTTTATCATCATGGTAGTGATTACCGCATTTAGTGTGCTGCTTTCCGTGTTGTACGACCGCAAAGAATTGGCAGCCATATCACTGTTGGGCGGTTTAGGTGCGCCCTTTATGGTGAGCACCGGACAGGGCAATCACGTAGTTTTATTTAGTTACTTACTCATACTTAATACGGGGATGCTTGTTTTGGCCGGCCTCCGCAGGTGGAATATCATCAATGCCTTATCTTTTATTGGCACTGTGCTTATTTACGCCGCTTGGCTGCTCAACGAAATCTATTATACCACTGCCCCCCATTACGGAGACGCTTTGCTGTTTGCATCCCTGTTCTATGTTGTGTTCTTTGTGATGAATGCCTTGCCTCAATTCAGGAGAAACGAAGTGTTTACTCGCTTCCAAACATTTATACTGTTGTTTAACTCGTTTTTGTTCTTTGCCGCAGGCATGGGCATTTTAAAGCACTGGGGACAAACAGAGTATCAAGGCATTTTCACGGCATTATTAGCAGTTTTCAACTTTGTTCCTGCACTTATATTTTACCGTAGAGAGCAAGCAAACAGTAAGCTGGCCTTATACTTGTTTGGTTTGGTGCTTGTATTTGTAAGCTTAGTAGCACCAGTACAATTAAAAGGCAACTATATCACCTTGTTTTGGGCGGCCGAAGCAGCCATGTTGCTTTGGTTTTCACGTCCCGCACAAATGCCGTTGGCTAAAACCGCTTCGTTGCTGTTAGTGGGTTTAATGATGGTAAGCGTGGTTAT
The DNA here is from genome assembly GCA_943370295.1 of Agrobacterium sp. 719_389. Taxonomy (GTDB): domain Bacteria; phylum Bacteroidota; class Bacteroidia; order UBA8524; family UBA8524; genus SB11. The sequence continues at coordinate 7,668 of CALRQL020000001.1, read as the reverse complement.
TGATTGGTTTAAGTTTTACGGATTTGGGGCAGCCTATCTTCCCGTACTTACCAATAAAGTATTCATTACTTGCTTGGCTTGTTTCGCCTCACTTGCCCTTAGCAGGCGTTTGTTACGAAGCCATGAACATCCGTACAGCTTTGGACTTATACATATTGATAACCAAAGTGCAGGCATTTTATTTGACATTCTGATGGCTGTAATAGCCTTCGGCACGCTGAATTTTGAAGGATTGTATCAAATGAACCGTTTAGAGGTGGATAGCACCACCCGCCAAATAGTGTTGATGGCCATCAACTACCTGTGGGTGTTAGCATTGATGCTGATTGTGATTTTCCGCCGCAGCTTTGCATACGGCAAAGTAGTGATGCTACTCGGTGTAGCAGCCCTGTTTATAAACTGTTTAGCGCAGGGAGTGTATTATCAGCTATTCAAAGCAATCATTTACGACGGTGCGGATATACAACCCGGCTTTGCTTTACACTACATCAACTTTTTTGCGTTGGCAGGTATTATCATCACCTTGTTTGTATTGCAAGCCAAACAAAAGAGCGGCACCAATACATTATGGCTATGGGCGGCAACCTTTTTCGCAGTATTTATTGCCAGTGCCGAAGTAACCCTGCACGGTCTTGCATTGCACGCCGATAGTATTGCGCTGCTTTCTACCCAAGGCCCCGAGGCAGGATTGGCTGAATACGGAAGTATCGTAAGGCAGTCTATCAAAGCAGGCTATCCGGTGTTGTGGGGCATTTGCTCTTTTGCCTTAATGTGGCTGGGTATGCGCAATAAAAACCAAACCTTGCGTATCATTTCTCTTACACTGTTTACCCTTACCCTCGCTAAGTTATTTATTTATGATATCAGCGGAGTATCAGACGGCGGGCGGATACTTGCCTTTATTATACTGGGCATACTGTTGCTGGTAATTTCTTTCATGTACCAAAAAATCAAAAAAATTATCCTGAGCGATGAAAAAACGGATAGTTAACCTGCTGCTTATTGTTTTGGTAAGTTTTGGAGCACGGGCGCAAAACTTTACCCACCGCTTGCCGCTTCACAAGGTTGATAGCACAGGGTATTACAATGTTTATTTACCGCTTGAATTGTTTGCGGTATGTAACCCAAACTATAGCGATATCCGCATATATCCGGTTGGCAGTAAAGAGCAAGTCCCCTATATGGTGCAGTTGAGTACCGATACTTACTTAAAAAAAGTACCCGTATCTCACCCTGTTACGTACACTGTTGTTGAAGAAAACGCCCGCTACACAGAGATTGAAATCCCTGTATTCCAAAAATACGATGAAGGCCAACTTGCCTTTTATACCACCGAAAAATGGACGAACAACCCGAACATAAAAATAATAATAGTAAATGAAGATGGGGTGTATCAGGAAGTGAACGTTGATACGTTACCGAGAGGGGAAGGTTTTTACATCGCGCATCACCTAATTTATGGCAAACGTGGTCTAAAGTTTAGAATTGAAGGACCTGTTGCCAAACGACCTGCTATCAAAATCCCACTGAATTACAGTTTAGAAAACGACCCGACTGCCTATCACCTGATACAAGCCAAATGGAAAACCTCTGAAGGAGAAAACTCTCACAGCAGTATTGTGGAGGCTACTTTGCCCCATTCGGCACCGCTATCAATGGTAAAGTTTGAGTTTACCAATCCGTTGCCGTTTCAACGGGACTGCTCACTTACTTTAATCAACGGAAACAAGCAAGGCAGTATATTCAATAAAACATCTGATAGGGTGTATCATGTAAATATCGGTAGCAATCCTGTTTTAATTGAGACAGATAACCATTTTGCAAATGCGTTTAGTTTGCTGATAAACAATAACGACGATGCTCCTTTGCAAATAAAAAGTATAACAGCGTTGGCGCCTAAACTGTTTATAACGCTGCGCTTAGAAGCAGGTAAGAATTATGAACTGAAGTGCGGAGACCCTGATTTGAAAAAACCGAAATACGATATTGAGTATAATTCAGATGTGAAGACAGTGGGTACACTTACCATAAACACCCCGCCCGAAGCCATAGTAGAAAGTAGTGCTGAGAAAACCCGAAAAAACCTGTTGTTATGGGGAGCGTTGGGTTTGTGTATTATAGTAATGGGCGGAATGGCCTTTAGTATGATAAAAAAGGCGTAGGCTTAACGTATTTCAAACGCTGAAAAATGCTGAACTTCTCCCTCCTCCCACTTCACCTCTTTTACCGATGAAAGCGGTGAGCCCACATAGCACCATGCAATAAACCGGTCAAGTATCGGTTGTTCAGCTTCCGCCTCAGCATACACACTTCCGTCGGGTAGGTTTTTCACAAACCCTTTAATGCCCAACTTAATTGCTTGCGTTTGGGTGTATTTCCTAAACCAAACCCCTTGCACCCGTCCGCTGATAGTAATTTTAATATGCTCCATTGTCGCAAAGCTATTGTAAGAATATTAATTGCTGAACTTTTTCAGCATCGTCATACCAAACTTGGTTCGGGACCGCGTAGGTAAATCTCGTGAATGGTGATGAGATGCCGATCTGCGTTGGCAGAACGATAACGAAACAAGTTCGCCAGGACTGCCCGAATTGCATTTCCACCCCTATCCCCGCAAGCGGGGGACATTGAACGACGAACGAATAGTTGATACTCGTAAAGTTAATAACGTAGGTGAGCACCTCATGTCCTCCTTTGGAGGAGAATGCAGGAGGAGGAAACCCAACGTTCTTCCGAAACAAGTTCAGGAGGACTTAGAATCGTACGCTGATACCTGTCATAAAGTGGCGTTGCGCCATAAACCTTGATGGGTCAAAGGGTGGAGTACCACTTGAACGTGAGTCACGAGGGTCAGGATAATTAGGATCACGCCATTCGCTGGGAACGGGGTCTCCACTTTGGTAAGCGCGACCTGTTACCGGGTTTACACGTGCCGTATTTTTCAGATTAAGGACGTTTGTAATCTCTATTGTCCACGAAAGTTGAACGTTTTTCACTGTCCACCATTTGCGGAAGTTAAAATCGAGCCACCAAACTGATTCACCGATTTTTGAATACCGCGAATTAGGATTTTGGTCTTGTATATAAATAGGGCGGCCTGTTGCCGGCTCATCACCTTGGTAAACATACGGGGTATAACGTATTCCTGAGCGCCAAACACCTTCAACGTAAAAGCTCATTCTATTCAGCCATTTGTAACCCAAAAAGCCGTCTTTTTGATTCAAAATAAACACATGGTTCATTTTCACATCCCAAGGACTGCTCCAAGGCATATAAAACTCGCGGGTGTCTTCGCGGTTTCCTTCACCCAAAATTTCTTTTAACGATGTTGACGCCGATGAACTTTGTCCTGTAGCCACCATATAGCCCACTGAAAACTGGCCTTGGTACCATTTACCTACTCGTTTTAGGTAGCTTACCTCAACGCCGCGTATGCGGGCATAATCGCTGTTGATACGCATAGAACGCGATACTTCCCTGCCTGAAACATCTTTAACCAAAATACGGGTGGTAGTAATAAAATCGTAGTTATCACGCCAATAGGCTGATGTAGTTAATACATCGTTGCTGCTTAACTCTGATTTTAAGCCTAACTCGTATTGTATGCTCACTTCAGGATTAAGACTTGGATTACCCAAACGCGCTACCGTTGAACGGTCGCTGTAATAAGGGTCTAAACCGGTATAAACGTAAGAAGGGTGAGGCAATATGGTGCTGTGTCCGTAATTAAAAAACAGCATTTGCTTGGTAGTAATGGGGAACGACGCTGATACTTTGGGCAAAAAGCGGAATTTGAAACGGCGCCCCATAATAGAAGTTGAATTGTTTATATAATCCTGCCTTATTTCATCGCGTATTTGGGCACGGGGGTCGTTAATGGCATCATCAACATATTTACCGGGCATCCAGTATTCAAGGCGGGCACCTACTTCGGCTACCAAGCCTTTATAACGTACACGGTCGGTAACAAATACACCGCCGCGTGAAGGTTTCACACGCCATGCTTCACTGTATTCACCCAAACGGTACGATTGGGTGAAACCACCGCCTGCCACCTGTATAGGCGCACCCACCCAAGGACGGCCAATGTCAATCCATTGCAAGTCTTGCAATTTCACTTCCGCACCAAACGAAAGGCGGTTCAGTGAGTTGTCTTGCGCGTTTTGGGTAAATAAATTACCCACTGCTTTCAAGGTATATTCTTCAATAAAGTGGTCGTGCCAAAGTGTAGCAATACCTCCGTTGTTATACGTTCCGGGGGCTGGGTTCACAAACACTACGCTATCTCCGGGGTTAAATACCGAAACAGGGTAGGTAACTATCGAACGCGGGTCGAACTCGCTATCCACATTATCAGGTCTCCAATCACGGCCGTTTGCATCAGCGCGCAGACGGGCAAAGAAGCGTGAAGCAGTTAGTTCATAATTAAACCTTTTCCGAAGCAAGTGTTTGAAATTCAAGATTGTCAGGTTGGCGTCGTGCGTATAGGTATTCGCATTATCCATTTGGTCTTGAAACATGTATTGATAACCGGGCGAAAAGGGGATGTCGTTACCCGTAATACGCAGCATATTCTCATCTTGATTCACCGTAATGGTTTTGTTATAGGTGAAGCTAAGGCGTTTAGTACTGTCGATATCATAGTTTAATTTCAAAAGACCGCTCCAACGGTTATCCAAAAACGGAGTAACCATTGTATTGGGATATAGTGATGAAACTACTTGATTGGGAGGGTTTTTTGTAAACTGGTCGGTAAAAAAGTTTCTTAATGCTATAAAATAGCGCAGTTTTTTGGGGTTTTTAGGAAATAGCAAACCCGCAGGCCCACCAATAGTGAGTTCAGTCACTTGTGAATTCCATGACGATTGCCAATCCTTATTAAACCCAAAATTATCACGTTTATGGGTGATAGAAATCTCTAAGCTATCGCCGCCTGAACGTGTTTTAGCATTTACTACCCCTGATGTAGCATCGCCCACATCAGCAGTAGCACCACCGGTGTTTATATCCACCTCGCTGATAGAGTTTGAACCCATATCAATACCAAACCCTGTGCCCGCCAAAGGGTCACGGGCTGATACGCCGTCAATCAAAAAACCGGTTTCATACGTACGGCCACCGCGAATAAACACCCCCGCAGGTGTGTTTACTACACCCGGCTGCGTATTTATAATGGCCTGTAATTGGCGCACCGGCGCTTCCTTTATTTGGTCTTGCCCAACAATATTAGTAGTTCGGGGCACTTCTGCATCCACCAGTGGTTTTTCACCCACTACTTCTACTTCGCCCACATCAACAGTTTGGTCGCTCAACTCAGCATTTTTTTCAGTAGCCTTGTCGGCATCCACTCGCACATTGGTTATCAACTGGCTTTGGTAGCCCACCACCCTTACTTCAAGCGTGTAGGTTCCGGCCTTCAGACTTTTAATCTCATAATATCCTTCCATGTCTGTAGCAGCTCCCACAGACGTTCCGCGAATAATTACAGTGGCTCCTATAAGCCCCTCTTTGGTTTTTTTGTCGGTAATGCGGCCCTTAATGCTGCCCGTTTGCCCCCACATAGAGAGTGAAACCAGCATCACAAGGCTGCTAAGTATGGTTTTAAGCAAAGTAGCCATATTTAATGGCTTCAAAAATACAGTCTTGTTGCCAATGTATCTATTAATTATGGGTTAAATAACTTTTTCATGCAGCTTTTCCTAAAATACACAAGCGTATTTATACGTAATATAAAAAACAGGTATTAATACCCAATTATTAGTTAAATACGGTTAAATTTTAGCTAACACTTGTTTTTACCGATTAATATTGGGTAAAATTGCATAGTACTATCACTTGTTATGTTTTTATTTCACACACATCGCGCTCTGCTTGGCGTATCAACCTATCATACATATATGATTGAAAAAGCGTTTATTATCGCAGCGGCTACAGAGGAAAAGCAGGGGTATTTGTTGATAAAGCATATAAGTAATTGTTAAAGAAACCCCAATTACACATTATCAATTTCATAAAAAATTAAACCCATTACAACTATGGCAATTGACACCACCCCATCAACGGTAGCCACCAATGCATTGCAGGCTATCCCATTTTCTTCACTCATCGGCGGCCCTTTGCAGGCAGCTATTCAAGCACAATCACAAGCAGCTATCACTACTTGGGAATTTATTAACAACGTTGGTTTAACGGGCCCCGAAGGCGACCGTAAGGCCATCAGTGTTGTATTTCAGTACCAAAAGGGCGGCCAAATGGTAAACCTTATTGTGCCCTTGCTGGCCATTGTGCCCATTCCTTACATTTCGATTGATGCTATGACTATTGACTTCACGGCCAATATTTCTGCATCATCTTCAAACATTGTTGAAAACACCGAAAGCACTGCAACCAGTGGCGAAGCAAGTGCTAAGGCAAGAGTAGGCTGGGGTCCGTTTTCAGTTGAGGCCAACTTTAAAGCCAACTACTCAAGTAAAAAAGATTCAAAGGCTACGCAAGAATCAAAGTATTCGGTTGAATACACCATGAATATACACGTGGGTGCCAGCCAATCGGCTATGCCTGCCGGGCTTGCATCAGTACTAAACATACTTAACTCAAGCATACAAGAATCGCCTACCAACGGATCTATGGAGCCTTCACCATTTATTGTTACATTGCTAAACCAAACTGACAATTCAGTAGATGTAACCGTGCAGCTTAAAAACAGCATGGGTCAGGTAGTACCGGGTGTTCTTGTGGCTCCAGCAAGTAACACTGTTAACTTTGGAACAGCTGGTGTAATTACCATTTCTGCCACTTCAACAGGTTCGGATACAACAGGTGCAAATGGTTTTGCATCATTTACCATGAAGGTAACTACCCCTGCTACCGACTTTACAAACGGCAGTACCCAACAAATTGCCTTTACAGCAGCAAGTGTACCCAACCCGGTTACCAGCGGCACCAATGCCGTTAATACTGCTTTCTCAGTTACAGTTTCTCCCGTTTAACAACTAACCACTACCTATATATGAGGGGTGTTGCTGCATGGCAGCACCCCGTTTTTTCAAAAAAATAAGGGCATCAAAATGGCAATTAAACAAACCCCTTCGCTTACTCTTGAGCAGATATTAGAAGCTGTGCTTATTGATGTTGCTCAAGCGCAAGATGCATCTAACAAGTACTCGGCAGAGATACTTGCACCTGAGTATAGAGACGACAACTTGCTGAAGGAGTTTCCTGTGCCCAACGCACTCTTATCCGAATTGGAATTAACGCTTAAAATGGCGGTTGATAATGCTTACACGGATAACGGTGAAGACGGGGCGAGTACTAAAACCCCGCAATACAATACCAAAGTGCTTTTGCCTTATGTACTGCCGATTGTTGACCGTATCAAAGAAATTTTCTCGTCGTTTTTTAATGCGGCGGCCAACCTTACTGAACCTGAGGTAACGGGTAAGCTGAACACCATACAGCGAAACTTAATGAGTGAACATTTCACCAAGTTTCTTACCCAAAAAATATTGAAATGCCTGCTGGATAACGAAAAAGTGCTGTTGAATAATTTAGCATTTGATGCTAAAACAGCACTGCAAAAGGTAATGAATGTGATTGAGCAGGAGATTTATAACCAAGAGCATCTTGATTTTATTTTCGGGCAGGAGAAGAGTGCGCGAAAAAGACTTG